>NZ_DAMCPO010000022.1:0-77576 GCF_032106285.1 Stutzerimonas kunmingensis
CCTGAATCGAAGCGCAAAAAGAAGGGGAGCAGCCGCGAGGTTGCTCCCCTTTTTCATTGCGTGCCGTTTGCTAGGCGAGCGCCGGACTGTGAAGCACGCAGCGATTGCGCCCTTCGTGTTTTGCCTGATACAGCGCCTGATCGGCCTGTTGCAGCAGACGTTCGTAATCCGGATGGCCGTCATGCACTGCCATCCCGATGCTGACGGTGACCTGCAGAACTGCTCCATTGGATAGACGGAACTGCTCACGGGCGATGCGCTCGCGCAGCTTCTCTGCCGCGGCAAACGCCTTGTTGGCATCTATGTCCACTAATACCAGCAGGAACTCTTCGCCGCCCAGGCGGAACGCATAGTCGCCACCGCGGGTGTTGCTGGCCAGCAGCGCACCGACCTGCTGCAGAATCTGGTCACCGCCGTCATGGCCATGGGTGTCGTTGATGCGCTTGAAGTGGTCGACATCGATGGCGAGCACGCCGAAGGTGTTGTTCGACTGGCGCGCGTAAAGCACTTCCTTGGCCATCACCACCGGCAGGAACTTGCGGTTGAGTAGCCGCGTCAGCACGTCTCGGCCGGCCTCCAGGTCGTTGGCCTGTTCGAACAGGCTGTCGAGCAAAAACTTGATCGAGCGGGTCTGCTCGCGGATCTGATGCAGCTTGCCCAGCCGCGCACTGGCGTCCTGCAGCCCGCCAATGGCTTTGAGCTCCTGATCAATGCGCTCGATATAGTCGAGGATACTGGCGCTTTCCGGCGAACCCTGGAACGCGTGGGAGGCCTTGTGGCGGAACCACAGGCCGAACTCGGAACCCGCCAGTTGCGGCAGCGCGCCGGTCAGGTTGCCGATCGCCAGGTCGAACATCAGCTGATTCTCCCAATCGAGCAGTGCCGCGCGCTGTCGCTCTTTTTCGACGCCGATGTTCTGCGAGACGGAGAACAGCCGATAGGCCTCCTCGGCGCGGGAGTTGCGATCGTGAGACTGGGAATAGGCGAAGCAGATGATCTCCACCGCCAGGTCGATCAGGTCGGAACCCATGCGGGCCGCTTTGCGTCGCACTGGCTCGGCGAGATCGCGCTGTTCCAGCAACTGGCGCAGGCGGCCCTTGAGCGAGCGGGAGCCGCGCAGCACCAGGCTGACCGGAATCTCGATGCGGGCGTGGATGTCGCCGACCTTGCGCTGCAGGTCGATGACGGCGTCGAGGTCGCTATGGGCCGTCGACGAACATACCGTGACGATCCACTTCTGCATCGATTTGCCGAGGCGGTTCTTCACCTGATCATGGGACAGGAAACTGGCCGAATGAGGATCGGCAAGCATCTGGGAATAGAAATGCTCGGCCAGCTCGGCCCTCTTTTCTTCGGCAACGGCCTGCAGTGCGATAGCCGCTTCGGCAGGATAGCCGTCCAGCAGGCGCAGCCATTCGGCGACCAGCTGGTGGTTGGGTATTTGCTGCATAGGGGACTCGTGAAGATGAGGCGGGCGTCCCTGCCCTGCCTCAGCGTAGTGATCAGAGGGTCGGGCGACCCTGAGCTTCGAGCTGGCTGACTTGCGCGTTGATCCAATCTTCGGCGCGTTGATTGAGCTCGGCGATGGCCCGCGGGCTCTCGCTGTCGGCGAACATGGCTGGGCCGATCACCACCTGGATAGTGCCGGGACGCTTGCCCCAACCGGCCTTCGGCCAGAACATGCCGGCGTTGTGCGCGATGGGCAGCACTGGCAGACCGGCGTTGACTGCCAGGGCCGCGCCGCTGCGGGAGAACTTGCCCTGCTCACCCACTGGTACGCGGGTGCCTTCCGGGAAGATCAGCACCCAGGCGCCCTGCTCCAGACGCTCGTGACCCTGTTTGGCAACTTGGCGCAGCGCCGCCTTGGGGTTGTCGCGATCAATGGCGATCGGCTTGAGCAGCATGATCGCCCAGCCGAAGAACGGCACCCGCAACAACTCACGCTTGAGCACCTGAGTCAGCGGCTCGAAATAGGCCGAGAGAAAGAAGGTTTCCCAGGTGCTCTGGTGCTTGGCCAGGATCACGCAGGGACGCGCCGGCACATTCTCCGCGCCATGCACCTCGTAGCGCAGGCCAACCAGCGTCTTGCCCAACCACACGGCGCAGCGACACCAGTTCTGTACCACGAAGCGATAGCGCGCGCGGAACGCCATGAACGGGGCGAACACCAGGCTCACCAGGCACCAGGCGAACGCGGTGAACGCCAGCATGAAGTAGAACAGGGCGATACGAACGGGTAACAGGGCGCTCATCGAGAACTCTCGAGTAGATGATCGACAACAGCGGCAAGGTCATCGAAGACCTGAGTGCCCGGCGGCAGAGTACCCTCCAGGGTGCGCAGGCCTTTGCCGGTCCTGACCAGATAAGGCACGCCGCCGAGCAGCATGCCGGCGTGCAGATCGCGGTGACTGTCGCCTACCACCGGTACACCCTTCAGGTCCGCCAGGCCGAAATGCTCGGCGATGCTGCGGAACATTCCAGGCTTCGGCTTACGGCAGTTGCAGCCGTCGTCCGGGCCGTGTGGGCAGTGCACGATCAGGTCGATGCGCCCGCCCTGCTCCATCACCAGCTGCTGCATCTTGAAATGCATGTCGCCGAGGGTGCTCAGATCGAACTTGCCGCGCGCGACACCGGACTGGTTGGTGGCAACCGCCACCGTCCAGCCGGCTTTGCACAGACGCGCGATGGCTTCCAGCGACCCGGGAATGGGGATCCACTCCTCCAGCGACTTCACGTACTCGTCGGAGTCCTCGTTGATTACCCCGTCGCGGTCCAGCACGATCAGCTTCACGGGCTTAGCCAAGTGCGGAAATATCGGCAACGCCAAGGAACAGTCCTCTCAGCCGGGCCAACAAGGCATAACGGTTGGCACGCACCGAAGCGTCTTCGGCATTTACCAGCACCGCCTCGAAGAAGGCATCCACCGGGCCACGCAGGTGCGCCAAACGCTCCAGCGCTTCGCGGTACTGACGCGCGGCGGCCAACGGTTGTACCGCCTGCTCGGCCTGCTGAATCGCCGAGTACAGCGAGAACTCGGTGGCGTTGTCGAACCAGCGTGGCTCTACCGCTTCCGGCAGCTTCGCATCGAACTTGCTCAGCAGGTTGGAGACGCGCTTGTTGGCGGCAGCCAGGGACGCCGCTTCCGGCAATGTGCGGAACGCCTGCACAGCCTGCACGCGCTGGTCGAAGTCCAGCGCCGAACCAGGCTGCACGGCACGCACCGAGAGGTAGGCAGCGACGTCGACGCCTTCGTCCTCGTAGCGCGCACGCAGGCGATCGAAGATGAACTCCAGGACCTGATCGGCGAGGCCGGCCGACTTGACCTGCGTACCGAACTGGTCGATGGCGAAGCTCACTGCCTCGACCAGGTTCAGGTCCAGCTGCTTCTCGATTAGGATGCGCAGTACGCCAAGGGCGGCGCGGCGCAGGGCGTAGGGGTCCTTGGAGCCGGTTGGCAGCATGCCGATGCCGAAGATCCCGACCAGGGTGTCGAGCTTGTCCGCCACGGCCACAGCTGCCCCAGTGAGTGTGCTCGGCAGCTCGCCGCCGGCACCGCGCGGCATGTACTGCTCGTTCAGCGCCAGCGCCACGTCTTCCGGCTCGCCGTCGTTGAGCGCGTAGTAGTAACCGGCAACGCCCTGCATTTCCGGGAACTCGCCAACCATCTCGGTGGCCAGGTCGCACTTACAGAGCAGGCCGGCGCGCGCGGCGCGCTGCTTGTCGCCGCCGGTACGCTCGGCGATCAGCCCGGCCAGGCGCGAGACGCGCTCGGCCTTGTCATAGACGGTGCCGAGCTGGGCCTGGAACACCACGTTCTTCAGGCGCTCGTTGAAGCTGTCGAGCTTCTGCTTCTTGTCCTGCTTGAAGAAGAACTCGGCGTCGGTCAGGCGCGGGCGTACGACTTTCTCGTTGCCGGAAACGATCTGCGCCGGGTCCTTCGATTCGATGTTCGCCACGGTGATGAAGCGCGGCAGCAGCCTGCCGTTGGCGTCCAGCAGGCAGAAGTACTTCTGGTTGTCCTGCATGGTGGTGATCAGCGCTTCCTGCGGTACTTCGAGGAAGCGTTCCTCGAACGAGCAGACCAGCGGCACCGGCCACTCGACCAGCGCGGTCACTTCATCGAGCAGCGCCGGCGGCACGATGGCCGTACCGTTCTGCTCGGCAGCCAGCTGCTCGACGCGCTTGGCGATCAGCTCGCGGCGCTCGGCGAAGTCGGCGATCACATGGGCGCCACGCAGGTCTTCCAGATAGCTGGAAGGCTTGGAAATATGCACCTGGCCCGGGCTGTGGAAGCGGTGGCCGCGGGATTCGCGCCCGGCACGCTGGGCGAGTATCTCGCAATCGATCACCTGCTCGCCGAAGAGCATCACCAGCCACTGGGTCGGACGGACGAATTCTTCCTTGCGTGCGGCCCAGCGCATGCGCTTCGGGATCGGCAGATCGTTCAGCGAGGCCTCGACGATGCCTGGCAGCAGCTGGGCGGCCGGTTGGCCCTCGATGGTACGGCTGAACTTGAGCTTCGGCCCGCTGCGATCGATCTCTGCAAGGTCGACGCCACACTTGCGGGCAAAGCCCAGGGCAGCCTGGGTCGGCTCACCGTCGGCGTCGAAGGCGGCCTGCATCGGCGGGCCGTCGAGGTTGATGCTGCGATCAGGCTGCTGAGTCGCCAGCTGCTCGATCAGCACCGCCAGGCGGCGCGGCGCGGCATAGGCCTGGGCTTTCACGAAGTCCAGGCCGGCGTCCTTCAGGCCCTTCTCGATACCGGCGCAGAAAGCTTCGGCCAGCTTGGCGAGCGCCTTCGGTGGGAGTTCTTCGGTACCCAGTTCGACGAGAAAATCCAGTGCACTCATTCTGCAGCCTCCAGCTTGGCCAGCACTTCGTCACGCAGTTCGGGGGTGGCCATAGGGAAGCCGAGTTTGGCGCGGGCCAGCAGGTAGCTCTGGGCGATCGAGCGGGCCAGGCTGCGCACGCGCAGGATGTACTGTTGGCGCGCGGTGACCGAAATGGCACGGCGGGCATCGAGCAGGTTGAAGGTGTGCGACGCCTTGACCACCATTTCGTAGGCCGGCAGCGGCAGCTCGGCAGCCATCAGACGGTTGGCCTCGCTCTCGTAGAAATCGAAGAGTTCGAACAGCTTCGGCACATTGGCGTGCTCGAAGTTGTAGGTCGACTGCTCCACCTCGTTCTGGTGGAACACATCGCCGTAGGTCACGGTGCCGAACGGACCATCAGCCCAGATCAGGTCGTAGACCGAGTCGACGCCCTGCAGGTACATGGCCAGGCGCTCGAGACCGTAGGTAATCTCGCCGGTGACCGGGTAGCACTCCACACCGCCGACCTGCTGGAAGTAGGTGAACTGGGTGACTTCCATGCCGTTGAGCCAGACTTCCCAGCCCAGACCCCAGGCGCCCAGGGTCGGCGATTCCCAGTTGTCCTCGACGAAGCGTACGTCGTGCACCGAGGTGTCGACGCCGATGCGGCGCAGCGACTCCAGGTACAGGTCCTGGATGTTGTCCGGGTTGGGCTTGAGCACCACCTGGAACTGGTAGTAGTGCTGCAGGCGGTTGGGGTTCTCGCCATAGCGGCCATCGGCCGGGCGGCGCGAAGGCTGAACATAGGCGGCGTTCCAGGTCTCGGGACCGATGGCGCGCAGGAAGGTGGCGGTGTGGAATGTACCGGCGCCCATTTCCATGTCATAGGGCTGCAGGACCACGCAACCCTGCTCGGCCCAGTAGCTTTGCAGGGCGAGGATCAGGTCTTGGAAGGTGCGCACGGCAGGCGTAGTCTGGCTCAAAATTTCACCTGTGCTGGGCTTCGACAGAAAGCCTCGAAGTATACCCCCCGCATGGTCGCGCTTGCGATGGTTTCGGCCATCGGACGAGGCCTGCGCAAGGAAACCACATGCCACGTTGCGCCTGGTGCGGCACGGACCCGCTGTACATCGACTACCACGATCGCGAATGGGGCGTACCGGCCCGCGATCCGCAGGTACTGTTCGAATTCCTCTTGCTCGAAGCCTTTCAGGCCGGGCTCTCCTGGATCACCGTGTTGCGCAAGCGCGAGCGCTACCGGCAGGTGCTGTTCGGTTTCGATGCCGAACGCCTGGCGCGCATGAGCGATGCCGAGATCGACGAGCGCATGCTGGACCCCGGCATCATCCGCAACCGTCTCAAGCTCAAGGCGGCGCGGCAGAATGCCCGCGCCTGGTTGCAGCTGGAGGATCCGGTGGGTTTCGTCTGGTCGTTCGTCGGCGGCGAGCCGAAGATCAACCGCTTCGAGCGCATCGATCAGGTGCCGGCGGTCTCCCCCGAGGCCGAGGCGATGAGCCGCGCGCTGAAGAAGGCCGGCTTCAGCTTCGTCGGCCCGACCATCTGCTACGCCTACATGCAGGCCTGCGGCATGGTCATGGACCACCTGACCGATTGCGAGCGCCACGCCGAGCTGGCCGGGATGCTTGAAACACTGCACGCCTGAGCTGCCAGGATGTGTGTCGTTGCCGCCGCTGCGCCTGAAAGCTGGCGACGGTTGCAGGTAGACTAGGCAACCTGAAAATTTCGGAGTGCGGTGTGGAAAAGCTCAAAGGTGCCATCGTCGTCGGCTCCCTGCGACTGTTCGCTCGACTGCCCTGGCGCATGGTCCAGGGCCTGGGCTCGATGATCGGCTGGCTGATGTGGAAGCTGCCGAACCGCTCGCGGGACGTCGCGCGAATCAACCTGCACAAGTGCTTCCCCGAGCTGAGCCCGGCGGAACTCGACGCCCTGCTCGGCCGCACCCTGCGTGAAACCGGCATGACCTTCACCGAAAGCGCCTGCGCCTGGATCTGGCCGGCGGAAAAGACCCTGAAACTGGTCCGCGAAGTCGAAGGCCTGGACGTGCTGCAAGCGGTGCTGGCCTCGGGCAAGGGCGTGGTCGGCATCACCAGTCACCTGGGCAATTGGGAAGTGCTCAATCATTTCTACTGCGCGCAATGCAAGCCGATCATCTTCTACCGACCGCCGAAACTGAAGGCGGTGGACGATCTGCTGCGCCAGCAGCGTGTGCAGCTGGGCAATCGCGTCGCGCCCTCGACCAGGGAAGGCATTCTCAGCGTCATCAAGGAGGTTCGGCGCGGTGGTGCGGTGGGTATTCCGGCGGACCCGGAGCCGAGCGAAGGCAGTGGCATCTTCGTGCCCTTCTTCGCCACCCAGGCGCTGACCAGCAAGTTCGTGCCCGGCATGCTCGCCGGCGGCAAGGCGGTTGGGGTGTTCCTTCATGCATTGCGTCTGGAGGACGGTTCGGGCTACAAGGTCGTCCTCGAGGCCGCACCCGAAGGGATGTACAGCGAAGATGCGGAAACTGGCGTAGCGGCGATGAGCGCAATGATCGAGAAGTATGTGCGCGCCTATCCCAGCCAGTACATGTGGACCATGAAGCGCTTCAAGAAACGCCCCTCCGGCGAGAAGCGCTGGTACTGATCAGGCTCAAACAACAACAACAGGGACGAGCGCATGCAAAACCAGAGACAGCATCCGCGTACCAACATGAAGTGCCGCATCCGCATTGCGCATCCGGCCTTTGGCGAGGTCTTCGCGCAGACCCGTGATCTATCCGATGGCGGCGTCTACGTCCGGCATCCGGAGCTGGTGGTGCTGCATCCCGGCGACGAGGTGACCGGCCAGGTCCAGGACCTGCCGATTCCGGCGCCGGAACTGCGAATGGTGGTGATGCGGGTGGATGCCGAAGGGGTCGGCCTGCAGTTCGTGCACGAAACCTGACCGCTGGCCGCGGCGCGCCGGTTCAGTCGGGCGTCAGCCGGTCGAGCCGGCGCAGGAATACGGTCATTTCCTTTTCCGCCTGCTTGTCGCCCTGGGCGTTCGCCGCGGCGATTCCGCGCTCCCACGCCTGATGGGCGCCGGGCTTGTCGCCATCGGCCTGCAGCGCCTTGCCCAGCAGTTTCCACGCAGCGGAGTATTTCGGATCGAGTTCGACGCAGCGGCGCAGGTGCTCTGCCGCCCGCCCCGGCTGCCCGGCATCCATGTAGCCCTTGCCGAGGCCGAAACGCAGCATCGGATTGTCCATGCCTTGGGAAAGCATCTTTTCCAGCGATTCGAGCATCTTGAAGACCTTTTCGGTGCAGCGCTCCGGGGCGTTTCCTCACTTTAGTGCATCGCCGCCGGCGGGC
This sequence comes from Stutzerimonas kunmingensis, assembly GCF_032106285.1. Taxonomy (GTDB): domain Bacteria; phylum Pseudomonadota; class Gammaproteobacteria; order Pseudomonadales; family Pseudomonadaceae; genus Stutzerimonas; species Stutzerimonas kunmingensis_B. Next base: position 8,162 of record NZ_DAMCPO010000022.1, read on the forward strand.
AATAGCGGCAGCATACGCCATTGGTCTTAGCTGCTGCGGGGCTTTCGCCGTCTTCGTGTGGGCTGGGTCGCAAGCGGCTCAGTGGGCCTCGTTGACCGCGCTGAGAAACTCCCGGGTGCGTTCCTCGCGCGGGTTGTTGAACAGCTCGTCCGGGCTGCCCTGCTCGTGAATCCGACCCTGGTGGAAGAAGCACACGCGATCGGCGAACTCACGGGCAAAGCCCATCTGGTGGGTCACCATCAGCATCGTCAGGTTGTGCGCCTCGCCGAGGCGGCGGATGACATTGAGCACTTCGCCGCAGAGCTCCGGGTCCAGCGCCGAGGTCACTTCGTCGAACAGCATCACCTTCGGCCGCATCGCCAGTGCGCGGGCAATCGCCACGCGCTGTTGCTGACCGCCGGAGAGTTGCGCCGGGAAGTGCTCCAGCTTGTCCTCCAGGCCGACCATGGCCAGCAGCTCCTCTGCCCGCTCGCGGGCCTCGCGCTTGCTCAGCCCGAGCACCTGCACCGGCGCTTCCATGACGTTCTGCAACGCGTTCATGTGCGGGAACAGGTTGAAGCTCTGGAACACCATGCCGACCTTGCCACGCACCCGTCGCAGGTGACGGGCATTGGCCGGCACCAACTGCCCGCTGGTGTCGGGCATGTGCGTCAGCGGCTCGCCGTCGACCTCGATCACGCCTTCGTCAATGCCTTCCAGGGTCATCAGCACCCGCAACAGGGTGGATTTGCCCGAGCCGCTGGGGCCGATGATCGCGACCTTCTCGCCTTCCTCTATCTGCAGGTCGAGCCCGTCGAGCACGGTCAGTTCACCGTAGCGCTTGGTCACGCCGGCGAAGCGCACCAAAGGTTGCGCCTGCTCCGGTTGTTGCGGCGTCGGGTTCAGGGTGTCCGTGGACTGCATCGGCGTATTCATCGGGCCAGCTCCATGCGGTTTTCCAGACGGCGCACGCACCAGGCGAGGCCGAGGCTGAGAATGAGAAAGAACAGGCCGACCATGGTGATCGGCTCCAGATAGCGGAAACTCTCGGAGCCGATGTTCTTGGCTCGCTGCATGATTTCCACCACGGTGATCGCCGACAGCACCGGGGTGTCCTTGAGGATCGAGATCAGGTAGTTGCCCAGCGCCGGCAGCACCGGACGCAACGCTTGCGGCAGGATCACGTCGCGGTAGGCGGTCCAGGGCTTCATGTTCAGTGCGGTGACGGCTTCCCATTGCGACCGGGGTACCGCGTCCAGGCCGGCGCGGTACACCTCGGCGGTGTAGCAGGCGTAGTGCAGGGCGATACCGATGATGCCCGCCTGCATCGCGCTGAGGTTGAGGCCGTAGTTGGGGAACACGTAGAACAGGAAGTACACCTGAATCAGCAGCGGTGTGCTGCGGATGAACTCGATCAGCCCGGTGATCGGCCAGGATAGCCAGCGCAGGCGGCTGCGGCGGCCAATGGCGAGGAACAAACCTAGCACCACGGCAATGGCGAAACCGGCCAGGGCGATGCCGATGGTGGTCAGCGAGGCATCCAGCAGGCGCGGCAGGATCTCGCGGGCGAACTGCCAGTCGAAGAAATTCATGACAGGCCTCCGCGCATCCGCCCGCGGGCCAGCCGGCGTTCCAGCTGGCGCATGCCGAAGTTGATCGCCTGGGCCAGGACGAAGTAGATCACCAGCGCCAGGCCGAAGATCTCCATGGTCATCAGCGTCGCCTGATCCAGCTGGCGGGCGCGGAAGGCCAGATCCGACAGGGTGATCAGCGACACCAGCGAAGTGTTCTTCAGCAACTCGATCAGCAGGTTGGTGCCGGGCGGAATTGCCGCGAGCAACGCCTGCGGCAGGATGATTCGGCGCATGCGTGTCAGCGGCGTCATGTTCAGCGCCTGACAGGCTTCGTGCTGGCCCTGGTGTACCGAGCGGATCGCGCCGCGCAGCACCTCGGCGCCATAGGCGCCGATGTTCAGGCCCAGGCCGACCACTGCCACGGCGAAGGCGCTCATTTCGACATTGAACGGTGGCATCGGCAGCACGAAGTACAGCCAGAACAGCTGCACCAGCAGCGACGAGCCGCGGAAGACCTCGATGTAGGTGATGGCCAGCCAGCGCAACGGCGCCACCGGCGAAAGCCGCGCCAGCGCGGCGATCAGCGCGCAGGCGATGGCCAGCAGTGAGCCGAAGAAGGTCACCTTCACGGTGACCCAGGCACCCTGCAGCAGCAGAGGAAGCAGTTCGATCATGATGGCGCTATCCGGTTTTCCGGAGCGCTGAGCGAGGCTGCGCAAACAGCGGCGCAGCCTTGGTCAGCGTTCACAGGCGGGACAGCGGTCGGCGGCGCCAACCAGCCGCCCCGACGGGCTTCAGGCGCCGCAGAGCTCGGCGGCAGTCTTGTCGGTGATGTTGGAGCGATCAAAGCCGAATGGTTCGATGGTCTTCAGATGCTCCTCGCTGCCCAGCCACTGCTTGAGCTCGGCATTGACCGCGTCACGCAGCGCCTTGTCCTGCGGACGGAAGGCCAGCGCGCCATAACCGGCACGGGCTGGATCGTCCTTGAAGTCGGCGATGGCCTCGACATCGTCACCGGCCTTGTCCGCCAGCCCCTTCATGGTCAGCTGGGTGCCGATGGCGGCATCGGCGCGACCACCGCGCACGGCCTGCAGCTGAGAGGTGGTATCCGGGACCTGCAGAATCTGCGAATCCTTGATGCCGGCCTTGCGCGCATAACCGAGGTTCACCGTGCCGGACATGATGGCGATCTTCACGTCCGGGTTGTTGGCGATGTCTTCGTAGCTGCGTAGGTTCTTCGGGTTGCCTTCGGCCACCAGCAGGGTGTCGAGCAGGCGGTAGTGCGGATCGGTGAACAGCACCTGCTTGCAGCGTTCAGGGGTGATGTACATGCCCGCTGCGATGAGGTCGAAGCGCCCGGCGCGCAGGCCGGGGATCAGCGAGCCCCACTCGGTCAGTACCGGTTTGATGGTGTCGATCTGCATGCGCTCGAACACCTTGCGCACGATCTCTGGCGATTCGCCGGTGACGCTGCCGTCGAGAGCGGTGTAGGCGAAGGGGGTTTCATTGGCGTAGCCGATGCGGACGCTGCTGCTGTCCTTGATGTCTTCCAGGGTATCGGCCTGGGTCAGGCTGGCGAAACCGATGCTGGCCAGGGCGGCGCAGCCGATCAGCAGCCGGCGGGAGCGTGTCGGGATGGTGCTGTTCCTCATGGAGTTTCTCCTGTTCCTTGTAGAGACCCGAGGAATCGGATCGTTATTTGTCTAGGAGCGGCAATTGCTCGAGCTCAGTTGGGGACTCTTCTGATGCGGTAAAACCGAACGACGATAGCGTGGCTCAATCGTCAGGCCGCGCGGGCGGCAAGCCAGGAGGGTACAAAAGCTGGCCATAAAATGGAAATCGGAGGGCATCGGGATCGAATGGAGGCGATCGGTGGGAATGCCGTCTATTCCAGCTGATCGGGCCGGGAGTCGTGGGTAATTGAAAAAACGAAACGGCCCGCCGAGTGGCGGGCCGTCCATGCAGTAGCAATGATCGCTAGAAGAAGGTCAGACCGGCCTGGAATAGGCGCTCGACGTCGCGAATGTGCTTCTTGTCGACGAGGAACAGGATGACGTGGTCGCCGGACTCGATCCGTGTGTCGTCATGGGCGATCAGCACCTGGTCGTCGCGAATCACCGCGCCGATGGTGGTACCCGGGGGCAGCGCGATCTGCTCGATGGGGCGCCCGATCACCTTGCTCGAACGCGGATCGCCATGGGCGATCACCTCGATGGCTTCGGCCGCGCCACGGCGCAGCGAGTGGGCGCTGACGATGTCGCCGCGGCGTACGTGGGTCAGCAGGGTACCGATGGTGGCGAGCTGCGGGCTGATAGCGATGTCGATCTCGCCACCCTGAACCAGATCGACGTAGGCCGGGTTGTTGATGATGCACATCACCTTGCGCGCGCCCAGCCGCTTGGCCAGCAGCGACGACATGATGTTGGCCTCGTCGTCGTTGGTCAGTGCGAGGAACACATCCGCCTCGCTGATGTTCTCCTCGACCAGCAGGTCGCGGTCGGAAGCGCTGCCCTGCAGGATGATCGTGCTGTCCAGCGTGTCCGACAGGTAGCGACAGCGCGCCGGGTTCATCTCGATGATCTTCACCTGGTAACGGCTCTCGATCGCTTCGGCCAGCCGCTCGCCGATGTGGCCGCCACCGGCGATGACGATGCGCTTGTAGTTCTCGTCGAGCCGGCGCATTTCGCTCATCACCGCGCGGATATGGCCCCTGGCGGCGATGAAGAACACCTCGTCATCGGCCTCGATCACCGTGTCGCCACGGGGCAGGATGGCCTGGTTGCGACGGAAGATGGCGGCCACGCGGGTATCGACGTTGGGCATGTGACGGCGCAGTTGGCGCAGCTCCTGGCCGACCAGCGGCCCGCCGTAGTAGGCGCGCACCGCCACCAGCTGTGCCTTGCCTTCGGCGAAGTCGATTACCTGCAGCGAGCCGGGATGTTCGATCAGGCGCTTGATGTAGTTGGTGACCACCTGTTCCGGGCTGATCAGCACGTCGACCGGAATCGCCTCGTTGGCGAACAGACCGGAGCGCACCAAGTAGGCCGCTTCGCGCACGCGGGCGATCTTGGTCGGCGTATGGAACAGGGTGTAGGCGACCTGGCAGGCGACCATGTTGGTCTCGTCGCTGTTGGTCACCGCCACCAGCATGTCGGCGTCGTCTGCCCCAGCCTGGCGCAGCACCGTGGGAAACGAGCCGCGGCCCTGAATGGTGCGGATGTCCAGGCGATCACCGAGATCGCGCAGGCGGTCGCCGTCGGTGTCGACCACGGTGATGTCGTTGGCTTCGCTGGCGAGGTGTTCGGCGAGGGTACCGCCGACCTGGCCGGCGCCGAGAATGATGATCTTCACGCGATCACTCCTGAAAGGCGGATGTTTGCCGCCGCTTCCATGTTGGGCCCGCGCGCACTGCGCCGGGATTTCGACTCACCCACTGACACCACGTGGCTGCGCCGCGATCTTGATCAGCTTGGCATAGTAGAAGCCGTCGTGGCCGCTCTCCTGCGGCAGCAGCTGGCGACCATGCGGCTGCTGCAGGCCGAAGCCGCCCGGGAGGTCCAATTCGCGCGCGCCGGGCGTGCGTTCGAGGAAGGCGCCGATCACCTCGCGGTTCTCGGTCGGCAGCACCGAGCAGGTGGCATAGAGCAGGATGCCGCCGACGTCCAGGGTCGGCCACAGCGCATCGAGCATCTCGCCCTGCAGCGCGGCAAGGGGGGCGATGTCATCGGCCTGGCGCGTCAGCTTGATGTCCGGATGGCGGCGGATCACGCCGGTGGCCGAACAGGGTGCGTCGAGCAGGATGCGCTGGAACGGCTTGCCGTCCCACCAGCGCTCGGTGGCGCGGGCGTCGTCGGCGACCAGTTCGGCCTGTAAATGCAGACGCTCGAGGTTTTCCCGAACGCGCACCAGACGCTTGGGTTCCAGATCCAGCGCAATCAGCCCGGCCAATTGCGGCTCGCGTTCGAGCAGGTGACAGGTCTTGCCACCCGGTGCGCAACAGGCGTCCAGCACGCGCTGTCCCGGCGCCAGGTCGAGCAGCGAGGCGGCCAGCTGTGCGGCCTCGTCCTGCACGCTGACCCGCCCTTCGGCAAAGCCCGGCAGCTGATGCACGTCGCACGGCGCAACCAGGCGAATGCCGTCCTCACTGAACTCGCACGGATGGGCGTCGATTCCAGCGGCCTGCAACTCAGCCAGATAGGCGTCGCGGCTGACCTGGCGGCGATTGACCCGCAACATCATCGGCGGATGGGCATTATTGGCCGCGCAGATGGCTTCCCAATGCTCGGGCCAATGCGCCTTGAGCGCCTTCTGCAGCCAGCGCGGATGGGCCACGCGAATCACTGGGTCGTGTTCCAGCTCGGTCAGCAGCGCTTCGCCCTCACGCTGGGCGCGTCGCAACACAGCGTTGAGCAGGCCCTTGGCCCAGGGCTTCTTCAGCTTGTCGACGCAGCCGACGGTTTCGCCGATGGCCGCATGGGCCGGAATACGGGTATGGAACAGCTGGTACAGCCCCACCAGCAGCAGCGCCTCGACATCGCGATCGGCAGCCTTGAATGGCTTCTGCAGCAGCTTGTCGGCCAAACCTGCCAGGCGCGGATACCAGCGTGCAGTGCCGAAGGCCAGGTCCTGGGTCAGGCCGCGGTCGCGCGCGTCCACCTTGCCGAGTACCTCGGGCAGGCTGCTGCCCAGCGAGGCTTTGCCCGAGAGCACGACACTCAGCGCACGGGCTGCGGCCAGGCGCGGGTTCATTGACCGAGCACCAGGCCAGGGGCGAACTGCTCGCGGCGGCTGTTGTACAGGTCGCCGAAGCCAAGCGACTTGCCGCCGGGCAGTTGCAGACGAGTCAGCGACAATGCGCCTTCAGCGCAGGCAACGGTCAGCCCTTCCTTGCTCGCTTCGAGAATGCGTCCGGGCTCGCCCTGGCCTTCGCCGAGGCGTGCGGCGTGAATCTTCAGCGTTTCGCCATTCAGCGTGCTGTGGCAGATCGGCCAGGGGTTGAAGGCACGGATCAGCCGCTCCAGCTCGACGGCCGGGCGAGTCCAGTCGATGCGCGCCTCGTCCTTGCTCAGCTTGTGCGCATAGGTGGCGAGGCTGTCGTTCTGGGCTTCGGGCACCAGCGAACTGGCAGCCAGTGCGTCGACGGCCTGCACCACCGCCTGCGAGCCGAGCTCGGCGAGACGGTCGTGCAGCGTGCCGCCGGTGTCCTCGGCGGATATTGGCGTATGGACCTTGAGCAGCATCGGCCCGGTGTCGAGGCCCGCCTCCATCTGCATCACGGTGACGCCGGATTCGCTGTCACCGGCTTCGATCGCACGTTGGATCGGCGCGGCACCACGCCAGCGCGGCAATAGCGAGGCATGGCTGTTGATGCAGCCCAGGCGCGGCAGGTCGAGCACCGCTTGAGGCAGGATCAGGCCGTAGGCGACCACCACCATCAGGTCCGCCTGCAGGTCCGCCAATTCCGTCTGCGCCGCCGGGTCACGCAGCGTCTGCGGCTGGAATACCGGAATGTCGTGCTGCACGGCGAGCTGCTTGACCGGGCTGGGCATCAGCTTCTGGCCGCGGCCTGCGGGGCGATCCGGCTGGGTGTAGACGGCAACGATCGATTTGCCCGCGTCGAGCAGGGCTTGCAGATGCTGAGCGGCGAATTCCGGGGTGCCGGCGAAAACGATGCGCAAAGGCTGGGTCATGGGGGGCTCGCTAAGAAAAAGGCTTGCGGCACAGGCTGCTGAAAACTGCTGCGCTCAGTTAATGCTGCGTTAAAACCAGGCTCGGAATGCTCATTTACAGCCCGTAAACTCCGCTTCCTCGCCTGTTTTTGCGGGGACGCCTAGTCCTTGCCTAACCTTCGCTCGCGACGTTTTCACTCAGCCTGTATGGCAAGCCTTCGAGGTTCGGGAATCAAGCTTGCTGGCGGTGAATCTTTTCCAGCTTCTTCTTGATCCGGTCGCGCTTGAGGCTGGAGAGATAGTCGACAAACAGTTTGCCGTTGAGGTGATCGCATTCGTGCTGGATGCACACCGCGAGCAGGCCTTCGGCGACCATCTCGTAGGGTTTGCCGTCACGATCCAGCGCCTTGATCCGCACTTTCTGCGGACGGTCGACGTTCTCATAGAAGCCCGGTACCGACAGGCAGCCTTCCTGGTACTGGTCCATCTCGTCGGTCAGCGATTCGAATTCGGGATTGATGAAGACTCGCGGCTCGGACCGGTCTTCGGACAGGTCCATCACCACCACGCGCTTGTGCACATTGACCTGCGTCGCGGCCAGGCCGATGCCTGGAGCCTCGTACATGGTCTCGAACATGTCGTCGATCAGCTGACGGATCTCGTCATCGACCACATCCACCGGTTTGGCGATGGTGCGCAGCCGCGGATCGGGAAATTCAAGGATGTTCAGAATGGCCATATGCGTTTGTGATGCACTTATGGAATAAAGTCAAAAGCCGCTGCTAAGATGCCGAGCAGCATGGAAAACGGCTTAATGCCGCGATCCAAAAGGGTTCCGCGGCGCTAGGGCGCTTTACGTGAAGGCACATAATAAAGGGATTCACCACATGAGGAAATCACTACTCGCCCTGCTGCTGGTGGCCGTCGGCGGGCTCGCCCAGGCCGCGGTGCAGCTCAAGGACAACCATCCGGAGCGTTATACGGTGGTGAAGGGCGACACACTCTGGGACATTTCCGGCCGCTTCCTCCGCGAGCCGTGGAAATGGCCGGAGCTGTGGCATGCCAACCCGCAGATTGCCAACCCTCATCTGATCTATCCCGGTGATACCCTGAGCCTGGTCTACGTCGACGGCCAGCCGCGCCTGGTGCTCGACCGCGGTGCCTCGCGCGGCACCATCAAACTGTCGCCGACCGTTCGCACCACGCCGATGGCCGAAGCCATCCCGACCATTCCGCTGGAAGCGATCAACAGCTTCCTGCTGAGCAACCGCATCATCGATACCGCCGAGCAGTTTCAGGGTGCGCCCTACATCGTCGCCGGCAACGCCGAGCGGGTGGTCAGCGGCGCGGGCGACCGCATCTACGGCCGCGGCAGCTTCGAAGAAGACATGCCGGCGTACGGCATCTTCCGCCAGGGCAAGACCTACGTCGATCCGGAAACCGGCGAATTTCTCGGTATCAACGCCGATGACATCGGCACCGTGGACATCATCGAAGTCGAAGGCGATATCGCCACCATGCACCTGACCCGTACCACCCAGGAAGCCCGCATCGGCGATCGTCTGTTCGCCAGCGAGGAGCGTGCGGTCAACTCGACGTTCATGCCCAGCTCGCCTGCGACGGAGGTGGACGGTGTGATTCTCGATGTACCGCGCGGCGTTACCCAGATCGGCCAGTTTGACGTGGTCACCCTGAACAAGGGCGCTCGCGACGGCCTGAAGGACGGCAACGTACTGGCGGTCTACAAGACCGGCGAAACCGTACGTGACCGCGTGACGGGTGAGAACGTGAAGATTCCGGACGAGCGTTCCGGCCTGCTGATGGTGTTCCGCACCTACGACAAGCTCAGCTACGGCCTGATACTGCAGGCCACCCGCTCACTGGCGGTGAGCGACAAGGTCCGTAACCCCTGAAACAAGAGAGCCCCGCGAATGCGGGGCTTTTTCATGCTGCGACAACACCGCACGGATGCGGTGCAAAGAGACAAGGAGTGTTCGCCATGCCTGCCATTTCCCCTGCCGAGCTGGAAGCCCGGCTGCGTCTGCATCTATTGCCCGAACTCGGCCCACGCCGCCTGCGCAAGTTGCTGAGCGCCTTTCCCGATGCCGCGTCGGCGTTGAGCGCGCCGGCCAGTGCCTGGCGGTCGCTGGGATTGCCGGCCAGTTGTGCCGAGCCACGACGCAGCGCCGACATCCGCGAGCGTGCCAGTGCCGCCCTTGCCTGGCTGGAGCAGCCGGACCGGCATCTGCTCTGCTGGGACGACCCGAACTACCCCGCCTTGCTGGCTGAACTGCCGGATGCGCCACCGCTACTGTTCATTTCCGGCGATCCCGGCTTGCTCGAGCGACCCCAGCTGGCGATGGTCGGCAGCCGCCGCGCCTCGCGCAATGGCCTGGACAATGCCCGAGCGTTCTCCCGCAGCCTGGCCGGTGCCGGCTTCGTCATCACCAGCGGGCTGGCGCTGGGCATTGATGGTGCGGCGCATCAGGGCGCGCTGGACGCCGGCGGCAAGACCGTCGCGGTGCTCGGTACCGGTCTCGAACGGCTGTATCCGCAGCGTCACGTCGGCCTCGCCCAGCAGATCGTCGACGAAGGCGGTGCGCTGGTGTCCGAGCTGCCACTGGACTGCCCACCGCAGGCGAGCAACTTTCCGCGGCGCAATCGCATCATCAGTGGCCTGTCGCTGGGCGTGCTGGTGGTCGAGGCAAGCCCGTCGAGCGGTTCGCTGATCACCGCGCGACTCGCTGCCGAGCAGGGCCGGGAGGTCTACGCGATCCCCGGTTCGATCCATCATCCCGGCGCCCGAGGCTGCCATCAGCTGATTCGCCAGGGCGCGGCGCTGGTGGAGTCGGTCGAGGATGTGCTCGAAGCCCTGCGCGGCTGGCAGCGCGTCGACTTGCTCGACGGCGAAGGCCCGGCGCCGACGCAGCCGGACAATCCGCTGCTACGCGAACTGCTGGCCGCGCCGCGCAGCAGTGAAGCACTGGCCATGGCGCTCGATCAGCCGCTGGGGCAGGTGCTGGCGCAGCTGACCGAACTGGAAGTCGACGGGCTGGTGGCCTGCGACAACGGCTTCTGGACGGTGATCTCGCGCTAGGCGGAGCTGAGTCGCACAGCAGATATGTCGTGCGCCTGCCGATTCACGCCCTGTTGTTTGCGCGCTCGAAATGCGGAGGGTCTGTTGCAGGCTGTTGCGAATCGGCCGTCCAGCCCCCTGCTCGACGGCAGGTGCCTTGGGTAAACTGCCGGCTTTTCAGTCAGGCAGAGGTCGGCATGATCGGCGATTGGCGTGTGCAGCAAGTGGCGCGGGTGGTTCGCGCCGGCGGAGTGATCGCCTACCCGACCGAAGCGGTCTGGGGCGTGGGTTGCGACCCATGGGATGAAGAGGCGGTGCTGCGCCTGCTGGCGCTCAAGGAGCGGCCGGTGGAGAAGGGCCTGATCCTGATCGCCGACAGCATCGAGCAGTTCGACTTCCTGCTGGACGATGTGCCCGAGCGCTGGCTTGACCGCCTGGCCGCTACATGGCCGGGGCCGAATACCTGGTTGGTGCCGCATCGCGGCCGCTTGCCGGAGTGGATCACCGGGCGGCACGACAGCGTCGCGCTGCGGGTGACCGATCATCCACTGGTCACGCGGCTGTGTGCGTTGACCGGCCCGCTGGTCTCGACGTCCGCCAACCCTGCCGGCCGTCCAGCAGCGCGTTCGCGGCTGCGGGTCGAGCAGTATTTCCCGCGTCAGCTCGACGCCGTGTTCACCGGCCCGCTGGGTGGGCGACGTAACCCCAGTGTCATTCGCGATCTGCGCACGGGCGAAGTGATTCGTCCGGCCTGAGCCGGCGGTGAAACACACTGTGCGGCTGTCCCTATAAAGGCAGCCGCCGCGGCGTCAGGGCAGCAGAATGGTCGATCCGGTGGTTTCCCCAGCCGCCAGTTTGCGATGGGCTTCGGCCGCTTCGCTGAGCGGGTAGCGCTGGCCGATCTCGACCTGGATCTTGCCGCTGCCGATCATCTCGAACAATTCATCGGCCATGGCCTGCAGACGTTCCGGCGTGTCGGCGTAACCGGCCAGAGTTGGCCGAGTGACGAACAGCGAGCCCTTCTGCGCCAGCACACCCAGGTTCACCCCGGTGACGGCCCCGGAGGCGTTGCCGAAGCTGACCAGTAGGCCGCGCGGGGCGACGCAGTCCAGCGAGATTTCCCAGCTGCTCTTGCCCACCGAGTCGTAGACCACCGGGCACTTCCTGCCTTCGGTCAGCTCCAGCACGCGCTGCACCACGTCCTCGCGGGTACGATCGATGGTGGCCCAGGCGCCCAGGGCCTTGGCTCGCTCGGCCTTTTCCGCCGAGCCCACCACCCCGATCAACTGCGCGCCGAGTGCGCGCGCCCACTGACAGGCGATCGATCCGACACCGCCGGCGGCGGCATGGAACAGCACCGTCTCGCCGGCCTGCAGCGAGTGGGTCTGGCGCAGCAGGTACTGGCAGGTCAGGCCCTTGAGCATCACTGCGGCAGCCTGCTCGAAGCTGATGGAGTCCGGAAGTTTGACCAGATGCCGAGCCGGCAGCGTGTGGTGCTCCCCGTAGGCGCCGAGCGGGCCGGTGGCATAGGCGACCCGGTCACCCGGCTGCAGGTGCTGCACACCCTCACCCACCGCATCGACCACACCGGCACCCTCGGTGCCCAGCCCGGATGGGAGGCTCGGCGGCTGATACAGACCGCCGCGGAAATAGGTGTCGATGAAGTTCAGGCCGATGGCATGGTTGCGCACCCGCACTTCGCCTGCAGCCGGCGCGCTGAGCGGCATATCGACCTGTTCCAGGACTTCGGGACCGCCGTGCTGGCTGAATTGGATGCGCTGGGACATGTCTGGCTCCTGGTCATTGAAAGAGCGTCTATCCAACCCGCCGGGGCTGCGTTCGTCAATCAGCTGAATGCTATGCTTGCCGGCCGACCCCGTTTCAAGCACCGCCCAGCCGCGCCTCAAGGGCTGCGTGCGGTCATTCGCAAGGTGATTTCGTGAACCACAGGACCGAAGCCGTCAAAGCCTATCTGCTCGATCTGCAGGACCGCATCTGCGCTGCGCTGGAGGCCGAAGATGGCGGCGCGCGCTTCGCCGAGGACGCCTGGACGCGGCCCGGTGGCGGCGGTGGCCGGACGCGGGTGATCGAGAACGGCGCACTGATCGAGAAGGGCGGGGTGAACTTCTCCCACGTGCATGGCGACAGCCTGCCGCCGTCGGCCAGCGCCCATCGCCCGGATCTGGCCGGGCGTGGCTTCGAGGCGCTTGGTGTGTCGCTGGTGATCCACCCGCACAATCCGTATGTGCCCACGTCCCACGCCAACGTGCGCTTCTTCATCGCCGAGAAGGAAGGCGAGGAACCGGTCTGGTGGTTCGGCGGCGGCTTCGACCTGACGCCCTACTACGGCGCCGAGGAAGACTGCGTGCACTGGCACCGGGTCGCGCGGGACGCCTGCGCGCCGTTCGGTGCGGATGTCTATCCGCGCTACAAGGAATGGTGCGATCGCTATTTCCACATCAAGCACCGCCATGAGCCGCGCGGGGTCGGCGGGCTGTTCTTCGACGACCTGAACCAGTGGGATTTCGACACCAGTTTCGCCTTCATGCGTGCGGTCGGCGATGCCTACCTCGACGCCTACCTGCCCATCGTCCAGCGGCGCAAGGCTTCGCCATTCGGTGAGCGCGAGCGGCAGTTCCAGCTGCTGCGCCGCGGCCGCTACGTCGAATACAACCTGGTCTATGACCGCGGCACGCTGTTCGGTCTGCAATCGGGCGGGCGTACCGAATCCATCCTGATGTCGCTGCCGCCGCAAGTGGCCTGGGGCTATGACAAGCATCCCGAGCCAGGCACACCGGAAGCGCGCCTGACCGAATACTTCCTGCAGGACCGCGACTGGCTCGCCGAGCAGCCCTGACCTTCGACTGCTACCTGCACCCCACATTGCAAGGACTCACCCATGGACCGCTACGGCGTCTTCGGCAACCCCATCGGCCACAGCAAATCACCGCAGATTCACGCCCTGTTCGCCGCGCAGACCGGCCATGCGCTGTGCTACGAGGCACTGCTGGCGCCGCTGGACGACTTTCCGGGGTTCGCCCGGGCATTTTTCCGGGACGGCCAGGGGGCCAACGTCACCGTGCCGTTCAAGGAACAGGCCTATGGGATGGCCGATCAACTCACCGAGCGCGCCCGCCGTGCCGGTGCGGTGAATACCCTGAAGAAGCTCGAAGACGGCCGCCTGCTCGGTGACAACACCGACGGTGCCGGGCTGGTGAGCGATCTGCTGAACGCCGGTGTAGCGCTGGCGGGCCAGCGCATTTTGCTGCTCGGCGCTGGCGGGGCCGTGCGTGGCGTACTCGAGCCGTTGCTGGCGCAAAAGCCCGCGGCGCTGATCATCGCCAACCGCACGCCGAGCAAGGCCGAACAGCTGGTGCAGGAATTCGCCGAACTGGGGCCGCTGTCCGCCAGCACCTTCGCCGATCTTGCCGAACCGGTTGACCTGATCATCAATGGCACCTCGGCCAGCCTCGGCGGCGAACTGCCACCGCTAGCCGACAGCCTGATCCGGCCGGGTCAGAGCTTCTGCTACGACATGATGTACGCCGCCAGGCCCACGGCGTTCTGCCAGTGGGCGGCAGCGCTGGGCGCGGACACCCGGGACGGGCTCGGCATGCTGGTGGAGCAGGCGGCGGAGGCCTTCGAACTGTGGCGCGGCGTACGCCCGGACACGGCGCCGGTGCTCGCCGAACTGCGTCGGCAGCTAAGCTAGTGGCCTGTTTGGTAAGTTCAGTTGGTCAATTTCGGCGCCCATGGCCCCGATACTGCGTTGCTGCTCCTCGCCATAGCCCGCTATGACTCGTCGCAGCGCCTTGTCTCGGAACAATGGTCATCCAAACTTGCCTCAACAAACTCACCGCACAGGCCACTAGCCGCTGAAGTGAATGCGCTGATGAATGTGCTGGGGGTTTTCCAGTTCATCGACGATGCCGGCGGCGATGCGTTGCAATTCCCGATAGGGATTGGCGTCACCCTTGCCAGCCGCTTCGGCCAGCGCCTCGATGGTCAGTTGGTTACCGGCTGACGGCGCGTCTACCAGCGTCCAGCGCAGCGGATGGCTGACCAGTCGTTGCAGTGCAGCCTCGACCTCCGGCTGCAGCTCGATCGCCGGAAAATCGGCAACCAGCAGCAGGCGCTCGACCTTGGCGCGCTCCAGGCCGAGCAACAGCGCCTCCACCGCCTGGTAGAAGTCGCGCTGGGGCGACTCCCCGGTAACCGTATCGGCACCCGGCAGACGCGGCGTCTGAAACAGACAGACCACCGCATCCATCCCGGCCACGCTCTCGCTGACGCTCACTGCATCGAACGGATTGCCCGGCTTGGTCCGCAGACCTGGCCGGGCGGCTATCGAATTGAGGTCGTCGAGCAATGCCACGGCCTCATGCTGGCGGCTGAGCAGCTCCACCAGCAGCGCGCTGCCAAGGTCGTCGTGCGCGCCGTAAAGGGCGAACTTCAACCGTGGCGTTTCGGCATTGAGCATGACGGCTGCCGATCAGCGACGGGTGATCAGATAGCCGATCACGGCAAAGGCGCCTGCGGCCAGAGCCAGGGTACCCAGCGGATGCTCCTTGGCGCATTCGCGCGCAGCACGGCTGGCTTCGCGGGTGCGTCGGGAGATATCGGCATAGTGCTCATCCCAGTCGTTGTCGTGCCAGAGTGACTCGGCACGCGAACGCAGTGCGCTCAGGCGCTTGCGCGAGTCGTGGGCGGCATCGTGCTTGAGCTCATCGAGCGCGCGCATCAGGCTGTCGATCTCGTGTTGAACTTCTTCGCGGGTGGTGGCTTTGCTGAAACGGGACATGGTGGGACCTCCCCTCGGTAAGTGTGGTTGTTTGACTCCGAAAACAGGCAGAGGTGCGGCCCGATCTGCAGTGCAACGCCGGCCGGATCGTCACGCGGCCGCTCTGGCGCTGCTCTTCCGACGAACCGCTCATCGGAAAGAGGCGAGTCTGCGGGCGATTCCCTATACTGGCGAAACGTCTACCACGTCGCATTCAGCGCATTTCGCCCTTCCATCGCGGGGAAACACCCATCGTGAACTTTCGTCGTACCCTCGCCAGTCTGCTGTTCGCCTGCCTGGCCTCTTTGCCACCCATCCATGCCCAGGCCGCCAAGCCGGCCGTACAGGAACTCGCCTCCGGCAGCGCCCTGCTGGTCGATCTGAAGACCAATGAAGTGCTCTATTCCAGCAATCCGGACATGGTGGTGCCGATCGCCTCGGTGACCAAACTGATGACCGCCATGGTCGTGCTGGACGCCAAGCTGCCGCTGGATCAGGCGCTGCCGGTGACCATCCGCGATGCCAGGGAGATGCAGGGCGTGTTCTCCCGCGTGCGTATCGGCAGCGAGATCAGCCGCCGCGAGATGCTGCTGCTGACCCTGATGTCTTCCGAGAACCGCGCCGCCGCGAGCCTCGCCCACCACTTTCCGGGTGGCTACTCGGCCTTCATCCAGGCGATGAACGCCAAGGCGCGGGCGCTGGGCATGACCCGCACACACTATGTCGAGCCCACCGGGCTGTCCGAACGCAATGTCTCCAGTGCCAATGACCTGGTCAAGCTGATCCGCTCCAGCCGCCAGTACGCGCTGATACAGCAGTTCAGCACCACCGACGAGAAGACCGTTGCCTTCCGCAAACCCAACTACACCCTCGGCTTTCGCAACACCAACGCCCTGGTGCGCAAGAACAACTGGGACATCCAGCTGAGCAAGACCGGTTTCACCAATGCCGCCGGGCATTGCCTGGTGATGAGCACCACCATGAAACAGCGGCCGGTGGCCTTCGTGGTGCTCGATGCGTTCGGCAAGTACACCCACATGGCCGACGCCAACAGGCTGAAGAAGTGGCTGGAAACCGGCACCGTCACCCCGGTACCCGCCGCGGCACTGGCCTACAAGCAGCAGAAGCAGGCGCAGCGCCAGCAGCTGGCCGGCCAACCCGCCGACGCGGCGCAGGCACTGCTCGACGCCCGCTGAGGTCTGCCGTTCGCTGCGTGGCGATGGCGTCGCGCGGCGAACCTAACCGGCAGGCCTGACGATCAGCGAACATTCTTGAGTTTGCGCAACTCTTTTTGCTGAGAGTCGTTCCTATCATGAACGCCATTCGCACCTGCGCCTGATCGGATCGTCGATGACACGCCGCCGCCTTCCCGCCTGGCTCGCCAGCCTGGCCCTGCTGATCCATCTGCTGAGCATGCCGCTGTCGGGCCTGTTGCCGGCAGAGACCAGGCGGCTGCTCGGCTGGAGCGGCCATTGCCCGTTGATGCAGGCACAGCTGCAGCAGTCGCACGCACTGCACGGGTCGGCGGAGCATGGCGAGCATGAACCGGCAACCCATGGCGGGATGCCGCCGTGCTGCTGCTGCGCCGGCTCGATGGGCCTGGCAGCGCTGCCCGGCGCCGCACCGCTGCTACCGCAGGAAATTCGTGGCGGCCCGGTCCTCGCTGTCGAAGCAGGCGCCCATCGGCCGTCGCCACGGCAACAATGGCCAGCCCTTAACCCGCGCGCCTCCCCCCTCGCCTGACGCCGCTGGCGTCACCCTTCGTTGCTTCGCCTGAATTGCCTGCACCGACCACGGTGGTGTTGGCGTTTGCCTGCGGCCATTCGCCGTACGGCCCTGTCTGTTGCACAAGGAACATGCGAGATGCTCGACCATCCTGCGCACCTGTCGCGGCGCCCTGCGCTGCCTCGTCTTGTTATTGCGGCCCTGGCTGCTGCTTATCTGCCGGCAAGCCTTGCCGATACCGCTGCCTCCGCGCTGTCGCTGGGCAGCAGCACCGTCACCGCCACCCAGTCTGGTGGTGGCTTGCCGACCAGCAGCGTGATCAGCTCGGTCGACCTGCTCGGCAGCGACATTCTCGAACAGCAGCCGGTGCTCTACAGCTGGGAGCTGTTTCGCCGCGCGCCGGGAGTGATGCTCACCGAATTCGGCCAGGGCACCAGCTCCGGCAAGCTGTCCTTCCGCGGCTTCAATGGCGAAGGCGAGGTCAACGCGGTCAAGCTGCTGATCGACGGCATCCCGAGCAACAGCAACGACGGCAACATGCCCTATCTGGACATGCTGTTCCCGCTGGAAATCGACGGCATCGAGGTGGTGCGTGGCACCAACGATCCGCGCTACGGCCTGTACAACATCGCCGGCAATGTCGCCGTGCAGTCGCGCATAGGTGGCGACTACGGCAAGGCGCGGCTGCGCTACGGCAGCTACGACACCCAGGAGCTGCAGCTGGCCAAGGGCATCGAAAGCGGCAACTGGACGCAGAACTACTTCATCGGTCAGCAGAAGAGCGATGGCTACCGCGACCATGCCGGCAGCGAGCGCACCAGCCTGTCCGGCAAATGGTTCTACACGCCGGACGCCGGCAACTGGCGCCTTGGCCTGATCGCCCGGAATTACGAGGCCGAGGCCGACGAGCCGGGTTACCTGTCCCGCGAGGACGTGCGGCACTCGCCCCGTCAGTCCTACGCGCTGTCATCCAGCGACATGGGCGAGCGGCGCATGAATCAGCTCAGCCTGCATCTGGACAGCCAGCTGGCCAGCGATCTCAGCTGGGCGACCAAGGTCTGGCTCAACACCCTGGACGACGACCGCTGGGTGCGTTTCTCGCAATCGGCGCCACAGCAGCGGCGTACCAGTGAGGAAAAGCACTACGGCGCGCGCACCTCGCTGACCTATCGCCCGGACGTGTCCTGGCTGCATGACCTGGCCGTTGAAGGCGGGCTCGACACCGAGCAGCAGCGCAACCGCAGCGAGCGCTACACCACCGTCGAGCGCCAGGTCGTGACCCAGACCCGCGACCAGCGCTTCGATTACGACAGCTACGGCGCCTACCTGAAGGCGGTGATCCAGCCGGTCGAGTCGCTGAAGATCATCCCGGCGTTTCGCGTCGACCGCATCGAGGGCGACTTCACCGATGAGCTGAGCGGCAACGATTACGCGATCAACGACTACGGCAGCATCGAGCAGCCGAAGATCAGCCTGATCTACACCCCCATCGAGCAGCTGAGCCTGTATGGCAACTGGGGCCGGACCTTCCAGATCGGCACCGGCGCGGCCGCCTACAAGGTGCCGCCGCGCACCAGCGATCTCTCGCCGTCGATCAACGATGGCTGGGAGACCGGCATCAAGTTCAGCCCCGCGCACTGGATCGATGGGCGCATCGCCTACTGGGAGCAGGTGGCCACGGACGAGGTGCGGCGCCGGCTCAACGACCCCAGCGGTGAATCGGAAAACCTCGGGCAGACGCGCCGCTGGGGTTATGACGCCCAGCTCAACCTCTACCCCGCCAGCGATCTGAATCTGTGGCTAGCGCACTCCTGGCAGTTCTCCGAAATCGAGAAGGCCGACCCCAGCCTGCCGTCCAGCCAGGGCCAGCAGATCGACCACGTGCCGCAGCGGCTGTACTCGGCCGGCAGCACCTACCAGGCGACGCCGGACCTGCAGCTCAGCGCCTGGCTCAACGGCCAGACCGACTACTACCTCGAACGCGAGAACACCCAGGGCAAATACGGCGGCTACGTGCTGTTCAACCTCGGCGCCAGCTATCAACTGACCGAGCAGCTGGCCGTCGACCTGCAGCTGAAGAATCTCACCGACCGCTACTACGAGTACGTCTGGTACGACGGCGCGGAGACACTGCATGCGCCGGGTGATGGCCGCTCGCTGTATGCCGCCGTGACCCTGGACTTCTGAGCCGCATGAAGCGCTATCTGTACCTCGCGCACCGCTGGCTGGGTATCGGGCTTGGCCTGTTTGTCCTGCTCTGGATCGTCAGCGGCGTGGTGATGCTCTTCGTCGGCTACCCCAAGTTGACGCCAGAGGAGCACCTGTCGCGCTTGCAGCCGCTGAGTGCCGATTGCTGCATCGCACCGGGCGCAGCGCTTGCCGTCAGCGCAGACCCGCGCACGCCGCTCAGTCTGCGTCTGACGGGTGCCGGAGGCTCGCCGCGCTATCTGCTGGACTACGGTGACGGTCCGTTGCTGGCGGTCGATGCGCGCAGCGGCCGGCGGATCGAGCACATAGGTGCTGCCGAGGCACTGGCCAGCGCGCGGCAGTTCGCGGACGGCGCCGAGGTGCGCTTGCTCGACCGGGTCGAGGAGGATGCTTGGACGCGCAACCACGCTCTGGCCCGCGAGCGCCCGCTGTATCGGGTGCAGGCGAACGATGCCGAAGGTCGCCTGCTGTACGTTTCCAGCCATACCGGGCTGGTGGTGCGCGACGCCACCGCCCACGAGCGCGCCTGGAACCTGCTGGGCGCCTGGCTGCACTGGCTCTACCCGTTACGTGAAGCCATGCCGAAGGCGATCTGGTCGGTGGCGCTGGTCTACGGTGCGCTGCTGGCCGCGGTGCTGGTGCTGCTGGGCATGGCGATCGGGCTGCTGCGCTGGCGCTTCGCCGGGCGTTACCGCAACGGCTCGCACTCGCCCTACCCGGCTGGCGCTGGCCGCGTGCACCACGTTGGCGGCCTGCTGGTCGGCGTGGCGCTGCTGGTCTGGCTGGTCAGCGGCATGCTGTCGATGGAGCCCTGGGGGCTGTTCGAGAAGCGCTCGATCATCGATGCCGCCGCGCTGCGGCAAGCGCCGCTAAACACCGAGGCGCTGGATACGGATCTGGCCGCTGCGCTGGCCCGATTCCGCGAGGCTGGTATCGAACCGGTGGAGCTGCAGTGGCAGGTGCTCGGCGATCAGCCCTATCTGCTCGGTAGCGATGCCAAGGGTGAAACACGCATTCTGCCCGTCGCCAGTGCCGAGCCGGCACAGGAACGCCTTGAGCGCGCCCTGCTGGAGCGCCAGGTCCGCCAGGCCTGGCCCGAACAGCAGCTGCGCTTCGACTGGCTGGAACAGGAAGACTTCCACTACTACGCCCGCAGCGAACCGAGCCTCTACAGCCATCTACCGCGACGGCTGCCGATGCTGCGGGTGCGTTTCGACGATCCGGCGGCGACCTGGCTGCACATCGATCCTTACAGCGGCACCGTTATCGAACAGCTGGACCAGCGCCGGCGTGCCGTGCGCTGGGTGTTCAAGCTGCTGCACAGCTGGGATTGGCTGCCCTTGCTGCAACGGCCGCTGCTGCGTGACGGCCTGCTGCTGGCGTTCAGCGCCGGCATGCTGGCGATCGCCATCAGTGGCGTGCTGCTGGGCTGGCGTCGCCTGCGTGGTCGGCCACGGCGCGTCAGGCCACGGGCCGCGCCGGATGCCCGGCCGTCGCGGCTGGCCGGGACAACTTCGGCGGACGATTCGATGCAACGATGACGGAGCACCCGACTCAAACGACTACATTTCCCTTAGCACAGCGGGAACCGACGTCGAATGAGCACCCCAGACGATAGCTATATCCAGTGGCTGGTGGACCAGTCCATGTTGCACGCGGCGCGCGAGCGGTCGCGCCTCTATGCCGGCCAGGCGCGGCTCTGGCAGCGGCCCTACGCCCAGGCGCGTCCGCGCGATGCCAGTGCCATTGGCTCGGTGTGGTTCACCGCCTACCCGGCAGCCATCATCACCCCCGAGGGCGGTACGGTGCTCGAAGCGCTGGGTAACGACCGCCTGTGGAGCGCGCTCTCCGAGCTGGGTGTGCAAGGTATCCACAACGGCCCGATGAAGCGCTCTGGTGGCTTGAGCGGCCGCGAGTACACGCCGACCATCGATGGCAACTTCGACCGCATCAGCTTCGATATCGACCCGAAGCTGGGCACCGAAGAGCAGATGCTGCAGCTCAGCCGGGTCGCCGCCGCGCACAACGCCATCGTCATCGACGACATCGTCCCGGCGCACACCGGCAAGGGCGCCGACTTCCGCCTCGCGGAAATGGCCTACGGCGACTACCCGGGGCTGTACCACATGGTGGAGATCCGCGAGGAGGACTGGGAATTGCTGCCCGAGGTGCCGCCGGGACGCGATTCGGTCAATCTCGAACCGCCGGTCGTTGATCGCCTGCATGAAAAGCACTACATCGTCGGCCAGTTGCAGCGGGTGATCTTCTTCGAGCCCGGCATCAAGGACACCGACTGGAGCGCCACCGGGGAAGTCACCGGGGTCGACGGCAAGGTCAGGCGCTGGGTCTACCTGCACTATTTCAAGGAAGGTCAGCCGTCGCTGAACTGGCTCGATCCGACGTTCGCCGCCCAGCAGCTGATCATTGGCGATGCCCTGCATGCCATTGATGTGGCCGGCGCCCGCATGCTGCGCCTGGATGCCAACGGCTTTCTCGGTGTCGAGCGAAGGGCCGAGGGCACCGCCTGGTCCGAGGGCCATCCGCTGTCGGTCACCGGCAACCAGCTGCTCGCCGGCGCGATCCGCAAGGCCGGCGGCTTCAGCTTCCAGGAACTGAACCTGACCATCGACGATATCGCCGCCATGTCCCACGGCGGTGCCGACCTGTCCTACGACTTCATCACCCGTCCGGCCTATCACCACGCGCTGGTGACCGGCGACACCGAGTTCCTGCGCATGATGCTGCGCGAGGTGCACGCCTTCGGCATCGACCCGGCCTCGCTGATCCATGCACTGCAGAACCACGACGAGCTGACCCTGGAACTGGTGCATTTCTGGACGCTGCACGCCTACGACCACTACCACTACAAGGGCCAGACGCTGCCCGGCGGGCACCTGCGCGAGCTGATCCGCGAGGAGCTGTACGAACGGCTGACCGGCGAGCATGCGCCCTACAACCTCAAGTTCGTTACCAACGGCGTGGCTTGCACTACCGCGAGCGTGATCGCGGCGGCGCTGAATATCCGCGATCTGGACGCCATCGGCCCGGCCGAAGTGGAGCAGATCCAGCGCCTGCATATCCTGCTGGTGATGTTCAATGCCATGCAGCCCGGCGTGTTCGCCCTATCCGGCTGGGATCTGGTCGGCGCCCTGCCGCTGGCGCCCGAGCAGGTCGAGCACCTGATGCGCGACGGCGATACCCGTTGGATCAACCGCGGCGGCTATGACCTGGCGGACCTGGCACCGGAGGCATCGACGTCCGCCGAAGGCTTGCCGAAAGCCCGCGCCTTGTATGGCAGCCTGGCCGAGCAGCTGCAGAGCACCGGTTCCTTCGCCTGCCAGCTCAAGCGCATCCTCAGCGTGCGCCAGGCCTACGACATCGCCGCGAGCAAGCAGATCCTGATTCCCGATGTGCAGGCGCCGGGGTTGCTGATCATGGTTCACGAGCTGCCGGCCGGCAAAGGCGTACAGATCACCGCGCTGAACTTCAGCGCCGAGACCATCAGCGAAACCGTCTGCCTGCCCGGCGTGGCGCCCGGCCCGGTGGTGGACATCATCCACGAGCGCGTGGAAGGCGACCTCACCGAGAACTGCGAGCTGACCTTCAACCTCGACCCCTATGAAGGCCTGGCCCTACGGGTGGTGAGCGCCGCATCGCCGGTGATCTGAAGGCCCTCTTCGCGAGCCCCGGGCGCACGGCTATAGTGCGCACCGGCCCGGGGCTCGCCCTCGCCTTCGAGGACTTCGCGTGTCGTTCACCCCGCTTCTTCGCCGCCTTTCCCTGCTGCTCGCCTGCATGGCATGGGCCGGCGCTCCGGCTCTGGCACAGACGGCCTGCCCGCCTGGCCAACAGCCAATCTGCCTGAGCGGCAGCTGCCTCTGCGTGCCCGGTTCTGCCAGCGACACCCAAGCCGTGTATGACCGCGTGCAGCGCATGGCCGCGCTGGCGCTGCAGAACTGGATTCAGCAATCGCGGGATCGCCTGGTGGCCGGCGGCGTCGAGCCGATGCCGCTGCATATCCGCTCGCAGCTCGAAGCCTTCTTCGATCTCGCCGTGCTGGAAAGCGCGCACTACCGCGTCGGCGACGAGGTGGCGCTGAATGCCGGCAACACCCTGCTGCGCAATCCGGACGTCAACGCCGTGACCCTGATCGACATCATCGTCTTCCGCCACGCCAGCGATGCGCAGGACAACGTCGCGCTCTGGGCCCATGAGCTCAAGCACGTCGAACAGTATCTGGATTGGGGCGTCGCCGAGTTCGCTCGACGCTACACGCTGGACCACCGCGTCGTGGAACAGCCGGCCTATGCGCTGGAAATCGAGGTGGAAAAGGCGCTGGATGCGCCACGCTGAGCGATGCGCTCGCGCCGTGTCGGATGCGCGGCTCCCGGTTTCAGCGGATCGGATCGGCCGCGGCGCAGTCACATGCCAGACAGACACCGCCAACAGGAGCCGAGCCATGAGTGTGACCGTGACCAAGCTCGAAGGCGACGACATTCCCGAGCATCTGCGCCACCCGGATATTGCCATGGTCTATCGGGTCACCGATGCCGATGGCAACAGCCGCTACCTGACCGACGACGTCGAAGCCGCGCAGCTGGCGGTCAGCATCAGTGACCGCCAGCAGCTAAAGCCCGACGCCTGACCCCGGGCCTTGGCTTTCAGCCCGCCAGTACCGAATCCACCAGCGCCTTGGCCTCGGCCTGAATGCGCGCCAGGTGCGCTTCGCCTTCGAAACTCTCGGCGTAGATCTTGTAGACGTCCTCGGTGCCGGACGGCCGTGCGGCGAACCAGCCGTTCGCCGTTTCCACCTTCAGCCCGCCAATGGCCGCGCCGTTGCCCGGTGCCTCGGTGAGGATGCGCGTGATCGGCTGGCCGGCCAGCTCCTTCGCCGAGACCTGCGACGCGGACAGCTTGCCCAGGCGTGCCTTCTGCTCGCGGTTGGCCGCGGCGTCGATGCGCTGATACACCGGCGCGCCGAAGCGGTCGGTCAGCGCCTTGTAGCGCTCGCTCGGGTCCTTGCCGGTGACTGCGGTGATCTCCGCGGCGAGCAGGCCGAGGATCAGCCCGTCTTTGTCGGTGGACCAGGCGCCACCCTGCTTGTCGAGGAACGAAGCGCCGGCCGATTCCTCGCCGCCGAAGCCCAGGCTGCCATCCATCAGGCCGTCGACGAACCACTTGAAGCCCACCGGTACCTCCACCAGGCGACGCTCGATGCCGGCGGCGACGCGGTCGATCATCGACGAGGACACCAGCGTCTTGCCGATGCCGGCCTCGGCGCTCCAGCCCGGGCGATGGGTGAACAGGTATTCGATGGCCACCGCCAGGTAATGGTTGGGGTTCATCAGCCCGCCGGAGCGGGTGACAATGCCGTGGCGGTCGTGGTCGGTGTCGCAGGCGAAGGCCACGTCGAAGCGGTCCTTGTTCTCGATCAGCCCGGCCATGGCATGTGGCGAGCTGCAGTCCATGCGGATCTTGCCGTCCCAGTCCAGGCGCATGAAGCGGAAGGTCGGGTCGACTACCGTGGACAGCACCTCCAGCGGCAAACCGAAGCGCTCGGCGATGCGCGGCCAGTAGTGCACGCCGGCGCCGCCCAGCGGGTCGACGGCGAACTTCAGACCCGAGCCACGGATGGCGTCGAGGTCGATCACCCGCTCCAGCCCGCCGACATAGGCGCCGATGAAATCGAAGCGCTGGGTGGTCGGGGCCTTCAGCGCCTGGCGGTAATCCATGCGCTTGACGCCATCGAGACCGGCGACCAGCAGCGCATTGGCGCGCTCCTGAATCCACTTGGTCACCCCGGTGTCGGCCGGGCCGCCGTTGGTGGGGTTGTACTTGAAGCCGCCATCGCCCGGTGGGTTGTGCGAAGGCGTGATGACGATGCCGTCGGCCAGCCCGCTGGTGCGGCCGCGGTTGTAGCTGAGGATCGCGTTGGAGATCGCCGGGGTCGGCGTGTAGCCCGGCTCGCCGCTGGTTTCCGGGCAACCGGCGTCGATGCGCGTCTCGATGCCGTTGGCTGCCAGCACTTCCAGCGCCGAGATGAATGCCGGTTCGGACAGCGCGTGGGTGTCCATGCCCATGAACAGCGGGCCGTCGATGCCTTCCTGGCGGCGGTAATCGCAGATCGCCTGGGTGGTGGCGAGGATATGCCACTCGTTGAAGCTGCCCTTGAGCGAGGAGCCGCGGTGCCCGGAGGTGCCGAACGCCACCTGCTGCGCCGGGTCGGATGGGTCCGGCCGGTCGCTGTAGTAGCGCGCCACCAGGCGCGGCAGGTGGGTCAGGGTGTGCGGGTCGGGCAGGCGTCCTGCGTTGGCGGCGATACTCATCGGTCAGTCCTGTGCGAAAAGGCGGTACGCCGGCCCAGGCGGGCGTGGCGCGAAGCGAATGAAACGCCAGTCGGCGCCATTTATCCAGAGCTTCGACCGCATCAGCGCCGGCGGTTCCATGCGCGGCGTTATCCAGCCTGCGACCTTTTGGCCATGCGCGCTCGTCGCCCCGCCGGAACCTCCGTCACAGCCCCCTTTCCACTGCTTAGCGGCTCGCGTTCGCGAGCCCGCGACCAGGAGGTTGTCACATGAACGTCGACGAACGAATCCGCCAGCGCGCCTATGAAATCTGGCAAGCCGAAGGCCAGCCGGAAGGCAAGGAAAGCGAGCATTGGCAACAGGCCCGCGAGGAAATCGAACCCTTCTACAAGGAAGGCGACGCCGAGGCCGGCAGTGTGGAAAGCAGTGTGGCGATACCCATGCCGAAATCGGACAACATGCATTAACCACGCAGGCAGGGCGGCGAAGGCGCAGCAGGCGTCGTCCCGCCCGAATCTGCTGCCACGTTCTCACCCTTCCCATCCTCTGCCCCGGCGCGCTGGAGCCGGCCGCTGCGCGCTGCTAGAGTGCCGCCGCTTGCCAACCACCGGCTGACAGGACGTCTGCCCAGCCACCGCACAGGATGCCTCCATGAAAAAGCTCGCACTCGCCGTTGCCGTTCCCCTGGCCCTCTTCGGCGCCGCTACCTTCTACACCAGCACCCAGGTCGAATCGACCGCCCGTGATGCCGTCGACCAGGCCAACCTCAAGCTGCGCGAGATGGGCGTCGGCGCCGGTGCCGAGGTCGGCCTCACCCTGCTCAGCTTCGAACGCGGCCTGCTCTCCAGCACCGCGCGTTACCAGATCGACATCGAAGTGGCGGACGACGAAGGCAACACCGAAAACTACGCTCTGCTGCTGCAGGATCGCCTCGAACACGGCCCTTTCCCCGTCTCACGTCTGAGCCGTGGCCAGCTGATGCCGGTCGCCGCGCAGAGCCATTTCGAACTCGAACGTACTCCGCTGACGCAAAAACTGTTCGACGCCGCCTCCGGCGAAGTGCCGCTGGTGGGTGACGTGACCATCGGCTACGACGGCGGCCAGGCCGGCGATCTACGCACCGCCGCGCTGAAGATCGAGGACGAAGACGGCAGCGTGCGCATCGCCCCCGCCAACCTCAACTTCGAGGCGAACAAGGACGGCAGCGACGTACGCATGGACGGTGAACTGGCGGAAGTCGACATCGACCTGCAGCGCAGCGACAGCGGCCAGCCGGTACAGGTGAGCCTGCGCGGCATCGGCCTGAGCGCCGACAAGCAGGATTATGACGCGGGCTTCGGCTTCGGCCCGTCCGCCATCACCCTGGAACGCATGGAAATCAAGGCCGGCGACGAACCCGCCGTGGTCATCCAGCAGGCCTCCGTCGAGGAGTCGCTGAGCCGCGGCAGCCGCGGCCTCGACCAGACCATCGCCTACGGCATCGGCGAGGTCAGCGCCAAAGGCCAGGCCTTGCGCAACCTCACCCTCGCCTTCAGCCTGCGCAACCTCGAGGAAAGCAGCCTCAAGGCGCTGGTCGCGAGCTACAAGGCAATCCTCGACAGCAGCGCCACGCCGGAGGAATCCTTCGCCGGCATGACCGCCGCCCAGCAGCAGGAACTGCAGGCGCATGGCCTGCAGCTGCTGGAACACAAACCCACCCTGGCCCTCGACGAGTTCGGCTTCGAGACTGCCCACGGCTCGGCCCGTCTGTCCGTCGTGCTCGACCTGCAATCGCCGAGCGCAGACGCCTTCACCCCGGATGCGATGATCACCAGCATGCTCGCCTCGCTCAAGGCCGAAGCCGGTATCGACAAGGACCTGGTGCGCGACATCGCCGGACTGGTCGCGCAGAACAACCAGCCTGACGGCCAGCTCGATAAGGCGGCACTGCAGCAGGAAACCGACGCCGCCACCGAGCTGTTCAGCGGCATGGCGCTGGACACCGGCTGGTCGCGCCTGGAAGGCGAACGCCTGGTCAGCTCGCTGCATTACGCAGACAACCGGGTGACCTTCAACGGCCGCGAAATGAGCGTGCAGGAATTCATCGGCTTCGCCTTCGGTTCGGCGCAGAACGCCGGTCTGCTCGGCCAGTAAGCGCCAGCCTGCGGATGCGTCCGCAGTGACAGAAAACCCCGCGGCCCTGTTCAGCACCTCGCTGGGCAGGGCCGTGTCGCTTTAGGGCGTTTGCGGCGTTCCGATCAACCGTCACCTCCCCGACCCCTTCCTGCCCTCGCCCTGCCCCGAGCCGGCTGCGCGACCTCTGACCTGATCTCATTGCGGCCGCTACCTGCACCTGCCAACGCCCATCGCGTCACGCTATTCCGATATTCTCCTGCGCTCCGTCCGGTTACTGGAACCATCGTCGCCCTTGCCGCCTCTGCTGAGTATGACCAATGCGCAAGGCCGAGTCGGGACATAGCCGATTCCGCTCTGACGCACCGAGAGAACGCACGCCCATTCACACTATTAAACCTCTGGCAGATGGAAGCGCCCGGCCGAGGTTTCATTCAAGGGTTCCGCTAGTCCGATGACGCAGACGCTCAACTATCAGGCGATATTCGAAGCCGTCCCCAACCTGCATCTGATCCTCGCGCCTGATCAGGATTTCACCATCCTCGCTGCAAGCGACGCGCAACTGCGCGCCACCCACACGCGCAGGGAAGAAAGCGTGGGCCGACCGGTATTCGACGTGTTCCGCAAGAATCCGGACGATCCAACCGAGTTCGGCACCGGTGTACTGCGCGACTCGCTTGAGCGTGTGCTGCGCAGCCGCGCGCCGGATCGCATGGCGATCACCCGCTACGACATCCCCCGGCCCGCAGCGCTGGGCGGCGGTTTCGAGCTGCGCTACTGGCGGCCGCTGAATGTTCCGGTGCTCGATCAGCGGGGTGAGGTGCTCTACATCATCCACCAGGTCGAAGACGTGACCGAGGAGGTCCAGCGGGAGCACAGCGACAGTCTCAGCCACTTCGAGGAGCGCTTTCGCGCTGCGTTGCTCGCTTCCGGCATCGGCACCTTCACCTGGTTTCTCAGTGATGGCAGCCTCAGCCTGGACAGCGGGCTGGAGCAGCTCTTCTGCCTGCCGCTCGGGCTGAAGGTGACCAGCGTCGATACCTTCGTCGAGCAGGTCCATCCCGAAGACCGCGCCGATGTACGGCTGGCCTTTGCTCACTACGCCAGGGGCGACGATTACACCGCGGAGTTTCGTCTGCTGCGTGCCGGCGCGGAGTGCTGGCTGGCCTGCAAGGCCAAGGCCTTTCGCGATGCCAACGGCACGCTCGCCTATGTCGCTGGCGCCTGCACCGACATCAGTGCACGCAGGTATGCCGAAGACGCGCTGCGCGTCAGCGAGAACAGCCTGCGCCAGCTCAACGAGACCCTCGAAGCGCGGGTGGCCACCGAGGTCACCGAGCTCAGCCGCGCCGAAGAAGCCCTGCGCCAGGCGCAGAAGATGGAGGCCGTCGGCCAGCTCACCGGCGGTATCGCCCACGACTTCAACAACCTGCTGACCGGCATCATCGGCAGCCTCGACCTGATGCAGCGACGCCATCAGCGCAACGAGCCGCTGGAGCTGGAGCGCTATATCGGCGGCGCCGTGACGTCCGCCCAGCGCGCCGCCGCGCTGACCCAGCGGCTGCTGGCCTTCTCACGGCAGCAGGCGCTCGACCTCAAGCCGGTCGACGTCAACCAGCTGGTGGCCTCGCTGGAGGATCTGCTGCATCGCACCACGGGCGAGAACATCACCATCGAGACGCGCCTCAGCGGCGGGTTGCTGCCGGCCTGCATGGATGTGAATCAGCTCGAGACCGCGCTGATCAACCTCGTCATCAATGCGCGAGATGCCATGCCCTACGGCGGCCGGATCACACTTTCGACCGCCAGCTTCACCATGGGCAAGTCACCCGATTCAAATAAAAGCGGCATGGCCGCGGGTGAGTATGTGCTGCTCAGCGTCGTCGACACCGGCACCGGCATGGCGCCGAATGTCATGGCGCGAGCCTTCGAGCCGTTCTTCACCACCAAGCCGATCGGCCAGGGCACCGGACTGGGGCTGTCGATGGTCTATGGCTACATCAAGCAGTCCAAGGGCTACATCCAGATCGAATCCGAGCCGGATATCGGCACGCGGGTGCACCTCTACCTGCCGGTACATCAGGGCGAAGTCACCGCCCTCGCCCACGAACCCGAACGCACGCCCACAGGCGCCGGCGAAACCATCCTGGTGGTCGAGGATGAGCCGGTGGTACGCGCGCTGGTGGTCGAAGTGCTGAACGAGCTGGGCTATGAAACGCTGGAAGCCGGCGAAGCCAGCGAAGCGCTCCGTATCACCGAGAGCGGGCAACGCATTGACCTGCTGATCTCGGACGTCGGTCTGCCCGGCATGAATGGTCGGCAACTGGCTGACATCGCCCGCCAGCAACGCCCCGGCCTGAAAGTGCTGTTCGCCACCGGCTATGCCGAGAGCTTCGCCGCCAACGATTTTCTCGGCCCGGACATGGCGGTGATCACCAAGCCCTTCGCCATCGATGTCTTCGCCAGCAAGGTCGGCGAGATTCTCGGCAACGGCTGAGGGGTGGCCGGCTACGCGCCCAGGCGTTCGCTGAGAAAGTCGATAAAGCAGGCGATGCGCGAGGCCAGCGCGCTGTTGCGGTAGTACACCGCGTTGATCGGCTGGCGCACGTCGACGCGCCGCGCCGCCAGCACCTCCACCAGCTCGCCGCGCTGGCGATCCCTGTCCGTCATGAAGTCGGACAGGCACACCAGCCCCTCACCGGCCAGTGCCAGTTCACGCGCCGTATCGCCGCTGGAGACACGCAGCGCCGGGGTGATCCGCCAGCTTTCCCCCAGCGCATGGCGCAGCGGCCAGTCGTTGAGCCGGTCCGGCTCGGTAAAGCCGATCAGGCTGTGCCCGGCCAGCGCCTCGACGCTCTCCAGCACGCCGTGCCGCTGCAGATAGGTCGGGCTCGCCAGCACCCGGCGCATGGTGTGGCACAGCGGCCGCGCATGCAGGCTGGAATCCGGCAGCGGGCCGATGCGGATGGCCAGGTCGGTACGCCGCTCCAGCAGATCGATGATGCGGTCGTCGCTGTACAGCTCCAGCTCAATCTGCGGGTAGCGCGCGCGAAAGTCGCCGATCAGCGGTGCGATCACATGCAGCATGAACGGCGAAGCGGTGTTGACCCGCAAGCGCCCCGCCGGGGTCTGCCGTCGCAGCGCCATCTGCTCCTCGGCCTCCTCAACGCTGGCCAGAATGCGCCGCGCCTGCGCCAGGAACACCTCGCCCTCCTCGGTCAGCTCGAGGCGCCGTGTGGTGCGGCGCAACAGCGTCACCGCCAGCTTGTCCTCCAGCCGACTCAACGCCCGGCTGACGCCCGAAGCGGTCTGTTCCAGCTGCACGGCAGCGGCGCTGATCGAGCCACTGTCGACCACGCTGACAAAGGCGAGCATTTCGTCGAGGTTGGTTTTCATCGGTGAGGTCGCATCGAAGGGGTGGCGGAAAGCAACGAGTCTGGCGGCACCACCGCGCGGCTGCAACCGGACCGGCGCGGGCGCCCGGCGGCGGGCGCGTCGATCAGCCGCCGGCGAAGGGTGCCACCCTCAAACACCCTTTTCATTCGGCCCCGGCACATTCACCCCGTCCAGCGTGGAACGGCTGTCGCCGGCGCCATCGGTGATCACGCTGAAACTGCCATCGGTCTCCAGCACCACCGCCTCGATGCCATCCAGCGCGGCCAGCCCCTGGCTGCGCGCGGCGGCCCGCACTTCGTCTTCGGTCACCCGCGCCGCGCGCAAGGCATCGCCGAGAAAACGCCCGCGATAGAACAGCAACGCAGGCTCGCCCGTCACCGTACGCCGCACCCACGCCACCCGCACGCTGGACCAGGTGACCACATACTGCAGCCCGATCAAGAGCGCGAACGCCAGCACCCCTTCGGCCAGCGACACATTGCGATTAAGCAGAATCGTCGCGAAGGTCGAACCCAGCGCCACCGTCACCACCAGATCGAACGCATTCATCTTCGACAACGTCCGCCGTCCCGACAGACGCAACAACAGCACCAGGCTGATATAGGCCAGCACGCCCACCACCAGCGTGCGTATCAACGTCGTTCCGCTACTGAAAAACATGCCTTCCACGACCACCTCCGCAACTGAGCCTTGCAGGGGTGGACAGGGTAGGCGGCGGGAAAGTGCAAACGGCGCGAATGACCGCGCGTCAGTCGACAGTGTGAAAACCGAGGATTAATCCATCGTCTGCTTTACCCATACGGAAGCAGTGGCTAATGTGCCAGCACGCGCAGCAACTGCGCACTCGATCACGGTTCCGCTGCGACGCTACGGTCTGCACCGGTCCGCTACCAAGGAAGGTACAGATGACGCGCTTTTTTACTGTTCGCTCGCAATGCCAGTTCGGCACGCCCGGCGAGCGGCGTTCTGCCGAGCAGCTGGAGAAGCTGCCGGACCGCGATTACCTCTGGAGAAGCGTCCCGGTCGGGCTCAAGGCGCGCTATCCCGACTTCTTCGTCCTGCATCCGCGCTGCAGTATCTCCGCTCTCTAACTCAAGAATGGAAATTTGCTTGGGTAGGTGGGAACGAGTTACATAGCTAAATAAATGGATCTGTCCCCTTTATCGAGAGAATAGTGAATGAATCATAAAACGATCGATGTTTTTGGCGTGAAGAGTACTCTTATAAAATCATATATTGAACGAGAGGCTGTCGATCAACGGTTCCGGGAAGCACTTAGCAGCGGAAATGAAGTTATTGTCTACGGATCGTCCAAGCAGGGGAAAACTTCTCTAATTCTGAAGCACCTAAAGCCGGAGGACTACATCAAGGTTGAATGCTCCCCGCAAACTACCACGATCGACATCTACAAATCCGTTCTTCGCCAAATTGGAGTTACCTTTCTCGAGTCTGAAAGTGTCGAAGCAAGCTATGAACATGGGGGTAAGGTTGGTGGCGGCTTCAAGGTGAAGATTCCATTCATCGGAAGCGGTGACGTAAAGGCCGAGCTGTCCGATAAAGTGCAAGATGGAACATCTAGAACGCAAACCCACATCGAATATAATCTCGCTTTGGCGCAGGACGTATCAGAAGTTTTGCATGCGCAAAATTTTTGCAAGTTTATTGTATTGGAAAATTTCCATTATCTGCCTCACGAAGTGCAAGAGTCGTTGGCATACGATCTTCGGATATTTCAAGATCATCACTATGTATTTATTGTTCTTGGTATATGGCGTGAAGCTAATAGACTCGTTCAGTTTAACGGCGACCTGCTAGATCGAGTAACAGAAGTCCCAGTTGAACCCTGGGATAAATCAGACTTCTTATCCGTTCTCGAAAAAGGAGAAGTTTTGCTTAATGTTGATTTTTCCGAGGTTAGAGAGGCCTTAGTTGCTGAGTCATTCGATAGCGTTGGCGTTGTTCAAGAGCTGTGCAAGCTTTGTTGTCTAGATGCGGGTGTAAAAGAAACCTCCGCGCACAAGGTATTGATAACCAAGGAAAACTTGGAGAAAGCTAAGAAAGACAAAGCCAATGAGTACGGTGTCCGTCACGTCCGGAACTTCGAGTCTTTTGTAGATGTTAGGGTTCGGAAAAGCGCGCAGAGCGGGAAGCCATCGCTGGCATACCCATACTACTTCGTAAAATTGCTTCTAACTCAGGATTTCGACGATATTCAAAAAGGTTTGACGCGGGGGCGACTTCTTGAGGAAATCCGAAAAATACATCATCGACCTGAAGATGTCAGGTCCAGTGACCTTGGGCAATTTCTACATAATCTAACTCAGCATCAGATAGCGAAGCGGATTCAACCACCGTTTGTGGATTACGATCGCGGTGGTAAAGTTCTCAAGATAATTGATTCCTCCCTATACTTCTTTCTGCGGCACTGCGATCGAGAAGAGATACTTGCGGATATACCTAATCCAATCGAAGAAATCTAACCACTAAATTTAAAGTGGCGGAAAGGAAATGCAAGCAAAAGCAAGCCTGTAGGCAAATAAAGTCGCTCTCATATGAAGAGCACAGATTAATTTTTGAGGTAACGAGGTGAGTTGTGAAGTATCAAGGTGAGTTGTATTTTGAAGATGATGACGTCATCGATGTCATATCTTTTATTGTTCGCGATGATAGATCATCTGTAGCTTTCGAGGTCATAGCCAGTTGGGGTGGTCAAGGGAAATGGCGGCGTTCTGGAGTGGCTCAGTTACGAAGTGATTTTTTCGAATCTGACATGGTGAACTCTCGACAAGAGGAAACGGGGCAGCAAGGTGTGCCATGCAGGCTAAGATTTCGGTTATTGGAGGACGCGGATAAGTACTTATCGATTTCAGGATGTTGGATTGAAGAGGGTAGTGAATATGCATTTGAAGGCGACCTAGAGCTTAAATTCTAAAGAAGCTGCTGAAGCGGCTAGCTTTTTTGCTGGAATGTTTACCCGGCCTGCCTTAAAAAAGAAGAAAGAATTACTTACCTTCAGGTAGATAGGTCCAACAAGTAAAGCTGTCACCTAATCGGCGTAGATCGCCTCTCTCAAGGTAAACCTATGCAGCTAACAACCCTCCTCGTCCCAACCTACACGCAAATGCTCAAAACCCTCTCCGGCTGGCTAAAGAAGGCGCAGGCCCTGCTGCCGGAAGCGGAGGCGCAGGCGTTGTTATCCGCGCGGTTAGCGCCGGATATGTTTCCGCTGTCGACTCAGGTTCGGTTTGCCTGTGTGCAGGCGCGGGAAGCCGTGTCCCGGTTGAGAGGCGAGGCCTTCCCGGCGGTGATCAACGAGTTGCTGGACGAGGGGCGGCAGGCGGGTGAGCGGCCGGGCACGCTGGCCGATGCCTATGCCCGGATCGAAGAAACGGTGGCGTTGCTCGACGGCCTCGCCGCCGATGCGCTGGATATGGACGCGGACAAGCCAATCGCCCATGAGCTGGCAAACGGGATGATCTTCGACCTGACCGCGGAGCAGTACGCCCGCGACTGGACGCTGGCGCAGTTCTATTTTCATGTGATGACCGCGTATTCGATCCTGCGTAAGGAAGGGATCGAGCTGGGCAAGGCGGATTACGTGGCGCATATGCTGCCGTATCTGCGGCCGGGATCGGTTCCGAAGGACTAACGAGGTGGCCTGAAAGTAGCGCGTGGAAAAGGCTTCGCCGTTTTCCACCCTACGTATGCCCGGTGTCGGCAGAGGAGGCGGAGTGGCGTAGGGTGGACAACGCTGCGCTTGTCCACCGATGCGAATCGATGGGCAGGGCAGGTGGTTGACGAAACGCTCCGGGGCTCGGGGCGTCCAACCGGGATGCCGCGCCAGAGCGGTCGTATTTGCGAATGACGTTCGCCCACCTCGCCACAAAGCAGACTTCCCCATGCTGTTCCGCCGTTTCGAAAACCTGATCGATGTCTTCAAGCCCAGCCCGGACGTAGAGCCGCCGGCCGGGATGCTGCGCTTCTATGGCCATTACCTGAAGCAGGTCTGGCCGTTGATGACGGCCGTGCTGGTGGTCGGCTTTTTCGCGGCGCTGATCGAGGTGGCGCTGTTCAGCTTTTCTCGGCCAACTGATCGACATGGCCCAGACGACTGATGACGCGCGGACCTTCTTCACTGAGCACCGCAACGAACTGCTGTGGATGGCGGCGGTGGCGCTGGTCATCCGGCCCCTGGTATTCGGCCTGCACAACCTGCTGACGCATCAGGCGATCAACCCGGGGCTGACCAATCTGATCCGCTGGCAGAACCACCGCTACGTGCTCAAGCAGAGCCTGAACTTCTTCCAGAACGACTTCGCCGGGCGCATCGCCCAGCGCGTGATGCAGACCGGGCCGTCGCTGCGCGATTCGGCCATGCAGGTGATCGATGCGCTGTGGCATGTTGTGGTCTATGCGGGCAGTGCGCTGTATCTGTTCGCCGCCGCCGACCTGCGCCTGATCGTGCCGTTGCTGCTGTGGATCGTCGGCTACAGCGCCGCGCTCTGGTATTTCGTGCCGCGCATCCGCGCACGCTCGGCGGCGGCTTCCGCGGCGCGTTCGAAGGTGATGGGGCGGGTGGTGGACGGCTACAGCAACGTCGCCACGCTCAAGCTGTTCGCCCATTCGCGGGAGGAGGGCTACGCCCGCGAGGCCATGCAGGAGCTGCTTGGCAAGTTCCGCCTGCAGTCGCGGGTGATAACCAGCCTGGATTTCCTGATCACTTGCATGAACGGCCTGTTGATCGTCGGCACCGGCGCGCTGGCGCTGTGGCTGTGGAGCGAGGCGCTGATCACCACAGGCGCCATCGCCCTGGCGCTGGGCCTGGTGATCCGCATCAACAACATGGCCGAGTGGATCATGTGGGTGGTCAACGGCATCTTCGAGAACGTCGGCACCGTGCAGGACGGCATGAAGAGCATCGTCCGGCCGCGTGATGTGCTCGACCCTGAGGACGCCAGGCCGTTGCAGGTGGAGCAGGGCGGCGTGCGCTTCGAGGATGTGCATTTCCACTACGGCAAGCAGGGCGGGGTGATCAGCGGGCTGAGCATCGACATTCGCCCGGGCGAGAAGATCGGCCTGGTCGGGCCGTCGGGTGCGGGCAAGTCGACGCTGGTCAACCTGCTGCTGCGCCTCTACGACCTGGAGAGCGGGCGCATCCTGATCGACGGGCAGAACGTCGCCGAGGTCAGCCAGGAAAGCCTGCGCGCCAATATCGGCGTGGTCACCCAGGACACCTCGCTGCTGCACCGTTCGATCCGCGACAACCTGCGCTACGGCAAGCCCGACGCCACCGAGGAAGAACTCTGGGCCGCGGCGCGCAAGGCCCGTGCGGACACCTTCATCAAGACCCTGGACGACAGCCAGGGCGGCTTGGCCTTCGAGGCGATGGTGGGCGAGCGCGGCGTGAAGCTCTCCGGCGGGCAACGGCAGCGCATCGCCATCGCCCGGGTGCTGCTCAAGGACGCGCCGATCCTGGTGCTCGACGAAGCCACCTCGGCGCTGGATTCGGAGGTCGAGGCGGCGATTCAGGAGAGCCTGGATACCCTGATGGAAGGCAAGACGGTGATCGCCATCGCCCACCGGCTGTCGACCATCGCGCGCATGGATCGGCTGGTGGTGATCGACCAGGGGCAGGTGATCGAGACCGGCACCCACGCCGAGCTGATCGCCCGCGGCGGGCTCTATGCGCGGCTGTGGCAGCACCAGACCGGAGGTTTTGTCGGGGTGGATTGATTCGAACGGGCGTGGGATCGGTAGCGGGTGAGTTCGTCGAGGCGGTCGAAGCGTGGCGCACTCGCGGCACTCCCACGCAGCGCAGCAGGTCTGTATCAGCTATCCGGCCGTTTTCTCAGAACAGGGGCGAGTCTGGCGAGCCCAAATCCAGTCGAGCGCAGAGGTGACCATGAATATCTTCCTGACATCCTCCTTTGCTGAGGTCGTGGACTTGTTTGTCAGGTTCACCGGAGGCGAGTGCCGCGGCAGGACGGTTACGCTGATTCCTACGGCGAGCCTTGCCGAGGAGGTCAATTCCTACCTTGTTGCGGCCAGGGAGGCGCTTGTCGAAGCCGGTCTGGTGATCAATGAACTCGAGGTTTCAACCGCAACTCAGGACGAGATCGTCAGCAAGCTCGAACGTGGCGATTACATCTATGTGTCAGGCGGCAACACCTTCTTTCTGCTGCAGGAGCTGAAGCGCAAGGGCGCGGACAGGTTGATCGCGGAACAGGTCAGGGCCGGGAAGTGCTATATCGGCGAATCCGCCGGCTCCGCGATACTCGCCCCGAGCATTGACTATATTCGGGCTCTGGACGACGTCACTGCGGCGCCTGATCTGGAGTCCTACACCGCCCTGGGGCTGGTCGATTTCTACCCGCTGCCGCACTACCGAAATGCGCCGTTCGACGAGGCCGTCGAGCAGGTGCTGAAGGAGTATGGGCAGGTATTGGCGCTTCGCCCATTCAGCAATAACCAGGCGATCGTCGTGTCGGGCGGTCACGCTGAAATCCAAACGAGCGGCGCACGAGGCTAACG
Source organism: Stutzerimonas kunmingensis (assembly GCF_032106285.1). Classification (GTDB taxonomy): domain Bacteria; phylum Pseudomonadota; class Gammaproteobacteria; order Pseudomonadales; family Pseudomonadaceae; genus Stutzerimonas; species Stutzerimonas kunmingensis_B. The sequence continues at coordinate 45,517 of NZ_DAMCPO010000022.1, forward strand.
CCAGCTTCAAGGCCTGCCTGCTCTGCCAAGCCTCTATCAGTTACCAAAAGCCCTTGCCGCCGCTACCTCTGGAGCAGCGCCATGGCGCGGGCTTGCAAGGCCCTGAGCAACGCGCACGGCGCATTCCGGTTCGTCGTCGCGCCACCTGAACCCTCATACATTGCGCCCACTCGTACCTCTAGCGCAGTCATTAACTGAGAGGGAGCCCGCCATGAGCGATCGACAAGCCACCGTCCGCCACGATGCCGCGCAGCAGCGCTATGAGCTGCTGGTCGACGGCCAGTCACTCGGCGCCGCCGAGTACAGCGAGCAGGGCGAGCGGATGGTCTTTACCCATACCGAGGTCGACCCCAGCCTGTCCGGGCAGGGGCTTGGCAGTGTGCTGGCCAAGGCCGCGCTGGAGGATGCGCGGCGCCGCGGCAAGCGGGTGGTGCCGCAGTGCGAGTTCATCGCCAGCTACATCGAGCGCCACGCGCAGTGGCAGGACCTGGTCGATCCGGCCTGAGCGCCGCGCCTTCCGGCGGGATTTATTGCCGGAGCCGACGCTCTTATCTGAGTGATCGCTGCCGCTGCGCCGCGTGGCGTTGCTTTAGCAGCTGGTTTCCTCTGAGGGCAATCGCGTGGATGGTCGAGAGTTTGTCTGGGCGCATTTCAAGCTCAATGCCGAGCAGCGCCTGCGTGGCTTCAACTTCTTCGTGGTGCTGGCGATCTTCGCCGATGGCGGTGTGCTGGCGGCGCTGCAGCGCGGCTTCTCGCCCGGGCTGCTGATTCTGCTCGGTGCCTTTACCGTCTTGCTGGCGCAGGTGTTCTGGCTGGTGGATGCACGCAGCCGGCAGCTGCTGGAGCTGACCATCACTGCGCTGAAGGAGATGGAAGCCGAGTTTCCCGAGAGCCACCGGCTGTTCGCTGCCGATGCGCTTGGGCAGAGCCGGGTGATCAGCTACACCTTTGCCATCCGCGCGCTGTTGCTGGCGCAGATGGGCTTTGGCCTTGGCGTGTTCGCCTACGGGCTCTACCAGTGGTGAGCACTGCGAGCGTGTCATCCGTCGCTGGCTGCGCTGCGCAGCCGAACGCTGGCGTCGGGCGCCCGGTCGGTATTGGTAACCACCGGGAGATCTGACGATGTCGACTTCGAGCAATTTGTTATGGGCCGCCCTGGCGATCGGGGCGGTGACGGGCATGCGCAGCATGCTGGCGCCGACGCTGGTCAGCCGGGCGTTGAGCGAGCGCGATGATCTCGCCGGGGCGGGGGAGGCTGCGCAACTGCTGACGTCGGACACCGCGCAGACCTTTCTGCCAACGCTCGCGGCCAGCGAGATGATCGGCGACAAGATGCCCTTCGCGCCGGATCGCACCATCGTGCCGTCGATGATGTTTCGTGCGCTGTCCGGCGGCGTCAGCGCGGCGGCGCTGGCCGGTGTCCGTCGCGAGCCGGTGCTGGTGCCGGCCTTGCTCGGTGCGACGGCGGCGCTGGTCGCATCCAGGGTCGGGCTGAGCCTGCGCAAGCCCTATCAGCCGAGGCCGCTGGTCAATGCGGCCCTGGGTGCGGCGGAGGAATGTCTGGCGTTGGTGATTGGCCGAGCCGGGCTGCGGCGGGCGTTGGGCGCGGAGCGGCGCGGGCGCTAGACGCCGTGAACTCCTCGCGTTTCGTGGTGCGGTGACGCGGGCGCGTGGAAAAGGCGTTGCCGTTTTTCACCCTGCGCGGGTTGCCCTCGGGACCCGTCAGTCCTGGCTGATCTCGGTCTTGTGCGGATTGCTCTGCAGCAAGCGCGCGTGGGCTTCGGGGTAGCGGTAGGCGAAGGTGGCGTGCTGCGCGGCCACTTCGGCCTGCATAGCTTCGCGCTCATGGGCTGGCAGCTTGGCCAGGTATTTCTGGGTGATGGCGTATTTGGCGGCCATCAGCTCGTCGTGGGCTTCGCGCAGCTCCACTTCGTACGCCTTGGCGCGACGCTCGCGCAGGGCCGCCTGGTCGGTGTGCATGTTGCCGCCTTCATGCAGGACGAAGGCGCTCTTCGAGTCGCCTTCCGTCTGTTCCATGGCCAGCTGTGCGGCCCAGACGTCGGGGAATACCGACAAGCACAGCAGCAGGCAAGACGGGACGATTGTCGGCAGATGCATGACTTGGCCCTCGCAGGGCGTGGCAGCACTCGGGCTGCCGGATGAATCCAGCATACGCCAGGTGCATCCAGCACTCAGCAGTCGGGCTCTGCGCCAATCGTCGCAGCAGGCTAAGGCCGTGATGGATTGCGCGTCGGCAGGGTGCGGCCGCCCGGCCGGGACATGACATAAAACGGGCCGCGTGATGCGGCCCGTGGTACTGCGCAGCAGCGGTCAGCTCGGTCGCTGGATCACGCAGATGCGGTCGCGGCAGAGGCCGGCGTCACGGGTGCCGACGCCGGGTGCCACTTCCGGCGTGTCCGGGCTACTGCCGTGGCCGGTCGCGCCGGCACCGGTGGGTGCCGTGGTGGCGGTGGTGTCCGGGTAGTCGGTGCCGGCGCGCTTGGCCGCGCCGCCGATGTCATAGCGACCGGTGTCGGCCGAGCTGCGGTCGTTGTAATCGGTCGGGTCGGCGCCGGGCGCGGTTGTATTGCCGATGTGGGCACCGTCGCCGGTGTGCGCGCCACTCAGAGGTCGGTCGCTGCCAGCGGTTGCCGTGCCGGTTGCGCTGAAGTGCTTGTCGAGGTGACTGTCGCCGCCGGTCGCGCCAGCATAGGGGCTGCTCGGGCCTGGATAGCCTTCGACTGTGCCGGTGCCGCCGCGCTCGTTGATGTCGATGGCACCGTTGTATTCCAGAGCATCGCGCGCCTTGGCCAGCTGATCTTCATCGTCGACATCCACGGCGATCACCAGGGCACCGCGGCGTACGGCATCTGGATAGGCGGTGGCGTAGTGGCGGTGCGTTTCGTGCGGTTCATGGCCGAACAGCGATTTGAAGAAATGCGTGACCTTGGATTCGTGATGCGTACGATCCACCGGGACGTCGGGAGTGGTGGTGTAGGGCGCATCGTAGGCATGGATATCGGCGCTCTCGGCACCAATGGCGTGAATCTGTTCGCGCGCTATGCCCCGCGACATCAGATCGCCGCGGGTGCGGTTGGCGTCGGTCAGCGTTGCGAACGCTGCTACCAGTGTATGTCTCATGATCCACCTCACGTTGTGTTGAACAACCGGGATGTGAGCGCTGCGCGTGTCGCGATGATGGCCGCGTCTATCGCGGATTTAACGGCGCTCATAGACATTGGGTCGGAGCGCACCGGCATAGTTCAGCGTGGAGGATCAGCGGTCGGAGGAGGGCAGTGCAGGTCGCTGCGCGGAGGACTGCGCGGCGATGAGGAGCGTTGAAGCAGGCCCCCTCGGCAGACGGGGCCGGGCAGCCTGCCAGGGCAAGATCAAGGGCGGTGGAAAGGCTTCGCGCCTTCCTCCGCCCGATCAGGTTGCGGTTCAGTCCAGGTCGGCAGCGCTGTGGCGCTCGGGGGCCTGTTCGGATTCATTGCCCCAGGTGCGATTGACCTTGCGCCCGCGGATCACGGCCGGGCGCTCGGCGACTTCCGCGGCCCAGCGCTGGACGTGCTTGTAGTCCTGCACGGAAAGGAATTCGCCAGCGTCGTACAGCTCGCCCCGCGCGAGCACGCCGTACCAGGGCCAGATCGCCATGTCGGCGATCGTGTATTCGTCACCGGCAACGTAACGATTCTCCGCCAGCTGGCGGTCGAGCACGTCGAGCTGGCGCTTGACCTCCATCGCGTAGCGGTTGATCGGGTACTCGTACTTCTCCGGCGCGTAGGCGTAGAAGTGCCCGAAGCCGCCACCGAGGAAGGGCGCCGAGCCCATCTGCCAGAACAGCCAGTTCAGCGTCTCGGTACGCGCACGGATTTCCGTGGGCAGGAAGGCGCCGAACTTCTCCGCCAGGTAGGCGAGGATCGAAGCGGACTCGAACACCCGTAGCGGCTTGCCGTCGACGCTGTGATCGGCCAGCGCGGGGATCTTCGAGTTGGGATTGATCTCGACGAAGCCGCTGCCGAACTGATCGCCCTCACCGATGTTGATCAGCCAGGCATCGTACTCGGCGCCGCTGTGGCCGGCGGCGAGCAGCTCTTCGAGCATGATCGAGACCTTCACGCCATTGGGCGTCGCCAGCGAGTAGAGCTGCAGCGGATGTTTGCCCACCGGCAAGGCCTTCTCCTCCCGCGTACCAGCGGTGGGGGCATTGATGCTGGCGAACTTGCCGCCCGAAGGCGCGTCGTGGGTCCAGACCTTCGGCGGGACGTAAGGGGTATCAGGCATGAACAACCTCCTCGGTGGCTCTGGGGATGTGCAGGGCATGCTACGCCCTCAGCCGGCGCTGTCGAAATCAAGCGGCTCGATATTGGTCATCGATGACCGATGGTTTGTTCTGCGAGGTGGTTGTTGAGATGAGCTGGAAGATCTTTTTCCCGATCGGTAAAAAATCCAGTGCACTCGCCAGCGACGGAGAGTATTTTCCCTATTGGGAAAAAATTGGGAATGAGCTGTTTCCGAAGACCAAATTGTACGGAACGGGAAAATGGGTGGACCTACCGCATTTGTTTCGATGGCCGAGCTGGGCAAACTGATCCAGCGCACTCGCAAGGGGCAGGGGCTGCGTCTGGTGGACGCTGCCGGTCTATGTGGCGTGAGCGTGCGCTTTCTGAGCGAGCTGGAAAATGGCCGCGAGAGCTGTTCGTTCGGGCGGGTGCTGAACGTGTGCCATACGCTTGGCATCGAGCTGTTGGCGGCTAGACGTGACGGGAGCGACCTGTGAGCGGACTGCTCGGCGTCTACCGGGGTGATTGCCGTATCGGTGAGCTTTGGCTGGGTGACGATGGCCGCAGCATGGGTTTTCGTTATAGCGAAGCAGCGCGGTTTGCAATCTCCAATAGCTTGCCGCTTGCAACCGGTATGTTTGCGCCAACGCTCGGCACGGCACATAACTGGTTTGCCAATCTGCTTCCCGAAGAAGCTTCGCGGCAGTTGCTGGTGAACCGGCTTGGGATCGCTGATAACGACTTTTCGCTGTTGGCCGCCATCGGTGGTGATTGTGCCGGTGCGTTGCGCATTGTTGACCCGGAGCGGGCCGATGCGTTGATCGAATCTGGCCAGGAGCCGGTCGACCCCAATCAGCTGGCGCGCTGGGCGCAGGGTAAGGAGCGCTACGCCTTGTTCCAGCCGGGCAAGGCGACACGGCTTTCGCTTGCCGGCGCCCAGGACAAGATTCCCGTAATCCTCGAAGGCGGCCAGCTCTACCTCCCGCGCGGCGCCTCCGCTTCTTCGCATCTGATCAAGTTCTCGCTAAAGCCGGCGTTGGTTTTCAACGAACTCTATATGAACCGCCTGGCTCGGATCGCTGGGCTTGTGGTATCCGACTCGCACGCAGGTCAGGCAGGGAAGGCTCAATATCTTGCTGTGACTCGTTACGATCGTGAGCGAGTGGATAACCAGATCGAGCGTGTGCACCAGGAGGACATGTGCCAGGCGCTTGGCTATCCGCGGCGGCTCAAGTACCAGGAAGAGGGCGGCCCGACGCTGGCTGCCTGCGCAGACCTGTTGCGCGCGGTGACGGCCATGCCTGCGCTGCAGGTGCGCCAGCTGCTGCGCTGGCAGATATTCAACGTGCTGGCCGGCAACAGCGATGGCCATGCCAAGAACATTTCGCTGTTACAAGACGCCAAGGGGCGCTGGTCATTGGCGCCGGCCTATGACCTGGTATGTACGATGGTGCTGCCCTACAGCCCCAGCCTTGGTTTCGCGGTCGGCAGTAACTTCCATCCGCAGCAGCTGCGCAGAGCCGATTGGGAAGAGCTGGCGCGCCACATGGGCCTCGCGCCGCCGTTCGTACTGCGGGAGCTGCGGCAAATGCTGGATCTGCTCGAGCCAGCTGCCAATAGCGCCGAGTTGCAAGCTGAACTGCAGACGGTTGGCATGGATGAGGCGGGTTGGGCGAAGGTGCAGCATGTGCGCAAATACGTCGTTCAGCAGTGCCGCCGCTACCGCAAGCTGTAGCGCCCAGGGTCCTCCTTCGTGAATGCCTACAGCCCACGCTAGAGCCTCGCTGTGTGAGATTGCTGCGAGCGTGGCAAGCATAGTCAGTAATCGATCAGTGGTACTGACAACAAGCGGTGCCGACGGTCCGGCATGCAGGGGTCGCGTTAGACTCCTGCTTACTGTCCCTTCGGCTCGGGGCCAAACCGTAACAGGACTTCACGATGTCCCTCAGCAAACGCGACCAGACCCGTATGGAACGGCAACTCTCCAGCTGCCTGAGCCAGGCCTGCGAGGCGGGCAAGGCGGAGATCGTCGGATTCAGCTGGCTCACCCATGAGGTCGATTACGCGCGCTTTCCCGAGAGCCTGCAGGTCACCTGGGTATTCGTCACGGAGGCGCAGCGCGCTCTGGCGATTGCCCAAGGTCAGGGCGCACGCATGCAGGCGCTTACCCGAGCGGCACTCGCTGAGGCGGGTGTGGACATGGATGCCCTGATTGCACCGGTGCGCTTCGACAGCGAGGAAGCCTGCAAGCGCGACGATGGCGGTGACTGGCAACGTCGCCTGGCCCGCAACGCCACGACACGGCACTGACCATGGGCAAGGACGTCGAGAATCCGTGCATTTCCGTCTGCAAGCTCACGGACGAGGTGTGTACCAGCTGTGGTCGCACCAAGGACGAGATCCGCAAATGGAAGCGCATGAAGCGGCCGGACAAGAAGTCCACGGTAGAGCGCGCGGCGCAGCGGTTGAAGGCACTGAAGAAGAAGAAAAAGAAAGGCTGAGCCCACAAGGGGCGCCACGCGTGGGTGTCGCCTGCCGGCGCTGGGCGGGGCCGCCGGCATGTCCATGCCTGATGCCGGTCGGCCGGAATCTGCTGAAAAGCCCGCTACAGGAATGAAAAAAGCCGCTGCCCTCTCACGGGGGCAGCGGCTTTTCGGTTACGGCATTAAAGCCTCAGCCGCGGGCGCCACGTACTCCGGCGCTGATCTCGCGGCACAGGCCAAGCACGCCTTCAACCGCAGCCTCAGGGCTCTTGGCCCCGGCGATCTGGTCGATCAGTGCCGAGCCCACCACCACGCCTTCGGTCAGCCGTGCGATGGCGGCGGCCTGTTCCGGGGTGCGGATGCCGAAGCCGACGCACACCGGCAGGTCGGTGTGGCGCTTGAGGCGCGCTACCGCTTCCTCGACGTGTTCCAGGGTGGCGGAACCTGCACCGGTCACGCCGGCCACCGAGACGTAGTAGACGAAGCCCGAGCTGCCGTTTAGCACGACCGGCAGGCGCTGGTCGTCGGTGGTCGGGGTGGTCAGGCGGATGAAGTCGATGCCGGCGCTCTGGGCCGGGTCGCAGAGTTCGTCGTTATGCTCCGGCGGCAGGTCGACGACGATCAGGCCGTCGACACCGGCTTCTTTCGCATCGCTGACGAAGCGCTCGACGCCGTAGGCGAAGATCGGGTTGTAGTAGCCCATCAATACCAGCGGGGTGCTGCTGTTGGATTCGCGGAATTCACGGACCATCTGCAGCGTCTTCGGCAGGTTCTGCTTCGCCGCCAGAGCGCGGATGTTGGCCAGCTGGATCGCCGGGCCGTCAGCCATCGGGTCGGTGAACGGCATGCCCAGCTCGATGACATCGGCGCCGGCGTCCGGCAGGCCCTTGAGGATGGCGAGCGAGGTGGCGTAGTCCGGGTCACCGGCGGTCACGAAGGTCACCAGCGCGGCGCGGTCTTCCTGCTTCAGCTGTGCGAAGCGCGTCTGCAGACGGGAGTTCACCGAGCTCATATATGTTCTTCCTGTTCGTCGTAGTGGTGCATGACGGTTTGCATGTCCTTGTCGCCGCGGCCGGAGAGGTTGACCACCATCAGATGATCCTTGGGCAGCTTCGCCGCGCGCTTGAAGGCTTCGGCCAGGGCGTGGGCGGACTCCAGCGCCGGGATGATGCCTTCCAGTCGGCAGCACAGGTGGAAAGCTTTCAACGCTTCGTCGTCGGTGCATGGCACGTATTCGACGCGCTTGATCTCGTGCAACCAGGCGTGCTCAGGGCCGACGCCTGGGTAGTCGAGGCCGGCGGAAATCGAATGCGCATCGGTGATCTGGCCGTCGGCGTCTTGCAAGAGGAAGGTGCGGTTGCCGTGCAGCACACCCGGTGCGCCACCGGCCATGCTCGCGGCGTGTTTGCCGGTCTCGATGCCGTGGCCGGCCGCTTCGACGCCGACGATCTGCACGGACTCGTCATCGAGGAACGGGTGGAACAGGCCGATGGCATTGGAGCCGCCACCGATGCAGGCGACCAGCGAGTCGGGCAGGCGGCCTTCCTTCTGCATGATCTGCTCGCGTACTTCGTTGCCGATCACCGACTGGAAGTCGCGCACCATGGCCGGGTAGGGGTGCGGGCCGGCGGCGGTGCCGATCAGGTAGAAGGTGTTGTGGACGTTGGTCACCCAGTCGCGCAGGGCCTCGTTCATCGCGTCCTTCAGCGTGCCGGTGCCGGCGGTGACCGGGATCACCTCGGCGCCCAAGAGCTTCATGCGGAAGACGTTGGCCTGCTGGCGCTCGATGTCGGTAGTGCCCATGTAGACCACGCACTGCATGCCGAAGCGCGCGGCCACGGTGGCGGTGGCCACGCCGTGCATGCCGGCGCCGGTCTCGGCGATGATGCGCTGCTTGCCCATGCGCTTGGCCAGCAGGATCTGGCCGATGCAGTTGTTGATCTTGTGCGCGCCGGTGTGGTTCAGGTCTTCGCGCTTGAGGTAGATCTTCGCGCCGCCGAACTGCTCGGTCAGGCGCTCGGCGAAGTACAGCGGGCTGGCGCGGCCGATGTAGTCACGCTGGAAATAGGCCAGCTCCTCGAGGAAGGCCGGATCGGTCTTGGCCTTTTCGTATTCGGCGGCCAGCTCGTTGATCAGTGGCATCAGGGTTTCGGCGACGAACTGGCCGCCGAAGCGGCCGAACAGCCCGCGGTTGTCCGGGCCGGTGCGGTATGAGGTCATGCGAGGCTCCTTGGAGGGTGCCGACACGCAGTCGGGGTGAGCGTAGGGTGGACAACGGTGCAGCCTTGTCCACGCGATCGATACGCCAGCGTGGAAAATCGCTTCGCGGTTTCCACCCTACGGCAATCATTGAGGGTGAGCTTACGGCTGCCGGCGCCGGGTTAAAAGCGATAAGATCGCCCGAACCTGTCAGGAAAACTCACATATATGGCCCGCGATCTGCCACCGCTCAATGCCCTGCGTGCCTTCGAGGCGGCTGCCCGCCTGGGTAGCGTAAGCGAAGCCGCACGCGAGCTGCACGTCACCCACGGGGCCATCAGCCGGCAGCTGAAGCAGCTCGAAGAAGCCCTCGGTCTGGCCCTGTTCGCCAAGGAAGGGCGCGGCGTAAAACTCACCGATGCCGGCGTGCGTCTGCGTGACGCCGCCAGCGAGGCCTTCGAACGCCTGCGCAGCACCTGCATCGAGCTGCAGCGACAGACCAGCGAGGCGCCGTTCGTGCTCGGTTGTCCCGGCAGCCTTTTGGCGCGCTGGTTCATTCCGCGGCTGGACCGGCTCAATCGCGACCTGCCGGAGCTGCGCCTGCAGCTATCGGCCAGCGAGGGCGAGCTGGACCCGCGCAAGCCGGGGCTGGATGCGACGCTGTGGTATGCCGAGCCACCGTGGCCGGCGGACATGCAGGTGTTCGAACTTGCCGCCGAGCGCATCGGCCCGGTGCTCAGCCCCTACCATCCGCGTTGCGTCGAGCTGCGCGACGCGGCGCCGGCGGCCCTGCTCGAGGAGACGCTGCTGCATACCGCTTCACGCCCGCAGGCCTGGCCGAACTGGGCGCGCCAGCAGGGGCTGGACCCTGCACGGCTGCGCCTGGGGCAAAGCTTCGAGCACCTGTACTTCCTTCTCGAGGCGGCGCTGGCCGGCCTTGGCGTGGCCATCGCGCCCCAGCAGCTGGTCGCCGACGATCTGAAGTCCGGCCGGTTGCTGGCGCCCTGGGGCTTCGTCGAAACCAGCGCCCGGCTGGCGCTCTGGGTGCCGGCGCGGCGGCTGGATCGGCGCGCGGAGCGGCTGGCGGACTGGCTGCGTGCCGAACTGGGTGACAAGCCGATCGAATGACACGACCTTAGGCGCATCGGCGACTCGCCGCTCCAGCGGGACGTCGTCATCCGCCGCCAGTGGATCGATCGCCAGTTGCGTCGGACGTACTCCTGGGCTGGCATCTGGCCGGCCGGGCCCTACAACGGCGGCGCACCGATGCCGAAGCGTCGGCGGTAATCGCCGGGCGACAGCCCCACCAGTTTCTGGAACACCTTGCGAAATGCGCCGGGGTCCTGATAACCCACCGCCCAGGCCACCTGTTCGATGCCCCGATTGGTCAGCTCCAGCAGCTCCCGGGCCTTGCCGACCCGCAGCTGCTGGCAGTATTCGGTCGGCTTGAGGCCGGTGGCGGCGCGGAATCGACGCAGAAAGGTGCGCTCGCCCATCCCCGCCTGGGCGGCCATAGCAGCGACCGGCACTGCGCCGGTGCTGTGGGTCTGCAGCCAGTGCTGCACCCGCAGCACGGCCTCGTCGCCATGGTCCAGCCGCGGGGCGAAGCTGCTGAAGTAGCGCTGCGAATGGCGGGTCAGATCGATCACCAGAAAACGCGCGGTTTCCGAGGCGATGGTCGGCCCGAGCAGCCGCTCCACCAGCGCCAGCCCGAGGTCGGTCCAGGCCATCAGGCCGCCGGCGGTGATGATGTCGCCGTCATCGACGATCATCCGGTCCGCATCGACCTGCACCTTCGGAAAGCGCTCGCGCAAGGCCTGGGCCAGGCCCCAGTGGGTGGTCACGGTGCGGCCGTCGAGCAGCCCGGTTTCGGCGAGCAGAAAGGCCCCGGCGCAGACCGAGCCGAGGGTGACGCCAGCCTGGTGGCACTGCCCGAGCCAGGCGGCGAACGGCTGGATCACATGCGCCTCGGGGCGGGCGTCCAGACACGGCGGCAGGATGACGATACGCGGCGAGCTCGCGCCAGTCGGCTGGCTGTCGAAGACCCGCCGAATGTCTGGCGTGCCGTCCTGCCTGGCCCAGTGGCTGACACGCAGGGTCGGCAGCTTTGCGGCCTGGCGCTCGGCCGCCATGCGGTTGGCCACGCTGAACAGGTCGGTCAGCCCGTAAACGGCCGCCAGCTGGGCGCCCGGGTATAGCAGCAGGCCGATTTCCAGCGTCTCGGGTGCGCCAGGCATGTCAGTTTTTCCCGCGTTATTGTCGGTCTCGCCCATCCACGGCCGTGGCCGGGGGATCTAAAGTCTCGCTGCGGGCAACGGGCTCGCTGACAGGAGAGAGCGATGGGCAAGCGAGCGTTGGTTCTGGTCGACATCCAAAACGATTATTTCCCGGGCGGCAAGTGGAGGTTGCATGGGATCGAAGCGGCAGCGGACAACGCGGCGCGTGTGCTCGAGGCTGCGCGTGCCGCGGGCGATCTGGTGGTGCATGTGCGGCACGAGTTCGCCTCGGCGGATGCTCCGTTCTTCACGACGGGCTCGGAAGGCGCGCGGATCCATCCCAAGGTCGCCGTGCGCGAAGGCGAGGCGGTGATCCTCAAGCATCAGGTCAACTCGTTTCGTGACACCGAACTGGAGGCGCTGCTGAGAGGGCGCAGCATCGAGCAGCTGACCATCGTCGGCAACATGAGCCATCTGTGCATCGACGCCATCACCCGCGCCAGCGCCGACCTGGGGTTCAGCGCCACGGTGATCCATGACGCCTGCGCGTCGCGTGACCTGGAGTTCGATGGCACCCAGGTGCCGGCGGCGCAGGTCCATGCGGCGATCATGGCGTCGCTGGCCTTCGCTTACGCCAAGGTGCAGTCCACCGAGGCCTACCTGGCCGAGCACTAGCCGCGCCGGGCGATTGCCTCGTCGTGCCTGTCGCGCGCTGCGGTTCGCCGCGCGGCCCGGCCTCAGCTGGCCAGAGCGGTCTGCGAAGCGACCTCTGCGGCGGCGACTTTTTCCTCGGCGTAGCCGCGCGGGTTGCGGCTCTGCCAGCGCCAGGCGTCGGCAAGCATGGTGGTCAGGTCTTTCTCGGCACGCCAGCTGAGTTCCAGTTCGGCCTTGGTCGGGTCGGACCAGCATTGGGCGATGTCGCCACTGCGGCGCGGCTTGATCACGTGGGGCAGGGAGCGCCCGGTGACTTCCTCGAAGGCGGTGATCATCTCGCGTACCGAGTAGCCCTTGCCGGTGCCGAGGTTCCACGTGGAAACACCATGAATCAGCTGCAAGCGCTCCAGGGCTTTCAGATGACCTCTGGCCAGGTCGACCACATGGATGTAGTCGCGGATACCGGTGCCATCGGGTGTCGGATAGTCGTTGCCATAGACATTCAGTTGCTTTCGCCGGCCCACCGCCACCTGCAGCATGTAGGGCAGCAGGTTGTTCGGTACGCCGTTGGGGTCTTCGCCGATCAGCCCTGACTCGTGGGCGCCGATGGGGTTGAAGTAGCGCAGCAGGCCGATCGACCAGCGCGGGTCGGAATCGGCCAGGCCCTTGAGCACGTTCTCGGCCATCAGCTTGGACTGGCCGTAGGGGTTGGTCGGCACTCCGGTGGGGCGGTCCTCGGTGATCGGCATCACCGGCGATTCACCGTAGACCGTCGCCGAGGAGCTGAACACCAGTCTGAACACGCCGGCTTCGGCCATCGCCTGGCACAGCGCGATGCTGCCGCCGACGTTGGTTTCGTAGTAGCGCAGCGGCTCGCGCACGCTTTCGCCAACCGCCTTGAGCCCAGCGAAGTGCATCACCGCGCTGATCGGGTAGGCAGCGAACAGCGCCTTGAGCAGCGAGCGATTGCGCACGTCGCCCCTGACGAACTGCAGCGGTCGCCCGGCGAGCTGCTCGACGCGGTCCAGAGCCGCCTGCGAGCTGTTGCACAGATTGTCCAGTACCAGCACTTCATGCCCGGCCTGCAGCAGTTCGAGCACCGCGTGTGAGCCGATGTAGCCGGCTCCTCCTGTTACCAGAATCATCTGTCTACCTCCGCATTCGCTGTCTTTTCGACACGCTCGGGACACTGCCGTTGGCCAGTGAATGGCGCTGCATGAGTCTCCGTAATCTGGAATCGGCGAAACGGAACGGGACGGCGACGACGAGCTGCGCGCGTGGGTTCCGGTGCCGGTGTTAAGGCGTCCTGTTGATACGGACGGGGCAAGGTTCTGGCGAGTTCCATCCAGCCGCCGGACGGCCGACGGGCTGCGCTATCGGATGATTGGCGGGAACCCGAACCGCCGATTGCCGTCCACTACCGGCGGACGACGCGCGTTGCAGGCCATCTGACGGCTCGTAATCGTGGCGCGATGACACGCCTTACGCAGGGCAGCGCTGGCATCGACGTGGCATGGTGAGTGGGCAGGAACGCCCGGGCACGGCTACCGAAATGAGGTGCTACATGAGTTGGGCCGGCCCGTTCCAGTACGACATCGGTAAATCCCGCAATGCGCAGCAGGCGCCGGCCGCAGTGGTCTTCGACGATCAGATTCCAACGCTGCTGTGCCTCTCGCATCTGCGCTGGAGCTTCGTCTACCAGCGCCCGCAGCACCTGATGTCGCGCTTCGCCCGCGACTACAACGTGCTCTTCCACGAAGAACCGATTGCCACCGAAGACGCCGAACCCTGGCTGGAAGTGCGACCCGAAGAGAACGGCGTGCAGGTGCTGATCCCGCGGCTGCCCGCCGGTTGCGAGGGGGAGGATGCCAACCGCGTGCAGCGCCAGTTGCTCGATGGCTACCTGGAGAAGCTCGGAGTCAGCGAGCTGATGCTCTGGTACTACACGCCGATGAGCCTGGCGTTCTCCGATCATCTGGCACCGAACCTGATCGTCTACGACTGCATGGACGAACTCTCGGCCTTTCGCGGTGCGCCACCGCAGCTGATCGAGCGCGAAGTGGAGTTGATGTGTCGCGCCAATCTTGTCTTTACCGGCGGCTACAGCCTCTACGAGGCCAAGCGCCAGCGCCACGACAATGCGCATCCGTTCCCCAGCAGCGTGGATGTCGAGCACTTCGCCGCCGCGCGCCGGCCGCAGCATGACCCGGACGACCAGGCGGAAATCCCCCATCCGCGTCTGGGCTTCTACGGCGTGATCGACGAGCGTCTCGACCTCGAGCTGATCGAGCAGGTCGCGCGGATGAAGCCGGAATGGCAGATCGTGCTGATCGGCCCGGTGGTCAAGATCGACCCGGCCGAGCTGCCGCAACGCGACAACATCCACTACCTCGGCGGCAAGACCTACGACGAGCTGCCGCAATACCTGTCGGGCTGGGACGTGGCGATCATGCCGTTCGCGCTGAACGAATCGACCCGCTTCATCAGCCCGACCAAGACCCCCGAATACCTCGCCGGTGGCTGCCCGGTGGTCTCCACGCCGATCACCGACGTGGTGCGTACCTACGGTGACACCGGCATCGTGCGCATCGCCGACAGCGCCGAGGCGTTCGTCGCCGCCACCGAAGCCGCCCTGGCCGATGCCGAGGACCGCGATGCGCTGTTGGCCAAGGCCGACGAGATCCTCGGTGATATGTCTTGGGACCACACCTGGAGCCTGATGAAGGAGAAGATGCAATGCGCGATATGACCCCGCAAGACAGCAACCCGGAACGTCTCGGCGGTGGTGCCGGCGAAGAGCCGCAGGCGCGCAGGCGTGGCTTCGACTACCTCATCGTCGGCGCCGGTTTTGCCGGCAGCGTGCTGGCCGAGCGCCTGGCCGCCGGCTTGAACAAGCGCGTGCTGGTGGTCGACCGCCGTCCGCATATTGGCGGCAATGCCTATGACCATTACGACGAAGCGGGGGTGCTGATCCATCGCTATGGTCCGCACATCTTCCACACCAACGCCCAGCGCATCGTCGACTACCTTTCGCAGTTCACCGAGTGGCGCCCCTACGAGCATCGCGTGCTCGCACAGGTGGATGGGCAGGAAGTACCGATCCCGATCAACATGACCACGCTGAACAGGCTCTACGGTCTGAACATGACCACCGAAGAGGAAGCGGCAGATTTCCTCGCCAGCCGTGCCGAGCCGGTGGAGAACATCCAGACCAGCGAAGACGTGGTGATCAACGGCATCGGCCGCGAGCTGTACCAGAAGTTCTTCCGCGGCTACACCCGCAAGCAGTGGGGGCTGGACCCGTCGCGGCTGGACAAGTCGGTGACTTCGCGCATCCCGACGCGCACCAACACCGACGACCGCTACTTCACCGATACCTTCCAGCAGATGCCCAAGTACGGCTACACCAGGATGTTCGAGAAGATGCTCGCGCATCCGAACATCAAGGTGATGATCAACACCGACTTCCGGGAAATTCGCGATGAGGTTCAGTACGACCACCTGATCTTTTGCGGCCCGATCGACGAATACTTCGACTACCGCTTCGGCAAGCTGCCGTACCGCTCGCTGAAATTCGAGCACAAGCAGCTCGAGCAGGAGCAGTTCCAGGCGGTCGGTACGGTCAACTACCCGAGCGAGGATGTGCCCTACACGCGCATCAGCGAGTACAAGCACCTCACCGGGCAGGTCCATCCGAAGACCAGCATCACCTACGAGTACCCCTCGGCGGAGGGCGATCCCTATTACCCGATCCCGCGGCCGGAGAACGCCGAGCTGTACAAGCGCTATCAGCAGCTGGCGGACCAGACGCCCGGCGTGACCTTCGTCGGCCGCCTCGGCACTTACAAGTACTACAACATGGATCAGGTAGTCGGGCAGGCGCTGGCGCTGTACAAGCGCATCGAGGAAGCCGAGCTGGCAACGCAGCCGCAAGCGGTGCCCGAGCAACTCGGCTGAAGCGCAGCGGCGGCTATGCCTGAGGCTCGCCGCGCGCCGGCGAGGCCTCGGCCGCCCTGACGGCCATCGAGTCATCCATGAGGTTAGCGATGCATCACCCCAGTCTGTTCAAGAGCTTTTTCCTTGGCGGTTTCGAGTGTTCCAACCACCGGCGTAGCGACGGTCGGCGTCTCGACCTGATCGCCGCGACCGGCCATGACCGCTGGGCCGCCCACGATTATGCCGAACTGCACCGGCATGGCTTGCACAGCGTGCGCGACGGCCTGCGCTGGCATCTGATCGAGCGCACGCCGGGGCAGTACGACTGGTCCAGCTTCCTGCCCATGCTGCAGGCGGCGCAGCGCCAGGGCACCCAGGTGATCTGGGATTTGTGCCATTACGGCTGGCCGGACGACATCGACATCTGGCGGCCGCAGTTCGTCGAGCGCTTCGCGCGCTATGCCGCTGCGGCGGCGCAGCTGATCAGGGACGAGACCGGTGAGGTGCCGTTCTACGCACCGCTCAACGAAATCTCCTTCTGGGCCTGGGCCGGCGGCGACGAGGCCTATTTCAATCCCATGGCCCGCGGCCGCGGTTTCGAGCTCAAGCACCAGCTGGTGCGCGCCACCATCGCGGCGATGCAGGCGATCCGCGCGGTTGAACCTCGGGCGCGTTTCGTTCAGGTCGACCCGGCCATCCATGTGGTCGCGGGCAACGACCGGGCCGGCCCACAGCGCGACGCCGAGCGCTTCCGCCAATCGCAGTTCGAGGCCTGGGACATGCTTTGCGGCGAGCATTGGCCGGGGCTTGGCGGCGCGCCGGAGTACCTCGACGTGCTGGGCATCAACTACTACTCGAACAACCAGTGGTACCACGGTGATGGCCGTACCATCGAGCGCGACAACCCGGATTACCGCCCATTCAAGGGCATCCTGCGGGAAATCCATCAGCGTTATGGGCGGCCGCTGCTGATTGCCGAAACCGGGGCCGAAGGCGACGTGCGCGGGGACTGGCTGCGGTACGTCAGCGAGCAGGCCGGCCTGGCCATGCAGGCCGGCGTGCCGGTGGAAGGCATCTGCCTGTATCCGGTGCTGGATTACCCGGGCTGGACCGATGAGCGGCACTGCCCGGTCGGGCTGCTCGGCTTCCCTGACGAAAACGGCAAGCGCTGCGTGCATGAAGGGCTGGCTGATGAACTGCGGCTGCAGCAGATGCGTTTCAGCCACTCCAGCCCGACTCTACAGCTAGCCGAAGCCACGCCATGAACCAGGCGGCCGCCGTGCCTCAGGCCAAGCCGGACGAGCTGCCGCTACCCAGCCGCCCGGTGGCCTTTCTCTGGCATTACATCTGTGCCCGGCCTTGGCATTTCGGTGGCCTGCTGGCACTGATCATCGGTGCCGCCAGCTGCGCGGTGGCGGTGCAGTACGGCATGAAATTGCTGGTCGATGCCATGGCCCAGGGCACGGCGGATCGCGGTTCGGCCAACGTCTGGTGGCCGCTGGGGCTGTTCATCGGCCTGATCGTCACCGAGAACGTGTTCTGGCGCCTGGGTGGCTGGCTCGGCTGCCGCACCGTGGTGGCCAGCGTGGTGGATATCCGCGTCGACCTGTTCAAGCACCTGACCGGCCACCCGATGCGTTATTTCACCGAGCATTTCGCCGGCTCGCTGGGCAATCGCATCTCTGCCGTTGGCCAGGCGGCTGGCGCCATCTACGGCGGGCTGGCCTGGAAGATCGTGCCGCCGATCGTCGACTTCCTCGGTGCGGTGGTGGTGCTGCTCACTGTGGACGTACGCATGGCTGTGGCGCTGATCCTGTTCGTCGCCATCGTCGCCGTTTTGATCACCGGCTTCGGTATTCGTGGTCGCTACAAACATCAGCGCTTCGCCGCGCAATCGGCACGGGTCGGCGGCGAGCTGGTGGATGCAGTCTCCAACGTCTGGACCATCAAGGCCTTTTCCGCCCGTGATCGCGAGGCCGAACGCCTGGCCCACGAGATCGGCTTCGAAGCCCGTGCCCAGCGGCGCAGCTGGATGTACCTGGAAAAGGCGCGGGTGATGCACGACATCTGCCTGTCGGTGATGGCCGGCGGCATGCTGATCTGGGCGATCCAGCTGTGGGTAGGTGGCGAGGTCACGGCCGGCGACGTGGTGCTGGTCAGCGCACTGACCTTTCGCATCCTGCATGGCTCGCGGGACCTGGCACTGGCGCTGGTGGATGCCACGCAGCAGATCGGTGCCATCGACGACACCCTGCGCATCATCGTCCAGCCCCATGGCCTGGACGACAGCGACAACCAGCTGATGCTCGCCGAAGGCGACATCACCTTCGAGCGCATCAGCTTCAGCTACCCAGATCGCGGCGCCGTGTTCGAGGGGTTGGACCTGCACATTCCGGCGGGGCAGAAGGTCGGTGTGGTGGGCTCGTCGGGGGCCGGCAAGTCGACCCTGATCAACCTGATCCAGCGCCTCGACGATGTGCAGGACGGCCGCATTCTCATCGACGGCCAGGACATCCGCAGCGTCAGCCAGGACAGCCTGCGCGAGAAGATCGCCGTGGTGCCGCAGGAAACCGCACTGTTCAACCGCAGCATCCGCGAGAACATCCGCTACGGGCGCCCGGACGCCAGCGACGAGGAGGTGGTCGAGGCGGCGCGCAGCGCCTTCTGCGACGGCTTCATCCGCGAACTGCCGCAGGGTTACGACACCCTGGTCGGCGAGCGCGGCGTGATGCTTTCCGGCGGCCAGCGCCAGCGCCTGGGTATCGCCCGCGCATTCCTCAAGGACGCGCCGATCCTGATCCTCGACGAGGCGACCTCGGCGCTGGATACCCAGTCCGAAGGCGAGATCCAGGCGGCGCTGAACAACCTGGTGCACAACCGCACCGTGGTCGCGGTGGCGCACCGCTTGTCCACGCTGGCGAGCTTCGACCGCATCATCGTGCTGCGTGACGGCCGCATTGTCGAAGACGGGCCGCCGCAGGAGCTGCGCCGCCACGGCGGTGAGTTCGATGCGCTGTGGCGCATGCAGGCCGACGGCTTCGCCCAGCAAGCCGATCCCAGCGCATGAAACGCGCAGCGGTGACCTCGCGCAGCCTGCGCTCGCTTGGCTACGACCCCGAGCAGCAAGTGCTGGAAGTGGAATTCAGCAGCGGCGCGCTGTACCGCTATGAAGAGGTCCCGCCCGAAGCGGTGCAGGCCTTGCTCGAAGCCGACTCGCTGGGTCGGCATTTCAATCAGGTGTTCAAACCGCAGCATTACCGCTATCGGCGCGTGGAGTAGCGTGCCGGGAACCGCGTGGATAAGCTGCGCGTTATCCACCCTACGCATGCCTGCACACCGTAGCCCGGGCGGCGCGCGGTGGATGTAAAAAGCGACATCCACCCTACCGACTGCGCAGCATTTTCCACTAGGGTGATTCGCCGCCCGCCATCGGCGGATCGACCGCTCCGCTGAACTTCCGGGCCGCTCTGCGGGCCTCAATCAACAGGAAGCGTCATTACCGAGCGGAGGCTCTTCAGACCAGAAGGGGAAAGTTCTATGTCGGATCATCACACGTACAAGAAGATTGAAATCGTCGGCTCCTCGCGCAACAGCGTCGACGAAGCGATTCAGAACGGCATCGCCGAAGCCAGCAGCAAGCTGCAGAACGTCGAGTGGTTCGAGGTCGGCGAGATTCGCGGCCACGTCGAGAACGGCAAGGTCGGTCACTTCCAGGTGACCATGAAGGTCGGCTTCCGTCTCGAGAACAGCTGATCGCCACGCGCGGCCGCCGGTCAGTCGGCGGCGCCGCGGCTGCGTTCGTAGCGACGCAGCAAAGGCTGGGTGCTGAGCCCGTGCAGCACGATGCTCAGCGCTACCACCGATAACACCAGGCCGATGATGGTCTGCGCTTCGTCCGGCAGCAGGCCGTGGGTCACCGCGTAGCTCAGGTAATACAGGCTGCCGATACCTCGTATGCCGAACCAGCCCGCTGTCAGGCACTGGGCGCGGTCGAGGTAGCGCCGCGGCATCAGCAGCATCACGCTCAGCGGCCGAATCAGCAGGAACAGCGCCAGGCCGAGCGGCACTGCACGCCAGTCCCAGTGCACCGAGACCAGCACCCCGAGCATGGTCACCAGCAACACTTCCAGGCTGCGTTCCAGCTGCCCGCCAAACGCCAGCACATCACCCATCAGCACGCCGGCGGCGACCCGTGGTTGCCCCAGCTGCCGGTCATCCAGCGACAACGCGCGAGGGGCCAGGCCTCCTTCGGCAAGGTGCGGCACGGCATCGTTGATCAGCTCTTCGGACGGTGTAGCCGAATCATCGGCAGCAGCGATTTCCGCGTGACGCAGACCGAGGCCCGCGGCGAACACCGCGAGAAAGCCCCAGGCACCAGCCAGTTCGGCGCCGACGTAGGCCAGGGCGATCAGCGCCAGGGCCAGCGAGTCGTTGGGCGACATCGCGGTATCGGTGTGCCGTGTGCGCAGGTAGATGGCCACGCGGCCGACCAACTTGCCGAGCAGAAAGCCGATCAGCAGCCCCGCCGGCACCGCCCACAGCAGCCGGTGCAGCGCCCACTCGCCGACCCAGTCGGCCTCCAGCTGGCCCTGGGCGATGAGCATCAGGCCGAAGACCACGAAGGGAAACGCGGTGCCGTCGTTGAAGCCCGCCTCGCCGGACAGGCCGTAGCGCAGGCGGTCGCTGTCGCGGGCATCGTTGACCTGCACCAGGCTCGCCAGCACCGGATCGGTGGGTGCCAGGATCGCCCCGATCAGCACCGCGACACCCCAGCTCAGGCCGAACAGGTAGTGGCAGAGCAGGGTGACGCCGCCGATGCAGGCGAGCATCACCGGCCCAGCCAGTACATAGGCGCTCTTCCACGCTGGATGCCGCAGCGGCATGCGCAGCTTGAGGCCGCTGACGAACAGCGACACCAGTACGGCGACTTCGGTGAGGTGTTCCATCCAGCCGGCGATATGCAGGAATTCCATCTCCCACAGGCCGATGCCGAGCTGGCCGATGAGCACGCCGAAACCGAGGTAGATCAGGGACGTGGTGATTGGCAGCCAGCGCAGGAAGGCCGAGGCGAGGGCGAGGGCGAGGATCAGCAGCAGGACGCCGAGCACGGCCATCCATTCGAGAAAATTCATGTGTGTTTCGATGGCGGGGCGCGGTGTTGCGCCCAGGGGTGTATGCCATTGGAACGGTGGCCGGCGGCAGGGTTCGCCGGCAGTGCCGCGTGAGGCCGCCGCCGGTCAGGGCAGCGGCCGGCTTGCTACTGGCGCAGCTCGGCGACGATCTCGAAGGCGCGATGGCGATCGGCGGTCTCGTAGAGGTCGCAAGTAAAGATCAGCTCGTCCGCCTGGGTCTGTTCCAGCAACACCTCGAGGCGCGCGCGAACCTTTTCCGGACCGCCGATCAGCGCCAGGCCGAGGAAGTCGCCCACCGCCTGCTGCTCGTGCGGCAGCCACAGGCCCTGCATGCTCTGCACCGGTGGGCGCAGCACCAGGCTCTGGCCACGAATCAGCGAAAGGATGCGCTGGTAGACGCTGGTCACCAGGTACTCGGCCTGTTCGTCGCTGTCGGCGGCGATCAGCGGCACGCCAAGCATCACATAGGGCTTGTCGAGCACCGCCGAGGGCTTGAAGTTGTCGCGGTAGAGCTTGATCGCCTGGTGCATGTAACGCGGTGCGAAGTGCGAGGCGAAGGCGTAGGGCAGGCCCTTGGCCGCGGCCAGCTGGGCGCTGAACAGGCTGGAGCCGAGCAGCCAGATCGGTATGTTGCTGTTCACTCCCGGCATGGCGATGACGCGCTGATTGGGCTGGCGCGGACCGAGCAGCAGCTCCAGCTCCTCTACGTCCTGCGGGAAGTCGTCGGCGCTGCCCATGCGGTCGCGGCGCAGCGCATGGGCGGTGAACTGATCGGCGCCGGGCGCGCGACCGAGCCCGAGGTCGATGCGGCCCGGGTAGAGCGCTTCCAGCGTGCCGAACTGCTCGGCGATCACCAGCGGCGCGTGATTCGGCAGCATCACCCCGCCGGCACCGAGACGGAGGCGCGTGGTGTTGGCGGCCAGGTAGCCGAGCAGCACCGCGGTGGCGGCGCTGGCGATGCCGTCCATGTTGTGGTGCTCGGCGACCCAGAAGCGCTGGAAGCCGAGCCCCTCGACGTGACGCGCCAGGGCCAGGGCATTGTGCAGCGCCTGTGCCGGCGTGCCGTCATCGCGGATCGGCGCCAGGTCTAGAGCGGAGAAGCGGGTGTTTGCAATGCGGGACATCGTTTACCTCATGACGTAAGGCGGTCGGGTGCGAGCGGGCTCAGTGGCAATGCTCGGCCTCGGCCTCGACCAGCACGTTGCGCTGGTCGTCGCGCAACCAGCCTTGCGGGGTGAAACCCAGCGAGCGGGCCTGGAACAGGTAGCGCTGACCGGGTTGGAAGTCGTCGTAGCGGATCACCAGGGTGCAGCGAATGGTGGGGGTTTCGCCGAACAGGCCGAAGTCGCCCCCTGTCACTTCGAATTCGTAGCGCGCTTCGAGTTCATGGGCGCCCGGCGGGACCTGGAAATAGCGGCCGTCGGGGGTGCGTTTGCCGTCCAGCTGGTCGGACATGAAGATGTCGCTGGGCTGCGCGGTCATGTCGACCCAGGCCATGTTCGGGTCGGGTTGCGGCAATGGCCCGGCGCAGCCGGCCAGGGCGAGAAGGGCGGGCAGGGCGAGGGGGAGTGCGCGACGCATGGCTGGATCCTCGGCGAATGGCGGGGTGAGACGCGCTGCGCCTCACCGATGCTGCCGAGGGTGCGCCAGATGACGGCGCATTTCAACGCGGACTCAGCGGCCGGCGAGGTCGCCGCAGCCCTTTTCCTCGGCGCGGGCCAGCACGTACTGGTGCTGGTCGTAGAGCTTGGCCCAGGGACGGAAACCATAGCCGCCTGCCACCAGGCGATAGCGCGCGCCGGCGGTGAACTTGTCGTATTCCAGGGTCAGCTTGCAGTCGCGAGGCAGCGGGTTGCTGCCGGGGCCGACGTTGGCGCCATTGACCTCGAAGCGGTAGCGCATCTCCAGCTTGCGGCTGCCGGGCGGAACCTGGAAATAGCGATCGTCCTCCAGCGTCTTGCCGTCCACGGCGACCGCCTGCAGCTGGGTCTCGCCGTTCGGGTTGAGCTCGACCCAGGCCTGCTCGGGATCGGGCTTTGGCATCCACATGGAACAGCCGGCCAGGCTGGCGAGCAGGGTGACGAGAAGGAAACCGCGCATGTACAAGGCTCCAGCCGGTGATCAGTGGCCGGCAAGGGTTCGATTGAGGACGTCATGGGCTGCCGCAGGTTGCAATCGGCAGCACGGCCTTTGTAGGGTGCGCTACGCGCGCCGGCGCCAGCCCGACAACTGAGCGGTACACCCGATGCCCAAGCCCAACGCCGCCTCCATCGACAGCCGCAGCCTGCGCTGGGTTCCCCTGCTGCTTGCCGTCTGTCTGAATGGTTGCAGTTATTACGGCCAGCTCGCCGCCGGCCAGCTGGAGTTGCTGCGCCAGCGCGAACTCATCGAGGCGCTGATCGTCGATGAATCGCGCGATGCGGCGTTGCGCCAACGGCTGGACGAGGTGTTGCAGGCGCGTCGCTTCGCCAGCCAGGCGCTGGAGTTGCCGGACAACGATAGCTATCGGCTCTACGCCGAACTCGGTCGGCCCTATGTGGTGTGGAATCTGTTCGCTACCGAGGAGTTCTCGGTCAAGCCGCTGGAGCACTGCTTTCCCATCGCCGGCTGCGTGGCCTATCGCGGCTACTTCCGCCAGGGTGCCGCCCGCGGCGAGGCGGCGCGGCTGCGGCTGAGCGGGCTGGATACCCATGTGGCGGGTGTCGAGGCCTATTCCACGCTGGGCTGGTTCGCCGATCCGCTGCTCAGCTCCATGCTGCGGCGCAACGACGAGCAGCTGGCGGCGCTGATCTTCCACGAACTGGCTCATCAGCAGCTGTATCTGCCCGGCGACACCGCCTTCAACGAGTCCTACGCCACCTTTGTCGAGCGCGAGGGCCTGCACCAGTGGCGTGCCCATCGCGACCTGCCTCAGCGGGATGAACAGGCGCGGGTGCGTTATCGGCAACTGGTTGAGCTGCTACTCGATACCCGCCAGCGGCTGGACCAGCTGTATGCCTCGGGTCGCTCGACAACCGAGTTGCGCGCGCTGAAGCAGGCCGAGTTCGCGACGCTGCGTCAGCGCTATCGACATCTGCGCGACAGCCAGTGGAACGGCGATGCGCGCTTCGATCGCTGGTTCGCCCAGCCACTGAACAACGCCACGCTGTTGCCGTTCGGCCTGTATGACCGCTGGGTACCGGCCTTTGCTGCTCTGTTCGAGCGGTGCGAGCGGGACTGGACGCGCTTTCACCGGGCGGTTGCGGCGCTAACCGAACTGCCTGCCGACGAGCGGGAAGCCAGGCTTTCGGAACTGGCCGACTGAACAAGCGAAACGGCGCGGCCTGTTGCCGTGGGCGTTACGCGCCGTTATGGCTCTTGCGTCGAAAATCCCCGATCTGCCGTTCATCGGCAGCGATACCCCTGTCCGCTGAACGGTGCGAATCCTTTCTCCAGCTCTCCGGTCCTCTTTACTAGGTCGCCGATTCATACGGCGGCGATCCACCTATGCCTGATATCCACGCATAACAACGGAGGCTCCATGGAGACCATTTCCGGAATTTTCGACAACAAAGGCACGCCACTGGAGAAGCAGAAATTCACATGGAAGGAAATGGCCGGCAAGCCGATCAGCAAGCTTGATGACGATGCCTTTACCCGTGTCCGTATCATCCTCATGAACGGGGTCGAGACCGACGCCCTGCGCCTGAGCCACGGCATCGCCCGCTTCAACAAGGAACTGCGCCTGCCGCTGGCGCAGATCCGGCGTACCGAGCAGCACCAGGCGACCATGATCAACTGGCTGATCGGCGCCGACCACTCGCCACTGGAAACCACCGTCGCCTACGAGCAGGTCGCGATCGAGGTGACCGCGGCCGTGGCACAGAGCGAGCCCGACCCCTACCAGGCGCAGACCTATCGCTTCGGCTTGCTGGAGGACTTCGACCACCTGTACCGCTACTCGGCGATGCTCGATCGCCTCGAGGGCAAGGATGCCAACAACATTCTGCAGGGCTATACCGACATCGTTCCCGGCCGCAAGACGTCCGAGCACCACCGGCACCCGGAGAACGATATCCGCGACAACTACGAGAAGGAAAGCGCGGCGCTGATCACCAAGATCCACGCGGCGCTGATCACCGGCGCGGAATACCAGACCCACGATTACTACATGAACATCGGCCCGCTGTTCGCCGACCCGCTGGCGCGCCAGCTGTATGCCGAGATCGCCTCGGTGGAAGAACAGCACGTGACCCAGTACGGCTCGCTCTCCGATCCCAGCGAAAGCCATATCGAGAAGTGGCTGGTGCACGAGGCGATGGAGGTCTACATGTACGCCAGCTGCGCCGAGCAGGAGACCAACCCGCGGATCAAGGCCATGTGGGAGCGCTTCCTCGACTACGAGCTGGGCCACCTCAATGTCGCCTGCGAATGGTTCAAGAAGCTCGAGCGCCGCGACCCGGCCGAGATTCTCGCCGGTCCGCTGCCGAAGATGGTCGAGTTCAAGAGCCAGCGCGATTTCGTCCGCCAGGTGCTGGCCGCCGAGGTCAACCTGCGCACTGCCGGCCCGGCCTATGTGGACAAGGCCAAGGAGCCGCAGTCCTCGCTCGATTACCGCAACCACCTCGCCTCGGAAGGGCTCGCCTCGGACATCGTCTCGGCGGGTTACCAGTGGGCGCCGGGTGGCGAACTGATGCGCAAGGCTTCCTGAGGAGACAAACATGGCTACTGCAGCGAAAGTAGGTACCAACTACACCGGCGTGCAGATGTCCCCGAAGGACACCAAGCGCCTGCTCGATGCCGTCAACGACATCCACCCGGACGTGCCGGGTGATGAGCGCGGCATGCTCGTCGAGCGTGCCGAACGCAACGAAGAGGCCGACCGCATCGGCTCCGTGCCGGTGCCTGGCTCGGCCAAGGGCATGCTCAAGACCAGCTTCGACATGATGAAGGGCAAGAGCCCCGAGGTGTTCATCGACAAGCTCGGCGAGCGCCTGGCCTTCGAACGCAACGGCGTGCGCCTGTACGAGGCGATGATCGCCAAGGCGCGCAACCTGGACTCGGGCAACGACCTGGTGGGCGTGCTGCAGCACATCCGCGACGAAGAGTTCGAGCACATGATGCTGGTGCATGCGGCGATGGAAAAACTCGGTGCCGACCCCACCGCGCAGACGCCCAGCGCGGATGTCGCCGGGGTCATGGCGATGGGCATCATGCAGGTGCTGACCGATCCGCGGACCAACGTCGCGCAGTGCATGAACGCACTGCTGACGGCCGAGCTGGCTGACAACGCCGCCTGGGAACTGCTGATCGAACTGGCGCAGGCGGCCGGTCATCCGAACATCGCCGATAGCTTCGTTCATGCCAAGACTCAGGAAGACGACCATCTGGTGAAGATCAAGACGCTGATGCGTCGGGATCTGATCATGCAGACCAAGTAACAGCGTGCGAGCGGGACGCTTTGGCGCACATCACTGAAAGGGATGTGCGTCTTTTTTATGGGCTCGGGAAAGGTGATGCGGAGTTAGGGGCATTATCGGCTTTTTTTAGTGGCCGATTTCCGAGCTGCTTGGCGGCTTGGTTTCGCCCTGCTGGGCGACTCACTTTTTTCAGTCGCGAAAAAAGTAAGCAAAAACGCTTTGCCCCTGCCATCCGGGTCTCGCTGCGCTCGACTTCCCTCGTTCCATCGTCGCTCCGGGGGCCGGCGTACAAGGGCCATCCATGGCCCTTTACGCCTCTCGCGGCATCCATGCCGCTTGCTCCCCTCCGCAACGATTCCACTCGGCCTCCTGAAAGGGGCGAATGGCATCGCCTGATAGCGTGTGCACAGGAAACCAGTAAAGCGGACGATGGTGGCCACGCTCCTGCCTGAGCATGCCGTAGAGATGTTAGCGCCCTTGATGCAAGTACGAGGGATGAGCCCGCGCATATGAACGTGGAGCTTTGGGCCATAAGTGAACATCTGAACGCCGGGTAAATCGGTCCATCTGTTCATCTTGCACAGCCTACCAGGCGACTCCAAACGCCCCTTCAGGAGGGTGAACGGAGCCGTCGTGCAGAGGGGCGAGCCGCAGGGATGCGGCGAGAGCCGTAAAGGGCCATGGATGGCCCTTGTACGGCGACCCTCGGAGCGGCGGCGTAGTGAACGAACCCGGAGCGAAGCGCAGGGCCGGATGCAGGGGCAAAGCGTTTTTGGTTACTTTTTCCGCGTCTGGAAAAAGTGACTCGCCCAGCAGGGCGAAACCAAGTCTTCAGGCAACTCGCCAACGGCCATGAAGCAAAACGTTCATCCAACGCGCCCAAGTCCCTTGAATTCCGAATGACCAAAAGAAAGAAAAAGGGGTGCCGCCTCCGCGAACACCCCTCCTCAACGATCACCGGCGAGCCGGTCAATCGTTCCCGACACTCGCCGCTTGCACGGTACAGCCCCAGACTTCCAGCGCCGGCTGGTCCGCTTGTGGCGGGCCTAGCCATTCGCTCATCGCGTGGCAACGCTGGTCAAAACACAGTTGGTAATCCCCTGCCTCGGGGGTTCGCCCCAGGCGCAGGAGTGGCAACGCAGGCATCTGGCGCTGGTAGTGCCAGGCCCCGTCGCGCAGTTCGGCGTCATCCGGGATTTCCATCCCGGCACCAGAACCCTTGACCCGCGCTTCGCCGAGCAGCAGCCCGTCCGGCGTCACGCGGTAATCCTCTTCCCAGCGGATCTTCTCGATCGTGTGGTTCCACGCCAGGGTGAAGGCGGGGGCGGGCACTTCGGCCCACACCACGCCTGCCAGCCCCAGGCACAGACCGATCATGCGGCCGCCAGACGCTCGGCGCGGCGGGCGCGCCAGATGTGCTGAGCGAGGAAGATCACGCCGAGGGCGAAGCCGACCTCGTCACTCATCGGTGTGGCGAGGATCATCGCGGCGCCGGCGACGAAGCCCAGCAGCTTCTCCCACAGCGCCATGGGCCGCTGCAGGTAGCCGGTGAACACCGCGCCCCACAGGCCGATGGCGAAGGCCGCCTTGAACAGCATGTACAGCGTGGCGCCCCAGTCCCCGCCCTGCATCATCAGCGCCGGGTTGTACACCGCCATGAACGGCACGATGAAACCTGCGATGGCGATGCGGATGGCCCACATGCTGATCTTCAGGCCCTTCTCCTTGGCGATCGGCGCGGCGGCGAAGCAGGCCAGCGCCACCGGCGGGGTGAGGTCGGCCATGATGCCGAAGTAGAAGACGAACATGTGCGAGACGATCAGCGGCACGCCAAGGTCGAGCAGCGCGGGCGCGGCGATCGAGCTGGTGATGATGTAGTTGGGGATGGTCGGGATGCCCATGCCCAGCACCAGGCAGGTCAGCATGGTCAGGATGAGCGAGAGGAACAGGTTGTTCTCGCCGACCGCGAGGATGTACCCCGCGAAGGTCGAGGCCACGCCGGTCAGCGAAACGATGCCGATGATCACCCCGACCAGGGCGCAGGCGATACCCACCGGCACCGCATGGCGCGCGCCTTCGACCAGCGCGTGCAGGCAGATGACCAGGGTGTCGCGACCGCCCTTGATGAACCAGCATACGGCCACCAGAGCCGCGATGACGCCGAAGATCACCCCGATGCCGAGCTGGAAGAAACCGGCGCAGAGCAGGCCGAGGGCGATCCAGAAGGCGATTCGCAGGCCGAACGACGACACCTTGAGGATGATTGCCGAACCGAGGATGACGATCGCCGTCAGCGCCAGGCCGATGGTGCCGGCGAACATCGGCGTGCGTCCGGAGAACAGCAGCCAGACCAGTACCAGTAGCGGGATCAGCAGGTACCAGCGTTCCTTGACCGCAGCCCAGGCACTCGGGCACTCGTCTTTCGGCAGGCCCTTGAGGCCGGCTCGCTTGGCTTCCAGATGGACCATCCAGAACACCGAGCCGAAGTACAGCAGCGCCGGAATCAGCGCGGCCTTGGCGATCTCGACGAAGGGCACGTTGATGGTCTCGGCCATGATGAAGGCCACCGCGCCCATCACCGGCGGCATGATCTGGCTGCCCATCGAGGAAGTGGCCTCGACGCCGCCGGCGAAGGCCGGGCGATAGCCGAAGCGCTTCATCAGCGGAATGGTGAACTGACCGGTGGTGACCACGTTGGCCACGCCGGAGCCGGTGATGGTGCCCATCAATGCCGAGGACACCACCGACACCTTGGCCGGGCCGCCGAGCTTGTGGCCGAACAGGCCCATGGCGAAGTCGGTGAACAGCTTGATCATCCCCGCCTGCTCGAGGAACGAGCCGAACAGGATGAACAGGAAGATGTAGGTCGCCGAAACGTAGGTCGGCGTGCCGTACAGGCCTTCGGTGCCGAACGACAGCTGGTTGACGATCTGGTCCAGGTAATAGCCACGGTGGGCGAGATCACCGGGCAGGTATTCGCCGAGCAGGCCGTAGGCGAGGAACAGCCCGCAGATGATCGGCAGGGCGATGCCCATCACCCGGCGAGCGGCCTCGAAGACCAGCACGATCAGCGTCAGGCCGACCGCCATGTCGGTGGTGGTCATGTCGCCGGAGCGCTGGATCAGGTCCGCCTCGAAATACCACTGGTAGAAAAACGTCGCGAAACCGGCCAGGCCAAGCAGCCAGGCCACTGGCTGGAACGGCTTGCCGTTGCCGCGGGCCGGATAGCAGAGGAACACCAGCAGCAACAGGAAGCCGACGTGACCGGCGCGCAGCACCTGGCTGGACACCGGGTGAAAGGCGGCGGTGACGATCTGATAGATGGAGAACAGCAGGGCGACGTAGAACAGCGCCCTCGGCCATTCGCTGGGGCTGGCGTGCAGCCCTTGGCTTTCGCTCATGGGAATCACTCTCTCACTGCAAGGTGGGGCCTGTAGAAGCAGGCTTGCCAACGAGGCAACGCGGGCAAGCCTGCTGCTACAAGGATGCGGGCTGGAGCAGGCCGCAGGGCCCGCTCCGCCCGTCTGTCAGCGCTGGGTTACTTGAGAACCCCGGCTTCCTTGTAGAAGCGCTCGGCACCCGGGTGCAGCGGAATCGGCAGGTTCTTGGTGGCGTTTTCCAGCTTGATGTCCTTGGCGGCGGAGTGGGCGTTGCCCAGGGACGACAGGTTGTCGAACATCAGCTTGGTCATCTGGTAGGCCACTTCATCGGAGACCTTCTCGTGGCTGACCAGGATGTTGGTGATGGCCACGGTCGGAACGTCGGCATCCTGACCGTCGTAGGTGCCGGCCGGAATCACGCCGGCCTGGTAGGCGTCGCTCTCGATCTTCTCGACCACGGCGGCCGGAATCTCGACGAAGGTTACCGGCATGGTGCTGGCCAGGTCGCGGATGGCGGCCATGCCCAGGCCCGAGGACTGCAGGGTGGCGTCCAGCTGGCGGTTCTTGATCAGCTCGACCGACTCGGCGTAGGGCAGGAACTCGACGCGGCCCATGTCCTTGTAGTCCAGACCGGCGGCCTTGAAGATCGCGCGGGCGTTCAGCTCGGTGCCGGACTTCGGCGCGCCGACGGAGATGCGCTTGCCCTTGAGGTCTTCCAGGGTCTTGATGCCGGACTCTTCGCTGGCAACGATCTGGATGTAGTTGTTGTAGGTACCGGCGATGGCGCGCAGACGCTTGAGCGGAGCCTTGAAGCCGGCGTCCTCGACACCGTTCCAGGCGTCGGCAACCGAGTCACCCAGGGAGAAGGCCAGTTCGCCACGGCCGGCCTGCAGCAGGTTGAGGTTTTCCACCGAAGCCTTGGTGGCCTGCACGGAAGTCTTGGCGCCATCGATCTTGTTGTACTGCTGCGACAGGGCTACGCCGATCGGGTAGTACACACCGCTGGTGCCGCCGGTGAGGATGTTGATGAAGGTCGGCGCAGCGACGGCCGCGGTGCTGGCAGTGAAGGCCGCAGCGGCAGCGAGCAGGCCCAGGCGTTTGGTCAGTCTCATGGTGGATCTCCGTTTCGTTTTTATTGGTTGACGCAGCATGTTGACGATAGACGATGCCGCGTTCGGGAACGCGCCAGACGAACAAGCAGAGGGGCGATGACACCGGAGAGTCCGGAGGATGGATATCGCTGGTAGCTCTTCTTGTCGTTGGAATCGCATCGAGCACATTGCCATTAGCAGAAGCCGTGCCAGTCCGCCGCAGCGCTCTGGATCGGCGCTTGCCGACATCCTTTGACGGGCAGTCGGCAAGAAACCGCCTATAACTGTCGAGCGATGGGCGGAAATCCGCTCATCGCTGTGCGAACCTCTGTCCGCCGCGGCCTTCGAATGAGTGAGCGAACGCGGAGGCGGTATGACTGCAGAAATAGGCGCAGAGGATCTGGGCATCGACGTGACCCGCGGCGAGGCGGAGCTGTTCAAGTGGTTCGTTGCCAGCTTTCTGTTCGGCAAGCGCATCCAGCGCGACATCGCCGCCGAGGCCTACCGGGTACTGGTAGAGCGCAATCGGCTCGACACGCCGCGCAAGCTGCGTGACTGTGGCCCGCGCCGGTTGGTCCAGCTGCTCGGCCAGGCGCGCTACGTGCGCTACGACGAGTCCACTGCCGCGCGCCTGCTGAAGCTCGGCGACAAGCTGCTGACCGAGTACGACGGCAGGCTGGGCTGCCTGCGTGAGCTCGGTGAGACGCGCGACGGGGTGGAGAAGCGGCTGCTGGCGTTCGAGGGCATCGGGCCGAAGACCGTGGAGATCTTCCTGCGCGAGGCGGCGCGGGTCTGGTTCTGAGTGCGCCGGACGGCGCTTGCCAAGGCCAGCCGAAGGGTTAGAGTGGCGCCATCGCACCGCCGAAGTCCGCCATGCGCATTTTCCTGCTCGCCCTCAGTCTGTTCCTGCCCATCGCCGCCAGCGCCGCGCCGGCGCCCTATTACCAATGGCAGAGCAAGCTCGACGGCACCATCATCTGCCGCCAGACCTCCCCGGGCGAAGGCTGGGAGCAGCTCGACGGCCGTCCCTTCCGCGATCTCAATTGCACCATGCCCGCTGCGCGCATCGACCGCCCGAGCAGCGTGCCGGGTTTCCGCGCGCAGCCGGGGCGTTAGAGCCGACGTCAGCCCGGAATCCGCTCCATGCTTGATGGCCGTAGGGTGGAAAACCGCGAAGCGTTTTCCACGCGTCGGAGGCCCTGCCCGACGTTTCGCCATGCAACGGACCCATGGTGGATAAGCTTCGCGTTATCCACCCTACGCTCGCCCCGACCCCCGACCCCCGAC
>NZ_DAMCPO010000023.1:0-74530 GCF_032106285.1 Stutzerimonas kunmingensis
TGGCAAAGCTCGCCGAACCGGTGGCCGATGGCCTGGTTGAGCTGCACGACGATGCGCTGGTCCTCTTACCGCAAGGGCAGCTGATGATGCGCAACGTCGCCATGGCCTTCGACGCCTATCTCGGCGGCGAGCAGCGCGGTCGTTTTTCGCGCACGGTCTGACCTCGCCAACGACGTCACAGCAGGCGGCGTCTAGCCGCCTGCTGTAGCTGGTGAGGCTTCCGCTGATCACCGGGCAATTGCCAAACGCCGCTCAAACTGTATAAATAGCCAGTCTTTGAGCGGGCCGCGCGCGCCCCAGCTGCAGCGGATGTGCAATGCGTCAGGCCCTGGAAAATCCCTTCTACTACCTCGAAAACTTCCGACAGGTTCTGGCCTGGGTGAGCCGTCACCACAGTGACCTGCTGGATGAAACCGAGCTGGCATTTATCGAGCGTTTCGCCCTGTTGCCGCAGCCTTCCCAGGCGCTGCTGGTGCGCATGGTGATGCGCAAGGGCATGCTGTTTCGAGCAAGCAAGCTGCACTATCCGGAGATTGGCTGCTCGCGTCGCGCGGTAGAGCCATTGATCGATCAGGGGTGGGTCGATGCGTCTTCGGCGCTGACGCTCGAGCAGCTGTTCGCTTTGCTGACCAAAGGCGAGCTGCTGCAGGTGTTCGGGTCGTCTGCATCAGCCAGCCTGCGCAAGGCCGAGCTGCTGGATAAGCTGCGCGCCGACCACCAGATGGCCAAGCCGTTTCAGGCGTGGTGCGGCCAGATCGAAGACGCGGTATTTGCGTTATGCATCGACGAGCTCTGTGAGCGCCTGCGTTTGCTGTTCTTCGGCAACATCCATCAGGACTGGTCCGAGTTCGTTCTGGCCGACCTCGGCATCTACCGTTACGAGCAGGTCGTCTTCTCGCCCAGCTCCCGCGCCTTCAACTGCCGCACCGAGCTGGATGCCTATCTGCATCTGCATCGTTGCCGCGAGCGTTTCGATACCGGCGAGCCATTGAGCGACGTGCTGGCCGACGTGCCCGATGAGCCCTATGCCAACGCCTGGCTGGAAAGCCGCCGCGGCAAGCTGCTGCTGAGCATCGGCCAGCAGTTCGAACGCATCGGTGACCTGCCGGAAGCCCTGCGCCTGCATGCCTCCAATAGCTATCCCGGTGCCCGCGAGCGCGCGATTCGCGTGCTCGAACGCTGTGGCCAGCCTGCAGCAGCGCTGGAGCTGCTGGATCAGGCGCAGGCTGCGCCGCAGAGTGAGCACGAACTGCAGCAACTGCAGCGAATCAAGCCGCGCCTGCAGCGCAGCCTGGGTATCCCTACGCTGCGCTCACTCAACCGCAAGCCGGAGCAGCTCGACCTGATCCTGCCCCGGGCCGGCTGTAGCGTCGAGCATGCGGTGCGCGAGCACCTGTCGATACCAGACGCGCCGGTCTACTACGTCGAGAATGCCCTGGTCGGCTCGTTGTTCGGCTTGCTTTGCTGGGACGCGATCTTCGCACCGTTGCCCGGTGCGTTCTTCCACCCTTTCCACTGGGCGCCGGCCGATCTGAATCGTGCGGATTTTCATCAACGGCGTGCCGACCTGTTTGCCGCATGCCTGGCCTGTCTCGACAGTGACGACTACCGCGACTGCATCTGGCGCACCTTCCAGGCAAAGCTCGGCATTCATAACGCGTTCGTTGCCTGGGGGCTGCTCGACGAGGAGCTGTTGACCCATGCCCTGACGTGCATTCCCGCCGCGCATCTGAAGCTGATGTTCCAGCGCATCCTCGCCGATGTTTGCGGCAATCGCACTGGCCTACCGGACCTCATCCAGCTGTGGCCCGAAGAACGCCGCTACCGGATGATCGAGGTGAAAGGCCCGGGCGACCGCCTGCAGGACAACCAGAAGCGCTGGATCGATTACGCCCATCAGCACGGTCTGCCGATTGCGGTCTGCCATGTGCAATGGGCTGAGGTCATGGCGTGAGCTATCGGGTCGCGGTGCGCGCGCTCTGCGAATTCACCGCCAAGGTCGGCGATCTGGACCTGCGCTTCACACCATCGCCCACCGCGCTGGAAGGCATCGCCGGCCACGCCCAGGTCAGCGCCAGGCGCGGCGAGGGCTACGAACGTGAAGTGGCTCTGGAGGGCCAATACGGAAAACTCATGGTGCGCGGCCGCGCCGATGGCTACGACCCGGCGCGGAACCGCCTGGAAGAAATCAAAACCTTCCGCGGGGATCTGGAACGTCAGCCGGCCAACCATCAGCAATTGCACTGGGCGCAGGCGAAGATCTACGGCTGGCTGATGTGTCAGACGCGCCAGCTCGACGAGGTCGAGCTGGCACTGGTCTATTTCGACGTCGCCAGCCACAAGGAAACCCTCTTCGTCGAACGCCACGGAGCACGGAGCCTGCGCCTTTTTTTCGAAACCCAGTGTCAGGCGTTTCTCGACTGGGCCGAACAGGAACTGGCCCATCGCGACGCGCGCAATCAGGCGCTCACCGCGCTGGGTTTTCCTCATGCCGATTTCCGCACCGGCCAGCGGCAACTCGCCGAGGCGGTGTACAAGGCAGCCTGTACCGGCACCACGCTCATGGCGCAAGCGCCGACCGGTATCGGCAAGACCCTGGGCACGCTGTTTCCGCAGCTCAAGGCGTTTCCCGGCCAGCAGCTCGACAAGCTGTTCTTTCTCGCTGCCAAGACCTCCGGCCGCCGCCTGGCGCTGGATGCACTGCAAACGCTACAGCGCAACGGCGCGGGTGAATTGCGTGTGCTCGAGTTGATCGCACGTGACAAGGCCTGCGAGCACCCGGACAAGGCCTGTCACGGCGAATCCTGCCCGTTGGCGAAGGGTTTCTATGATCGTTTGCCCGCGGCCCGAGCAGCGGCATTGCAGCACAGCATGCTCGACCAAGCGGCCCTGCGAGAGGTCGCCCTCGCCCATCAGGTCTGCCCCTATTACCTCAGCCAGGAGCTGGCGCGCTGGGCGGACGCCGTGGTCGGCGACTACAACTACTATTTCGACATCAGCGCCCAGCTCTACGGCCTGACGCTCAACAATGACTGGCGTATCAGCGTGCTGGTGGACGAAGCGCACAACCTGCTCGAACGCGCGCGCGGCATGTACAGCGCCGAGCTCGATCAGCGGGTCTTTGCCGGTCTCGGCGGCAAGGCGCCGGCGCCCTTGAAACGCCCGCTGGGTCGGGTACAGCGCTGCTGGAACGACCTGCATCGCGAGCAGCTGGCGAATTATCAGGTGCAGCCCGAGCTGCCGCTCAAGCTGCTCGGCGCGCTGCAACAGGCCGTCAGCGCCGTCACCGATTACCTTGGCGAACAGCCCGGCGGGCTGGATGCAGAGCTGCAACGGGCCTATTTCGATGCCATGCATTTCTGCCGGATCGCCGAACTGTTCGGCGAGCATTCGTTGTTCGATATCAGCCTGTTACCCGCAACTGGCCGCGGCAAGACCAAGCGTTCGATGCTGTGCCTGCGCAATGTGGTTCCAGCGCCCTTCCTCGCGCCACGGTTAGAACAGGCTCGTTCGACGGTGCTGTTCTCGGCCACGCTGAACCCGCGCCGGTTCCATGCCGATATGTTGGGCCTGCCCACGGGTAGCGCCTGGATCGAGGTCGAATCGCCATTCCAGGCCGATCAGCTGCGGGTATGCCTGGCCGAGCATGTCTCGACCCGCTATCAGCACCGCCAGGCCTCGCTGGGTGCCGTGGTTGCGCTCATCGCCCAGCAATATCGCGAGCGCGCCGGCAACTACCTGGCGTTCTTCAGCAGCTTTGATTACCTGCAACAGGTGACCGCCCTGCTGCGCGAGCAGTATCCGGACGTGCCCTTCTGGGAGCAGACTCGCGGCATGCAGGAAGCGGCCCGCAGTGCATTTCTCGACCGATTCACCGAACACAGCAAGGGCGTCGGTTTTGCGGTGCTCGGCGGCGCATTCGCCGAAGGCATCGACCTGCCAGGCAACCGCTTGATTGGCGCTTTTATCGCCACCCTCGGCCTGCCACAGGTCAATCCGGTCAACGAGCAGTTCAAGGCACGCCTTGAGCAGCTATTCGGCCGCGGCCTGGGTTACGACTACACCTACCTCTACCCCGGGCTGCAGAAAGTCGTGCAGGCTGCGGGGCGGGTTATCCGCACACAGAGCGATGAAGGCGTCGTGCACCTGATCGACGACCGTTTCGGCCGGTCGCAGATACGCCGCCTGCTGCCGAGCTGGTGGCAGCTTTCGCCAGTTTCCAGCGACTGAGGCCACGCAACGGCGCCGTTCGGGTTGCGTGGTGTCCGGAGGCTCGCTATAGTCCTGCGCCGCCGACTCCCCATCGGCGCACTGCTACGCAGCCTCCGCCCGGATGGCGAAATTGGTATACGCAAGGGACTTAAAATCCCTCATCCGAAAGGGTATGCGGGTTCGACCCCCGCTCCGGGCACCAGTCTTTACGCGGCTTTCAGCCTTCCAGCTTCGCAGTGTCATTTGCGCATTGCTGATCTTTTGCAATTGACGCGAGCACTCCCGTCACCACCGTAACGCTTGGCAAACTCCTTACCCACCGAACGCAATGACCAGCCTGGTTGTTGGCTGAGTTCATATCGAACTTGCCGGCACTCGCACTGTTGCCGTTATCAGTATCCAGAAAGATAGCGTGTGCATAATTGTGTCTACAGACACATAAGATGCTATGCTGAGTCCATGGAATTAACCGAGCAATTGCCATGACTGCGACTCTTCAGGCACCCGCGTTTACCAAAGACCAGTGCGCCGCCGGCCTTCGAACTGCGGTGAACGTTCTCGAAAAATGGCAGGCGTCTACCGAACAGGCCTGTCGGATACTGCGTATCTCCCGCAGTACTCACGCACGGGCCAAACTCCGCAATGCAGATTGGTCGGTCAGTCTGGACCCCGACCAGATGCAGCGCGTCAGTTTCATTCTCAACATCCACGCAGCACTTCGGCTGATCTTCGATAACCCGGAAAACACTTACGGCTTTCCGGCAATGCCCAATCACAACGAATTCTTCAACGGGCGATCGCCACTGGAGGTAATGGCTCAGGGGGACATGATTTCCCTGTACGAGTCGTTCCGTCGTATCGACAGCCTGCGAGGCGCGCAGTGGTAGTGCCAAAAGGGCTTCCCGTGCGGGCCGATGCCCGTTGTCAGGCCTATCGGCTGGTGAACTCCAAGTATCCCCCCATCGATTTGTTCGATGACGTAGCCGACGCCGAGGAATTTGAAATCCTCTATCAGTTGCAGGCGCTGACAAACCCGAGATTGCACAACGAAACTGGCCGCCTCGAGCTGATTCCTCGGTCAGAAATACCATTCGGCATTCCGGGCTGCTCCTACGCTACGGCGCCGTTCACCCACGTGAATCCAGCCGGCTCTCGTTTCAGCGATGGCAGCTACGGCGTGTTGTATCTGGCCGACAGCATGGAAACGGCACTGGCCGAGGTGCGGTATCACCAGGAGCACTACTGGTCGAATGTCGTAGGCTTGAACTTCGAGCGGTTCGTTTTCCGCGGGTTGTCATGTCAATTCAACGAGGCCGGGCTGCTGGATGCCACGAGCGTGTCGATGTCGGATCCGATCTACGACGCGGATGATTACTTCCAGTCCCGCCAGTTCGGTCGCCTCGCCAGGCAAGAGGGATTCCCCGGGTTGCGGTATCACTCGGTACGTAGCCCAGGCCGGCACTGCTGGGCACTCATGACGCCGCGGCGCGTACTGTCCATCGTTCAGACCGCACACTACGAGATGATCTGGAACGCTGGCATCACCAGCGTCAGCGCGATCACCGAAGTCTGATGCTGGCGCGTTAGCCGTCTTCTCCTCCCTGCACCGGCCATCCGATTGCGCCGTGCTGCCAAACCGCTGTAACAATCATCGCGCATCGTCTGCTCATGGACTCCCCATGGCGCAAGGACGCTCCACCGAACTCACGACGTGAGGACGCGAACATGAGCAAGCGATCACTCGAAGAACTGGTTACCCGATCGGATATCAGTGCACTCCAGCCCATGGTGCATTGGCGCCGCGGGCGTCGTAACGGTCATGACAAGGCCGGGCCGAACGCTGCCGCACTGATTCAGCGCGCCGCACATGATATCGGCATGCTGAGAACCGCCGTACACAGCTAGCTAAGCTCGACTCCTGTCAGGCCTCGCGAACGGGTCGCAAGGCCTGTTCCAGAGCTTTTCTGTGGCCTTGACGGCTGTCAATGGCAAAAATAGTAAGCAGCCTATCTTTCGCTCCGATGTCAACCAAGGAGCGACACATGAAGAACCTGCATCCCCATCATCTGACCCCCTACCTGCTGAGCGCTGGCCTGTTATGCAGTCCGGCGGTTTTCGCTCAGGAAACCTTCAGCAGCTTGTTCACCGACGCGAAACCGATTCTGGATGTGCGCTATCGCTACGAGCACGTCGATCAGGACAACGCACTTGAGCACGCCAACGCCCAGACGCTGCGCACCCGCGTCGGCTTTCAGACCGGCAAGTGGTACGGCCTGTCGGCTCTGGTCGAGGCAGACAACGTAAGCCGCCTGGGTGATGCCGCCTACAACAGCACACGCAACGGCCAGACCGATTACTCCGTGGTAGCCGACCCCGACGGCAGCGAGATCAACCAGGCGCTGTTGCGCTACGACCACGCGTTCGGCAACGCCATTGCCGGCCGTCAGCGCATCAATCTGGACAACCAGCGCTTCGTCGGTGGCGTCGATTGGCGGCAGAGCGAACAAACCTACGACGGTGTGCTGGGCCAGCTGCAACCGCTCGACAAGCTGACCCTGACTTACGCCTACATCAACAACATCAACACGACCTTCGGCCCGGGCGACAACCGTTTCGACAATCGCGCCAACCCGGCCAATATCGAAGGCCACAGCCATCTGTTCAACGCCCGCTACGCTCACTCACCGGCGCTGACGGCCACCGCCTACAGCTATCTGCTGGGACTGGACAACATCGCCACTGCACCCGCCGCTGCGCTCGGCACCCTGTCCAGCAAGACCACAGGTCTGCGTCTGAACGGTGCCCTCCACGGCATCAGCTATGCGCTTGAATATGCACGCCAGCAGGACTACGCCGACAATCCACAGGAGCTGAGCAGCGAGTACTACCTGGCCGAACTTGGCTACGCCCTCAAGGGTGCGACTCTTAAAGCGGGCGTGGAAGTACTGGGCGGCGACTCGGGGCCGGGCAATCGCGCCTTCCAGACGCCGTTGGCCACCAAGCACGCCTTTCAGGGCTGGGCCGACACCTTCCTGCTGACGCCCGCGGACGGTGTGCAGGACGTTTACCTGGGGGGCACACTACCGCTCTTGGGCGGCACGCTGCAGGCCTGGTACCACGAC
This sequence comes from Stutzerimonas kunmingensis, assembly GCF_032106285.1. Lineage (GTDB taxonomy): Bacteria > Pseudomonadota > Gammaproteobacteria > Pseudomonadales > Pseudomonadaceae > Stutzerimonas > Stutzerimonas kunmingensis_B. The sequence continues at coordinate 7,335 of NZ_DAMCPO010000023.1, forward strand.
TTCCGCGCCGAGCGTGGTAGCGAGCAGTACGGGGAAGAGATCAACATCGCTTACAGCCGCGCCATCCCGCTGGTCAAAGGGCTGGTCGCAACGGTCAAGTACGCCGGCTACGACGCGGACGACTATTCGGTGGATACCGAGAAACTTTGGGCACAGCTGCAGTACAGCTACTAAGCGATACGGGTCGGGCGTTCGCGCCCGACCTTCCCTACTCAGCTATCGCGTGTGACGAGGCAGGCGCAGGGAGATAATCGCGGCGAGCAGCACGAAAAGTGACGATACCCACAGGCAAGCCTGCAACCCATAGGCCTGGAACACCCAACCGGAGAGCAGGGTTCCGATCAACCGACCCATGGCGTTGGACATGTAATAGAACCCCACGTCCAGCGAAACGCCGTCTTCCTTGGCGTAGCTGACGATCAGATAGCTGTGCAGCGAGGAATTCACTGCGAACAGCGCACCGAACAGCAGCAGCCCGCCGATCAGCACCCATTGCGGCGATGCATCAGTTGTCAGGCCCACAGCGATTGCCGCCGGTAGCGCCGCCAGCAGCGCGGCCCAGATGAAGGCCGCACGTCCATCCGGTACCTTGCCGCTGCGCTTGCCGGTAATGGCCGGCGCTATCGACTGGACGATGCCATAGCCGATGATCCAGCAGGCCAGAAAGCCGCCGACCATCCAGAAATTCCAGCCGAAGACGGTGCTCAGGTACACCGGTAGCGCGATGACGAACCAGACATCGCGAGCCCCGAAGAGAAACAGCCGCGCGGCCGACAGTACGTTGATTGCCTGGCTTTTGGAGAGGATGTCCTTGAACTTCGGTTTGGCCTTCGCCTTGCCAAGATCCTTTTTCAACAGCACCAGGCTGCCGATCCAGATCACGGCTAGCACCGCAGCCATCGCCAGGACCGCGCCGCCGAATCCCAGCAGCGTCAGCAGTGCGCCACCAAGGAAAAATCCCACGCCCTTGAGGGCATTCTTCGAGCCGGTGAGGATGGCCACCCACTTGTACAGCGTGCCCTGCTGGCTGTCGGGTACCAGGAGCTTGATCGAGCTCTTGGCCGACATCTTGTTCAGATCCTTGGCGATACCGGACAACGCCTGCGCACCCATCACCCAAGGCACCGTCAGCCACGCCGCTGGCACGGTGAGCATCAGCAGCGCCACCACCTGCATCGCCAGGCCAAGGTTCATCGTCCGGTTCAGGCCGAGTCGAGCGCCGAGATAGCCGCCAACCAGATTGGTGACAACACCAAACACCTCGTAGAACAGGAACAGCGCCGCGATCTGCAGTGGCGTGTAGCCCAACGAATGGAAATGCAGCACCACCAGCATGCGCAGCGCGCCGTCGGTGAGCGTGAACGCCCAGTAGTTACCGGTGACGATCAGGTACTGGCGCACCTCGGGGGACAGTCTGGCAAAGGCTTGCATGGTCGGTTCCGGATTGATTGAGCAGGTGTACTGCGCAGCTAGATTGGCGATGGCGTGGCATGCCGAGAAACAAGGTCGGGGATTCGAGTCACGGATTTGCCGTAGGGTGGGCTCCAGCCCACCCTACCTGCCCTTCTTCCATAGCCCGCACCGCTCTCAGCGAACGCCTCTCAGCGGCATCTCACCCTGCCAGCCCCACCATGCGCGCCAGTTCCACGGTGCGGTTGGCGTAGCCCCATTCGTTGTCGTACCAGGCGTAGATCTTCACCTGAGTGCCGTTGACCACCATGGTCGACAGCGCATCGATGATCGACGAGCGCGGGTCGGTGCGGTAGTCGATGGAAACCAGCGGCCGCTCCTCATACCCGAGGATGCCCTTCAGCTCGCCCTCTGCCGCGGCTTTGAGCAGCTGGTTCACCTCAGCGGCATCGGTAGCGCGCTCCACTTCGAACACGCAATCGGTCAGCGAGGCATTGGCCAGCGGCACGCGCACGGCATGGCCGTTCAGCTTGCCGCGCAGCTCCGGGAAGATTTCAGCGATCGCCGTGGCCGAGCCGGTAGTCGTGGGAATCAGGCTCATGCCCGAGGCCCGAGCGCGGCGCAGGTCCTTGTGCGGCTGATCGAGAATGCTCTGGGTATTGGTCAGGTCATGGATGGTGGTGATCGAACCGTGGCGGATGTCGAGCTGCTCATGGATCACCTTGACCACCGGCGCCAGGCAGTTGGTGGTGCAGGATGCCGCGGTGACGATGCGATGCTGCGCCGGATCGAACAGACTATCGTTGACGCCCATGACGATGTTCAGTGCACCCGGCTCCTTCACCGGCGCGCTGACCACGACGCGTTTGACGCCCTGCTCCAGATATTGCTGCAGCACGGCAACGGTCTTCATCTTGCCGCTGGCCTCGATGACCAGATCGCAGCCCGACCAGTCGGTTTCGCTGATCGCCTTGTTGGCGCTGACCTTTACCCGCTGACCGTCGATCACCAGACAGTCGCCATCGGATCCCGCTTCGTGTTGCCAGCGACCGTGAATGGAGTCGAAGTTCAGCAGGTGCGCATGGGTGGCCGCGTCCCCTGCCGGATCGTTGATCTGCACGAAGTCCAGCTCCGGCCAATCCCATGCCGCGCGCAGTGCCAGACGTCCGCTGCGGCCGAAGCCGTTGATGCCAACTTTGATGCTCATGGATGACTCGCTTTTAAAAGGTGAATCAGGAAGTTCGTGGCGCAAACATGATGATCGCCATGCCCAGCATCGCCACGGCGCAGCCAAGCAGGTCCCACCAGGTCGGGCGAACGCCATCGACCAGCCACAGCCAGACCAGCGCCACGCCGACATACACGCCGCCGTACGCCGCATACACGCGCCCGGCGGCGGTGGGATGCAGCGACAGCAGCCAGGCGAACAGCGCGAGGGAAAGCGCAGCTGGCAGCAGCAACCAGATACTCTTGCCCTGTTTCAGCCAGAGGTATGGCAGATAGCAGCCGACGATCTCCGCTATCGCGGTAATGACGAACAGGCCAAGGGTTTTCAGCATGCGAAGCCCGTCATGCGCCGAAGCGTTCGATCCAGCCGACATGGGCCGGATGCTGGATAGCCTTGGGGCGCAACGCCTGGACGCTGGCGACGGCAGTCGCGCGCGGCACGTCGCGGTCTATCAGGATGCGCGCTGCGATCAGGCCCGTACGACCGGAGCCGCCCTTGCAGTGAATGGCGATGCGCTTGCCGGCATCCAGCAGCTCATTGATCCGATCCGCCGACTGTTCCCAAGCCTGGTCGAAGTCCGCCAGCGGCACCTGTTCGTCAGCCACCGGCAGGTGAAACCACTCGAGGCCGCGCTCGACGCAGAGCTGCGCCAGCTGCGTCGCTTCGTTGCGCGCCAGCTCTTCAGCAGGCATCAGGGTGATCAGCGCGTCAGCGCCGGCCGCTTGCAGGGTAGCCAGCGCCTCGTCGACGCTGGTGCCCTTGCTGCCGGGGCACGGTGTGAAGATCAGCTGACCGGCGCTGCCGGGTACATCGAGGATGTCGTAGGGATGGGACACGCGGGCGATTCCTGAAAGTCAGATGGAGCGTTGATTGACGCGACGGGACAGCGCTTCGGCCGACTCCTTGCGTTCCGAATAGCGATCGACCAGGTAGTCGGCCCGACCGCGCACCAGCAGGGTGAACTTGATCAGCTCCTCCATCACATCCACCACGCGGTCGTAGTAGGCCGAGGGCTTCATCCGGCCGGCGTCGTCGAATTCGAGAAAGGCCTTGGCCACCGAGGACTGGTTCGGGATGGTGATCATGCGCATCCAGCGGCCCAGCACGCGCATCTGGTTCAGCGCGTTGAACGACTGAGAGCCTCCACTGACCTGCATGATCGCCAGCGTCTTGCCCTGGGTCGGCCGCACCGCGCCCATGGCCAGCGGCACCCAGTCGATCTGCGCCTTGAACACCGCGCTCATCGAGCCGTGACGCTCCGGCGAACACCACACCTGACCTTCCGACCACTGCATCAGCTCGCGCAGCTCCTGCACCTTCGGATGGCTGTCCGGTGCATCGTCCGGCAGCGGCAATCCGGACGGATTGAAGATGCGCGTCTCGGCACCGAAACGCTCGAGCAGGCGCGCAGCTTCCTGTACCAGCAGACGACTGTAGGAACGCTCCCGGTTAGAGCCATAGAGCAGCAGGACGCGTGGCCTGTGTTCTGGACCTGCCGGCAGAGCAAGCTTGTCAAGGTCAGGCATATCCAGCAGATCTGGGTCGATATTGGGCAGATCGTCGTTCATTAGGCATGTCCTGCTAAGTTCAAAGTGTGCCGATGCGCGCCAGCTCGGTTCTCAGCGTAGCGGCATCCAGTTGAGCGAGCGGTAGCGCGAGAAACGCGGTGAAACGTAGCTTGAGCCTGACCAGCGTGGCATCGAACGCCGCTTTTATTTCCTCGGGGCTACCGACGCTCTCGGAAGGATCGACAAGCCCCCAGTGCGCTTTGGTGGCCGGCCCGAAATACACCGGACACGCTTCGCCAGCGGCCTTGTCGCAGACGGTAATGACGAAGTCGGGATTCAGCGCCTGATGCGCGTCGCTGCTCTTGCTATACAAGCCATCAGCCGCAATGCCGGCCCGCGCCAGCGCCTCAAGCGTCAGTGGATTGATCTCGCCTCTTGGCTCGCTGCCGGCGCTGAACGCGCGCATGCCGGCCGGCGCGAGATGGTTAAACAGCGCCTCGGCCAGAATGCTGCGGCAGCTGTTGGCGGTGCAGAGAAAGAGAATCTTCATGGTCGTTCTTGATTCAGGCGCATGAGCTGGCGCGCTCTGGGCGGTTGCGCATACTTTCGAGGCGCTGCACGTTATCGCCCAGCCAATTCTTGTTAGCGGCCAGGATCGGCTGCAGCATGTCGGTCACCCAGTCAGGCAGGTGCGGGTGGAGTCGGTAGTAGACCCATTGGCCCTGACGGCGGTCTTCCAGAATTCCGCATCCGCGCAGCAGCGCCAGATGCCGCGAGATCTTTGGCTGGCTCTCATCCAGCGCACAGGTCAGCTCGCAGACACACAATTCGCCTTCGCGGGCGACGAGCAACGCGATCCGCACGCGAGTCTCGTCTGCCAGGCATTTGAATACAGTGGTAGGTGTCAGGTGCTCGACCATTGATATCTTCTCAGCGCTTGTTCTTGACCAACACGAACATCTTGATCCGCTCATGTATCTCGTGAAGCGTGTGCCGGTAGGCATCCGGTTGGTCGCTGGTGGCAGGGTCTTCGAAGTTCCAGGCGATGTACTCGCCCGCACCAGGCAGTGCAAGGCATTCCAACGATGACTTATCACACAGCGTGATCACGAAATCGAACGGTTGCCCTTCCACTTCCTCCAGCGATTTGCTGTGCAAACCCACTGTCGCAACGCCAAGCTGCTCGAGCGCTGCCAACGCTCGTAGATCGACCTGGGTGGGAGCGGTGCCTGCACTGAACGCCTCGAAGTGCTCCGAATCGGTATGCCGCAGCAACGCCTCGGCGAGCTGGGAGCGTGCCGAGTTGGCGACGCAGACGAACAGGACACGCGATTTGTAGGCCATGAAGCCGTTCCCCATAAGATATGCTTGGGCGAATATATTGCTTAGCGCATAAGCAAGTAAAGCGCTCTCTCGAGCTAGGCTGGCTATTTACTGGGCGCTGTCGAAGGCGAGTTTGTTGCGCCGGAACAAGAGGCGTATATTCCGCATCGCATATATTTATTCGAACGAATATCCGCCTTCACGGGAGCCGCTTGATGACAGCACCCAATGTTCTCGATGTCATCATCATTGGCGCAGGACAGTCCGCCCTGACGACTGCGTACTTTCTGCGCCGCGCGTCGCTGTCCTATCTGCTGTTGGATGAACAGCCCAGTCCCGGCGGCGCATGGCTGCACGCCTGGGAGTCGCTGAGACTGTTCTCACCCGCCGCCTGGAGCTCGATTGCCGGCTGGCCGATGCCTGCTCCGGTCGAGCCGGGCAATCCCACGCGCAGCGATGTTATCGATTATTTGCGACGCTACGAAGATCGCTACCGGTTTCCCATTCAGCGATCGGTTCGAGTCGATACGATCAGCCGCCTCGACGATCTCTGGCGTGTGCAAGCAGGCGATCAGCATTGGCTGGCTCGCGCAGTCATCAGTGCGACGGGCACCTGGAGCAAGCCTTTCGTTCCGCCTTATGAAGGGCGCGAGCTTTTTCAGGGTGCGCAGATTCACTCAGCTCACTACCGTGACCCTGGTCCCTTCGCAGGTAAACGGGTGATGGTGGTAGGTGGTGGCAACTCCGGCGCGCAGGTCCTCGCCGAGTTATCCAGAGTCAGCGAGACACGCTGGGTCACTCAGGAGCCACCTGCGTTTCTGCCCGACGATGTCGACGGCCGCGTGCTGTTCGAGCGCGCCACCGCGCGCTGGAAGGCGCAGCAGGATGGACGCAGCATCGACGAGCCGGCCGGCGGCTTCGGTGACATCGTCATGGTGCCGCCGGTGCGCGAAGCTCGCGAGCGCGGCGTTCTGGTGGCCGAGCGCCCCTTCGCGCGCTTCACCGAAACGGGAGTCGAGTGGGCGGATGGGCGTCGTGAGGACCTGGACGCGGTGATCTGGTGCACAGGTTTCCGCCCGGCACTGGATCATCTTCGTGAACTCGGCATCATCGAGGCCGATGGCAAAGTACAGGTAGAAGGAACCCGTGTCGTGAAGCAACCCAATCTCTGGCTGGTGGGCTACGGCGACTGGACCGGCATGGCATCTGCCACGCTGATCGGCGTCACTCGCACGGCGCGAAGTACCGTCGATGAGGTCGTTCAGGCACTTGCCGCAACGTCCCCGCAGCGCCCCTAGCAACCACCGATGCAATCCCGATCATCATGCGAAAAGGTGTAATTAGCGATGTCCAGTCAATGTGAAGTGGCCGGGAAGAAAGCGGCCGGCGTCCCGCTCGGATTCTTCGAGCGTTATCTGACGCTCTGGGTCTTTCTCTGCATCGTTGCCGGCACCCTCCTCGGTCTGGGACTGCCCGCTGCCGCACAAGCGGTCGGCGCGCTGGAAATCGCCCATGTGAACATTCCGGTCGGCCTGCTGATCTGGGTGATGATCATCCCGATGCTAATGAAAATCGATTTCTCGGCGCTGCGGGAGGTTTATGCACAACGGGCGAGCATGGGCATCACGCTGTTCGTCAACTGGGCGGTCAAGCCATTCACCATGGCCCTGCTCGGCTGGGTATTCATAAAACATGTCTTCGCGCCGTGGCTCCCGGCTTCCGAGCTCGATAGCTACATGGCTGGCCTGATCCTCCTGGGCGCCGCACCCTGCACGGCGATGGTTTTCGTCTGGAGCAATCTCTGCAACGGCAACGCCAATTTCACCCTGACCCAGGTGGCGCTGAACGACGTGGTAATGGTGTTTGCCTTTGCGCCAATCGTCGCCCTGCTGCTCGGCGTGTCGTCGATTCCAGTGCCCTGGGATACCCTGTTGCTCTCGGTAGTGATGTACATCGTCATTCCGCTGGCCATCGCCCAGTTCATTCGCGGCCGGCTGATGAAGCGCGGTGAGCCGGCCTTTCAGGCGGCACTGGCGAAGGTGCAGCCATTTTCCATCGTGGCGTTGCTGGCGACCCTCGTCCTGCTGTTCTCCTTCCAGGGCGAAGCGATCGTGGCCCAGCCGTTGATCATCGCCATGCTCGCGGTACCGATCCTGCTGCAAACACTATTCATCGCCGGGCTCGGCTACTGGCTCAACCGTCGCTTCCTGGTTCGCCATGATGTTGCCGGCCCATCTGCAATGATCGGTGCTTCGAATTTCTTCGAACTAGCGGTTGCCGTTGCAATCGTGCTCTATGGTTTCAATTCCGGTGCGGCCCTTGCGACTGTTGTGGGCGTGTTGATCGAGGTGCCGGTTATGCTCTGGCTGGTGCGCAGCATCAACCGCAGCCGTGACTGGTACAACCGGGCGTTGCCGGCTGATTGAGCTGGAACCACTCACCTTCGCTTGACCCTGATCAGCAGGGCGGCGCGCAGGCTGACTACCATCGATGCAGACGCCTGAGAGGACCACAGACATGGACAGCCCCGCACAAGAGCAGCCTGCCTCGACCAGTGACACACCAATTTCGCTGAGAGCGCACTTGGGTAATTTCTGGCGGCGCCATCCCACCGAAGCCAAAGTGCTGCTCGGAATGTGCGCGGCGTTCCTGCTGATCTTCTTCCTGCCGATGGGCCAGCCCCGTTTCGAAAACGCAGTACTGGAAGGCCTGCGCCTGACGCAGTGGTACGCCCGTGAACATGTGATCCTCTGCCTGCTGCCAGCCTTCGTCATCGCGGGCGCAATGGCCGTCTACATCAGCCAGGGCGCAGTGATGAAGCACCTGGGCCCGGCTTCGCCGAAGCCCGTGGCGTTCGGTGTGGCATCCATCGCCGGCACGCTGCTGGCGGTGTGCTCCTGCACCGTATTGCCGCTGTTTGGCGGCATCTACAGGCGCGGTGCCGGCTTGGGTGCAGCAATCGCCTTTCTCTATTCGGGGCCGGCGATCAACGTCATGGCCATCGTGGTCACCGCCAAGGTGCTTGGCGCCGAGCTCGGGATCGCTCGAGCCGTTGGTGCCATCGTGTTCGCCTTGGTAATCGGCGCCATCATGCACCTGCTCTACCGCCGCGAGGAGGCTGCACGTGCGGCCAAAAGTGCCCGCGGTTTCGCCGGTGACGACGACGGGCACCCGCTCGGCGACATCGTCGCCTTGTTCAGCTTGATGATCGGCATTCTGGTATTCGCCAACTGGGCCAGCGCGGAGAACTCGGCCTGGATGGCCGTGCATGCCTGGAAGTGGCCGATCACCGCAACCCTCGCCATCTTGCTGGCGTCATTGCTGGTGCGTCGCTGGAACTGGTCGGTACGACCGTTGTTCATGATTGGCGCGCTGGTCGCTGCGAGCGCTCTGCTTGCGCCTCAATGGCCAGAGCTTGCCATGGTCATAGGCATCGCGGGGTTGATGCTACAGGCCAGTCGCCAGAACGCAGCAAGCCAGGAATGGGTCGGTCAGAGCTGGGACTTCACCAAACAGATCATGCCGTTACTGCTTGGCGGGGTGCTGATCGCCGGCATGCTGCTCGGCCGCCCCGGCCACGAAGGGCTGATTCCCAGCGAGTGGGTCGTCTGGGCTGTGGGCGACAACAGCTTCACGTCCACCCTCCTCGCCTCGGTCCTCGGCGCCTTCATGTATTTTTCTACCCTGACCGAAGTACCCATCGTGGAAGGTCTGTTGGGCGCAGGAATGGGCAAGGGCCCGGCACTGGCAATCCTTCTGGCGGGGCCTGCGTTGTCGCTACCGAACATGCTGGTGATTCGTACCGTGCTCGGCACGCAGAAAACGATCGTGTACTGCTCGCTGGTAGTGGTCATGGCCACGCTCAGCGGCTATCTCTATGGCCAACTGATGTGAGGACGACAATGAAACTGACTGTTTATGGGTCTGGCTGCGCCAAGTGCCAACAGCTTTCCGCCAACGCCGAAGCTGCCGCGCGGCGACTCGGCCTGGAGTTCGAGGTCGAGAAAGTCACCGACGTAAACGCCATCATCGACGCGGGCGTCATGCGCACCCCTGCGCTCGCAGTTGATGAGGATATTGTCGTGGAGGGCAAGGTGCCAAGCAGCGATGAGCTTGAGCAGCTGCTGGGCTGAGTGATCTCGTCGCAATGCTGCAATGCGGCACGACTGTCGATCGGAACCGTTCTGTGCAGTTCACGGCCTGATAGTTGAACTGTCAGGAGGAGCGAGAAGTGTCCGATTCGATGACGTACCTGGCCATAGCGGTCGCGGTAGCGCTGATAGCCGCGAATCTGCTTGCGATCATCAGCGTCTTCAAAAGTGAGCGAACCGTAGGCGCAAAGGCGCTTTGGGCAATCGGTATTGCCGTCTTCCCGATACTGGGACTGCTGTTCTGGCTGTTGGTCGGCTTGCGCCGGGCGCGCTGATCAGGGCTTCAGCCCCAACAGATACAGCGCTTTGCCCAGCACCCTTACCGAATCGGCATGTTTGCCAGCCTGATGCAGCTGCTCGCCCTCAGCACGCAACTCACGAACTTGCTGCAGCGTAGCGGCATCCTTGGGCGGATTGGTTTCGAGCTGCTCATCAATCTTGGCCATGTCCATGGGACAGTGCATCGCCAGCAGCGGCGTGCTGAACAGGACGGCAAGGGTAAAAGCTGTGAGGCGTCGCATGGCTGTTCTCCTCGCGCGAAAGGCGCTCTCGAAGTATAGATAGCCTTTACGGAGTCGCTCGTTGCCAAACTAATTGGCGTATCAAGATGCTTGGCTTTTAGCCGCGCAAAAGAAAAAGCCCCAAGCAACTAGTTGCTTGGGGCTTTTCAATATGGAGGCCGATGTCGGAATCGAACCGGCGTACACGGATTTGCAATCCGCTGCATAACCACTCTGCCAACCGGCCTCAAAACGAAGGCGCCGCATTATTACTGCGGCGCGATCTTAAAAACTGGAGCGGGAAACGAGACTCGAACTCGCGACCCCGACCTTGGCAAGGTCGTGCTCTACCAACTGAGCTATTCCCGCGTTGTCTTGGTGACGGGCGCCATTCTATACGATCGAATGCTGCCGTCAACCCCTTGATTAAAAAAGTTTTTATTTCTTTTCTGAGGTGCTCAGGTGCGGCCAGGCAGCCATCAGGTAATTGATCATCGACCAAAGCGTCAGCCCCGCCGCCACGATCAACAGCGCATAACCCAGCCCGACCCAGATTGTTGGCTGCGGCGGATTGGCCAGCAGGATCACCAGCGCGACCATCTGCGCAGCGGTCTTCCACTTGCCCAGGTTCGACACCGCCACCTGCGCGCGAGCGCCCAGCTCGGCCATCCATTCGCGCAATGCCGAGACGACGATCTCCCGACCGATGATGATTGCTGCCGGCAATGTCAGCCAGAGGTTCGAATGCTCTTCGACCAGTAACACCAGCGCTACAGCGACCATCAGCTTGTCGGCCACCGGATCGAGAAAGGCACCGAACGGCGTGCTTTGCTCGAGACGGCGCGCCAGGTAGCCATCGAGCCAGTCGGTCAGCGCGGCCACGGTGAATACTGCACTCGCGGCCATATAGCTCCAGTAGAACGGGAGGTAGAACAGCAGAATGAAGATGGGTATCAGCAGTACGCGTAGAACGGTGAGCAGGTTCGGGATATTCATCGGTACCACTGATCGGCGGAATTCAGGGACAGTTTACTCACTGTGCAGGGCGGCATAAATCGACTCGGCAAGCTTTTTACTGATGCCGGGTGCCTTGGCGATCTCGTCGAGGCTGGCTCTGCACAGTTCCTGAAGACCGCCGAAATGCGTAAGCAGTTCGCGACGGCGCTTCGGTCCGATGCCAGGGACACCTTCGAGCGTCGATGTTCGCCGCGCTTTTCCGCGTCTGGCACGGTGGCCGGTAATGGCGAAACGGTGCGCCTCGTCGCGCACCTGCTGGATCAGGTGCAGCGCCGCCGAGTCTGCGGGAAGCGTGAACTCGTGAGCCGCATCGTTGAGGTAAAGGGTTTCCAGCCCCGGCTTGCGCGTCACACCCTTGGCCACGCCGAGCAGGATCAGATCCGGCACGGCCAGTTCTTCGAGCACTTCACGCGCCATGTTCAGCTGGCCCTTGCCGCCATCGACCAGCAGGATGTCCGGTAGCTTGCCCTCGCCCTCCGCTGCCTTGCGGAAACGCCGGGACAGCGCCTGGTGCATCGCCGCATAGTCATCGCCCGCGGTAACACCCTCGATGTTGTAGCGTCGATAGTCCGACTTCAGCGGTCCCTCCGGCCCGAAGACCACGCAGGACGCCACCGTCGCCTCGCCGCTGGAATGGCTGATGTCGAAGCATTCCAGGCGCATCGGCGGTTCGTCGAGTTCCAGCGCTTCGGCCAGCGCGTCGAACCGTGCGGACAGATGCTGACGATTGGCCAGGCGTGCAGCCATCGCCTGTTCCGCGTTGGTCAGCGCCAGCTGCTGCCAGCGCGCACGCGTGCCACGTACGCGATGGGTAATGGTCAGATCGAAGCTGCGCAGCTCGGCGATGGCACTGATCAGCGTCGGAAAGTCCTCGTGCACGGCGTTGACGATCAGCTCTCCCGGCAGATCGCGTTCGGCGGCGCCCAGGTAGTACTGCTCGAGAAACGCCTGCAGCACCTCGGCGACACTTTCCTCGATAGCCACCTGCGGGAAGAAATTCTTGCTCCCCAGCACCCGGCCGCCACGCACGGTGATCAGGTGAACGCAGGCGCCGCCCGGGCTGACCACCGCGGCGACAATATCCACGTCGCCAGTGCCGCCCTCCATGCTCTGCTGATCCTGCACGCGACGCAGGATGCCGATCTGATCGCGAATCTCGGCGGCACGCTCGAAATCGAGGTTCATCGCCGCCTTTTCCATATTGCGTGACAGCTCTTCGGCCAGCGCATTGCTACGGCCTTCGAGGAACATGACCGAATGTCGTACGTCCTCGGCGTATTCCTCCGGCTCGACCAGATTTACGCACGGCGCCTTGCAGCGCTTGATCTGGTACTGCAGGCAGGGACGTGTGCGGTTGCGGTAGTAGCTGTCTTCGCATTGGCGTACGAAGAAGGCCTTCTGCAGCAGGCTAAGGCTTTCGCGGATCGCGCCAGCGCTCGGATAGGGGCCGAAGTAGCGTCCCGGCTCCTTCTTCGCACCCCGGTGAATACTCAGTCGTGGAAACTCACCGGCCGAGAGGAACACATAGGGATAGGACTTATCGTCCCGCAGCAGGATGTTGTAAGGCGGTCGCCATTGTTTGATCAGGGTCTGCTCGAGCAGCAGCGCCTCGGTCTCGTTGGCGGTGATGGTGGTTTCGACCTGCGCGATCTTGGCCACCAGGGCGGCGGTCTTCGGCGCCTGGCCCGTCTTGCGGAAATAGCTGGCCAGACGCTTCTTGAGATTCTTGGCCTTGCCGACGTAGAGCAGTTTGGCCTGCGCGTCGAACATGCGGTAGACGCCCGGCCGGCCGCTGCAGGCGGCCAGGAACGCCGATGGGTCGAAGGTTTCGCTCATCAGTTGACGGTGTCGACCATCCCGTGGCGAACCGCCAGCAGGGCAAGCTCGACATCACTGGTAATCGACAGCTTTTCGAAGATGCGATAACGGTAGGTGTTGACTGTTTTCGGCGAGAGACAGAGCTTGTCGGAGATGCTTTGCACCTTCTGGCAGTTGGCGATCATCAATGCGATCTGGATTTCCCGCTCCGAGAGCAGATCGAATGGCGATTCGCTGAGCTGCGGCTGGAAGGATTTGAGCGCCAGTTGCTGGGCGATCTGCGGGCTGATGTAGCGCTGACCACCGAATACCATGCGAATGGCCTGCACCATTTCTTCCAGCGCCGCACCTTTGGTCAGATAACCCGCCGCGCCAGCCTGCAGGAGGCGCGTCGGGAAAGGGTCTTCTTCACATATGGTCACAGCGATGACCTTCAGATCGGGGTAGCTGCGCAGCAGCTTGCGGGTCGCCTCGAGGCCACCGATGCCCGGCATCTTGACGTCCATCAGCACCACATCAGGCTTCAGTTCCCGCGCCTTGCGGATGGCGTCTTCGCCGGAATCCGCCTGGCCTATCACCTGAAGACCGGAGATGTCCGCCAGCATGCGACTGATGCCCGTGCGAACCAGATCGTGGTCATCGACCACCAGCACCCTAATCAAGCAGACACCTCATTGACCGTACTAAAAGCTGGCTGGCTGCTCGCTTTTTCAGGAGCGAACTCTATCAAAAAAATCATCGGCCTGGCCGATCACGACGCAGGTAACTGATCGAGATCATAAGTCCATCCCCTCTGCCGACGAATTGCATGCTGAACGCCGATGAACGGCCAAAGTCACAAACCAGATGGCCACTTCCCTGGATTTCCCATGCTTACCCTGATCGCCGCACTGGTGCTGACGGCCACTCACATGCTGGCCGGCAGACTGAGCAAACTCCACCAGTTACCGCGTAGCCGCTGGCTATCCGCAGCCGGCGGCGTCGCCGTTGCCTATGTCTTCGTCCACCTGCTCCCCGAGCTGGCCGATGGGCAGAGGGTGATGGAGGATAGCGGGTTCCACCCGCTGCGCTACCTGGAACACCATGCCTATCTGCTGGCACTGGTCGGCCTGGTCTGCTTCTACGGGTTCGAGCGGCTGATCAAGCAGCACCGCGACGAGCGGCCTGAAGGCGCACCTTCCCACGCGGGCGTGTTCTGGCTGCACATAGGTGCGTTTGCCGGTTACAACGCACTGATCGGCCATATCCTCGCCAACCGTGATTCCGGCCAGGCGCTGGAACTGGTCTGGTACACCGTGGCCATGTCGCTGCACTTCATGGTCAACGATGTGGCCCTTCAGCATGATCACCAAGACCTGTTTGCCCGACGCGGCCGCTGGATCCTGGCGGGGTCAACCCTGATCGGCTGGGCGTTCGGCTCGGTCATCGAGCTCTCGGAGCTGGGTGTGTCGGCCGTAACCGCCTTCATCGCCGGCGCGATCATCCTCAACGTCCTGAAGGAGGAGCTGCCGACGGAAAGGAACAGCCGATTCGGTGCATTTCTGCTCGGGTCGCTCGGCTACTCCTTGCTCCTATTGTTGATGTAGCCGAGCCTACCGCGTCTGTGTTCCTCTCCTGGGCCTGCGCATCAAACGATAGGCGGCCGGGATGACGAACAGCGACAGCAGCGGCGCACTCAGCATGCCGCCGACCATCGGTGCCGCGATGCGGCTCATCACTTCGCTGCCGGTGCCCGCTCCCAGCAGGATCGGCAAAAGACCGGCGACAATCACTGCAACGGTCATCGCCTTCGGGCGTACCCGCTGCACCGCACCTTCGCGGATTGCTTCGCACAGCGCGGCCTCGCCGTTCAGCCCGTCGCGCTGCTGATCGGCCCAGGCGTTCTTCAGATATAGCAGCATGATCACGCCGAATTCCGCAGCGACTCCCGCCAGTGCGATGAAGCCGACGCCGGTGGCCACCGACAGGTTGTAATCCATCAGATAGAGGAACCAGACGCCGCCGGTCAGCGCGAACGGCAGGGTCAGCATGATCAGCACGGCCTCATCCAGCCGGCCGAAGGTCAGGTAGAGGAGGAAGAAGATGATCAGCAATGTCGCGGGCACGACCAGCTTGAGGCGCTCGTTGGCGCGCTCGAGAAACTCGAACTGGCCCGAGTAGGCCAGGCTCATGCCGGGCAGCAGGCTGACTTCGCTGCTCACCGCATCGCGCAGATCGGCGACGACCGACGCGATATCCCGGCCGCGCACATCGACGTAAACCCAACCCGCCAGCCGCGCATTCTCGCTGCGCAGCATCGGCGGACCGTCGCTTATGCGCACTCGCGCCACACTGCCCAGGGTGATCTGGCTGCCCTGCGGCGTGAGGATCGGTAGCTGCTCCAGCCGCTGGGGGGTATCGCGCCATTCACGAGGATAGCGAACGCTGATCGGATATCGCGCAAGGCCCTCAATGGTCTCACCGACGGTTTCGCCACCGATGGCGCTGGAAACGATGGACTGGACATCGGCGATGTTCAGCCCATAGCGGGCGGCGTCCTGACGATCGATATCGATATCGACGTAACGCCCGCCGACCAGGCGCTCGGCCAGCGCTGAACTGACACCCGGCACCTTTCTGGCAACGGCCTCGACCTGCTGGCTGACACGGTCGATCTCCTCCAGATTGGCGCCGGCGATCTTCACACCGATCGGGCTCTTGATGCCGGTGGCAAGCATGTCGATGCGATTGCGGATCGGCGGAATCCAGATATTGGTCAGGCCTGGCACCTGCACAGCCCGGTCCAGCTCGTCGATCAGCTTTTCCGGCGTCATGCCGACGCGCCACTGCTCTCGCGGTTTGAAGCGGATGGTGGTCTCGAACATCTCCAGCGGCGCCGGATCGGTCGCCGACTCGGCGCGGCCGGCCTTGCCGAACACGGTTTCGACTTCCGGAACCGTGCGGATCATGCGGTCAGTCTGCTGCAGCAGCTGGGCTGCCTTCTGTGCCGACAGGCCCGGCAGCGCCGAAGGCATGTAAAGCAGATCGCCCTCGTCCATGGGCGGAAGAAACTCACCTCCCAGGCGCGACATCGGCCACAGCGTCGTAGCCAGGACCAGCACGGCTACCGCAATGGTGATCTTCGGGTGTTCGAGAACGGTGTTCAATGCGGGGCGATAGACCCGGATCAGCCCGCGATTGAGTGGATTACGCGCCTCGTCCGGCAACTTGCCGCGAATCCAGTAGCCCATCAATACCGGCACCAGCGTCACCGAAAGCCCGGCCGCGGCCGCCATTGCGTAGGTCTTGGTAAACGCCAGCGGTCCGAACAGACGCCCCTCTTGTGCCTCGAGGGTGAATACCGGGATGAACGACAGCGTGATGATCAACAGACAGAAGAACAGCGCCGGGCCGACCTCCTGCGCTGCGCTGGTCATGACCTGCCAGTGCTCTTCACCCTCCAGCTCCTTGCCCGGATTGGCGTGGCGCCAGGCCTCGGCCTTCTTGTGCGCGTTCTCGATCATCACCACCGCCGCGTCAACCATCGCACCGATGGCGATGGCAATACCGCCCAGCGACATGATGTTGGCGTTGATGCCCTGGTAACGCATCACGGCGAAGGCAATCAGTATGCCGATGGGCAGCGAGACGATCGCCACCAGCGAAGAGCGCAAGTGCCAAAGGAAGATGCCGCACACCAGTGCGACGACGACGAATTCCTCCAGCAGCTTGAAGCTGAGGTTCTCCACCGCGCGGTCGATCAGCTCGCTGCGGTCGTAGGTGGTGACGATTTCGACACCCTCGGGCAGGCTGCTTTTCAGCTCCTTGAGCTTGGCGTGAACAGCGGCCAGGGTTTTCCGCGCGTTCTTGCCGCTGCGCAGGATGACCACCCCGCCGACCGTTTCCCCCTCCCCGTCGAGTTCAGCAATACCTCGACGCATTTCCGGGCCGAGCTGAATATTCGCCACATCGCCCAGCGTGACCGGCACGCCCCGGGCGCTCAACTGCAGTGGAATCTGGCGAAAATCCTCGAGCGTCTGCAGGTAGCCAGAGGCGCGGACCATGTATTCGGTTTCGGCCAGTTCGAGTACGGCGCCGCCGGTCTCCTGATTGGCCTTGCCGATGGCCTCGATGACCTGCGCCTGAGTGACGGCAAGGCTGGCCATCTTCAGTGGGTCGAGGACGATCTGGTACTGCTTGACCATGCCACCGATGGTCGCCACCTCGGCGACGTTCGGCAGCGTGATCAGTTCGTACTTCAGGAACCAGTCCTGCAGGCTGCGCAGTTGCGCGAGGTCGTGCGTGCCGCTGCGGTCGACCAGCGCGTACTGATAGATCCAGCCGACGCCGGTGGCGTCCGGCCCAAGAGATGGCTTGGCGCCTGCGGGCAGCCGGCTCTGCACCTGGCTCAGGTACTCAAGCACCCGTGAGCGCGCCCAGTAGAGATCAGTACCGTCCTCGAACAGCACATAGACGAAGCTGTCGCCGAAGAACGAATAGCCGCGCACCGTCTTTGCCCCAGGCACCGAAAGCATGGTGGTGGTCAGTGGATAGGTCACCTGATTTTCGACGATCTGTGGCGCCTGCCCCGGATAGGGCGTGCGGATGATCACCTGCACGTCGGACAGGTCAGGCAGCGCGTCGATCGGCGTGGTACGCACCGCCCAGATGCCCACGGCAGTCATCAGCAACGTCGCCATCAGCACCAGGAACCGATTGAGGACGGACCAGCGAATCAGCGCGGCAATCATGGCTGCTTCTCCAGCGACTGAATCTGCTCGATCAGCAGGCCTTCATCGGTTTCCCGGATAGCGAAACGCACCCGGTCCTCGACCTCGATGTCCTGCAGCAATGCCGCATCGGCGACCGCGAATGCCATGGTCATGCCGGGCATGCCAAGCGTATGGAACGGACCGTGAGCGATCTTCACGCGCGCCTTGGTGAGTGCCATGACGCGGCCCTCGGATTCATGCAGTGCCGGTGCCGGCTGAGCATGGCCATGATCATGATCGTGCTGCGTATCACTGGCCGCGGGCGGCGCGACGATGCCGCGCAAGCTGGCTTCGGAGTCCAGCAGGAACTGGCCGGACGCGACTACCTGCTGCCCTTCCTCCAGTCCGCGGAGGATGACGGTCTGGCTGCCGCTCTCCCCCCCGGTCTCGACTTCCACCGGGCGATAGCGGCCGCCGGCCTCGGCCAGCATCACCAGGCTGCGTCGCCCGGTGCGAATGACAGCCTCGCCAGGAATCAGCAGGACCGACGCATCGTCGCCACTGGCAAGGCTGGCCTGAGCCGTCAGCCCGGGCCGCAGCAGTCCGTCTGGATTGGGCAGCTGTATCCGCACCCGCAGGGTACGGCTTGCGGCATTGGCTTCCGGCAACACCGCGGTGATCTCACCCTCGATGAGCTGGCCCGGCAGCGCCGGCAGCCGCGCGGTGGCGCGCTGGCCGACGCGGATGCCTTGGCTCTGCGCCTCTGGCACCGCCACTTCCAGCCAGACGCTGTCCAGACCATTGATCCGCGCGAGCGGCGCACCGGCCGCAAGCGTCATCCCTTCGCGAACGTCAAGTTCCTGCAGTACGCCGGCGATCGGGGTGGAAATGGTAATGGACGCGTTGACCTTGCCACTGCGCTCGAGCTGGCTGATGGTCGATTCCGGCATGCCGGCCAGACGCAGGCGCTGCCGTGCGGCCGCCAGCAGCGCCGGTTCGCCGATTCGCCGCAAAGCCAGGTATTCCTCCTGAGCAGCCGTCCACTCGGGAATCAGCAGGTCGGCCAGCGCTGCGCCCTTGTCCAGCACATCGCCTGGCGCATGTCGATAGACGCGCTCGACGAACCCGCCGGCTCGCGCCTGAACCAGCGCGACATCACGCGCGTTGTATTCGAGCAAGCCGACCGCTTCGGTCACATTCACCAGCTGTCCGCGGCGGACGGTTGCCAGGCGAATACCAAGGTTCTGCGTGATGCCGGCATCAATACTGATGGTGGCGACATCGCCCCCCTCATTGGCGTAGCGCGGCACCAGGTCCATATCCATGAACGGTGACTTGCCGGGCTTTTCGAAACGGTGCTGCGGCACCATCGGGTCGTACCAGTACAGCACTTCGGCATCACGCTCGACGGCGGGTGCGAGCGGTTCGGATGCCTGGTCATCAGAGCTGGCCAGCCAGTAGCCGGCACCCGCGCCGATCAGCGCCGTCACCCCGGCCAGGGTGACGCTTGCGAGAACATTCCGGCTCATTTGGCTTCTCCGTAAGCGAAGTGCAGGCGCGCAGCCGCGATGGCTACCAGACCTTGCAGGTCGATGTGTTCAAGGCGGGTCTCGATCAGCTCGTTGCGCGCTGCCAGCACCGTTTCAAGCTCGCTGGTCCCGGCGCGATAGCCGGCCATGGCCAGCCCCACCTTTTCCTCTCCCAGCGGCAGCAGCACGTCGGCGTTACGTTCAAGAGCGCGCTGCAAACGGTCCAGCTCGGCCAGCTCGACATCCAGCTGCTCCACGAATTCGCGCGTCATGGCTTCGCGTTCGGCTTCCAGTTGTTCAAGCTCGGCGTAGCGGGCGGCGATCCGCGGGTTCTGCCGCGAGCGCTGAAACACCGGCAGGTCGAAACTGAACTGCAGGTTGACCATGTCGCCGTACTCGCGACCGCGCTTGAGGTAACTGACCTCCCAGCTCCAGTCGACCTGTTTCTCGGCGGTCGCCTCACGGATGCGTGCCTGCGCCACCTGGGTCATCGGCGCATAGGCGGTCAGTTGCGGGTGCTGGCCGACCCGCTGCGCCAGTTGTTCAGGGGCAATCGCCCAGCGCGGCGGTTCGCCGAACAGCGGTCGATTGCCATCGCTGCCAACCCAGCGCACCAGCGCCGCGCGTGCCTGGCGGCGCTGCTGCTCCAGTTCGTCCTGGCGATCAGCCAATAACGCCGCCTGTTGCTTCGCCGCGACGCTGTCGGTCAGCTGCCCTCGCCCGCCGGCGATACGCGCCCGAATTGCCTCGGCGAGCAGGCGGTTCTCCTCGAACAACTGGTCGAACAGCCGGATCTTGCGTTCCACCGCGTGGGTGGCGATCCACGCCTGGGCAGTCGCCAGGCGCACCCTGAGGGTTTCCACCTCGCGCGAGGCACCTGCGCGCTGGACAGACGCCTGCGCAACATCGCTGCGTGCCTTGCGCTTGTCGCGGTTCGGAACTTCCTGCATGAGGCCAACCATGCGCATGGTCATGCCGTCCTCATCGAGGCTCCAGCGCTCGGCGCCTTCAATCGGCACGTTCTGCAGGCCCAGCAGCAGTTTCGGGTCGGGCAGCTCGCCCGCAGCGATGGCTTCGCTACGCGCGGCTTGCAGCCGCGATGCCTCGGCACGTAGCGACGGCGCCTGCTGTTGCGCGAGGCTCAGGGCATCGTCGAATGTCAGCCCGGTGGCTGCGCCGGGCAGGCCGAACGCGGCGACAACCACCACGCCTGCGAACGGCCGGTATTTCCCTATCAATCGGGAGATCATGGATTGGATTCCTCGGTTTCCTGCATGCCGCAAGGCATGCCTACAGCGCCTCAACGCATGAACGCGGGGCGAGTCAGGTCAGCGATGGAATCAGTAACGCAGAGGGCGCCAGACGTCGGCGTTGGAGCGGGCGGGAAAGAACGCTCGGTAATGAACTGCGAGTTGCGGCAGCGAGGCAGTCAGATGCGGCTGCGCGACGCCGGTCTGCAACATGCTGCCGGTTTTGCACTGGTGGCCGCTTTTACACAGTGGATTGCCATCGTGCGAATGCGTGTCCTCGCCCTGAGCTTCAGCCTGGTGTGCGAGATGCCCGGCAGTGTCCATGTCGCTTTGCATCTGGCAAGGCTCTGCCTTCAGCTCGAGCGCAGCCATGCTACTCACGGGGAGCGCGAGGCTAAGCAACAGGACGAGTAGCAGACGCAGATGGGCTTTCATGGCGAGGAGTCTAGCCGAGCCGACACCCGCTAAAACTTGATCCAGATCGTGTCAGCCCGAATTCTGCCCGCCATTGCCATTGCCATTGCCATTGCCATTGCCGGCGAGAAGATGACTGAGCACCGAACGCATCTTGCCGGGTTTGACCGGCTTGTTCAGCACAGGCACGCCGCAGCCCTGCAGTTGCTGGCGGCATTGGTCGCTGCGATCGGCGGTGATCATCACCACCGGCAGCGCCTGGTTGAAGCGTCCTCGCACCGCGAGCACGACATCCCAGCCGGTCAGCCCGTGATCCAGATGGTAATCGGCGAGGATCGCGTCCGGTGCGACTCCATCCAGCGCCGTCATTGCGCTTTGCTCGTCGGTGGCCGTCAGCACCGTGCAGCCCCATTGTTCGAGCAAGGCAGCCATGCTCAGCAGGATGCTTTCCTCATTGTCGATCACCAGCAGCCGGCGCCCTGGCAGCGGGTCGCCCAGCTGCGGCACGATCGCCGGGGCCGCAACCCGTTCGCGGGGCATCGCTTCGGCCAGCGGCACGTCGATACTGAACACCGAGCCACGCCCCGGCATCGAGCGCACCAGCACCTGATAGCCGAGCATGCTGGCGATACGGTCGACGATGGCCAATCCCAGCCCTACGCCACTGCGTTTCGCGGATCGACCGATCCCGAGCTGATTGAATTCGAGAAAAATCGCCTGCAGCTCCTCCTCCGGAATGCCCCGTCCGGTATCCCAGACCTCGATACGCAGCGCCCCGGCGCGCATGCGCGCGCCAACCAGTACCGCGCCCTGATCGGTATAGCGGCAGGCATTGCTGAGGAAATTCCGCAGGATCCGCGTCAGCAGGCGGAAATCTGTCTTGATGGCGACCCGCGGGATGTAGTGTTTCAACTGCAAGCCCGCCGCCGCAGCGACCGACTGGAATTCCGACACCAGCGGCAGCAGCACCTCGTCCAGCGAGTAGATATCGATGTCCGGTTTGATCGCGGCCTGATCGAGTTTGGAAATATCGAGCAAATCGGTCAGCAGGTCCTCGGCGCCTTCCAGGGCCTGATGGGCGCGCTCGACCAGATGCAGCTCGTTCTGCGGCAGTTGGCGTTCACGCAGGGTCGAGATCAGCAGCCGTGCGGCGTTGAGCGGCTGTAGCAGGTCGTGGCTGGCTGCGGCGAGGTACTTGTCCTTGCTTAGATTGGCGGCTTCCGCTGCATCGCGGGCCTCACGCAATTCGCAGGTGCGCTCGGCGACGCGCTGCTCGAGCTCTTCGTTGAGCTGCAGCAGCCGCAATTGCGCCAGCTTGCGCTCGGTCACGTCGGCGACGAAGCCTTCCACCAGACCGTCTTCATCCGGCTTGAGCAGCAGGTTCATGATCACGTAGATGGCGCTGCCGTCCTTGCGGCGCAGGCGCGTCTCGTAGCCAAACAGGCCATGTTGCTGGCTCAGGGTATGGCGGATCTGCCGCAGCTCCTCCTCACCACCGATGAACAGGTGATGGGATAGATCGGTCAGCGCCCACAGCGCCTCTTCCGGGGTTTCGTAATTGAGCATGCGCGCCAAGGCGGGGTTGGCGGCACGAATACCTTCGTGGATGCTGGCCTGGAAGATGCCGTGCACGGCGTGCTCGAACAGCCATTTGTAGCGATTGCGCTCCCCTTCCAGCTCTTCCAGGCGCGCCACCAGTTCAGGGTAATGACTCTTGCGTGCGGAATGGCTGCCGAAGCCGAGCAGTTGCGCCAGGGCCTGATGCTGGTCATCAGAGGGCTTCGGCATAGACGACCTCGACGTCCCGCTGCGTCGACGAGCGTGGATTGGTCAGGATGCAGGGGTCCTGCATCGCATGTTGCGACAGGAACGGAATATCGGAAAGGTTCACCCCGTGCAGGCTGAGCGTTTCGCGGAAGCCGATCTGCTGCTTGAGATCAATCAGATGCTGCACCAAGCGCTCGCGAACCTGACGGTGATTCAGCCCGCGCGAATCGATGCCCAACGTTTCAGCGACCTTGCGGTAGCGGTCCGGCGAGGCGTCGTAATTGAATGCGACGACATGTTCGACCAGCACGGCGTTGCAAACGCCATGGGGCAGATCGAGATAGCCGCCGAGGCTGTGGGACATGGCATGCACCGCACCGAGGATCGCGTTGGAGAAGGCCAGCCCTGCCTGCATGCTGCCGAGCATGATCTGCTCGCGCAGCGCGATATCCGCCGGATTGGCGATCATCTGCGCAAGATTGCCGTCGATCAGTCGCATGGCTTCCAGCGCGTGCGGGTCGGTCAGCGGCCCATGGCCAGTCGACACGAATGCTTCGATCGCGTGCACCAGCGCATCAATACCGGTACAGGCCGAAAGAAATGGGTCCATGCTCAGCGTGGTTTCCGGATCGATCAACGAGACGTCCGGCACCGCCGCCTTGCTGACGATGGAGAACTTCATCCGCTCTTCCTGGTTGGAAATGATCACGAACTGCGAAACATCCGCTGAGGTACCGGCAGTCGTTGGAATCAGGATCAGCGGTGGGCTGGGCACGCGCAGCGTATCCACCCCTTCGAATTCATAGATATGGCGCCCATGCGCCGCGACGATGCCGATCCCCTTCGCGCAGTCCATTGGGCTGCCACCGCCTACCGCGACGATCACGTTGCAGCCTTCGCTGCGATACAGCTCGGCGCCGAGCATCACCTCTTCGCAACGGGGATTGGGCGAAACGCCGGTGAACAAGCAATGTTCGATGTTCTGCCGGTCGAGACTGGCCTGCACGTCAGCCACCCAGCCTGCCTTCACGACGCCGGGGTCGGATACCACCAGCACCTTTCGCGCGCCGAAGTTGGCCGCACAGGTGCCGACACTGTGGCGACAGCCGGCACCGAAGATGATTTCTGGAGAGACGAACTTGCGCTGGAGGCTGATATTCGGGCTCATGACTACGGCCTTTTTTATTTTTTGTAACTAACGGGCGCAAGCCTACTGCATTGATCAGGTAAAGCAATGCGTCAAATGGCTGGCCGCGCCACCCGTCCGGCGAAACGCGTCAGAGCAGCTGTTGGTAGAAGCGCAATTCCCCTTGCAGCGCGTCCGCAAGGTTAGCTGCCTGTCGAAACCCGTGGCGCTCATCGGGGTACAGGCGGTACTCCACCTCGATGCCACGATCACGCAACGCCGCGACCATCGATTCAGTCTGCTCAGGTAGCACCACCGCATCCTGCCCGCCCTGCAGGAAGATGACCGGCGCACCGATTCGGTCGGCATTGTGCAGAGGGGCGCGCTCCCGAAAGCGCTCCGGCACCTGCTGCGGATCGCCGATCAGCCAGTCGAGGTAATCGCCTTCGAACTTGTGCGTTACCCGCCGCAGCGCCAGCGGATCGCTAACGCCGTACAGACTGGCGCCGCCGCGAAACAGTGCTGTCGCAGCCAGCGCACTCAAGGCCGTGAAGCCACCGGCACTCGAGCCACGGATGAACAAGCGCTGCGGATCGACCGCGCCCTGCTCCACCAATGCCCGTGCGGCTTGGCAGGTGTCTTTCACGTCGACAATCCCCCACTGCTCGCGCAATCGTTGTCGATAGGCCCGCCCGAAGCCGCTGCTCCCGCGATAGTTCACGTCGACCACGGCGAAGCCGCGCTGGGTCCAGTACTGAATGCGCGGATCGAATACCGGATAGCTCGCCGAAGTCGGCCCGCCATGGGCGAATACCACCAGCGGTGGCAAGGCCCCCGGCTCGCCGCGGCAGTTCGCATTGGCGGGTGGGTAAAAGAAAGCATGTGCGACCTCGCCATCACCGGTCGGAAAGCACATGGACTGCGGGTGCGACAATTGACTGGCCGACAGCGGCTGCGCTCCGCCGGCGAGAATCTGCACCGCTCCACTGGCCCTTTCGATGGCAAGTACCGCTGGCGCTCGTTCCGGAGCGCCAGCGATACAGAATACGTGGGTCTGGCTGGCGGCCAGTTGGCGGCAACGGGTGAAGTCCTCAGCCAGTTGGCGCCGGCTGCCATCGGCAGCGTGCTCGAACAGCCAGCCATAACCATCGACCATATGCGTCAACAACAAGCCGCCACCAGCCAGTGGCAGGTAGCTGGTGGTGCCCAGTTGCCAGGGTGCCGGGGCACAATCGAAGTCCTGCGCCTCGTCCGCCTCGCCGGGCGCCGTCAGCGAATGCCGATGCAGCTGGCCGTCTGCCTCATAGCAAGGCTGCCAGAAACCCAGACGGTCGCTGAGGCAGAACAGCCGGCCGTCGGAGGCGAAGCGTGGCTGTTGCAAGGACTCGCCTCCATCCGTGCCTGCCAGGCATTGCCTGTTGCCCCAACGCTCGTTAGGCAGGCGTTCAGCTGCGCACAGGCGCGACGAGGTCCAGGGCTGCTCGGGACGATTCCATTCGATCCAAGCCAGCCGTGCACCGTCCGGACTGAGCATCGCAGCGGCATAGAAGTCGGCGCCCTCCACAACAACGCGACGCGCACCATCGACCATGGAGATACTCACCAGACGATGCACGACGCCAACGGTCTCACGGGATTCCTCCAGCGCCAGAATCGCATCACTGACGGGATCATGTTGCAGATCGCCATAACGGCGTTCAGGCGCCGCGGTCAGCGCGATTGGCGGCGCGGTCTCGGCGTCATCGGTCAGCTGCAAGTAGATCTGCTGATCTGCCTCGTTGACGAAGGCGATGCCCTGACCGGTCAGACAGAACGCGCCGCCGCCGTATTCATAGACGCGACTGCGTACCGAGAAGCCGTCCGGGGTCAGGCAGCGTGCGCTGCCGGCCTGCCAGAACCACAGCGTGCAGCGCCCTTGAACGGGGTCGTACTCGACCCAGAACAGCCCCCCGTGACCGGCCCGCAGCTCGGCATAGTCCTGGCTGGCGGCCGCGGCGGCCTCGGCGCTCCAGGTGCTGGGCCAGAAACCGTAGGGCAGCACCTCGGCGGATGGGTGAAGCATGGACGAATCGTTGCGGGGCGATTTCATACCTTGAGGATGAGCTTGGAAGCCTTCTCGTTACGATGCTGCAGCTGATCGAGCCCCAGCGCGCCGTGGTCTGCCTGCTCGCGGGCCGCAAGTATCTTGCCATGGTGCGCCGATTTGCTGCACACGGGATCGGCATTGGCGGCATCGCCGGTGAGCATGAAGGCCTGGCAACGGCAGCCTCCGAAGTCGCGCTCCTTCTCGTCGCAACTGCGACAGGGTTCGGGCATCCAGTCGTAGCCGCGGAACTTGTTGAAGCCGAAGGAGTGTCGCCAGATGTGCTCGATGCTGTGCTCACGTACGTTGGGGAACTCAACAGGCAGTTGGCGCGCACTGTGACAAGGCAACGCCGTACCGTCCGGCGTGATATCGAGAAACAGGTTGCCCCAGCCGTTCATGCAGGCCTTCGGGCGTTCTTCGTAGTAATCGGGCGTCACGAAGATCAGCTTGCACGGATGGTTTTCGGCGGCGAGCTTGTCGCGCCACTCGTTGGTGATGCGCTCGGCACGTACCAACTGTTCCTTGCTCGGCAGCAACCCTGCACGGTTCAGCTCCGCCCAGCCGTAGAACTGGCAGGTGGCAAGTTCGACGAAATCGGCTTCGAGCTCGATGCACAGCCGAATGATCTGGTCGATGTTGTCGATGTTGTGCCGGTGGGTGACGAAGTTGAGCACCATTGGGTAGCCGTGCTTCTTCACCGCTCTGGCCATTTCCAGTTTGTGAGCAAAGGCCTTCTTCGAGCCGGCGAGCAGGTTGTTCACTTCCTCGTCGGCAGCCTGGAAACTGATCTGGATATGGTCCAGGCCGGCCTCGGCGAAGCTGGCGATCTTCTCTTCGGTGAGGCCGATGCCAGAGGTGATCAGGTTCGTGTAGTAGCCGAGTCCCCGTGCCGCCTCGATCAGCTCGGCCAGGTCCTGGCGCACCAATGGTTCGCCGCCGGAAAAACCCAGCTGGGCCGCGCCCATCTCGCGTGCCTGGCGGAACACCTCGATCCACTCGGCGGTGCTCAGTTCTTCATGACTACGGGCGAAGTCCAGCGGATTGGAGCAGTACGGGCACTGCAACGGGCAACGATAGGTCAGCTCCGCCAGCAGCCAGAGCGGCGGGCCGGGCTCGTAGCCGGGTTTAGCGAAGCTCGATCCAGAACCGTTCAACGGCAACCTCCAGGAACGCAACGATATCTTCTTGAATCCCTTCGGCCTCGGGATAGCGAGCCTGCAGATCGGCAACGATCGCACCGACGCTACGCGTCCCGTCCACTTCGGTCAGTACCGCCGCAGCGCTCTCGTTGAGCTTGATCATGCCTTCCGGGTAGAGCAGCACATGGCAGTTCTGCGCGGGCTCCCACTGGAAGCGGAAACCACGGCGCAACGCTGGAATCTGGGTCAGTTGAATATCGCTCATCATCATTGTCTCGCCAGTGGGCAGGTTGCTGCCTGGCCACGTGGTCATGGTCGTCAGGCGGTCCACTCTACAGGGGCCGAATGCCTCATGGGTGGGCAGGATCTGCCCACGGAACGCGTGCCTACAGGCTGATGCCCTTGTGCCAGATACGCTCGCGGGTCACGGTGTGGTACGGCGGGCGATCCAGTTCGTAGGCCATGCTCATGGCGTCGAGCATGCTCCAGAGCACGTCGAGTTTGAACTGCAGGATCTCCAGCATACGCTCCTGCGCCTCGCGGGTGCGGTAGTGCTCCAGGGTGATCCGCAGACCGTGCTCGACATCGCGGCGGGCTTCCTTCAGGCGCTTGCGGAAGTAGTCGTAGCCGGAGGCATCGATCCAAGGATAGTGCTGCGGCCAGCTATCGAGGCGCGACTGGTGGATCGTCGGGGCGAAGAGCTCGGTCAGCGAGCTGCTGGCGGCCTCCTGCCAGCTGGCGCGACGGGCGAAGTTGACGTAGGCATCCACGGCGAACCTCACACCGGGCAGCACCAGTTCCTGCGACAGCACCTGCTCGCGATCCAGACCGACGGATTCGGCGAGTCGCAACCAGGCTTCGATACCTCCCTCTTCCCCCGGCGCGCCGTCGTGATCGATGATGCGCTGGATCCACTCCCGACGGGTATCACGGTCCGGGCAGTTGGCCATGATTGCCGCATCCTTCACCGGAATGCAGACCTGATAGTAGAAACGGTTGGCGACCCAGCCCTGAATCTGCTCGCGTGTCGCCTGCCCGGCGTACATGGCCCGGTGGAACGGGTGATGGATATGGTAGTACTCGCCCTTGGCGCGCAGCGCCTGTTCGAATTCCGCGGGGCTCATGGCTGGCAGGATCATGGCAGTGTCTTTCCTTTTCTTATCGTTCCGATGTTCGTATCGCAGCACCAGGCGGCTGAAGGCCGCGATTCGGGTGCTATAGCTCGATGTTCATGCCATCGAAGGACACTTCGATTCCATGCTCGCCGAGGATTTCGCGTTCGACGGAATCTTCATCGAGGATCGGATTGGTGTTGTTGATGTGGATGAGGATCTTGCGAACCGCGGGCATGCCGTCGAGCACCTCGATCATGCCCCCCGGGCCGCTCTGCTGCAGGTGTCCCATCTCGCTGCCGAGCTTGGTGCCGACCTCGCGCACGAGCATTTCGTCATCACGCCACAGAGTGCCGTCGACCAGCAGGCAATCCGCCTGGCGCATGGTTTCCAGCAGTTCGTCGCTGACCTTGCTCAACCCCGGCGCATAGAACAGCGTGCCACCGGTTTTGCGGTCCTCGATCAGCAGGCCGATGTTGTCACCGGGATGCGGGTCATTGCGGTGCGGCGAATATGGCGGCGCGGAGCTGCGCAACGGAATCGGCGTGATGTGCAGGTTCGGGCAACAGGGAATGGTGAAGCTGCCGGTCAGGGCGATGGGGTTCCATTTCAAGCCGCCGTTCCAGTGTTCGAGCATGTTGAACAGCGGGAACCCGGTGGTCAGATCCTGATGGACCATCTCGGTGCACCAGACCTCATGCGGGCAACCTTCACGCAGGGTCAGCAGGCCGGTGGTGTGATCGATCTGGCTGTCCAGCAGAACGATGGCACCGATGGCGGTATCGCGTGGCGCACGGGCCGGCTGCAGCGTCGGGAACGACTCCAGCTGAGCGCGGATGTCCGGCGAGGCATTACACAGAATCCAGTCGACACCGTTATCACTGATGGCGATCGACGACTGGGTACGCGCCTTCGCATTGAGCGTGCCGGCGCGCAGGCCGGCGCAGTTGGCGCAATTGCAGTTCCACTGCGGAAAACCGCCGCCCGCAGCGGAACCAAGAATACGGATGAACATGGACAGCCCCCAAAAGCGAAGCCCCGGCCGGAGCCGGGGCTGATCGATCAACGATTTGCGAAGTACATGGTGACTTCGAAACCAATACGCATGTCGGTGAAGGCGGGTTTAGTCCACATAGGTCGGTCCTCTTTTTATGGTGCCGGAAGATTCCGACAGCCCCAATTAAGCCCCCTGTTCTGCCTCGAGCAGAATGGTACTTTGGAAGGAGACAGCGCCGTGCCTTGGTAGTGCCCGACAGACGGCTGTCATTGCTGCGTTTCGTTTACCAGCTAACGCCCGGCCTTGGTGCGCTGTCAACTTGAACCCAGCGCCGACCGACCATTGGCATTACGCCAGGCCAGTTCATTGGTGATGGTCGCCATGGGTACGAACATCGTGCCGTCGAATTCGTTGAGCGGCAGTCCCTGCGCGATTCGCTGCGGCCAGTCGTTGTTCGCCAGCGCGGCCTTGCCGGCCGCGACCAGGTCCATGTCTCCCTGAGTCAGCAACTTCTCTGCTTGCTCGCCCGTGACGATGCCGCCGTTGCCGATAACCGGGATCGACACGCTGCCCTTTGCGATCGCAGCGAAGCTCGGCCCGTCGCCAAACGCCGGCGCAGCGGCGTCCGGCTCGGTAACGTGCAGATAATCAAGGCCAGCATCAGCCAGTGCGCGGAAACGCCGCCGGGCTTCGTCCACCCCACCCTCCCATTTCAGCTGGCTGTCGCTCACCATGCTCTGCGACAGGCGCATGCCAACCACGAAGTCATTGCCAACCGCTGCCCGCACCGCCGCGATGACGGCCAGCGGCAAGCGCAGTCGACCGAGGTAATCGCCTCCCCAGTGATCATCGCGCCGGTTGAACTCGGCGCTGATGAACTCGTGCAGCAGATAGCCGTTCGCGCCGTGCAGTTCGACACCGTCGAAGCCGGCCTCACGGGCATGGCGCGCGGCCTGGGCAAACCCGGCGATGGCTTCCTGAATCTCGTCTTCGCTGATCTGCGCGGGCGTCGCATAGGGTCCTTCGCCACCGTAGAAGGTCAGCTGCGACCCGCCGGGCTGCACCGCCGATGGCGCAACGTGACGGGCATGATGGATGTTGCCCTGGGTCTGCGCGCCGCCATGCATGAGCTGGGCAACGAAAGCGGCGCTAGCGTCGTGCACGGCGTCGACTATCAACCGCCAGCTGTCCCGGTGTGCTTCCGTAGCAAGCCCCGGCTGGTTGAAGTAACCCTGGCTGTAGGCCGTATCGGTATAGATGCCTTCGCTGATGACCATGCCGAAGCCACCCTTGGCGAACGAGGCGTAGTAGTCGCGCATCAATTCATTGGCAGCACCCTCGGCTTCGGCGCTGACGCGGGTCATCGGCGCAACGGCCGCGCGATTGCGCAGCTTCAGGTGTTTTAGCGAACAGGGTTCGAGCAGTTGCGACATGGGGTTCTCCTCATCTTCGGCACAGGGCATGTTGATGGGAGGCGTATCGGCGGCGGGGAGTTCGATGCACGCGATGGCTGGTTCGCCACCGGGCAAAAAAAAACGCGGCCGGAGCCGCGTTGCGATAGGAACCTTGCGCTCGGTTCGAGGGGGATTACAGCAGAAGCGGCGCAGGTCCCTGCACATGACGTGCGTAGCAAAATAAACCGGCGCGCTGGAGCTCACACGCCGGGGCCCTCATCAGAAGAATCCGAGTGGATTGATGTCGTAGCTGATCAGCAGGTTCTTGGTCTGCTGGTAGTGGTCGAGCATCATCTTGTGAGTTTCACGGCCGACGCCGGACTTCTTGTAGCCACCGAAGGCGGCGTGCGCCGGGTACAGGTGGTAGCAGTTGGTCCACACGCGACCGGCCTTGATGCCACGACCCATGCGGTAGGCGCGGTTGATGTCGCGCGTCCAGACGCCGGCACCCAGGCCGAACTCGGTGTCGTTGGCGATCGCCAGGGCTTCGGCTTCGTCCTTGAAGGTCGCCACACCGACCACTGGGCCGAAGATTTCTTCCTGGAACACGCGCATCTTGTTGTGACCCTTGATCAGGGTCGGCTGCACGTAGTAACCGGAGGCCAGGCCGCCTTCGAGCTTCTCGGCTGCGCCGCCGGTGAGGATCTGTGCGCCTTCCTGCTGAGCGACTTCCATGTAGGAGAGGATCTTGTCGAACTGCTGCTCGGACGCCTGGGCGCCAACCATGGTGTCGGTATCCAGCGGGTTGCCACGCTTGATCGCCTTGATCTTCTTCATCACCACTTCCATGAAGGGCTCGAAGATCGATTCCTGAATCAGTGCACGCGACGGGCAGGTGCAGACTTCGCCCTGGTTGAAGAACGCCAGTACCAGACCTTCAGCGGCTTTCTCGATGAACGCAGGCTCTGCATTCATGATGTCTTCGAAGAAGATGTTCGGGCTCTTGCCCCCCAGCTCCACGGTGCTCGGAATGATGTTCTCGGCGGCGCAGCGCATGATGTGCGAGCCGACCGGGGTCGAGCCGGTGAAGGCGATTTTGGCGATGCGGGTGCTGGTGGCCAGCGCCTGACCGGCTTCGCGACCGAAGCCCTGGACGATGTTCAGTACGCCCGGCGGCAGGAGGTCACCGACGACTTCGATGAATACCATGATCGACAGCGGGGTCTGCTCGGCCGGCTTGAGCACGATGCAGTTACCGGCAGCCAGCGCCGGAGCCAGTTTCCAGGCGGCCATCAGCAGCGGGAAGTTCCACGGGATGATCTGGCCGACAACACCCAGCGGCTCATGGAAGTGATAGGCCGCGGTGTGCTCGTTGATCTCGGCGGCGCTGCCTTCCTGGGCGCGGATGCAGCCAGCAAAGTAGCGGAAGTGGTCGGCAGCCAGCGGCACGTCGGCGTTCAGGGTTTCACGGACGGCCTTGCCGTTGTCCCAGGTTTCAGCGACAGCGAGCTTTTCCAGGTTGGCTTCAATGCGATCGGCGATCTTCAGCAGAATCAGCGCGCGGTCCTGCACCGAGGTCTTGCCCCAGGCATCGGCAGCAGCGTGGGCGGCGTCCAGCGCTTTCTCGACGTCTTCGGCGCCCGAACGCGGGAACTCGGCAATGACTTCACCATTTACCGGCGAGGTGTTGACGAAGTACTCGCCTTTGACCGGCGGGACGAATTCACCACCGATGTAATTGCCGTAGCGCGGCTTGAAGGATACGACGGCGCCTGCGGTACCGGGCTGGGCGTAGATCATGATGGGCCTCTCTTCTTCTGCTTGTCGGAGCCTGTGCCGGAAGGTGCACAGGACATGGACCGATCTTAGGCAGTGGGGTCTTCGCTCCGGTATGCACCCATGGCAGCGGAGGGCTCCTCATTTGGTAGTAGATGGCAAGGCGCAGAGGCAGCGTTGATGGCGGTTTGAGATTGGTTCGGGCATGCCGAAGCGGGAGAAAAAAGCCGAGCAGAATAGGCCTTGAATAGCACCTTAAAAATGACGCCGAACAAGGACACTGACCCACAGCGCAAATTCTCCCGCAACGCAAGAAAAGCGCGACCAAAAGGCGGCAAAACCAACCCCAAAGTCTTATTAGTCGCCGTGGCAAAGCGCCTCAGCTTCGGGGTGCGACATTGCTTTTCCTGACACCAACCAATGAGGAGATACGCCATGCAGTGGATCAATCCGGACTTCTGCGACCTGCGTCTGGGCTTCGAAGTCACTGCGTACGTCTACGTACGCTGAGCCCCTGACCGGCGTGATCGCACATGGCTTCACGCCGGTCGAGCGAGGATGGACATGATGACAACGACAAAAATTTTGCCCGCCAGCTGTTACGAGATCCGCCCGCCCTTCCTCTTTCGCTGGGAAGACTCACAGCATGCCCACGTACTGCTGTACCCCGAAGGCATCGTCAAGCTGAACGCCACCGGCGGCGAGATTCTGCAGCGCTGCGACGGCAAGACCAGCGTCGCCGAGCTGATCGACCAGCTGGCCCTCAGCTACAACGCATCCGACGTCGACACGATTCGCAACGGCGTCCTGAACTTCCTGGAGGTGTCCCATGGCAAGGGCTGGATCCGAGTTAAGGCTTGACGGCAGCGGCAACCCGGTCTGGCTGCTACTGGAGCTGACCTACCAATGCCCGTTGCAGTGCGTGTTCTGCAGTAATCCACGCAACTTTGCCGATTACCGTCAGGATGAGCTGAGCACCGCCGAGTGGATCGACGTGATGGCCCAGGCCCGCGCCATGGGTGCGATGCAGATCGGCTTTTCCGGCGGCGAGCCCACGCTGCGCAAGGACCTCGAAACGTTGGTCGCCGAGGCTGACCGCATGGGCTACTACACCAACCTGATCACTTCCGGCATTGGACTGACCGAGGCGCGCCTACGCGCCCTGAAGGATGCCGGACTACGCCACATTCAGCTCGGTTTCCAGTCCACCGACCGTGACGTGGCACGTCAGCTGGCCGGCGTCGATGTCTTGGAGCGCAAACTGCGCATGGCGCGGCTGATCAAGTCCATGGACTTTCCCATGGTGCTCAACGTACCGATCAC
Organism: Stutzerimonas kunmingensis; assembly: GCF_032106285.1. Taxonomy (GTDB): domain Bacteria; phylum Pseudomonadota; class Gammaproteobacteria; order Pseudomonadales; family Pseudomonadaceae; genus Stutzerimonas; species Stutzerimonas kunmingensis_B. The sequence continues at coordinate 40,894 of NZ_DAMCPO010000023.1, forward strand.
CCGGCAGAATATCGCTCAGGTGCCGGACATCATCGAGTTCGCTGTCGAACTGGGAGTCGAGTACCTCGAGCTGGCGAACGTGCAGTACTACAACTGGGCGCTGCTCAACCGCGACGCGCTGATGCCGACCCATGCCGAACTGCAGAAAGCCGAAGATGAGGTGCGCAAGGCACGCGAGCGGTTCGGTGATCGCCTGACCATCTTCTTCGTCATCCCTGACTATTACGAAGGTCGTCCCAAGGCCTGCATGAACGGCTGGGGCGCCATTCACGTCACCATCGCGCCAAACGGCAACGTGCTGCCCTGCTCCCAGGCCAGCAACTTCAAAGACCTCACCTTCCCCAACGTGCGGCAGCAACGGCTGGAGCAAATCTGGCACGACTCGCCGGTATTCAACCTCTACCGTGGCGACACCTGGATGCCCGAACCCTGCCGCAGCTGTGATGACAAGGAGAAGGATTTCGGCGGCTGCCGTTGTCAGGCGCTGCTGTTGACCGGCAACGGCGCCAACACCGATCCGGCCTGCAGTAAATCCCCACATCACCAGCTGATTCGCCAGGCCGTTGAACTGGCGCAGGATGCCACGCGTCCGCAAGGCACGCTGATCGCCCGACAGGCCAGTCAGGGGGTGGAACTTGAAACTGCCCCATGACTCGTTCGGCGGCACCGTCAGCGCCGGACTCGCGCTGACGCTCGGCTGCTACCTGTTACTGCGTTACTGGCTGGTGACGTGAGCATGCAGTTGCCGATCCTCGATCTGCTGGCCCGCTATGCGCACCTACTGTTCGCACTGGTCTGGGTCGGGCACAACTACGCCAACTTCATCCAGAACCCGCGCTTCGTGCCACTGCAGAACGGCATCGACACCGCTACGCTGAACAGCGATCTGGAAGCGCGGATGAAACGTGAGCACGGCATCTTCCGCTACGCCTCCGTGGTGGTCTGGGTGTCCGGCATGTTCATGCTCTGGCAACGCGGCTGGCTGGTCGAGGCGCTGCTGCTGCAGGGCCCACTGGCAGTGATCGGTCTTGGTGCCTGGATTGGCACGCTGATGCTGCTCAACCTTTGGCTGGTGCTCTGGCCGCATCAGAAGAAGCTGCTCGGCTTCGTCCCAGCGACATTGGAGGAGCGTGTGCGCTGCTCGCGGATCACCTTCCTTTCGTCGCGCAGCAACACCATCCTGTCCTTTCCCCTGCTGTTCCTCATGGCGAGTGGTAGTCATGGCCTGCATCTATTCTGAGCAGTCCGGGCACTACAATTTCGCTGCCGGCCCGGCGATGCTGCCTACCGACGTGCTGGCGCAGATCCGCGAGGAAATGCAGGACTGGCGTGGCAGCGGACTCTCCATACTGGAGCACCCCTTCACCAGCAGCGCCTTCAAACAGCTGATGGCTGAAACCGATGCCGACCTGCGCGCACTACTGGAGATTCCGAGCAACTATCGCGTGCTTTTCATGCAAGGTGGCGCATCGGCGCAGTTCGGCCTGTTGCCGCTCAATCTGCTGCGCCCGGGACAAGGCGCGGACTACCTGGAAAGCGGTCACTGGGCACGCAAGGCAATTGCCGAGGGGCGCCGTCACGCGCCTGTGAACGTCATCGCCAGTGGGGCGGATCAGGACTTCACCGCCCTGCCCTCACCAGCGCACTGGCGGCTCGATCCACTGGCTGGCTACTGCCATATCACCAGCAACGAAACCGCCAATGGACTACAACTGCAGGAGTTTCCCGCGCAGCCGGTGCCCCTGGTTGTGGACATGACCTCGGATTTCCTCACCCGCCCCGTTCCAGTCGAGCGCTTCGGCGTGATCTACGCCAGCACACAGAAGAGCCTGGGTGCAGCCGGGCTGTGCGTCGTCATCGTGCGCGACGATCTTCTGCAAGCACCGCCAGCTGGTCTCCCAGCCGCGTTCAGCTATGCGGTCCAGGCCGAGCAACAGAGCCGTTTCAATACACCACCGACCTTCACCCTGTATGTCGCTGCATTGATGCTGCGCTGGATCAAGCAACGAGGCGGCGCTGAGGCGATGGCAACGGCTGCTCGACAACGGAGCGCGCTGCTGTACCGCTACATCGACGGCAGCGATCTCTACCACTGCCCGCAGAAGGTCCAGGATCGTTCGTCGATCAATGTCTGCTTTCAACTGGCCGACGCAGGGCTGACCGAGATCTTTCTTGACCAGGCCGAGCAATGCGGCCTGACCCATCTGCGCGGGCATGCTGCCTTTGGCGGTGTGCGGGCCAGCCTATACAACGCGATGCCAGTATCGGGTGTGCAACAGCTGGTGGGTTTCATGGCGGACTTCGAGCGACGCCATGGATAAGCCGATGGATTGGCAAGCGCTGCGCAATCGTATCGCTCTCAATCTCACCAGCGTCGCGTGCCGCCTGAGCGCGGTGCCGCGCCACCCGGTCACGGTAATGGGGCTGGAATTCCCGACGCCGTTGGGGATTGCGGCGGGCTTCGACCGCCACGGTGCGCTCGGACGACGTGTCGCTCCGCTGGGATTCGGCTTCAACGAGATCGGCAGCCTGACAGCGGCTGCGCTCGCCCGGCTGCAGCCAATCCCGCCAGGCGATGCACGCCTAGGCGTGAATCTGACCCTGGACGCCAGATGCTCCACCGCCGAGACCTGCGCGTTGCTACGCGGTGCCTGGCGGCATGCTGACTATCTCGTGTTGAACCTGATCGGTCCGTCCAGCGCCCCGCTGCTTCATCAGGGCGCGCGGTTACACAACCTGCTGACCGTGCTTCGTGAAGAACAGCATCAGCTTAATCTGAGAGGTGAGCGTTGGGTTCCGCTGATAGCCAAGCTGCGCTGCCTTCCTGAGCAGGTTCCCTTCTCGCTTGCCGGGCTGCTACTTGAGCTTGGATTCGACGGACTGCTCGCTGCCCATGACCCTGGGCCACCAGCGACGCGCGAGCGCTATCTGGCCTGGCAAGACCCACAACGACAGGCGCAAGCCTGCGACCAGATCGAGCACCTGCGTCGGTTCTGCGGAAATGACATGGCTTTGCTTTCGGTTGGCGGCATCCAGACCGCAAGCCAGCTACAGGCACGCATGCGTGCAGGCGCGGAACTGGTGCAAGTTCACGCGGCAGTGCTACGCCAAGGGCCTTGGCTGGGGCGCAAACTGCTGCGCTGACACTCAACAGCTTCAAACGAAAACGCCCCGAACCAGTCGGGGCGTCCTCTCTGTTTGACAGACGAAACCGAGTGGTTTCGTCTGTCAGTTGGCGGTCAGAATCTTTCGATTTCCGCCTCAGCCTGCAGCTTCTGCCGAAACGCTGCGAAGTCCTGCTGGCCGACGCGAGATGCAAGGAAGCGTCGATAATTCAGCCTCTCTTCATCGGTCAGCGCCCCTTCCGGCTCATTGACGCCGTTCAGGCGTACAACCGCGTAATCACCGTTGCTCAGTGCCACTCCGGAATAGCTCGGCTTATCCTGCTGTTCTGGACGCGGCATGCGGAATACCGCCTGCAACAGGGCTGGCGCAACGCCTTCCTGACTGCGCGTGGCAGCCTCTACGGCCTGCCATTGGGCGTCATCAGGCTGCTGCCCTTTGCGCAGGTCCGCCAACAACTGCTCACCCTTGGCGCGTGCCGCTTCGGCAGCCAGGCTGCGCTGAAGCTGCTGGACGATATCCTCACGCACATCCGCAAGCGGGATAGCCGCAGGCTTAAGGTGTTCCTTCACGCGCAGCGCAATGGAGGTATCGGGATCGAGCTCGATGACGCTGCTGTTGGCGCCATCCACCAGTACTTCGTCGCTGAAAGCAGCCTGGATCACCTGACGATTGGCCGTGATGCCTTCGCCACCGTCACGCCCGAAGGCTTCCGTGGTCTGCACCATCAAGCCGAGCTCCTGAGCGGGCTGGGCCAGGTCGGATGCTTCGAATGCCGAATCTTCCAGCTGCTTGCTGGTCTCGACGAAGCGCTGCTCAACCTGCTGCGCCTTGAGCTCGCGTACCAGCTGGGGCTTCAAGCTCTCGAAGGCAGGAACCTCCGGCGACTGAACACCCAGCAGCTTGATGATGTGCCAGCCGAATTCGGATTTGACCGGTGCCGAGACCTCGCCCTCATTCAAGGCATAGAGTGCATCTTCGAATGCCGGGTCATACACGCCCGGTCCGGCGAATCCAAGATCACCACCCTCGCTCGCAGAACCTGGATCCTGAGAGGCTTCCTTGGCGACTGCAGCGAAGTCGTCACCGTTCTTCACCCGGGTAGCAATTTCATCGATCTTGGCTTTGGCTTCGTCGTCGCTCAGCTCACCGCCGGTCTCGATGAGGATATGCGCAGCGCGACGCTGCTCGGCCAGATTGGCGATCTGCTTCTGATAAAGCTCTTGCAGCTCCTCGTCAGACACTTCGACCTGATCGAAGAATGACTCTTTCTTCAACTCGACATACTCGACGATGACCTGCTCAGGTGTACGGAAACGGTCAGCGTTTGCCTCGTAGTATTCCTTGATCTGTTCGTCACCGACCTCAATTGCCTCCTGCTGAGCAGGCAGGGTGAGAGTGGCGAAGTCGCGGGTCTGCATTTCGAGACGCGCGAAGTTATCAACCTGCTGATCGGTAACGAACCCGGTTCCGGAGATGCCGGCCCGCAGCTGTCCGATGAGCATTTCCTGCTCGAGCAGCTGGCGGAACTGGAGACGGGAATAGCCCATCTGCTGGATGACCTGATCGAAACGTGCAGCGCTGAAAGCGCCGTCAACCTGAAATTCGGGGGTTTGCAGAATCAGCTGGTCGAGTGCTTCGCTGGAGAAGGCGAAATTGGCGCTCTTGGCACTCTGCAACAGCAACATGCGATCAATCAGCGAACCGAGCGCGGAATCACGAAGCAGACGATCATCCAGCAACGAAGCATCGAAATCCTGGCCAAGCTGTTGCGCCAGCTGGCGCCGCTGCATGTTCATTGCCTGGTCAAGGTCGTAACGGGAAATCTCCTCGCCGTTGACCTCCGCGGCATTCTGGTTGTTGCTCGCGGCATTGAAGATAGCCTCGAAGCCAGTCAACGCCAGCAGCATTACGATGATGCCGATGATGGTTTTGGCTATCCAGCCTTGCGAATTGTCCCTGATGTTCTGAAGCATGCGACCCCCAGGAGTCTGCGGCGCGATCGGATGCGCAACGCGGGTGGAAACCGGATAAAAGAAAGGCGCATCCAGGGATGCGCCTTCTCGGAGCTTTTGGAGCGGTTGGGCTTATTCCCCCAAGTCAGATTGCAGCAGGCCAGGCCTGCTCGACAACCGCCCCGTGCCAGTGCAGCGCGAGCTGACTGGCCGGGTAGAAAGACGCTTAGTTGACAGCGTCTTTCAGAGCCTTGCCAGCTTTGAAGCCCGGGATCTTGGCAGCAGCGATGTTGATCGGCTTGCCAGTCTGCGGGTTGCGACCAGTGCGCGCAGCGCGCTCCTTGACAGCGAAAGTACCGAAACCAACCAGTACCACGGAGTCACCAGCCTTCAGGGCACCGGTGACGGATTCGATCACTGCATCCAGCGCGCGGCCAGCAACAGCTTTTGGGATATCAGCAGATGCAGCGATGGCATCGATCAGTTCCGACTTGTTCACTCTAAGTCCCCTTATTTCTGTTGAGTCGTATCTTTAATTTTCGGGTGTAAGCAAAGCGGTGCTAGATGGCTATGACACAAGAGGCCGATTAAACAAGGGCGCCTGAAGTGTGTCAACGTGGCCTTCCAGACTAATGCGTGCTGATTCGCTCCTTGGAATCAGGCTCGCGCTTGTCGTCCTTTGCAACAATCTCGGGAGCCGCATCGGGCAAGGGCTCCGGCGCGTATTGCAGCGCAATTTGCAGGACCTCGTCAATCCACTTCACCGGTTTAATCTGCAGGTCTTGCTTAATATTTTCAGGAATCTCTTTCAGATCACGCTGATTTTCTTCCGGAATGATCACCGTCTTGATCCCACCCCGATGAGCAGCCAGAAGTTTTTCTTTCAATCCGCCAATTGCAAGCACCTGCCCGCGCAATGTTATTTCGCCGGTCATTGCGACATCTGCGCGCACCGGAATTTGAGTCAGCGCGGAAACCAGTGCAGTGCACATGCCGATACCGGCGCTCGGGCCGTCTTTCGGAGTCGCACCTTCGGGCACGTGGATGTGAATGTCCTGCTTCTCGTGGAAATCAGCCGCCATGCCCAGGCTCGCGGCACGGCTGCGAACCACTGTAAGAGCCGCGGTGATCGATTCGCCCATGACCTCGCCCAGCGAGCCGGTCTTGGTCAGGCGGCCCTTTCCGGGCACCACAGCAGCCTCAATGGTCAGCAGTTCGCCGCCAACCTGGGTCCAGGCAAGGCCAGTGACCTGCCCTACCTGATCCTGTTGTTCGGCAAGCCCGTAACGGAACTTGCGAACGCCCAGGAAATGCTCAAGGGATTCGGCGTCCACGACCACGTGGAAACGCTTCTCCGCGGCATGCTCCTTCACGACCTTGCGGCATACCTTGGCCAGCTGGCGCTCCAGGCTGCGCACACCCGCCTCGCGGGTGTAGTAGCGGATGATGTCGCGAATTGCCGCCTCCTGAAACTCCAACTCGGTTTTCTTCAGGCCGTTGGCCTCGATCTGCTTGGGCGCCAGGTAACGAATGGCGATGTTGACCTTCTCGTCCTCGGTGTAGCCCGGCAGTCGGATGACCTCCATACGGTCGAGCAGCGGCGCAGGAATATTCATTGAGTTGGCGGTGCAGAGGAACATCACGTCCGAAAGATCGTAGTCCACCTCGAGGTAGTGATCGTTGAAATTGTGGTTCTGTTCGGGGTCGAGCACTTCCAGCAGAGCCGACGCCGGATCACCTCGCATGTCGCTGCCCATCTTGTCGATCTCGTCGAGCAGGAACAGGGGGTTGCGAACCCCTACCTTGGTCATCTTCTGAATCAAACGACCGGGCATGGAGCCGATGTATGTACGGCGGTGACCTCGAATTTCGGCCTCGTCCCGTACGCCGCCCAGTGCCATGCGTACAAACTTGCGATTGGTCGAGCGTGCAATCGACTCGGCCAGCGAGGTTTTACCCACGCCCGGCGGGCCTACCAAGCACAGCACCGGCCCCTTGAGCTTCTTCACGCGCTTCTGGACGGCAAGATACTCGAGGATACGATCCTTGACCTCTTCTAGGCCGTAATGATCGGCATCCAGCACCTCTTCAGCCTTCGCCAGATCCAGGCGCACCTTGCTGGCAGCCTTCCACGGCACATTTACCAGCCAATCGATATAGGTACGAACCACTGTCGCCTCGGCCGACATCGGCGACATCTGTTTGAGCTTGTTGAGTTCGGCGTTGGCCTTGGTGTAGGCGTCTTTGCTGAGGCCGGCGTTCTCGATGCGCTTCTTCAGCTCGTCGACTTCGTTATGGCCCTCGTCGATATCGCCGAGCTCCTTCTGAATGGCCTTCATCTGCTCATTCAAGTAGTACTCGCGCTGACTGCGTTCCATCTGCTTCTTCACGCGACCGCGAATGCGCTTTTCGACCTGCAGCAGGTCGATCTCGGCATCAAGCAGCGCAAGTACGTGTTCGACGCGCGCCGGGAGGTCGGTGATTTCGAGAATCTGCTGCTTCTGCTCGATCTTCAGCGCCATATGCGCAGCCATGGTATCGACCAGACGCGCGGGCTCATCGATGCTGCTCAGCGAGGAAAGAACCTCGGCGGGAACCTTCTTGCCCAGCTGCACGTACTGTTCGAACTGGCTGAGCAGGCTGCGCGTGAATACTTCGGATTCGCGCGCGTCGACCTCAGCTTCTTCGATCAAGGAAACTTCGGCGCGGCAGTGGTCATCCACCTCGACGAAGCGCTCGATCACACCACGTTGCTCGCCCTCGACCAGTACCTTGACGGTTCCGTCTGGCAGCTTGAGAAGCTGCAGCACGGTCGCCACCGTGCCAACACGGTACAGCGCATCTTCACCTGGATCGTCATCAGCGGGGTTCTTCTGCGCCAGCAAGAGAATCTGCTTATCGCCGGCCATGGCGGATTCGAGTGCTTCGATGGATTTTTCACGGCCAACGAAAAGCGGGATCACCATGTGCGGGTAAACCACCACATCGCGCAGCGGCAAAAGGGGCAATTCGATGGTTGTCTTCATAATTCAGCTCTACGGCGGCCATTCGGCGGTAAACGGATGGGCGATGCCCTTGCAACAAAGATGAGGGCACACACCGTAAAAAACAAGGCGGCGGACCAAATGCAAAGGGGCCCGCAGGCCCCTTTGTTCGATTACGCCTCAGGCGCCGCCTTGGCTGGCGGCTCGGTGTTCTCGTAAATCAGCAACGGCTGAGATGTGCCTTCGATCACGCTTTCATCGATGACAACCTTGCTGACCTCCTTCTGCGAAGGAATCTCGTACATCGTGTCGAGCAACACACCTTCAAGAATCGAACGCAGACCACGTGCGCCGGTCTTGCGCTCAAGAGCGCGCGAAGCGACTGCCTTGAGTGCATCCGGGCGGAACTCCAGATCCACGCCTTCGAGTTCGAAGAGCTTGGCGTACTGCTTGGTCAACGCATTCTTCGGCTCAGTCAGAATCTGGATCAGCGCAGCCTCATCGAGTTCATCGAGCGTCGCGATCACCGGCAGACGGCCAACGAACTCAGGAATCAGGCCGAACTTAACCAGATCATCAGGCTCCACGGCGCGCAACGCCTCGCCGATCTTCTTGCCCGGGTCCTTACTGCGAACCTCGGCATTGAAGCCGATACCACCCTGAGTTGAACGACCCTGGATGACCTTCTCCAAACCGGCAAACGCACCACCGCAGATGAACAGGATGTTGCGCGTATCCACTTGCAGGAATTCCTGCTGCGGATGCTTGCGACCACCCTGTGGCGGGACGGACGCAACGGTGCCCTCGATCAGCTTCAGCAGTGCCTGCTGCACGCCTTCACCGGATACGTCCCGAGTAATCGACGGGTTATCGGATTTGCGGGATATCTTGTCGATCTCGTCGATGTAGACGATGCCCATCTGGGCCTTCTCAACGTCGTAATCGCACTTCTGCAAAAGCTTCTGGATAATGTTCTCGACATCCTCGCCCACATAGCCCGCCTCGGTGAGGGTAGTGGCGTCGGCGATGGTGAAGGGCACATTGAGCAAGCGTGCCAGCGTTTCGGCCAGCAACGTCTTGCCCGAGCCGGTTGGACCGATCAGCAGAATGTTGCTCTTGCCCAACTCGACTTCTTCTTTCTTGTCGCGTTGGTTCAAGCGCTTGTAGTGGTTGTAAACGGCCACCGCCAGGATCTTCTTGGCGCGCTCCTGACCAATGACGTACTGGTCGAGAATGCCGCTGATCTCCTTCGGCGCAGGCAGTTTGTGCGCGTTGCTCTCGGTCTGCGCTTCCTGCACCTCCTCGCGGATGATGTCGTTGCACAGGTCGACGCACTCGTCGCAGATGAAAACGGAGGGCCCGGCGATCAACTTGCGTACTTCATGCTGGCTTTTGCCGCAAAAAGAGCAATAGAGCAGTTTGCCGGAGTCCTCGCCGTTGCGGGTGTCAGTCATTCGATCGATCCAATCGGGAAGGCTTGAAACACAAGATGAAGGCAATCGTGGGCTTTTTCAAGCCCACGGAGCAGCCACATATCGCAGGCTGCAGGGATCAGACCGCCAGTTGGCGCTGGGTCAGAACCTGGTCGATCAAGCCGTACTTGACGGCGTCTTCACCGCTCATGAAGTTATCGCGGTCGGTATCGCGGGCAATCACTTCCATCGGCTGACCGGTATGGTGAGCCAGTACTTTGTTCAGGCGCTCGCGGATGGTCAGGATCTCACGCGCGTGGATCTCGATATCCGAAGCCTGGCCCTGGAAGCCGCCCAGCGGCTGGTGGATCATCATCCGCGAATGCGGCAGGCAGTAACGCTTGCCCGCAGTGCCACCGGTCAACAACAGAGCCCCCATGGAACAGGCCTGACCGATGCAGATGGTCGACACATCCGGCTTGATGAACTGCATGGTGTCGTAAATCGACATGCCTGCAGCCACCGAGCCGCCCGGGGAGTTGATGTACAGGTGAATGTCTTTCTCGGGGTTTTCGGCCTCGAGGAACAGCATCTGCGCGACGATCAGGTTGGCCATGTAGTCTTCGACCTGGCCGACCATGAAGATCACCCGCTCCTTGAGGAGTCGGGAATAAATGTCATAGGCGCGCTCGCCGCGAGCGGACTGCTCGATCACCATCGGGACCAGGCCACCGGCGGCCTGAATGTCCGGAGCTTGCATAAAAGGATTGCGGGACATGTTCCAACGATACTCCCTATGTCATGCCTCAAAAGACATAAGCCAGCACGAGGCTGGCTTATGTTTGTGCACTCGAATATATGAAGAAATCAGGCTGCTTGCGGGGCTTCCGCAGGCTTGACAGCTTCTTCGTAGGAGACCGACTTATCGGTCACTTTAGCCTGCTGCAGGACAGTATCTACAACTTGCTCTTCGAGCACAACCGAGCGAACTTCGTTCAACTGCTCGGCGTTCTTGTAGTACCAGGCGACGACCTGCTCCGGCTCCTGGTAGGCCGAGGCCATTTCCTCGATCAGCTCGCGAACGCGGGCCTCATCAGGCTTGAGCTCCTTCTGCTTGACCACTTCGGCCACGATCAGACCCAGAACAACGCGGCGCTTGGCCTGCTCCTGGAAAAGGTCGGCCGGCAGCTGCTCGGGCTTGATGTTGCCGCCAAACTGCTGAACGGCCTGCACGCGCAGACGGTTCACTTCATTGTCGATCAGCGCCTTGGGCACCTCGATCGGGTTGCCAGCGACCAGCCCTTCCATGACCTGATTCTTCACCTTGGTCTTGATGGCCTGACGCAGCTCGCGCTCCATGTTCTTTTTCACTTCAGCACGGAAGCCTTCGACGCCACCTTCCTGCACGCCGAACTGGGCGAAGAATTCGTCATTCAGCTCGGGCAGTTGCGGAGCGGCGACGGCATTCACGGTGACGGTGAACTCGGCAGTCTTGCCGGCCAGGTCGAGGTTCTGATAGTCCTCGGGGAAGGTCGGGTTGATCACGCGCTCTTCGCCGGCCTTGGCGCCAACGAGCGCGTCTTCGAAACCAGGAATCATGCGACCGGAGCCCAGCACCAGCTGAGTGCCCTTGGCCGAACCGCCAGCGAAGGTCTCACCGTCAATCTTGCCGACGAAATCGATGGTCAGCTGGTCGCCGCTCTCGGCAGCGCGCTCGACGTTCTCGAAACGGGTGTTCTGCTTGCGCAGGATTTCCAGCATGTTGTCGACGTCGGCATCGGCGACTTCGGCCTGCAGACGCTCGATCTCGATGGCCTCGAAACCGGCCACTTCGAACTCGGGGAACACTTCGAAGGTGGCGACGTATTCCAGATCCTTGCCCTTTTCGAACACTTTCGGCTCGACGGACGGCGCGCCGGCCGGGTTCAGCTTTTCGGCAACGACGGCTTCATAGAATGTCGACTGGATCAGATCGCCCAGCGCTTCCTGACGGGCGGCTTCTTCGTAACGCTGACGGATCACGCTCATCGGCACTTTGCCGGGACGGAAACCAGGGATCTTGGCACGGCTGGCGGTCTGTTGCAGACGCTTGTTGACTTCGGTCTCGATGCGCTCGACCGGCACGCCGATGGTCATGCGGCGCTCAAGAGCGGAGGTGCTTTCAACAGAAACTTGCATGGATTTTCCTCGTTGCACAGACATAAGCCGGGCGTTCCGGCCCCAGAATGGGCAAGCATTCTAGTGGCTCGATTGACATAAGTCACCCTGCCCGTCGCGCCAAGCAAAAGCCGAGCCGCGCCCGGCGAATCACTACTTACATCAGCCCAGCCGAAAATCGAGGACATATGCTGGCCAACTATCCCTGCACCAGACGCCTCATCCAGTCGAGTAGAACGGTAGGCAGGAGCTCAGGGCGTGGTAACAGTGCATAACGGGTTGCGCCAAATATACGCGGCAGGTAGGCGCTGGCCTGCCGGTCGATGGTCAGGCAGAACGGCGATATACCTTGCAGCACGGCTTCCAGAACCGCCTGGCGGGTGTCCTCGACTCCGTATCGCCCTTCGTAGTCATCGTTGTCGCTAGGCTTTCCATCGGACAACACCAGCAGCAGTCGACGGGCCGCCGGCTGGCACATGAGATTGGCGCTGGCGTGACGGATCGCCGCGCCGCAGCGGGTGTAATGCTCCGGCTCCAACGACGCTATGCGTAGCGCTACCTCTTGGCCATAAGCCTCCTCGAAGGTTTTGATATCGCGGACCACCACCGATTCCCTGCCCTGCCCTGAGAATGCCTGAATCGCATAGGGTGCACCCAGGCTCTGCAGCGCGATGCTGACCAGCAACAAGGCTTCGCGCTCGACGTCTATCACGCGTCGCCCCTGGGATATCCAGCTGTCCGTCGATCCGCTGACATCGATGAGCAGCAGGATGGCCAGGTTCCGCTCCGCGCAACGCTGTGTGCGATACAGACGATCGGTCAGCCCGCTGCCAGCCCGCAGATTCGCAACCGCATCCACATAGGCATCCAGGTCCAGCTCATCGCCATCGACCTGACCGCGCAACCAGGCCCGATGGGTGCGCAGCAATTCGAAGCGGCGGCGAATCCCCTCGAGCAATCCCTGATGGGACTCGAGCGTTTCCGCTACCCAGGCTGGATTACCCGGCGGGGCCGTGCGTACCTGCACGAGGGCGTGCTGCTCGCGGTAATGCTGCCTGCGGTAGTCCCATTCGGGATAGGCGATGCCTCGCTGCAGGGCCGAAACGCCGGGCGCAGGCGCGATAGCAGAGGCATCCAGAGGATCATCAGCCAGCAACACCTCTTTGGGTCGCCCTGGTGACGCCACCAAACGCGCCTGAGGAAGATCGCCGAGCATTTCACCGAACAGCTCCGCATCCGCATCGTCCCGATCGATGGGCCGCTGCAAGCCCATCGGGTCCTCAGCGTGGGGATGTGGCTCGTCCAGCTGGATCATCAGCGGTCCGCTTTCCTCCGATTCATCCTCATCGGGGCGCGCCTGGCGAATGTCGGGGCGTCGTTCGAGGCGCACGCTCTGCGGCGCTGCCTGAGTGGGGTCGAACTGACTCTGAGCGCCGGCGGAGTTTTGATGGTGCGGCGAAGGTGCCAACAGCATGCCGGTCCACCAATCAGCGAAGAGCGGCTCCTGACCGATGCGTCCTCCAGAGGCAGGTTCCAGCCCCCATTCAGCCAACAATCGCACGGCCAGCTCGCACGACGCTTCAGGCGTAGGTGACTGCGGAACACCATCAGCTTCGCCAACCAGCAATGCACGCACGCGAGCCTCCAGGGGGCGTCGTGCCGAACCAAATGCACTCAGCGGTGGACGACGTGCGTGTGCACAGGCACGCAATGCCCGCACCGATTCAGCAAACCCTGGCATTTCCTCCAGCAGTTCACGCTCGGCCGCTTGGACTTCAAGTAGGTGGTACAGCGCCCCGGCAAGTGGCGGGAGGCTGCGCCAGAGGCTCAGAGCACTACCGCGGCGGATGCGCATTGCCTGCTGCAAGGCCATTACTTTGTAGAGATTCGCCGCCAGTGCTCGATCAGGGATATCCAGCGAGCGAGGAAGCCAGATGCTTGTGCCATCGGTTGCCGGTACTGCCGCCAATCGCTGCGGCCTGGGGGTGCGGCCGAACCAGTTGCCCAGCAAGGTCGGTCGCGCTGGCGGCTGGGCGATGCGCAGCCGATAGCTGTTGCCGAACACCGCCGACAGCAGCAGTTCCAGACGCTCCGCCACCTCGCTCAGCGATAGACTTGCCGGTGCGTCCGGCGCAGGACTGTAGCGACGCCAGAGGCGCTGGGCGAAGACCGTGGCATGCCGCGCAGCGTCGGTAAGAACCTCCTCGGCTTCGGCCATGGTCTAGATGAAGGTTCCGTCGACCAGATCGCGCATCGCTTCGACCAGGGATTCGTCGTCCGAAAGTGGCGAGACGATTGCCGCCAGGCACGCTTCCCGAACGGGTATGCCATCGACGCAGAGTGCACCCGCGGCGATCAGCAGACGAGTACTCGGCACCTCGGCCAGGCCGCGGTCCCGCAGCGCTCGCAGCCTGCGGGCCAGCATGACCAGGGCACGCGAAGTCGGTGCGTCGACACCACTCTCGCGCTCGACGATCTTCGCCTCCGCATCTTCGCCCGGGAAATCCAGGTCCATGGCCACGAAGCGCTGGCGGGTGCTCGGTTTGAGATCCTTGAGCATGCGCTGGTAGCCCGGGTTGTAGGAGATCACCAACTGGAAGCCCGGCGCAGCCATCAGCAACTCACCGGTCTTGTCGATTGGCAGCAGGCGCCGGTGATCGGTCAAGGCATGCAAGACGACCACGGTGTCCTGGCGCGCCTCGACGACTTCATCCAGATAGCAGATGGCCCCCTCACGCACGGCGCGGGTGAGAGGGCCATCCTGCCAGACGGTACCGTCATGGCGAATAAGGAAACGCCCGATCAGGTCGCTGGCCGACAGATCATCGTGGCAAGCCACCGTGATCAGTGGCCGGTCCAGTTTCCAGGCCATGTGTTCGACGAAGCGGGTCTTGCCACAGCCGGTCGGCCCTTTGAGCATGACTGCCAAGCCACGCGCATGGCAGCGCTCGAACATCGCGACTTCATTGCCGCACGGTACGTAGAACGGCTCCCCCTCGCTTGCTTTCGCCAGTGGCGGGTATTCGGGCAACGTCACGTCGGGTGTACCTCCCTCTCTGCAAGCACCGACTCCGTATCATCCAGGACGAAGCGTGGCGTGTAGCGGAAGAAGTCGTAGATGAACAGGGCAACGCCCACGGTGAACAGCGACGCGGTGGCAATGAGCATCACGAAATGGATCTGAATCTTCAGCTGTGCATCCAGATAGCCCATGCCCATGATTCGCTCCAGATAGACCTGCGCAATGCCTGCGGTGGCAAACGACAGCGTCATGCCGAACATGCCGGTGATTTGCAGCCAGAATGCCCAGTAGCCCAGCGCCGTGCCCTGCTCCCGTCGTCCGGCAGTCAGCGATGGCAAGGCATAGCTGATCATCGCCATGACGATCATTGCGTAGGCACCGTAGAACGCGGCATGGCCGTGCATCGCGGTGATTAGCGTGCCATGGGTCCATTTGTTGACGCTCGGCCAGGTATGAGCCAAGCCCAGCAGCCCTGCACCGAATAGCGAGAACAGCGCACTGCCGATCGTCCAATGCAACGCCAGCGTATTCGGGTGTGCCAGCCCCGAGCGACGCATGGCGCCGTAGGCATAGGCGGCCATGCCGACGAGTGCGAGCGGCTCCAGCGCGCTGAAGAATCCGCCAATGGGCAGCCAGTAAGTGGGCACGCCGACCCAGTAATAGTGGTGCGCCGTGCCAAGGATGCCGGCGAGAAACACCAGGCCGACGATCACGTACAGCCACTTCTCCATGACTTCCCGATCCGCGCCGGACAAGCGGATCAGCAGGTAGGCCAGGAAGCCGCCCATGATCATCATCCAGACGCCTTCGACCCACAGATGAATCGTCCACCAGCGATAGAAAATGGAAACCGTGTAGTTCTCGTAATGCAGCAACGCCGGCAAGTACAGGAGTGCGGCACTGACAAAGCCGATCATCAACACTGCTTCGGTCGTGGTGAAACGCCCCGCTTTGCGGATCGTCATGCCGATGTTGTAGAGGAAGATCAGCATGCAGATGACGATGACGATCTTGTGCGGCAACGGCTGCTCGAGCAGCTTGTTGCCGGTGCCGTAGCGGAACAGGTAGCCGATGATCGCCGTGACGCCCATCAGCGTCCAAAGCACCAGCTGTACATAGGCCAGCTTGGTGCTATGCAGCTCGGCGCGCGACTCTTCCGGAATCATCCAGTAGGTCGCCCCCATGAAGCCGGTCAGTACCCAGACGATCAGCAGGTTGGTGTGAATCACCTTGGTCACGTCGAAAGGCAGGATATACAACAGCGGGTCCGGCCCGATGTACTTGGTTGCCGAGAGCAGGCCGAACACCAGCTGCAGGCCGAACAACACCATCGCGACCGCGAAGTACCAGTAGGCGACCGATTGGGACTGATAGCGCATCGTAGTTTCCCCTTGAAGCGAACGTGGGTCGGCTTGGCCGTCGTGTCACTTGAGCGTTTCGAGATAGGCCGTCAGCTGATCGATCTGCTCATCCGTCAGGCTGCCGTCGTAACCGGTCGGCATGAACGAGGTGCCGTCTGCCGAATACATCGCGCCGGGAACGATGTGCGCGCTGGGTGACACGATCGACTCACGGATATAGCCGTGCGCATCCTGCGCCTGCCCTTGGTAGTCGGGCGCCGCGACGATAGCCGCCGCCCGAGTTGCGATACCGGCGAGCGTGGGGCCAGCCATATCAGCGCCGGGTGCGGTGGAGTGGCAGGCATTGCAGGCAGGCACTGCGCTTCGGAAAACCTGCTCACCCAGCGCACGTTCGTCATCCCCGGCATCCACCGGCCGGGCACCAGGCGGTAAATCACTGCGCTGCTCGCCGCCAGTCTTCAGTGTGTCTGCACCTGGCACGAAACTGCCGGTCACCAGGATCGGTCGCGGCGGCCAGCCCTGGTTGTCCACCTTGCTGACCCAGTCGAGAAAGGCGATCAGGTCACTGATTTCGTCTTCGGCCAGGTCCTGTTTCGGCATCAGACGCCGATGGATCTTCTCGTCGTAGAACTTCGAGGGATCGCGCATATAAGCCTTCAGATATGGCTCGCCGCGATGCTGGGTGATCTTCGTCAGATCGGGCGCGTAGTACGCGCCCTCGCCGAACAGCGTGTGGCAGTTGATGCAGTTGTATTTGTGCCAGACATCCATCCCGTGCTTGACCTCCGCCGTGATGCTGTCGGCATTGGTCAGCTTGGGAAACTGCCGGTGGCTATCCACCGTCAGCCCGATGAACACGAGCGTCGCCACACCGGTTGCAGCAATCGCGAAGAGCCTCGCTTGACGGTTGTTCATGGCGTGCCCTCAGACATTGATGCCTGTCCAGTGAATGAGCGTCATCGTGAATGCATAGAGCATCGCGCCGAACATCAGCGCCAGCACGACCACACTCAGGATCTTCAACGGGCCGTAGAGCTTTCGAGCCTGCATGCTTTCTCCTTCGCAGCGTTAGCTGCCGTATAAGCAAACCGCGTTCAGTGCCCGGAATGCGGATCGATCGGTTCGGGGCTGGAGAAGATCGAGGAATCCGCGTCGCCCTTCACCGTCAGGACACCGCTCAGGCCTTTCTCGGCGCGCGACAGGGCGTGATCAACGAGGATGTATCTGCCCGGGTAATCCGCGACGAACTCGACCATGGTCGCTCCGCCGGCAGGTACGAGGGTCGTCTGCACATCCGTCAGCGGCGGGCTGGTCAGCGAAGCCTGGTCGAATACCTTGTCGAAGATTTCACCGATGACGTGAAAGCTGGAGATCAGGTTGGGGCCACCGACTCCGAAGAAGATGCGCACGCTGTCGCCTGCGTTGACTTCCATCTTGTGAGTCTTGGTCAGCGCATCGGTCGCGCCGTTGAACATCATGTGCTGCGGCGTTTCACCCAGCAGCATGTCCAGCGAGAACTCGTGCAGGCCGCGCGCCCCCCTGGGGCTGGCGGTGTACAGCTCACCCTGCATTACATAGAACTCGTGATCGACCTTCGGCAGTCCGCCCTCCGGCTCGACCAGAATCAGTCCGTACATGCCGTTACTGATGTGCTGAGCAACCATCGGCGTAGCGCAGTGATAGACGTATAGCCCCGGCTGCAATGCCTTGAAGGTGAAGGAGCGTGTTTGCCCCGGCGCCACCTGGGTAACCGCCGCACCACCACCCGGGCCCGTCACGGCGTGCAGATCAATGGAATGGATATGGGCGCTGTCAGGCTCGTTACTGAGATTAAGGGTGACGGTATCGCCCTCGCGTATCCGCACCATGGGGCCGGGCACCGTGCCGTCGAACGTCCAGAATTTGTAGGTACTCCCGTCGGCGAGGCGGCCCTCCTCCTCGGTCGTGCGAAGGTCAAGGGTGATGCTCTTCGGTTCACGGTCACCAACCGGCTCGCCTACCTGGGTTGGATCCTTGGACAAATCCTTGCCTTGTTCGACGACCGCCGCCGGTCCATCGCCCACAATCAGCTTGCCGACCATTCCCGCAGCCTTGTGGCCAGGCAGTGTGCAGTAGTACTCGAACGTCCCGCTTTTGGTCGCACGAAACACGATTCCGGTCGCTGCGCCTTTGCCGGAAATTTCGCTGGACGCAGCGTCGAATTCAGGTATGGCGATATCATGCACTGCGCCGTCGCCATTGATCAGATTGATCTGAACCACCGCACCTTCGGGCACCCGCAATTCGGGATTCACTTCGCCACGCGTCGGGCCGGACTCACTGACATAGACGAGTTTTCCATCTGCGATGTCGGTCCTAAGTGTAATCGTGACATCTGGGCGGTAACTTACATCGCTACTGGATTTCGCTTGCGCCCAAAGGACACTTGGTAAAACCAGTAACACGAGCAGCAGAACTCTAGAACAATGGCGCATGCCTGGCCCTCTTAACATCGAGTTGATCTCGACCATCAGTTTAGTCACGAGAAAACTATCCGTCGGAGTAAAAAGTTGCGGCGCATCCTATCAATTCAAAAGAAGCTTATTAAAAGCGCAGAATAATTGATCTGGTATTAATCCCAGATAGGGAAAGAATTGATTCGAGTCAAGCCTGGCGCAGGCATGGCAGCCAGCGCATACGGCGCGGAATTAATACCAGCATTGGAATGTGCTTGAGTCTTGGCGACGAGGCTGCCGACAGGCGGTCAGAGGTCGTCCTCTACCGTCGATAAAGAGAGCAGACGGATAGATACCGGGCTACAATCGTCAGCCATTTTTAATGGGATAGCGCTAGTCCATATCCAACCGAACGCCCGCTTAAGTATCAAAAACTTTTCTGTAGGTGTTCAATTGCGCGACAAGAACAATACGCACGTAACCGCTAATCTAATTTCATTGAAAATGAGCCGCTATTTATAAGCTCCCGCTTCTCTCTCTTTAAGGCGAAATGAGCTCGTTTTGAAAGAGGCGCTCCTACAGCTCTGCTATTACGGCTAACAGACGTGATTTCGCTACATTTGCGCGCCAGAGGTTTGGGCGATAACGTTATGCCACCTTTCCCGACCATTCCGATCATGACCAAGCCCTGCTCCTGTCCGGCCCTGCAGCTGGACAACCAACTCTGCTTCGCTTTGCATTCGACCTCGTTGCTGATGACCAAGGTCTACAAGCCGATGCTTCGACGGATCGGCCTAACCTATCCGCAGTACCTGGCGATGTTGGTGTTATGGGAAGGCGATGGCATCACCGTAGGTGACATCAGCGCGCGCCTGCTGACCGATCCGGGCTCGCTCACACCGCTACTGAAACGGCTTGAGGCTGAAGGCTTCATCACTCGCACTCGCCGCAGCGATGACGAACGGGTAGTGGAACTGCGCCTGACCGAGCAGGGTCGAGCATTACAGGCTGAAGCCGAATGCTTTCCGACCAGTATCCTCAGCGCCAGCGGGCAGACCGCAGAAACGGTGGCAGCGCTAAAGACGCAAATCATCGCCCTGCGCACCGCACTGCAAAAACTCGCCTAATCCCCCTTAGCGGCCGACGATGCTCGCAGCTGTGCCAGCGGCGAAATGGCCGAAGGGCGAAAAACCTTGCGCGCAAAGTAAATCCTGGCTACCTTCCTCACGGCATTTAGTTAGCGCGCAAAATAATTTCCACTACGCTAAGGAGAAAATCATGCAATCCATTCAGCCTCTCTACACAGCAACCGTTGCGGCCACCGGAGGGCGCGATGGGCGAGCCGTTTCGTCGGACGGCAACCTTGACGTCAAGTTGAGCACTCCTCGCGAGCTGGGCGGTCAGGGAGGCGACGCAACGAACCCGGAACAGCTGTTTGCGGCCGGGTATTCGGCGTGCTTCATTGGCGCCCTGAAGTTCGTCGCTGGCCAGCAGAAGCAAACGTTGCCGGCCGACACCGCGGTTACCGCCAACGTCGGTATCGGCCAGATCCCTGGCGGGTTCGGCCTCGAGGTCGAGCTGCAGATCAGCCTGCCAGGCCTTGACCGGGAGCTGGCCCAAAGCCTTATCGACGCTGCACATCAGGTTTGCCCGTACTCCAATGCAACTCGCGGGAACATCGACGTCCGCCTGGTTCTGAGCTGACAGCCCTGAGTGCGTCGATACGTCTGGTGACCCGAAAAATGCTCTTCGGGTCATACAGTCAAGTGAGCGACCTCAGGCCCGCCCTGATCAGAGATCATCAGATTCGCAGAGCCACACCGAGGCGCAGCTCGCGGCCAGACTCGTAACTGCCACGCACACCTTCGTAGCCTGGGATACGCTCGAAATCTTCGTTACTGGCGTGATCCAGATACTGCTTGTCAAAGACGTTCTTCAACGTCAGGTTCAGGACAAGACGTTCATCGGACAAAGCCGCCCATTGCGCATAAAGGTCGTGCACGCCATACCCTGGTTTGTTCAGAGTGCCGACACCGGTGTGCAGTGAATCCACCGCCTGAACGAAACGGCCCTGCCAGCCCAAATTCAACCTGTCACCAACCCGGTAATCAGCGAAGCCAATCCACGTATCGCCTAGTGTGGTACCGAGACCATTGTGTTCGTATACGTTCAGGTCATCGCCGTCCAGCTCGATATCGTTATGGTGGAAGCTCAGCCCAACGCTCAGCTGCTGCCAGTGATAAGCGCTTTGGAGCAGAACGCCGCGGCTTTTCAGCGTCCCGCCGTTCACATAGAGATTGGGACGGCCGCTGGGATCGTAGATCGCATCGCGAATCCGCGTATCGTAGATCTTGCCGGACAGCTCCAAACCGCCCTCTCGGAATTCGAATCCCAGCTCGTTGGTGCGCGCTTTTTCGGCATCGAGATCCGCCTCGTTGGCAGCCGCGTCAAGCTTGAACGCATCGCGGACTTGCACGCCGCGAAGCGCTTGGGAGTGCCCAGCGAGCAGCGCAAGTTGCGGAGTTACCTGGTAGCGAAGGCTCAGATTTGGGCTGAAGCCTGCGTCGGCGAAGTCCTGCCCGTCGCGATCATCAAGGCGGTATCGATCGTAACGAACACCCATGCCCAACAGCAGCCTCTCGGTCAGCCGATAACTATCCTGGACGTAGATACCGAGCACACTGCCCTCCTCCTGATCCAGATCGCGATCGCCGGCAGGGCCTAGACTGGTTTTGTCGTCTCGGTAGTCAATCCCATACGTCAGACGATGAGCGCCAAATTCGCTGGTATTGCGCACATCCAACCCTGCGCTAGCGGTATCGCCGATATACAGTCCCCAGCGGCCATCCTGCTGCAGTTCTGTGGACGTGTGGTAGGTAGTCACCTCAAGATCGACCAGTTCGCTTAGCGGGTTCCAGCCGTACTTCAACGTCCAGGTTTCACGCTCTGTTTCCAAAGGAAAGAGCGGATTGAAGCTGCTCGGGATCCATTGAGGTCGCTGGGTGCGTTCGCCTTCATCGGTGCGCTTCTCGTAGGACAACCGCAGCGTCTGCTCATCGTTCAACCGGCCGACCAGCTTGGCGAAACCTAGTTGTTGACGCGCGCCCGTGCCCAGCACATCGCGCCCGTTTCCATCTTCGTAATCGTTTTGGTCTTGATAGGTCGCCACGGCCAATGCAGACCAGTTTTCGTTGAAGCGGCCGTAAAGACTCGAACTGGTTTTGTAACCCTCAGCACTGCTGAAATAGCCACCCTTGATAAGCGCGCCTACCTGTTCGCCCTCCCGCAGCAGATCATCGGGGTCCTTGGTGACGAATCGAATCGAACCGCCAAGCGCCCCTGGCCCGGAAGTCGCGTCACCCGTACCCGCCTGCACCTCAGCACGCTTTAGCAGTTCCGGTTCGATACCAATGCGACCGGTGTGGTGGAACGTCTGACCCGGCTGGCTGGCACCATCGATCGTGATATTGAGCAGCGTGTCCTCGAAGCCACGCAAATAGAGCTTCTGCGCGACTCCGGGACCGCCGCCAACCGAGACCTCGGGGCTGGACTCGAACACATCCTGAAGATCAGCCGCCTGAAAATGCTGAAGTTGTTCGGCCTCAACGCTGTCCTCTTGAACATGGCGCGCCGTCACTTCGACACCGTCGAGCTCAAGGGGATCGCTGGATTGAGCCTGGCAGGGCAAAGCGCTCAACAGCGCAGCGAACGATAAGGAGCCAAGTAAAGATCGCTGGCATGGACAATGTTGCATTGGTGAACCTCGATCATTAATGCGAACGTTTCGTATTAATGATTGTCACCGGAAGGGTCGGCCTTCTGTATCACTTTTACAACTGTTACGCGGCAGAGACCTCGCGTGGCAACCGGATAGTCATGCAAAGCCCTCCTTGCTCATTATTGCGCGCAGTCAAGCAGCCACCGATGGCGAAGACCTGGCGCTGCGCTAGAGCCAGCCCAAGACCGAATCCCGCTCGATCTGAACTCAAACGCTCAAATGGCTGGAAAATACGCTCTAACCATTGCTCTGGCACCCCAGGTCCTTCGTCGATCACCTCAAGAAGGTACGTTTGTGGATCGCAGTTCAGATGAATGCTCACCGTGCCACCGGGTGGCGTATGTTCAAGAGCGTTGCGTACGATGTTCTCGATCGCTTGGCCAAGCGCGCGGTGGCAACTGCCAGTTAGTTCAGCCTCTACGGGAAGTTGCGTATCGATGTGGCGGTCCGGAAATTCGAAACGTGCGTCGTCGATAATGCTGTCAAGCAGATCGGTGAGATCCAGCGTCTCGTCGCGCAGCCTCGGGCGCTCGGTCTCGAGCCAGCTCAACGTCAGTGAATCCTCGACCAGCGCACGCATCGCGGTACAGTCCTGGCGGATACGCCGTAGCAGGATGGTTGGCCCTCCGCCCTGCTCAGCCAGGCTCACCGCCATCTCGATACGGGCCAGCGGCGTACGTAGTTCGTGGGACATCTCGGCCAAACGCTGGCGCTGATCAATAATCAAGCTTCCGATACGCTCAGCCATCGAGTCGAACGTCTCGGCCAGGCCCGCCAGCTCATCGCGTCGCGAGCCCAGCAACACTCCGGCCCGAGCTTCATAATCCCCTTCGCTGAAGCGACGGGTTGCTTGTTGGAGTCGATTCAGCGGTCGCATCAGATGGCGATACAGCAAGAGGCAGCCAATCACCAAGAGGATCAGCGGCAGAACCAGCTCGAGCAACAGCCGCGCGGGGTACCAGTAATGCCCGGGCCGCATTCGCTGCGGCAGCTGAATCAGAAAATGCCGCTGTCCATCGGCGAACGGCACGTCCATGATCGGGTTGTCCTGAAAGTAGAGGTGGATCTTCCAGGACGGGTCCCGCCCGAGACTAAACTCACTGAGGAAGCGCTTGGACAATTCACTGCCGGCCAAGGCTTGCAGCTGCGGCTGGACTATCGCTGCCCAGGTTTGCTCCTGGCGCTGCACACTGCGCAGCCAGTCCCGCAGCGCCTGCTCATCGCCAGTGCGATACAACTCTTCAGCCTGCAGTGCGTACTGACGCAGGGTGCGCTGATGGTCGGCGTCAATGAAACTCATCTGCTCTTCGGCCTGACCACTAAGCCGTGCGATGACCCAGAACAACGCTACGCTACCCAGCGCCACGCCTAGGCAGAGTTTCCAGAACAGGCGCCGATTCATTGGAAACAGTAGCCACGTCCGTGGAGCGTTTGCAGTCGGTCGGCTGCCACGCCTGCCTCGCTCAAACGTCGCCGTATCCGGCTGACGTGCATGTCGAGGCTGCGGTCATAACCGCTGTACTCACGCTCCAGAACCACACGGTAGAGATAAGGCTTGCTGAGCACCTCCCCACGCTGAAGCAAGAACTGCCAAAGCAGCCGAAACTGCAATGGCGTCAGCGAGAGGTCATACGAGCCGGCGCGTGCATGTAGACCGCATCGTTCGAGAACAAGTGAATCGACCTGAAGCGTCGATGGCGACGGTACGCGATGTTCCATGCTGCGAGTTCGCCGCAAGATCATCGATGCGCAGCTGTAGTTCGGTCAGGTTGAATGGTTTGGACAGATAGTCATCCGCGCCGTGGCGCAGTCCGCGAATCCGTTCTTCCTCTGCTCCGCATGCGGTGAGCATGATCACCGGTGTCTGTTGTTGCTCGCGCAGCCGGCGCAGTACAGAAAGCCCATTGATGTCCGGCAGCATCACATCCAGCAGCACCAGGTCCGGTGCATTGGCCAACGCCATAGCCAGCCCGCTTTCGCCGAGCAAGCTGGAGCGCACTGCATATCCCTGCAGGCGTAACAGATCGCCGAGTTGAGCGCTGAGAACCTGATCGTCTTCTATAACCAGCACATCAGCCAGGTATCCGCCCATTGCCACTCCCTGTTGGGTGGATGCACCCATCGCTTAAAGATAACAATTCTCATCAAGTTTAAGCGAAAGCAGTGATTGGCGAGAAGGCGGAATCGGTCCCTATGGAGGAAGCCGGTATCAGGCGCGGAAAAAAAGCACCGTCATCACGGCACCGGTGATGATCACGACCGCCCGAACGAAGCTCGAAGGGAGCCGGCGACCGACGCGTGCCATGACATAGCCGCCGACAGTCGCCGCCAGCATCATCACCAGCGCTTCGCGCCACAGGATCGCACCGCCGAATGCATATACAGACACGGCGATCGCGGTCAGTACAGACGAAACCAGATTCTTGAGCCCCTGCATCGAGTTGATGTCTCGATGGCCGAGCAAGCTGAATGCAGCGAGTAGCACGATGCCCAGACCGCCATTGAAGTAGCCGCCGTATACGCTGACAACAGCCAGAGTGAAACCCTGCACCAGTGCATTCGCCTCATTTTCGGTCGAATCGCGCTTGAACCTGCGCAATAACCAGGGCCCGAAGGCGAACAGCAGCGTCGCGATAAGCAATAGCCAAGGCACGATCGCACGGAATACGTCATCGGGCGTGGTCAGCAGCAACCCCGCCCCTACTGCACCGCCGCCGAGGCTGATGGCAACGAGCGTCCCCATCGACAGCGTTGCTGGCGGGCGCAGGTCCTCTCGATAGCCCCAGGTACTTGCAAAATAGCCAGGTAGAAGCGCGAGCGTGCCTGAGGCATTGGCCACCACAGCAGGCACGCCGGCATAAACCAATGCCGGGAACGTGAAAAAACTACCGCCACCGGCAATGGCGTTCAGCCCGCCGCCAAGAAAAGCGGCAACCAGCAGAATTGCCCACGTCGTGATCGAATGATCCATGAAAGTTCTACTCCCTTGTGTCCACGTTTCGAGAATCGGTTTCCAGCGTACTGGCCAGCGTTTCGAGCGCCGGAGTCAATAGCTCGCTGGCCGCTATGGCAGCCTGCTCGGGACAACCACGGGCTATGGCGTCATAGACAGCTGCGTGTGCTGCATAGGTGGGTTCCGGGAGCTGCTGCTCGCCCTCCGTCTTGGCAATGGTGTTCTGCAGACCCGCCCAGAAGAACTGATACATTTCCAGCAGCGTGGTGTTGTGGCTGGCGCGGACGATGCTCAGATGAAAATCGGCATCTCGTTCGACGAACGCTTCAAGTGAGGCGTCATCGGTCCAGGTCCCTCGCACTCCGAGAGCGTCACGTATCGTTTGCAGGTCCTCATCCGTGCGCCGCGACGCAGCCAGACGCGCAGCTTCGACCTCCAGCGCGCGTCGGACTTCGAGCTGGTCATGCAGCGCGGCGTGATCTAGGCGCTGGAGTAATCCAGACGGGTCTCGACTGGAGAGCACGAACGTCCCCGCGCCCTGGCGGACCTCCAGCACCCCGGTATGAACCAGTGCTCGCACTGCCTCTCTGACGGTATTCCTGCCAACACCTAGAGAGTTGCTGAGCTGGCTTTCGGTAGGAATTCGCATACCCGGCGTCCATTCGCCAGCATTGATCTGCGACCGCATTTGCTCGATTACCCGTTCTACAAGTGACGAGCGCGAGGTGTACTGCAACGACATATGATCACCTTTCAATTCATCCTATGTTTCAATCATAGGATGAATTTCATCCGGTACACAATTGGATGCTTCAATCGATCATTTCCTTGTCAGCCGCAGGTAGCTCGACTGCTGCTGTGAGCCGCGGCAGACAAGCGTGTTGCCCGGAGTGCAGCGAGCGCGCTGTGGTGACTAGCAGACTTGCGAATGTGGCGAGCAGTTATCCTCGCGTATTGCATAGCCTGGGACAGGCAAAAGGGGCTATGCGCAAGGCTTCCCGATAGAACCATGCTCCGGCAGAGGCCAGCCTCGCGTACCTGCTAGCAAAGCTTGGTAAGCTGGCCGCGTTTTACTGTCATTGGGGGGTTCCGTGTTTTCGCTCAAGCGCAAAGGTGATTTTCGCCTGCAGCTGACCCGCACGCTGAAGCAGCCTGGACGGCACAAGATCGAGCTGTATCTGTTCACCCCGCACGAGAGCAACCTGTCGGCCTGGACCCTGTCGGAAGAGCAGTTTTTCTTTACCACCCTGACGCACAGTTTCGGGCTGCTTGGCATGCCATCGAAGGACCGCATCAGCAAGGCTGACCAATCCTTCGTGCTGCTCTCACCGCACTACGAAATCATGTACGGCTCCTGGTTCTTCCAGTACCAGGCTTCGATGGAGCGGTTGCGTCAGCAGATGCTCACGTCCGAAGCTGTGGCAGAGCCCGTAGCGCGCGCCCTGCGGCTCAGCCAGAACTTCGCGCAACGCCTGCGCAAGTCCAGCCCGAAGCAGAGCAACCAACAGCGCTACTTCCGCCAGATGGACATCTATTTCTCGTGGCATGCCGAGCAATTCTTGCTGGAAAGCATGACCCTCGAGGGCTACGCGGCCCTCGACGAGGAACTCAAGCAATCAGTGGCGGAGTTCCTGCACCAGGAACACAGATACCGTAAGGAGCGCGAGTACCTGAGCGACTTCCACGGCACCCCGACACGCATATGGAACCGCATGGCTCTATATCACCGGCTGCTGGAGTACCCAGTACTGCTGCGTTCGAAGGTTACGCAGTTGGGCGCCGGCACTCACAAGCTGGTCAAGGCGGCGTCGACGATGCTGATCATGTCGCTCTTCACCTACTTCCTGTTCAATGCGCGCGACGCCAGCGAGAAACTCTCGCTCACTCTTCTGCTTGTGATAGCGCTGGTCTACGCCGTCCGTGATCTGCTGCGCGACGACATGATCACCGCCATCACCCGCAGACTACGCAAAGGCAAGCCGCGCTGGAAGATTCGCCTGTTCATGCCCTACACCCGCAAGTTGCTCGCGCAGCAACGGGTCTGGCTCGACTACCGCAAGCTGGCGGATCTACCGCCCCTGGTTCGGGAACACTCCGGCAAATGGGCCACCAACGAGGAGCGGCAGATCATCTGCTATCGCGTGCTGCTGAGTCTGGACAACGCAGCATTGGAACACGACGAGATTCGGGAGCGGCTCACGCTGGATTGCGAACAGCTTTGCGCGATGATCCAGGCGAGCCACAACAAATTGTTTGTCCCGGCCGACGAAGATGATTCCGCCAGCGATGGCAGCAAAGGTTCAGTTCAAGCCCACCCCATCGAGAAGCAGCACGACTACAACCTGCTGCTGTTGCACACCAATCCCGGTGAGCATTTTCCATCGGCCCAGCGCTGGCGCCTGAGGCTCGGTACCAACGGCATAGTGCAATGCGAAAGCAAGAAGGCCCACTGGCCTGAACCACCTGAGCTACAACGCCCCGCATGGCATCGATTGAGTCGTCTGTGGCGGCGAGGATAATCAGTACCATCAACCTCCGCCGTCTGCGCTGCAAGGCATCGTGCGTAGCCTCACGTGTTACAACAGCAGACACAAAAAAGCCCCTGTTACGGGGCTTTTAAAGATTTTCGATTCTTCTTGCAAAGCTTCGAAATCATGAGATGGTGCGGACGGAGAGACTCGAACTCTCACACCTTGCGGCGCCAGAACCTAAATCTGGTGTGTCTACCAATTTCACCACGTCCGCCAAGCAGGGCTTAAACGAAAACGCCAGGCAATGCCTGGCGCTTTCTGGAATATGGGGTGGACGAAGGGGATCGAACCCTCGACACCAGGAGCCACAATCCTGTGCTCTACCAACTGAGCTACGCCCACCATATTGCATTTGCTTGTGCCAGAGGCCGAAATGGCGCACCCGGCAGGATTCGAACCTGCGACCATCCGCTTAGAAGGCGGATGCTCTATCCAGCTGAGCTACGGGCGCTTTATCTGCATTCTGTTCGGAGCGCAGACTTGAAGCTCCGGCTATTGAAGAAGTAACCCTCTTCGAAAGCCATCTTACCCAGCAGCAGGCTGTGCTCGACAAGCGGGGCGAATGTTATAGAGGCTCCAAACACTCGTCAACAGCAAATTCAAAAAAATTTCAGTTAGATAAAGGAGTTACAGGTGCCGGTAGCTGCTTCGCCTTTGCCACATCGCTGCGACATGCGAGAATACGCGCCCTTTCCAAGTCCTCTCCAATGGTTAACCAAGCGTCATGACCGCAAAACTGATCGACGGTAAAACGATTGCTGCCAACATTCGCCAACAGATCTCCGGTCGTGTTGCCGAACGCCGCGCCCAAGGGCTTCGCGCTCCCGGCCTCGCCGTGATCCTGGTGGGCAGCGACCCAGCCTCCCAGGTTTACGTGGCGCACAAGCGCAAGGATTGCGCGGAGGTGGGCTTCAATTCCGTGGCCCATGACCTGCCGAGCGATACTCGCCAGGAAGATCTTCTTGCGCTGATCGATCAGCTCAACGACGACGCCTCCATCGACGGCATCCTTGTGCAACTGCCGCTGCCAAAGCACCTCGATGCTTCGCAATTGCTCGAGCGCATCCGTCCGGACAAGGATGTGGACGGCTTCCATCCCTATAACGTCGGTCGTCTCGCGCAACGCATGCCGCTGCTACGCCCTTGCACGCCAAAGGGGATCATCACGCTGCTGGAGAGCACCGGTGTCGATCTGCACGGTCTCGATGCGGTTGTCGTGGGCGCATCCAACATTGTCGGTCGCCCGATGGCGCTGGAACTGCTCTTGGCTGGCTGCACCACCACCGTGACCCATCGCTTCACCCGCAACCTCGAAGAGCACGTTCGCCGAGCTGATCTGGTCGTGGTAGCGACCGGTATCACCGGCCTGGTAAAGGGTGAGTGGATCAAGCCTGGGGCGATCGTCATCGATGTGGGCATCAATCGTCAGGCCGACGGGCGCCTGCTGGGCGACGTTGAATTCGGACCAGCCAGCGAACGCGCCGCCTGGATCACTCCGGTTCCGGGTGGAGTAGGTCCGATGACCCGAGCCTGCCTGCTGGAAAATACGCTGCACGCCGCCGAACATCTGCACCGATAACTACTGCGAGTGAAACAAAAACGGCACCTTTCGGTGCCGTTTTTGATTACGCCGTGCCTTCTATTCAGCAAGACGCCAGGTCGTTCCGCCTTTGCCATCCTCCAGCACCACCCCCATCGCGGTGAGCTGGTCGCGGATACGATCGGATTCGGCCCAGTTCTTTTCAGCTCGAGCCGTGAGGCGCGCAGCGATCAACGCTTCGACCTCGGTGGCATCGACCTTGCCCGCCGCACCAGCCTGCAGGAAGGCTTCAGGCTCAAGCTGCAGCACGCCCAATACGCCCGCCAGCTCCTTGAGACGTGCAGCCAGCGCCGCAGCTACGGCCAGATCAGACTCACGCAGACGGTTCACCTCACGGATCATCTCGAACAGCACCGCGCAGGCTTCCGGCGAGTTGAAGTCGTCGTCCATCGCCACGCCGAAGCGCGCGATGAACTCGTCGCCGCCACCCGGCGTCGCCTCAGGCAGGCCCTTGAGGCCGTTGTAGAAGCGCTCCAGGGCGCCCTTGGCTTCGCGCAAGCTGTCTTCGGAGTAGTTGATTGGGCTGCGATAGTGGCTGGAAACCAGCAGATAGCGCACCACCTCAGGATGGTACTTTTCCAGCACTTCCCGAATGGTGAAGAAGTTGCCCAGGCTCTTGGACATCTTCTCGCCATCGACACGCACCGCGCCGGCGTGCATCCATGCATTGGCGTACTGCTTGCCAGTGGCAGCTTCACTCTGGGCGATCTCGTTCTCGTGGTGCGGGAACACCAGATCCGGACCACCGCCATGAATGTCGAAGGTCTCGCCTAGGCAGCAGGTCGACATCACCGAGCATTCGATATGCCAGCCCGGACGACCGGCACCCCAGGGCGAATCCCAGCTCGGTTCACCTGGCTTGGCGCCCTTCCACAGCACGAAATCCAGTGGATCTTCCTTGGCCTCATCGACCTCGATGCGCGCGCCGATCTTCAGGTCCTCGATCTTGCGCCGCGACAGCTTGCCGTAACCGACGAACTTGCCGACCCGGTAATAGACATCACCATTGCCCGGCGCATAGGCGAAGCCCTTGTCGATGAGCGTCTGGATCATCGTATGCATGCCGGCGATATGGTCAGTCGCACGTGGCTCGATATCCGGACGCAGTACGTTGAGGCGGGTCTCGTCCTCGTGCATGGCGGCGATCATTCTCTCGACCAGCGCCTGGAACGGCTCGCCGTTTTCGCTGGCACGGCGGATGATCTTGTCGTCGATGTCGGTGATGTTACGCACGTAGGTCACGTCGTAGCCGCGGTGGCGCAGCCAACGGGTGACCACGTCGAACGCGACCATCACCCGTGCATGACCGATGTGGCAGAAGTCATAGACCGTCATGCCACAGACGTACATACGCACCTTGTTGCCTTCCAGCGGGCGGAACGCTTCCTTGGTCTTGGTCAGCGTGTTGTAGATCGACAGCGCCATCATTGACCCCAGGAGTCACGCAGCGTGACGGTGCGGTTGAACACGGGAGCGCCCGGCTTGCTGTCCTTCATGTCGGCGCAGAAATAGCCTTCGCGCTCAAACTGGAACCGCTCTTCAGGTTCGGCACTGGCCAGCGACGGCTCGGCACGGCACCCCTTGAGCACAACCAGCGACTCCAGATTGATGTTGTCGAGGAAGCTACCGCCCTCTTCGTCCTTTTCCGGATTGGCCGAGCGGAACAGGCGATCGTACAGACGCACCTCGCACTCGACGCTCTCGGCGGCCGGCACCCAGTGGATGACACCCTTGACCTTGCGCCCCTCTGGATTCTTGCCGAGGGTGTTCTCGTCATAGGAACAGCGCAGCTCGACGATATTGCCCTGATCATCCTGCACGACTTCATCGGCACGGATGACGTAGCTGCCCCGCAGGCGCACTTCGCCGCCCGGAATCAAACGTTTGAACCCAGCCGGAGGGACTTCCTCGAAGTCGCCGGCGTCGATGTAGAGTTCCCGGCTGAATGGCAGCACCCGCACGCCCATATCCTGCTTGGGATGGCGCGGCAGCTCGAGGTTCTCGACCTTACCTTCCGGGTAGTTGGTAATCACCACCTTGAGCGGCTTGAGCACGCACATCGCACGGGCTGCATTGGCATCAAGATCTTCGCGGATGGCGAACTCCAGCATGCCGATGTCGACGACGCCACCGGCGCGATTCACACCGATCATGTCGCAGAAATTGCGGATCGACGCCGGGGTGTAACCGCGACGACGAAAGCCAGAAAGCGTCGACATCCTCGGATCGTCCCAGCCGTTCACGTGCTTCTCATCGACCAGCTGCTTGAGCTTGCGCTTGCTGGTGATGGTGTAGTTCAGGTTGAGGCGGGCGAATTCGTACTGACGCGGCTGCGCCGGCACCGGCAAGTTGGCCAGGAACCACTCGTACAGCGGCCGGTGATCCTCGAATTCCAATGTACAGATCGAATGCGTGATGCCCTCGATGGCATCCGACTGACCATGGGTGAAATCGTAGCTGGGGTAGATGCACCACTTGTCGCCGGTCTGGTGATGGTGCGCATGGCGAATGCGATAGAGGATCGGGTCGCGCAAGTTCATGTTGGGCGAAGCCATGTCGATCTTCGCCCGCAGCGCACGGGCGCCATCCGGGAATTCACCGGCTTTCATGCGCGCGAAGAGATCGAGGTTTTCCTCCACCGACCGCTCGCGGAACGGACTGTTCTTGCCGGACTCGGTCAGGCTGCCGCGATTCTCACGCGCTTTCTCAGTCGTCAGATCACACACATAGGCCTTGCCCGCCTTGATCAGATGGACGGCCCACTCGTGCAGCTGATCGAAATAGTTGGAGGCATAGCGCTCCTCGCCCGCCCACTGAAAGCCCAGCCATTCGACATCACTCTTGATGGCGTCGATGTACTCCTGGTCTTCCTTGGCCGGGTTGGTGTCATCAAAGCGCAGGTTGCACTCGCCACCGAACTCCTTCGCCAGGCCGAAATTCAGGCAGATCGATTTAGCGTGGCCGATATGCAGATAGCCATTGGGCTCAGGCGGGAAGCGGGTGACGATCTTGGCGTGCTTGCCGGAGTCCAGGTCGGCCTGGACGATCGGACGGAGAAAGTTGCTAGCGGCGGGAGTCTCGGGCTTGCTCATGATGTCCTTAACGATCAGCGAGTGCGGCTCAGGGTAGGCCGACCAAATGTCGGGTAGGGACAGGCCATTACTGGCCCGTCCCCCCCTAAGAACCGTACGTGCGGCTTTCACCGCATACGGCTCAAGTTTACGAAAAGTCAGCTGATGGCTGACCGGCAACAATGTCGCGTGATCTTAACATTCCAGACCACCGTATCGCAGAGTTACCTTTTCACGCCGGCTGTGCACCAGCGCATGACAGTTGGGATGAAGCAGCACGCGATTGCTCAAGGTATCCGGTCCGCCGTCCACACGCCTGATGACGTGATGGTCGTGCCAACCGGTCTCCTTGCTGATCGCATGCCCGCACAGGGCACAAAGCCCCTTCTGTCTGCGGAAGATGCTGAGTATTTGCCCCCGATAACGCAGCTTGTGCTGCATCCGCTGGACCCTCAACGCCTCCCACTTCAGCTCATGCGCCGCGTCGTAGGGCTGATACTCACCCGGTAAACGCTTGTGACGCACGATTGCGGTTTCCGCCAGCTTGTACAGCTGTCGGTAATGCCTTTCTCCCTTGCCATTTTTGTAGGGATACGCAAACACCCAGTTCTGCCCACCTATGGATCGGAAGTATTTATTCCTGATCCAGTCAGCCGACTTCTTCGAGTGCCTACGCTTCGCCCACCTCCAGAGTCGCCAGAAAATCAGGCTATCCAGCTTGCTGAAGGTCTGTTTCGCCACGACCGGGGAGTGGTATTGCGCCCACCCCTTCAGTACCGGGTTCAGCTGGCCGATCAACGCATCCTGCGTCAGTGCCCCGCTGTTTTTGATGATCTCTCGCACTTTCCGATAGAACGCCGAGGCGTTCTTCTTCGAGGGTTTGATCAGCAGCTTGGCCTTCCTATACGGCGATTTCGGCACGTACTTCCTGAAATTCCACCCTAGAAAATCGAAGCCTTGATTGATGTGCGTGATCTGCGTTTTCGCCTGTGACAGCGCAACTCCTCGTACCGACAGGAATTGCTCTACCCATGGCTTGACCTCGTCCTCCAGCAGCTCTTTCGAGGCTGCCGTAACGACAAAATCATCCGCATAGCGCACACACTGCACTTTGATCTTCTTAGCTTTTTTGGCTCCCAATTTCTGCACCAGATGGCGCTTCAGTTGGGTTTCCAAGCCATTCAAGGTGGCGTTTGCCATACAGGGCGAGATAATTCCTCCCTGCGGCGTCCCGGCCTCCGTAGCCATGAGTTGT
>NZ_DAMCPO010000024.1:0-65972 GCF_032106285.1 Stutzerimonas kunmingensis
GCTTGGCGAGGATCTCTTCCTCGCTCATGCGGCCCTGGGTGAACAGCTCGCCGTTGAGGTAGATGCTCGGCACCGACATGATTTGACGGGCTTCGACCTCGTCCTGGAACAGCGCGCCGTCGATGGCGACGTGCTTGATGTTCGGGTTGAGCACGGCCATCAGGTTCAGCGCCTGGACCACGTCCGGGCAGTTCTGGCAGGACAGCGAGAAGTAGGTTTCGAAGCTGTAGTCGCCATCCAGCGCCCTGATCTGCTCGATCACTTCCGGTGCTGTCTTCGACGGATGACCGCCGACCTGCAGCAGGGCCAGGACCAGCGAGGTGAATTCGTGGCCCATAGGGATGCCGGCAAAACGCAGGCTGATGTTGCCGCCGATGCGGTTGAGCGAGAACGACGGCTTGCGTGCATCATCACCGTCGGTCTTGAGGGTGATCTTGTCGCTGAGGCCGGCGATGTCCTGCAGCAGACTCAGCATTTCCTGGGACTTCTCGCCGTCACCAAGGGACGCGACGATCTCGAAGGGCTGGGTGACCTTCTCCAGGTAGGCTTTCAACTGGGTCTTGAGATTGGTGTCCAACATTGGCAACTGTCCTCGTGAACTATGGTGGCCCGGAGGGCTCGGTAAGGTGATGAATCTCGAATGAAGCAACCTTACGCCGGAGAGGGACTATTTCGAAATTGATTAAAATAGTCAGTTCGATTTAGACAGCCTATCTCTAAAAACAAAAACCCCGACCTTGTGAGTCGGGGTTCTGTTTTGTTGCCTTGGTCTGGAACGGCGGCGGCGGTGTCGACGGGCGACAAATTTGGCATTTGTCAGAATCAATAATCCCAATTAAATCAATGACTTACTAAAAACAATGGGCGCCATTATTGGCATGATCGAGCCACATAAAGTGGCATTTGCTGTCGAAATGACCGCAACTAGTGTCATTTTCCGCAAGTCCCTAAAGCGCGCTGCGTGCAGCACTACATTTCAGCAATACAAGCTACGCGCTGGAGGCAGACCTCAAGCCACAGCCTGGATTGACAACCTGTCAATGCAACCCAGATTACGGCGAATCCACCGAGTAGGAAACAGACGCTTTCCGACTTCGACAGACGGAAAGCTTGGTGGCTGTATGAAGACTCGTTAGCCCTTTGCCAGCAGCGCCATTGAGCTGGACGAATCAGCAAATCGATAGCCCATAGCCTTGTAACCCGCTTGGCGCTTACTCCACATACGGAGCAAAGCAGGATGTCCGGCATCAATGAAGTCAATGATGCGCACATCAGCCTTACTCACATGTTCCCGGTGCAGGCGGCCCGCATACTGCTGGAGAGTACCCTTCCAGGAAACCGGCATGGCCAGTACCAAGGTATCCAGTGCCGGGTGGTCAAAACCCTCTCCAACCAGCTTCCCGGTTGCCAGGATCACCCGTGGTGCATCGGCTGGCAGTGCTTCCAGTTCGCCGATTAGTGCGGAGCGTTGCTTCTTGGACATCCGCCCATGCAGCGTGAATAGGTTCTCGACCCGACCAACCAACTGCTCCTCAATAGCGTTGAGGTGATCCGTTCGCTCAGTCAGCACCAGGATCTTCCGGCCTTGGTCAAAAGCGTCTCCAACCTCAGCAACAATCTTGGCTGTTCGCTCTGTGTCGCTGCACACCTGCAAGAAGACATCCTGGATGCCTGTCCCTTCGGGCATGACTATCGGTCGAGAAAGCCACTGCGGCGTCACGGCCAGATCAGCTGGAGCACTCTCCGGCCTACTCGCTGTATGCCGAATGGGCCCGCACTGCATGAAGATAATCGGCTGCTGGCCATCACGACGTACTGGCGTAGCGGTCAGACCCAACACATATTTGGTCCCAGCAGCCTTGAGGAGGGCCTCGAACGAAAAAGCTGACAGGTGATGGCATTCATCCACGATGATTTGTCCGTATTTTTTCACCTGCTCGCTGACTTCGCCCTGCCGCGACAAGGACTGCATCACGGCAATATCGATGATGCCTGTCGGCTTGGCCTTACCACCGCCGATGGTGCCGACCTTCGTTTTGTCTGCGCCCAAAAACGCCTGCAACCTCTCCTTCCACTGCTGGAGCAACTCCGTCCGGTGCACCAGCACCAGCGTGTTCACACCGCGCTGGGCAATCAGCGCGGCAGCAGTGACGGTTTTCCCAAAAGCAGTGGGCGCACAGAGGACGCCGGTGTCGTGCGCCAACATGCCGTCGAGAGCAGCCTCTTGATCCGGGCGTAGCGTGCCCGCAAAGCGGACATCAATGGGCTCTCCTGCGAAGCGCTCATCGTGCAGCACCAGCTCAATCCCGTTGTCATGTAGCAATGCCCGCACGTCATCCAGGCAGCCACGGGGCAAGGCAATATGCTGGGGAAAGTTTTCCGCGCACCCAATGACCCGGGGCTTGTTCCACACAGGCATACGCATGGCCTGTGCCTTGTAGAATTCGGGGTTCTGAAAGGCCGCCAAGCGGATGAGCTTGTTGACCAATGGCTGGGGCAGTTCGGACTTGTCGAAATAGATCTGGTTGGCCAGGGTAACGTTCACTGACTCGGGTAACGGACAAGCCAACTTCTGAGTCTTTTCCGCTGTGCGCTGCCAGGGTTTCGGCTCGTCGTCATCCGCAACTGCGGTGACATCCAATGGATGGCGACCTCCAGTGGCCAGCAGGGTTTTCGGCACAATATCCTGCACGGGCATAGGCTGAATGCTGGCCAGAAATGCCCACTGGTCGGGATAGGGCGTCAGCGTCTCATCGACAAAAACACTGCCGCCAAACGCGCGGGCCCGCTTCTGCAAGGGCAAGGCAATCAAGTTGCCAAAGCCGCCTTTGGGCATGCTGTCCTGATTTGGAAACAGTCGGTCATACGAGCCCAGCGTCAGTTGCCGGGTACGCTCGCAGGTATGACTGATGATCGCGGAGCCGAGCAGGCGCGCCTCATAGGCGGGGACATTACGCTCGAAGAAAATCCAGGCGTGCGCCCCGTTGCCCGAGCGAGAGATTTCCAGTGCCACCGGCACGTCCAACTCACAGCATGACTGGGCAAAAGCCGTGACATCTTCACGCCAATCGGCCTCGTCAAAATCCACCGCCAGGAAGTAGCAGGTGTCATCTGGCAGCAACGGGTAAACGCCGATGACAATATCTCCGGCCAGATGCTTGTAGAGCACCTGATCGGTCAGCGGCAGGAGTTGGCGGAACGAGCAATCTCCGCACTTGATCCGTGGCTTCTCACACACACCGGGTCGCCATTCATTGGCGCACGCCGGTGAGTAGCCCGATTTACCGGCCTTGCTTTCCCAGCGCACGGGAAACACATCGGCACGGCCCCGAAACAGTCGCCTGAACAACGCCAACTTGGCATCCGTGTCGAGACTCGAACTTATCAGTGGAGGCGGGCTAGTCGGTTCGACTAGCGGCGGCTCGTCAGGCAAGCGCCACTCAACACCATGCGCTTCCAACAGCGCGATCAAGCGCGCATTTTCGGCCCGTAGATGCTCAAGCAGATCATCACCACTCATCGTGCCGAGACCACCTTTCAGTCATAGGGGAACAGCTGAGCCCGCTATTTAAGACGCTCGGCTGCCTTGCGATAGGCCTGCTCACGCTCACGGCGATCAACCGCGACCACAAACACCACCACCTCGTGGTCAAGCACCTGGTACACCAGGCGATAACCACTGCTGCGCAGCTTGATCTTGTAGCAGTCCGGCAGCGAATGGAGCCGATTGGCTTCAATGCGCGGATTGAGCAACACCTCAGCGAGCTTTTTCTTCAGCTGCTGGCGAACGGTATCACCCAGTTTTTGCCACTCCTTCAGTGCCCGCGCATCAAACTCAAGGCTATAGGTCATCCAGCGCAACCTTCACGCGCTGAGGAGCGGCCAGGCGTTCACGAACCGTGGCGATTAACGCTTCATCTTCCTCGGTCATCAGCACGGGCCGGAAGGGCAGCTGTCCGCGCTCGGCCACATACTGCAAAGCCTGGCGCATCAGTTCAGAGGGGGTGACGCCGAGCTTTTCCAGCTCCTGGTAAGCACGCGCCTTAAGCTCGTCGTCGATGCGGATATTGATGGAGGCCATGGTGCGACCCTCACTGTAATGACATTCGTATTTACAGTGACAGGGTAGCCGTCGTTTGGCAAGCGGGTTGGCACCCCCGCCAGTAACACACCGACCAAGTGCCTCCTGACTGCGGCACCACACCCCCGGTGCCCGGTAGCCACATAATGCTGAAGTGGTCGCCAGCACCCTGTCCGCAGCGGGGCACTATTGAACATAGCGCCCGTTATGCGCACCCCACAGCTCGGGAATTTATTAACGCTCTTGTTAATAACTTCCCGAGCTGCACGTCTGCACCACCACGAAAGACACCCGCAGCCGCCACTAGCGCCTTAGGCATGCAGGGGAACGGTCACGTGCGCACCTTTTTTCAGGCCACAAAAAACCCGCCGAAGCGGGTTCTTTCCTGACCATTCAACATCCTGTCGATGCGTCCTAGCGATGGTCAATCATCCTTGATGCCGAGCACATCCGTTGCTCAGGATGGGGTTAGATTAGTGCTCGCAAGGCAATGCAGGGAGCGGCTAAGAACGCCTGGCCGTGTAAGCCATTCGCTATAACGCTTTGCTGAAAAGCATTGACCAGCAGCTATAGTGGCCTCAGCCAATAGGTCAGGCCATTGAAGCAACAGTTCGTCTCTTGTACCGAATCTGAGGGTGATTGTTGACTCGCTTCATCTCGAAAAGATCGATGGCCGCAAAAAGGTCTACCAGCCTTGGATAACCGTAGTTCCGAGCATCGAACGATGCCTGATTACCGATACGGCTACCCACTGTAGCTAAAGAGGCCCAACCATCTTCGCTCTCCGCGTATGCGACCGCGTTGCGCAATAGATTCATCAGTTTGGTATCACCCTTGAGTTCCTTGCAGGTTTTTCTCTCCGGAGCAGGCGTGAGCCCTGAATCTTCAACTGCCAAGCTTTTTTCCAGATGAGTGATCAAAGCACCGACCTGCTCATCCGTCAGCTCTGGTTGATCAACATACAGAAATCGTGAGCAGGCATTCACGAAAGGCTCAGGCGTCTTTCGCTCACCAAAACCCACGACCTGCTTGCCTTCGGCCCGCAGTCGCATGACTAGTGGGGTGAAATCGCAGTCGGACGAAACCAAGCAGAAGACATCGACTGGTTTATTGAACAATACATCCATGGCATCAACAGCCATGGCCATGTCCGTCGCGTTCTTACCTTTAACCAGATCGAACTGCTGAATCGGCTGTATTGCATGCTCATGCAGCACTTTTCCCCACGGATCCAGGCATGGGTTCTTCCAATTGCCATAGGCTCGGCGGATGGACACAGAGCCATAGGATGCGAGTTCAGCGAGCACGTCCCCTATCTTGCGGCTTGGCGCATTGTCCGCATCAATGAACATAGCGACATTGAGGTTTTGCGGCTGACCACTCATACGAAACTCCCTGTAGTTGAATCCATCATGCCGAAAGCATCCTTAGCACCAATATTGCGGAACAGCTCAGCCGCCAGTTTCTTGGCCTCAGCCTCGTCAGCAGAACTGATAGGCTCCAGCTCTACACCCTCATCCCCATCGACATAGAGCGGGCC
Source organism: Stutzerimonas kunmingensis (assembly GCF_032106285.1). Classification (GTDB taxonomy): domain Bacteria; phylum Pseudomonadota; class Gammaproteobacteria; order Pseudomonadales; family Pseudomonadaceae; genus Stutzerimonas; species Stutzerimonas kunmingensis_B. The sequence continues at coordinate 5,622 of NZ_DAMCPO010000024.1, forward strand.
ACCTTGATCATCGTCGTACTCTTGATCGGCATACATGCCACCGTCGTGGTAGGCCCTCATCGAGCTATTCCGCAGGTCGCGACCGAGCATCTCTGATAAGAAAACCCAGACCCAGCCTTGGAATATATTTTCCGAATCGATGTGATCGATCAGGTGTCGCATGGCTTGCAGGTCACCCTGCTTAGCAGCCTGGATGCACCAATGCTTCGACATCGCAGGCTGACCACACTCTGCCGCTAAATCAGCAATCCGCATCGGGTCATTGAAGGAAGAAAGAGCAAAAGCTCGACTGAGTAGCGCTGGATCTCCAGTTTTTTCTGCAAGATCTACAGTCGCTTCATCGAAACCCAGTAAAGCTGCTTGTTCGAGATGAAAATCAGATTTCGATATCCGCTCGCGATCTGCCAGGGCCGCTTGCGCCCACTCCAGCTCGACGCCCTTTAGCTCTTTTCCAAGCTGCCACTGCTTAAGCCAATAGTCGTCCCCAGGACTGGGATTATGCTCATCCAAAATCCCGCCACGCCCGTAAATTAGAGCAAGTACGTAATGAGCCAAGGCATTCCCTCGGCCAGCAGCAGCATCCAGCCCGTCGAAAAGAAGACCTAACCGATCCTCGTCCAACCAGGGTTCTTTTCTACGGTTAGCAACGAAATCGAACTCATCATCACTATCGCCAGGGTCATCATCGTAGTCATCAAGATAGCGCTTCCCGATATGCCCACCTTTCACAGAGGCGAGCACAAATGACAGGGATACCGCTGCAAACCGATGCTGGCTAACGAGATGCAATATTGCAGAGCCTGCTACCTCGGCGACGTCGGCATAGCCGAGTTCGATCAGCCGCTGATTCAGAAGCAGCAAACTCTCTGTGGAGATGTCAGGCTCGTAATCCAGCGTGGCAAACACATGATGCGAATGCAGCGCAGCGCTGGACTTAAATCCGTTGCATGCGGCTAAAAGCTCATAGACATGGCTCTGCTTGAATTGCTGGCCAGTTACGGAATTTAGATGCTGCTTCGCGGAAAACGCGAGTTCTTTGATAGCCATGAAACCATCCTCATAGCCCAACCGTTAGGAGCACGTGGCACACGTTTAAGCCCCAGACGACTGAGCTTCGAAGGTTTCAGATATCAAGAAGAGGAAGGAAAACAAAAAGCCATTTTTAACTCGTGTGCAAGTTGGGCGGGCGCCTGCGTCAGATTCTAGCTATGAATCAGTCGCAAAGTCGAGCAGGGCGCCAGCTAACTTCTCTAATCAGCCACCTGTATTCAGATCAGCCTGAATAATCCACGCGTCATTGTTTTCCTCCACCAGCGGTGCCAACTGCGCGACCAGCTCGCGCGCGCGCGACGCCATAACCTGGCCGGTATACACACCAGCATCAAGTAGCGCTTCGACCGCCTGCAACCACTGACCGCTGGAGAGAATCGACTGGCCATAAGGCGCCACATAGCAGTCATCGCCAAACTCAAAATCCACAACTTCTTGAATCAGGTAAGCCGCTTCATCGGCAAAATAACTTGCTGGCTCCGCCACAGAAAGCAGCGTTTGTTGCGCCTCCAAAGATTCAGGAGCGATCTCAAGGGCCGCCCGCAGCTCTAAGTATTTCCAGTGTTTCAGACTAAGAGTATTGCTTTGGCTTTCATCCATACCCAGCTCTCTCGGCTCGAAGGCTTTTGCCTGCTCCAGGAAACTCTGAGCCTCTCGCGCCACACTCTGGCGAAATGCGCAACCTGAGTGTCAGAGGCCTCAGCTTTCTGAGCTCCATCCTTCTAGGCAGTACATTGTGGATGGCGCTACTCGCGATAGTATTGTTCGCCCTGAGCCAACGTGATGGCCCTATCACCATGGGAAGCCTCATCACTCTGGGCCTAACCTTGGCAGGGTTTGTATTCATCTGGCGGGATTTTTATACACCTTGGTTCCGCGTCATTGACGACTGTGTCGTCAAAGCCCCTGAATGGGTGTCAGCATTCAGCGAAACCAGCTGCGAGCTGGAAATGTACCGGCACGATAATTACCGATGGACACGCCTGGTGCGCTTTACGGCTGACTGCCCTGTTTGCGGCAGCACCATCCAGCTCCAACCTGGCAAGCCAGATCAGAACCTCCCACTGGTAGGTCGCTGCCTCGAAAGCCCACACGCCCATGTCTACAGCTTTGACCGTATGACCCTTCGTGGCGCGTACATTGGCCCACCCATGCCCGAAGAGAAGGATCAGTAAGGAATCTTTATCTTCTGATCCAGAATGGCATCCGGCTGCGCCACAAGGGGATCAAGCCAGTCCGCTTTGGCCCGAGCCCAGGCCAGAAACGTCAGCTGCTGATTAGACAAGGCGCCAGCGTCCAGAGCGCGGGCTTCTTGAGCGCGTAAAAAAGTCCGGATCGTTTCCGCCTGCTGCCAGCGCTGCGCATCCTCAATCAGCTGCGCCAGCTTGTGCTTTTCCGCGTCCTGAAGCGCTTGCTGCGCCAGCGCAGCCATGCGTCGCGTTTCCCGAATCTGATTTCTGCGCTCCTGCTCCTCGCGGTAACGAAGAGTGCCAATTGCACACCTGGCCATCAGCACCACAACCTGGTTTAGCTGCTCTTCAATTGGAGCCCGTGCGATGTCCTTAATAACGGCACCACCATCGCCACAGCGAATTTCGAGCTTCCCAGAGGGTGTGTACTGGTAGGGTGGCCAGTAGCTGTACTCCCCACGGCTCTTTGCCGTCACTTGCTTTGCGGTTGGCACATAGCTAGTCCGTTTGGTGGCTTCAAAAACGCTAAGCGGCAAGCGCACACCAAACATTTCGACCTCCACATGGTGATCGCCCTGTACCAACTTGAAGCCGCGTTTCTCCAAGGCTTTAATTAACGTATTCATGACGCGCAATGCCCGCATGCGTTGCTCAGCAGAAACCGCAATATCAACACCCTTGCCACGCGGCAACGGTATGCCTCGGCTGTCTTTATAGCTGGCGTTAAACGCATCACGCGTGGCCGCGACGAGATGATGCCAACGTGTTCCCCGGCTCGGCACCTGGATGTAATTAGCGGGATCACGCTCAAACGCCAGCACAGGCTCTAAGCGCTCATCTACAGGAGCGTTCACCTCGGTGGGTGGCACCGGTTGAGCGACAAACCGATAAAGGTGCCTAGGATTACCGTTATACGGTTTAAGTGCTGGACGGCTTGGCACTGTGCGCCCCGCTTTAAGCTTCGCCCAGTAGCCTCTCGGAGGCGTTGGAATCAACAAACGGCTACACAGCTTTTTGAGCCCCACATTCGAAAGCTGATAACGCAATGCAACGATCAGTACCGGCTCAGCCCAGACCTCTTCGAGCAACTTGGCACGGTCATACTCTTGATGCATCGAGGGTACCTCTCTCCTAGGTTCACCGGCACTTCATCGCACACCTTAAATTTAGGGCTACTGAACAGTAACCGTCCGCCGAACCCATCTCCCCGCTTCTTCCAGATAGCGGCATGGTGTGCACCTATTTTTGGTGGACACCATTTCAAGCCACTTTCTGGAGGGTTTCGTGTCTCGACAGCGCCGTACATTCCCCAAGGCTTTCAAGGCCCAGGTCATCGAAGAGTGCGCCCAGTCCGGTGCTTCCGTCGCCGGCGTGGCGCTCAGCCACGGGCTCAATGCCAACCTGGTGCATAAATGGATTCGTAAGCAGCGCGAGCCGCTACCGGTCGTATCTGCACGCTTTATCCCGGTGCCGCTCGGCATCCTGCCTTCAGAGCAGGCCAGCTCTGAAGAGCTAACGATACGAATCGAAATCCCCTACCACGCCGGCAGTCTGTCGGTGCACTGGCCGGTGCAGGACGGCGAAGGCTGTACACGCTTGCTGCGCGGGCTGCTCGCATGATTCGCATCGATCGCATCTGGCTGGCCACCGAGCCGATGGACATGCGCGCCGGCACCGAAACCGCATTGGCCCGTGTAGTGGCGGTATTCGGTGCGGCCAAGCCGCACTGTGCTTATCTGTTCGCCAACCGCCGCGCCAACCGCATGAAAGTGTTGGTGCATGACGGTGTAGGGATCTGGCTGGCCGCGCGGCGTTTAGATCAGGGCAAGTTTCACTGGCCAGGCATCCGTCATGGCTCGGAGGTCGAGCTCGAGAGCGAGCAGCTTCAGGCTTTGGTGCTCGGTTTACCCTGGCAGCGGGTTGGTGCAGCCGGTGCGATCACAGTGCTGTAGCGCCGGCCATTAGCCCATCGCTTTATCTGCGCTGATCGCCTGCTCTGGCACAATCAGCGGCATGACTTCCTTGCCCAATCTCGACCAACTGACACCTGAGCAACTGCGCGCACTCGCTGCGCAGTTGCTGTCGCAAGTCGACACGCTGGGTAAGACGGTTGAAACGATGGGCAAGAAGATCGACCGCGATCAAACCGTCATCGAGCAGCTCACCCATGAAATCGCCTGGTTCAAGCGACACAAGTTCGCCAAGCGTAGCGAGCAACTAAGCCCTGACCAGGGCAGCCTGCTGGATGATTTGCTCGACACGGACATTGCCGCTATCGAGGCGGAGTTGAAAACCCTCAATCCTCCGGCGGCTCCGGCTGAACCCCGCCAACAGCCCAAGCGCGCACCGCTGCCAGCCCAGTTTCCGCGTACTGTGATCCGTCACGAGCCGCCGAACACTCAATGCGCCTGCGGCTGCCCGCTGCAACGCATCGGCGAAGACATCAGCGAAAAGCTGGATTACACGCCTGGCGTGTTCACCGTCGAACAGCATGTGCGTGGCAAGTGGGCCTGTCGCCAGTGCGAAACATTGATCCAGGCGCCGGTACCAGCCCAGGTGATCGACAAGGGCATCCCGACTGCCGGCTTGCTGGCTCATGTCATGGTGGCCAAATACGCCGATCATCTGCCGCTGTACCGGCAAGAGAAGATCTTTGGCCGTGCGGGTCTGGCTATCGCGCGTTCGACATTGGCGCAGTGGGTCGGACAAACCGGCGTACAGCTCCAACCATTGGTCGATGCCCTGCGCGAGGCGGTACTGGCGCAAGGCGTGATCCATGCCGACGAAACCCCCGTGCAAATGCTGGCCCCTGGCGAGAAGAAAACCCACCGGGCTTACGTCTGGGCATACTGCACCACACCCTTCGCCGACCTGAAGGCCGTGGTCTATGACTTCAGCCCAAGCCGTGCAGGTGAGCATGCGCGCAATTTTATGGGTCAGTGGAATGGCAAACTGGTCTGCGACGACTTCGCCGGCTACAAGGCCAGCTTCGAGCAGGGCATCACCGAAATTGGCTGCATGGCCCACGCCCGCCGCAAATTTTTCGATCTGCACTCAGCGAACAAAAGCCAGTTAGCCGAACAGGCGCTGCACTCCATTGCCGGGCTGTATGAAATCGAGCGGCAAGCACGGCACATGAGCGATGAAGAACGCTGGCGAATACGCCAGGAAAAGTCTTCACCGATCCTCGATGCGCTGCATGACTGGATGCTGGCCCAGCGTGATCGGGTGCCCAATGGATCAGCCACGGCAAAAGCCCTGGATTACAGCCTAAAACGCTGGCTAGCGCTGACGCGCTATCTGGAAGATGGAGCCGTGCCCATCGACAACAATCAGGTCGAGAACCAGATTCGGCCTTGGGCATTGGGGCGCTCGAACTGGCTGTTTGCCGGTTCACTACGCAGCGGCAAACGGGCGGCTGCGATCATGAGCCTGATCCAGTCAGCACGCCTCAACGGTCACGATCCGTACGCCTACCTGAAGGGCGTGCTCATGCGGCTACCAACGCAGCGGGCAAGCGAAATCAGTCAACTGCTGCCGCATCAGTGGATACAGCCTGAAGCAGGCATGTAACCACAGCGGTGTATCACCCCAAACAGCCTACCCGTAATAGTCTCGCACTGATTTTTAGGCGTTCACGATGTGATACACGGCGGGCGTTCAGCGTGTGATACAGCTACCCGTGCAGCCTGTGATACAGATACGCAAGGTGAATTAGCTAGACGCTTACACTGAACACGCCTAGGCGTCAGGTGAACGCCTTGTTCGCGAAGCTTGAGAAACTCATGAAGCGACTGAAAGCCACCCTGCTCATGGAAGCTGACAATGACATAAAAGCTCCCGCTGAGCGTTCGCAAAACCCAGTACGGCCCGTGTTGCTCCGCGTGAAGAATGTCCGACGTTCTCAGCCGGTGGCCATCTTGAAACCGGCCAGATAAATCGGCTTTTACATGCCGGTGCATCACGCCGAAACCACAGCAAGAAACAATCACCGCGTCGGTGAGGTATGCCGTTACCGGCTCACCGAATGAGTGGTTGAACGCTTCTGCCAGAGACACTGAGTATGTGCTCACGGTGATCTCCCCCATGACTACAGCGTTAGTACCAGATTGGCGTTGAAGCCCGTGTCTTCGCCGGGGTATCCCCTGGGGTTACACACGACGCGAGTGCCCGCCACGTCATAGTCGACCGCCGTGTGCGAGTGACCGTGAACCCATAACGCCACCTGGTCGCCTCCCATCAGATCTTCCCAGCGGTTTGCATAGGCCGCATCTATATGGCCTCCTGCATGGGGGTTGTCCTGAAGCGAACGCAAGGTAGGGGCGTGATGGGTCATCACCACGGTGCGGCCATCAAAAGGCTCCGCCAACTTGGTGCGCAGCCAATCGTGGGTTTTCACAGACTGCTCAACGAGGTCAGCAGGCCGGATGCGCCGATAATTTTCCGTGCGTATCTGCCGGAAATCGCTCATCGCATTTTGCGCACTGAAGGACGCGATAGGCGGATTGCCAGTGGCCGAAAAATCCGTCCACATGGTGGCGCCGAGAAATCGCACGTCCGCGATGACGACCTCATCTCGATCCAACACCCGCACCCGCTCATCCTGCGCCGCACGCATCTTTTCCAAGGTGCGGCTCAGATGGCCACCGTAGTACTCATGATTACCGGGCACATACAAAACAGGCCCCGAAAAGGTGTTCTTGGCCCAGTCCACCCCGCGCGTTTTGACATCGATATCACCCGCCAGGATGACGACATCGGCATCCCGCACTTGCGGGCTGAAGAGGCTGAACTCGTTGTGCAGATCGGACAGTGAGTGAATACGCATCGTTTTGCCCATAGCGTTGAAAGTGAGTTACGACTCGCCGAAAAAGTCATCGCGCGCGATCCGACCAAACACTTGGTCGTCTGCCGGTTGCTCCTCATCAAACAAAGTGTGGATACGTCGCTCCTGACGCAGATAGGCCAACACCCCAAAAAAGCAGGGCTCACATAGATGCACCTGGTAACGCTCGCCATCATGCTTCGAGCCATACCCCCACAACGCCTGCAAGGTACCGAACTGCTGGCCGTAGCCCGTTACATGCGTGGCGTCTCCACACACTGCACAGTGAATATCGACATCAGTCTGAATCGGCTTATCCATCACGATCACTCCTAGCGTCCGTGGAAGATGGGGGCGTCCCGCCATCTAACCGAAACGGTGTTATGCGCAGCCCGGTTCGAATCCCCAACCAGGCCACAAACCCCTCAGAAAATGCGGCCCACGGTTTCCAGCGCAACCCGCTTGCGCATGCCATCACCGAGCAACGCGTACGTTGTGTTGGAGGTCTTGAACAAGAAGCCATCGTCAAAGGCGAGCAGAGGAGAGGTGCGGACAAAATCACCGGCATCCCAACGCCCAGCAGAGTCATAAACAACCCTGTGGGCATAGATCATCACCGGCTGGCGTCCGGTCTTTTCCAGTACCGTGAGTTGCTCGTCGGTGACGTCGAGATCGAGCCAGATCCAATCCCGAACCAGACAGAACGCCCCCAATCGTCGGCTCTGCATATGCGCCAACGCTTGCTCGTCAGTCATGGCCGACCCCGACATCGGTTCACCGTCGCCGTAGAGCATTTCTGTAACTGCATTGAGGCCTTTCATCGTCATTCCCTTTCCACTCGGAAGATTTTCACCATCGCACTGAGCTCCGCGCGCTTGCGCACGCCATGGCCAAGGAGCGCGTAAACCGTGTCGCGTGTTTCAAAAAGGCAGCCCTGCTTGAACGCAATCAACGGCGTACTGCGTAGCCAGTCGCCTTCATCGAAACGACCCAGACTGTCCGTGACTACAGAGTTTGCGTACAACATGACCGGCAGAAGCTGTACGCGGTTGAGTTCTTCGCGGACAACTTCTGGAAGATCGAGATCAACCCAGATCCAATCGCGTACGAGGCAAAAATGGCGGCCCGGAAAGCCTTCGGCGATAAGCTCAATGGCATGAGCGTTCGTCATCTGATGGCCGATCATCGTCGTGCCGGGCGCGTGCAACAGCGCGATGCGAGCAGTTTGCTGGCTCATAGGCTGCCCCGGCTCAGTGGAGGCACCAGCGCGAATGCGCTAGCTGTGCGGTTTCAAAAAGATTGATCAGATGAAGCAGCGCTCGGCGACCGCCAGGAGCAAAGCTCACGATAACGAGGCATTCCAGCTCCTGGGTTTTAACCAGCCAACGCCTGTCATATTCGATGACCTCTGTGATGCTTCCCGATATCAGTTGCGCACCCTCGTCATACCCCCACGCTTTATATGCGTCGCCGACCAGGCAGCCGGCGACGATCTTTGCATCCACGATGTAACCGGTAATGACTTCTTGGTAATCATCCAGCAGGGCATCGGCCAACCTGGCTTTCTTCAGAAGAGTCAGCATGTCGAGCCCTCAAACTGGTCAGCGAGTTCTCGGATTGTGGGTTTGCGCAACTGAGCCGCACGCGCCAGGTCTGCATTGCGAACCAATAGCCCCCGCAGACCACCAACTGAATCTTGAGGTGGCGTGATGACTTCAATCTTGGCGGGACGCCAAGATTGGGTCATGTTCAAAGTCTTGGTATTGAGCTGTTTGGATAGCTCGGCGGTTGGGCTGTACGTCAGCAGAAACTGAATCAGAGCCGATACTGGGATGACATCGCGCTTGGCTTTGCCATGCGTCTGAACGATGCTTTTGAGGTATCCCCCCTGAATCCATTTTTTGATCACACCAGCTTTCCAGCCAGAGACCTGGGCTAAATCATCGACGCTCAGCGCAACGTCAGGATCGTTTTCGCGAACCCTTTGCGCGATCTCCACCTTGTCAAACTGCAACCCGGCCAACCCCGCGAGTGAACTGACGTGCGCGACGGGCCGCACAATGCCCTGCAAGATGTCCTGCAACACTCCCACGATCTTGCTGTTAGAGATGCCGTGTTTAGCTGAAATCTCTTGGAGCCCAATCCGTACTGATGCTCTGGGATTTTGGCGGATGCGCTCCACCAGTCGCTGGATCACCTGATCGACGTCTTCTACTCGAAATTCGCCGGCTACCAGTACTGGGCGCTCATCACGTTTGTAGCGACGCAAGCCCCCGGCCTGGATAAAACGCTCAAAGAAATTCTTCGAGACGTTCAGGCGCTGACGAGCTTCCGTAGCCGAGAGATAGCTAGCTCGATTAGCGGCAATCTGGTCGAGGGTTGATCGGTGCACAGCAACGAAGCGGCTTTTGCCCTCTTGATGCACTCGCCCATCAATTTGCTGCGTAATCACAAGATTGGCCAAGATATCGGGAGCCACACCCAGAAGCCTTGCGGCTTCAGCGGCAGCGAACCAGTGCATGGCATCTGCGTTGTCAGCTCCAAACATCAGGCCGCGAGTGCTAACACCCAGACGTCCATCGAAGTGCTCGGCGATCAGGGCCTTGAATCGATCTCGTAAAAAATCAAAGCTGGACGCAGAGTAAGTACTGAAAAGCTCCCGGTACCAAACGCCAATACGTTCTGCCAAGCCCACCCCAGTTCCATTGCACAATTGATCCTGGAGGGTTGCATCAAAGCGCCGAGGCCACTCGCCCAGTAACGACTCAAGACAACTCACCATTGCCACCGAGTTCTCTACAGAAGAGCTACTGCCCAAGCGAAATTTGACCGGCAGCGCTTCACTTAGTCGGCCCTGTGCCTTAGCCAATAACACAAGAAATTCAGGCAAAAGCGGCTCGTAGCCGAGCTGATTGAGTGCATCAGGTAAGGCCTTACAAACTGACAAGGTAACGCCAGCCATCAGGGCCGACAGCTCCACGTAAAACGGCGAAGCTAGTGCAACTGACGCGCAGCGAAAGTCGTAGCCGCAATCACAATGCATTAGCTCGCGACGGCTTTGGCAAATCTCTCGCGTACACTGCGGACACTGGCTGACCAATGCTGCTCTATGGATGTGGCAGGCGGTTACCAAAAGGTGAGACCAGGCTTCCCGAGCCACACCCTCGGTGGCCAGACATGCTGGGCAAATCGGCGACTGATTGCGGCGCAAAAAGCTTTTCTGTGCAAGGTAACGGCCCTCACCATCGCACCACAGCGTCAGCTCATCGCTCGCCAGTTCAAAGCAGAGTCGCAGTTGCTCAAGCTCATCCAGCGAATAACTGACCTTCATCGTCAACCCAGCTTCTCTCAACAGCGCATGGGCCGTGCCGTAGCCATTTAGTTCAGCTTTACGCATGAACAGCGAGTTCAGGCTTTCTCCGGGCTTCAGGACAACGGTCTGGAAAAAAGACATGGTGGCCCCGCTCAAAGCTTCGGAATAGGCAGGTGCGCTTGATTGAGCACTTTCACATAAGCTGCATTCAGCTCGTGTTCAGAAATATCCGTATTTGAGAGAAACGGATTACCGGAAAAGTGCTGTTCGTTAACGGCATGGGCATACGCCTTGGCCAAGCACTTTGTGTCGATGACCTTGCGGGTGTTACCCGTTTCGGCATGACTGAACAGGTCTACCAGAAGGCCGAAACGCCCGACACAAGCGGCATAAAGTGCTTTCAGGGTTGGGGTATCCTCTACATGGATTGACCAACCTTGTTCGCGATAAGCCTCAGCGATCAGTTGGGCACCTGCGGCAAAACCTTCTCGATCTGTGGTGCTGATCCAGGCGTAAGGGTAAATAAGCTCCGTGGTCAGACAGCGGCCACGCAACTGCTCGTTCAGGCTGAGCAAGCGTTCTGCGCATGGCAGCCCCATGAGAATGAGCGAGATGTTCAACTCATCGCTCAACACTTTGAGAAAGTCAGCTGACGCCCTTACCTTCTGTACGCTGCCATATTCAGACAGGTGCTGAATTTCATCGAAAATGATCGCTCTGACCCCGGCAACCTCCAGTTGCCGCAGCGCCTGGTTATAGAGATCGGAGGTATTGCACTTGCTCAGCACCCGGCCATCCAGACCGCGAATAATGCTCAACGTGAGCGAACGCTGGTTTGGCTCCGCAGGGGAGATAACCCGGATCAACGGCTTGCAGACCCTGCCATCCGCGCCTTGATTCGGAAAGTCGGCCATCCAGGTTTGAGCAATCTCGGTCTTGCCGACACGGCTCGGGCCGAATAGCGGCAAAATCTGCCGCTCACCCAGCAATGACTGTTCGATTACCTGCTTGCCACGCTCATACGACTGCAAAAGCCGACCATGGAAGAAGCCCTCGGAACGCACCACCTTGCTCACAGTACTCGTCATCACTTCTTCCTGCGGTGGGGTTTTGCAGCCACTTCGAGCGAAGCTGGCGATGCCTGTGGCACATCAGGCTCCGACTGTTGACCAGCAGTAGTGATCGAGGCCAGCGCCTGCTCTATCTCACGCTCAGCCCTGCGATTGCTGTTAATGCCGCCTTTTTTGCTCTTCTTGGCATTGGCGTCTTCGATAATTTTCAGCTGGTTCAACACATGCGACTCTTTCGACAACGCATGGTCTGACAGATAGTTTTGGCTTCTGTAATACTTGGCTTGTTCGAAACTCATGGCCGGCATGTAAGTGTTTTTGTTCGGCACCACCAGCCAGCTCTTCGAATCCTCGTCAAAAATATGGATCGCACTGCAATCCAACGGATTGATGCAGACATCCACTTTAACTTTAGAATTTGTCTTATATAGCGCCGACACATAGGCACTTTGATACTGTTGCTTCTGATAGTTGACCCCTTCTCGGGTCACATTGAGTTTGATTCCCAGGTGATGCCGACAAGCACTCATCATTTCGTCTGGCGAGGGTGCAGGGAAAATTGGATATTGCTGACTCAGCATATTCAGGGCCTCAATCGGTGAACAGTTGAACCCGTACCTGCTGGAAAGTCGGTCATTTTTCTTAATATGGTAAGTATCCGTCACCCAGCGGATAATATATTTTTTCAGTTCATCCAACGTTAGCTTCGCCGATGCCTGTGCATTCTCCAGCGCGTGCTTCTCACGCTTATCGTGCGAAAATTTCGCGCCTGGCAGCTTATTAATCAACATCGTATGTAGCGTGCCAAAGAAGCGTTCAATGAACGGTTTCTGATATGGCGCACCAGCAATGCAGTACTCCAAAAACGTTGAGAGAAAGCCGGCGGCTTTAACAACCATGGGCCCATGAAAATCGGAGCCATTGTCCATTACAAGCGTTCGAACATCCGCCGGCGCCGGCCATGTATTAAGACATTCATACTGTTGACGGAAGGCTTCGCCTTTGGGCGAGAATGCGAACTGAAGGGTCTGCAATACACCAATCTGACTAGCTGCTTGAATCGTCAGATGAATACCCACAATCGTTTGGGTAGCAGTGTCGATCATCGCGTAGAGCGTGGGACAGCCGATGACATTTCCAAAGGCATCCACAATAAAGATGTCCAGTACCGTCGAGTCGATCTCAACGCGAGCGTACGGCTCTTTGACGTCGAGATAATTCAATGCATTACGCATAATCAAGCGGAATGAATTTCGACTCAGGCGGCCTTTAATTTTTTTCAGATTGAGCTTGCCGATAAATCGGCTCACCGTGCGCCTGGATACCCCACCCAAATCAATTTTTAACTCAGCAGACTTATCATCGCATTTTTTGTTGATATCATTAACAATGTCTTGGATGCCAAACTGATAGTTATTACAGTACTTCTCCTCGATGACATTAAGAATAACTTCTTCGACAAGCGGATCGATTGATAGCGCGCGATGGACGCCTCGCTGCGAATAGTTGGCTGCTAGACAGTTGGGAAAGAGCGATCTTTTATAGATTGCCCAGATGCGCTCAATAGTCCGTCGTGATGGAATTTTTCGATTGCCAGAATATTTTTTCTGAATCTCAGCGTAGATAAATTCCCACGTACCAGTTTCAATATGTTCCAAGATGATATCGATATACTGTTTTCTCTCATCCCGAGATTTTTCTTCTGCTCCAGTCAGCTCCCGAGGCTGAAAAATCTCATCGACACCGTGCTCATTCCGCTGGCACACAACGAGCTTCAGCTCTCCCGCTGCAACCTCATTACGAAATTCATCGTCTTGGTAGACATATGTCTCCCCCAAGGGCCCCAGCAGCACTACCTGGCGTGCCTTGGTGTGAATGCTCCCAATCACATAGGTTCGCCCGTCGCGACCAGCGACGAGGCCATCAACTTTGTAACGGCGCGGGCTGATGTGGCTGTCGTTGAACACCGCCATGTCAAAGCTCCACGAACATCAGGTGATCAAGCGTGCCGTGAGCCGCCTCTACACAAGCGGTGTCTGAAAAAAGCGGCTGGGTAAGATCAGCACGGAGTACGCCGTAGGCGAGGCCAAAGAAAATGTCAGCGCTCGTCAATTCAGCCCACTGCTTCAGTTCGTGTGTCAGCCATCGGTCTTGTCGCAACAGCGCACGGCTGATTTTTTGGCCCGCTTCTGCGGCGTGCTGCTCCTGAGCCGAGCTAAGTGCTTTCTTCAGGTTTTCCAAGTTAGAGATAAATACGGGAGTGAACCCCTCTTCGGTCAGCGTCATAAACGGCTTGCCGTATTTACTGAGGGTTTTTTCTGCCCGTGCATGCTTCTCAGCATGCTTTTCCAAAAAGGCACTGGGCTTACTTTCGCAAACGCCGACCTGACCATCAGCGCGCTCATATTCACTGTCTGCGGTGTAGCTGGTGACCTTCCTTCCCGCCTTTTTGGGCAGCTCAGCGCGACTAGGCACTAGGGTTTCGTTTTCAAGGTCGATGCAGACCGCCTGATCCGACACACGCCTCAATCCAACCTGGAGGCTGAGCAGGAGCAGGTGGTTCCTCTCAAGAAAACTTTCGCCGGCGACAAAGCCATTGGCGTTGCGCTCAGTCGGCACGATATAGGCCTTACGCCCACGGTTGGCGCGCTTAGCGATATCGCGAACGGGCTTAGTTCCTTTCTTCCTAGTCGGCATTTATTGGCCTCCAATCTATTGGCTTTACAGTAATAGCCAACCTTGTTAGGCTTGTCAATAGATTCGAGTCCAACAAATTTAAGGAAGGCAATGGGGCGGCACGTCGATACGAGCTGGTACGACACTTATGTGCAGAGCAGGGTGATGGAACAATCCCTGGCTGAAGGGCCGCTCAGTGATCCTGAACTGGCAGGTCTTTTGGGACTGAAGCCAAAAACCTGGGCACGGATAAAAGCTGCTGGCCGTTTTCTGGATGGACTTAAGCCGGGCCTCGAACGGGAGCGCATTCAATGCGGTTATGCTCCGTTGGAACGGCTGGCTAAGCTCTGGTCAACCTCACCAGACACCGCTCAAGAGCTATTCGACGCGGTGCTGAGCAATCAGCTCAAGCTAGCCGACCTGGAAACCTTGATTCGTGGCGGTGCTCCATCGCAGCAAGGAACTGACTCCACACGGCCCACTCGCAACACGACGCAGAAATATGCGCTGTTTAACCAGCTCGAAGAGTTTTTTGATTCGTCCAAATTGCACCCTTTCAATACCTATAGAGGGCGCGTCATTCGACGACGCGGCACCCTGGGCAGCCCAGGTGGCTACTACCTCTACGATGCACAGGGAAAACTGAAGTGCCTCGTGCTGTGTATCCAGCCAGGCGCTTGGCGCGACCCTGCCACAGCCTCGCGAGAACTGTATGAACATGCCCTCGCACAGCGTCACCTAGCTTCCACCATTTGGTTTGTTTTCGAGCGCTATAACGGGGTGCTTCAGCGTTTGGCGGAGCTGAGCCTCTACTGGGGGGGCTCACCGTATGACAAAAAGGGCCACTGGCTGTTCTTATCGCACTTTATTGACACCGGCCATTTGCAGGTCTTGTTCGAAGACCACTTTGCCGAGCTCATTGTGCGAATTAACGCTGGGGAAAGATTTATCGAGAAGACGGAACTGTTCTGCGCGCTGGAAGCGCTGGATGGGCAGCCGCCTCCAAAGCCTGAGCCCTTACGGCCTCTGCTGGATCTACCTAGACCCAGCAAGACGCGTAGCTACCGCGAGGTTGTCCAGGAGCGCATTTGGGCGGTTGGTAATAGCGACTCAGCAACCAATGAGGAGAAACGAGGCAAGCTGAACGTTGATCTGGACTTGTGAACCTAAGCCAGTCAATTGCGGCCTATGGATTTGCCGAGTGAGCACAGCTCACTGCGCGTAATAGGACGTTTTGTTTAATACGCCCCCTCACCTGACCCTGAATCGGTGACCGCTCGGCCAGTGGTGGTCACCGGCCTTTGGCCCTGCGCTATACCAGATCCCTGGGTACTGGCTGAGTGTCAGAGCAGGGGCGATGAAAAAAGCTGTCGAGCAGGACACCTTGCAGGCACTGGTCGAGACTGGGGCGGCGAGGGAGTTTCGCGTGCTGCGCGAAGGGGAAGCCTGGCGCCTGGAGCTGCGCCTAGGGGTGAAATGGCTGCCGGTGAGACTCTGGCGCTCGCTGACAGCGGCGGGGCGGTTTTGCGAAAGCGTCGGAACCAAGGTACTAACCGTGGAGCTTTAAACCACGGAGTTAGCGCTGACGTGCCCGCCAAAGCTCCTCAATATCGAGTTCGTCCAAGGCTTCGCGCATACGACGGAAAGCATTGTCCGAAAAGCATTGAATCTTCGTCGATCCAAACTCAAAGACATGGCGGCAGCTGACGTCATCGTCTATCCCCAGATGAGCTCGCAATACCTTAGCCTTGGGCGGCGTCAGACCCAGTTTGTCCGCCAGCTGTGCCGCCCGTAAGTAAAACTTTTTCTGGAGATCCAGCTCACGCACTGCCGCCGCCTCGGCAGGGTTATCACCACCGATATAGCGCACAGGGGCGCCTTCCTTCTTGGAGAAGTGAACGACCAAGTTCACCCCCTCACCATCTGTGCGCGTGCCCACAGTAGATAGCCGAGGAAAGACCTCAAGGATGTCTTGCCCTGCACGCACCGCCTTCTCGATACGGTCGATGTCACGCTCGGATATAACAACCTCCTCCACGGCAATCGACTCCATCGCCAGCAGGGAGCGAATCCTTGCACGAGCTTCGTCCCGGTGCCGTCGCCCAGGCTCCAGCAACTCCCGGATCAAGCGATATTCCCGATCCACTAGGAACTCGAAATCCCCCGGAGGCATCGTCGAGACGGGTAAAACCCGAGCAGGTATATGCTCAATTAGAGCATCCTCCAGAGCTCGCTGAAGATAGGCATCAAACGCCGTGATCAATGCTCGCGTGTTGAGATACAGCAGATCCTCGGCAACGACGACGAACCAGTGCTGCGCCGCATCGCGCAAGCTATCAATCGCACGCATCGCGCCGGCTTCCTCAGCTGTCAGGCCAAAGTGCGCTGTGCAGAGCCCGAGGCACTTATCGAAGCTAATCGAACGCCCCGCCTCTTTATCAAATACCTTGGCCTGGTTCTGCACCAATACTGCCTTCAGCAGCATTTCGCAGGCATGCTGGAGGTGCAGCAGTACCGTAGTGATTCGCCCATCATCATCAAAGCTATTGAATGCCTGCATCCCCGTGCGAAGAGAGCCGAGAGCCTTGTTTTTAAGGGTTCGTGCGTCTCGTACCAGCTTCATAAGTCATCCACCCACCGACTGTTAGTGGGTTCCAATCCTACCGCCAATACATGGGCTGTGGCGGTCATTGACGTCGGGGGGAGGTGTGCGCAACGTTAGGAATTAAGATGCTGACGCTCACACTTTGATCAGCAAGCTGCTCAGAACCGCTCAACGTCATCGTGCTCGCCCGTTTTTCAAAGATTCCACGCCAGCACCGGAGAGCACAGACCTATTTCCAAAAAACCTACTCACGCACTTGAGCCGCATCATCACTTTTCTTGTGATTAGTCTTCTGCCTGTCGGCTACTGCCATGGGATGATTTGAGAAATGCTGTTTAAAAGTTTTGAGTAGCGATTTGTTTCCTGAGTCATTGATCATGCTCAGAAGCTCAGGGCCCTCTCGGTAGGCAATCGTGTATCGAGTGGTTTTACTGTTTTCTTCTTCGATAAACGCTTTTGACGCCGGGCTGAGGGCTGCGTTAGTCCACAGTTCAAAGGTCTGCTTGACCTTGCCATAGTCATTCTCATGCTTGGCAAAGTCGCGCAAAACGGGTAACCGTTTCTTTAGCCACTTTTCAACTTCTGCGTCATCCACTTGCCCTGTGGGGAGATGACCCTTGCACTCGATGAACACTATCTCTTTGCTGCCCACCTCCACGAACACATCGATCTCCGCACCGGCACCATCGGATCCGCGCACGAGCTTGTTGATGCTTATGTTGGGCTTGAGGTAGTGCTCAGCGGCTATTTGAGCGCACAGATACTCGAAGAGACATCCACGGAGAGTGCCTTCAGCACCTTCAATCTTGCCCAAAGCATTGAACAGCACATCGATTTTTTCGGGGCTGCCAAGCCTGACAGCAGTGGCCTTCAGAACCGAGGCCAATTCGTGAAGAGCCTGAGCAACATCAGTACCCAATAAGGAATCCAGGGTGGCAGCTATCGCTCCATTGGCCCGAATAGCTCGTACGGCGTCAGACTCATACGACTCTGCCAGAAACATCTGGAGGATGGGGGCCACCTTACTGAAGCCCCGAACGTTCCGACATTTCTTAATGAAGGCCTTGGCGGCATCCAGGGTCAGCGGTTCACCCAGATAGACATCACACACGAATGAGCCAGGCGTTGGTTTCGTGCCCACGCCGGTCGAACCGAGCAATGGATGCAAATATGAGGGGGCCGATAGATCCCAGTAATTGGGCCCGGCTGATGGGATACTCCCCTCGCCACGGACTCGTATTTGGTTCCAACTTCCAATACCAAGACGTCGCGCCCAGTCCCGGACGGCATTCAGCGCCATGGCCTCAACTTTCAGTCTGGCATTGAGTTCCAGAAAAGCGAGTTGCTCGTCCTCATCTGAGAAGCTGGCAAGGGCGACACATTCACCGATGCTTACAATATCAACACGCTTGATCAGGTTCGAGGCGAGCAGCTGCTCTACAACCATGTCTGCGTTCACCTGCTTGGATTGAAGCTTGGGTGCGCCGCAGGCGATTTTGAAGTGATCGACCGGCAATACCCCACCACGATCCCAGATAGCAGCCAAGCCAAACCCACAGGCATGGTTGGTGCTCTTGAGCGCCTCGACCAGTCTGTCGAAGAAAATCCGCGATCCATATTGGCTGGTCAGATACACGAACGAAGAACGATGCGGAAAGCTGACCCCTTTCAGGCGCTTGGCAGTGGAGCGCTTGATCAGTTGCCTGGCATTGGTAGAACTCACGCCGTATCGTCTGACCAATTCCTCGGCCAGGATGTTGCTCAGGCAAGGGCCCCAGTGCTCCAGTATTGCCTCTACTCGATCTGATTTCACAGTAGCCCCTCAGCCAAATGTCACACTGCGCTATTTATAAGCCTGTAATACAGGCTGAACTAGGAATAAAAGCATTAGCCCTAAGCTGCTCCCAGTACGACGGGGCTTAGAGGGGTGCCAAGCGATGATTTGGCGAGAGGATGTCACAAAGGAGATTTTTTAAGCGATCTAATGAAACTATTCTTGAGAGGTTAGCAGGGCTCCTAGGGCGGTTTGCGAAGCAAGGCGCTGACGGTAGATTTTTGATCAGAAATGCTCAACGCTCTCTAGCGTTATCTGCTCTAGAGGGTGACCTGATGCGTGCTCGCCAAGCCTTAAAATCAGCTGTTTAACCGCTCGCTCTAACCAATCAGCCTCAATGTGCGAGAGTTCATCAAAGTCAGTGGCTTTTGCTTTACGAGCGGTCAGGGCGCTACCTCTCTCACTGCACAAGTCTCCGAGAAGATTTAGCACTGCTCTATCAACCTTGAACAGGGCACAGGCTTCAGCCCGGGTACCAGCTTGGCGCTCTAGTAGAGTCAGAATGAAATAGGCCATTGCCTGCAAAGGCTCTCGCCCGCTCCTATAGCCGACCCATCTCCGATAGGCATGCTGAGCGGACTCAGTAGCGCTGAAACACTCTGGAGGCGATGGATAGCGCCTTGCCACCAAGTGACAGCTAGCACTAGCACCGATAGTCAGCGCCGCAATGCCCTCTGCATAAATGACCTGAGGTTCTCCTGGTGGAGGCGGATCACGATCTATTACGTCAGCATGCGAGTACGAAAATCTGATCATCCCAAGATTACGCTTGAGGTCAGTTTCGATTTCCCACGACCGCAAAAATCCCTCAATGGCCTGAGAGGCCTCATGGCCACTGCAAAAATGCTCCGCAGGGGTCACCTTGAGCCCACCATCTTCCAAGGAAAACTCACCCAGGTGGTGTGAGAACACCAGGGGCTCTGGGTTTTCGTACGAAATATCGTCCGCTGAACCGACCGTAAAGTAGACCGCTTCGACGTGTGGATCTCTCACACTATCCTCCTAGCGCTGAGCAAAGACTTAGCCAACTGTACGAGAGCTTTGCGCCTTAATCATTGCGCGATCACCCAGGCCACTGCGGCTTTACCCAAGGCCAAAATTGCTTCAAACGAGAGTTCGAGCCCTTTGTCAGAAGCTACTGACTTGATGCGATCCCAAACCGGGTTACTGCGCATGATCTCCAGCAACTCATGGCCTTGCCAGGTCAACTCGGGCGCCAAAATTGCGGGCCCATCCATACTTCCCGCATCGACGGCAGTTATGAGTCCAGCCTTCCAGAGCAAAAGCGCATGCTCAGCCTTCGAAGTGTTTTCCTCGGTATCCCGATAGCTGAGCGAATAATCGAAGCTGCTCCGCTCATTGAAACCAAGCGACTCGACCTCAATCAGCACCTCACGAATAACGTCCCAATTCCGTTTCATTTAAAACTCCGAGCAGCTAGAAAGACAAACTCGCAGGGGAGTGGGCCACCAGCCGGCTCTCAAGCGCCTTGATGAAGCGGATGGAACTGGCCACATGGTTGAAGATCAATAGGCTTTCTTCGTAGTTGAGCAGTGGATTGTCATGGGCAAGGCTTTTGTTATTCCGTACGTCGTTGAAAGACTCCAGGACGGAAATACTCGACTTCACTATCCGCTCGGTCATCTCCGACTCAAAGGAGCCCGCTGCTCGCAGAGCCTTCACATACTCCCCAAAAATACTGTGTAGGGCCTTCTCTCGCGTAACCTCAATGCCCCGCTGCTGGCATAAGGTTCGGACGTACTTCACAACGAACGTATGAAGGCGATCCAGCCCGGCTTCGGGGAGATTGTTATCAATAGCGCTGCGAACCTCACGAGCGATCAACTCAAAGTCTTTCTCGTCGACAGGGGCGCTGAGCGCATCAAGCTCAACAACCGGAGCATCAAGCAGCAAACGCTGGCCAATTTTCCAACAGGTTTCAGTCAGCTCACCAATATCATCCGCACGGCATAGGCAATTCTCATCCTGGCCATACCGGATCATCTCCGCTATGACTTTGCCTACTACATGGTTCCCGTCCTTGCTCCAGAAAGCGCGCAGCCGCTTCGCTTTTGAGTTCCCTTGCTCCCTGTATTTATCCGCTTCGATATCGACGCTCGTGTGTTCGTCGAAAAAATCGCGAAAAGTACGGTCGCTAAAATTGAGAACGTACCCATCTCCCATACAGAAGAGACGTTCGAGTTTACGGCGCTCTGTTGAGCTCAAGTCAGACATCATCAATCCCCCTTTGCTGAAGGACTCCTATCTTATTGCCACAGTCGGGAACTGTGGTGTGGTCTCATCCGTCAAAAGAGGGCCATGTGCTAAGCAGATCAGGTTGCAAGACCTCTAGGTCGAAAGTCAGGCTAACAGTTGCCCAGGCTCCGTGATAACCATGCAGTCAAATATCCAACGCCGGCAGCGCCTTTACGATCTTCATCGTTTCTAGGCTCACAGTGACCACGCTCTGAAACAGCTCCAGTGGGTATTTGGGGTTGCCCATGGTTTCGGTGGCCCAGTCGTTGGCGTCGTTGACGATGCCGCTGGCCTTGTCGGTGCGCACTGCCTGGCGCTCCATCACCCAGTCCAGCGCAGCCTTCCCGTTGACCACGTAGTCCCAGGCAGCTTCGGGGATGCCTTTGAGGGTGATGCGGTGGTTGTAGATGACGGTGGTCTTGTCGCCCTTCTTGGCGAGCTTCATCTTCTCCACGCGGTAATCGGCATCGGTAAGCGTGCCCTTGGCCTCGATGGTCAGGGGGTAGGGCTCGACGGTTTCGTAGTTCAGGTGGAGATCAGCCAGGGCGCGGCCTGCTTTGCTGAATGCCCAGAAATCAGCGGCCTTCTTCACAGCCGGAATACGCGGTAGCTCCTTGCTCAGATTGTCGGCAAAGCGTTCGCGGTAGTCCGGCGAATGGAGGATGCCGTAGACGTAGTAGAAAAGGTCTTCTTTGCCGATGGACTCGCCCGGATAGGCGCTGGCAAAGTGCGCCAGACCAGCATCGGTGATGGCATCACGGCGGCGCAGTCCACCCTCACTTGGCTCGGCAAAAAGGTCGTCTTTTGAGGCTTGGGCGGCTTCATCGTAGAGATAGAGTGGGAAACTCTGCGCACCACCATCTGTTTGTAGCTCCGGCGGGGCATTCACGATCAACGCCAACTGGCTGTTCTCAGTTGGGCGCTGCTTAACCATGATGGCGATATTGTCAGCCGCCGCGTTCGGGAAAATACGCGGCATCTGGTAGACCCTCTCGTTGAAGCGACGGTTGTAATACAGCCATTGCTTAGTGAAAGGGCGGTACAGGCTAGAAATCATGCACTCGGGTTCAAAAGTGTAGAAGTTATTCCTTACAAGATCCTGTTTGACGTTATGCGTCCAACTGATACGAGTCGGGTCGGTATCAATAAATCCATCCACCTTCGCCTGCCGTGCCTTGGTATCCAGCCGCGGATGCGCCGCGTTGAAGCGCTCTACCTCGGCGTTATAGAAACCGATCATGCTGGTCATGTTGGTTGCCAGCTTGGTCTGGCTGGCGTTGTAGGCCCATGCATCGCGGTTGGTCACGACTCCCAGAGAGAAATTATCAAACAGCTTGGGCGCATCGCCCTTCTTGTCACCCAATACGATGAATTGGTTGAAGCTGTCGTCGCGCTGTTTGAGCCAGTCGCCGTGCTCATCCGGGGTGATCTGCTGCCACTGCTCGATACCTGCAACACTGCTAAAGCCTGCAATTTTCTCCAGCTTTTCCTCACGGCTAAGATAGTCACCAATGTCATGGAAATAGATCTGGCCATGAGCCTGTGCTTCAGGGTTCTTAACCAACAGGGAGATGGCAATAGGCGCGCGGCTGCCGCTGCCAAAATCTTGCCGCCTTCCTTGCGTGAGGTTTCGCCACTGGTGCGCTGGTTGCCGCGCAGATGGAACACATAGAGGCTGGAGAACTCATCGGCTAGGCACTTACGCAGACCATCTGCGGTGTTGGCTTCCAGAAATCCTGCATTGGTGACAAATCCGATGATGCCGGCATCCCCGATACGGTCACTGGCCCAGCGAATGGCGCGGATATAGCTGTCATACAGCCCTTTGGCTAGGGTGGCGTCAGAGCGTTCGGCATAGGTGGAGCGGATACGGGCATCAAGAGAGGGGTATTCGACGTTATCGTTGTTGTCGTTCTCACTCTTCTGCCCAACCGAATAGGGTGGATTCCCCACAATCACCCGGATATCCAACTGTTTCTGACGCTTACGCCGGGCGCTGTTGTCCACTAACAGGGCGTCTACCAGGTCATCCTTCTCATACATCTGAAAGGTGTCGGTCAGACAGATGCCTTCGAACGGCGTGTATTCGTCGATTACTTCGCCATGGTAGGCCGCTTCGATATTGATGGCGGCGATGTAGTAAGCCAGCAGCACCAATTCGTTGGCGTGGATTTCGTGTTTGTACTTGTGTGGCAGTTCTTCTGGCTTGATCAACCCGGATTGCAGTAAGCGGGTAATAAAGGTGCCGGTGCCGGTAAAGGGGTCGATTATATGGACGCCCTTGCTGCCCAGCGTCTGACCGAACTCCTGTTGCAGCAGGTGATTGACGCTGTGAAGGATGAAATCCACCACCTCGACCGGGGTGTAGACGATACCCAGGCGCTCAGTCATCTTGGGGAAGGCGTTGCGGAAGAACTTGTCGTACAACTCGACGATGATCTTCTGCTTGCCCTGGGCGTTATGGATACCGGCAGCGCGTTGCCGCACGCTGGCGTAGAACTTCTCCAGTGTGTCGGCTTCCTTGGCCAGGTGGTGCTCATGGAGCGCGTCCAGTACACCTTGCATGGCCTTGGACATGGGGTTGTTGCTGGCAAAGCTGTATTCATCGAACAGCGCATCGAACACCGGCTTGGTTACCAGGTGCTGGGCGAGCATTTCGACGATTTCCCCATCGCTGATGCTGTCATTGAGGTCGTCGCGCAATTCGGCGGCGAATGCGTTGAAGGCGGCCTTTTCTTGGGTGTTGACTGGGTTCTCCAATATGCCCTGGATGCGGTCGATGTGGGTGCGGGCGATCTTGGCGATGTCGTTTGCCCAGTCTTCCCAGTGGTGGCGGTTGCCACACTTATCGACGATCTTGGCGTAGATGGCTTTTTCGATTTCGCCCACTTCGTAGGTCAGCTCGGCCTGCTGGGTCAGCTGGCCTTCGGCATCATATTTCGCGCGCTTCTCGCCAATGCCGTACTGGCCTTTACCGGCCTTACCGTTGCTGGTGCCGCTGGTTTTTTTTGCCTTCTTCTCGGCCTTGTCGGTGATAGCTATGACTTCCATCTTGCGCGGGTCTGAGCCGATTAGATCGAGCTTGTTGACCATGGCATCGAAGCTGTCGTCATGGGAGCGCAGCGCCTGAAGAACCTGCCAGACCACCTTGTATGTCTGGTTGTCGTTGAGCGCTTCATGAGGCTCCATGCCCGCAGGGATGACCACTGGCAGCACCACGTAGCCACGCTTCTTGCCCGGTGCGTTGCTCATCACCCGGCCCACCGATTGCACCACGTCCACTTGGGAGTTGCGCGGGGTAAGGAAGAGCACGGCATCCAGCGCCGGCACATCCACACCTTCAGATAGGCAGCGCACATTACTGAGAATGCGGCAGGTGTTGGCTGGGGCTTCGTCCTTGAGCCAGTTGAGTTTGGCTTCCTTCTGGCTGGCATTCATGCCGCCATCGACGTGCTCGGCCTCACAGACGATGCGCGAGGCTTCGTCTATTTCCTCGGACTCCTGATAGGCCTCCACCACCGACTGGAACATGCTGGCGATGTTGATCGAGCTGACCTTGTGCTTGGTGCCCTTGTAGTTGGGCGAGATGACCTGGCAGAAGGCCACGGCGCGCTTCATTGGCTCATCATCGCCAATGAGCTGCTCGTGTAGGCCTTGCTTGGCCAGCGCCTTCCAACAGCCGACGATCTTGGCGGCGTCGTCCACTTTGAGCTGATTGTCTTCGTCCTTGAGCAAGTCCTGGAGGCGGCGACTGATGGCGCTCTCTTCGACGGTGAGTACCAGCACCTTGTAATCGGTCAGCAGTCCGCGCTGAACAGCCTCGGAGAAGTTGATGACGAACAGTTCTTTGCCGTACAGCGCCTCGTCATCCATCGAGCAGAGGGTGACTTCGCCGGACTCGGCCTTAACCTTGGCGCTGTCACCGTAGATACGCGGCGTAGCGGTCATGTACAGGCGCTTGTTGGCGCGGATGTAGTCGGCGTCGTGAACGCGCACGAAGGTGCTTTCGTCATCGTCGTCAAAGGTGGCGCCGGTGGTGCGGTGGGCTTCGTCACAGATGATCAGATCAAAAGCTGCCAGGCCGTGCTCCTGCTGGGCACGGCTGATCACCTCAATGGAGTGGTAGGTGGAGAACACCACGCTCATGTGCTCAGTATCGTGGCGTTTAAGCATTTCCGCCGCTAGGCGATCTGCCTTGGTAGTGGCCGGGTAGCGTAGTTCGTGGGCGAAGACCTGCGGGGTATCCTCATCGGCCTTGCGCTTCTTACCTACATCGCTGTCGGAGCACACGGCGAAGCTGTGGAGCGGGGTTTCACTTTCCTGCGTCCATTCGGTCAAGGTCTGCGACAACAACGACAGGCTGGGCACCAAGAACAACACACGCTTGCCCTTGCCGGCCTGCTGTTCGGCAATCTTCAAGCTGGTAAAGGTCTTGCCGGTACCGCAGGCCATGATCAGCTTGCCGCGCTCGGCATCTTTGAGGCCTGCTGCAACAGCATTCAACGCGGTTTTCTGGTGATCCCGAAGCTGCTTGCGGGCCTTGAAAGCAACAGCCTGGTTGGGCTGGTACTTGGCCCAGTCGATCTGACTGTCTTCCAGGGCTTGCAGGTCGATCTTGTTGATCGAAAGCTGCTGGCCCTGCAAAGCGTCTTCGGCATGCTCGCTCCAGTTATTGGTGGTAGCAACGATAATGCGGTGCGA
Organism: Stutzerimonas kunmingensis; assembly: GCF_032106285.1. Classification (GTDB taxonomy): domain Bacteria; phylum Pseudomonadota; class Gammaproteobacteria; order Pseudomonadales; family Pseudomonadaceae; genus Stutzerimonas; species Stutzerimonas kunmingensis_B. Next base: position 31,142 of record NZ_DAMCPO010000024.1, read on the forward strand.
GAACGGTGCCTTGCCCGAGGCGGTGAAAAAGCTATCGATGTCCTTCTTCTGGACGCGGTAGTCCTGGGCGTACAGCTTGCACTGGATGGCGTGGAACTCTCCCGTGCCCTGGGTGCGCGCTACCAGGTCGATACCAGTGTCGCGACCGTCCAGCCCCTGCTCCTTGGCCCAGTCGGCGTACATCCACACCTTGTCGTACAGGTCACGATAGGTAGCTTCGTTGCGCAGGTACGCGCAGATCAGCTCTTCAAAGTAGGTGCCTTTTTCACGCTCAGAAGCTGAAGCAGCGCGATAGATATCGAGCAGGGAGGAGAGGGCGGACATGAGGAATTCCTTTTGATTACTGCTAGCGCATATCTCTAGCGCTAAATTTTTCCAGTCTATCAATAGGCGTCTTTATGAGCAGCCAAAAGAAAACCCCAGCAGATACGAGATCTACTGGGGTTTGTCTGTGGCCACTAACTTTGGCCGAACCGCTTAACTTTGGCCGAAAGGGCAAATAACTTTGTCCGCCTCCATGGCTGGTGGCTGGTGGCTGGTGGCTGGTGGCTGGTGGCTGGTGGCTGGTGGCTGGTACATCAGCATGCGGTTCGTTTTAATGAAGCCGCAAGCGTGTCGCATCGCACTGCCCGTCAGAATGACTGCTGATGGGCGATGCTATTTTGATTGGCATGAATTGAGGCGATCCATCCGCCCCGCTGAACCTCCCAGAATTCGTCCACGCCAAAACGAGATTTTTCGCCTCTTCCTTGTAGCTTCACTACACAGCACACCTATGAAGGACTGTGTGGCTATGTCCAAAAGCCTGATCTACAAAGAAAAACCCCGGCGCTAGGCCGGGGTAGTGACAGAAATTGTCATGACAATAACTCGTTAAATCATGCCAATTAACCTGCCCGTCGACACGGAGGATCAGAAGTCCAGATTAGACACTGCCAGAGCGTTGGTTTCGATGAACTCGCGACGCGGTTCAACGGCATCGCCCATCAGGGTATTGAAGATCTGATCTGCACCAATGGCATCCTCGATCGTCACTTTCAACATGCGCCGTACGTTTGGATCCATGGTGGTTTCCCACAGTTGATCCGGGTTCATCTCGCCCAGTCCCTTGTATCGCTGAACGCTGTGGCGGCGCGTGCCTTCGGTCATCAACCACTCCAGCGCTTGCTTGAAGGTGGATACCTGCTTTTTGCGCTCGCCGCGCTGAACATAGGCTCCCTCTTCGAGCAGGCTGTTCAGCTTCTCACCGAGAGCGGTTACGGTCCGGTAATCGTTGCTGGCGAAGAAATCACGGTTGAAGGTGATGTAGCTGGCCAGGCCGTGGGAGCTGATCTCAACTTCCGGCAGCCACAGGTGGCGCTCTTTGTCTTCACGCAAGCTGACGTTGTAGATCAAACCGGAGCGTTCACCGACCTTGAGTTGCGCGCTGTACTGCTCCAGCCAGGCCTGCATCGCGGCGTGATCGGCCAACTGCTCTACTGAAACACGCGGCAGGTAGATGAAGTGCTCAGTCAACTCCAGTGGATACAGACGCGATAGGCGCTGCAGAGTTTTCATCACAGTACGGTAATCGTTGACCAGCTTCTCGAGCGCTCCACCAGAAAGGCCTGGGGCATGCTCATTGACGTGCAGGCTGGCGTCTTCCAGGGCCGACTGGGTGAGGTATTCCTCCATCGCCTCGTCGTCCTTGATGTACTGCTCCTGCTTGCCACGCTTGACCTTGTAGAGCGGCGGCTGGGCGATATATACATAGCCGCGCTCGATCAGCTCAGGCAGCTGACGGAAGAAGAAGGTCAACAGCAGCGTCCGGATGTGCGAACCGTCGACGTCGGCGTCGGTCATGATGATGATGTTGTGATAGCGCAGCTTGTCGATGTTGTACTCTTCACGCCCGATACCACAGCCCAGAGCGGTAATCAGGGTGCCCACTTCCTGGGATGAGATCATCTTGTCGAAACGCGCCTTCTCGACGTTAAGGATCTTGCCCTTGAGCGGCAAAATTGCTTGAGTCTTGCGGTTACGACCTTGCTTGGCCGAGCCACCCGCGGAATCACCCTCCACTATGTAGAGTTCGGAAAGCGCGGGATCCTTTTCCTGGCAGTCAGCAAGTTTGCCCGGCAGGCCGGCGATATCCAGAGCGCCTTTACGACGGGTCATTTCCCGAGCCTTGCGCGCAGCCTCGCGAGCACGGGCGGCATCGATCATCTTGCCGACCACGGCCTTGGCCTCGCCCGGACGCTCGAGGAGGAAATCACCGAAGTACTTGCCCATCTCCTGTTCCACAGCCGTTTTCACTTCCGAGGAAACCAGTTTGTCCTTGGTCTGCGAGCTGAACTTAGGATCCGGAACCTTCACCGAAATGATCGCAGTCAGGCCTTCGCGGGCATCGTCGCCGGTAGTGGCGATCTTGTGCTTCTTGGCCAGGCCTTCCTGCTCGATGTAGGAATTCAAGTTTCGCGTCAGCGCGGAGCGGAAGCCGGCCAGGTGAGTACCGCCGTCACGCTGAGGAATATTGTTGGTAAAGCAGAGAATGTTCTCGTTAAAGCTGTCGTTCCACTGCAGCGCCACCTCGACACCAACGCCGTCGTCACGCTGAACGTTGAAGTGAAACACCTCGTTGACGGGTGTTTTGTTTGTGTTCAGGTAAGCAACGAACGCGCTCAGACCGCCCTCGTACTTGAACAGCTCTTCCTTGGCGGTACGCTCGTCCCGCAGGACGATACCGACACCCGAGTTCAGGAATGACAGTTCGCGCAGACGCTTGGCCAGAATATCCCAGCTGAAATGAATGTTCTGGAAGGTCTCGGACGACGGCTTGAAGTGAATCTGTGTACCCGAGGTATCAGTTTCACCTACCGGAGCCAAAGGTGCCTGGGGCACGCCATGACGGTAGAGCTGTTCCCAGACCTTGCCCTCGCGGCGGATGGTCAGCATCAACTCCTCGGACAGCGCATTGACCACCGAAACACCTACGCCGTGGAGTCCACCGGATACCTTGTAGGAGTTGTCATCGAACTTACCGCCGGCGTGCAACACGGTCATGATGACCTCTGCCGCCGAAACACCTTCCTCATGGATATCCACCGGAATGCCGCGACCGTTGTCGCGAACGGTGATGGATTCATCGGTATGGATGGTGATGGAGATGTCGCTGCAATGCCCGGCCAGCGCTTCGTCGATCGAGTTATCGACGACCTCGAAGACCATGTGATGCAAACCGGTGCCGTCGTCGGTATCGCCGATGTACATGCCAGGACGCTTGCGCACTGCATCAAGGCCTTTGAGTACCTTGATGCTCGACGAATCGTACGTGTGGTTTTCGCTCATGCCTTCACTCCCGAGGGGCCGTGGATCTGGGTAATTTGCCCATGTTCCACGTGAAACATTGAGACTGGCGTCTGTTCATGCCAGCCTTCTTGCAAAATGGATGAATCTACGCAGGTGATAAACACCTGACAGTTAAGTTGCTCAAGCAACTTGCACAGCGCCAACCTATGTTGGGCGTCCAGTTCTGACGGCAGGTCGTCGACAAGATAGATGCACTGACCGCGCTTGGTTTCGCTAACCAGATGGCCCTGAGCAATACGCAATGCACACACCACCAATTTCTGCTGGCCGCGCGACAGCACTTCAGCCGCGTTGTGATTGCCAACCTTCAGTCGTAGATCCGCACGCTGCGGCCCGGATTGGGTGTGCCCTAATGACCTATCCCGTTCCAGCGAAGACGCCAGCACATCAGCCAAGGAGCGGTCTTTATCCCACCCCCTGTAATAACTCAGCTTCAGGCCGTCCAAGTCGAGCAAGGCCGCGAGGGTCGATTCAAATGCGGGTTTAAGTGCCTGAATATAGGCCCGTCGATATCCGTCAATTTCATCACTTGCCAGCGTCAGTTCCCGGCTCCAGGCCGCATCCGAAGCGCCGTCCAGTGTACCATGCCGCAGCCACGAGTTCCGTTGCCGGAGCGCCTGCTGCATGCGTAGCCAGGCTGGCATAAACCGATGTTCCACGTGGAACACGCCCCAATCAAGAAACTGCCTACGTAATTTCGGTGCGCCTTCGAGAAGGCGGAAACTATCCGGATTGATCAGTTGCAAAGGCAGCGTATCGGCAAGCTCCGCGGCTGACCTGACCCCCTGTCCATCGATACGGATCCGGACGTCACCGCTACGATCCCGGGAAACCCCCAACGCACGACTGTGCTGATCCGGCAGATCAACTTGACCAAAAACGGTGCACGCTGATTGTTCATAGGTGATGACGGGGTTCAGCCGAATGCTACGAAACGAGCGCGCCAGCCCGAGAAGGTGAATGGCTTCGAGCAAGCTGGTTTTTCCGCTACCGTTATCGCCGAAGAGGATGTTGATTCGAGAGGAGGGAGATAACGTCACCGGGTGCAGATTGCGGACCCCGGTGACGGAAAGGCGACTGAGGGACATGAAGCTGGTTTACAGACGCATCGGCATCACGACATATGCGGAATCGTCGTTATCGAACTCCTGAACCAGAGCACTGCTGTTCGCGTCAGACAGGATCAGACGCACCTGTTCGGTGGTCATCACGCCCAGCACATCCAGCAGATAGCTGACGTTGAAACCGATCTCCAACGAACTGCCGTTGTAGTCGACCGCAACCTCTTCCTCAGCTTCTTCCTGTTCGGGGTTGTTCGCCTGAATCTTCAACAGCCCACTTTCCAACTGCAGACGAATGCCGCGGTACTTTTCGTTGGAGAGAATCGCCGTGCGACTGAATGCTTCACGCAGCAACTGACGATCTCCCACCACAAGCTTGTCGCCACCACGCGGCAGCACGCGCTCATAGTCCGGGAACTTGCCGTCCACCAGCTTGGAGGTGAAGGTGAACTCGCCAGTGGTGGCGCGAATATGGTGCTGGCCCAGAACGATGCTGACCTCGGCGTCCTGATCGTTGAGCAGCCGCGCGAGCTCGAGGATACCCTTACGCGGCACGATGACCTGATGCCGATCGGGTTGCTCGATCCCCGCCTGCATCGAGCACATCGCCAGGCGGTGGCCGTCCGTCGCTACCGCGCGCAGCATTCCGCTTGAAACTTCGATGAGCATACCGTTGAGGTAGTAGCGAACGTCCTGCTGCGCCATGGCAAAGCTGCTGCGCTCGATCAGCTTGCGCAGCTTGCCCTGTTCGACGGTGAAGGAAAGCGAACCTGGGCCTTCTTCAACCGTAGGGAAGTCATTGGCCGGCAAAGTTGAAAGGGTAAAGCGGCTGCGCCCGGACTTGATAACAACCTTCTGATCATCGAGACGGATATTGATCAGCGCATCGCTCGGCAGGCTCTTGCAAATGTCCATGAGTTTGCGCGCCGGAACGGTGATCTCGCCTGGCTCGGCGGCCTCTTCAAGGGCAACACGGCCGACCAGTTCGACTTCGAGATCGGTACCGGTCAGCGACAATTGCTGTCCTTGCACCACAAGCAGTACGTTGGACAGCACCGGCAAGGTCTGACGGCGCTCAACGACGCCAGCAACCAGCTGCAGGGGTTTCAACAGGGCTTCGCGCTGAATGTAGAAATGCATGGTCTGGTCCCTTGCCTATAGATTAGGTCGCACTCAGGTTGTCAAAGTTCGCAGCAAATTTTTGTAATCTTCACGTATATCCGCGTCAGTTTCCCGTAGTTCGGCGATCTTACGGCAAGCATGCAGAACCGTGGTGTGATCCCGCCCACCGAACGCGTCGCCAATCTCAGGGAGGCTGTGGTTGGTCAGCTCCTTGGACAGGGCCATGGCCACCTGCCGCGGTCGGGCGACCGATCGCGATCGCCGCTTCGACAGCAAGTCGGAGATCTTGATCTTGTAGTATTCGGCCACGGTGCGCTGGATATTGTCGACGCTGACCAGTTTATCCTGCAACGCCAGCAAGTCCTTCAGCGATTCGCGAATCAGTTCGATCGTGATATCGCGCCCCATGAAGTGAGCATGGGCGATGACCCGCTTCAGCGCTCCTTCGAGTTCACGGACGTTCGAACGGATCCGCTGGGCAATGAAGAAAGCCGCGTCGTGGGGCAGGTCCACCTTCGCCTGGTCCGCCTTCTTCATCAGGATCGCTACACGAGTCTCAAGCTCGGGCGGCTCGACGGCAACGGTCAGACCCCAGCCAAAACGCGATTTCAGACGTTCCTCAAGGCCGTCGATTTCCTTGGGATAGCGGTCACTGGTGAGGATGACCTGCTGGCCACCTTCGAGCAGCGCGTTGAATGTGTGAAAGAACTCTTCTTGTGAACGCTCTTTTTTGGCGAAGAACTGGATATCGTCGATCAGCAGCGCATCGACCGAGCGATAGAAGCGCTTGAACTCGTTGATGGCATTGAGCTGCAGTGCCTTGACCATATCGGCCACGAAGCGCTCGGAGTGCAGGTAAACCACTTTGGCGTTGGGGTTCTTCTTCAGCAGGTGATTACCCACTGCATGCATCAGGTGAGTCTTACCCAGGCCAACACCGCCGTACAGAAAAAGCGGGTTGTAGCCATGCTTGGGATTGTCGGCAACCTGCCAGGCAGCGGCTCGTGCCAACTGGTTGGATTTGCCCTCGACGAAATTTTCGAAGGTAAACGTCCGGTTCAGGTAGCTGGTGTGCTTGAGCCCACCCTCGACCTGCACGGTACGCTCGACACGCGGCTGCTCGGGTTCACTGGTGTCAGCCGACAACGGCTCGAAGCGTGGCGCCTGCATGGCCGGCCCAGGCGCGCTTACTGCCTGCGGCTGCGGCTGTGGCTGAGCACGTGCAGCAGCAGCCGAAGGAAGAGCGGCGGATGACGTCCGTTTACTGCCTATAAGGAGAGAAAGCGCCGGAGCGATTCCGCTTGAACGCTCCGACAGCAGTTCCAACAATCGGGAAAGGTACTTTTCGTTGACCCAGTCGAGCACGAAGCGGTTGGGCGCATAGACGCGCAACTCATCACCATCGCCTTCCACCTGTAGTGGACGAATCCATGTGTTGAATTGCTGAGCAGGCAGTTCATCGCGCAAAAGCTCAACACACTGCTGCCAAAGTTCCACCGACACGGAAGCTCCTATCGACTCAGTCGAGGTAAGACGGCGGCCATTGTAACGACGCGCCCTCAGGTTATCCACAACAAACCTGAAGCGCAGGACGGAATACCCTAGGTCCGGTCATCCACTCAATGCATGGAAAAGCATTGTCGCCAAGTCTGTTGATAAATACCCCTGAGGGCAGTGGTCAAGCCTGTTCAAAAGCACTGACTAACACCGCCTGTGGATATCTTGCGTTTTAATCCCCAGCTTGCGCAGAGCCTCTGCACGGGCTGAGCACCGCTTTCGCACCAGGTTTGCATCCGCGGGAGCGTCCGTCTCCTAAGGTCTGTAGCCATCTATCCACAGAAAAGGTGCCGCACATATATAAGCATTACATCTTAAGAGCTTATATTTCTTTTCCTCTTATTTTTCATCCATGCAGGGCTGGTTGGAAATTGACCTGGCTCGATAGCTTCTCTACAATCGCCGGTCTCTTAAAAGGGGGCCATTCCGGCCCGCAATGGATCACCAGGTAAACGCACCATGAAACGCACTTTCCAGCCCAGCACCATCAAGCGCGCTCGTACTCACGGTTTCCGTGCACGTATGGCCACCAAGAACGGTCGTCAGGTTCTGTCGCGTCGTCGCGCCAAAGGCCGTAAGCGTCTGACCGTCTGATATCGGAACAGGTAGTGAGTCGGGGCTTCGGCCGGGAAAAGCGTCTGCTGACTCCCCGCCAATTCAAGGCAGTCTTCGACTCCCCTTCCGGTAAGGTGCCTGGCAGGAACGTCCTGCTGTTGGCACGCGAGAACGATCTGCAACACCCCCGCCTTGGGCTGGTGATCGGCAAGAAAAGCGTCAAGCTCTCGGTCGAACGTAACCGCATCAAGCGGCAGATACGTGAGACCTTCCGCCATCACCAGTCGGATCTGGTGGGCTGGGACATCGTGATCATCGCCCGCAAGGGATTGGCTGATCTGGACAATCCCGAACTGGCGAAGCAATTCGCCAAGCTCTGGAAGCGACTGTCACGCAGCCCATCCAAGACCGCCGTCGAACCTGGAGCCGCCAACAGCACCCATGCGTAAATTGGCCATCGCTTCGATCAGGGTCTACCAGTACGCCATCAGTCCGATGATGGCCAGTCACTGCCGTTTCTATCCAAGCTGCTCCTGCTATGCACTCGAGGCCATCGAAACTCATGGCCTGTTGCGTGGCGGCTGGCTGAGCCTGCGCAGGTTGGGGCGCTGCCATCCGTGGAATCCCGGTGGCTACGATCCCGTGCCTTCTCATAACACTTCCAATTCATCTCCGATGGCCGAGTAACCATGGATATCAAACGCTCGATACTGCTCGTCGCTCTAGCAGTCGTTGCCTACCTGATGGTTCTTCAATGGAATCAGGACTACGGTCAGGCAGCCCTGCCGACCGAAACCGCGCAAAGCCAGCCGGGCGTACCGGCTCTTCCGGATAGCCCCGCGACCAATAGCGAAGGCACCGCTGGCGATGTGCCCGCGGTTGCCGGCCAGCAACAGGCCAGTGCCCTGCCGGCTAATGCGCCGAGCAGCCAGCTGATTCGTGTGCGCAGCGACGTGCTTGACGTGGCAATCGATCCGCGCGGTGGCGACATCGTCGAGCTGCATCTGCCGCAGTACCCGCGTCGTCAGGATCGTCCCGATGTGCCGTTCCAACTGTTCGAGCGTAGTGGCGAGCGAGTCTATGAAGCACAAAGCGGCCTGATCGGCGACGGCCCGGACAAGGCCAGCGGGCGTCCTCAGTACAGCAGTGAGAAAAGCGAGTACCAACTGGCCGAAGGCCAGGATCAGGTGGTCGTCGATCTGAAATACAATGCTGATGGCGTCAACTACATCAAGCGTTTCACCCTCGAGCGCGGTAACTATGCGCTGAAGGTTAACTACCTGATCGACAACCAGAGCGGTCAACCCTGGACCGGTTACCTGTTCGGTCAGCTCAAGCGCGACAACAGCGGCGATCCCTCCTCAAGCACCGCCACTGGCACCGCTACCTACCTTGGCGCTGCGCTGTGGACCAAGGACGAGCCGTATCGTAAGGTTTCCATGGGCGACATGGATGAAAGCAACCTGCGTGAAAGCGTGCAGGGTGGCTGGATCGCCTGGCTGCAACATTATTTCGTCACCGCCTGGATTCCTCAGCCGGGCGATACCAACCAGGTGCAGACGCGCAAGGATAGCCAGGGCAACTACATCATCGGCTTCACCGGCCCCGCCGTTACCGTACCTGCCGGCGCACAGGGCGAGACAGGCGCCACGCTGTATGCCGGCCCGAAGAGCCAGGACAAGCTGGAAGAACTGTCCCCCGGTCTGCGTCTGACCGTCGACTACGGCATCCTCTGGTTCATCGCTCAGCCGATCTTCTGGCTGCTGGAAAACATCCACGCTCTGCTGGGCAACTGGGGCTGGTCGATCATCGTTCTGACCATCGTCATCAAGCTCGCCTTCTTCCCGCTCTCCGCGGCCAGCTACAGGTCGATGGCGCGCATGCGTGCGGTGTCGCCGAAAATGCAGGCGCTGAAGGAACAGCATGGCGACGACCGCCAGAAGATGTCCCAGGCGATGATGGAGCTGTACAAGAAGGAAAAGATCAATCCCCTGGGCGGCTGCCTGCCGATCCTGGTGCAGATGCCGGTATTCCTGGCCCTGTACTGGGTCCTGCTGGAAAGCGTCGAGATGCGCCAGGCGCCCTGGATGTTCTGGATCACCGACCTTTCGATCAAAGACCCGTTCTTCATCCTGCCGATCATCATGGGCGTGACCATGTTCATCCAGCAGCAGCTGAACCCGACGCCGCCTGATCCGATGCAGGCACGAGTGATGAAGCTGCTGCCGGTGATCTTCACCTTCTTCTTCCTCTGGTTCCCTGCCGGTCTGGTGCTGTACTGGGTGGTCAACAACGTCCTGTCCATCGCCCAGCAGTGGTACATTACCCGCAAGATCGAGGCCGCGGCGAAGCCCGCCTGACGCCTCAACCGCCAATGCAGAACGCCCCTTGATTGGGGCGTTCTGCTATCTGCCGTCCAGAAAGGAGGCCGCATGAATCCAGTTCGCGACACCATTGCCGCCGTCGCTACCGCGCCGGGGCGCGGAGGGGTAGGCATCGTTCGGGTATCAGGGCCACGGTCCAAGGCTATCGCCATTACTCTGACCGGCCGTGAGCCAACGCCGCGGCATGCACATTACGGTGCATTTCACGCAGACGACGGCGAGGTGATTGACGAAGGCCTGCTACTGTTCTTTCCGGGACCGCATTCGTTCACCGGTGAGGACGTACTCGAACTGCAGGGACATGGCGGCCCGGTTGTCATGGATATGCTGCTGCAGCGCTGCGTCGAGCTCGGCGTTCGTCTGGCTCGGCCAGGCGAATTCAGTGAACGCGCATTCCTTAACGACAAGCTCGATCTGGCCCAGGCCGAGGCGATCGCCGACCTTATCGAAGCGAGTTCGGCGCAGGCCGCGCGCAACGCGGTGCGTTCGCTACAGGGCGAATTCTCTCGCCGCGTGCATCAGTTGACCGAAAGATTGATTCAGCTGCGTATCTATGTCGAAGCGGCGATCGATTTTCCCGAAGAAGAGATCGACTTTCTCGCCGATGGGCATGTCCTGGCACAATTGGATGCCGTGAAAGCCGAGTTATCCACAGTGCTGCGCGAAGCCGGGCAGGGCGCCTTGCTGCGCGACGGAATGACCGTGGTGATCGCAGGGCGCCCCAACGCTGGCAAGTCCAGTCTGCTCAACGCACTGGCGGGCCGTGAGGCCGCCATTGTCACCGATATTGCCGGCACCACCCGCGATGTCCTGCGCGAACACATCCTGATCGACGGCATGCCGCTGCATGTCGTCGATACCGCGGGCCTACGCGATACCGAAGATCAGGTCGAGCGGATCGGCGTGCAGCGCGCGCTCAGCGCCATCGGCGAAGCGGACAGGGTACTCCTGATGGTCGATGCCAGTGCGCCTGAGGCGCAGGACCCACTAGCCCTTTGGCCGGAGTTTCTCGAATCCAACCCTGCGCCGAACCGGGTGACGCTGATTCGGAACAAGGCTGACCTGAGCGGTGAGCCGATCTCGATTCGCTTCGACGACAACGGACAGGCAACCCTGAGCCTGTGCGCACGATCCGGCGAAGGTATCGAGTTGTTGCGCGAACACCTCAAGCAGTGCATGGGCTACGAGCAGACCGCTGAAAGCAGCTTCAGCGCCCGACGTCGCCATCTGGACGCACTGCGTCTGGCTGACCAGTACCTGGAGCATGGCCATGCCCAACTGACGCTGGCCGGCGCCGGTGAGCTGCTGGCAGAGGATCTGCGCCTGGCACAACAGGCACTCGGTGAGATCACAGGCGCGTTCAGCTCAGACGACCTGCTCGGGCGAATCTTCTCGAGCTTCTGCATCGGCAAATGACACTGCACGGGCGCTAACCACGCCCGCCCCCCTTTCATGCACAACGCTACGCTGAAAATTCGTGGCGATGGCATTCGGCTGCCGAAAATTCCCGCCATGAGCCCTGTGGAAAAGGCCGCCTAAGGGCAGTAGAAAAGTCATGGCGTAAGCTGGTGAAAAACCCCTCTGTGCATAAGATTAAATTTAATCCACAGGATGCTGACGGTATTCACACCGTCAGCGCCCAGCCGCAGCACAGGTTTATCCTTCGCCACAAGGAAGGCCTGCCGAGGGCTCCACGTGGTTATCCACAGAAATGAGCTTCACCATTTATAAACACATAAATAAGCTTCTTATATATTTCTTCTCTATTTCTGATGTTTATCCACCGACTCGCCTCCGCCAGATGGTTGGTCATTTTTTGCTCAGAGCCCTTCTTTAGCACTGGCTAAATCCCTATACTTCGCGGCTCCCGAATTCCCATCTGAACAGGCACGAGGTGCGTGGTGGACTTCCCTTCCCGTTTTGACGTGATCGTTATCGGCGGCGGCCATGCCGGCACCGAGGCTGCGCTTGCAGCGGCACGCATGGGCGTGAAGACCCTGCTGCTCAGCCACAATGTGGAAACCCTTGGCCAGATGAGCTGCAACCCAGCCATCGGTGGCATCGGCAAGAGTCATCTGGTCAAGGAAATCGATGCGTTGGGGGGGGCCATGGCGATGGCCACCGACAAGGGCGGCATCCAGTTTCGCGTGCTCAACAGCCGCAAGGGGCCAGCCGTTCGAGCCACCCGAGCGCAAGCTGACCGCGTGCTCTACAAAGCTGCTATTCGTGACACTCTGGAAAACCAGCCGAACCTGTGGATATTTCAACAGGCGGCGGACGACCTCATCGTCGAGCAGGATCAGGTCCGGGGTGTCGTGACCCAGATGGGCCTGCGTTTCCTCGCGGATTCCGTGGTGCTGACCACCGGGACCTTCCTCGGTGGACTTATCCACATTGGCCTGCAGAACTACTCAGGCGGGCGCGCAGGCGATCCGCCTTCGATCGCCCTGGCTCACCGGCTGCGCGAGTTGCCGCTGCGCGTCGGTCGGCTGAAGACCGGTACACCGCCACGTATCGATGGTCGTTCGGTGGATTTTTCTCTTATGACCGAGCAACCGGGCGACACACCGCTGCCGGTGATGTCGTTCATGGGCAATCGTGAGCAGCACCCGCCGCAGGTCAGCTGCTGGATCACTCACACCAACGCGCGAACGCACGAAATCATTGCCGCCAACCTCGATCGTTCGCCGATGTATTCCGGCGTGATCGAAGGCGTGGGGCCGCGCTACTGCCCGTCGATCGAAGACAAGATCCATCGTTTTGCCGACAAGGACAGCCATCAGGTCTTCCTTGAGCCCGAAGGCCTGACCACTCATGAGCTGTATCCCAACGGCATCTCCACCTCGTTGCCGTTCGATGTGCAGCTGCAGATCGTGCAGAGCATCCGTGGCATGGAGAACGCCCACATCGTGCGGCCGGGCTATGCCATCGAGTACGACTACTTCGACCCACGTGATCTCAAGTACAGCCTGGAGACCAAGGTGATCGGCGGGCTGTTCTTCGCCGGCCAGATCAATGGCACCACCGGTTACGAAGAAGCTGGTGCCCAGGGACTGCTCGCCGGAGCCAACGCTGCGCTGCGGGCGCAGGGCAAGGACAGCTGGTGTCCGCGCCGCGATGAGGCCTACCTAGGCGTGCTGGTCGATGACCTGATCACCCTCGGTACCCAGGAGCCCTATCGGATGTTCACCTCGCGTGCCGAATACCGGCTGATCCTGCGTGAGGACAATGCCGATCTTCGTCTGACCGAGAAGGGCCGCGAACTGGGTCTGGTGGACGATGCCCGCTGGGCTGCGTTCTGCGCCAAGCGCGAAGGTATCGAGCTCGAGGAGCAGCGCCTGAAGAGTTGCTGGGTTCGTCCCGGCACACCACAGGGCGATGCCATCGCCGAGCGTTTCGGCAGCCCGCTGGCTCGCGAGTACAACCTGCTCAATTTGCTGGCCCGTCCGGAAATCGATTACCAGAGCCTGATCGAACTGACCGGTGACGGTGCGCAGGATCCTCAGGTCGCCGAGCAGGTCGAGATCAAGACCAAGTACGCCGGCTACATCGAACGGCAGCAGGACGAGATCGAACGACTGCGTGCCAGCGAAAACATCGCCTTGCCGGAGAATCTCGACTACACGACGATTCCGGGCTTGTCGAAGGAGATTCAGCACAAGCTCGGTCAGGCAAGGCCTGAGACGCTCGGGCAGGCCTCGCGTATTCCGGGAGTCACTCCCGCTGCGGTGTCGCTGCTGATGATTCATCTGAAGAAGCGCAATGCCGGCCAGCAGCTGGAGCAGAGCGCCTGATGAGTCTGGTCAGCGAATCCCATGCCGCCGAACTCGTGCGCGGCGCCCAGGCGCTCGGTGTCGAGCTGAGTGAAGGGCAACAGCAGCAGTTGCTGGCCTACCTGGCACTGCTGATCAAGTGGAACAAGGCCTACAACCTCACCGCCGTGCGCGATCCCGACGAAATGGTTTCGCGACACCTGCTCGACAGCCTGAGCGTGGTGTCCTTCGTTGCCGAGTCCGGACAGACCTGGCTGGACGTCGGCAGCGGTGGTGGCATGCCTGGCGTGCCGCTGGCGATCATGTTTCCTGATCGCAGCTTCACGCTGCTGGACTCCAATGGGAAAAAAACGCGATTCCTGACGCAGGTGAAGCTGGAGCTGAAACTGGCCAACCTCGAAGTCGTGCACAGCCGCGTCGAGCAGTTCCAGCCGGCGGAAGCCTTCGACGGCATCACCTCGCGCGCCTTCAGTTCCCTTGAGGACTTCGCCAGCTGGACGCGGCATCTGGGCAATACTCAGACGCGCTGGTTGGCGATGAAGGGCGTGCAGCCGGACGACGAACTGCAACGGCTGCCCGCCGACTTCCGCCTCGATGCCTGTCACGTACTCAAGGTTCCCGGTTGCCAAGGCCAGCGCCATCTGCTGATACTGCGCCGCACTTCATGACCCGGACAGACACTGACCATGGCTAAAGTTTTCGCCATTGCCAACCAGAAGGGCGGTGTCGCCAAGACCACCACCTGCATCAACCTTGCGGCTTCGCTGGTTGCCACGCGCCGTCGCGTGCTGCTGATCGATCTCGACCCCCAGGGCAACGCCACCACTGGTAGCGGTGTGGACAAGCTCGGACTGGAGTACTCGATCTACGACGTGCTGATCGGCGAATGCAGCCTGGTGGATGCCATGCAGTTCTCCGAGCATGGCGGCTATCAGTTGCTGCCGGCCAATCGCGACCTGACCGCGGCGGAAGTGGCCCTGCTGAATCTGCCGGCCAAGGAAAAACGCCTGCGTGAAGCACTGGCACCGGTGCGGGAGAACTACGACTACATCCTCATCGATTGCCCGCCGTCGCTGTCGATGCTGACCATCAACGCGCTGGCTGCGTCGGACGGCGTCATCATTCCCATGCAGTGCGAGTATTACGCGCTCGAAGGGCTTACCGATCTGGTCAATTCGATCCAGCGTATCGGCCAGGCGCTCAACCCCAGCCTGAAGATCGAAGGCCTGCTGCGCACCATGTACGACCCGCGCAGCAGTCTGACCAACGATGTATCCGAACAGCTCAAGGCGCATTTCGGCGACAAACTCTACGACACCGTTATCCCGCGCAACGTCCGGCTCGCCGAGGCCCCCAGCCACGGCATGCCGGCGCTGGTCTACGACAAGCAATCCAAGGGCGCTCTGGCCTATCTGGCCCTGGCCGGTGAACTGTCGCGACGCCAGCGCCAGTCGGCGCGTGGCGCCCCCGCATAAGGACTACTCATGGCGACCAAGAAAAGAGGCCTAGGCCGTGGACTCGACGCCCTGCTCGGCGGCGCCAGCGTTTCGGCAATGCAGGAAGAGGCTGCGAAGGTCGATACCCGTGAACTCCAGCACCTGCCGCTGGACCTGATCCAGCGCGGCAAGTACCAGCCGCGCCGCGATATGGACCCGCAGGCCCTGGAGGAGCTGGCCCAGTCGATCAAGAACCACGGCGTGATGCAGCCGATCGTGGTGCGTCCCGTCAGCGGTGGCCGTTTCGAGATCATCGCCGGTGAACGTCGCTGGCGCGCCAGCCAGCAGGCCGGGTTGGAGAAGGTGCCGGCGCTGGTTCGCGAAGTGCCGGACGAGGCGGCCATTGCCATGGCGCTGATCGAGAACATCCAGCGCGAAGACCTGAATCCGATCGAAGAAGCCGTCGCACTGCAGCGCTTGCAACAGGAGTTCCAGCTGACCCAGCAGCAAGTTGCCGACGCGGTAGGCAAGTCGCGTGTCTCGATAAGCAATTTGCTGCGCCTGATTGCGCTGCCGGAAGAGATCAAGACGCTGCTGTCACACGGTGACCTGGAGATGGGCCACGCGCGAGCATTGCTAGGTCTGCCGGCGGAACAGCAGGTCGAAGGCGCGCGGCACGTTGTCGCACGTGGCCTGACCGTGCGCCAGACCGAAGCCCTGGTGCGTCAGTGGTTGAGCAGCAAGGAAACACCGAAAGCCGAAGTCAAGGTCGACCCGGACATCAGCCGTCTGGAGCAGCGCCTGGCGGAACGCTTGGGCTCTCCGGTGCAGATCAAGCACGGACAGAGGGGCAAAGGGCAGCTGGTGATCCGCTACAGTTCGCTGGATGAACTGCAGGGTGTATTGGCCCACATCCGCTGATACAAATTGTTTGTAGTGCCGGTCGGAAAATACTACCGGAGAGTTGAACCCTGGCTGGCCTGCTCCTATACTCGCCGCGCTTTTTTGACTGCGGACAATTATTTACGCGGCCTGCTACAGCGATGGAATTCAGGTGAACATACGCAACAGAACACCCTTCCATCGCCTTCCGGCATTTCGCGTATTGCTGATGCAGGCAATGGTCGTAGTAGTGACTGCTGTCTCATGTGGCCTGGTTTTTGGTATGGTCGCCGGCTACTCCGCGCTGTGCGGTGGTTTGATTGCGCTGTCAGCGAACGTGTATTTCGCGTACAAGGCCTTTCGTTACTTTGGCGCACGTTCGACTCAGGCGATCATCCAGTCGTTCTGGTCTGGCGAGATGGGTAAACAGATTCTGGCAGCAGCGCTTTTTGCGTTGGTGTTCGTGGGAGTGAAACCGCTGGAACCGATCGCCTTGTTTGCCGGCTATCTGCTGGTTCTGGGTGTCGGAGCAAGCGCGCTCCTGCTGATGAAAAACAATCCGAAGCATTGAGCATTGAGGCGTTTATGGCGAGTACCCCCGCTGAATATATCCAGCACCACCTGCAAAACCTCACCTACGGCAAGCTGCCGGCAGGTTACGAGCGTGCTGATGGCTCCGTTCTCGATCAGGCCACCTGGACCATCGCTCAGACGGGTCTGGAAGCTCGTGACATGGGCTTCATGGCATTCCACCTGGATACCCTCGGCTGGTCGCTGCTGATGGGCGCCATCTTCATCCTGCTGTTCCGCAGCGCCGCCAAGTCCGCCACGACCGGTGTACCGGGCAAGCTGCAGAACTTCGTCGAGATGTGCGTCGAATTCGTCGAAGGCGTGGTGAAGGACACCTTCCACGGCCGCAATGCTCTGATCGCTCCGCTGGCGCTGACCATCTTCGTCTGGGTGTTCCTGATGAACAGCCTGAAGTGGATTCCGGTCGACTACATCCCTGGGCTGGCCAGCCTGCTGGGCCTTCCGGCGTTCAAGATCGTGCCCACCGCCGACCCGAACGGTACCTTCGGTCTGTCGCTCGGCGTGTTCATTCTGATCCTCTTCTACAGCGTCAAGGTCAAGGGTTTCGGTGGCTTCAGCAAGGAGCTGGCGTTCACTCCGTTCAACCACTGGTCGCTGGTGCCGTTCAACCTGTTCCTCGAGATTCTCGGCCTGCTGACCAAGCCGCTTAGCCTCGCGCTGCGTCTGTTCGGCAACATGTATGCCGGTGAGGTGGTGTTCATCCTCATCGCTCTGCTGCCGTTCTACGTGCAGTGGACCCTGAATGTGCCTTGGGCGATCTTCCATATCCTGGTGATCCCGCTTCAGGCCTTCATCTTCATGGTACTGACGGTGGTGTACCTGAGCTCTGCCCATGAAGAACATCACTGAAAACCGCTAACGTTTTAACCGAAAAACCTTAACCCCCCTTAGCTTCAGGAGCTTTACATGGAACTCGTCTACATCGCCGCCTCCATCATGATCGGTCTGGGTGCCCTGGGCACCGGTATTGGCTTCGCCCTGCTGGGCGGCAAGCTGCTGGAATCCACTGCTCGTCAGCCTGAGCTGGCTCCCCAGCTGCAAACCAAAACCTTCCTGATGGCCGGCCTGCTCGACGCCGTGCCGATGATCGGCGTTGGTATCGCGATGTACCTCATCTTCGTTGTCGCCGGTTAATCACTTTCCGGTTTGAGATGGGGTTCGCCGGGCGAGCCCCGTCGCCGTGGAATGACTCCCGCGTTGAACGAGATAGCACGAGGTAAATCGCTGTGAACATTAACTTGACGCTGTTCGGTCAAACGCTCGCCTTCGCTATCTTCGTCTGGTTCTGCATGAAGCTCGTCTGGCCGCCAATCACGGCAGCCATGGCAGCGCGCCAGAAGAAGATCGCTGAAGGACTGGATGCGGCAGGCCGTGCGCAGCAAGACCTGAAACTGGCTCAGGACAAGGTGTCCAACACCCTCCGCGAGACCAAGGAGCAGGCAGCCCAGATCATCGAGCAGGCGAACAAGCACGCCAATGCGATCATCGAGGAAGCCAAGCAGCAGGCACGTGTCGAAGGCGAGCGACTGGTCGCCGGCGCCCGCGCCGAGATCGAACAGGAAGTGAACCGTGCCAGGGACCAACTGCGCTATCAGGTAGCGGCTCTTGCCGTCGCCGGTGCAGAGAAGATCCTGGAGTCCCAGGTGGACGCCAAGGTGCACAACGAGCTGGTCGAAAAACTGGCCTCCCAACTCTAAGCGAGGCAAGCGATGATCAATACCCAGACGCTTGCTCGGCCTTACGCGAAAGCCGCTTTCGAGTTTGCCAGCGCCGCAGGAACGACCGAGTCCTGGTCGAAAATGCTGAACCTGGCCGCCATCGCTGTTGAAGTCCCAGAAGTCGCAGCGTTGCTGAACGACCCCCGCCTGACCAGCGAAAGCAAGGTCCAGGGGCTGGTGCGTCTACTCGGTGACGACGCCGACGAAGCTTTCCGCAACTACGTCCAGACCCTTGGCGAGAATGATCGCCTGTCGGTACTGCCGACCGTGTGGGAGCTGTACGAGGACATCAAGGCGCAAGCCGAGAAAACGCTCGAGGCAGAAGTTGAAACCGCCTTCGAGCTCAGCAACGAGCAACTCCAAACTTTGGCTGCCGCCCTGTCGAAGCGGCTAGATCGCACCGTCAACCTCCAGCAGGCCGTGAATCCTGCGCTGATCGGCGGCGTGTTGATTCGCGCCGGTGATGTGGTTGTCGACGGTTCGGTCCGCGGCAAACTGAGCCAGTTGGCCGAATCGTTGAAATCCTGATTTGAGGGTCATGGCATGCAGCAACTGAATCCTTCCGAGATTAGTGAAATCATCAAGCAGCGCATCGAGAAATCGAATGTCGCTGCTCAAGCCCGTAATGAGGGCACCGTCGTCAGCGTTTCTGACGGTATCGTACGTATCTACGGTCTGGCCGACGTCATGTACGGCGAAATGATCGAGTTCCCTGGCGGCATCTTTGGTATGGCACTGAACCTGGAGCAGGACTCCGTAGGTGCCGTGGTTCTGGGTAACTACCTGGGCCTGACCGAAGGCATGAGCGCCAAGTGCACCGGCCGCATCCTTGAGGTTCCGGTTGGTCCGGAACTGCTGGGCCGCGTTGTCGACGCACTGGGTAACCCGATTGATGGCAAAGGCCCGATCAACGCTCAGGCAACTGACGCGGTCGAGAAGGTTGCGCCGGGCGTGATCTGGCGTAAGTCCGTCGACCAGCCGGTGCAGACCGGTTACAAGTCGGTCGACGCCATGATCCCGGTAGGTCGTGGCCAGCGTGAGCTGATCATCGGCGACCGTCAGATCGGCAAGACCGCCCTGGCCATCGACGCCATCATCAACCAGAAGAACAGCGGCATCCGCTGCGTTTACGTTGCCATTGGTCAGAAGCAGTCGACCATCGCCAACGTGGTTCGCAAGCTGGAAGAGCACGGCGCACTGCACAACACCATCGTTGTCGCTGCGTCCGCCTCCGAATCCGCTGCCCTTCAGTACCTGGCGCCTTACGCTGGTTGCACCATGGGCGAGTACTTCCGCGACCGCGGTGAAGACGCGCTGATCGTGTATGACGATCTGTCCAAGCAGGCTGTGGCGTACCGCCAGATCTCCCTGCTGCTGCGTCGTCCGCCGGGACGTGAAGCCTATCCGGGCGACGTGTTCTATCTCCACAGCCGTCTGCTGGAGCGTGCGTCGCGCGTTTCCGAAGAGTATGTCGAGAAGTTCACCAACGGTGCCGTAACTGGCAAGACCGGCTCGCTGACCGCTCTGCCGATCATCGAAACCCAGGCGGGCGACGTTTCCGCGTTCGTTCCGACCAACGTGATTTCCATCACCGACGGTCAGATCTTCCTGGAATCGGCCATGTTCAACGCAGGTATCCGTCCGGCCGTCAACGCCGGTATCTCGGTATCCCGTGTTGGTGGTGCTGCTCAGACCAAGATCGTCAAGAAGCTGTCCGGTGGTATCCGTACCGCTCTGGCTCAGTACCGTGAGCTGGCTGCGTTCGCGCAGTTCGCTTCCGACCTCGACGAAGCGACCCGCAAGCAGCTGGAGCATGGTCAGCGCGTTACCGAGCTGATGAAGCAGAAGCAGTACGCGCCGATGTCCATCGCCGACATGTCCCTGTCCCTGTACGCCGCCGAGCGCGGTTTCCTGACGGACGTGGAAGTGGCCAAGGTTGGCGCCTTCGAGCAGGCCCTGATCGCCTTCTTCAACCGCGAGTTCGCCGATCTGATGGCGAAGATCAACGTGAAGGGTGACTTCAATGACGAAATCGACGCAGGCCTGAAGGCCGGTATCGAGAAGTTCAAGGCCACTCAAAGCTGGTAAGCCGCAGCGGGAGCCGTGAGGCTCCCGCCTGCTAACCCGATAGGTGTCAAATGGCAGGCGCAAAAGAGATTCGCAGCAAGATTGCGAGCATCAAAAGCACGCAGAAGATCACCAGCGCCATGGAAAAGGTGGCGGTCAGCAAGATGCGCAAGGCACAGATGCGCATGGCTGCCAGCCGCCCTTATGCGGAGCGGATCCGGCAGGTAATCGGCCATCTGGCCTTTGCCAACCCGGAATACCGTCATCCGTTCATGGTAGAGCGTCCGGTCAAGCGTGTCGGCTACATCGTCGTGTCGACCGATCGTGGTCTTTGCGGTGGCCTGAACATCAACCTGTTCAAGGTCCTGATCAAGAACATGAAGGAGTGGCACGATCAGAAGGTCGAAGTCGACCTCTGCGTGATCGGCAACAAGGGCGCGAGCTTCTTCCGCAGCTTCGGCGGCAACGTCGTCGCAGCGATCGGCAACCTCGGCGAAGAGCCGTCGATCAATGATCTGATCGGCAGCGTCAAGGTCATGCTGGACGGCTTCCACAATGGCCGTATCGATCGCTTGTACCTGGTATCCAACAAGTTCATCAACACCATGACCCAGAAGCCCACGGTCGACCAACTGCTGCCGCTGGCCGCAGACGAGAACGCCGAGCCGGTCAAGAAAGGTCAGTGGGACTACCTCTACGAGCCGGACGCCCAGCAGCTGCTGGATGCTCTGCTGGTACGGTTCATCGAGTCCCAGGCCTATCAGGCGGTGGTTGAGAACGGCGCAGCCGAACAGGCCGCGCGGATGATTGCCATGAAGAACGCAACCGACAACGCCGGTGAGCTGATCGGTGACCTGCAACTGGTCTACAACAAGGCCCGTCAGGCTGCGATCACTCAGGAAATTTCGGAAATCGTCGGCGGCGCTGCCGCGGTTTAAGAACGGTTCAAATATTCAGAGGAACCAAACATGAGTAGCGGACGTATCGTTCAAATCATCGGCGCCGTTATCGACGTGGAATTTCCGCGCGATGTGGTACCGAACGTCTATGACGCGCTGAAAGTTCAAGGCGCCGAGACCACCCTGGAAGTCCAGCAGCAGCTGGGCGACGGCATTGTCCGTACCATCGCCATGGGTTCGACCGAAGGCCTCAAGCGTGGCCTGGACGTCGTCAACACCGGCACCGGTATCTCCGTACCGGTCGGCAAGCAGACCCTGGGCCGCATCATGGACGTCCTGGGTAACCCCATCGACGAAGCCGGCCCGATCGGTGAAGAAGAGCGCTGGACCATCCACCGCGCTGCTCCGTCCTACGCAGAGCAGGCTGGCGGCAACGAGCTGCTGGAAACCGGCATCAAGGTTATCGACCTGGTTTGCCCGTTCGCCAAGGGCGGTAAGGTCGGTCTGTTCGGTGGTGCCGGTGTAGGCAAGACCGTAAACATGATGGAGCTGATCCGTAACATCGCGATGGAGCACAGCGGTTACTCCGTGTTCGCCGGTGTGGGTGAGCGTACTCGTGAAGGTAACGACTTCTATCACGAGATGAAGGACTCCAACGTTCTGGACAAGGTTGCCCTGGTTTACGGCCAGATGAACGAGCCGCCGGGAAACCGTCTGCGCGTTGCACTGACCGGCCTGACCATGGCCGAGAAGTTCCGTGACGAAGGTCGTGACGTTCTGCTTTTCGTCGACAACATCTACCGCTACACCCTGGCCGGTACCGAAGTATCCGCGCTGCTGGGTCGTATGCCTTCCGCGGTAGGTTATCAGCCGACTCTGGCCGAAGAGATGGGCGTTCTGCAGGAGCGTATCACCTCCACCAAGAACGGCTCGATCACCTCGGTACAGGCCGTATACGTACCTGCGGACGACCTGACCGACCCGAGCCCGGCGACCACCTTCGCCCACCTCGACGCCACCGTCGTACTGTCGCGTGACATCGCCTCCCTGGGTATCTACCCGGCGGTCGACCCGCTCGACTCGACTTCGCGTCAGCTGGATCCGCTGGTGATCGGCCAGGAGCATTACGACACCGCTCGCGGCGTTCAGTACGTGCTGCAGCGCTACAAAGAGCTGAAGGACATCATTGCGATCCTCGGTATGGACGAACTGTCCGAGACCGACAAGCAGCTGGTATCCCGCGCTCGTAAGATCCAGCGCTTCCTGTCTCAGCCGTTCTTCGTGGCCGAAGTCTTCACTGGCTCGCCAGGCAAGTACGTTCCGCTGAAGGAAACCATCCGTGGTTTCTCCGGCATCCTCAATGGCGACTACGACCATCTGCCGGAACAGGCGTTCTACATGGTCGGCAGCATCGACGAAGCCATCGAGAAAGCCAAGAAACTGTAACTGGCGCGCCCGTTCGCGGGCGCCAACCAGCCTGACCGGCAGCTGCTGGTCAGGCTGATTACCGAGGCATGAACATGGCTATGACAGTGCATTGCGACATCGTCAGTGCGGAAGAAGAGCTGTTCTCGGGGCTGGTGGAAATGGTCGTCGCCCACGGCAACCTGGGTGACATCGGCGTTCTGCCGGGTCACGCGCCGCTGCTGACTGATCTCAAGCCGGGTCCGGTTCGAGTGATCAAGCAGGGTGGTGACGAGGAGATCTTCTACATCTCCGGCGGCTTCATCGAAGTGCAGCCGAACATGGTGAAGGTTCTCGCCGATACCGCTACGCGCGCCAAGGACATCGACGAAGCTGCCGCTCAGGCTGCCGTCAAAGCTGCCGAGAAGGCCCTGCACGAGAAGGGCGCGGAGTTCGATTACGGCTCCGCCGCCGCTCGCCTGGCCGAGGCCGCAGCCCAGCTGCGAACCATCGAGGCAATGCGCAAGAAGTACGGCCGACACTGATCGGCAAGCGACTTCATCGCGCACGAGTAAAAGGGTAGCCTTGGCTACCCTTTTTCTTTTTCTGCCATTTGTCGGCGCTGATACCAGCTGCACTCTGACGTACGGGTGAGCTGACGGGCCGATACCGCTCAGGAATCGCTTCATGTCTCTCGATATCGTCATTCTCGCCGCTGGCCAGGGCACGCGCATGCGTTCGGCGCTGCCAAAGGTTCTGCATCCGGTCGCCGGAAAATCCATGCTCGGGCACGTGATCGACACCGCGCGCGCATTGCAGCCGAAAAGCATCCAGGTGGTTATTGGCCACGGTGCCGAGCAGGTGCGCCAGCGACTGGCCGGCGATGATCTCGCCTTCGTCGTTCAGGCCGAGCAGCTGGGAACCGGCCATGCTGTAGCCCAGGCGTTGCCGAATCTGTCGGCCGAGCGCGTGCTGATCCTTTACGGTGACGTACCACTGATCGAAGCCGACACCCTGCAGCGCCTGTTGCAGAAGGTCGGGCCGGAGCAGCTCGCGCTGCTGACGGTGAAGCTTGACGACCCAACCGGCTATGGACGCATCGTCCGCGACGCGCGCGGCGAAGTGCAGGCTATCGTCGAGCACAAGGATGCCAGCGACGAGCAGAAGGCGATCCGCGAGGGCAATACCGGGATTCTCGCCGTACCGGGCAGCCGTATCGGCGAATGGCTGGGTCGCCTGTCCAACAGCAATGCCCAGGGCGAGTACTACCTGACTGACGTCATCGCCATGGCTGTGGCCGACGGCCTGCGCGTGGCCACCGAGCAGCCGCTGGACGCTATGGAAGTGCAAGGTGCCAACGACCGTATCCAGCTGGCCGAGCTGGAACGCCATTACCAGCAGCGTGCCGCTCGTCGTTTGATGGCCCGGGGCGTGACGCTGCGCGACCCGGCACGTTTCGATCTGCGTGGCGAGGTGGAGGTCGGGCGAGACGTGCTGATCGACGTGAATGTGGTGCTCGAAGGCACGGTGGTCATCGAAGACGACGTGCAGATCGGACCGAACTGCGTGATCAAGGACAGCACGTTGCGTCGCGGTGCGATCGTCAAGGCCAACTCCCATCTTGAGGGTGCGGTAGTCGGCGAGAGTGCCGATTGCGGCCCGTTCGCGCGGCTGCGTCCAGGCAGCGTGCTCGGCGCCAAGGCGCATGTCGGCAACTTCGTCGAGCTGAAGAACGCGACCCTCGGTGATGGCGCCAAGGCCGGGCATCTCAGCTACCTCGGTGACGCCGAGATCGGCGCGCGGACCAATATCGGTGCCGGTACCATCACTTGCAACTACGATGGCGCCAACAAATTCAGGACGGTGATGGGCGAGGACGTTTTCATCGGCTCCAACAGTTCGCTGGTTGCACCGCTGAATCTCGGTGATGGTGCAACGACCGGCGCCGGTTCGACGATCACCGAGGACGTGCCGTCCCATACCCTGGGCCTCGGCCGCGGTCGCCAGCGCAATATCGAAGGCTGGCAGCGACCGAAGAAGCAGTCGTAGATCCGCGTTCGGCGCGGGATGCCGGCGTGCTTCCCGCTGTTGGTGGGTGACGCCGGATCGCCAGCAGCTTGCAGCCCGTAAGCACTTATGTTTTGATTCGCGCCGTTATCTTTCGAATCGAAACATATCTATGTCGAAGCGCAACACTCCACAACGTCGCCACGCGATCCTCGCCTTGCTCAACGAGCTCGGCGAGGTCAGTGTGGACGAGCTGTCGCGGCGCTTCGAAACCTCGGAAGTCACCATCCGCAAGGACCTCGCCGCACTCGAGAAGAACGGCCTGCTGCTGCGCCGTTACGGCGGGGCGGTACAGTTGCCACAGGAGCTGATCGGCGACAGCGTGCAGCCGGTGTCGCCCTGGAAGCAGGCAATTGCCGCCGCCGCGGTCGGCTGCATTCGCGAGCACGCGCGGGTCATCATCGACAGCGGCACCACCACGGCGGCGATGATTCCGCAACTGGGCCACAGACATGGCCTGGTGGTGATGACTAACTCGCTGAACGTGGCCAATGCCCTGCGTGAGCTGGAGCATGAACCGGTGCTGCTGATGACCGGCGGCACCTGGGATCCACATTCGGAGTCCTTTCAGGGCCAGGTCGCCGAGCAGGTGCTGCGCTCCTATGACTTCGACCAACTGTTCATCGGTGCCGATGGCATCGATCTGGAGCGGGGCACCACCACCTTCAACGAACTGCTAGGGTTGTCCCGAGTGATGGCCGACGTCGCGCGGGAAGTTATCGTGCTCGCCGAGGCCGACAAGATCGGTCGGCGCATCCCCAATCTTGAGCTGCCCTGGAGCAGCGTGCACACCCTGATCACCGATGAGCGCCTCAGCGACGAGGCGCGCAGCAGCATCCTGGCCCGCGGCGTCAAACTGATCTGCGTGGCCGTCGAAACCAATCTGGAGACCTGAGCATGTGTGGCATCGTTGGCGCCGTCGCCGAACGCAACATCACCGCGATCCTTCTCGAGGGCCTCAAGCGCCTGGAATACCGTGGCTATGACAGTGCCGGCGTTGCCGTGCTGGACGAGAACGGCACACTCGAGCGTCTGCGCCGTAATGGCAAGGTCGCCGAACTGGAGCAGGCTCAGCAACACACGCAGCTGGCCGGCCGCCTGGGCATTGCGCATACCCGCTGGGCAACCCATGGCGCGCCCTGCGAGCGCAATGCCCATCCGCATTTCTCCGGTGATGATCTGGCCGTGGTGCACAACGGCATCATCGAGAACCACGAGGCGCTGCGGGCTCAGCTCAAGGAGATGGGTTACGTATTCGTCTCGGATACCGACACCGAAGTCATCGTGCACCTGCTGCACCACAAGCTCGAATCGCTCGGCGACCTCACCGCTGCGCTGAAGGCGGCGATCAAGGAACTGCATGGCGCCTACGGACTGGCGGTGATCAGTGCGCGGCAACCGGATCGCCTGCTCGCCGCGCGCAGCGGCAGCCCGCTGGTGATCGGTCTGGGCCTGGGCGAAAACTTCCTCGCCTCGGACCAGCTGGCGCTGCGTCAGGTCACCGACCGTTTCATGTATCTGGAAGAGGGCGACATCGCCGAAATCCGCCGCGATGCGGTGCAGATCTGGGATGTCGACGGCCAGCCGGTGCAGCGCGAGGCCGTGCAGTACCACGAAGGTGCCGAGGCGGCGGACAAGGGCGAGTACCGCCACTTCATGCTCAAGGAGATTCACGAGCAGCCGAAGGTGGTGCAGCGCACTCTGGAAGGCCGGCTAGGCGATCATCAGGTCCTGGTGCAGGCGTTCGGACCGCAAGCCGCCGAGCTGTTCGCCAAAGTGCGCAATGTGCAGATCGTCGCCTGTGGCACCAGCTATCACGCCGGCATGGTCGCGCGTTACTGGCTGGAGGAACTGGCCGGCATACCCTGTCAGGTCGAGGTTGCCAGCGAATTCCGCTACCGCAAGGTGGTGGTGCAGCCGGACACCCTGTTCGTCACCATCTCCCAGTCCGGCGAGACGGCCGATTCGCTGGCAGCGCTGCGTAACGCCAAGGCGCGCTCCGAGCAGGAAGGTCGCTATCTGGCGAGCCTGGCGATCTGCAACGTCGGCATCAGTTCGCTGGTGCGCGAATCGGACCTGACCCTGCTCACCCAGGCCGGCCCGGAAATCGGCGTGGCTTCGACCAAGGCCTTCACCACCCAGCTGGTTGGTCTGCTGTTGCTGACGCTGTCGCTGGGCCAGGTCCGGGGCACGCTTTCCCCTGCGCTGGAGGCCGAACTGGTCGACGAGCTGCGCCGGCTGCCGACCCGCCTGGGCGAGGCGCTGGCGATGGACGCTACGGTGGAGAAGATTTCCGAGCACTTCGCCGAGAAGCATCACACCCTGTTCCTCGGCCGCGGCGCTCAGTATCCGGTGGCGATGGAGGGGGCGCTCAAGCTCAAGGAAATCTCCTACATCCATGCCGAGGCCTACCCGGCCGGTGAGCTCAAGCACGGCCCGCTGGCCCTGGTGGACGCCGACATGCCGGTGGTCACGGTGGCGCCGAACAACGAGTTGCTCGAGAAGCTCAAGTCCAACCTGCAGGAAGTGCGCGCCCGTGGTGGCGAGCTGATCGTCTTTGCCGATCGTGAAGCCGGGTTCGACAACGGTGAAGGGATCTTCGTGGTGAACATGCCGCATATCCACGATGCTCTGGCGCCGATCCTCTATACCCTGCCGCTGCAACTGCTGTCGTATTACGTTGCCGTGTTGCGCGGTACCGATGTCGACCAGCCACGCAACCTCGCCAAGTCCGTCACGGTGGAATGACCGGCAAACGCGCCAGAGAGCGTGTGGCTGCACGGAATAAAGATTGACACAATATAATAAAGTCTGACACAAGCTATTAAAGTCTGACACAATGCCTAAACCCCTGTATCTACAGGGGTTTTCCGTTTATGGGCTAAGCCGTTTGTCAGCGACCGCCACGTTAGATTTTAGTAGGAGTAGTCTGGAAAGCCCTTCGACATGGCTGCTTGGCAGCCCTGCGTTTTCCTAGAACTATACTTTTGCCGTCTGAGGGAACGGTCCGGACGGACTGAGGAGGGAGGGTGCGAGGTCGTAGGTTTGCTTCAAGTCAGGATATTGAACGGCACATTGCCAATGGTTTTGGAGCAGGTGCCGGAGCTGAGTACGTGCCTTGGCTGCGTGTTCAAGATGTTCCTTCAAGGGGTCGTTCCTGGAAAATCCCAGGCGTTAAGATTGACCGGATTCATCACCTCCTATCCGATCTTGAACGAGCGTACTTTTTACTCTCTGAGTTTTCAGAGGACGTAGTCGACATCCGCGAGCAATATCCCCTGCTGCCGTTGGAAAGCACCCAGGCTATAGCCAGAGCAATCGGTGTTCGGTACCCAAGGTACAGACCCACTTCTGTTCCTATGGTAATGACCACTGACTTTCTGCTGACCGTTCAGCAGCCAAACGGGGATCTCAAGTCGGTTGCTCGGACGATCAAATATCAGGAAGACCTTAAAGGTAGAGACTGTGCTCGAACTTTGGAGAAGTTGGATGTCGAGAGACGATTCTGGATCAGCCAAGGCGTTGATTGGAGCATCGTAACGGAGGAGCTATTTACGCCCGACTTAATCCAGAATCTTGGATTCCTTCGAAAATACGCAAAATTGCCTCGTGCCCTGATGGATGTCTCGCTGCATTCGGAATTTATCGAGATTCTTGAATCGGTAAGGATTTGCCCTTGGTCAACCTCAGAAAGCTTGAGAAAAATTGGCAACCGATTATCTATACCGTATAGCGAAGCTCGCGACATTTTCTTTAATTTGATCTGGCGGAAGATTATAAGACTCGACTTAAGCGGTGCGCCGTTACATCTTAAGTCGCCCTTACCAGATTTCAAAGTTGTTCCCGCCACCGAAATGATAAAACTTAGCGAGAGGTCGTCATGAATATTTCAGTCAATGATGTCTTCGAGCCGCTCACAGAACTCTCCGTGCTCTATACTACGGCGAGAGCACTTCACCTTGATGAAAAAAACGATGCACTGGTCATAATCGATCTGACTGAACCTCCCAGGAAGCCCTATTCCATTGGCCTGGAGGAGCTCAGGGCGTCATTGGCATCGGGCCATACAAAGCCTGTAGTTACGGCGGTGCCAGAATTTCTTTTGGTTTTGGAAGATGATCTAGACGAGAGTGCTAGGCGCGATAGGGACGAAAAATGGGCTTTGATTGCGCCACTTTTGGATCCGGCGTATCCAGGACAGATATTCTCTCAAGGCGAGATGGGCCGGCTGGTCGGAAATCGTGCTGCTGAGGTAGGCGTGCAGCGAAAGACGATCTATCGCCTGTTGTATAGATACTGGTTCTATGGCCAGGTAAGAAATGCGCTTCTAAAAAACTATTCTGCTGTAGGTGTTGGGAGTCGCAATTATTCCGTTGATAACCCGCCAGGACGAAAGCCTAAGTATCAAGGGGTGCTAGTCTCACGTGCCAAATTACTAAGCGAAATCGACAAACGATGCATTCGGCTGTCTTACGCACTTTATGCGCAGAACAAGACATCAACGATCCGCAGCGCTTACGACAAAATGCTGAGCAACTTCTACTCGGAAAAAGAGCTTTCAAAATACGCCGAGAATCGAGTTCGCTTGCTTCCTGAATCTGAGATTCCCACATTCAACCAGTTCGATTACTGGGGCAAGCAATTCTTTGATGAGATCGACACCGATCGTGGCCGTATGGGCATGAGGAGGTGGCTGAAGGACTGCCGCCCGTTGTCCGGTACCGTCCGCGATTGGCTTAGAGGGCCAGGTCATCAATTCGAAGTAGACGCGACCATTGCTGACATTTACTTGGTCAACAGCTACTCCCGACGGATGCTCATCGGGCGGCCCGTGGTGTACATCGTGGTTGACAGTTTCTCGGGGATGATTGTTGGCCTGTATGTCGGCCTTGAGGGGCCTAGCTGGAACGGGGCTCGACAGGCACTGTTCAACGCATTCACCTCCAAGGTGGAATTTTGCGCGCAGAACGGCGTGGATATCAGTCCTG
This sequence comes from Stutzerimonas kunmingensis, assembly GCF_032106285.1. GTDB lineage: Bacteria > Pseudomonadota > Gammaproteobacteria > Pseudomonadales > Pseudomonadaceae > Stutzerimonas > Stutzerimonas kunmingensis_B. The sequence goes on from NZ_DAMCPO010000024.1 coordinate 60,994, forward strand.
AGGATTGGGATTGTCATCACCTGCCACATCAGATCTACTCCGATAGAGGTGAAATGTTGGGGTTAGCAGCTGAGGGTCTCGCGGCTGGCCTGGGTATCGATATGGGGACGGCTCCTCCGTATCGACCGGATTGGAAGCCCATGGTCGAGAGCCGCTTCGGCATCCTGAATGACTTGACCGGTATTAGGTGGCTCCCCGGCGGGGTTGCGGCCCGAGAGAAGGAGCGCGGCGAGCGTGATTATCGGCTCGATGCGACGCTGACTCTGAAGGAGTTCACCCAGATCATGATCGAGTGCATTCTTCACTACAACCGTCATCACCGGCAGCCTGATCGGCTCACCCAAGCGATGATGAACGTTGGCGTTCAACCCACCCCGATGGAGATCTGGAGGTGGGCTTTGGAAAATGACCTTATCCAGGCTAACAAGCGTCCTGACGAGCTGATTTATCTCAACTTGCTGCCTCGAGAGCGAGCCACCGTCCAGAAGGGGGGAGTTTTGTTCCGCGGTATGCATTACTCCTGCGAGATGGCTGTCCAGGAAAACTGGTTCGCAAAAGCGCGTCGCAATGGCGTTTGGTCTATTGATTGCTGGTTTGATCCGAACTCCGCAGCGCACATCTGGATCAAGGGCGAGAACAAGGAATTCCTGCGCTGCGACCTCAGACGGTCGGATGCCAAGTATGCAAATTATCGTTCGGACGAGATCTACGATCTTCTGGAGGCCTATCGGCAGATGCCTCCGGCTCATAAGCGCGCTGAACTCGAAAGCCGAGTGGGCTTGGCCGACACCGTGGGGCAAATTATCAGTAATGCATTGGCCGAGCGGAAGCTTGAACCAGCTGCTAGCACCAAGGCTGAAGCGGTATCGAACATACGCGAGAATCGTGTTGAAGAGCGACTGCTTGAGCGTGAGAACGCTACTGTTCCAGACGGCGTACGCGCAGAACCCGTTCAACCTGATGCGCAGGGTCCCGCCATTGCCCGAGATTCGTACGCTGGACCGCGTACCGCGCAGGTTATCGACTTGCTCAACAGAGTTCGACCGGGGCAGACTAAATGAGAGGTGCCAAAGCTCTTGCGAGCTATACGAAGCAAGTCATCACTGAATACGCTGGAAACCCGCTGATCGAAGCGCTGCCTCCTATTCTTGACGAAACGGCGGCTGCCGAGCTGATATCTAATTTTCCCCAGCCGGTAACTCCTGAAGAGCTTGAGCTCGACGGGGCAACGCGGATTCACTGTATTGATCGCTTGAGGACGGTCGTGCAGCCGTTTCTGCTGCATTTGGAACTAGAGTCCCTGTTATCTCTGCTGATCCGCCGCGGATATGTTGGCCGTAATCCAACTAGTGCCTCAACTGTCAGGCACCTTCATTCCTTGTCAGGGGCTCAGCGCTATCACGATGCTTTCAAATCAACAGCTGACACCTTCAGCGTTGTGGGCCTGAGTGGTATTGGGAAGTCCACTGCACTGCATGCCATTTTAAGCCTGTACCCTCAGACGATCCGGCATGAGCATTATGAGGGCCAGCAATTCGTCCACACCCAGATCACCTGGCTCAAGCTTGATTGTCCACGAGATGGCTCGTTGGCTGGTTTTTGTCAGCAGTTCTTCCACGCGGTCGGCCAAGCACTGGGCGACAAGGACTACCACAAGCGCCATCGGCATCGAAACATCAACGATGCGCTTCAGCAGATGGAACAGGTAGCCAGCACGTTTTTTATCGGCGCCTTGCTCATTGATGAGCTGCAGAACCTTCACCTGGCCAAGACCGGGGGTAAGGAAAGCATGCTGAATTTCTTCCTTCACTTGGTGAACAACATCGGTATCCCGGTCGTGTTCATAGGGACGAATTCGATGATCAGCCTGTTCTCGGACGTAATGCGTGTCGCCAGGCGCAGTTGCGGTGGGGGGATGATAGAGTTCAAGCGCTTCGAGAAGGAGGATGACGAGTGGCGTTTTCTGGTCGAGAACCTTTGGAGCTATCAGTGGTGCAAGCAGACGGCTGAACTGACACCGGAGATTTTTGAAGCGCTGTACGAGCACACCCAGGGAGTGACCGACTTCCTGGTTAAGTTATTGGTGCTGAGCCAGCGCTATGCCATTCAGAGCGGCTCCGAGCGTGTGACTGCCGAGACGATCGTCAAAGTAAGCAATTCCAAGATGCAAATACTCAGGCCAGCGCTATCAGCTCTGCGTAGTCGTGATCTTAATCGCATGCGCAAGTTCGACGACCTGCTTCCCATAGAGGAGCAGCTGATGGAAATGATGGCGTTCAGTGGGCTTGGGCGAGCTGACCGTCTTGCTTTGCTTCGAGGTGTCACCCCTCCTGCACGCGCAAACACTGCAGTACCAGAAGCCGCTGTTAAGAAAGCCGGTACGCCTGTAGCAGTCGCCGTTGAGGCGTCGCAAGCAAAGGCGTTCAGTGAGCATCCTGACACCCTTGCAGAGTTGAAGTCAGCTGGCTGGGTCACCAAGGATATCTTCGAGTTCTCGCCGACCTACCGTCGATCATGATTCGAGGGTCGCGTAATGGAACTGAAATTCCATTTCTTCCCTGCAGCACTACCCGACGAGACGCTACACAGCGTTCTCTCTCGCTATGCTCGGCTTTGTGGCGGGCATAGCCGCAAAGCTGCGTTCACCGGCAACAGAGCTGCGGTCTCGTTCACGCAAAATGTAGCGTTTCCCTGTCGGTTGGATGATTTGGCCGAGTTGCTTCCCCCAGGCACAGATCTCTCGGTATCCAAAATCATCACGCGCCATACCGTTCTGCCCTATTACGCGCCTTTTCTCACCGATGAGCAGATGCAGCATGCCCGCACCTCAATGGCCGGGGACGGCAAGTGGCTAATGCTGAAACTAGGAATCAATGCCAGTCGGATCGAAGGAGCTTCGAGGGTACGGTTCTGTCCGGCCTGCCTCAATGAGGACGTCGTTCGGGTTGGAGCAGCGTACTGGCACCGCGTTCACCAGCTTCCCGGTGTGTTGGTATGCCCTCACCACGGCGATTCGCTCAGGACGGTGGATCCGAGCTGGTATAGCCGTAATTCATGGCAGCTCCACCTGCCTGACGATGCCGAAGTACAAGCTCATTCACATCAGGTCACTGTTGGTCTGGAGGCTTTTCCAACGCTGCATCAGATCGCGCTACGATCGATGCAATTGCTTACGCTAGACCTCGATCCCCTTTCACCCATTGCCTTGCGCGCTTGCCTGATGCGGAGAGCTGCTGAGTCAGGCCTAACCCGGGGTAAATCGCAGCGGCTGGATCTATGCCGTTTGGCCGCACATATGGACGGCGTTTTCAACGCTCTGCCTGCAGCTTGGGAATACTCGATTCTCGGAGATTCACCCTCAGATCTGCCCGCGACTTGGGTCACCAAGCTGCTACGGAGGCCAAGGCATACGCATCATCCACTCAAATACATTGTGCTGGCCACCGCCCTGGGGGTTGATCTGGCTCATCTCCAGTGCAGCGACAAGCCATCAACGCAAGCTGTTAAGCGACCATCGCCAACTGGTGTTGGCTATCCAAAAGCGAAGCTTTCTGAGGTCCTGCTAGATGGACTGGAAGGCTTGCCTGCTGCGGTTTGGAAACTAGCTATTGCCGGGTGCGAGGCTCGGCAGATCGCCTCTGCGCTTGGAGTCACCCGAGTGTATGTTTATCGAACCATCCGTGCCGTCAACGGCGGTTCGCAGGCCTGGAGAGATGCAAGATTTCAAAGCGAGCGTCTCAGGCGCCGAGCAACCTTCGAGGTTGAATATGGGGGCCTGCTAGCTCACCAATGCAAAGGATACATGTGGCTGTATCGTTGTGATCGACCCTGGCTCTCAGGCTACATCGCCAAACATGCGGGTGCTCATACAAACCGCGTTGATAACACTGATACATTCGCTACTCTCGATGCGAAACTTGCTGAACAGATCAGGTGCTATGCACAGCGCCTTCTAACCGCGTCGGGTAAGCCTGTCTTGATCTCGCGCGCTAGGATAGGGCGGGATCTACATGTCCTCTCACGTCTTGAGAAACAGCTCTCCAAGCTACCTCTGTGTGCCCTGGCATTGGAGCAGGCGTGTGAGTCTATCGAGCAGTTTCACGTTCGGCGCCTACAGTGGGCCAAGGCGAAGCTGGAAGACGAGCAGCGAAGCGTAACTCGATCAGCGTTGTATCGAACTGCTTGCATCAGGCCGTAGTCATGTTTCCTCTGGGCGGAAACTATTCCACTTTTTCGTGCATATTTCTAATAAAGTGTGAGCCTCCGTATGACATTTTTTTGGGTGTAGCCCGCGATATTGCTAACGTAACCTGATTTATATCAGCTAATTGCTTTGCAAAAAAAATGTGTGGGAGTGCCGAATTGATACAGCGCTCGTCCGCCATATATTTTCAATATCCCTGCCTGAAACACGATATGGTGTGTTAGAAATACACCGCACTGCAGAGTGCGTGTACTTTCAAGTCTTATATCTCTAGCTAATATCCATGTCTGATCTGCTATTTTTTCCCATGTCCATGCCGGACGAGATGTTGCATTCTCGTATCACGCGCTACCACTTCCTGTCAGGTAACAGAACTGCAGCTGAAACTTTCCGGGATCTGTTTGGGTCCGCGCCGTTCAGCGTAGGGATTCTGCCAAAGCAGATTGAAGTGCTTGCTACCAGACTACCTGGTGACACAGAGAGCAATCTCGACGATCTGATCAGCACGAATACTATGTTTCCAGCATACAGGCCTTTTCTGGGGCTAGGCCAAGGCGTGGAAAATGCTCCTACAGGCTCCAGTATATCGGGGGTGGCTCGTATTCCCCGTCGTGAGGCAGCTGTCCACGGTAAGGCTAAGCTCTGCTACACCTGCGTGCAGCAGGATCTGCTTGAAACGGGCTATGCATACTGGCATCGCTCACACCATTTGCCAGGTGTGTCGTAAGCGTTCATTCCAAGACATCCTGCCATCCCGCTGACTTCCGCCCTAGAG
>NZ_DAMCPO010000025.1:0-65889 GCF_032106285.1 Stutzerimonas kunmingensis
GCCGGAAGTGGTGCGCATTATAGGAGCCTGAAAATCAACGTCAACCGTTTATTTCAGTTTTATTCAGATGACGGCCAAGCGAGTCAAAAAGTACCGTCCGTACGAGCGATACCAGCCACAACTGTATATAAGGATGCACGGCAAACATCGCGGCTCTCTCGTTTCTTCAATCCTACGCCACCAGCCATTACACTAGCCCTCTTCTCCTCAGTCATGGCTTCACATGTCCCGGCAAAGTGATGCACCGCTCGATCTTCTTTTATTTCCGACCTGGCTCGTTCCGGTGGAGCCGGCTGGCGTGGTGCTGAAGGGGCACGGTCTCGGCGTTCGAGATGGACGCATTGCGCTCATCGCTCCGCGTGCCGTAGCACTCAAGTATCAGGCGATAGAAACGCGAGAGCTTGAGGGTATGCTTCTCGCTCCAGGTCTGATCAATGCGCATGGCCATGCCGCGATGACTCTTTTTCGTGGACTTGCTGATGACCTGCCCCTGCAGCGCTGGCTTAAGGATCACATCTGGCCAGCCGAGTCGCGTTGGGTCGACGAGGATTTCGTTCGCTGTGGCACCGAGTTGGCAATCGCCGAGCAACTAAAAGGTGGGATCACCTGCTTTTCTGACATGTACTTCTATCCCAGCGTCGTCAGCGAGCTGGTACACAAGCACGGTGTGCGAGCGCAGATCACCATCCCGGTTCTTGACTTCCCGGTTCCCGACGCTCGCGATGCGGATGAAGCGCTACGCAAAGGTGTAGCGCTGTTCGACGATCTCAAGCATCACCCCCGAATCACGATCGCCTTCGGGCCTCATGCTCCTTATTCGGTTGCGGACGACAAACTTGAAAGCATTCGCGTTCTGGTAGCGGAGATGGATGCAGGCATCCATATGCACGTCCATGAAACCGCTCATGAAGTCCAGGAGGCGCTGCGGAAACACGGTGAGCGGCCGCTGGCGCGACTAGCGAGATTGCAGCTGCTAGGGCCGCGTTTTCAGGCAGTGCACATGACCCAGGTCGATGATGACGATCTCGCGCTGCTCACCGAGCATAACTGCAGCGTTATTCACTGCCCAGAATCCAACCTCAAGCTCGCCAGTGGCTTCTGTCCGGTCGAGCGCCTTTGGGAAGCAGGAATCAACGTGGCAGTCGGCACGGATGGGGCTGCAAGCAATAACGACCTGGACCTGCTAGGCGAAACTCGTACGGCAGCGCTGCTGGCGAAGGCCGTCGCCGGCTCGGCCACGGCACTGGACGCCCATCGCGCTCTACGCATGGCCACACTGAATGGCGCCCGAGCGCTGGGCATCGATGAGCACACCGGTTCTCTAGAGATAGGCAAGTTCGCCGATCTGGTCGCGCTGGATCTTTCCGGTCTGGCGCAACAACCGGTATACGACCCGGTATCCCAATTGATCTACTCCACCAGTAGAGACGCGGTGCGACATGTATGGGTAGGCGGTAAGCAGCTGCTGGAAAGCGGCCGCCTTACGCGAATGGATGAGCAGCAAGTGATTGCGAACGCTCGCCAATGGGGCGAGAGAATTTCGAGCACCGATCGACATTGAAGGTGTGAAACCGACCATACACAGCTTCTGCGCGACCAATGACATACGAACCACGGTGGCTACGATGCCCCGACCTTAGCTGAAGCTGGCAACATGAGCCCTTGCAGCTCAAGCTTCTCCCTCAAGCTTTCAAACGGACCGGATCATGAGCAACGTCGACCACGCTGAAATCGCCAAATTCGAAGCCCTTGCACATCGTTGGTGGGATCGCGAAAGCGAGTTCAAGCCGCTTCACGAGATCAATCCACTGCGAGTGAACTGGATAGACGAGCATATTGCTCTGGCGGGCAAGAAGGTAATCGATATCGGTTGCGGAGGCGGCATTCTCAGCGAAGCCATGGCTCAGCGAGGCGCTCAGGTCACCGGTATAGACATGGGTGAGGCGCCGCTTTCGGTAGCGCGCTTACACCTGCTGGAATCCGGACTCGAAATCGATTATCGGCAGATCACTGCCGAAGCCATGGCCGAGGAAGCTCCCGAGCAGTTCGATGTGGTCACCTGTCTCGAAATGCTCGAGCACGTGCCGGACCCGGCGTCGGTCATCCAGGCCTGCTGTGCACTGGTCAAGCCAGGCGGGCAAGTCTTCTTCTCGACGATCAACCGCAACCCGAAAGCCTATGCATTCGCCATCATCGGCGCTGAGTACGTATTGCAACTATTGCCGCGCGGTACCCACGATTTCAAGAAGTTCATCCGCCCCTCGGAGTTGGGTGCCTGGAGCCGCGATGCGGGCCTGGCCGTCAAAGACATCATCGGCCTTACCTACAATCCGCTCACCAAGCACTACAAGCTGGCTGCGGACGTCGATGTCAACTACATGGTCCAGACCATCAAGGAGGCATGATGCGCCTGCGCGCTGTTCTGTTCGACATGGACGGTACTCTGCTTGATACCGCTCCTGACTTCATTGCCGTCGTGCAAGCCATGCGAGCCGCCCGAGGGCTGGCACCGGTTTCCGAACAACAGGTTCGTGATGTCGTGTCAGGCGGCGCGAGGGCCATGGTACTCAGCGCTTTCGAGGTCGACCCACTATCGGCTGAGTTCGAAGAGCTGCGTCTCGAGTTCCTTGCTCGGTATCAGGAGAACTGCGCGGTGCACAGTCATCTTTACGATGGTATGGCCGAACTGCTCGACGAGATCGAACGGGCGAACCTGATCTGGGGCGTAGTGACCAACAAGCCGCTGCGCTTCGCCGAACCGATCATGCATCAGCTGGGCCTGGCTTCCCGCTCCGCTGTGCTGATCTGCCCTGATCATGTCACCAAGAGCAAACCTGATCCCGAACCCATGCTTCTGGCGTGCAGCCAGCTCGACCTTGACCCATCCGCGGTTCTGTTCGTCGGCGACGACCTGCGAGACATCGAATCAGGCCGCGCGGCAGGCAGTCGTACAGCCGCAGTACGGTACGGCTACATTCACCCCGAAGACAACCCGGGAAACTGGGGCGCTGATGTGGTGGTAGACCACCCGCTGGAGCTCCGGCAAGTCCTGGATAGAGCACTGTGCAGTTGCTGAAACGGCGACAGCGCAAACCTTCCTAGCTTTATCGTCCGGCGAACATTCGTCCGGGCGCCACCTACCATCGATTCAAGAGGCATCCGATGTTCGAGTATTCCGCCCGCCCCGACTTGCTCGCTGGGCGCACCATTCTGGTTACGGGAGCCGGCCGCGGCATCGGCGAAGCTGCCGCGAAAGCCTATGCGGCACACGGAGCAACCGTACTGCTGCTTGGCAAGAATGAAGACAACCTGAACCGGGTTTACGATGACATCGAAGCCGCGGACCATCCTCGTCCTGCCCTTATTCCGTTCAATCTGGAAACCGCGCTGCCGCACCAGTACGACGAACTGGCCGCCATGATCGAGCGCGAGTTCGGTCATCTCGACGGCCTTTTGCATAACGCGGCGATCGTTGGTCCGCGGACGCCGCTCGAGCAGTTGTCCGGCGACAATTTCATGCGCGTGATGCAGGTGAATGTGAACGCAATGTTCATGTTGACGAGCACACTGCTGCCGCTGCTGAAGCTAGCCAAGGACGCTTCGGTGATCTTCACGTCGAGCAGTGTCGGCCGCAAGGGGCGTGCATATTGGGGCGCCTACGCTGTATCGAAGTTTGCCACCGAAGGGCTAATGCAGGTGCTGGCGGATGAACTGGATGACACCGCTGCGGTCCGCGCCAACAGCGTCAATCCGGGGGCCACTCGTACCGACATGCGCGCGAAGGCTTATCCCGGCGAGAACCCGCTGGTGAACCCGCTCCCAGAGGAAATCATGCCTGTCTATCTGTACCTGATGGGCCCGGACAGCATCGGGGTTAATGGTCAGGCGCTGGACGCGCAATAACCAAGGCCTCCAAAACAAAAACGCTGCGCAGCGGCTTCGCCCACTGCGCAGCGCTGGATACAACGATCAGGTGCGTTTGCTACGCCCGAAGCCTGGACGCTGACCATCTCCGGCCGGCCTTTTACCTGACCCCGACGGACGCCCTGCCCCGTCACTACGCTTACCACCTTTACGCGTCTCGCCCGGACGCTCAGCGACCGGCGTTCCGCGAGGCTTCTCACTACGCCCGTCGCTGACACGCGGCTTGCGCCCGCCTTCGCTACCCCTCGGTGCCCGCGGCTTGTCCGACACAGGCACATCGGCCTCGCTTGACGAACGCAACACCCGAGGTCGCCGCTCACCGCGGCTCAGCGGCTTCGCCACCTTACGCTGCATGCGGTCGATCTTTTCCTTGGCCTTGGCTTTCATGCTCGGCAGTGCAACCGGCTTTAGCCCGACTTCCTGGCTGAGAATGTCCACCTCGGTTTGCGACATTTCACGCCAGCGTCCCATCGGCAGATCGGAGGTCATGAAGACCGGACCGAAACGCACACGCTTCAATCGACTCACGACCAGTCCCTGCGATTCCCAGAGACGGCGAACCTCGCGGTTACGGCCTTCCATCACCACGCAGTGATACCAATGGTTGAAGCCTTCACCGCCGGGCGCCTCCTGGATGTCGGTGAAGCGTGCCGGACCGTCTTCGAGCATCACGCCGGTCTTCAGCCTTTCGATCATCTCGTCGTCGACTTCCCCACGCACCCGCACCGCGTACTCGCGGTCCATCTCATAGGATGGATGCATGAGGCGGTTGGCCAGTTCGCCGTCGGTGGTGAACAGCAGCAGGCCGGTGGTGTTGATGTCGAGGCGACCGATATTGATCCACCTCCCCTCCTTCGGGCGCGGCAGACGATCAAATACCGTTGGGCGCCCTTCCGGATCGTTGCGTGTGCAGATCTCGCCGTCCGGCTTGTTGTAGATCAGTACTCGGCGGACTACTTCGCTGACTTCTTCCCGCTTGAGCAGGCGACCGTCGACTGCGATCGCATCATGAGAGTCGACGCGCTGGCCCAGGCTCGCAACCGCGCCATTGACCTTGACACGGCCTTCGGAAATCCATTTTTCGACATCGCGGCGCGAAGCCATGCCCAGACGGGCCAGGACTTTCTGCAGCTTTTCGCCGTGAGTAACGTGAGTGCTTGTTTCTTCGTGCTCGGTCATCTGGGCACCTCCCGGTGTGGCAATCCGATTGAAAGGGCGCGAATCATACGCGCATCGCTGCAGCTACGCACCAACCACAGCGTAGCAGTGATCCCGACCTGCGCTGGCGAGATCAGCCCAGTGCGGCCAGCGCCTGAACAGTACGTTGCTGAATACCGGCCCAGTCGCCCGAACTGAGGCTCGCACCATCGATCATCCAGGTACCACCGACGCACATCACGTTCGCCAGGGACAGATATTGCGCGGCATTTGCTGCGTTTACGCCGCCGGTCGGGCAGAAACGCACGTCGGCAAAGGGGCCGCCGAGCGCCTTCAGCGCAGCGATGCCGCCACAGATCTCTGCCGGGAAGAGCTTGAAGCGGCGATAACCCAGCGCGTAGCCCTCCATAACATCCGATGCGCTACTGGTGCCTGGCAGCAGTGGCACCGAGCAGCTCACCCCCGCTTCCAGGATTTCCCGCGTGGAACCGGGTGTGACGATGAACTGCGCCCCTGCCGCCTCCACTTCATCCATCATGCGTCGGTCCAGAACGGTACCAGCGCCGATGCAAAGATCAGGACGCTCTTCACGTAGCCGTCGAATGGCTGTCAGGCCATGACTGGATCGCAGGGTGATCTCCAGTGTACGAAGGCCGCCAGCAGCCAATGCATCAGCAAGAGGCAGTATCTGCTCTTCGCTACCGATGGTGATGACCGGCAGAATCCTCGACTCTACACAGATTCGTTCAATCAGAGCGTTCTTCTGGTCCATGGTCATGCGGAAGTCCTCGGGCCTCACGGGCACCAATAGATTTCGAGCGGGGAATGCAGGAATGCGCGAATCGGCATCTGCAGCGGATCGACATTCAGGGCCGCGCGCAGGGTTTCGAGCTTGTCAGCACCCTGGATAGCCAGGCACTGCATTCGAGCACCAGCGAGCAGCGGATAGGTCATTGTCAGACGTGCCTGCGGATCGACCGGCGCCTGCATCGGCAGGCACCGCTCCAGGCAGTCATCGCGCAACGCATGCGCCAGCTTTGGGTTGCCGGGGAACAACGAGGCCGTATGACCGTCATCTCCCATTCCCAGTATCAGCACGTCGATAGGCCGCTGCAGCTGCACCAGGGCGTGGTCAGCGAGTGATGCGGCCTGCTCGAGGGATTCGGCCGGGTGGTACAGCCCGATCAGCCACGCCTCACGTGCCGCGTTCTGCAGCAAATGGCGCCGCACCAAGCCTTCGTTGCTGGCCGGATTGGTCGCAGGTACCCAGCGTTCGTCAGCCAGGCTGATCTGCACCTTCGACCAGTTCAATTCTCGTATCGACAGGGCTTCGAAGAATGCGATCGGACTGCGCCCACCGGATACGACGAGACTGACAACGCCATGTGTCTGCACCGCGTAGGCCAGCGCCTTGGCCACATTGTCAGCCATCAGTTCAGCTTGCCGCTGCGGATTGGCCGAACTATGCGCCACCACACCGGTAGGAAGATCCAGTTCAGAGATCGCCATACCACGCCCTCCCATCGCGTGTGATCAGTGCAATCGAAGCGACTGGCCCCCAGGAGCCAGCGGGATAAAGCTTGAGCTCTGCGCCGAGACGATTCCAGCCCTCGATCAGCTGGTCGCACCACTGCCATGCGTACTCGATTTCATCCCTGCGCACGAACAGGTTCTGGTTGCCCTGCATGACCTCGAGCAGGAGGCGCTCGTAGGCGTCTGGAATGCGCGTGCTCTTGTAGGTTTCGGAGAAGTTCAGCTGCAAGGGTCCGCTGCGCAGATGCATGCCCTTGTCTAACCCCTGCTCCTTGGTCATCACCTGCAGCGAGATGCCCTCGTCAGGCTGCAGTCGAATGATCAGGCGATTGCTGATCAGCGCTCGCTGTTCGGGCGCGAAGATGTAGAAGGGTGGCTCCTTGAAATGAATCACTATCTGCGAAAGCTTCTGCGCCATGCGTTTGCCGGTTCGCAGATAGAACGGCACGCCCGACCAGCGCCAGTTGCAGATATCGGCACGCAACGCGACGAAGGTTTCCGTACTGCTTTCGGCGTTCGAGTTCTCCTCATCCAGGTAGCCAGGTACCGAGACACCAGCAACGTTGCCGGCCGCGTATTGGCCCCGCACCACCCGCTGATGAAGGGATTCAGCAGTGATCGGTGCCAGCGCCTTGAGGACCTTTACCTTTTCATCACGGATGCTGTCCGCAGTCAGGTTGCTCGGCGGGTCCATGGCGATCAGGCAGAGCAGTTGCAGCAAATGGTTCTGAACCATGTCGCGCAGTTGTCCAGCCTGGTCGAAATAACCCCAGCGTCCTTCGATGCCGACCGTTTCGGCCACGGTGATTTCTACATGGGAGATATGGTGCTGGTCCCACTGCGTCTCGAACAGGCTGTTGGCGAAGCGTAGCGCGATGAGGTTCTGTACCGTTTCCTTGCCGAGATAGTGGTCGATGCGATAGATGCGGTTCTCGGGAAAGTGCTCGGCGACCGCATCGTTGATGACACGCGAAGAAGCTAAGTCATGACCGATGGGCTTTTCCAGAACGACGCGCGCCTGCTCGGCGAGCCCTGCCGTAGCCAGGAACCTGCAGATATCACCGTAGACCGCCGCGGGTGTCGCGAAATAGGCGATCAGAGGCTGCTCGGCCGGCACGCAGTCACGCAGCGCCATGTAATCCTCGGATCGACGAAAATCCATCGCCAGATAGTGAAGCCGGGCGCTGAAGCGACTGAGGGCCTGCTCATCGAACTCGGCCTTGGGAACCCGCGTACGCAATGCTTGCTCGATTCGCGCCTTGTGCGTGGCCGGCTCGCCGCTCTCACGGGATAGCGCCAGTATCTGGGTATCGGCATGCAGCAGGCCGGCGCGATCCAACTGATACAGCGCGGGAAACAGCTTGCGCAACGCTAGGTCGCCCAGGGCACCGAACAACGCGAATGTGATGGGTTCTACCGTAATGCCTGGCATGGTCCGTCCGCTTGAATGCAGGGTTCAATGACGTGCAGCGCGAGCACGACGATGATCGGTCAACGATAGCGAGGATATCGCGCTCCTCGCCTTCCGATCAGACGCCACATGCTACAGACCACTCAGCGGCTCAAATGCTCAGCAGTCGACGGGAAAATCCCAAGGTTGCCCGTGCCCACAGGAACAGCGCAAACACCTGAGCGCGACAGCGAGGTCGTTAAAGGGCACGGAGCTGAGTCAGCTTCCCGCGACGCGTGCACGGAACAGGGCCTGATGCTTACGGCACTGCTGCGCCGCAAGCAGGAAGACACCATGCCCCCCGCGCGAGAACTCCAGCCAGGTGAAATCCACTTCGGGATAAAGGGCCTGGACATGAACCTGACTATTTCCCACTTCGACGATCAGGATGCCATCGTCAGTGAGGTGATCCGCGGCCTCGGCGAGCATACGTCGCACCAGATCCAGCCCGTCTTCACCGCATGCCAGGCCAAGAGCCGGCTCGTGATGAAACTCAGCCGGCATGTCGTCGAAATCTTCGGCATCGACATATGGAGGATTGGAAACGATCAGATCGAAACGTTGATTTGGCAGCCCGTCGAAGCCATCGCTCTGCACGGTATAAACCCGCTCTTCGAGTCCGTGATGCTCGATGTTTTGGTTGGCGACCTCGATCGCATCGAACGACAGGTCAGCGAGCACCACCTCGGCCTTGAGAAACTCGTAAGCGCATGCGATGCCGATGCAGCCCGACCCCGCGCACAGATCGAGAATCCGCGTGGGCGTGCCAGGCAGCCAGGGTTCGAAGCGGTGCTCGATCAGCTCACCAATCGGCGAACGTGGGATCAGCACGCGCTCGTCGACGATGAAGGGCAAGCCGCAGAACCAGGCTTGCCCGAGGAGATAAGCGGTCGGCACGCGTTCCTCAATACGGCGACGCAGCAGTTCCTGTAAATGCTCGCACTCGTCGAGCTCGAGGCGGCAATCCAGATAGCTGTCAGCCATTTCCCATGGCAGGTGCAGCGCACCCAGCACCAACTGGCGCGCGTCATCCCAGGCATTGTCGGTGCCATGGCCGAAGAACAACTGCTCCGCCTGAAACCGGCTGACGGCCCAGCGGATATGGTCACGCAGCGTACGCAAGCGGGAGAGCGAAGCGGTCACAAGGGCATCTCCTGTAAAAAGGGCGCGAGTGTAGCAGGCATACGAAAACCCGAGCCATGTCTGCTAAGGCCACGCGAGCAAGGCTCTCGAGCCATCCACTTGGGCTGTAAATACTCAATTCGTTTCAACACCAGGCGTGCGACCGGCATTACCCTTTGGCTCGCGGTCGGGACTCGATATCTCCGACATATCGTGCGCCCATGCAGTTCGACCGAGCAGTCAGCACAACGACCAGCGAAACATGAGCCGGACGGTTCACATCGGCGCATTCTGGCGCCACAATCAGCCCCCTCACAGCACAAGGAGCCGAAAATGACCAAGCCACAGACCATGCTTCAGCTCAGTGGCCGCAGCTACAACCCGGCGACGCTGACGAATGCCACCTTGCTGGTCATCGATGTGCAGGAAGAGTACCGCAGTGGTGTTCTTGCCCTGCCTGCCCTGGATCGGGCACTTCCGGAAATCACCCGTCTACTGGCAGCTGCGCGCGAAGCTGGCGCGCCGATCGTGCATGTGCATCACCTGGGTATCAGCGGTGGTCTTTTCGATCCGCAGGGCTTCCGCGGACAGATCATGCCGGAAGCAGCACCGCTGCCCGGCGAGGCAGTGGTTGCCAAACGCCTGCCGAACGCTTTCTCCGGCACCGAACTCCACGAACTGCTGCAGAAGCTGGGTCGCCTGGATTTGATCGTTTGCGGTTTCATGACCCACTCCAGCATCAGCACAACGGTTCGCGCCGCCAAGGATTACGGCTATCGCTGCACACTGGTGGACAGCGCCTGTGCCACACGCAATCTGCCGATGGGCGAAGGCAGCATCGATGCCGAGCAGGTGCACCGCATCGAGATGACCATTCTTGCCGACAACTTTGCCGTTTGCGTGCAAGACGCTGCGGCGCTGGCGCGCTGAATACCCACTATCCGAACGCCGAACGAGCTGGCAGCCTTTCCAGACACTCTCTGCATGATGCAAGCAAAAGTACGCCTGGATGGAAGCTCGTCCGCCAGGCGCTGTGGCTGGGGTAAACTGCCATCCTGTTTGGAGGCCCCATGCAAGACGACGACTTCTCTCTCTTCCAATCGGCTGTGCGCGGCGTCAAGCCGATCAAGCACGACCGCGCCGAAACCGGCAAAGTGCGCAGCAATCGCGAACAGATCGCGACTCGCCGCAGCAACGCCACCGTCAGCAACGAAACCACGCGCGTCGACGGATTATCGGATCAGTTCGTCATCGACGTAGGTGCCGAGGACGAGCTTTATTGGGCCCGCGACGGGGTTCAGGACAGCCAGGTCCGCAAGCTCAAAGCCGGACAGATCCCATTCGAGGGAAGTCTCGACCTGCATGGCATGAGCGTCGAGAAAGCCCGGGAGCTGTTATGGGACTTCATCGCCGAAGCGACGCGGCTCGAAGTGCGCTGCGTCCGCGTGACCCATGGCAAGGCGGCAAGGCTCGACGGCAAGCGGCCACTGATCAAGAGCCACGTCAACACCTGGTTGCGGCAGCATCCGCAAGTGCTCGGCTTCACCTCCTGCCTGCCACGTCATGGCGGCACCGGCGCCATTTACGTGATGCTCAAACGCACCATGCTTGAAGGCCGGGACGAATGAGCCGAGGCCAGCGTCTCGCTCGCCATACTTGCCAGCCGAGCGGCGGCCCCCTACCCTTCGCGTTCGCGACCCCATGAAGCCTGACAGGTAGCTCAATGTCCCTGGAACAACACTACACCGCGATCCTCGGCCAACTCGGCGAGGACGTTAGCCGCGAAGGTCTGCTCGACACGCCCAAGCGCGCCGCCAAAGCCATGCAGTACCTGTGCAAGGGCTATCAGCAAACCCTCGAGGAAGTCACCAACGGCGCGCTGTTCACGTCAGATAACAGCGAGATGGTGCTGGTCAAGAATATCGAGCTGTACTCGCTGTGCGAGCATCACATGCTGCCTTTCATCGGCAAGGCACACGTTGCGTATCTTCCCAATGGCAAGGTACTCGGCCTGTCGAAGGTCGCTCGCATTGTGGATATGTATGCGCGCCGCCTGCAAATCCAGGAAAACCTGACCCGTGAAATCGCCGAGGCGATGCAGCAGGTTACCGGCGCATCAGGTGTGGCGGTAGTCATCGAAGCCCAGCACATGTGCATGATGATGCGCGGCGTGGAGAAGCAGAACTCGTCCATGGTCACATCAGTGATGCTGGGTCAGTTCCGCGATAACGCCGCGACCCGTAGCGAGTTTCTCGGCTTGGTGAAATAGCACCGAGCCCACAGTAAAACAGGGCCTTGCGGCCCTGTTTTTCGTTCAATCGTACATGCCTACATGCCGCGGATGACTGGCGACACGTTGCAGCCATCGGCGAATTGCGGGATAGCCTTCGAGGCTGAACCCTCCCTCTTCAGCCACATGCGTGTAGGCATACAGCGCAACGTCGGCAATCGAGTAATGCTCACCCACCAGGTAGGGCGTGCGTAGCAACTGCTGCTCCATAACGTTCAACGCATGGTAGCCATCGAGCTGCTTGGCTTCGTACTCCTCACGGCGATCCTCGGGCATGCCGAGATACACCTTGATATAGCGGGCGACAGCCAGGAACGGCTCATGGCTGTACTGCTCGAAGAACTGCCACTGCAGCACCTGGGTACGCAGCCGCGGGTCCGCTGGCAGAAACTCGCTGCCGTCGGCCAGATAGTTGAGGATGGCGTTGGACTCCCACAGGCAGGCGCCATCCTCCAACTCAAGAACCGGAATCTTGCCATTCGGATTCTTCTTGAGAAACTCCTCGGAGCGGGACTCACCGCGAAGGATATTGATCGGAATCCATTCGTACGACTGGCCCAGCAGGTGCAGCATCAGCTTGACCTTGTAGCAATTACCCGACCGGTAATCACCATAGACTTTCAACATGCTCCCTCCCATCGACCCACAACGCAGGTCAGCGATATCTCAGGCGGCTTCCAGCGCTTTACCTTCGCGGATGACCTGCGCCAGACGACGCACCCCTTCTTCCATTCTCTCAGCAGCCACATGGCTGAAGTTCAGCCGCAGATAACCGGGATTAGCGTCCGGGTCCACGAAAAAGGGCTCACCAGGCATGAACACCACATCATTGGCGAGCGCGCGATCAAGCAGGGTTCGCGTATCCAGCGGTTGCTTCAGCGTCAGCCAGAAGAACAGCCCTCCCTGCGGCAGCTGCCAGGTCGCGAGATCACCGAAGTGCTCGCTGAGCGCAGCCTGCATGGCATCACGACGAACGCGATAGAAATCGCGAAGCTCCGCCAGATGCGCCTGATACCGCTCGCTACCCAGCCACTGCAGCGCCTGCCACTGCCCAATGCGGTTGGTATGTAGATCAGCCGACTGCTTCAGTCGTAGCAAATAAGGGAACAGATCCGGCGAGGCGATCAGATACCCCACCCGCAAGCCAGGCAGCAGCGTCTTGGAAACCGTACCGGTGTAGATCCAGCTAGCACGTTTCAGACGCGAGACGATCGGCTTGGCACTGCCCTGATCGAATACCAGCTCACGATATGGCTCGTCCTCGAGCAGCGTCACGCCAAACTCATCCAGCAATGCTGCGACAGCATCACGCTTGGCTTCGCTGTAGCGAACGGCGGATGGATTTTGGAACGTAGGAATCAGATAGGCAAAAGCAGGCGCGTGCTGCTCCAGCGTTGCGCGCAGGGCAGCCAAATCCGGACCATCAGCCTGCTGGGGAACTGCCAGACATTCAGCTCCGAACAATTGAAAGGACTGCAGAGCAGCGAGATAGGTTGGCGCCTCGACCAGCACCTCTGTTCCTGAGTCGATAAACAGCTTCGACGCGAGATCAAGCGTCTGCTGCGAGCCACTGACGATCAACACCTGACTGGCTTCGCAAGGCACGCCAAGCGCCCGCGCCTGGGCGGCAATAAGTTCACGGAGAGCGGGCTCGCCTTCGCTCATCCCATACTGCCCCATGCTTGCGGGCAGTTCTGCCCAATCAACGATCGGCAGCATCGCCTCAGCCGGCAACCCGCCAGCGAAGGACATCACTTCCGGGCGCTGGGCTGCAGCGAGGATTTCACGAATGAGAGAGCTTTTAAGGCGAGTAATACGTTCGGAGAAGGCCATTTCCATACCAGATGCGAGGCGCTGCAAAATAAGTCAAACTTCTTGACCGAAATTACGCCTCTCACGATAAATACGTCAATATGCCTGACCTAAAAAAAAGCGCAGTGCAGCGCCAGATCATGGAGAGTTTCTTTCTCGGCTATCAGGCCTTCACGGCCAAGCCTGACGAAATGCTCGCCCGCCGCGGCCTGTCCCGTGTGCACCACCGCATTCTTTTCTTTATCGCCAGCTACCCGGACCTGAGCGTTAAGGAGTTGCTGAGCTATCTCGGTGTCTCCAAGCAGGCACTGAATACACCGCTACGCCAGTTGATCGAAATGCACCTGGTGGAGAGCCTGACTGCAGAGGATGACAAGCGAAAGCGCATGCTGCGCTTTACCGCAGAGGGGGCGAAGCTGGAGCAGGCCTTGCGCAGAGAACAGGTCCGTCTGCTTCAAAGGGCTTTCGATGATGTAGGTGAACAAGCGGTAGATGGCTGGCTCGCGGTCAACCAAGCGCTCGCTATGGAGAAAGCCAGAGGCTAGCAGCCCTCAAGAGGCGGGCCGCTTCAGCACGCCGGAATCGCGGGCACAAAAAAGGGCGACCGAAGTCGCCCTTTTTCATGAAGAACCCGAACTTAGTTCTGGTTTTCCATCTGAGCACGGATCAGATCACCAATGGTGGTCGGGCCAGTGCTTTCTACGTCCTGCTTGGTGCGCAGCTCTTTCATCGCATCCTTTTCGTCTTCGACGTCTTTGGACTTGATGGACAGGCTGATCACGCGGGACTTGCGGTCGATGCTGATGATCTTGGCTTCAACTTCGTCGCCTTCCTTCAGCACGTTGCGCGCATCTTCAACGCGGTCGCGGCTGATTTCGGAAGCTTTCAGAGTGGCTTCGATATCATTGCCCAGATCGATGATGGCGCCTTTGGCGTCAACTTCTTTCACGGTACCGCGAACGATGCTGCCTTTGTCATTGACGGCGGCGTAGTTGGAGAACGGATCGTCTTCCAGCTGCTTGATACCCAGGGAGATGCGCTCACGCTCCGGATCGACCGACAGGATGACGGTATCCAGCTCGTCACCCTTCTTGAAGCGGCGAACGGCTTCTTCACCCGGCTCGTTCCAGGAGATGTCGGACAGGTGAACCAGGCCGTCGATGCCGCCGTCCAGACCAATGAAGATACCGAAATCGGTGATCGACTTGATGGTGCCGGAGATGCGGTCGCCCTTGTTGAACTGGCCAGAGAAGTCTTCCCATGGGTTGGACTTGCACTGCTTGATACCCAGGGAGATGCGACGACGCTCTTCGTCGATGTCCAGAACCATGACTTCCACTTCGTCGCCGACCTGTACGACCTTCGACGGGTGGATGTTCTTGTTGGTCCAATCCATTTCGGAAACGTGTACCAGACCTTCGACGCCTTCTTCCAGCTCGGCAAAGCAGCCGTAGTCGGTGAGGTTGGTGACGCGAGCCTGAACACGGGTGCCTTCCGGGTAACGAGCCTTGATGGCAACCCATGGGTCTTCGCCCAGCTGCTTCAGGCCCAGCGAAACACGGTTGCGCTCGCGGTCGAACTTCAGAACCTTGACATCGATCTCGTCGCCAACATTGACGATCTCCGACGGATGCTTGATACGCTTCCAGGCCATGTCGGTGATGTGCAGCAGACCATCGACGCCGCCCAGATCAACGAACGCACCGTAGTCGGTGAGGTTCTTGACGATACCTTTGACCTGCTGACCTTCCTGCAGGGACTCGAGCAGAGCTTCGCGCTCGGCGCTGTTCTCGGCTTCCAGTACGCTGCGGCGGGAAACGACAACATTGTTGCGCTTCTGGTCCAGCTTGATGACCTTGAACTCGAGCTCTTTGCCTTCCAGGTGGGTGGTGTCGCGCACAGGGCGGACATCGACCAGCGAACCCGGCAGGAACGCACGAATGCCGTTGACGTCGACGGTGAAGCCACCTTTGACTTTGCCGTTGATGACGCCCTTGACCACTTCTTCTGCAGCGAAAGCCGCTTCCAGAACAATCCAGGATTCCGCGCGCTTGGCTTTTTCACGGGACAGCTTGGTTTCGCCAAAGCCATCTTCAACCGCGTCCAGAGCAACGTGGACCTCGTCACCCACCTTGATGGTCAGCTCGCCCTGCTCGTTGTAGAACTGCTCGACCGGGATGACGCCCTCGGACTTGAGGCCGGCATGCACGGTGACCCAGTCACCGTCGATGTCGACCACGATGCCGGTGATGATGGCACCCGGCTGCATGTCGAGGGATTTAAGGCTTTCTTCAAATAGTTCTGCGAAGCTTTCGCTCATGTTGATTCCTGCTGTTTTCAGGCGAGAATCCGCCCAATCTCCACATTCCAGACAATGTGGGTTCATTCATATAAAAAAAGGCCTGTGGGACTGGATCTGGTCTCCCACATGCCTCCTTGTTAACGGCCCCGAATGACACAGCCTGCTGGCTGCGCCTACTCAAGGTCCGTTTGGCCGCCTTTCGGCGTTCCGATCATCCAGCCAAATCGCGGTCGGCGACTTCGCTCAGAATCTTTTGCAACACCTCATCAATGGAGAGTGTAGTGGAATCCAGTTGAACGGCATCATCTGCCGGCTTCAGCGGGGCCACCGCACGTTGGGTATCGCGCTCATCGCGCTCCCGAATCTCATCAAGAAGACTCGCGAGATTAACATCATCGCCTCGTGCCTTCAACTGCAAGTAACGTCTGCGAGCACGCTCTTCCGCACTCGCGGTGAGGAATATCTTCAACGGCGCGTCGGGAAATACCACAGTACCCATATCACGCCCGTCCGCGACCAGTCCCGGCGCCTCGCGGAAGGCCTTCTGTCGCTGCAGCAAGGCGGTGCGAACCACCGGTAACGCTGCGACCTGGGATGCGCCGGCGCCAACCTGCTCGTTACGGATCGACTCGGTGACCTCCTCCCCCTCCAGAATGATGATCATGCCGTGCCCATCGCGTGCGGCACCAAACTGGACATCGAGGTGCTCGGCGAGCACCTTCAGCGCTTCTTCGTTGGTCAGATCGACCCCGTGATTGCGCGCTGCGAATGCCAGCAGGCGATACAAGGCACCGGAGTCGAGGAAATTCCAGCCAAGCCTGCCCGCGAGCAAGGCTGCAACTGTGCCTTTCCCCGAGCCACTCGGCCCATCGATGGTGATGACCGGAACGGGCCTGATCATGAATCACCCTCCGAATGTACCTGCATGCCGGCGCGCTGCGCCAAGGAGAGGAAGTTGGGGAACGACGTCGCCACGTTGGCGCAGTCATGGATTCGAATCGGGCCATTGGCTCGCAGCGCAGCCACACTGAAGGACATCGCGATGCGGTGATCGCCATGCGCCCAGACTTCACCGGAACCGATCGCACCACCTTCGATGACAATTCCGTCCGGGGTCGGTTCAGCCTTGACCCCCAGTGTCTGCAGCCCGTCCGCCATGACCTGGATGCGGTCAGACTCCTTCACCCGCAGCTCTTCGGCACCGCGCAACGTAGTACGACCTTCCGCGCAGGCCGCAGCCACGAAGAGCACCGGGAACTCGTCGATCGCCAGCGGAACCAGGTCCTCTGGAATGTCGATACCCTTGAGCTGAGCGCCACGAACACGGATGTCTGCTACCGGCTCGCCGCCCACCTCGCGCGGGTTCTCCAGAGAGATGTCGCCGCCCATCAACTTCAGAATATCGATCACGCCGGTACGGGTCGGATTCACGCCGACATGCTCGAGCACGATCTCCGAACCCTGCGCAATGCTCGCCGCCACCATGAAGAATGCCGCTGAAGAAATATCGGCAGGCACTTCAATATGAGTACCACGCAGCTTGTACCCTGGCTCGACAACCGCAGTACTGCCCTTGACGGTCACC
Organism: Stutzerimonas kunmingensis; assembly: GCF_032106285.1. Classification (GTDB taxonomy): domain Bacteria; phylum Pseudomonadota; class Gammaproteobacteria; order Pseudomonadales; family Pseudomonadaceae; genus Stutzerimonas; species Stutzerimonas kunmingensis_B. Next base: position 17,177 of record NZ_DAMCPO010000025.1, read on the forward strand.
GGATAGCCGAAACCGCGAAGCATCCGCTCGGTGTGATCACGCGTCGGAGCCGGTTCGGTTACCGAGGTCTGATCAGCTGCATACAGGCCGGCCAGTAACAGGCAGGACTTGACCTGCGCGCTGGCCATCGGCATTTCGTAATGCATGCCGGACAGACGCTGGCCGCCGCGAATGGTCAGCGGCGGACGCCCTTCCGGTGCCGTCTCGATAACGGCTCCCATCTCGCGCAGCGGCTTGGCGACGCGGTTCATCGGCCGTTTGGACAGGGACGCATCACCCGTCAACGTCGTATCGAACGGCTGCGCCGCAAGCAAACCGGACAGCAGCCGCATGGAGGTTCCTGAGTTGCCTAGGTAGATCGGCCCGGGCGGGGCCTTGAGGCCGTGCAGACCGACACCATGGACCGTCACGCGTCCCTGATGCGGACCCTCGATGACGACGCCCATGTCCCGGAACGCCTGAATGGTCGCCAGAGCATCTTCGCCCTCCAGGAAGCCTTCGACTTCCGTCACGCCCTCGGCAAGAGAGCCGAGCATGATCGAGCGGTGAGAAATGGATTTGTCGCCTGGCACACGCAGATGGCCGGTCAGGCTGCCGCCAGGGTTGGCGAGGAAAACGAGGTCATTGGAATGCATAACGTCCACATAGGCTCGGCGAGCCAGTATTTTGCTGAAATGTTCCCGGGCAGCCTTGGCGCGAGTGAAAACGCCCAACAGCTTGTGCCCGTCTCCTTCATCGACCGCGGCGCGCAGCGCGTCGAGGTCGGCACGAAAATCGTCCAGGGTATGCAGCACTGCCTCGCGGTTGGCGAGAAAGATGTCGTGCCACATCACCGGGTCGCTACCGGCGATACGGGTGAAATCGCGAAAACCACCTGCCGCGTAGCGGAAGATCTCGAGATTCTCATGGCGCTTGGCGAGCGAATCAACCAGACCGAAGGCCAGCAGATGCGGTAAATGACTAGTGGCAGCCAACACCTCATCGTGATGCGTCACCTCCATATGCTCGACATCCGCACCCAGCGCCGACCAGAGCTTGCTCACCAGGGTGAGCGCTTGAGGATCGGTATTTTCCAGCGGCGTCAAGATCACCTTGTGCCGTCGAAACAGCGTGCTGTTCGCCGCCGTCACGCCACTGAGTTCAGAGCCGGCGATGGGGTGGCCAGGCACGAACCTTGGTGGCATGTTGCCAAACACTTTACGCGCACAGCGCACGACATTGCCCTTGGCGCTGCCGACGTCAGTGATCACTGCGTCGCCCAGTTCGAGCTTCGCCAGTTCACCAAGCAGCCGCTCCAGCGCAAGGATAGGCGTCGCAAGCTGAATTACGTCAGCCCCATGACAAGCCTCTGCAAGCGTCGCGGCGCAGCGATCCACCACGCCCAGTTCGACCGCAAGCTCACGCGAGCGCGCATCCAGATCGAAGCCGACCACCTCGCGACAAAGGCCTGCCTCACGCAAGCCCTTGGCGAACGAGCCGCCAATCAGGCCAAGGCCGATCACAACCAGGCGATTCACAATCGGCGAAGGCTGTTGCGCGTGACGAGCGTGATTCACTGAGCGAGTACCTGGCGCAGCACATCGAGAAAACGTGCATTTTCCTGCTCGGTACCAATTGAGATACGCAGGAATGTTGGCATACCGTATCCGGTCACAGGACGCACAATCACCCCTTCGCGCAACAGCGCCTGATTGATCGGCGCAGCGTCACGGGCGAAGTCCACCGCGATGAAATTGCCCCGCGAAGGGATCCACTCCAGTCCCAGCTGACGGAAACCCGTTTCCAGCTGAAGCATCCCGGCATCATTCGCCTTGCGGCTGGCAAGCAGGTAATCGACGTCATCCAGCGCTGCGCAAGCCGCTGCCAGCGCCAGACTGTTCACGTTGAATGGCTGCCTGACGCGATTCAGCACATCGGCGATCACCGGCGAACAGATCGCGTAGCCAACCCGCAACGCAGCAAGCCCATAGGCCTTGGAGAAGGTGCGCAAAACCAGCAGGTTTGGATAGTCGGCCAGAAATGCCAGACCATCCGGCAAGTCCTGCCCTTCGGCGTATTCAATGTAGGCCTCGTCCAGCACCACAAGGACACTCTCCGATACGCGCGCTAGAAATCCACCAAGCGCAGCGGCATCGAACCAGGTTCCGGTGGGATTGTTGGGGTTGGCGATGAAAACCACTCGGGTGTTTTCATCAACGGCAGCCGCCATTGCGTCGAGGTCGTGGCCCCAGTTCCTGGCCGGTACGGCACGCCCCTCGGCCCCGACCGCCTGCGTCGCAATCGGATAGACAGCAAAGGCGTGCTCACTGAACACGGCGTTGAGCCCCGGCGCCAGATAGGCGCGCGCAACCAGCTCAAGAATGTCGTTGGAGCCGTTGCCCAGGGTGACCTGATTGATGCCGACGGAATAGCGTTCGGCGAGTCGCTGCTTGAGCGCGAAACCGTTGCCGTCTGGGTAGCGGGTCAGCTCCGGAAGCTCAGCCCTGATCGCATCAAGTACTTTCGGGCTTGGCCCCAGGGGGTTCTCGTTGCTGGCGAGCTTGACGATTCCAGCGGGGTCCAAATTCAGCTCGCGCGCCAGCTCGTCAACCGGCTTGCCCGGCACGTACGGTGACAGCTTCTGTACCCCTGGCTGCGCCAGGGTGAGGAAATCACAACTCATAACAAGACCTCAGGCTGCAGGCTTCGGGCGACAGGTACAAGCCGGTCGCCTGCCCCACTGCCGCGACCTGAAGCCGCAATTAAAGAACCGCTTTGGGGTAGGAACCCAACACCTTAAGGGCCACAGCTTCCTGACCGAGCCTCTCCAGTGCATCCTTGATCAACGGATCCTGATGGTGGCCCAGGAAATCGATGAAGAACACGTAGGTCCACTTGCCGCTGCGCGACGGCCGCGTTTCGATTCGAGTAAGGTCGATGCCGTTGGCATGGAACGGCACCAGCAGCTCGTGCAAGGCGCCTGGCTTGTTGCGCATCGAAACGATGATCGAAGTCTTGTCGTCGCCGGTCGGGGGCACTTCCTGACTGCCGATGATCAGGAATCGCGTGGAGTTGTCCGGGCGATCCTCAATCTTCTCGGCCAGCTTGGTCAGGCCATAGAGCTGCGCAGCCATGTCGCCGGCGATGGCCGCCGAATTCCACTCGCTCTTGACCCGCTTGGCTGCATCCGCATTGCTGGAAACCGCCACCCGTTCGACATTCGGATAATGCGCATCAAGCCACTTGCGGCACTGCGCGAGCGATTGTGCATGGGAATAAATGCGCGTAATGCGATCGGTCTTGGTCGTCTCACCCACCAGTAAATGGTGGTGGATACGCAATTCCACTTCGCCGCAGATCACGATGTCGTGCTCGAGGAAGCTATCCAGCGTGTGATTGACTGCACCTTCGGTGGAGTTCTCCACCGGCACTACGCCGAAATTCACCGCCCCCGCCACGACTTCGCGGAACACCTCATCGATGGCGGCCATTGGCGTACTGATGACCGCATGGCCGAAATGCTTGAGCGCCGCAGCCTGGGAGAAGGTACCTTCCGGGCCGAGATAGGCAACCCGGAGCGGCTGCTCCAAGGCCAGGCAGGACGACATGATCTCGCGAAACAGCCGTGCCATTTCCTCGTTGTCGAGCGGCCCGCGGTTAAGTTCCATGATGTGCTTGAGCACCCATGCCTCGCGCTCGGGGCGATAGAAGACTGCCGACTCACCCTCGGCCAGCGCCGCCGTCTTGACCCGCGCGACTTCCTGAGCGCAGCGAGCGCGCTCGCTGATCAGATCGAGAATCCGTTCATCAAGGCTGTCGATTCGAACCCGCAGGGCCTTCAGCTGATCGGCATCGCTCATCAGCCGTGCTCCTTCTCGAACTCGGCCATGTAGGCCACGAGCGCTTCGACCGCGTCCAGGCCGACGGCGTTATAGATCGAAGCGCGCATACCACCCACGGAGCGATGCCCCTTGAGGTTCAACAGACCACGCGCGTCAGCGCCGGCCAGAAACGTTTTGTCCAGGCGCTCATCGGCCAGGCGGAACGGGACATTCATCCACGAACGCGCGGTGACAGCTATCGGGTTGGTGTAGAAATCGCTGGCATCAATGGCACCATAGAGCATTTCTTTCTTGGCGCGGTTGCGCTGCTCCATCGCCTCGACGCCGCCCTGCTCCTTCAGCCACTCGAAGACCAGCCCCGACAGGTACCAGGAAAACGTGGCCGGGGTGTTGTACATCGAGCCGTTATCCGCGGCGACCTTGTAATCAAGCATGGTAGGGCAAGCAGAGCGCGCGCGACCGAGCAGATCTTCACGAACGATGACGACCACCAGCCCGGACGGCCCGATGTTCTTCTGCGCGCCGGCGTAGATCAGGCCGAACTTCGAGACGTCGATGGTCCGCGACAGAATGTCCGAGGACATGTCGACGACCAATGGCGTGTCGCCGAGATCCGGGATCCAGTCGAACTGCAGGCCGCCGATCGTCTCGTTGCTCGCGTAGTGAAGGTACGCCGCGCGCTCGCTCAACTGCCAATCGTTCTGCCCCGGAAGGGCGAAGTAATCGAGGGATTTTGCGCTGGCCGCCACGTTGACGTTACCAAAACGACGCGCCTCTTCGATCGCCTTGCGCGACCAGATGCCGGTGTCGATGTAGTCGGCAACGCCATCTTCCGGCAGCAGGTTCAGCGGAATCTCGGCAAACTGCTGGCTGGCGCCCCCCTGCAGGAAGAGCACCTTGTAGTTCGAGGGAATCGCCAGCAGGTCGCGCAGATCCTGTTCGGCCTTTTCGGCGATAGCGGTGTATTCGTCGCTGCGGTGACTCATCTCCATGACTGACAGGCCCTTGCCATGCCAGTCGAGAAGCTCTGCCTGGGCGCGCTGAAGGACGGCTTCGGGAAGCGCAGCCGGACCGGCGCAGAAGTTAAAGGCGCGTTTGCTCACTGCTGTTCTCTCGCTCTTGCTCGATATTGAATCCCGGGATGCGGCGACCGGTACCTCTACCGTCCGCCGCGCTACCACCTGATTGCGGATTGCTTTCGCCGATCAGTCTTCGTCGTCTGTCGGCACCACATCAGGAGATACGTCGCCAGCCCCGCCGAGCAGTTCATCCTCGCTCGGCTCAGTGCTGAGTACAGGCATTTCCTTCTCGAGAGCGTCGTCATCGAGCAACGCTTCGATGTCTTCCAGCACGTCTTCCTCGGATGGCTCCTGCACACGCTCCAGACCAACCAGATGCTCGCCCTTGCTCAGCTTGATGAGGGTGACGCCCTGAGTATTGCGACCCAGCGATGACACCTCGTCGACGCGGGTCCGGACCAGCGTGCCCTGATCGGAGATCAGCATGATCTCCTCGCCCTCGAGCACCTGCACGGCACCGATCAACGGGCCGTTACGCTCGTTGGTGACCATGGCGATGACGCCCTGACCACCGCGACCGCGGCGTGGAAACTCTTCCATCGCGGTGCGCTTGCCGTAGCCACGCAAAGATGCGGTAAGGATCTGTGCACCCGATTCCGGAATCAGCATGGAGATGATGCGCTGCCCTTCGGGCAGACGCATACCGCGTACACCGCGGGCATTGCGGCCCATGATGCGAACCTTGCTTTCCTTGAAACGGATGACCTTGCCGCCGTCGGAGAACATCATCACTTCCTGGGCACCATCGGTGACAGCCGCAGCGATGAGGGTGTCGCCTTCTTCCAGCTTGAGCGCGATCAGGCCGGACGTACGCGGACGGCTGAACTGCACCAGAGGTGTCTTCTTGACCGTGCCATTGGCGGTAGCCATGAAAATGTAGGAGCCGGTCGGCTCGTCTTTCTCGTCGCTGTCGGCGTCATCGCTTTCGACGTCGTCCGCATCATCGTGCTCGATGACCAGGCCTTCTGCTTCGTCCAGGTCGTCCTCACCTTCGGCGGCCTGCTTGCGCAGCGCTTCCAGATCGACCTGAAGCATGGCGGTGATGCGCTCGCCCTCATCGAGCGGTAGCAGGTTGACCAGCGGGCGGCCACGCGAAGTGCGAGATGCTTCGGGAATCTCGTAGGTCTTCAGCCAGTACACTTTGCCCTTGCTGGAGAACAGCAGCAGCGTGGTGTGACTGTTGGCAACCAGCAGATGCTCGACGTAATCCTCTTCCTTCACACCAGTCGCAGCCTTGCCGCGACCACCACGGCGCTGCGCCTGGTAGGCGGCCAGCGGTTGCGACTTGGCATAACCACCATGAGAGATGGTGACGACGCGCTCTTCTTCGGTGATCAGGTCCGCCAGCGTCAGGTCCAGACGCGACTCGAGAATCTCGGTGCGCCGTGCATCGCCGAAATCGCGCTTCACGCCTTCCAGTTCTTCGCGGATGACTTCCATCAGGCGAACCGGATTGGTCAGGATGCGGATCAGCTCGCCGATCTGGGTGAGGATTTCCTGGTATTCGCTGAGCAGCTTCTCGTGCTCGAGGCCGGTCAGGCGGTGCAGACGCAGATCAAGAATCGCCTGCGCCTGCTCCGGCGACAGAAAGTACTTGCCGTCACGCAGGCCAAACTGCGGATCGAGGCCTTCCGGGCGGCAGGCATCAGCCCCTGCGCGCTCGACCATGGCTTCAACGGCGCTCGATTCCCAGGCAGTGGAAATCAGCGCATCCTTGGCCTCGGCTGGAGTTGGCGAAGCCTTGATCACCGCAATGACCGGATCGATGTTGGACAGCGCGACCGCCTGCCCTTCAAGAATGTGCCCACGCTCGCGCGCCTTGCGCAGTTCGTAGACCGTACGGCGGGTAACGACTTCGCGACGGTGGCGAACGAAGGCTTCCAGCAGCTCTTTCAGGTTCAGCGTGCGTGGCTGGCCATCGATGAGCGCAACCACGTTGATACCGAAGACGCTCTGCAGCTGGGTCTGGGCGTATAGATTGTTGAGGATCACCTCTGGCACTTCGCCGCGGCGCAGCTCGATGACCACGCGCATGCCGTCCTTGTCGGACTCGTCACGCAGCTCGGTGATGCCTTCGATCTTCTTCTCTTTCACCAGCTCGGCGATCTTCTCGATCAGCCGTGCCTTGTTCAGCTGGTAAGGCAGCTCGGTGATGACGATCTGCTGGCGGCCGCCGACCTTGTCGATATCTTCGATATCGGCGCGAGCACGGATATAAATGCGGCCACGGCCGGTGCGGTAGGCCTCAATGATGCCAGCACGGCCATTGATGATACCGGCAGTGGGGAAATCGGGGCCCGGGATGAACTGCATGAGTTCGTCGATAGTGATATCGGCGTTGTCGATCAGCGCTAGGCAACCATCGATCACTTCGCCCAGGTTATGCGGCGGGATGTTGGTCGCCATGCCTACCGCAATACCGCTGGAGCCGTTCACCAGCAGATTGGGAACCTTGGTCGGCATGACCGCCGGGATCTGCTCGGTGCCATCGTAGTTGGGCACCCAGTCGACGGTTTCCTTTTCCAGGTCGGCCAGCAGCTCATGGGCCAGCTTGGCCATGCGCACTTCGGTGTAACGCATTGCCGCAGCGCTATCGCCGTCGACCGAACCGAAGTTGCCCTGACCGTCGACCAGCATGTAGCGCAGCGAAAACGGCTGCGCCATACGCACGATGGTGTCGTATACCGCCGAGTCACCGTGCGGGTGGTACTTACCGATCACGTCACCGACCACACGGGCGGATTTCTTGTACGGCTTGTTCCAGTCGTTGCCGAGTTCGCTCATGGCGAACAGTACGCGGCGGTGTACCGGTTTCAGGCCATCGCGCGCGTCCGGCAGCGCACGGCCAATGATCACGCTCATGGCGTAATCAAGGTAGGACTGCTTGAGCTCGTCTTCGATATTGACCGGGAGGATTTCTTTGGCCAGTTCGCCCATGGAAGCCTGGTTCCTTATAGTCAGCAGGGTCCTGTAATAAGCGCGGGATGGTAACACAGACGGCTGCTATAAGCTGAGCCTTGCACGGAGCAAAACCGGCTTGCACAGCACACCCGAGCGCGACCGATCGTTGCTCAGTGCAGCCGTTTGCGGCTCATCAACTCGGCCATCTTCGCGGCACTTGGCCGCTCGACCACGCCTTTCTCGGTGACGATGGCATCGATGAGATCGGCCGGCGTCACGTCGAACACCGGATTGAATGCCTCGACATCAGCCGCGAAGCGCCGACCGTCGACCTCAAGCAGCTCGCTGCCGGCGCGTTCCTCGATCTGGATCTCCTCGCCGCTCTCCAGCGCCATGTCGATGGTCGAACTCGCCGCCACCACCATGAAACGCACGCCGTGGTGCATCGCCAGGACCGCAAGCTGGTAGGTACCGATCTTGTTCGCCACATCGCCATTGGCGGTGATGCGATCCGCACCGACGATCACCCAGGAGATGCCCCTGGATTTCATCAGATGAGCAGCCGCCGAGTCCGCATTCACCATGGCCGGAACGCCATCACCGAGCAGTTCCCAGGCCGTCAGCCGGGAGCCCTGCAACCAAGGCCGGGTCTCATCGACGTATACCCGCTCCACCAGACCCTCGAGATGCGCCGCCCGGATGACCCCGAGCGCCGTACCGAAACCGCCGGTCGCCAGGGCGCCGGTATTGCAATGGGTGAGCAGGTTCTGCGGATTGCCCTGATGACGGCGGATGAGGTCGACGCCAAACTGCGCCATCGCCAGATTTGCCTCGCGATCGCTGTCATGGATGGAGATGGCCTGGGCTTCCAGCGCTGCATACGGGTCTTCACCCGGCTTGAGGCGATCCAGTCGTTCGCGCATCTGGTTCAGAGCCCAGAACAGATTGACTGCGGTGGGACGGGAATCGGCCAGCACCTTGAAGTCTTCCTCCAGGGCCTGCCGCCAATCACCGCCGTCGGCGATACGGGCACGCACGGCAAGGACCAGGCCATAGGCTGCGCTGATTCCGATTGCCGGCGCGCCGCGCACGACCATATCCCGAATCGCCGCAGCGACCGACGCCGCAGAATCATGGCTGCACCAAATCTCTTCGACGGGAAGCTTGCGCTGATCGAGCAGGTTCAGGCGCCCGTCCAGCCATTCGATCGACTTAACCTTTTCCGCAGCCAACAAACGCTCGCGCATGGCATTTCCCTCGTTCAGCTTCGTCGACACAGGACCATCATGCGCCCCGAACAGCAAAGAAAAAGCCCGGATCGCGGGCGAACCGGGCTTTCCAATCTCGATATGGCCGGGAAGCAGCAAACATGAGCACTGCGGCCTCTTATCCCGGGCGCGAATGCTAATCGACGGGTTTTCCGAGCACAAGCAGTGATCAGGGCTTGGCGGCGCCTAATGGCCGAGCAGCTTTCAGACTGGCCCCGCCTTCCACGGAGAGAGCATGCGCTCGAACAGATGAAGTGTCGCGCTCACTCATCGCGTCGTGCTTGACCAACTCGCGGCAGGCCAAATACTGTATCTATATACAGTTGTTTTGGATACCTCTTCATGACCGCAGTGGTCGCCCTTGATAGCCTGCTGGATACACGTCGCGTCTGGCGTGGCCAGGCCATAACGTCTCGCACGGCCGTCCAGCCGACCGGAAATGCCACACTGGATGAGTTCCTGCCCGGCGGCGGCTGGCCGGAGTCGGCCATCAGCGAGTTCCTCGTCGCGGCCACGGGCATCGGCGAGTTGAACCTGCTGTGGCCGACCCTTGCACGACTGACCACCGCCGGCGAGCGGGTGGTGTTGGTAACGCCCCCTCATCGACCTTACCCCCAGGCCTGGCTGGCCGCGGGTGTAGACCTGCAGTGGCTGACCATCATCCAGGCAAAGGGCCGCGATGCGCTGTGGGCTGCAGAACAATGCCTACGTTCCGGCGGTTGTGCCGCCGTGCTGTGCTGGCCGCAACAAGCTGATGACCGTGCCTTAAGACGCTTGCAGATTGCCGCTGAATCCGGCCAAACCCTGGGCTTCGTCTATCGGTCACTGCGTGAAGCAAATAACCCATCACCGGCGGCACTACGCCTGACCATCGAGGCCCAGCCGGCGCAGCTGCGTGTCATCAAGTGCCGCGGCGGCCTGGCTCCGGGACAGGCGCTCCCGGCCAGCGCCTGGCAACAGGCGTGACGATGCTCTGGGCCTGCATTCTGCTGCCGCAACTGGCCATGGACGGCGTTTTGCGCCACCGCGACGATGCCGCCGCGCCACTGGCCCTGCTCGCCGGCCCGCCACAGCGCCGCGTGCTGCAGGCCGTCAACGCAGCCGCCCGCAAGCTCGGCCTCAAGCCAGGACAATCGCTGATCGCAGCCCAGGCATTGACCCACGACTTCGCCACCGCCGATTACGACCCGCTGATGATCGAACGCTGGCAGCGGTTTCTGGCGGCCTGGGGTTACGGCTACAGCGCCCAGGTCAGCCTGCACTACCCGCGCTGCCTGCTGTTGGAGGTGCATTCCAGCCTCGGCCTGTTCGGCCCCTGGCCACGATTCGAGACGCGTCTACGCAAGGAGCTCACGGCTCTGGGCTTCCGCCACCGCATCACCCTGGCGCCCAACCCGGCGGCCGCGCGCATCCTCGCCAATGCCCATGACGGGCTGGCCGTGACCGATACAGCCACGCTTCATCAGGCGCTCGGGGTACTGCCGGTCGAGCGCCTCGGCCTGCCCCGCGAAGTCAGCACATCGCTGGTACGCATGGGCGTGCGCCATCTTCATCAACTGCTCGCCCTGCCGCGGGATAGCCTCGCCAGACGCTTTCCGGCCGAAGTGCTGGCCCAGCTCGACACCCTGCTCGGGCATCGGCCGCTGCCTCTGGAGTTCTACCGCCCGCCGGATGTCTTCGACACCCGCATCGAACTGAATTTCGAGGTCGAGTCCCACCAGGCTCTGCTGTTTCCATTGCGCAGACTGACCACCGACCTGGCCGCCTTTCTCGCCGGGCGGGACAGTGGCGTCCAGCGTTTCAGCCTGTACCTGGAACATCGAACCCTGCCCGACAGCGAGGTAGCGGTCGGCCTGCTCAGTACCGAACGCGAGCCCGCCATGCTGTTCGAACTGACCCGTGGCCGTCTCGAGCACCTGCAACTGCCTGCCCCCGTCCTGGCCGTGCGTCTGCTGGCTCGTGATCTGCCAGCCTTCACGCCGGCCCATCAGGCCTTGTTCGACGAGCGCCCGCAGCAGAATGTGCCCTGGGAGCAACTGCGCGAACGCCTCCGCGCCCGACTGGGCGACGATGCCGTGGTCTCGCTGAGCGCACGAGCGGACCACCGTCCCGAATATGCCTGGCGGGAAAGCAGCCTCGCCCGCACCGAACCATTGCCTCACGTGGGGTTGCGCCCCGGCTGGCTGCTGAGTACCCCGCAACCCTTGCGCGAAGAGGGGCTGCTCACCCTGACCGGCCCCGAGCGCATCGAGTCCGGCTGGTGGGATGGTGCCGACGCGCGACGCGACTACTACCGGGTGCAAACCGCTACCGGCCAGCAGGGTTGGGCGTTTCGCGCCCTCGCCGGAGGCCCCCTGCTGCTGCACGGCTGGTTCGCATGAACGCCGAATATGCCGAGCTGCATTGCCTGTCCAACTTCAGCTTCCAGCGGGGTGCATCCAGCGCGAGCGAACTCTTCGACCGCGCCAAACGCCAGGGCTATGACGCTCTGGCGATCACCGACGAATGCAGCCTGGCCGGTATCGTGCGCGCCTGGCAGGCCTCGAAGGACACCGGCCTGCCGCTGATCATTGGCAGCGAGGTGCAGTTCGAGGGCGGGCCCAAGCTGATCTTGCTGGTGGAAAACCTGACCGGCTACCAGGCACTCTGCCAATTGATAACCCGTGCCCGCCGACGAGCCAAGAAAGGCCGTTACCAGGCGCTGCGCGAAGACCTTAGCGAGTGGCCACTAGAGGGTCTGCTGGCAATCTGGCTGCCCGCCCACACCGGCGTCGATGCCGAAGGCCAGTGGCTGCACGAGCGTTTTCCCGAGCGGCTGTGGCTCGGCATCGAACTGCATCGGGGGCCGGACGACGCACTGCAGCTGCGGCAAAGCCTGGCGCAGGCCTCACGCCTGGGCATACCCGCGGTGGCCTGCGGCGATGTGCACATGCATGCCCGCGGTCGTCGGGCATTGCAGGACTGCATGACCGCCATCCGCCACCATCTGCCAGTGGCCGAAGCAGGATGCCACCTATTTGCCAATGGCGAACGGCACCTCAGATCGATCGTCGAACTGGCCCAGCTCTATCCAGCCGAGCTGCTCGCTGAAACCCTTCGCATCAGTCAGCGCTGCCATTTCCAGCTCGACCAGCTGAAGTATCAATATCCCCACGAGCTGGTCCCGCCCGGACATGACACCACCTCATGGCTGCGCAAGCTGGTCGAGGATGGCGCAAGCTGGCGCTGGCCGGACGGCATCACGGAAAAGGCCCGCGCGCAGCTCGAACATGAGCTCGAGCTGATCGCCGACCTGCATTACGAAAGCTATTTCCTGACCGTGCACGACATAGTCCGCTTCGCCCGCGAACGGGGCATTCTCTGTCAGGGTCGAGGCTCGGCGGCCAACTCGAGCGTCTGCTTCGTGCTGGGCATCACCGAACTCGACCCGGTGCGCAGCAAACTGTTGTTCGAGCGCTTCCTATCCCGCGAACGCAACGAGCCACCCGATATCGACGTGGACTTCGAGCACGACCGGCGCGAGGAAGTCATCCAGTACGTCTTTCAGCGCTATGGGCGCAATCGCGCCGCCCTCACCGCCGTCGCCAGCAGCTACCGCGCAACCGGGGCCCTGCGGGATGTCGCCAAGGCGCTGGGTCTGCCGCCGGACCAGATCAACGCCCTGGCCAGTTGCTGCGGGCGCTGGAGTGAACACATACCCGACAATTCTCGACTGTGCGAGGCCGGCTTCGACCAAAACAATCCGGTTCTGCGCCGAGTTCTGGTGCTGGCCGATGCGCTTATCGGATTTCCTCGCCACCTTTCCCAGCACCCTGGCGGCTTCGTGATCTCCGAGCAGCCACTCGATACCCTGGTGCCGATCGAGAATGCCAGCATGGCCGACCGCACGGTGATTCAATGGGACAAGGACGATCTCGACGCAGTCGGTCTGCTCAAGGTCGACGTGCTGGCCCTGGGCATGCTCAGCGCGATACGACGTTGTTTCGACCTGATCGAGCATTATCGCGGTACGCGCTGGACCATCGCCACGCTGCCCGCGGAGGACAGACCCACCTACGACATGATCAGCCAGGCCGACACCATCGGCGTCTTCCAGATCGAGTCGCGGGCGCAGATGGCCATGCTGCCGCGCCTGCGCCCGAAGACCTTCTACGACCTAGTCATCCACGTCGCCATCGTCCGCCCCGGACCGATCCAGGGCGACATGGTGCATCCCTATCTGCGTCGACGTAACCACGAAGAAAAGGTGGATTACCCGTCCGAAGAACTGAAACCGGTGTTCGAGCGCACCCTTGGCGTGCCTCTTTTTCAGGAACAGGTGATGGAACTGGCGATCGTGGCGGCCGAGTACACACCAGACGAGGCCGACAAGCTGCGCCGTGCCATGGCCGCCTGGAAACGCCATGGCAGCCTTGAGCCCCACCGCGTGCGGCTGACCGAGCGAATGCTTGCCAAAGGCTACCAGCCCGACTTCATCGCGCGGATCTTCGAACAGATCAAAGGGTTCGGCAGCTATGGTTTTCCCGAATCGCATGCGGCGAGTTTTGCGCTGCTCACCTATGCCAGCTGCTGGCTGAAGCGCCACGAACCGGCTGCGTTTGCCTGCGCACTGATCAACAGCTGGCCGATGGGCTTCTACAATCCTGACCAGATTCTTCAGGATGCCCGCCGCCACGGGCTGGAAATCCGCCCGGTGGACGCTCGCCACAGCGGCTGGGATTGCAGCCTCGAGCCATGCCGCCAGGAGCAACCGGCAATCCGCCTGGGGCTACGTATGGTGCGCGGCTTTCGGGAAGCCGATGCCCTGCGCATCGAAGCCGCACGCCAACGTCAGCCATTCATGGACATCCATGACCTATGCCGTCGCGCCGAGCTCGAACCGCGCGCACGCGAGCAGCTCGCCGATGCCGGGGTCCTGCGCGGTTTGGCCGGTCATCGGCATCGTGCGCGCTGGGCCGTCGCAGGGATCGAACCACAGTTACCCCTGTTTGACGGCCTGCCCGCTATGGAGGAAACGCACATCTACCTGCCCCTGCCTTCGGTGAGTGAAGACCTTTTCAACGACTACGCGACCCTCGGCACTACGCTGGGGCCGCATCCGCTGACCCTGCTGCGAAATGAGCTCAAGGCCAGGCGCTGCCAGAGCTCACGGGAACTGGCCACCATCGAACATGGGCGCCTAGTCAGCGTTGCCGGCCTGGTTATCGGCCGACAGCGCCCGCAGACCGCCAGCGGTGTCATCTTCGTCACCCTGGAAGACGAGTTCGGCATGGTCAACGTAGTGGTATGGCGCGATTTGGCCGAGCGCCAAAGGCGGCCGTTGATCCAGTCGCAACTGCTTCGTGTGGATGGCCATCTAGAGTCGGCCAGCGGCGTACGACATCTCATCGCCGGCCGCCTGAGCGACCTCACGCCCCTGCTTACCGGGCTCGATGTGCGTAGCCGGGACTTTCAGTAAATTAGAGCTTTCGTCCATTAGTGAGTGCCAGCGAGAAAAGCATGGCGAAAACCAGGCACGCCACCCGATGCATCGAATGAACGATTTGGTCCTGTTGGGTCACAAGAACGGCAGCATCAACCAGCCACTACTCGGCGGCCGAACTGGGCAAGCTGATCGATGAGGCCAACCAAATATCGGCGACGGATTCGAGGGGAGCGGCGCTGACGATACTGAGGAGGAAGGCAGGACGAAAAAGTCCCGCAAAAGTCCCGCAACGAAAAAGGCCGGTGCTTTCGCAACCGGCCTAAGTCGTTGATTTATTTGGTCGGGACGGAGTGATTCGAACACTCGACCCCTTGCACCCCATGCGCTTATTTGGTGGATTTCCATAGATCCTACCGGACACTATTGGACAGGCTTAAACCTAGTAAATACGGGGCTTACAGGCTAATCTTGCATCCGGCAGCGTCCAATACCGTCCACCACCAGCTATGCAATTCGGTGGCACAAAAGTGGCACAAAATTCGGGCGCAAGGAATTGTACTAGGGGTAGAGAGTGTCCAAGGTAACGATTAAGCAATTAGAGGCACTGACAGCCCAAGATGACGGCAAGGTCTTCCGCGAGGATGGAGGATTGGTTGCCGAGGTGCGCGCCGGGGTTCGCGGAATCACAGTTCAGTTCAGCTATGAATTCAAGCTGGATGGAGCGCGAACCAGGAAGCGCTTGGGTAGCTGGCCGAAGAAAAGCTTGGCGCAAATTCGGTCTGAGCGCGACGAGGCCCGGGTACTCGTCACCAAAGGCCTGCACCCTACCCTTGCCGCCAAAGCTGCACGGATCGAGGCGCAAGCGGCAATCGCCACCACTATTGCTGAAGCAGAGCGTGAAGCCGCAGAAAACAAGACAGTCTCCGATCTCTTTGATGAGTGGATACGTGACGGCGTCTCACGCCAGGACGGCAATGCCGAGCTGATCCGCAGCTTCAAGAAGGATGTACTGCCACTCATTGGCAAGAAGCCGCTACGCAATCTCACCGAGAAGGATCTACTCACCGTCCTGCGCTCAGTCAAATCTCGCGGCCTAAATCGCACCGTCGTTATCCGCAGCAAGGACATCGGCCAGATGCTGCGCTGGGCCGAGAAACGCAAGCCATGGCGTGGGCTCATGACTGACGGCAATCCAGCCGACCTGATAGACGTCAACAAGCTTCTCGACCATGACTACGAAGAACAGCGGGATCGACTGCTCTCCCCTAACGAGATTCGAGAACTGCGTGACATTCTCGAACGTCTGGAGAAAGACTACGACGAGCTTCCTGCTGGACAGAAGTATTCAGGCATTCGCCCGGTCAACACGCGCGTCCAGTGCGCGCTGTGGATCTGCCTGAGCACCCTTTGTCGTATCGGCGAGCTGCTTAAGGCCGAGTGGCGCAACCTGGACCTGAAGAAAGGCACCTGGTTCATCCCGGCCGAAGCAACAAAGGGCCATAAAGGAAAGCGCCAAGATCACCACGTGTTCCTTTCAGCGTTTTCCATTGCGCAGTTCAAACGCCTTCAAAAAGAAACCGGTGATACGCCGTTCTGCTTCCCCAGCAAGGATGGTAAAAGCCACGTTGATACCAAGACTGTCAGCAAGCTCATCGGAGACCGCCAGTGTCGATTCAAGAACCGCAGCAAGCCACTGGCCGGCCGGCATCATGACGACTCACTGGTACTGAGCAAAGGAACCAAGGGTGAATGGACCCCGCATGACCTGCGCCGCACGGGCGCGACGATGATGCAGGAGCTGGGTGTAACGCTGGAAATAATCGACCGCTGCCAGAACCATCTGCTGGGCGGCTCGAAGGTCCGTCGACATTACCTGCACCACGATTACGCCAAGGAAAAAACCGAAGCCTGGCGCTTGTTGGGCGAAAAGTTAGAGTCGATTCTTGCCGGGACTCCGGTAGCTGCTGTCCAACCTCAGTAGCCAGCTTCTTTTTGATGGCGAAAGGCCAAAACATAGGCAGTGTCATCTGCGCGCTCATAGCGGTACAGCGCGACGTAACCTGAGTCACCAAACTCGATGATGAGCTCTCGCAGCTCTGGCAGATCTGGAAAGGGACGCCCTACTTCCGGACTTTCCTCCAATCGAGCGAATTGGCGCTCGATTGCCTGTGCAGCACGGCGCGCGACCTGCGGATCTTTATCGGAGAGAAATCGCCGGCAACGCTCCAGGCCCTTCGCCGCCCCTTCCGTGACGATCAGTCGTGGCACTTGGGCAACTCTGCCTCAGCATCTGTACCCCAACTACCAAGCCAGGTGCGAGCCTCCTGGCCGGTCAAGTGCTGGCCGGTTTCCTGGTATGCAGCCCAAGATGCCAGCGCTTCTTGTTTGAAGCTCTCACGGGCCTCCTCACGCTCTACGTACTGGGTGATCGCCTCACGCATGATCCAGTGAGATGAGCGCTGCCGCAAACCAGCCAAATGCTGAATGCGACCTTTCAGATCGTCGTCAATTTTGATGGAAGTGGCCATGGTCAGCCCTCCGTTATCTAAAGGTATTACCTTTGAATATCGTAGCAGAGAAAAAACTGTGCTGCGCATTCAGACGCCGATGGGCATAACACTGGATGGCTCAATCCAAACCCGAGCATCTGCTGCTTACAGGTCTTCCAAGGAAACCTGGATGGATTTTTCAGCTGCCCGAGCCTTCGCCAATGAAGCCAGCTCGAAATCGTCTAGGCGCTCGAGTATTTGTTCGTACAGCGTCGCTGGCACCAGATATGCCATAACACGACCCTGTTCGAGCAAGGCTACAGGGGCACCTGCGGCTTCAGCCAATATGCGGGATGGGTTTATATTAAGGGCTTCGCGTCCGCTTAAAAATACGCGGACACCATCGCCCTTATGGCTGGAGTTCGGAAAGTGACTTGGCTGGACGCTTACGCCACGCGGCTATCCGTCCGCAATCACCCGGCCAACTTTCTTTTTGGATTGAACTGCAACCGTAGCTCATAGACCACACCTACAAGTCATCCAGATTGACTGGGAGGGCTGTCTCACTTGAACGAGACTTAGCAATTTCGATCAGCTCAAGGTCTTCTGAAAGCATTTTATTCACCGGTTGCTGAGAAATTCCCCGCCGTAAAAACACACTCTCCTGCTCCAATGCCAAGCCCATTCCTTGCAGAGCATCACACAGCTCGGCCAACTCGCTGGGCATGCCCAACGATCGAAGTCGACTTACCGCATCCTGATAGTTCGCTAAGTTGTCCTGCCAAATCCGTTGATTGCCATACAGCCTCAACCGCTCCTGCCAATCCGGCATTAACCAGAGTTTGCACATGTCCCCAATGAGCTCATAGAGTCGAGCGAAGTTCTGAAGCCCAATACCGTCGTAATCGGGGAAAAGGATTACCTGTGAGGCGCGCGGCCTCTCGACCAACCAATTCAGCATTAGGCTGCTTAGCTGTCCGGAGTAGTAGCACAAGGTGCCGCTCGCATCGGCGGGCAGCCAGCTGATATCGTCGAACAGGGCTTGGTTCTCGATCAGCCACAAGGGCGAAGCCGTGTGCCAATCATCGCCGCTCTGCACAGCCAAAGCGGCAGCCCCGCAGGTCTGCGTCAGCTGCGATACATCGAGTAGTTCGCCCTTGCCAGCACGCCAGTACTGCCCGCCGTTGACGGCTTTAAGCAGCAGGTACTGTACCGAGTGCCGCGCACTACCACTTTTACTGTCACGGTTGCGCGACATGTTGAGGGCGCGCTGCGGGATCACACTGGCCGCATTTTCCGTGTGTCCCGGTCTTAGCTGAGCAAAGTGAGCCTGAACCTGTTCTAGGGCGGCGATCTGATACAGACTGCCGCGACCACTAACTGACAACCGCACCGCCAGGGTTCTCCGAGCGAACTCCTCCAGCGCTCCGCGCTGGGCAGCTGTCAGTTGGCTGGCAGCCAGCCTACCGCCAGCAACAAGCAGCTTTTCCAGTGCATCGGCCAGTGAACGGCTCACGCACCAGCCCCCACCACGCGCGGCTCCAACTCCTGCCAATTCTTACGGCTGACGTGATTGTGTCCGCCGTGGCGAGTGATTGGTACGCAGTAACGAACGGTTGCCAGCGGCGCGGGAGAGGCGAAGATAAGCGCAAAACCGAACTCAGCAGCTGTGTCGATCAAACTCGTCTGGTTTGGCCCATCAAGCGCCAGCGCCTCATCCAAGTAGCAGGCAGCCCGAACCGAATAGCGCTTGTCCTGCATCTGGTGCAGTAGCGCCAGCCCCGTTACCAACTTTGCCATCAGCACCGTGCCGTTGGAGGCTGCGCCATCAATATCAGCAAAGGCCTCAGGTTTCTGGCCCTCTTTGCCGACGATGAAGCTCAGACGAAACAGATGCTCAACAGCCAGACCGCCTCGGGCATCACCCTCTCGGATCAGCAGGGCCTTCGCCCGCGTGAGACTCTCATCATCGAGCACACTTCCGTGGTCGAACAGCTCAAAGCTCTGGCCTGAATCCACCTGCTCCGCTGTGTTGATGAGCGCCTCGATCGCCCAGACCAGCTCCTGCTCGTCTTCAGGCTCGATCTTGAATACCGAAAGGTCGGACAACCGACGCCGGCCGATCAGCTGATTGAACTGGCGCATCTTGGCCTTGAAATCGTTCAGGCTGCCTCGCAATTGCCGCAGGCACGCCGTGACGTTGACCACCGCTGTGCGCGCCTTACGCTCGATGGCCTCAAACTCCTGGGGCAGATGCCGGCCAAACTCGATCATCAGGCGGATCTCTTCGTCAGGATCGTCGGCCGTCTGGAACTTGGTCAAACCACCCGCGTGCAGCTCGGCGAGCAACCCACGTACATCATTTTCAAGGCTCAGTAGCCGGCGGCAGTCCTGCTGATACTCTCGCAGGTGCTCGGCCAGCTGTTCAATAGCCAGCTCTGTTGCCCCAACCCACGTGTGATGCGGCAGATCAGCCAGATAGCTGAAGATAGGGTCACCATCACTGCGCCGATCGCGGCCGGTACAGATCTCCCTGTGCTGGCCGTCGAGCTCATCCTGCTGCTTACGTATGCCATCCAGCTGTTTTCGAAGACGCTGCACCTCGGCATTTACTCCACCCAGCTTGGCATCCAGATCCGCCAAGGCGCTCCGGCAGTCCCGCATAAACTGGTCGCGCTCATCCGCACGCTCACGCAAGGTGGTGAGCTCGTCGAAGGCCTCTAGGTCACGCTGCGCCTGTTGGTAGTCATGCTCTCGCTCAAGCTTCAGCGCCTCAGCAGCCTGAATCTCCTCGGCAGCCCGTAGCTGCTCACCGAGCTGAGCCAGCTGGCGCTGAAGGTCAGACAACTCCTGATTGATCTCTTCAGCGCTGCGCTGGCGGTGCTGATCGGGCAGGTCAGCCAACTGCAGATCAAGTCCCGGCAGCTCGAGGCAACCAGCCTGGCTGAGCCATTTTTCAAGGCTTTGATGCAGCTGCTCGCCGTTGAGACGGAAACCGCTCTCCGGCAGCGTCATGACCTCCCGTGCAAACAACCGGTTCAGGGCAGTCAGCTGCTCCGCGTTCAACTCCTGCTGCAGATGCTGATACAGGTTGCCCGTCAGGCTTGCTCTTTCGCGACTGAGCCGCTGCACGTCCTGCGTAACCCTGTTGCGCTCGCGGACAATCTCATTGGGGCTTCGACCCTGTACTCCGGCAACGAGCGCAACCTGGGCCTCGTAGGCTGCACGCGCATGCTCGATGCTACGCTCCAGCGTCTCGCGTCGGTCGATCAGCGCGAACCGGCGCTCCAGTTCAGCCTGCCGGTCATCCTCGCGTTTCAGCGCAGCTTCAGTCTGCAGACTGCGCTCACGGGCAGTTGACCACTCTAACCGGTCATGTTGCAGCTGCTCTTCGGCCTGCTCGATGCCGGCGCGGGCCTGTTGCAGATCAGCTGAGCGAGACTGGTAATAGCTCTGCCAATCCTGTAACGCCCGATCGATCAGCGGCCGGAAGTGAAACAGCTTGCCGCGCAACTGCAAGCGCTCCTCATGCAGCGTTTCGAGGCGGCCGATCCGCTCCAGCTGTTTTAGGGCCGCTTGATATTGCTCACGGTCGGCATTTACATCGGAGAAAGCCTTGTCCCACTCCTGCTTGAAGTCGATGCCCGCGTCCGAAAGATCTCGGTGAAAGATCTGCAACAGGTAGTCCTTCACCTCCTTGGATTGCAGCTTGTCCAAGCGCAGAGTTCGGGTGAGCACCCGCTGGAATACCTCAGCGTGGCGGGCCTGCTCCAGGCGGAAAATTGTGAAGTCACCGTTTTCTCCCCGCACCCGCCGACTGTTGCCATACACCATGCTGGTGAACTCGCTACCGCTATAGCGTTGGGCGAGCAAGCCGCGAGTGGCTAAATGACTCAGCAGCTGCGGTTGCGCCACCAGACAGCCGTCATCGCGCCGGTAGTCGTCGAGGTTCAACTGGCCACGGTAAGCGAAGTATTCGTAGTCGTTGCTGACACCCTTGCCAACACATCCCAGCACCACACTGCCCGACTCAGGAAGCAGCACCTCCAGCAGGATGTAGGCGCTGTTGTTGGGGAAATAGAAGCGCCGACTGCGCTCTACGTCGTAGGCACCAAAGTCCATTCGTCTCCGGTCGATGATCAGCAAGAACTGCAAGGCATTGATCAGACTGGTCTTGCCTGTATTGTTCGGAGCCACCAGCGATACAGACGCATCCAAAGGCAACTCTGCGCGCTCGTAGCCAGCACTGTTAAGCAGCACCAACCGCTGAAATCCATAATCCATCATGCCGGCTCATCCTCTTCGCTGGTCTCGATGGCCTCGGTCACATCAACACCTTCTTCAAGCTCGTCGTTCTGCTCCCCGGCCAGCTTCACAAAATGGTCCAGATACCTCCAGACGGCAGGTAGTAGCCGCCAACCTCCGGCAGCTGACTCAGCAAAACCATACACGCACGCACGATCGAGCAGTCCTACGAGCGACTCTTCCTCTAGCCCCTCTGCTAAAAGCAAGTCGTGGCCACGCTCCAGCAACTTGGCCAGAACAGCGTGATCAATGATCCAGTCACCGAAGCGGTGCAGGTGCATACCTTCGTCGGCCTTCAACTCGAACAGCAGCATAAAAATCAGCGCCAGCTGGCGTGTGGTGCGGCTGACGTTGCTGCTCGCATTGTCGAAGTGAAACCAGGCAAACCCGCGCCTATCAACGCGCAGTGTGAAGCCAAGACGCCCGAACAGCTCCTGGTACTGCTCTTGCTCTTTCTCGAGCTCAGCCCACAGAACGGGCTCTGCAATGTGATTCAGGTGCTTGCCCGCATTGAACAACTCGAACAGCGGGCCAAGGCTCGGCAAACGCCCCAGATGAAGTGTGGCTGCTTGATTCATCGTGCGGGTATTCCATGAGGATAGTGAGTCACGCGCAGCAGATTAAGGTCAGTACTGCGCTTCAGGTCGTCCTGCTGGAACTCCCACTCCGGCTCCCTGACAAGCTCGTGGTAAAGGCGAAGGACAGTGGCATCATCCAGGTAGGCGTAGTTCGTACGAAGCCAGTCAAGCAAGCTAGGCACAGGACCACTGGCAGCCAAACGCTCGCGCAGCTCGACACCGTCGATGACCTGCAGCTCTTTTGCTGACTCAGCTGGAGCTTCATCGGGGAAGGCCTGACTCACAGGCTCATATGCCAGGGCCTCAGCCATGATGGTGAGCACCTCATCGCCAACCGTTACCCGCCGGGGACGCTCTGCGCGCCAGACAGGGAAGTCAGGTTGGCGGAATGTCCGCGACAAGCCTCGCTTTCGCACCTGTCCGAGTAGTTGGCTGACGGCAGCAGACAGGCTGTTATGCCGCCTGAGCTCTTCTCGCAACGGTAAAAGCGTATCGCTGCACTGCTTCAGCACCTCCCGGCCAAGCCGACGAAGCTCTTTGACCTGAAAGCCGGCCTGACGTACCAGCATACGCAAGGTGTAAAGCGCCCCCTGAACAGCGAGCTTCTCCTGGCAGTAGTCAATCTGCCGTTCTGCATCCTCCAGCAATCGGTAAAAGCTGCCCGACGGGCCGCTGTCCATCATTTCCGCCATCGGCTCGATGTAATCATCATAGGCCTGCAGCACTTGACGGTAACGGCGCTCGGCCGGCACATGCGCCTCAGTGCTCTTGGCTTTCTCGGCGATTTCGAGAATGGCGTGGCGATCCTGATCCAGCTGCTGGGCTATCTGGCGGAACAACTCAATAAGCTGTACGGCGCCCTGGCGCAGCAGATCCAGGTCATTACCCTCGATTGCCTCATTCAGGCGCTCTGTAGCATCACGAATTCCTTGCACTCGGGCCTGGAGCACTGCAGATAGCCCAAGCTCATGCTCCCTGTTCAGACCACGGACGAATTCAAGCACCAAGGGATTGAGCTGTAGCAGCTCATCCCTGGGGAGCACGCGAAGAATTTCGGTGTTGATCAGCGCTCGCAGAACATTCTCACGAGCGTCTCGCTGCATGCTTGGATCAACCTTACTGATCAGCGCCAGCACTTGCTCTGATTCAAATGCTGGAATCTCACGAGTGCGCTGTACCAGCCACTCGACCACCGGCCAGTGGCTATAAAGGGCGAATACCAGAGAGCGTGGATTAGCCATGTGCTTAGCTATTCCACAATCGCCTTCAACAACGCATCCCGTGCATCCTGATAAAACTGGATATCGATCTTGGTCGCCATGTCGTCTGACAGGTCATACAGCTGACGCCTCGCCGTAACAGGCATGAGCAGTGCGCTCGCGCCCTTCTCAACCGCAAGCTCAGCGATATTTACTGCGTTGCTGATGGGCTCAATAGAGCCGCCCAAATTGACCTCGCCGACAACGATCAGTCCGCCTTTAACTGATTTTTTCAGCAGGCTGCTGCACATGGCGATCAATGCTGCCATTCCCAGCTTGGAACCTCGTTTTGCAGCATCGAATGCGCGTAGCTGGATGGAGAACTCGTGAGAGCGAGGGTCTCGGTCGCCAACCAGCTGAACAGACCGTGAATACAGGTTCTGCTCGGCATAACGTACCGATTCCTTGAATGCCGCCGGCGCGGGATTGTTGAGAATCTTCACCCCAGAGCCTGGCCCACCGTTAACTTCGATACGGTACAGACCCGCATTGTCATCAATATCAGCGCCGCCTTCACTGATGGCCCAGATCTGGCCTGGCTCCAACGGATCATCACCAATCTCGTTGTCCGCTCTAAGCTCAGGTGTGGCTACGAACTTCTCGACGCCATCATCACCGATGAAGTAGCTGAAATGTGTATTGCGGAATTCGGCTGCGCCTACCCGCTTCTGCTGCTCTTTTACACGGCGGCGCACTTCAAGGCCCAAACGGGTTGCCCACTCCAGATCCTCGTCGGAGACGGGCATATCCTGGTTGGGGTACATCAGCTTGAGTATACCAGACACCGTCTTGTTGACAGCGTTGGTATCACGGCCACTGAGCGCGCCGCCCAAGTGAACGCGGTTTTGCATGGCTGACACGCGGCTCTCAAATCTGAGTCGGCTCATGCATTCCGAGAAGAAGTCACTAACCAAACCAAAGTGGTCCGTGGTCAGATCCTTGTTCATCTTCGGCACATCCCAGCCAGGGAGGTAACAGTGGATGCGATCCATCCATGCTGTGTCGTCGCGCATCTCGGCGGGCAGCGGGCCAAAGAGGTGGCCAACACGTTGTTGGTGTTCAACATCCACATCAAAATTGCCGACAAACACCATGGAGCCATCGGCACGGATGCTTTCCTTGCCACGGCTGAACTCACCGGACTCCATGTAGCCCTTCATGATGTTAATCCCCTCCTTGGAGTCGAAGGAGATCCCGCTTACCTCATCAAAACAGACCACATCGTACTGACACACCAGGCCGCGTTGTCCGGTATTGTTGTTCACGAACATCTTGGCAATGGTCGCCTTGCCGCCCGAAATCAGGTGCGCATAAGGCGATACTTGCTGGAACAGGTGGCTCTTACCAGTACCACGCGGCCCCAGCTCGACCATGTTGTAGTTGCGCTCCACGAAGGGCACCATCCGAAGCAGGATGGCATCCTTGGCACGCTGGGTCAGTGCATTGGATTCCAGACCGATGGACCGCACCAGAAAGTCGCGCCACTCATCGCTGCTGAAGTTACTGCGTGCCTCCGCCAGGATATCCAGCACGTTGCGCTTGGACATCTGGATTGGTCGCAGCTCCGAGATGCCAAAGGCGTTGCCCTTCTCTTCAGCAATCACACTGTCGTATTCCAGGGTGACCTCGGCATAAAAGCCACCGGTCAAAAGCCGCTCGTTATCATCGACAATCTTGTCGGGGATGCGGACCCGATTGAGGTTTAGGCTTGGCAGGCTGGCCAGGTAACCACCCTCTTTTTCCACGAACCGCACGCTGACAATATCTATCAGCTTGGCCGAACCATCCTTGTAGGCCCGAGCTTTGAATAGCTCCTCCTCGCCGGCGCGCACAGTGCGAGAGGCCAGCTGACGCTGCACAATCTCAAGCCCCTCTTCAATCTCTTGAGGGTCGGTCGAGGCGCAATAGCGGCCCAGCATAAATTCGACCACATAGGTCGGTACCGGAAACTGGCGGGCAAAGGTTCGCACCAGATCCTTTCGGACCAGGTAACCCTCAAAGGCTGTTGCGGCCTTGTGGTCCAGCGTATCCATTTCCACTTATTCGTCTCCTACCAGTGTCGGCTTCTTCGCCAGCACGTTACCTTGATCATCCAGCAGCACCAGAACCGCTGAGCTGCCCTCAAACTGGTCATCTACTAACAAGCTGCATTTGCCGTCTTTGAGTGGCTTGCGCTTGGTTATTTCAGAGTCAGGATCAGCTGGGTGAGTCCTTAGCACTGCCAATACGCCATCAGCCGTGGTTTCAGCCTGAATCTTGCAAGTGAGACCCAACCAACGAATATCCGACAGGGTCGCAGTGACCGCAGATACGGCCGCGACTGCCTTGGTATTGCGTATCTGAATCACCGGCGTCATGCACTCCTGCAAGCTCAGGCCACCATGGTCATAGTTTTGACCGGCCTTGAAGCTGCAAACGCCAGGCGCCATGGCGATGCTGACGGCACTATTCCAATACCAGCCCACTTGCTGATAGCCCGAATCCACAGAATCCTTGATCACCGCACAACGGCCCCAGCGCGTTTCGGTCAGATGCTTGGGCAAGTCCACTTTCGCCATAGGCCGGGGAGTCAGTATCCAACCATGGTCAGTCACAATTCGAATCTTGCGCCAACCTGCAGCGATCAGCTCCTCGGCACGCTCGACGACCTCGTCGAGTAAGGTATCGATGCGTGCAGCGAGCTTCAGGCCCTTAACATGGCCTTCCTTATCAATGTCACCACTTTGCAACCAGGCATTCGAGGCAGGGTCACCTGACTCCCCCTCTTCCAGATACTGCCAGCCTTTCTCGTTGAGGAACTTGCGTAGATAGTGCGAGGAAAAGTCCTTGTCATCATCCGCGAGGCTCGGCTCAAAATCCCGGTCTGTTAGTCGGCCGGTCAGCCGATCATGCACCGGCGTTACCGCCGCCTTGGCAGTGGCCGTTACCGAAGGCAATGCTGCCCAGTTCGAGTCCAACTGAATTTCACCCAGGCCTTGCAGCTTGGCCGCTAAGCGTTGCGCCGTATCAAAGCGCAGGCCATCAACAAAAAAAACCGCCTCGCCGGCCACGGCATACTCCGCCGTAGCTTCATTGACCTGATCAATGCCTGGATAGCCCTTGCTACGCACCAGGCTCTGGAAGTTGCGAGTAACGCCGTCCAGCCATGGGGTGTAAATCAGATCCAGAAGGCCATGCACCAGTGTCTGTTGACCAGGTGACAGCGGATAAGCCAATGCGCGCAGTGCATGATCATCTGCACGCCAATAGCTCTCGCGATACTGGCTCGCCATTTCCTCAGGATCGGTGCCCGAGAATGTGCTGGAGGTTGCTTGAGCGATCTCGGCCAGATGTTCCAATACCCCTGCCAGAGGAGCCATAGCCAGGGCATGCCATACCCAGTTACGACGCTCCGCATGCCGGCTTTCAAGCTGTCCGATGCTCAAGCGCGCTTTGGCCGGGTCAAGCTGCAAGAGCCCGTTCAGATCACGTTCAAGCTGCTGCTCTTCACTGGCGTTGATCGAAGGGTAACTAGCACCGCTGGCCGCCAGATCTGCCTGGACCTTCAACAGTAGCTGCGGCAATTGAGGGTAATGCGTGCATGACTCCAAAAAGCGTTGCCAAACACCCTCCCAGACACCCTGACGCTGGCATAGCAGCTCAGCTGCCGTAAGTTCGCCATCCAGCTCTGGATTGAAGTGGTACTCGGTTTCGCAAATACCGACCAAGGCTTGCCATCGAGAAGACTCCCAGCGTTCACGACAGGCCTGGCTGTCGTTCATCCAGCTAAGCAGATCACGTACGGGATCGCTGCTGACCAGCTTGTTAAAGTCCGCTGCTTCCAGGCGTCGATTGCTCAAGTCATCGCGTTCGCTCTCGAGAATCTCGGGCAATACACGCAACATGACCTGCTGGTTTTTCTCATCCTTGGCCACATCAAGCCCGGCACCGCCGTTACTGGAGACCAGGAAGGCATTCACCGTCCAGTCACGCCCCGCATTGCTATAGATCCACCAACAGCCTCGGTACTGCAGCTCAGCCAGCGGCTTGAGCGAATCAGGGCATGCAGCGATAGCGCGCAAATCACGGCGCTCATAGCCTGGCAGATAAACAATAGGCGTCCGATCTGCTGGCAACGCAACATCAGGCAATACGCCTTCGACCACACATTTAATCCAGATTGCCGGACCAATTTTGCGTTCAGGCGCATAGTCGCCCAGCACGATCAGCTCCGGCAGAGCGGCCTGCAGCATGGGTAATGCCGACTCCCACTGACGTAACTTGTCAGTCCAGAGAATGACATTGGGAGCGGCTTGCACGTTGGAGTTGTACGCAGCGCTGGCACGGACTTCCTGGGCCAGCAGGTCAATCAGCTTCATAGCAGTCCTTGGCGGTTGGCTTCGTACCAGACAAAGGGCGATTTCTTCTTTAGGTAGTCTGCTGGCAGCCCGTACTCCAGATAGTCTTGATACCAGCTTGCGCGCATATCACGGCACTGCGTGTCATCCAGACGAAGACGCTCGATGGTTTGCTCAACCAAACGCATGGGTGCAGCAGCTAGACGTGGATTTGGGTAAATGTGTCCCGTTGAAAGCTGCAACCGGAACAGATCCGGCGCGAGATAAAACGGATCAAGCACATCGCTGTATTCCCGCTTGCGGCTGTTCATCGTCGAACATGCCAGCCTGTAGTTTCTCCATTCATAGGCCAGGCCCGCATCGGCGGACTTGGCAATGAAATGATCGACACTCCCACCGCCCATCACCCGCTCAAAATGCACACCCAGGTAAGCACAGATACCGCTATAGGCCAGGTGCAGATCAGTCAGACAGGCTCGCCAATAGGGTTCTATCTCTGTTTTGCGTGGCAGGGGTTGGTCCAGAGAGACTCCCAACTTATTAAGATGCGCCAAGCCCTTTGTGCGCACGTTCACATCAAAGTCAGCAGGCTCCGGTTGCTCAGCAACAGGGATCATTGCAACCACCCCTGTTTTTCACCCACATAGCGCCAACGAATCCAGAATGGGTCTGTGTCACCCAGCAGGGTACGCAGCCTGGCATCAAGCTTCTTGGCCAGTTCAGCATCAATCACTTCTTCAGAAAGGATCTTGGCAGCTTGCTCAAGGGTCTGTTCAGCGGCCAAAGACCTTGCACTCCCAAGATCAAAAGCCTCGCTAGTTAGCCAACGAGATGCATCGCCTTGGCGTAAAAATGGGCGCTTGCGCAGCACCACTTCATCCTGTTCAAGATCCAAATCAAACCAGGCGTCCTTGCGCTCATCAAACAGCGGCTCGACCGATGCCATGATCAACGGGGAATGGGTGGCAGTAATCAGTTGAACATCCGGGCGTTTGGTTAGTTTCTTCATCACATCCAGCAGAGCCGGCACGATGGTTCTCTGCCAACTTGGGTGCAGATGGGACTCAACCTCATCAATCAGGAACACCACCTGATGGGTCGGATCCTCACCCAAGTGCTCAGCCGCCTTACGATGCTCAAGCCAGGCCCATACCAGAAAATAAGCCAAGGCCATTACCCGCTTCATGCCTGAAGAGGCATGCAGCACCAGCACATCCTGCTTGTAGGGCATGGTAATGGTGGGAATGTCGCGGACATCATCCAGGCTCAGCTTGCCCAGCTTGCCGGGCAGCATGGCTTCCCTCGCGTTTGGTGAAAGCACCTTGAGGACGCTTTTCAGTAGTTTGAAGGCTTCTCCATCCTCCTTTTGCCAAGTCGCCCAGTCCTGGATCAAGCCATTACAAAGCACGCTGCCTTCATCAACCAGGCCATCCCACACCTCTGATGAGCTAAAAACAAAGGCTGGGCGCCGCTCCTGGACGTCTACATTATTCTTGGTCTGCCAATAGTTTCGGGCTGGATCCCAGACTGCGAAGCTGCCGTCACTCATGGCATAAATCACCAGCCCAGGATTGGCCGGACGGCCGGATCGACCTGTCCAGGCTTCTTCGCGCGGCTGATAGTTGCTGGTGTAGGTTTCGTCCTTACTTTTCGCGGTAAAGCAAAAGCTGATCTCGCCTTTCTGCTTTGCGTGCGGCCTGACTTTTTTACCGACTGTCAGGCTGCTGTTGAGCTCGGCTGGCCACTTGCGCGTCATCGACCACCAGGCAATATCCAGCAAAAAGCTTTTCCCCAGACCGTTGTCACCGGTGATCAGGTTCAGCCGCTCGCCAAACTCCAGCTCCATCGAAGGCGCAGGCCCCACGTGGCTCAACTTGAGTTCTTTAAGCATCTTCTTCTCCGGCAAAGTAGCAGTGAGGCATAAACAAGGGTGAATCCATGATCACAAAACCGACAGAGGATACTTCTGCAGCACCTCTTGCACCAAAAGATCCGTGCGTGCTTTGAGCTTATCCACGGTCCAGCTAGTTTCGTTGGCCAACGCCTGGTTCAAGTGCAGGCCATTGTTGTAGCCCACCTTGCGCCCCTGGCTATCCAGCCGGCTCTGCTTTTCGGCAAAGCTCTTGTTACCCAGTGCACTGTTGTAGCCAGAGATGGTTAGGTTCCCCAGGCAGTGGGCGTAGATTTGGCGGTGTTGTTCCGCAAGCGCAGCGTCGCCGTTGGCGATCATCTGCACCCAGGTATCGGGGATGTTCTCACCCTGTGGGAAAATGTGTTCGATCGTCCAAACGTACTGCTTGCCTTTCAAGGCCCAGAGATCAACCCGGGTCTCAAGGGTCATGCGACTTTCTTCCAGGGCGCAGAGCACAAAGCGGCAAACGGCCTTGTTGTCTTCATAGATCGGCCCTTTCAGGCTCTTCTCAAACTGCTCGTCAGTGGCGCTTTCGCCTGTCAGGCGTTGCTGGATATGGCTGACCACTGCCTGGCCTTTTAACGCCAGCACTGTCTCGGCCACATCCATAAAAATCCGGGTCAGGTCTCGGGTAGGCGGCAGGTCGGTGGTGTTGCGTCGCACAAAGAACGCAATGAGGAAATGCACCACCTGCTCCAGGTGCTCCTGCTCAAGCTCCAGGGTGTCCTTACGCTCAAACAGCACCATCAACAACAGATACGCTGCGGCCCCTTGGATACGATCCAACGACAACAGCAGACCGGATAGTTTTGGCTGCTCAGGCACGGCGCGGTAACCCACGATCTGCGCGTAATGGGCAGATAGGCGGATCATTGCCTGCAGGAAGCTCTCAGCATCATGGGCGATCAGCTTCTCGTACACATGCATCAGGTTGGATTTGGTCGCCACCGGCACCGATACGATGTCCTTCAAATCAGGCTTGAAGGCGTTGTAGTACTGACGGAAGAATCGCTCCTGCACCGCATAGTCATCACCCAGGGCATCGATGACTTTCTTCCAGCGGTTGTAGTGCTTGTCGATGCTGCCCGAGTCCTTCGCTTCCAACACAGCCAGCAGCTTATTCTTGATCAGATCAATGGCCGTCAACGGCACGCCACGGTTGTTCAGCGATTCAAACAGGGTGTAGGCATCCGAATGACCAGCCACCTCGATCTTAACCAGGGTGGCGGTGTTCACTTTGTCCAGCAGCGCTTGCAGGCTTGCGACTGGATCACTGAGCCCTTGCAGATACTGCTCAATACGCCACAGAAAGTGCCGGTAGGCTTTCAGCACACGGCGGTTACCTGCGTGCTGCACCTGCTCGACATCGTCCAAAATCCCGGCTTTGCCGAGCACCGCGAAGTAATCCTGCTGATTGTTGTTCTGCACCTGGGGGATCAAACGAGGCTGGTCTGACTTTCTCTTCAGCACCAGCTTGTGCTTGAGGTTATACAGCTCAATCTGCTGCTCCATACCCAGGTTGGGCAGCACTCTGAAGCTTTGGTAGATCGCAGCTAAAAACAGCGACAGAGTGGTCATGCGTTGCTGACCATCCACCAGCTCCAGGCTTTGTACTGACAAAGCGTCTTGCGACTGATTGATGCAAATGATCGAGCCAAGGAAATAATTCGGCTCGTTCTCCAGCAAATCGTCGAACAGCGCATCCCACTGCGCCCGACTCCAGGTGTACTCACGCTGGTAGCGCGGGATGGCATAAACCACCCCACTCTCGATATCGAGCAGAGTGGAGACTGGGTAGTTATAAACCGACTTGATCATAATCTGGCGATGGCCTCTGCTGTTTTCAGGTGTTCGCCCAGATAGGCTTCAAATGTGAAATCACGCTTCTCAATCTGCTCAACAAATTCATCGATCCAGTCACCGGCCTTGTGCTGGAAGCCATCAATCATGGTTTCTGGGGCAATAACCCCCACAGGTCGGCTAGCGTAATCTGTCAGCACATTGAGGGCGGCATAGCCGTGCTCACCCATCGACACAAAATAATCACTGGCCAGATCCGCAATGGCCTGGCGGAACTTAACCAGCTCATCAGCCCGGCGTGGTTTGATGGGAGTATCAGAGGCAATGCGCACGTCAAATACCTTGCACGCGAGCGATAGCATCCAGCGTGCAGGCACATGAAAGCGCTGTAAATTATTCAGCTTGGCCACAAAGAGTTTTTCTAGCAGCTTGATACCAGCGAGATTCTCATGCCAACGGCGCATTTCATCTTGCAACTGCCGGGTATGGGCAAAGCTGATTTCCACACTTTTACCGCCAAAGATCAGCCCATTCAGGCAGATCCAACGACAAAAGCCAACCTCAAAGCGCAGGCGGCGGGTGCGGTTGTAGCTGTTGGTGATACGTACAAAGGGTACCCAGCGGTCGTTCTGCCAGGGCTCAAAATCGCTTCCTTTGTGAATCAGGTCGATATGACAGAAAGATCGCGACTTGGGCATGGTCACGTTCAGACAAGCCATATCCTCCATCGAGGTAAAGTCAAAAACCTGCTTGAGTGCATCGGCTGCCAAGTCATACGCCTGACGATTAGTGACCAAGCGATAATCTTCGGTCACCACTGCAAAGGCATGGTTACTCTCTACATCGACCACCGCTTGGTGCCGAGGAAGCGCCTGATACCCGCCTGCTGCAAACAGGTCGTTACCTTGAGCGGAAGCCTCGATAAAAACCGGCCTCAGCTCGACAGGGAAAAAGGCAACCGCTGGTTCCATCGCGGACCATTTACGCTCCATGTTTACTGGCTCCTTGCAGCCCGCTTCTCAGCCAAGCTCAGGTGATGGTCATTGATCCGTGCACCCTCGCCTTCGTCGTATTGCAGACCGAGCGTATACCAGGGGGCGGACTCGACGTCCTTGCCGCGATCCTTGGTCCACTTGATGTTTGGCGCCCAGCGCAGGATGCCGGCGCCTTTCTTGCTGACGTCTCGGGCGTACAGGAATGGACGGATATTGAGACGGACGCCGTCGTTGAGGTCGGGGGTCCAGCCGATAGGCTGTTCGGCCAGGGGCTTCCAGCGGACGAAGATGTCGTAGGGTTTTTCGGCTGTACCCTCACCTTCAAGTATGGCCTCCAGTTCCTTTTTCAGGGCTTCGGCGGCGGCCAGGCGTTCTTGGGCGCCGTCTTCGCCGTTGGCCAGGCCGGCTTGTTGGGTGCGGATCCAGTCGCCCAGGTAGGTGTAGATCACGCGCTCCAGGCCAGCTTTGTCGAGCTTGTGGTAATTGACCAGGGCGCTGAAGCCGTCTTTTAAACCGTCCCAGATGTGCCAGATAAAGGGCCGGTGCTGGAAAAGTTTGCAGTGCTGTTCGAAGAACTTGTCGCGCAGCCAGAGGCTGAGGGACTTGCTGCCGACAGCGTCGAGCAGGCGGTTTTTCAGCGGGGTGGTCCAGGCATCGCCATAGGCGGCTTGCAGCAGGGCTTCCAGGCGCTGGTCGGCGGCTTTTTCGCCGCGCACCGGCGGCAGGCAGACAATGCCGTCGTCATCGACAAAATCGGCCAGCTCAGCGCAACGCTCGACCCATTCACGCTGTTCGGCGGCCAGTTCCATTTCCGGATCCAGCTCTGCCGGCCAGCGGTAGCCGAGCAGGCGAGCGGCGGCAACTTGCAGCACGCTGTCATCGACGCGTAGTTCGCCGTGCGCGATCCATTTGCTGTCTTCGTCCCAGATTACCGAGCCACAGGGGTGGCCATGGAAGATCCATTGGGTGGGGTCGTTGGTGTAAGGTTTTGGCAAGCCAAAAGGTTTTTCTTTTCTTGAAACCTCAATCCAATATTCAAGATCGAAGGGGACTTTAACCAGAGTATGTTCTGTGATGCTTAGTGCCTGATCAATTTCGCGCAAATCATGCTCATAATCCTTAGAAGCTATGTAGCAGTAAACAGCAGACTGATACTTCTCCGGCACAACCATCGCCGCCACCGTTGTGTCAAACATATCCCCAAGATATAAATTAACGTAAGGAGTTCTCGTTACATTTATTATAAATCCAGACTTACCCCACGCCTCCCCCCCTGACTTCCACCCTCCGAGGCGCCCTTCGGCCTTCAATGCTTGAGCATGCCTAAAATATCGACCAACCCCATTCTCCCAAAGCAGCACAGAGGAGCTACCACCAACATAATTAACCCCAGCTGCAGCAGTATGCACCCACCGCCAAACACCGGCCTCTACGCTTATTAGCTCCCAGAATTTAAAGACGAATTGGGCATTATCACTAGTACCAATCCCTTGATAAGTTTGACAACGCAATCCTAGCAGCTCTTTATTTTTATCGGACTCTCCCAATGATACCCTCGCATCTGGGTTATCCAATTGCCCAATCTGACTAACACATACCACATCACTCTCAACCAAATATGACGCTTTCTGAGATGCCATGCGCGGCTCGGAAACATCCAAGCCACGAATCCAGTTACCTGTTTCACTAGTGTGTAATAGATCGTTCGACTGACCTACCTCATTACCACGACTTATGCTAATCAGAATCGCTTTAACGACCTCGCCACTAATGGTATCAAAGGCGCCAGGTCCCAGACGGGCAATCAAATGCCAGCTATCGTTCTGCAACAGCTTTTCTCGGAATTTGCGATAGCCCGTAAGAAATAACCAGTTCTGCGGCAACACAATGCTGGCGGTACCACCCTGCATACAGAACTCCAGGCAACGATCGAGGAAGACCGTGGCTAGATCATTTTTGCCTTCGGGGTAATAGGTTTCGCAGAAATCCTTGAGGGTTTCGTGCTGCTTGCCACGCGCCAGGTAAGGCACGTTGGTGATAACCCAGGTGTATTGGCCGGACAGCAGCTCGGCGGCTTTGGCCAAGCCCTGGGCAACGATGCCGGCCTCCAGGCGATTGGTCAGAACGGCAATTTCGCCGTCGGCCTGGTTTTGCTGGTTGGCCTGATCCTGAGTGAGTGCCTCACCCAGCAGTTGCTGCAATTCATTCCACTGAGCGATCTGCGCGGCCTTGCTGCGGCGTGGGTTGATGAGGCTGCCGAGCACCGGGGCATCCTGAAAGGTCTGGTACATCCAATCCAGGGCAATGGTCAGGTTCTGCTTACCGGCCTTGCGGCTGAGTTCTTTCCATTCGTCACGGGCGGCAGCGATGGACAGGCCGCTGCAGGCCAGGTGCAGTTCCGGCAGGCTGCGGTAGCCACCGGCATCGGGGTAACGCCAGGCTTCCAGGGCGACGGCAAAGGCGGCCAGTTCTACGCAGCGCTGGTCCAGCTCCAGGCCGTGGAGGTTTTCGCTGAGTACCTTGTCGATGGCCTGGCTAGCATTGAGCTGCTCGGCCTGCATGCGCATGGGCACCAGCATCAGGAAGGCGGCAACCAGGAAGTGGCCGGAGCCACAGCAGGGGTCGAGGGCTTTGAGTTCGCTTAAGCGTTTGGGCCAGGCGTCGAAGGTGCCGGAGGCGGGTCGCCATTGATGGGTCGCCTCGTCTTTAACAAAGCGCAGGTAGCTCAGCGGCACGCCGGGAATGGCGGCTTTGTGGCGTAGCTCTTGTTCGCTGTTAGCGGTTTGCCAGTCGTGGTCGGTGAGTCGCTGGCCTGCCCACCAGGCGCCCAGGCTGTTATCCAGCAGGAAGCTGACCATGTAGGGTTCGGTAAACAGCTGGGTGACGGGCGAGAGTTCGTCGGCGCCGATCTTGACTTCGGATTTGTTGACCTCTTCCTTGCGCTTGCTTTGCCAGAACTGGTAGACCCAGCCGAGGCTGTCCTGGGCCTGGAAGGTCTCTGCGGCCAGGCCAGTGACCAGTTTTTCCAGTTCGCGTTGGTGCTCGGGAGCGAACTCCAGGGCAAAGACTGGCGAGTCGATACGGAAGATCTGCGGCAACATCTTCGAGGCCAGCACACCGGCCAGCTCCCAGCCGCTATTGCAGCGGCGCTCCAGCTCGTCTCTTGCGGTATCTGGGTCCTGGACCAGCTCGTTGCATTCGGCAAGGGTCAGTGGCGTGTGCTCGTCGTACATCAGCAGGTGGTTCTGCTCCAAAAAACGGGCGAACAACATGCGGTGCCAATGCTCGTAGGCAACTTCGGTGATCAGCTTATTCAGGCTTTGCTGGCCGTTGGCCTGCTTGCTGTCACCTAACTGGCGGCCATGGGCGCGCAGACGGGTACGCAGTTGACGTTGCTGGTCATTCAAGTATTCCGCCGCTTTGGCCTCCCCCACGCTCAGGCGGGTAAGCGCCTGGCTGGCGGCCGTTTCGGCGATGTCACGGGCTTTGACGACGGTAGCTTCCAGCGCACGGCGCAGGGCTTTGTCGAGGGGCTGGCGGTGTGTGGCTTGGCTCATCAGAAGGTCACCGGTCCGTCGTTAAGTTTGCTGAGAATCTGTTGTTTGACGTCAGTCAGCCAGGCATCCACATCGGCTTCGCTTTCAAAGGTTTTGCGCGGCAGGCTGATGCGTTGCAGCTTGGGTTGCAGCAGCTCGGCGGCTTCCAGGCGGGCGCTGTCGAACTTGCTGGCGAGAGACTCGGTGCGGTCGGTCCACTGCTCCAGGCTGACCTCGCTGAGGCTGTCGATAATCGCCTCGGCATCGTTCAGCGTGGGTTGCTCCAGGGTCATCAGTTTGCGCTTTTCCAGGATGGCGCTTTGTTGCTGATCATTCAGTTGCTGCCAGTGGCTATCTGACTGCAGCTGAGCCAAGCACTCCGCGTGGCGATCCAAATAAGCCTGGACATGGAACTGGATCGCATCGCGCAGCTTGCTGACCAGTTGCTGGATCAGCGCGGTGGCCGGGTTAGGGTCGTCGAGTAACGAGCGTTGCTGGCTAATCGCATCGGCTTCGGCCTGAATGGGCGCGTGGAAGGCCAGGCCGCGACTCACGTCGAGCAGGCTGGTCAGCAGGGTCCAATCACCACGGCGGGCGTCAATGCGTTGGGCGGTGTCGTTCCAGTCCTTGATCGCTTGTTTAATGGCGTCCTGCTCATCCAGTACCTGCTTGAGCTGGGCATTGCCAGATTGCCGGGCCAGTTCGTCAAAGACCTTGGTATCTGGCACTGCGGGGAACGGCGCGGCCCCACCGGCGCGCTTGGCCAGTTCTCTGCCTTTTTCTGCCAGTAACGGCAGCTTGTTGGCTTCTTCACCGGCCTGGCAGTCAATACCACTGCTGCTGAGCACTCCGCGGATCTTGATCAGATCCACCGGGCGGATGGTGATACTTTCCGGACGGAAGCTGGCCTGGGTGATCTGCTTACGAT
This sequence comes from Stutzerimonas kunmingensis, assembly GCF_032106285.1. Taxonomy (GTDB): domain Bacteria; phylum Pseudomonadota; class Gammaproteobacteria; order Pseudomonadales; family Pseudomonadaceae; genus Stutzerimonas; species Stutzerimonas kunmingensis_B. The sequence goes on from NZ_DAMCPO010000025.1 coordinate 53,810, forward strand.
CAAGGCTACTGGCGGTGACCGGGTTGTTACGGCTGCCGGTGGCGATCAGGATGCCGCTGGAAAGCAGCACATAGAGCGCACCGTCAATGGCATCCTGTGGCCAGCCATAGGGCGCGGCCAGGAAGTGCTCGCGGATTTCACTGCCCTTTTTCGAGACACCGATAAAGCGTTTGATCGCGGCACAGACCGGATGCTGTTCGGCATCACCACTGTAACCAAGTAGCTCGAGGGCGTTCTGGCCACCGTCTTTGCTGGCACGCTCGTAGACCTTGCCCCAGGCGGGGTGGTCGGCCTGGTCAAACTCGCGGTAAAGGCGAACCAGTGAGGCCTTGGCGGCGCTTTCGACGCGGTCGCTGATGCTGTTGCCGTCCACCTCGTTGCCGCCTGCTTGAAGCACCTGTACGCCTTCGAAAATTTCTCGCAACAGTGCCTGCACCTGCTTCTGGGCATCACGATGGCGGGTTTCCATGGCGCTGCGGGCGTCTTTGCCGGCATCAGTGTTGGGTATGCCGCGCTTGTCGAGGGTAGCCTGGGCGGCATGCTCAGCGGCAATGGCGTTGGTCAACTCGGAACGGTTACGAGCCGGGACATAAATGAAGATGGTCGGCTCGCTGGGGTTGCGGCTGCGAGCCTCAGTCATAAAGCTTTTTTCATCAATCGCCCAGCCATCCTGAACCCAGGCATAGATTTTCTCGTTGGCATCCTTCGGCAGTTCCGCATCAAAGCAGGGCAACACCTGGCGCGGCTCATTGCATTTGCCCTGGGTCAGGCGCACCTGAGCGATCTGACGGCGCAGCTCCTTGTGCAGCAGATCGACGCGGATGTTTTCTACCCGCTGCAGGTTACCGCGCAGGTCGGCCTCTTCCTGGCGCAGGGTGTCGTACCACTGGGCGCTTTCCTGGGTTTGCAGGCGGTATTCGGTGCCGGTGCTGGTTTGCATGGGCATAACCAGGCCATCGTCTGCCAGCTCCTGCAGCAGTTTGGGTACCTGGGTACGGATGGCGTCTTTGCCCTGGTTAAGATCATCAATCAGCAAATCGCTGAGCATGTCGGCGGTGGCGCGTACGCCACAGTCTGCAGTTGGGTCAGTGGGCAATTTACCAATTAGCAGCACTAGGGACAGGATGCGGGATTTGAGCTTCTCGTCAGCATCACCGGCTGACAAGCGGCCAATGGTTTCAGCGATTTCTTTGGAAATCACTCCGGTCTGCAACAGGTTGACCGAGATCTGGTTGTAGATGAAGTCAGCGGCGACCACGTGCCCCAGAGGCTGATCTGCCGTGGCTTGAGCGGCCTCGTGGATGACCTTGAGTTGGTTACGCAGCTGCGAGGCAGTGCCTGTGGTATCAACAATACGCAGGACCTTTTCCCAAAAGCGCCGGCGCACCGGCAGCAGCGGATAGTCGGCCAGCATGACCTTTTCATCGTCGCGGTGGTGCTCGATCTTGGTACCGCGAAGCTGACGGGAAATTTCGCCCAGATGGGACTGCATGACTTGCTCGAGGTGCGGGCGAGCCGAGGCTTTTTTGCGCAGGATGACTTTGCGAATCACCGATTCGACATCGGTATCCGAAAGCTGCACATGAATCTGGAAACGGCCGAGCAAACGCTGCAGGTTAGCCATACCTGACAGTGCGCTCTGCCCGGTGGACACGAACAACATCTTGCTCTTGAACTTGGAGCTCTTGCAGCAGGTTTCGACGACTTCCTGTACCTGGTGGGCCTTCTCCGAGTCCGAGCCGACGTACTGCTGCACCTCATCGAGCACCACCAGTGTCAGCGGGAACTGGCCATCCTTCACTAGGGCGTCATAGATGGCGTCGACCATCTGCTGGTTGGTCACATCCTGCACATTGGGGTACTGCTCGCGCAGCAGCTGGCGCACTTGTTTGACGTCATCTCCCAGGGTGCTGTCGATAGCCAGCAAGGCACGTGAAATGCTGCTGGAAACGTAGAGGTCTTCCAGCTCGTCATCCCAGTTGTCGCCTGCTGCTTCAACGTGGGCTTTAACCTGATCGAAAATGCCTTGCTTATGCAGCCACAGCACAAAGCGCGCTTGGTGATACTGTTCCGGCAGGCCAGCGGACTTGAAGACGATGTTCAGCAGGGCCAAGCGCACATTGTTGTTGGCACCGGCACCTAAAGTGCCTGAGGCGGCGTGGAGGCCACCGTGGCGCTTAGCCTGGATGCTGAGTTCCTTGAAATGGTCCTTGATCTCCTGCGGCAGATCAGCAATGTCACGAGCAGCTACGCCATCACTGAACTCCTGGTTGGTCCAAAGAGCCCGAAGCATTTTAGCCAGGTGAGATTTACCCGAACCGAAGAAACCAGAGATCCACACGCCGGGCTGTTCGTACCCGTCACCCAGGTTGCGCAGATAAGCGGAGAGGATCTTATCGAGACCCGCCTGGTATTCGCCGTCACAGACAAAGGTCTGCAATTCGTAGCGCAGGGTTTTCAGGGCCTGCTGGGACTGGTCGTCTTTGACCTCGGCAACGCCGTTGTTTTCCAGTCGGTTCTGTTGCGGGTCTAGGTCGTAAATCTCGCGGTTCAACATCCTGGGCGTACTCCCTGTGCGCATTGGCGCTATTCAATTCAAAACGGCAATGTGTGCCGGTATTCAGTTGTCTGCCGTAATGGCGGTGGCCTGATAGCCCCAGCCATCGCGGGCATCCAGCAGGCGGTAGGTGTTGTTGACGTACTCGCCGGGGAAGAGCACCAACAAGCGCCCCGGCACATGCTCGGCCAGCTGTTTGACGAAATCGGAGACCGAGGCAAACCCGAATAGGGTGCCGCAGCCAACCAAGGCCACCAGAGTGTTGCTGTCGGCCTGATCCTTGATGCGCTCAGCCAAGTCCGTTACCGACTGGCGAGCGAAGGTTTTGTATTTCGGGGTGAGGCTGTCCGGGTCTTCGAAATAGTCTTCGCGGTACTTTTGCTGTGCCATCCAGTCTGGAAACAACCGAGTGATGTCCAGCTCCAGCCATGGGTGGCCGGCACTTTCGGTAGCCAGCCGAAACTCTTCGATACGGGCACGCAGCCTGAGCTCGTCTTCCTTGTGATAGACGGCAAAAAGCACCCGCTGCTCGTTGGCCAGACCGCTGATCCACGGCAGGCTGATGTGGTTGCTGTAACTTTTCAGCAGACGGTTTAGGCGGTTACTCATGCAGCCAGCCCTCCTCTTCCTTGGTCAGGTAGTCGGGGAAGGTGACTTCCACGACCTCACTGGAGTGTTTGAAATTCAACAGACCGCTGTAACTGGCCTGACGGGCCAGCTCTAGCAAGCGCTCCAGGCGGCAGCCAAACAGCTTGGTCCATTCGGTGTTGAACAGGCGGTTGCCACTGGCGCCTTGCAGGTAGCCAAGAAACAGTGCAAAGGCGACGTTGACCGGATGAATATCGGGCTCGGTACGGTGTTTTTTACTGCGACCTTGTAAGAAGCACGCATTGGTCCAGGTACCGTTCACGTTCTGAGCCAAAGACTTGAGCATGGCCGGGCTGTAGCGATCAGGAAACTGCTCTTCGAAAGCTTGCTCCATCTCTTCACGCGGCAGCAGCTGGCCTGGGGCCAATCCCACGATTTTGTTTTGCGAGAGTCGCAGCAGTGGATCGCGAGCGAGGGCCATTTGGCAGGTCAATAAAGCACGCGCACGCTCATCGCTCTCCCACAGGCGGCGGAAGGTACGAAAGAGCACGACCTCCTTATCCATGGCGTACAAATCGACCAAATGGCGCCATGTCAATTTGCGGGCTTTTTCAGTGGGCTTATGCAGAACATTAAAGAGCTCAATATCCTCCTGGTACTGCGCTGCGCTGGCATCAACGCCACGGCCATGAAACAGCTCGGTCACTTCAGCCAGCATCATGGTGCGTGCCGAGTGCGCGCCGTTGCGGCCAAATTTGAAACCAAACTTCTGCTGTGCAGTCATGAATGGACTGTCTCCAGGCTAAAACCGGGGGCAATGGCGAGGTTGACCTGCTTGGCGACACCGTTAGGATCGCGCAGTGCCAGTTGGTACTCATCTGGATTCAGACGGGCATCAGGACTGCAATCGACGCCCCAGCGGCGCAAGAGGTAGCCAGCAGTAGCAGCCCGTACAGATACATGGATGGATTGGCCTGCTTTCAACCCATAGTCCAGCTCAATGGCGCGGGCATAACGAGCGTTGGGATGCGGTACCAACTCCAAATCCACTTCATGATTCCATTCTTTATCCTGCTCTCTGGCCTCAACCGCTTCGTCTATTCCGCCGGGCACCTCATCGCTGGAGGTGATGCGGGTTAGTACAAAGTCGCGAAACTGCGCATGAGTCCTGCAGTACGCTCTGACATGCCAGCGCAGACCTGTATTGACGAGACTGTGCGGAACAACTTCTCGGCTGGTCTCTCCGCTGCTGACTGACACATAACGAATCTTCAGCGCCTTCCCGGCATAAATAGCTCTAGATACCGCAGCCAGCGTCTCAAGATCGGGCTGATTCAGGGTAGGCGCAGCGTCAACCAAAATGACTTGAGCGCAAGCTTCTAAGCCGACACCCTGGCCCAGGGTCAGAGTTTGCAGTGTGTGCTCACGGTCGTAGGTGAAAAGCGGCTGGAATACCGCAGTGCGGCGATACACCTTCTCGCGATGGTCATAGTCGAGATTTGCCGGTGCTAACTGCCGGTAAAGAGTGAAATCACGTGTTGCGTTAGACCGTGCGATTCCAAAACGCTGCACCAGATCTTGCCGGGTCACCTGCCCACGAAAACGCACCAGAAAGTCGATCTGCCACAATCGTTCGCGCTGATTAGGCGAAGCGTCTTCTAGCGCGATATCGGGCATACGAGGGGCCTATTCCAAATGGCTCAAGAAGTCATGCTAAAAATGATGATAACGAATTGAGGCACATCGAACCAGCAGCATTTACGCGATGCGCATCAGGCATTTATTAGCAACTGAGGCATGTATGGCCCCTATTAATGCCGCGTGAGGCTAATGCGCTCGCGGCGCGCCACTACGCTGCCTTCTTCCAGGCGGATATGCACGCCTGGAATGCTCAGGCGGTGACCGGTAGGCATGTAGCCGGCTGCATCTTCAAAAGGGTGAAGATTGACCGACTCCATCAACTGCTCAATGCCCTCATACCAGGGCAAAGCCACCATCTCTGCGCCCTCGACTGCACCGGGAAAGCACTTGCGCATGCGCTCCAGCTCACCCATGCAGGCTATTACACCTTCCTGACGCGCTACATAGCAGGGGGCGAGCAATTCGAGTCCTTCGCCATCTGACATCAGCTCGGCACAGACTGCGACCATTACTGACTTATTCATCCCACATTCCATCGTTATCCAAATCGCGGTCTATGCCGCCCTTGTCGTAATCCCACGTGCCATCGTGACATCCCGGTCGATGCCGCCTTTGCCGTAATCCCAGACGCCATCGTTATCCAGATCTCGATCCTGAGCCTGAGCACTGACCAGCAAGAACACCGCCAATCCGGCTGCCAGCCATTGCAAGGCATCACAATGTTTTCTTCGACTCATGGTATTGCTCGCTATCAGGACCCGGGATAACGCTCCCAGATGCGCTCATCTTCAACCACATTTGAGTCGTAATCTCCGCAGTAGGTACGCGGCACCCACTCGATGTCATGCGCCAGCTGCTCGATCACCTCGCGCAGTTCCAGCGACTCTAACCAGCGCTCGGGAATGGCATCAGTCCCCAACTGGATACCCAGCAGGTTGCCGGCAATCAGACCCGTGCTGTCGCTGTCGCCGGTGTGATTGACCGCCCAGCAGATACCTTCCTCCAGACTGTTGGCCATCAGGGCACACCACAGACCAATGCCCAAGGCTTCTTCGGCCACCCAACCGCCACCCATCACGGCAATCCCTTCGGGCGTAGGCGCGATACCGGCCTCACTCTGGCGCAGGGCGTACTCGACCATCTCACGGGTTTCCGCCATGCCCGGTTTCTGGCCATGTTCGGCCAGGCTCTGGCGGATGGCGTCTTTCAGGTCGCAACCTTGCTCGAAGATCCGCTGCAGAATGTCGGCAAACAGGCCCGCTGCCAGATATCCACTGGGATGGGCATGGGTCAGGTGTGCGTTTTCGACCGCCAACTCGAAGGCTTGCGGGAAGAACGCATGCGGTGCTACACGCATCACGCCACCGCAGCCCTTGCTGTCATTGCTGGCCTTGTCGCCAAACGCCTGGCTGGCGCCCAGCGCACTCATGCAGGTCATGCCCGGCGCGCGGCTCGACCACAGGTCTTTCACACCGATTAGCCAGCCATCCTGCGTGACCTCAGCCTTTGGTTTGCCGCCCTGGGTGATGTACCAGCGCAGCAGCGCATGATGAATAACCGAGGGCGGATGGCAGATACCGCGTGCACTTTGCCGAACCCAGGCCCGCAACAGGCCTTCGGCAGTGAACAACATCATCTGGGTATCGTCGGTGACGGCGCCCAGCTTGCCGAATGCAGGGGCAAAATCCCGAATACCCCGCTCACCGAACTTCTGCCGGATGCTCGGCCAATCCATGAACTCCACCGCCGCGCCCAAAGCATCGCCAGCCGCACCGGCCAGCAGGCAACCGCGAATTCGATCCAGTTGATTCATCTTCACGCCCCTCCAATCAGGAACCGCACATCCAACTTGTGTACTGGACTAGCTACAGCCCCCGGACTAAATGACATCGGCCTGCTTGTCTCTGGCTATCAAGATATGTAATGTTGAGCGACATATCTACGGTGTTTGCCTGTACAGGTAAAGTTTTCGAGCAGATAGAGAGGCTATGAAGCGTAAGCAGGAAATCGCGGCGGTGCGCTGGGATCTGGCGCTGCGCTACCGTTTGATCGAGACGGTGGCCTGGTGGGAGGGCCGGTTAACCACGGGCCATCTGATGCAGAGCTTCGGCATCAGCCGCCAGCAGGCGTCGAAGGACATCAATTCGTACATTGCCGAGTACGCGCCGAAGAACCTGGAATATGACAAGCATTTGAAGGGGTATGTACCGAGCCGCCACTTCAAACCGCTATTCATTGATGACAGTGCCAGCGCCTACCTGCATCTGCTTAATCAAAACTACGAGCGGGCACCTCATATCGACGGGCTAGCCCTGGCCTATGCGCACACCGAGGTGCTGGGTGTACCGGATCGTTCAGTCCGCCCGCAGGTGTTGCGCCCTCTGCTCAAAGCCTGCCGAGAGGGACTGCGGCTGGAGTGCGAGTATGTGTCTTTCAGCACCCCGGACGTTGAGACCAGGTTGATTGCCCCACATACCCTGATTTACACCGGCATGCGTTGGCATGTACGCGCTTACTGCGAGAAGAACGGAGATTATCGGGACTTTGTGCTCAGTCGTTTCCGCGGTGAGCCGGGGCTTATGGATGACCAGTCTGAACACAGCCGGGACCTGGATTGCGGGTGGAATACCGAGCTCGCGGTGGTCATCGAACCCGACTCGCGCCTGAAGCCTGAGCAGCGTGCCATTATCGAAGCAGACTATGGCATGCAGGACGGCCAGCTACTGATCGAGACCCGTGGCGCGCTGGTGCAGTACGTGTTGCAGCGCTACCAGATCGACCCGACCAAGGTGCATGCCAAGCCCGAGGCTCAGCAGATTGTTGTAGCCAACCTCGATGAACTGAAGCCCTGGCTTTATCACTGACAGATGGAGCCCGTATGGCCACCCAACCCCTGCTCTACACCCTACATATCCAGCTAGAGCCATTGCAGCTCGATCCGCCGATCTGGCGGCGCATCTGGGTGAACGGCGACTGCACCCTACGCAAACTGCACCACTTCATTCAGGCGGCCTTCGGCTGGCACAGCTGCCACTTGCATGAGTTCAGCAATGGCGTGAACAGCTATATGCCGCTGGATGCCGAGCTGGTGTAGCAGTACGACGACGTGCTGGATGACCGCAAAACCAAACTGCGCCGAGTATTCAAAGAGGCGGACCGGCTGCGCTATCTCTACGACTTCGGCGATAGCTGGCAGCATGTGATTGCCGTGGAAAGCATCGAGCCCTCCGACTTCGCTGGCACCTGGTGCGAACTACTCGATGGCGCCCGCGCCTGCCCGCCCGAGGACGCAGGTGGCGTGCCAGGTTATTTGGACTTGCTGGTCTCTACCCAACAGCCAAGCGGCGGCAACTTCGATCCCGAGCTGTTTGACCGGCGGGCAGCCAATGCGGCGGTGCAGCGGATATGCAATAACTTCTGGGGCTGAAGCCAGCAGCGCCAAGAGACACAAACTCTTAATCCGCAGTGCCGCCATAGGCCAGCCTGGCCAGTCCAAGCAGCACGGGCAGCACGAGCGCCAGAGGCAAAAGATCGCTAAGGGTGAGCAACAAGATCATAGGAGGTACTCCTGGTCGGTTGCCCCCACCCTAGCGAGAACCGCCCTCCGGTGCGATCTGTCTACTTTTCGCCTGTAAACAATCCACGCAGACCCCATACCCTGTCGACGAACGCGCCTTGCCGAAATGACGGAATCCCGATTACTGTATATAAATACAGTTATAGGTCAGCCCGCAATGAGCAACGCCCTTATCCTCGGACCGCTGCAGCGCAGCGGCACCGCCCTCCCCCTTTTTGATGCACGAGTCCCAGCAGGCTTTCCCAGCCCAGCGCTTGATCACATGGAGCACAAGCTGTCGCTCGATGCGCTGCTGGATCTGCAGGCCCCGCACACCTATGTGGTAGCCGTCAGCGGTGACAGCATGGTCGGCGCTGGCATCTTCGATAACGACCACCTGATCGTTAGCCGCGCACTGCAAGCCCGCCCTGGGAACGTGGTGGTGGCATGCCTCAACGGCGATGTGTTTGTGAAGCGCCTGGCGCAGGACCAGGGGCAATTCGTGTTGCGCTCGGAGAATCCCACCTACTCGCCGCGCTACATCCTGGAGCAGGATGAGCTGAAGATCTGGGGTGTCGTCACCCATAGCCTGCGCAATCACCTGAACCATGGTTGAGCCGGTCTACGCGCTGATCGATTGCAACAGCTTCTATGCAAGCTGCGAGCGGGTCTTTCGCCCCGACCTGCAACGCACGCCCATCGTGGTGCTCAGCAATAACGACGGCTGCGTCATTGCCAGATCTGCCGATGCCAAGCCATTCGTGAAGATGGGCGCGCTCTTTCACGAGATTCGTAGTGATCTCAAGCACCACGGAGTCGTGGCCTTCAGCAGTAACTACGCACTGTATGGCGACCTAAGCGAACGGGTGATGACCATCCTTGAGGCCCGCTTTCCGAACGTCGAAATCTACAGCATCGATGAAGCCTTCGCAGATATGACCGGGCTTACCGAACCACTGGAGTCGATAGGCCGCCAAGTACAGGCGGAGGTGAAACAGAAAACCGGTATTCCCGTGGGTATTGGGATAGCAACCTCCAAGACACTGGCCAAGCTGGCCAATGCCGCCGCCAAACGCTGGCAAAAGCAGACCGGCGGTGTCGTGGACATTCGCAACCCTATTCGGCGTGACAAATTGCTCAAAGCCATGCCAGTTGAAGAAGTCTGGGGTGTAGGCCCACGGCTGCGCGCGCACCTGGAAGGCATGCAGATCAAAACAGCCTGGGAGCTGGCGCAGATGGACGCCTGGACGCTGCGCAAACGGTTCAACGTGGTGGTGGAAAAGACTGCGCGAGAACTGCGCGGCATCGCCTGCCTGGAAATTGAGAGCGAGATCGCGCCCAAGCAGGAGATCTGCTCCAGCCGCTCATTCGGCAAACGACTGTGCGAGTTACCTCTAATCCAAGAAGCCGTCACCGCCTATGCCATGCGCGCCGCCGAAAAACTGCGTAATCAGCAATCACTCTGCCGGCAGGTACGGGTCAGCCTGCGCACAGGGATGTTCAACCCCGCTGAAACCAAATATGCCAACGGCATCCTCTGCCAATTGCCCTACCCAACCGACGACAGCCGATTGATCATCAAGGCCGTACAGGCAGGGCTGAAGCACGTCTTCCGAGAGGGATTCAGCTACGCCAAGGCACAAGTGCTACTCCTGGATCTCTGTCACAAGAATGAGTACACACCCGATCTGTTCGCCCCCGAACAACCCGTAAAAACCGAGCGACTGATGAGCGCCCTGGACGCCATCAACAATCGCTGGGGACGTGGAACGCTGCAGCCAGGTCGTATTGCAAAACCAGCCGAGTGGGCAATGCGTAGAGAACTGCTATCGCCCGCCTACACCACTCGCTGGCCGGAACTAATGGTCGCAAAAGCCAGATAGCCTTCTTCCGAGCGCGTCGTCTTTGATCTACGACGGCTCAGCGCGCCCTTACACAGATAGCTAGGGTCTGTTGCCGTTTCGCGCTAACCAATTGATTAATAAGAGCAAGCTCGTATCGTTGAAGCTCTAACCCGACATCGATACGAGCTTGCAATGCCCCGATTACTACTCAACGACGAGCATTGGTCGAAGCTGCGGGAAATTCTCCTGCACAAGGCCATCTACAACAAGCGTGATCTACGAATGACCGTGGAAGGCATGCTCTAGGGATGTCCCTGGAGAGACCTGCCCAAGGCGTTTGGTAACTGGAATAAGGTCTACAAACGCTTCAACGCATGGTCTGCTGCCGGCAAATGGTTCAAGGTCTTCAAGATGCTGGTGGCGGAGCCCGACATGGAGTGGGTGTTCATTGATGGCAGCTATGCCAAGGCTCACCAGCACAGCGCAGGTGCTGCCAGCGCAAACGATGAAGCTATAGGGAAAAGCCGAGCCGGCAATACCAGCAAGATTCATCTGGCGGTGGACGTCCATGGCTTGCCCATCGAGTTTGAAATCACGGGAGGCCAAATCAATGACTGCACTCAGGCACCCGCATTGATTTCCAAGCTCCCAGCGGCAGAAACCCTCGTTGCGGATAAGGGCTATGACAGCGAGAGAATCCGATAGCAAGTTGAGCGACAAGGGGCCAAGGCCGTGATCCCGAGCAAGCGTAACTCTGTGAAAGGCAACGCGAATCTGGACAGAGGCCTGTACCGCAATCGCCACCAGGTGGAAAACGCTTTCGCCCGGCTGAAGCACTACCGGGCGGTGGCCTCTCGATTCGACAAGCTCAAGAGAATTACGAGAGCGTGGTGGCCATGGCCTGCGCCTTCCTATGGTTGCCCATGTAAAACGGCAACAGGCCCTAGCACGTCCAGCTTCAAGCGCAGGCGAAGATCATCTTGGTTTGTATGTGGCGACGACACGCCCCCACTCTTCAGCATGAGGCGAATGCCAGCGTGCCGCGCTGTAGGCCGGACCAAAATCGCCTCCCCCCAAGTGCTAACAGATGCCTCGCCACAGCTCATCGGACTCAACAACAGCTATAAATCTGCTAGCAGTAAACCCATCAGGAAACAATGAGCCCCGGCCATCGTCATCAACCTGGTCCAGCGGCCTCAGAAGATGCTTCTCATCACGCAGAATGATCTCTAGCGCCTCTCGGGAAACTACTCTGAAGCCATCGATGGACTGCCCGTCAAGTTCAATGGATGTATCGACGATCCAGGCCCGCAGGTGTGCCTCAGGATGCTGGCCGCAGTAGCCTAACCTGGAGCGCAGATGTTGATCAGACACCAGCGCTCTGGCCACCGCATGACGCTTACGCCGGAGCTGCCAAGCGGCCTTACGCAATGTGTTGGTACGATGCAACCAAACCTCATGGGTGGTCGAGCGGATATAACCTGACTTGACCTCAATGAGCAGCAGCAGGCCATCCCGTTGGCAGATCAAATCCACCTCGCCGGCATCCTCATCGCCTGTCACGGGAGGCCGATATCCCACCTCCACGACAAAACCTTGTAGTCGAAAGCTCTCTGCCAGCGCTAGCTCGACTCTCTGCGTTTCTGCTTGTACATCAGCTCTACGTGCATTCACACGCCGCAAGTTATTGATGGCAGCCGTCAGATTGTTCTGCTGCGCACCAACCCAAGGGAATTGGAAGCTATATCTGCCGATTTTGTAGAAGGGCTGTTCGTATAGGCGTGGAGCCGGCATCCCTGGCTGCTGCTTCAATTGCTGAGAGAGCGTTTTGAGGTCACTGGTGTTGGCGCTGATGGAAAATTGACCCACCCTGCCGATTGAAATTTGACCCAGG
>NZ_DAMCPO010000026.1:0-57795 GCF_032106285.1 Stutzerimonas kunmingensis
GTTTTCAGTCGGCAGAACAGCCTCTACTGGGTCAGTTTTCGGTCAGCGGCAACACGCTCAGATGCACCCTACCCACCCCACGATTGACCAAGCTCTCATTCCCCAGCCCGAAGTCTGCAAGGTCATCGGCCAGACCCGCTCCGGGCTGGACAAGCTGCGCAAAAAAGACCCGACGTTCCCGAAACCCATCAAATTCAGCGATACCCGTCAGGCTGCCGCCTACTATGTGATCGCCGAGCTGAACGCCTGGCTCGCTGGCAAGATCAAGGAACGTGATGCGGAGTAATCCGCGTTGCGTCTACAGATCAGAGCCTGAATAACTATGACCTCTCGTGTTAGCCGGCTGCTTAGCCGCAAAGCCGAAGTCAGTATCGAGCTCGGCCGGCTCGTTGTGCGCCAGCCCAACGGGGAAGAAGTGAGCCAGGACTTTCTAAAAAAATACTCGCTGATTCTCCGGCGCGAGATTCTGACCGCGCTAGAGATAGATGCATACGAATACCGCAGCTACAAAACAGGTTATTACGGTAGGTTAAAGCATGCAGGGATATCCCTACAATTCACCTCGGTCATAGCGGACGAAAGCACTTACGCTATTTTCAACGTTGGTCTTACTCGCATTCGCACTACCAACAGCGGAAAGGCAGGCGCACCACTACCGAAGGGGCACTTCATTGTTACCGAACGTGGTGAGTTCTATAAGTTTTGGAAATCTACAGCACTCGCCATCCCCAAAAGCCTCACATCGTTTCACGACTACATGGGCAAACTCAAAGGCATGCTGTACACAGCAATTCTGACTGAAGACCGTGATGATGGCCGAATGGTTAAAGGTTCAATAAGACCGTTGTTCGTTTCTGCTGACCTGGTTAGGAAAGCATTTTTGCCGGAAAACTCTCGGATAACAGCCGGATATGAACCGGATAACCGCCGGATAAAAAAACCGGATAGGGATTTGGCTACAGGCCATGCGCTACGCGGCTTTCAGCCGAAATCAACTACGGGCGATCAATACTACGGTAAAGCGGTAATCAGGAAGAGCGATGACACGGGGCCTAGCTCAGCCACCCCATTACCCAAACGACCGCAAGACCAAACTGTTGACGAGTGGACTGACGATTTCTGTAGCAAGGAGATGTAGCAACAAAAGTCACCGTCACTCCTCCGCAAAGTAATCGTTGTCGAGCTGTTTCGCCTCATATAAGTCATCCGTGCCGACGCAGCACCGCTAACTCCCGCCCGCGCCGTTACGATCTCCGCAGCTGTCTACGGGGGCAAAGAAACGACAGGCCCATGCCGACCAAATACTTTCCTTAATGCAAGCCGACCAGTTTCTGTATCGATCCAATGTCAGAGCCGACGTGCCAGCTCACCTGGGACGACGACGCTTGCCAATCGAGCAGCAGGGCATCAGCGAGACGGGGTATCGCTACACCAAAAAAGAGAATGAGGCACGGTACCGGTAGTCAACAATAAACTCCCCGTCCCTCGAGCATGCTTTCAGCCACTACCGCCAGACTGGCGTCCATATGCTCGCACTACAGCGCATTCTTCTGGGGTAAAGCATCCCCCAACTGCAGCGATTAACTTTTGAGGCCTACCAGCAGATTGATGGATTGCCGTGGCCTACAAGACGGTGCGCAACAGAGTGGTGCGCACGGAAACGGACAGTTAATACATCACTCATTTGGTCTTCATTTATTAAGCCACCCTAAACCCAGCAGACCATTGGCCGGCCTCGAGAAGTATCAACCGAAGAGGGGGCGGCACTTGAGCCGTAGCGACTCAACGGTGCTGCGCATCGGCTACCAGGTACGCAAAAGAGTGGTACGCAGCGTGGTACGCACGGAAATGTACCTTTGCGTACTATGCCGCGCGCGCATTGCGTCAGAATAGATTCACCGTCCCGGCAGGCGGGGCATCAGCCAGCACGAGGCGACAGTCGGAGCCAGTGTGCTTCCGGTATCCACGGGCTGGTATCCATGAAAATGAGCGCAGGCGGTACCGATTTGGAGACCAACAACCTGCGCCAACCAGTACGGAGCCACCTAAAAAGCTCACTGGTGTCAGCCAAAGCGGATTATCTGCCCTGACCTTGCTCCGAGAGCAGTCTGCCGCATCCCGGCTTGAAGGGATCTTCGATAGCGAGCTTGTAACCGACCCAACCTACGCCCAACCTGCACATAGGATCTCAGCCTGCTCCAAAATCAGCTGTGCAGCGCCTTCCTGCTGGTCAGGCGGATATTTGTATTTCCGTAGGATGCGCTTGACCATTAGCCGCAGCTTCGCACGTACGCTGTCGCGGTTACTCCAATCCACAGTCACGTTCTGCCGTAAGCCTGCGGTCAGCTCATGTGCGATCTTGGCAAGGATCTCATCGCCCAGTTCACGCACCGAGGCTTCGTTATTGGCTAGGGCATCGTAGAAGGCCAGCTCGTCATCATTGAGCCCAAGCTGCTCGCCACGCTTGCTGGCGGCGGCGAACTTCTTGGCCATCTCGATCAGCTCTTCGATGACCTGAGCGGTTTCGATGGAGCGGTTCTGGTAGCGCTTGATGACGTTGTCGAGCAGCTCGGAGAACTTCTTTTCCTGTGCCAGGTTGCTGGCGAACTTGCTCTTGATCTCGCCTTCCAGCAGCCGTTCCAGCAGCTCCACCGCCAGATTTCTCTCCGGCAGGTTGCGCACCTCGGCGAGGAATTCATCGTCCAGCAGGCCAATGTTCGGCTTGTCCAGCCCCACCGCCTCGAACACATCCACCACCTCGCCGGAAACCACGGCATTGCCGATGATCTGGCGGATAGCCAGTTCGCGTTCCTCGTCGGTCTTCTTCCTGGCGCTGATCTCGCGCTTGGTCAGCAGCACCTTGATGGCCTGCAGAAAGGCCACCTCCTCGCGCACCGCCTTGGCTTCATCCAGCGTGCAGCACAGGGTGAAGGCCTTGCTCATGGCCAGCGCGTTGTCAGCGAAGCGCTTCTTGCCATCCTCAAGCCCCAGCACATGGTTCGCCGCACCGGCCAGCAGCTTGTGGCCACCGGTTAGATAATCGCTGTAATCGAAGCCATGCAGCAGGCCACGCAGCACGTCGAGTTTTTCCTCAAGCACCGCATAGGCTTCGTGGGCATCGACGGTTGGTCGCCCACGCCCCTTGCTGGCGGTGTACTCCTTGAGCGCTGCCTTCAGTTCGTTGGCGATGCCGATGTAGTCGACCACCAGGCCGCCCTGCTTGTCCTTGAACACCCGGTTCACCCGGGCGATGGCCTGCATCAGGTTGTGGCCCTTCATGGGCTTGTCCACATAGAGAGTGTGCACGCAGGGTGCGTCGAAGCCGGTCAGCCACATGTCGCGCACGATGACCAGCTGCAGCGGGTCCTTCGGGTCCTTGAAGCGTTTCTCCAGGCGCTTCTTCACCTGACTTGGATAGATATGCGGGCGCAGCAACGCCTTGTCCGAAGCGCTGCCAGTCATCACCACTTTGATCGCGCCCTGCTCCGGGTCCTCTTCATGCCAGTCGGGACGCAGCGCAACGATCTCGTTGTATAGGTGCACGCAGATCTCGCGACTCATGGCCACGATCATGGCCTTGCCGGTCTGCGCCTGGTTGCGCTCCTCGAAGTGCGCCACTAGATCCGCCGCCACGCTTTTGATGCGCGGCTCCGCCCCCACCACCTTTTCCAGCGCCGCCCAGCGCGACTTCAGACGCGATTGCTGATCCTCTTCCTCATCCTCCGCCAGCTCATCGACTTCATCATCGATATGTGCCAGCTCACTGTCTTTCAGCGACAGCTTGGCCAGCCGCGACTCGTAGTAGATCGCGACCGTGGCGCCGTCATCCTTCGCCTGCTGCATGTCATACACATGGATGTAGTCACCGAACACAGCCCGGGTGTCACGGTCCTCACTGGACACTGGCGTGCCGGTAAAGGCCACGAAGGTGGCGTTCGGCAAGGCATCGCGCAGGTGCTGGGCATAGCCCACCTGATAGCGGGCGCTGGCCTCGGCCACCTTCAGGTCGGGCGCCTTCAGCGAGGCATGGAAACCATATTGGGTGCGATGCGCCTCGTCGGCGATCACCACGATGTTCGAGCGAGTCGAAAGCACCGGGAAGCTGTCTTCATCCTCACCCGGAATAAACTTCTGAATGGTGGCAAACACGATGCCGCCACTCGGACGGTTGCCTAGTTTCTCGCGCAGATCGCCGCGCGTCTCGGCCTGCACCGGCTGTTCGCGCAGCAGATCCTGGGACAGCGAGAACACCCCGAACAACTGGCCGTCCAGGTCGTTGCGGTCGGTGATCACCACGATGGTCGGGTTCTCCATCGCCGCCTCCTGCATCACCCGCGCGGCGAAACAGGTCATGGTGATGCTCTTACCCGAGCCCTGGGTATGCCAGACCACCCCGCCCTTATGCGTGCCGCCCGGGCGCGAAGCGCTGACCACCTGGCGGATCGCCGCCCGCACGGCGTGGAACTGGTGGTAGCCGGCGATCTTTTTCACCAGGCGTCCGTCGTCCTCGAACAGCACGAAGTAACGTAGGTAATCCAGCAGCATCTCCGGCGCCATCACCCCGCGCAGCAGGGTTTCCAGTTCGTTGAATTGACCCAGCGGGTCGAGCTGTTCACCGTCAATGGTGCGCCAGTTCATGAAGCGCTCGGCATCGGCCGACAGCGAACCCATGCGCGCCTCGCTGCCATCGGAAATCACCAGGCTTTCGTTGTAGTGGAACAGATCGGGAATCTGCTCCTTATAGGTCTGCAACTGGTCGAAGGCCTTCCACAGGTCGGCGTTCACATCGGCGGGGTTCTTCAGCTCCAGCAGCACCAGCGGCAGGCCGTTGACGAACAGGATGATGTCGGGGCGCCGGGTGTGCTTCGGCCCCTGAATGCTGAACTGGTTGATCGCCAGCCACTCGTTGCCGCGCACGTTTACCCAGTCGATCAGCCGCACGAAATCACCCCGGGTTTCGCCATCGAGCTGGTACTGCACCGGCACGCCGCCGACCAGCAGCCGATGGAACAGGCGGTTGGCCGACAACTGCGCCGGCACACCCAGATCCACTACCTGCTTGAGCGCATCCTCGCGAGCGGCCAGCGGCACCTGGGGATTGAGCTTTGCGATGGCGGCGCGCAGGCGTTCCGTCAGCACGACCTGGCGATAACTGTCGCGCTGCGGGTCGCCGCCGTCATGGGCGATATCCGGCCCGTAAAGGTGCGTGTAACCCAGTTCGCCCAGCCAGCCGAGGCATTCCTGTTCCAGTTGGTCTTCGGTCATTACTGCTCAATCCTTGATCCGTCGAACGCATCGACATGACGAAAAAACATGACAACCCGGTAATCGACGGGTCACTCGGTCTGACCGGCCGGAATCACCTGCCAGTACCCTCCATTGGCCGGCCCCACGCGGCGCAGGCGGTTTTCAGACTGCAACTTGCGCAGACTTCGCTCAACCGAGCGCTCGGTGACGCCGGTCAGTGCGGCCAGTTCGGGAATGGTGATGTCGGGCCGTGCAGCAATGGCCTGCAGGATTTTCCCCGACGTTTTTACCGACTTTTTCCCCGACGTTATTTCTGTTTCTCGCGCCTGCGCCTCCAATGCTTCGCCGAGCGCCTGCTGCAGCGCCTCCAGCATGAACTCCACGAAAGGCGTCGCCTCGGCGACCTGGTCGGCGGCGGACAGGGCTGCGTAATAAGCATCCTGACGGTCGCGGATTACGCTTTCCACCGGAAGCCAGGCCAGCACCGGTCGCCAGCGGCTGAGAATCAGCGTCTGCCACAACCGGCCCATGCGACCGTTGCCATCGGCGAACGGGTGGATGAATTCAAATTCGTAGTGGAACACGCAACTGGCCAGCAACGGGTGTAAGTCGGTGGCTTCCAGCCAGCCGAGCAGATCGTCGACCAGTTGCGCCACGCGGCTGGCCGGTGGCGCCATGTGCATGAGTTGTTCACCCCGATAAATGCCAACCCCGCCGCGACGAAAGTGGCCGGCATCATCAATCAGGCCATGCAGCAAGCGGCCATGGGCGGCCAGCAAATCGGCCCGGCTGGCAGCATTCCAGCCGGGCATGGCTTCGTAGGCGGCGAAGGCGTTGCGCACTTCCTGGATCTCACGGGGCAGCCCGAGCACACGCTTGCCGTCGAGCACGGCGGTGACCTGCTCGACGCTCAGGGTGTTGTTCTCGATGGCCAGCGAGGCCTGGATGCTGCGGATGCGATTGCCCCGGCGCAATTGCGGGGTCATTGCCGCCTCCTCGCGTGCCGTCAGCCGGCCGACCTGTTCGGCGATCTCGGCGACCAGGGCGAGCATGTGCGGGGTGAGGGTCAGCGGTGGCTGGTAGGTGCTCATGCGGTCAATTCCATCCGGGTGGGGGAAGACGCTGTCTGCCGCAATGGAATACCGGCGCAATCAGCGTTCAGCAAACGCTCATTATCCAAATCGAACGGCAGCACCCATAGCTTCATGCCTTCTCCGTAATCGAATACCGGCAGCGCTTTTTGCAGCCCCGACCAGAACGGATAGATCAGCACCAGGGTAGGTATGCCTGCTCCAACGCGATACTTATGGCCATAGGCAAACAACTGGTAAAAATCACCCTGGTTCAAGTTGTAGTTTTTCTCAGGTTCTCCTGAATCCACACGTTTCCATTTAGTGTCCAGAATCCAGCGTTGCTCAGCGGTATCGATCAGCAGGTCCGGCTTCAAGCGAAACATCTTCCCATGATCATGCCCGCACAAGTGCTCGCGGCTGGCCTGGCTCGTCAAGCGTGCTGTGGAGGGCAACTGCTTACGCAACCAGGCCTCGACATAACACTCGAATAGCTTTTCCATCGGAAACAGCAGGCTCATGCCGCGCCAGTCACCGGCCACGGCAATCGGCATCTGCTGATTGAGGATCAACTCACACCAGGGCTTCACCGCCTGGTAATGCGCCATCAACCGGTCGCGGCTCCATGCCCGAAAGTCCTGACTTACCTGTCGGCTGGCTGGCAACTCCGCGAGCATCGCCCGCAACTCGTTGGCCAGTCGCCAATTGGCTGCATCCTGGGTGGCTTTGGCCACCTGCTCCAGCGCCAGCTTGAGCAAGCGATTCTCGGCCCGATCAGGCAGAAATACATCGTGGCGAATCTGAAAGTGATGCTGGCGGCCCGGCGGCTGGCGCATCTGCGCCACCACATTGAGCTGGCCACGGAGAAAACGCTGTTCCTCCTCGATGCGTTGGTAGTCGAAGCGCACACCACGCTTGACCAACAAATCCAGCTCCGCCAGAAACTGCCCCATCACCCACTCACTGAGCGGCGCATCAAACAATTCGAGGCTCGTCACCGATGCCTCGCGCGGCTTGAGATGCAAGGCGTGCTGAATCAGCTTGCGCAGCAAACGCCGGCTTTTCAGCATGCAATCATCCTGCTCGTGATGCTTGGGCAGAATCTCCAGCCGCGTACCGCAGGGTGTTTCCAGAACGCCCACGTAGGAATCCCACTTCAGCGAGCACCGCCCTTCAACCTGCAGTAACGGCGCGCCGTTACGGTTGAATCCGGCACTCAGCTCACACAGCCACTCGAAGGCACTTTCGGTAATTTGCGCGCAGTCAAGGTTGCCGGGCGCGACAGCGGCCGTTGTCAGGCGAGCATATTCACGAACGGTAACGAACGCGCTCACGCACCCGTCTCCTCGATCTCAGCAGGAATCTCGGCTGGGGACTGCACGCCGATAATTCCCCTGTACGCAGAAATCCGTTTGAACGCCGCATCATTGATCCGCCATACCCCGCCTTGCGCTGGCACGCTGATATTGCCGAACAGCCCTGCCAGATCCTGGTTATCCTGTTGCACGAAGCAATCAATCGCGGGCTTACGGTGATCATTGAGAACCCACTGAATGCGCTGCCAGTCGTCAAAGAAATATTCCTGCAACAGCGGCAGAATCTCATTGCGCAGGATTCTCTCCAGGCGTGCCAGCGAGGCGTCCTTCTCCAGCGGCATGAAGTAGGCGTGACCCAGACAATGTTCTCGATCAAATAGCACCTCAATGCGCTGATTCATCACCCGCAACAGCTGGCCGATGTTAAGCCCCTGCACCTCCACGCTGTCCAGCAATTCTGGCTTTGGCGGCATCTCACGGAATACGAAGCGCCTGCGCAGGGCTATATCCAGCCCTGCCAGCGAACGGTCGGCGGTGTTCATGGTGCCAATGAGATAAACATTATCTGGCACACTGAACCGCTCCTTGGAATACGGCAGCACCACCGACAACGCCTCTTCAGCGCCAGCACGCTTGGACTTCTCGATTAGGGTGATGAGTTCGCCAAAAATGCGCGAGATATTGCCGCGGTTGATCTCATCGATGATGAGCACTCGAGCATCGACAGTTGTGCTCTTAGGCTGTGGCTTCAGCAGTTGTTCGACCATTGCCGCAAACAGGCTTTGGTAGCCATTGACGATGAATTTCTCGAGCTCGGCCTCTGCCACCTTTTGGAAGATGCGGCCCTGGCGGATATCCTCGACGTCCAGCTTGCCGTTCTGCACATAGGTCAATAGCTGCCGCACCAAACTCAGCGGCAATGGCAGGACACCGCCTTTAGGTTTATCTAGCTCAACCACTTCGGGGCTGATCGCACGCACCACATAGCCCTGGCCAAAACGCTGGCCGACGTGAAACAACGCCCCATCTTCAGTCGTTTGCGCCCCCAGCAGCGCCTGTAATTTCTCGCGGTTTAGGGTTGGGCTACGCAACTCATAGAGCGTCATCTGGCTGAACTGGCCGTTCAGTAACTCACTATGGGGCAAAGACGGGCTGTATTGGCGCAGCCATTTCACCGGCCGCATTTGTGAATAATGCGGGTCGTACTCGGGATGGATTTTGAAGGCATAGCCGCCAGCGACTTCGCCAATCGCGCGGAACTTAAAATTGCCATCGCTTACCACCACCAGATCGCCCGGCTTCATCTTGGTGACGAACGCGGTAACGCTGGTCACGCTGTAATCGTTAGGGCCATCGAGGGTTACGCCAGCATCCACGAAACGTTGCTGTACATCGCCACGGTTGCTACAGCCGCTGAAGTCGATACCGCCACCGTAGCCCAGCAGCACATAGCCACCCTGAACGCACTCTTCGTAAACCCCGGCGTCGCTACCAAGGGTATTACCCAGGGACATTTTCCAAATTCTGCGCTTACCGAGTTCTAACGGCGCTTCCGCCTGCTGAGTGACTTTGGCGGCGGCTGCTTCGCAAAGGCTTTTGAAAACACCATCGACCACTTCGTAACGCAACTGCCCGCTATCAGCGTCGCTCTCGGCACGCAGCCCCTCGACGAAATCCTCGTAGCTGAAGCTCTGGTGGAAGGTGACGAAACGGATGCGCTCTTGCTGCACTAGCTCGTCGAAGCGGCTCTTCAGCCTTTTACGACTGTTTTCAACGTCGTCTTTACAAGCGCTCAGCAACTGCGGATCAAGAATGGCTAACGCATGCTCGACCGTGGCGTGCGTTTTACCGGTGCCGGGTGGACCGAAGAGGATTTGATTTAACGGCACCCGCACCTGAGTCATTGCACGTCCCTCACCATCAACGGTACTTGTCATATAGCCAAGCTCCAACAAGCCCTTGTCCTGCGGGTTATCTCCGCTGTCCCGACTATTTGCGAAATGGCGCAGGTCAAAGCGCATGGCGCCCTGCTGACCTTTCTGCCCCCATGTTCTACCAGGGAAGTCCGCTTCTAGGTCAGCGATAGCCGCGACATCGGCGCTATCGACGTGAGACGCAATAAAATCCAGAGATTGTTGGGCCTTTGGCGTATCTGCCTTGCGTCCCGTCAGGCGCACGTGAGTAATCCGGTTCCAGTCCACCCGATCGCCGTGGCTCAATTGAATTGGAACGAATAGGCTGGCCGGCTCTCCATCGTCGCTGGCGGAGAGCTCCTTAACCGGTGCAAGCCCCAATTCACCGCTGTAAAGGCCTCGCATAAATCCGAACGGGCTAAGGCCTGGGACCGATTCTCTGGCCAGCTCGTAGTATTCACGTAGCTTGAGCATACGAGCCACGGGCTTCTTCAAAGGCGGGACATTCTCGTCGGGGCAACCAAGGGCTTTAAGGTAATGACCCAAATGTTCCGACGACGAGATGGGCAAAGTCTGCGCAGGGAGATAGCAGGCTAATAAACGCAGCTTGCGCCCATCACCAACAGTGACTCGCGGCTCCACACCGGCACGGACGTAGATCGCTTTGTCGTCATCAATCCAGAGCAAATCGTCGGGGCTTGCGCCCGCGATAGCACAGTGGATTTTGAGTGTGTAGCGCAGCGCTTCTTCATCGCTCAAACCTTGCAGGCGACGGTTCTTATAAAGCGTGCCGTCACTTAGAAAATAGAGAATGTGGCCTCTGGATGTTCCTGGCATATAACGCCCGAGCGCAGGTATCACGCCCTGTTCGATCCACCAACAGAACGACGCGCCCCCGCCTTTACCCACGCAGTACTGATCTAAAGTCAGGTGCGGTAATCGCGTTAACGGAAAGACCTGGATAAAACTCTGATATTCGGCTGTGTTTTCGCTGCGAGCACAAGCTGCCTCGCCCTGGGCTTTTAAATGGGCGATTAGCCGTTGGAAGTTATCGTTGGTAGCCGGTGTCATACAGCCTCCGCTACGAGAGCTTCAGCTTCTGGCAGGCGCAGCTGACCGGAGATCAGGCGGGGCAAGAGGGTGTCGCGGAGTTGGGTGAGGGTTTGGGCTTGACGTTCATTTTCGATCAAACGCTCGAAAAGTTGCTCAGCGATATCTGCGAAGGCATTCAGTACGTCAACCGCTGGCACCAACGCAGGGATTGGGCGGAAAGCCTTTTTACTGATCTCCATAAAGGTCGAACCATTAGCGCGGCCTTTGATCCCTTCCATATTTTGACGGCACCAGAACAACATGTAGAGCGGCGATAACTCTCCACCGCGCGGGATGGCGATGTAGCCCTGGTTTACTGCGACAGGCATCTGGGCAATAGCTAGATAGCCAATTGGCGCACGGGAAGAAAGCAGCAAAGTACCTGTCGGCAATAATCCCGAGCTGACCTTGGCCAATCCTAACGACGACAGCTGGCGCTCAGTTCGGAGCAACACCGGGGATTGCAGACCCGACAGATCTTTAGGTGTCGTCCAGCAATGCTCGGCTGGCTCCCAATAGCTGGCTTCCTTGGTATCGGGCGTACCGCCTCCCAAACAATCCACAGCATCGCCAACTGGCTTAACCGCCCACCCCTTCGGCACCAAGCCCAGTTCGGACTCTTCGAAGCTATCGGGGAACAGGGCGGCGGTGGTGGCGTCCATGCCTTCCGGCTGGCGGCCTTCGGCCTTGGCGTGCACGGGGTCGAAATCGACGAACCAGGATTTGAACAACGCCTGGGCGATGGCTTCCAGGGTGGCGTTGGTTTCGCGTAGCAGGGTGATGCGGTCATCGAGGCCCCCCAGCAACTCCGAAATGCGAGCTTGCTCTTCAATCGGGGGCAAATGTAGCTGCTCACCGCGAATTTGAGCAGGAGAAAGGTTTGCCTGCCCGCCGGAGCTGGTAGCAATCGATATAAAAAGCTTTTGATAGTCATCTGAGCTCAAGAAATAAGCTGCACACTTCCGATCAATAACAACACCTTCCCGAGGGCGCAGGACGCCAACACGCTGATTTAACATGTAGTGCCCAGAAATATCGAAATACGCGACCTTACCAACCCAAGTGTCTTTCGAACCATCAAATCGATTCCCAGACATTGTGATGAGAATATCGCCACGGCGGATTGCCTTGTCATTTCGTCGCGAAGCGACCTCTACAGACACATACGAAAGATCGTCAAGAACGACATTATTGGGCTTTACATTTTTTATCTTTAGAACCGGAATACCGCTTGAAATGAAATCGCCACTTTTGAATGCGTAGCCATTCACCAGCTCGAAAATCTCGCCAATTTTGTAGCTGGTCCATTCAGACCTCATACCCCAGCCCCCCCAGCTTCTGCCGGATCAACTGATCGAGTTCCGCGCCCTTCTGCATCTGCTCGCCAAGCTGTTGGGTCAGCCGCTGCATCTTCTCGGCAAAGGCTTCGTCATCATCCTCAACTTCTTCAGCACCGACATAGCGCCCAGGCGTCAGCACATGGCCGTGCTCGGCGATTTCCGCCAGTTTGACGCTGCGGCAGAAGCCGGCGATGTCCTGGTATTCAGCAATCTCACCACCCACATCCAGCGGTTCGCCGCGCCAGTCGGCGACGGTTTGCGCGATGCGTTCGATATCGGCGTCGGTCAGCTCGATCTGCACGCGGCTAACGCTGGTGCCGAGTTTGCGCGCGTCGATAAAGAGTACTTCGCCGGGGCGGGCGGTTTTCTGTTTGGTGAGGAACCACAGGCAGGCGGGAATCTGGGTGTTGAAGAACAGCTGGCCGGGCAGCGCCACCATCACTTCCACCACATCGGCCTCGACCATGGCCTTGCGAATCTCGCCTTCGCTGTTCTGGCTGGAGCTCATGGAGCCGTTGGCCAGCACGATGCCGGCGCGGCCGCTGGGTTTGAGGTGATAGAGCATGTGTTGCAGCCAGGCGTAGTTGGCGTTGCCTTGCGGCGGTGTGCCGTAGACCCAGCGCGGGTCGCCGTCCAGGCTGCCGTGCCACCAGTCGCTGATGTTGAACGGCGGGTTGGCCAGTACAAAGTCGGCGCGCAGGTCAGAGTGCTGGTTGCGGATAAAGGTATCCGCCGGCTCCTTGCCCAGGTTGAAGTCGATGCCGCGAATGGCCAGGTTCATCGCCGCCAGGCGCCAGGTGGTGGGGTTGGATTCCTGGCCGTAGATGGACACGTCGCCCAGCTTGCCGCCGTGGGCTTCGATGAATTTCTCCGACTGCACGAACATGCCGCCACTGCCGCAGCAGGGGTCGTAGACCTTCCCAAAGTGCGGGTTGAGCACTGCCACCAGGGTTTTGACGATGCTGGCCGGGGTGTAGAACTGCCCACCCTTCTTGCCCTCGGCGCTGGCGAACTGGCCGAGGAAGTATTCGTAGACCTGACCGAGCAGGTCGCGGGCCTGGTTGGTGTCGTCACCAAAGCCGATGGTCGAGACCAGATCCACCAGCTCACCGAGCTTGCCGTCCGGCAACTGAGCGCGGGCGTAGCGCTTGTCGAGGATGTTCTTGAGCTTGGGGTTTTCCGCCTCGATGGCGGCCAGGGCATCGTCGATGCGCTTGCCGATGTCCACTTGCTTGGCGCTCGCGCGGATCGCTTCCCAGCGCGCCACTTCCGGCACCCAGAAGACGTTGACTTCGCGGTAGTAGTCGCGGTCTTCCAGCTCGGCGTTGAGCGCCTCGCCATCATTTTCAAGAGCATCGTCGCCCAGGTAGTAGTCGTCGTTTCCATCCAGCAGCTTGCGTTCCAGCTCGGCGCGGCGACCAGCGAAGCTGTCGGAGATGTACTTGAGGAAGATCAGCCCGAGCACGATGTGCTTGTACTCGGCGGCGTCCATATTGGCGCGCAGCTTGTCGGCGGTGGCCCAGAGGGTTTTCTCCATTGCTGCCAGGCTGGTGGCGGGTTGTAACTTGGCCGGCTTGGCCTTAGTTGCCGCTTGCACCAGATAGCTGGCCGGCACTTCCGCGACACCAGGCTCGCGACGTTCACGCGCGTTGTTTAAAGCCTGGTCCGCCAGGCTGATACCAGTGACCGAGGCCCGGCATACGGAACCGCCGCGCCCACGACCTTTGAGCAGCGCACCCTGCGCTATCAGCTCATCACGAGCAGCGCGGAACTGTTCGTCAGTCAACTCGGCGAGATGGCTTTGCAGGCGCGAGAGCAGAGTTTGGTTGCCAATGCTGCTGCCATCAGCGGGAACAGCCGCGAGCAGTGCCTGCGACAACGTGGCCAAATCTGTCATGCGTAACTCCTCGTGCGCTTCCATCCGATAGAAGCGCCGGTAAATAAATGGTGATGCGGCTTTAAGCGGAACGACGCGCGGAGACCGAAGAGATGGTGTAAGGCTGTACTGGCTGACGAGTACGAGCGGAGGGCCATCCCTGGAACTACAGGCCTGCCATGCTTTGATGCCGCCACCTTATCCATTGCCTTTGCATGGGTAAAGCTGGCAATCAATCTTTGCCGAGCTTACCTGCTAGGCAAGCTGCACAGGGACCAGAAAATCCACGGCCAGCGCTTCAGGTCCCGATCTAGGCTAGCGACTGTATGGGCTGCGCAAAGCGGTTTCTACGCTGTGTATATGAACAGGTAAACTTTCAGGGCTTAGCTTGAAATGTCGACCAGGCCCTTCCGCAACGCCTTGTTCATGCTCCCAGCAGCGGCTATAGGCTGAGATATGAAACGGCGGTTAACAAGCGCCGGTTAAACAGCCCGGTTAACACGGAATCGCACTCCTGGAGTGAAAAAGGAGACGTTCCTACTGCGCAAACATTCGACGCCGGTTCAGATGCCTCGATGGCAGTCAAACCCGACCTGTTGGTAGAGGTATTTAAGGCCAGCAGGGCTACTATGGCTTGGGGCACACAGTTGCGCTCCTTACCCATCGCATGGAATCGTCGGAAAACATCATGGACACTCTCACGCTCGCAAGCATCATCCTGACTCTCGGCTTCATTTCACTCGGCCTGCTGCTGTATTTCCGGCAGCGCACTAGACAGCGCCGCGCCGCCGCGATAGATCAAGAGCAGCCTCGTAGTGACAAAACAGTTGATGCGGAGGATCGTGCGTATGCTGAGAATTTTTACTGCATCATGCTGACTGACGGAACCTGTCGCCCGGGCTTCATGATGGACCCGCCGAAACAGGCACCCGACGTACGAGCACCGGATGAAATTTTGCCATCCGAATCAAGACTGAACGATGGCTTGCCTCAGCTTGAAGAACGAGTGCATCCAGGCGAGCATCCAAGGTCATAAACGGATGGCCTCTGCAGCCGTCCGGAAACATCGAAACAGCCACAGCGGCCATGGAAATGTATCCCTACATGTATCCCTTAAATTTTATCAACCCGTAAAACCTATAAATATCAGTAGGTTACGCTGCCAGTTAAGGTGACCCCGGCCCAAACACAAAGCCCCGAGAATCTTGAGATTCTCGGGGCTTTTTCTTTGTGCTGGCGAAAAGGTATGAAGCTCTCAGATAACGGGGTGGAGTAGCTGCCAACAAATGCTTGAGGTTCAAGCGCCCATTTTGCGCAAGATGCCTGGCTCGTCCTCCCGACGCCTCTCATTCCATCACCGCAAAGCCAACCCGCACTATGCTGATTCTGCTACGCCTACCGCACGGCGCGGCGTGGAAAATAAAGCTGTCCCCCTTTAGCCCTTTATCTTCGCAGCGTCGAAAAAGTTTCGACTTACGTACGCTCAACGGCAGCTCCAATCTCGGCAACGTAGATTTTCACCGAGCTATTTGGAAACCGGGCGATGGTATTTACTGCCCAGTGGTACTCGATAAACGGCGCCCGGCTTATCCAGCACTCACCAACGGCAACGTCACCACGAATTCGCTGCCCTTTCCACTGCCCTCGCTCATGCCGACGGCCTTGCCGCCGTGCGCTTCGACCAGCTCCCGTACGACAGTCAGGCCGATGCCCAGGCCGGACCCGTTGAAGCCGATGGCGTGTTCGTCTTGCACGTAGGGGTCGAAGATGAAAGGCAGCACTTTGGCGGAAATGCCGATGCCGCTGTCGCTGATGCTGATTCTCATAACGTCAGCCTCGACCGTTGCAGCGAGGGCGATTTTGCCGCCGGCTGGTGTGTACTTGGCGGCATTGGCCAGCAAGTTGCCGAGAATCTGTGTGAGGCGAGCCGGGTCTCCGTTTACGAATAGAACGCCGCTGGGAACGTGGGTTTCGAAGTGCTGCCGTTTCGCCGTCATCACCGGGCTGCACGCACCGATGGCATTGTTCAGAATCTCGATCATATCGACGTGCTGGCGTTCGACTCGCAACTTGCCGGTGCTCACGCGGGAGACATCGAGCAGGTCGTCGACCAGTTTTGAAATATGCCGTACCTGCCCCTCGAGCAACTCGCGCATCCGCGGTAGCTGGTCGCTCGGCAGCCGAACCATACGCTCGGCAACAGCTTCTGCGTCGGCGAACTGTGGAAAGGCCCGTCTGAATACCCGAGCTGGGACTGGCGCAACACCGCCAGCTGGCAGCAGATCATCAAGGACTGGTCCGATCGCGCCAAGTGCCCGGTGTTCGACTTCGCTCTCAAGGAGCGCATGCAGAACGGCTCGATCGCCGACTGGAAGAACGGTCTGAACGGCAACCCAGACCCGCGCTGGCGCGAGGTGGCGGTGACCTTCGTCGACAACCATGACACCGGCTACTCGCCCGGGCAAAACGGTGGCCAGCACCACTGGGCGCTGCAGGACGGGCTGATCCGCCAGGCCTACGCCTACATCCTCACCAGTCCGGGCACTCCGGTGGTCTACTGGTCGCACATGTACGACTGGGGCTACGGCGACTTCATCCGCCAGCTGATTCAGGTACGTCGCGCCGCCGGCGTGCGTGCTGATTCGGCGATCAGCTTCCACAGCGGCTACAGCGGCCTGGTCGCCACCGTCAGCGGCAGCCAGCAGACCCTGGTGGTGGCGCTCAACTCCGATCTGGCCAGTCCCGGTCAGGTCGCCAGCGGCAGCTTCAGCGAAGCAGTCAATACCAGCAATGGCCAGGTGCGGGTCTGGCGCAACGGCACGGGCGATGGCGGCGGGGATGACGGTAGCGAGGGCGGACTGGTCAGTGTGAATTTCCGCTGCGACAACGGCGTGACGCAGATGGGCGACAGCGTCTACGCGGTGGGCAACGTCAGCCAGCTCGGCAACTGGAGCCCGGCCTCCGCGGTGCGCCTGACCGACACCAGTGCCTACCCGACCTGGAAGGGCAGCATCTCTCTGCCAGCCGGCCAAGATGTGGAATGGAAATGCCTGATCCGCAACGAGGCCAACGCGACGCTGGTGCGCCAGTGGCAATCGGGCGGCAACAACCTGGTCAAGGCCGCCGCCGGCGCGAGCACCAGCGGCTCGTTCTGAGGCGGCCGCGCCAGGGTTACGGCGTGAAGCGTGGTGCGGTCCTGGGTGCGAATTGGCTGTTGCAGCCGTTCGCGGTCAGGACCGCTCCCATGGGACGCGCCGGGCTGAAGGGCTCTGGGCACAGGCCGGTCATCTTCGCTGTGCGTGCGACCAGGCAGAAGCTGCAGCATTTCTGTAGGAGCGGTCTTGACCGCGAATGGGTTATTGCGCCCTTTCGCGGGCAAGGCCGACCCCGCAGAACATGGCTGGCTGGCCGGCCCGCTCAGCTATCGTTCCATCTTGTGCAGCGGGGCGCGCAGCTAAGCGTTCGACCCGCCCAACTGCCAGCGGACGGCCTGCACCTCAGCCTGCCGTAGCTCGTGCAGTAGCGCTTCGCGGTCCGGCTGTCGTTCGTTGGCCAGCGCACCGCTGGTGAGCAAATCGGCATGCTGGGCAGTGGCTTTAGCCCGGAGCCAGGCCCGGCGCTGCAGGGTCAGTGGCGTGCAGCTTTGCCCGCTGAGGTCGTCCTTCACGTCCAGCCAGTGCGAGCGCCAGGCTTCCTGCAGGTACAACCCGCCCAGATCGCCAGCCAGCGCGTTGCGCCAGCGACGCATCAGGCCACTCAGCCAGTCCAATACCGTTTCGCTTGCGCCGCGGCAAGTCAGCTCTCGATGCAACCGCTGGTAGGCATCCAGCGCGATGCGTTTCTCCAGCTCGAAATCGGCCAGTGCCCATGTCTCGCTTTGCTGCTCCATACGCAGCAGGCAGGCGAACAGCTGGCGCGTCTCGAAGCGCTCGGCGGGGTGAAAGCCAGGCGAGGCCAGGCCGTCGCTGTTGTACTGACGCAGCGGGTCGAAGGGGTAGAGGTAGCCGAAATCGAACAGGCGGATGCGGCCATCGTCCAGGGTGTTGCCCGGCGCCAGATCCCACTCGAACAGGCCGGCCAGTAGCAGGGCGATCAGCAGGTCGAACAGCTCGACTAGCTGGCGCTCGTCCCAGCGTTCTATGCGCTGGCCCTCGACCCAGGGCGACAACACGATGCCCTGCTGCAGCGAGGCGTACTGCGTTGGCACGATGCCGGCCAGGCGTTCGGCCTGTTGCGGCGTACGCATCAGCCGGGCCAGGTCGCGGCGCCGCTGCAGCTCGTTGAGAAAACTCGTCTGGCCGTCGGGGTTTTGCACCCGGCAAGGCCGGCGGGCGACCTTGAGTGCCCAGTCGTGACCGTCCAGCTGCACGCGGTAGACACGCGCTGTCAGCCCGTCATCGAGGCAGGCACGCACCCAGGGCTCGCCGCCGCGCACCGCCGCCAGTTGTTCCGGCGGCAACGGGCAATCCTCGGCGCGGCCCAGGCGAAACTCGGTGCCGCTGGCAAGAAAGGCCAGTTGGGCCTGACGCCGTGCCGCTGCGGTCAGCGACGCGGCACTCATCGGGCCTGCACCACGATGACCTTGTCCTCGCCCAGTTCGCGGGCGAAGGCATAGGGCTGGCCGGCCGAAAGCAGTCGATGCTCACCCGCGCCGATCGCCGGATGGCGCGCACGGAACTGACCGATCCGCTGCCAGTGTTCGATCAGTGCGGCGACCTCGGGTCGCTCGTGCTCGGCCCAGTTCATCGGGCTGCGGGTGCCCTGATACGGGTCCGAGCCACTGGGCCCGAAGGCGCGGGCGCTTTCGTCACCGTAGTAGACCTGCACTGCGCCGGGCGCCAGCAGCAGGGCGGCGGCCAGGCCACGCTGACGCGTCAGGTCGCCCTTGGCCAGCTGGCTGAACAGCGCGGTGTCGTGGGATGAGGCATAGCTCAAGAGGTTATGTTTGGGCGTCTCGCCGAGGCGCCGGGCATAGTCCGCGTAGCTGGGTTCGGCCGCTGCGAGGCAATCGCTGGCCGCCAGCGACTGCTGCTGAAAGTCGAAGTTGATCAGGGCGTCGAAGCCCTGGTCCAGGTAGTCGCTGGCCTGCGGGCCGTGGCCAAACACCTCGCCGACCATCCAGAACGGCTCGCTGGCCATGGGGTCGTCCGGGTTGGCGCGCGCCCAGTCGGCACGGGCGCGTTCGGCGGCGGCGCGTAGTTCGGCCCAGGTGGCGGGTTCGACATGCTTGACGGTATCGACCCGAAAGCCATCGACACCGAAGTCCCGAACCCAGAGCGTCAGCCATTCGATCAGGTAATCACGGACCCGATAACCCTCGCGCGGGACGGCGCGGGTGTGTGCCTTGCGCGCAAGAAACTCCGGCAGCTCGACGATTGCTTCGGACTCGGTACGGAAATCCGGCAAAAAGGCCAGCGAGCCCTTGAGCGGATCAACCGTGCTACTGGGCGGTGTGTCGTAATCGGCGATGCCGGCGCGCACCCAGTCGCGGCCCCACCAGGCGGACCAGCTCGGGTGCTCGTAATCCACCAGGTTGTGGTACGCGTGCAGGTTCTCGTGGGCTTCCGGCTGCCAGGCGCTCCACTGCTCGGGCAGGTAGTCGGCCATGCCGTCGCGCAGGGCGCCGAAGCCCATCTGCTGCATGTCCTGCAGGGTCGAGTAGCCGGGATGGTTCATCACCACATCGAAGAGCACGCGAATGCCGCGCGCATGGGCCGCGCTGATGAGGGCGCGCAGGTCATCCTCGCTGCCCATGTTGGCGTCGAGCTGGGTGAAATCCAGCGCGTAGTAGCCGTGATAGCCGTAGTGGCGGAAGTCGCCGCTATCGCCGCCGCCGACCCAGCCATGGATCTGCTCGTAGGGTGCGCTGATCCACAGCGCATCGACGCCGAGGCTGGCGATATGGTCGAGCCGCTCGGTCAGCCCCTTGAGATCGCCGCCGTGGAAGGTGCCGACCTCCTCGGCGCCATCCGGCTCGCGGCCATAGCTGCGGTCGTTGCCTGGATCGCCATTGGCGAAGCGGTCGGTGAGCACGAAGTAGACGATCGCGTTGCGCCAGTCGCGCAGTGCCGGTTTGGCCGGCTCGGCGGCTTCGAGCAGCAGGAGGCCATCGCTGCCGGCGGCGGGTTGCAATGTCACCTGGCCGTCGCGCACGTCCGCCGTAGCGCCGGATAGCGCATCGCGCAGGGTCTGGCCATTGCGGAACACGCCGCCAACCGCCACGTTTACCGGTCTGCCATCCCAGGCCTGGCAGACCGGTGCCGCTGCGTTCGGCTCGGCGGCCTTGACTGGTAACAGGCGCAGCGCCGCTGAGGCGCCGGTCTCGACGATCAAACGATAGCGCCCCGCCTCGGGCACTTCGTAGCGGTAGGCGCTGTCTTTGCCAAGCGGCTGCCGACGGAACGGCGCAAGCGCGGTGTTTTCGACGCCTGCTTGCGGCATCACCAGATGCAGCCGACCGGGTTCGAGTTCCAGCTCCGCGTCGTAGCGATCGGCTGCCAGGGCGTTCCAGCTCGGTGACAGCGGCTGGTCGTTCAGGCGAACGCTCAGCTCGGGGGCGGCGAGGCCGGACAAGGGCAGGGCGAGGCCGAACAGCAGCGGCAGGACGGATAACCGGTGGGCACGCATCAAATGTGGCTCCATTATGCTTTTTCGCTACATTTGACCGCGCGTTGGCAGCCGGGTATAGGCGTAAACCCGAGACCGATGGCGTATTTTGTGCCGCTGCGACGGCTGATCTACGCCCCGCTTCTACGCCCTCCGCCCCCTTGGGGAGGAGGATGCACATGGCACAGGACGCGCCGAGGATGGAACGACTGTCAGAGCCTCAGGCCGGCAGCAGGTGGAACAACTAATAAGAAGCCACGAGGAAAGCGAAGCATGAACAAGAAATTCTGGTGTATCGCCACCGTCGGCCTGGCGGCCACCTTCAGCCTGCCGCTACCGGCGCTGGCGGCGATCGAGGAAGGCAAGCTGGTCGTCTGGATCAACGGCGACAAGGGCTATAAAGGCCTGGCCGAAGTCGGCAAGAAGTTCACCGCCGAGACCGGCATCCCCGTCGAAGTGGCTCACCCGGACAGCGCCACCGACAAGTTCCAGCAGGCAGCGGCCACCGGCAACGGCCCGGACATCTTCATCTGGGCCCACGACCGCATCGGCGAATGGGCCAAGAGCGGCCTGCTCACCCCCGTCACCCCCAGCGCCGACACCAAGTCGGGCATCGCCGACTTCTCCTGGCAGGCGGTGACCTACGACAACAAGCTGTGGGGCTACCCGATTTCGGTGGAAACCATCGGCCTGATCTACAACAAGGCGCTGGTGGACACCCCGCCCAAGACCTTCGATGACGTCCTCGCGCTCAACGAAAAGCTCTCCGCGCAAGGCAAGCGCGCCATCCTCTGGGACTACAACAACACCTACTTCACCTGGCCGCTGCTGTCGGCCAAGGGCGGCTACGTGTTCGAGCAGACTGACGGCGGCTACGACGTCAAATCCACCGGGGTGAACAACGCCGGCGCCAAGGCCGGCGCGCAGGTGCTGCGCGATCTGATCGACAAGGGCGTGATGCCCAAGGGCGCGGATTACAGCGTGGCCGAAGCGGCCTTCAACAAGGGTGACTCGGCGATGATGATCAGCGGCCCCTGGGCCTGGTCGAACATCGAGAAAAGCGGCATCGACTTCGGCGTGGCACCGATCCCGGCGGTCGATGGCGAGCCGAGCAAGCCCTTTGTCGGTGTCGCCGCGGCGCTGCTCAATGCGGCCAGCCCGAACAAGGACCTGGCCGTGGAATTCCTCGAGAACTACCTGCTGCAGGTCGAGGGTCTGAAGACGGTGAATGCCGACGTGCCGCTGGGTGCCGTGGCCAATACCGCCTACATGGAAGAGCTGTCTGCCAACCCGCACATCAAGGCGACCTTCGAGAACGCCCAGATGGGCGAGCCGATGCCCAACGTGCCGGAGATGGGGGCGTTCTGGTCGGCCATGGCTGCCGCGCTGACCAACATCTCTTCCGGTCGACAGGATGTCGACGCCGCCCTGGACGATGCCGCCAAGCGCATCACCCGTTGAACCGCTCGCCGGCCGCCTGCACAGGCGCGCCGGCAGACTAAGCTCCGTTCATAAAGGTTCTTCTCCCGTGAATGCCCGTGCCGAGTTGCCCAGCCCTGCCATGACCCGTTCGACTCCCCGGGGCCTGCCCCGCTCCCTGACCACTGGCCTGCGCTGGCTGCTTTGGCTGGCCTTCAACGCGTTCGCGCTGTATCTGGTGGTCGCGCTCTACGTCCAGAAGCAGATGGCCTTCGCTCTGCTCGGGCTGGTGGTCACCGGCATCGCCAGCTATCTGTTCATCAACCGGCGCATGTACGCGCAGCGCTACATCTTCCCGTCGGTGGCGGGCATGCTGGTTTTCGTGATCTTTCCACTGCTCTATACGGTGGGCATTGGCTTCACCAACTACAGTGGCACCAATCTGCTGAGTCAGGCCCAGGTCGAGCAATATCACCTGAGCCAGACCTACCTCGCCGGCGAGCGCTTCCGCTTCAGTCTGCACCCGAGCCCGGAGGGCGAGCGCCTGCGCATCGACAAGGGCGAGCAGGGCGTGTTCGTCAGCCCGCCGTTGACCAGCGAGCCTGACGCCGAATCACCGCTGCTCCTGCAGCCGGCCGAAAGCGTCGAGGGGCTGGGCGATGCGCTGGCGTTGCGCGAGGTGATTCAGCGGCGCAAGGCCCTGGAGCAATGGGTGATGCAGGTGCCGGATGGCAGCCTGCTGCGCCTGTACGGATTGCGTGAAGTCGCCGCCGTGCAACCCGTCTATCGTCAGGATGGCCCCGGCGTACTGGTCGACACCCGCAGCGGCGCGCGGTTGACCGCCGATATGGAGCGCGGCTTCTATGTCGACGAGACGGGCAAGGCGGTGCCACCGGGCTTTACCGTGTTCACCGGCTTCGCCAACTTTTCCCGGGTGCTGACCGAACCGAGCATCCGCGAACCTTTCATGCAGATCTTCGCCTGGACCTTCGCCTTCGCCGGGCTCACGGTGGTCTTCACCCTCGCGGTCGGTCTGGTGCTGGCCAGCCTGCTGCAATGGGAGCTGGTGCGCGGCAAGGCGTTCTACCGGCTGATGCTGATCCTGCCGTATGCGGTGCCGGCATTCATTTCCATTCTGGTGTTCCGCGGCCTGTTCAACCAGAACTTCGGCGAGATCAACCTGCTGCTCGACAGTCTGTTCGGCATGCGCCCGGACTGGTTCAGCGACCCGGCCCTGGCGCGAACGATGATCCTCATCGTCAATACCTGGCTCGGTTACCCCTACATGCTGCTGCTGTGCATGGGTCTCCTGCAGGCCATCCCGCGGGATCAGTACGAGGCTTCGGCCATCGACGGCGCCAGTCCGCTGGACAACCTGCTGCGCATCACCCTGCCGCAACTGATCAAGCCGCTGATGCCGCTGCTGATCGCAAGCTTCGCCTTCAACTTCAACAACTTCGTGCTCATCACCCTGTTGACCCGCGGTGGCCCGGACATCATCGGTGCGACCACGCCGGCCGGCACCACGGACCTGCTGGTGAGCTACACCTACCGCATCGCCTTCCAGGATTCCGGGCAGGACTTTGCCCTGGCCGCGGCGATTGCCACGATGATCTTCCTGCTGGTGGGCGCCATGGCGCTGCTCAACCTCAAACTCTCGAAAGTGAAGGTATAAGGAGACCCACATGGCCATGGTGCAACCCAGATCCGCCCGTTACCGGCTGTGGGCAACCCACGCGGCGCTGCTGGCGTTCGTGGCGGTGATCCTCTTTCCGCTGCTGATGGTGATCTCGATTTCCTTCCGCGAAGGCAACTTCGCCACCGGCAGCCTGTTTCCGGACAATCCGACCCTGGAGCACTGGTCGCTGGCTCTGGGCATCCCCTATACCCACGAGGATGGCAGCGTCACCCTGCCGCCGTTCCCGGTGCTGTTGTGGCTGTGGAACTCGGTGAAGATCGCCCTGGCCAGCTCGGTGCTGATCCTGCTCCTGTCGACCACCAGCGCCTACGCCTTCGCGCGCATGCGTTTCGGCGGTAAGGCGCCGATCCTGAAGAGCATGCTGATCTTCCAGATGTTCCCGCCGGTGCTCTCGCTGGTGGCCATCTACGCGCTGTTCGACCAGCTCGGCCAGCACGTCAGCTGGCTCGGGGTGAACAGTCACGGCGCGGTGATCGTCGCCTCGCTGGGCGGCATGGCACTGCACATCTGGACCATCAAGGGGTATTTCGAGAGCATCGATGCCTCGCTGGAGGAGGCCGCTATCGTCGATGGCGCGACCACCTGGCAGGCATTCTTCCATATCCTGCTGCCGATGAGCGTGCCGATCCTGGCGGTGGTGTTCATCCTCGCCTTCATCACCAGCGTCACCGAGTACCCCATCGCCTCGGTGCTGCTGATGGACGTCGACAAGCTGACCCTCTCGGTGGGCGCCCAGCAGTACCTGTATCCGCAGAACTACCTGTGGGGCGATTTCGCCGCGGCGGCGGTGCTTTCCGGGATACCCATCACCGCGGTGTTCCTCTACTGCCAGAAGTGGATCGTCGGCGGTCTCACCGCAGGCGGCGTGAAGGGTTGAGGACGTATTGAAACAGGGCGCGAGACCGGGGAGCGGGAGCTATGCGAGCCGGTGCGCCAGGCCACGACGAGAACAATAACGAGAACAGGGAGCCGTCCATGAATGCCTCGATGCCAGCCTTGCTGCCGCTGATCCCCACCAAACTGGCGATCCCCATGCTGCCGCCGGGCCTGCTCGAACGCCCGCGACTGGACGAGTGGCAGCTGCGCCTGCCGCACGTACGCCTGGCCGTGCTGCAC
Source organism: Stutzerimonas kunmingensis (assembly GCF_032106285.1). GTDB lineage: Bacteria > Pseudomonadota > Gammaproteobacteria > Pseudomonadales > Pseudomonadaceae > Stutzerimonas > Stutzerimonas kunmingensis_B. Next base: position 24,695 of record NZ_DAMCPO010000026.1, read on the forward strand.
GCCGCCAGCGGCTTCGGCAAGACCACCCTGGCAGCGCAATGGGCGCGGGCCTTCGATGGACGCGTCGCCTGGCTGCAGCTGCATGCCAGCGACAACCTGGCGCTGCAGTTCGGCCGCTACCTCACCCAGGCGCTGGACCGCCAGCTCGATGCCGGCTGCCCGCTGTCCGCGGCACTCGCCGAGCAGGGCCAGGTCTCGCTGGACGCGCTGTTCACCCAGCTGCTGGCCGAGCTGCCAGGCGAGCACGAGGCGATCCTGATCGTGCTCGACGAGTTCGAGGTGCTGCACGAGCGTGAGCTGATCGCCGGGCTGCGTTTCTTCCTGCGGCATATGCCCAGCTGGATGACCCTGCTGGTGTGCAGCCGCCGGCTGCCGGAGCTGGGCGTGGCCGAGCTGCGGGTCAAGCATCAGCTGCTGCTGCTCGATGCCCGCCAGCTGGCCTTCGAGGACGACGAGGTGCAGGCCCTGCTGGAGCTGGGCGTGCCGGTGAGCATCAACCGCGAGCAGGTCGAGCGGCTCAACCGCCGCATCGGTGGCTGGCCCTGCGCATTGCAGCTGGCGCTGCAGGAAGTGCAGACCAGCCGTGGCATGGACCTGTTCCTGGAAAATCTGCTGCTCGGCCACCCGGATATCCGCGACTACATGCGCGAACAGGTGATCGACGGCCTGCCGCAAGACCTGCGCGGCTTTCTCGAGGCGACCTGCCTGCTCGACCGCTTCGATGCGGCGCTGGCCGACCGCCTGACCGAAGCCTGCCACGGTCGCGAGATGCTCGAACGGCTCGAACGCGGCGGCCTGTTCATCCAGCCGCTGGACAGCCTGCGTCGCTGGTACAGCTATCACCCGTTGTTCGCCGTGTTCCTGCAGGGCGAGCTGCGCACCCACCAGCCGCAGCGGGTCAACCAGCTGCATCTGCGCGCCGCCGAGGCGTTGCTGGCCGAGGGCATGCCCGAGGAAGCCGCGCGGCACGCGGTGCAGGCCGGCGACCCGCAACAGGTCGCCGAAATCCTGCAGCGCCATGGGCGTGCCTTCTATCGTCAGGGGCGTCTCGGGTTGCTGCAGCAGTGCCTGGAAACCCTGCCGGAGCCGGTGATCGCCGGCTCGCCGCTGCTCACGCTCCTGCAGGCCTGGGTGTCACAGAACTCCTACCAGTTCGATCACGTCGAGCGCTGGTTCAAGGCCGCCGAATTGGCTCTGCAGCGCAGCTGCTCGGAGCAGGACTGGGCGCGCATCGTCTGCGAGTTCAACGCGGTGCGCGCGCAGGTGGCGATGAACCAGGGCGACGAGCAGCGCGCGATCGCCCTGGCCCAGGAGGCGCTGACCTGCGAGCCGCTGATCATGCGCACCTCGCGGGTGGCGGCGATGTCCGGCCTGGCCGAGGTGCATTTCGTCCAGGGTGCACTGCCGCAGGCGCAGAAGCAGTACGAGGAAGCCGAACGCCGAGCCCGCGAGATCAACGCCTCGCATCTGGTGGTCTGGAGCCTCGGCCAGCTATCGGAGATCGCCATCGCCCAGGGCCACCTGCAGAAGGCCTATACCCTGCAGGAACGGGCCATCCAGTACATCGAGCAGCAGAACCTGCAGGCCACGCCGATCGTCGAGTTCATCTACCGGGTGCGCGGCCAGGTGCTGCTGGAATGGCACCAGCTGGATGCTGCCGAGCAGTGCGCGCTGCAGGGCATCCAGATTCTCGACGAACTTGGTGACCAGCGCTGGCGCCTGCAGAGCCACGCACTGCTGGCCGGCGTCGCCTACGCCCGCGGCCAGCAGAACGCCTGTGCCGACTACATCAGCCAGATGCAGACGATGCTTGCCGACGACCGCTACCACATCGACTGGTTGGCCAATGCCCATGCGGTGATGCTCGCCTACTGGGATTCCAGCCAGGATCGTGAGGCGATTCGCCAATGGCTGATCAGCGCGCCGCCGGTCAGCGCCGGCGCCAACCACTTCTCCCAGCTCAACGCGCGCAACCATGCCCGTGCCCACGTGGCGCTGGGGCAGCTGGACAGCGCGTTGCCGATCCTGCGCCAGTTGCTGACCGACGCCGAGCGCCACGGCCTGGTGATGGATCGCAACCGCAACCACATCCTTCTGGCGCAGCTGCACTGGCTGCGTGAAGAACGCCAGCAGGCGCTGGATCACCTGCAACGGGCCATGACCCTGGCCAGTGGCAGCGGCGCCGTTGGCAGCTTCCTGCGGGTCGGCAAGCCGATCATCGGCATGCTCAAGTGCCTGCTGCACGAGCGCACCCTCGACGAACCGGAAGCCCAGCGCGCCACGCGGCTGATCCAGCTGGCGCAGCAGCAGCGCGACTTCAGCCGCGCCATCCGCATCACCCTCGACGAGGCGGTGATCCAGGACATCATCAATCGCCCCGACGTGCCGGAGCTGATCCGCCGCTCACCGCTGACCCGGCGCGAATGGCAGGTGCTGAGCCTGATCCACGCCGGGCAGTCCAACGAGCAGATCGCCGATCACCTCAACGTTGCGCCCACCACCATCAAGACGCACATCCGCAGCCTCTACCAGAAGCTCAACATCACCCACCGCAGCGAAGCGGTGCAGCTGGCGCGCGACCTGCTGAGCAAGATTCAGGGCGACTAGCGCCGCTCGCCGCCGCCGAGGCGACCGGCTATGCTCGCGGGCCGTACAGCACAACAGGGATGTGGCGGATGATGACGACAGCTCATCGAACCGCCCGGCGCGCGCCGGGCGCAGTACAGCACGACGGAGGCCGCCCATGAGCCTGACCCGCGTGCTGTTTATCGCCGCCGTCCTGGGCCTCGGCTACAAGCTGTGGAGCGGCCATCAGCAGGAGATGCTGCTCCAGGCAGGCACGACAAGTAGCCCCTCGGGGTTCATCTCGGTGGCGATGCCCGGTGGCGCGCGCCCGGGTGTGGTGATGGTCTTCGCACCGGTCAATTGCCCTTCCGACGCAGCGCGGCGCGCCGACGAGCTGGCGGCCGGGCTGTCGCGCCTGGGCATCGCAGTGCAGCGTTCCAGTCATTTCACTACCGAGACCACCAACCCCGACGCCGAACAGCAGGCCCAGCTCCAGCGCACCGTCGCGGTGCTAAACGGTGGCATTCCGGCGGTGTTCTTCAATGGCATGGGCAAGGCCAACCCGACCCTGGACGAGGTGGTGGCCCAGGTACGCGCGCCGCGCTGAGCGGGTGGCGACCGGGCTGTGCTGCGTCAGGACTCCGCTCAGCCCTTCCACTGCGTCTGGGCGAAGGCGGGCAGGGCGTTGGCGCGCTGCGAGGCTGAGGCCAGATGCGGAAAGGCGCCGTCCGGCGCCAGCGTGTCGGGCAGGGTGAGGCGGGCGAAGTCGTAGGCGACCACCGCGCTGATATCCACCTGACTCATGCGCTCGCCTAGCAAGGGTCGCTCGCCGCGCTCGGCCTGGCGTGCGTCCAGCAACGCCAGCGCGCCGCGCGCCTGATCCTCGCAATGGCGGTACCAGTCGTCCCAGACCAGCCCTTCCGGCCGCCGATCGCGTTCGTAGTACGCCGCCACGGTTTTCTCGCAGGCACCGACGGCGAAGGCCAGCAGGTTCATCGCCTCGCTGCGCTGGGGGCCGGACAGCGGCAGCAGTGCGCGCTCGGCGCCCGCCTGCTGATCGAAATAATCGAGGATAGCGTTGCTGTCGATGAGCACCTGGCCATCGTCCAGCACCAGCGCCGGCAAGCGACCCAGCGGCGAGTATCCGCGAATCTTCAGACTATCCGTCAGGACGCTGAGCGGTTCGTTGGTGAATGGTATGTCCAACAGATGCAGGCTGACGCCGACGCGGCGGACGAAAGGCGACATGTAGCGACCGATCAGTTTCACAGGCAGTGCTCCAGAGGCGATTGGGCAGTGCATCAACCCTAGTCGAGCCCGCCGGTGGATGCGAAGGCGCCGGGCCGAACCGTCTATCGCCTCGCCCGCTCGCCGCCGGGCGGGGGAGGAGGAGCGCAGCGCCAGGCTGTGGCACCCTCGGGCCTTCAGAGATGGAGGCGTTGCCATGGCGATGAGCGAGAAACAGAAGATGCTGGCCGGCGAGCTGTACTACCCCGGTGACCCGGAGATCCTTGCCGATCAGGCCGCGGCCAAGGCCTGGATGGTGCGCTACAACGCAGCGCTGGCGGCCTCGCCGGACGAGCGTCGGGCGCTGCTGGCCGAGCGGCTGGCTGCGGTCGGTGCCGGCGCGGTGATCCGCCCGCCGTTCCATTGCGACTACGGCTACAACATCCACCTGGGCGAGGGCGCCTTCCTCAACTTCAACTGCGTGATTCTCGATGTGGTCGCGGTGCATATCGGTGCCGGTGCGCAGATTGGTCCTGCGGTGCAGCTCTACACCGCCGATCACCCGCGTGACCCTGAAGCACGCCGCTCGGGCGTCGAGTTCGGCCGGTCGATCCGTATTGGCAAGAATGTCTGGATTGGCGGCGGAGCGATCATCCTCCCCGGCGTGACGGTCGGTGACGATGCGGTGATCGGCGCCGGCAGTGTGGTGACCCGTGACGTGCCGGCCGGTGCCACGGTAGTCGGCAATCCGGCGCGAATGCGCTGACCGGCTCGCTGTCGCCGTCTACGCCCTCGGCCAGCGCGCCGTCTACGCCCGACCCTTACGCCTGCAAGACCCCGCCGCCGGAGGATGTTGCGACCGGATGCCGCACCTAGAGTGGCCACATCTTCACTGGTCACTCATAGGTAACGTTGTATGTCCGAGCAACTTCAGAATTGGTGGCGCGGCGGGGTGATCTATCAGGTCTACCCACGTAGTTTCTTCGACAGCAACGGCGATGGCGTGGGCGACCTGCCCGGCGTGCTGCACAAGCTGGACTACATCGCCAGCCTCAACGTCGACGCCATCTGGCTGTCGCCCTTCTTCACCTCGCCGATGAAGGATTTCGGCTACGACGTCGCCGACTACCGCGGCGTCGATCCGCTGTTCGGCACCCTCGACGACTTCGTCCGGTTGGTCGAGGCCTGCCACGAACGTGGCATGCGTGTGCTGATCGACCAGGTGCTCAACCATTCTTCCGACCAGCATCAGTGGTTCGTCGAAAGCCGTTCCAGCCGCGACAACGACAAGGCCGACTGGTACGTCTGGGCCGATCCCAAGCCGGACGGCACCGTGCCGAACAACTGGCTGTCGGTGTTCGGCGGTCCGGCCTGGAGTTGGGACAGTCGGCGCCGGCAGTACTACCTGCACAACTTCCTCTCCAGCCAGCCGGACCTGAATTTCCACTGTCCGGCCGTGCAGGATCAGGTGCTCGAAGACATGGAGTTCTGGCTCAAGCTGGGCGTGGACGGTTTCCGCCTGGATGCAGCGAACTTCTACTTCCACGACGCCGAGCTGCGCGACAACCCGGCGAATACCGAGATTCGCGAAGGCAGCATCGGCGTGCGCGTCGACAACCCCTACGCCTACCAGCGCCATATCTACGACAAGACGCGGCCGGAAAACATGGACTTCCTGCGCCGTCTGCGTGCCCTGCTGCAACGCTATCCCGGCGCCTCCTCGGTGGCCGAGATCGGCTGCGACGAATCCTTGCGCACCATGGCCGCCTACACCAGCGGCGGCGACACCCTGCACATGGCCTACTCCTTCGACCTGCTGACCGAACAGTGCAGCCCGGCCTATATCCGGCATACCGTCGAGGGCATCGAGCGCGAACTGGCTGACGGCTGGTCGTGCTGGTCCATGGGCAACCACGATGTGGTGCGGGTGATGACGCGCTGGGCCCTCAACGGCCGGCCCGACCCGGAGCGCGGCCGGCTGCTGATGGCACTGCTGTTGTCCCTGCGCGGCAGTGTCTGCCTCTATCAGGGCGAGGAACTGGGCCTGCCGGAAGCGGAACTGCGCTACGAGGATCTGGTCGATCCGTACGGCATTACCTTCTGGCCGGAATTCAAGGGCCGCGACGGCTGCCGCACGCCGATGCCCTGGCAGAGCGAGGCGCATCATGCCGGCTTCACCGGCAGCCAGCCGTGGTTGCCGGTGGATGACTCGCACCGCTCGCTGTCGGTGGCCGCGCAGGATGCCGACCCGCACTCGATGCTCAACTGCTACCGGCGCTTTCTTGGCTGGCGGCGCGAGCAGCGCCTGCTGATCGAGGGCGACATCCGCATGGTCTACCATGACGACGCCTTGCTGGTGTTCGAGCGGCGCCACGGCGAGCAAGTCTGGCTATGCCTGTTCAACCTCGGCGACGTGCCACGCAGCTACGAGCTGCCGGCGCAGGCAGTGCCGCTGGTGGACGTACCGGCGAGCTTCGCCGAATACGATGGGCACTGGGCGCGGCTGCCGGCCCACGGCTTCGGCTATGTGCGGCTCGCGGGTTGAGGGAGAGTCGGCAGCGGTGGGGTTGACCCGCCGCTGCACCAGATAACGAGAGATTGGCGACATCCAACGGAGAACAACCACGATGGCCAGTGTCACGCTGCGCGACATCTGCAAGAGTTACGACGGTACGCCCATTACCCGGCATATCGACCTGGATATCGAGGACGGTGAGTTCGTCGTCTTCGTCGGCCCATCCGGTTGCGGCAAATCCACCCTGCTGCGGTTGATCGCCGGGCTGGAGGACATCACCTCGGGCGATCTGCTGATCGGCGACCAGCGCGTCAACGACCTGCCGCCCAAGGATCGTTCGGTGGGCATGGTGTTCCAGTCCTACGCGCTCTATCCGCACATGACCGTGGCTGAGAACATGGCCTTCGGCCTCAAGCTCGCCAGTGTCGACAAGCGTGAAATCAAGCGCCGGGTGGAAGCGGTCGCGGAAATCCTCCAGCTGGACAAGCTGCTCGAACGCAAACCCAAGGACCTCTCCGGCGGTCAGCGCCAGCGCGTCGCCATCGGCCGCACCATGGTCCGCGAGCCGAAGGTCTTCCTCTTCGACGAACCGTTGTCGAACCTCGATGCTTTCCTCCGCGTGCAGATGCGCATCGAGATCGCCCGCCTGCACCAGCGCATCCGCTCCACCATGATCTACGTGACCCACGATCAGGTCGAAGCCATGACCCTGGCCGATAAGATCGTCGTGCTCAATGCCGGCGAAATTGCCCAGGTCGGCCAACCGCTGCATCTGTACCACTACCCGAAGAACCGTTTCGTGGCTGGCTTTCTTGGCTCGCCGCAAATGAACTTCGTCGAGGTGCGGGCCATTTCCGCCAGCCCTGAAGCCGTCACCATCGAGCTGCCCAGCGGTTACCCACTGACCCTGCCGGTGGACGGCAGCGCGGTGAGCCCCGGCGACTCGCTCACCCTCGGCATCCGCCCCGAACACTTCGTCATGCCGGAAGAGGCCGACTTCACCTTCCACGGCCAGATCACCGTGGCCGAACGGCTGGGCCAGTACAACCTGCTGTACCTCACGCTGGAACGCCTGCAGGACGTGATCACCCTTTGCGTCGACGGCAACCTGCGCGTCACCGAAGGCGAAACCTTCGCCGCCGGCCTCAAGGCCGACAAATGCCACCTGTTCCGCGAGAACGGCGAGGCGTGCACCCGGCACTATCGGGAGCCGGCGATTTACGGATGATTGGTTCATGCGCTGCGCCTGCCAGGGCAGGGCTGCGATAGGGCAGCTCAGTCGCTGCGGGCGGCAACCACGCAGCCGCGCCAATCAGGGAGTAGGGCAGGCTTCGCGCTGCACTTGCTGCAGGCGTCTGAACCCAGGGGCGCAACGCTAGGGGCGGTGCCTGCCGGCGTTGTCCTTCGCCCCAACCCACCCTCCGCAAACACCGCGTTTGCAATGCTGCGCCCGATGGAGACTCGATAGCGCGCTATAGGGTGTACCATCGGGCTCTGCTCATCAGATAGTAGTCAGCCATGTCCACGCTAAGCGAAGAGAGCCGCCAGATCGTAGCTTCTCTGGCGCACCGTGCTGGTCCCGATGCTGACACTGCACGAATTGCCGAAGCGATCGTCGCGATACTGCAGGATATAAGCGCAGCCCTTACGCCCATCATTGGTCAGCAAGGCGTGATCGCGCTTTATCGCCGCAGCCTGCATCTGTGTGCATCCACCCATCCTCGTTTGGCCTGCACATATGACAACTTGCAGACGCCGATGGATCTGATTGAACTCAAAACCGTACTCGTCGAGCAGGACGAAACCGACGCGCAGTTTTTCGGTGAGATGTTGCTGACTACTCTCTACGAGCTGCTGACCACGCTGATCGGGCCCTCGCTTACCGCACGTCTGCTTCGTGGCGTGTGGCAGCCTTCTTTGAGTGAAACCCCTTCGCAGGAAAATTCGCCATGAGCACCAAAGTAGCTATCAACCGTCTGGCCACCGGCGTGCCAGGACTGGACGAGGTGCTGGGCGGAGGCCTTCCGGAGTTTTCGTTCAACCTCATTGCCGGTCCGCCTGGCTGCGGCAAAACCACCCTCGCGCACCAGATGATGTTTTCCCTGGCGACGCCTGAACGCCCGGCGCTGTTCTTCACCGTGCTCGGCGAGCCGCCGCTGAAGATGCTGCGTTATCAGCAGCAGTTCCACTTCTTCGACAGTGAAGCGATAAACCGGTCGATTCGCTAAATCAACCTGGCCGACGACACCCTGGCTGGCGATCTGGACGAAGTGCTGCGGCGCATCGTCAGTGAAGTCGAGGCGCACTCCCCGTCGCTGGTGTTCGTCGACTCATTCCGCTCCGTGGTGCTGGCCAGCCAGACTCAGGACAATCCGAACAACAACCTGCCGCAGTTCATCCAACAACTGGGCATGTTGATGACCACCTGGCAGGCAACGACCTTTTTGATCGGTGAGTACTTCACCGAAACCGACACCAATCCGATTTTCACCGTGGCCGATGGATTGATCTGGCTGCGCCAGAGCGTCGAACGCAATTCCATGGTGCGCAAGATGGAGATCATGAAGATGCGCGGCCAGCCGACAGTGCCTGGGCTGCACACCTTCCGCATCAGCACCTCGGGGGTCAAAGTCTTCGCCCCGGCAATCCCCAATTTCTCGGTGGAGGCACCACCGGAGCACCCAATCAAGCGCTTGAAAATGGGCGTGCCCAAGCTGGACGAAATGCTCGGCGGGGGCCTGCCTCGGGGCTACTCGTTGCTGGTGGCAGGGCCGTCGGGATCGGGTAAGAGCATTTTGGCCGCGACCTTTCTCGCCGAAGGTGCGCGCAATGGCGAAACCGGCGTGATCGCCGTATTCGAGCAGCGGCCCAGCTACTCGCAGAATCCCAAGTTGGCCAACCTGATCATGAGCGGGCAGGTAGGTTTGGTGGACAGCCGTGCCCCGGATCTTTCCATCGACGAAGTCGTCCAGTTGCTCCTGAGCGAGATCAGCCGGCTGAACGCCACCCGGGTGGTGATCGATTCGCTGTCGGGCTTCGAACTGGCGCTGGCGCCGACCTTCCGGGAGGACTTCCGTGAGTCGTTGTCGCGCATGGTCACGGCGCTGACGGGGGCCGGGGTCAGCGTGTTGATGACCTCTGAGCTGGAGGATCGCTACACCGACTTGCGCTTCAGCCCCTACGGTACGGCGTTCATGACCGACGCGATCATCGTGCAGCGCTATATTGAAGTGGAAAGCCGCTTGCTGCGCATCATGGCGGTGGTCAAGGTACGCGCCAGCGCGCACTGCAATGAGTTGCGCCAATACCACATCGACGAAAACGGCCTGCAGATTCGCGACATGCTGCCGGATCAAGAAGGGCTGCTCGGTGGCCGACCGACGAACAGAGTGCAGGATCGCCACACGCAGGACATAAAAAATGTTTGAGCCCGACTCGTGAGCGAAAACGACGGCAAGGAGGAGCGCGAGGTGGCCAATGCCGCTCACGAGCTCTTCCTGCTTGGGCAAAAGACCGTCGAGGCGCGGGCCGTGTTGGCCGCGCTGCAAAATCAGTTGAGCGACGCCAGCAATCGACTGGCGGATACCCAGCAGGTCGAGCAACTGATAGAGGCCAATCAGCAGTTGGTCCTGGCAATACTGCTGGCGCAATCAGACGCTGCAACCCTCCCGCGCCTGGAGGATCAGTGTTTGTACCAAGAGTTGCGTGAAGCGAACGCGCAACTGGTCCTCGCCGCCCTCAGCGCGCAAGACCTGCATGCCACCGCAGAGCGCGCACTGAGTCAGCAGAAGAACATCCTCGCAATGGTGGCCCATGAACTGCGCAACCCACTAACGCCCATCAGCCTGATTGTCGGCGCTGTCGGCCATCCAGCTGTCGACCCGCTCCGGCGCGTAGCCGCGGACGAAGTCGAAACGGAAACCGCCGGCACCGTACCCGCTGCGCAGGTTGGCGAATTCGTCGCGGAACATGCCATAGACCTGCGGATGGCCGGTATTGAGGTCCGCATCGCCGCCGATGAAACGATCACCGTCGTCGCAGTCATTGGGGTAGTTGCCCGGGTCGGCGCAGTCGTTGCGCCAGAAGCCCTGGCCGGCCGGCAGGTTGATTTCCTTGTCCGGGTAGCCGCGGTTCATGTGATTGGGCACCACGTCGTAGAGCACCTTCACCCCGGCACCGCCCAGCGCGCCGGCGGCCTGGCGCAGCTGGGCGTCGCTGCCGTAGCGGCCATTCTTGTTGAAGTCGTGCCAGAAATAGCCCTCACCGCCGCCGGACTTGCTGCCGTCGCTCCAGCTGGAGAAGTCACGCCAGGGCACCGGCATCCAGATTGCCGAGAAGCCGTCGGCGGCGATGGTCGAGGCCTGCTGACGGAGGGTGTTGTACCAGTCGTTCGGCGCTTCGCGGACGACGTTCCAATGAAAGCCCTGGAGGATGATTTCGTCGCCGCCGTGGTAGCGCACGGCGTTGGGGCTCTTGCCGGCCTGGTCGGCCATTGACTGCAGCGGCAACGGCAGCAGGATCGCCGCCAATACGGCGGCACGCAGGATGTGGCTCATCGCAATACTCCGGTTCTTGTGCTTGTTCGGGTATCCGACGGCAGGGCCGCCAGACGAGGATGAACGCCGGCCGGGTCTTCGACCGGCACCCGCAGGCTGCCCCTGCGCGCCCCCGTCACCAACCTCCCCCGCCCCGTTGCAGGCGGCGTAGTGGCCAGGCCGAAGGCCCCTGGCAATCATCTGCGCCCCTCTCGTCTCATCCCCGCCCCGGGGATTACGCCGTTCTCATCCCTGGTACGCCCTCACCCTGCGCCAACGAAATCCGCTGCCGGGAGGATGCCGCTCCCTGCCCTTTCCCCGAGGCTTCTGCCACCGAGCTGCGCCGCCCCTGGCTGGCAGCGACGGCGTGATCGATTCGGCATTAACAAGAAAAACAAGGACCTCGTCATGAAGCACACCACGCACCCTCTGTTCGTCCTCAAACCCGCCTGCCTGCTTGCCGCCCTGCTGGTCGGCGGCCCGGCCCTGGCGGTCGATTTCCACGGCTATCTGCGTTCGGGCGTCGGCGCCACGGCCGGCGGCGGCGACCAGGCCTGCTTCCAGGCCGCCGGCGCTCCGGCGAAATATCGTCTGGGCAACGAATGCGAAACGTACGCCGAGATCGGCCTCGGCCAGGAGGTGTGGAGCGAAGGCAACCGCAGCTTCTACGTCGACAGCATGATCGCCTACCGCTCCGACCAGGGTAACGACTGGGAAGCCGGCGGCACCGATACCGACGGCGGCGAGAACAACCCCTTCGACGAGGCCGGCACCACCTCCATTCGCCAGTTCAACGTGGTCGGCAAGAACCTCATCCCGAGCCTGCCGGGCGCGGCGATCTGGGCCGGCAAGCGCTACTACAAGCGCCACGACGTGCACATCAACGACTACTACTACTGGGACGTCTCCGGCCCCGGCGCCGGTATCGAGGACATCGACCTGGGCTTCGCCAAGGCCAGCGTGGCGTGGATCCGCAACACTGACGGCGACTGGGTTTATCAGGGCTCGGGCACCGGCACCAACCTGGCCAACGACACCCTCGACTTCCGCCTCGCTGAGATCGACGTCAACCCGGGCGGCAAGCTGGAAATCGGCTACGACTACGGCAAGGCCAACCTCACCGACGAGCAAGAACGCGACCCCGGCTACGAGGACCAGAAGGGTCATCTGGTCACCCTCGAGCACACCCAGAGCGACTGGTTCGGCGGCTACAACAAGCTCGCCCTGCAATACGGCACCGACGGCATCATCGGCAGCAGCGGGCGCAACAGCACCGGTAACAGCGACGGCAAGATGTTCCGCCTGGTCAACCAGGGCGTGGTGGGCCTGAGCGACAACATCGAGATGATGTACGTGCAGATCTACGAGGACCGCGACTTCGACAACGACTCCGGGCAGACCTGGGCCAGCTTCGGCGTGCGCCCGGTGTACAAGTGGAGCGACGTGATGAGCACCGCGCTGGAGTTCGGTTACGACCGCGTCGATCCGCAGGCCGACGGCGAACGCAGCCGCGACCTGAAGAAGCTCACCCTCGCCCAGCAGTGGTCGGCCGGCAACAGCTTCTGGGCGCGCCCGCAGATCCGCGTGTTCGCCACCTACGCCAAATGGGACGGCGGCCGTTACCAGGCGGCCAGCGAGTCCATTGATGCCGGCGACGACGACGGCCTGACCTTCGGCGTGCAGGCCGAAGCCTGGTGGTAAGCCGCAACGTTTAAGTGCCGTCGCGGACCGACCGCGACGGCTCCCCTTCCGCTCCCACCGTCCAGACGGTGCCTTTGCCCCGACGCTGGCAGGTCGGGGCATTTTTTGTTCGGAGAACCACCATGCATCGGATGTTATTTCTTGCCGCCGGGCTAGCCGCCCTGACGGTTGCCGGCTGCAGCAGCGAGCCGTTGCGCCGGGTCGACGCCCTCACTGCCACCCCGGCGCCGCTGCAACATTCGGTCGAGCAGGCGCGTGATGCGCTGGCCGCCGCACCGACCTGCTGCAGCAGTATCGACCAGCTGCCCTTCCAGCCACTCGAGGCCGGTTTCACCGGCGACGTGCTGATCAACACACAGGCGCCGGCCTACAACTTCGAAACCGGCAAGAGCTTCTTGCGCGCCTTCACGCTGCCAGCTGGCGGTCCATCATTCGAGATCCGCCTCTACAGCCAGGCCGGCAGCAGCGTGCTGGCGCCCAACGCCATGCTGCTCGACAGCCGCATGCGTCCGACCCGCCTGCTGGATGGTGACGACTTCGCCTATGTACCGCCGACCGGGCTCAAGGGCGACAGCCTCGACGCGCACCTGCGCATCGATCGCTCGCAGCCCGATCATCCGGGCAACGAGCGCTACCTGATCCTCTACACCAGCGACGCGCAGATGGCCGGCCAGACCGTGCTGCAGCACCCGGCCAAGGCCTACGCCAAGGCGCTGGGCAACGAGCCGCCGAGCATCCCCGACCCGGTGGCGAAGCACTCGCCAGTAGGCATGATCCGGCTGGTGATGATCCCCGACAGCGCCGCCGGCTCGACCGCCAAGGGCTACGTACCGGGCTACAGCATCGGCCAGGAGATGGGCAACGAACTGCCCGCCGCGCCGGCGACGACGGTGCTGCCGGAGACCTCGGCGTACTACCGCCAGGCGATCGATGCGGCGCTGGCGCAGAAGGACCTCGAACGCGCGCTGCGTCTGGCCGACGAAGCGACGCGAGTGGGTGACAGCGGCGCCAAGGGGTATCTGCTGGAGCGCATCCAGATTAAGTGACCGCACACGGGGCGGCTCGGACGCCCCGACACAACGCAGGATGCAGCGATGACAACTATAAGATCTGCCTTGATCCTCCTGACCATACTTCTCAACACTCCCGCATTGGCGCTAGAGCGCGATGCCCTGACGATCTGGATCAACCAGGACAAGGGCTACAACGCCTTGGGCGAAATCGGCCAGAACTTCAGCAAAGCCAGCGGCATTCCAGTCACCGTCGCCACCCCCGAGGATCTCGCCGTCCAGTTCGACCGGCTGGCGACGACCAGCAAGGGGCCGGACATCGTCATCTTTGCCCATGATCGTTTTGGTTCTTGGATCAACAATGGCCTGCTCGCGCCGGTCACCCCCAGTCCGGAAGCCCTGGCGCGTGCACCAGCCTTCGCCTGGGAAGCGATGACCGTCGGCAATCATTACTACGGTTATCCGCTGGCGACCGAGGTGGTCGGCCTGATCTATAACCGCGACCTTGTGCCCGAGCCACCCAGCAGCCTGGCGGAGGTCGAGGCGCTGGACCGGAGACTACGTGCCGAGGGCAAGCGCGCCATCGAATGGGACTACCGCAACCTCTACTTCTCCTGGCCGATCATCGCCGGCAGCGGCGGCTACAGCCTGAAGAAAACGAACGGCATCTACGACCTTTCTGACATCGGCCTGAACACCCCCGGCGCCATCGAGGGCATGGAGTCGATCAAGCGCTTGCTCGACAACCAGACCCTGGACTCCGGCGCTACTTACCAGAGCATGATGGAGGGCTTCAAGGCGGGACGTACGGCGATGATCATCAACGGCCCCTGGGCCTGGAACGAAGTACGTCAGGCCGATATCCGCTTCGGCATCGCCGACATTCCCACCGCCGACCCAGCACGCAAAGGCAAGCCGTTTGTTGGCGTACTCGCTGCTGCGATCAACAGCAACAGCCCGAACAAGGCCGCGGCACATCGCTTCATTGAGGACTACCTGACCAGCCCTGATGGCCTGGCGCGGATCCACGCGGAAAAGCCTCTGGGCGCAGTGGCCAACCTGGCGCTGATGGAGCGTCTGCGTCACGACCCGCTGATAGCGCACACCTATGCCTCGGCACAGGCGGGCGAAATCATGCCGGACATCCCAGAGATGAAGCGCTTTTGGGCGCTGGTCACGCCGCGGATGGAGCCGATGCTCAACGGTCAAAAACCCATTGCGGAAACCCTTACCCATATTGCTGAACGACTGGCAAAGGGAGCGCAGATGCAGTCATGGCGCCGCCGCCACTACCCCTTGAGCCCTGATGTGGCCGAGCAGAAATAACGCATGGCCATGGTTTGCGCACGGGGCGGGGCTCGATCAGCCGCCCCAAGTTCGCCCAACCCCATCAGCCCTCGCTGCAGTAGGGCTGCAGACCGGCCGGGCGGCGATACGCTTCGCGACGGCGATGATCACCCGCTACGGCGCCAGCGTTCCGATACGACGCACATCGTGCATTTCTCTTTGCGATCACGACTGGGTCAGCTGCTTGTACAGCTGCGGCAGGCGGAACGGCAGCTGTTGCGGCTCCTTGATCAGGGTGTAGCCGTTGGCGCCGAACATGTACGGCAGGTAGTCACCGGCCTCGCGGTCGATGGTGATGCAGAACGGCAGCAGACCCTGCTTGCGCGCTTCCATGACGGCCTGGCGGGTATCTTCGACGCCGTAGCGGCCTTCATAGAGGTCCAGATCGTTCGGCTTGCCGTCGGTGACCAGCAGCAACAGCTTGCGCCGCTGCTTGCAGTTGCCGAGCAGCTCGGTGGCCTGGCGGATGGCCGCACCCATGCGGGTGTAATAGCCGGGCTTGAGCGCCTGGATACGGCCGCGGGTTTCATCGCCATAGGGCTGGCGGAAGCTCTTCAGCTCCTGCATGCGCACCTGCTGGCGACGCAGCGAGGAGAAGCCGTACAGCGCGAAAGGGTCGCCAACCGCCGACAGTGCTTCGCCGAACAGCAGCAGGCTGTCGATGACCACATCGATCACTCGGTGCTCGTTGTCCAGGTGCGCGTCGGTGGACATGGACAGGTCGGCCAGCAGCAGGCAGGCCAGGTCGCGGCGATTCTGCCGTTGCTCCATGAACAGGCCACGTTCGGCGCACTGACCGTTCTGCCGCTCGACGTGAAAATCGAGCCAGGCCTGCATGTCCAGCTCCGAGCCCTGGGGTTGCTGGCGCAGCCACTGGCGGTCGTTGCGCAGGTGCTCGAACTGCCGACGCAAACGTCGCGCCAGCGGCGACAGGTGCAGCGGCAACGGCTTGGCCTCGGCGCCGCGCGGCAGCATCAGCTGCAGGTTGACGAAATCCTTCTGCAGGCACTGCTTGCGATAGTCCCACTCGGGCAGCTTGATGCCTTCGCCCAGCGGCACATCGTCGAAATCCGCGGCCGGCAGGTCCAGGTCCAGCTTGAGCCCGCCGCCCTGGCGCATGCGCTGACGCGACAGGGCCAGCTCGTCGAGATCCTCGGCGACACGGGCCGCGTCGAGGTCCTCGGTGTCGTCGCCGCAGCGGTCCAGTTCGATGTGCTCGGACCAGCTGAACAGGTTCTCCAGACGGAACAGCAGCAGACCGCCCTTGCTGGAGCTCTCGTCCACCCGCCGGGCGCGCTTGCGCTGACGGGACTCACCGCCGGGCGGGGTTTCCAGATTGCCCTCGCCTTCCTCGGCGCGCTGGGCAGCCTGGGGTTCACCGAGGTTGTCCGCCGGATACAGCCACAGCGGCAGCGGCCAGGGCGCGCGCTCGCTGCGTGGAAACTGGCTGACGCTGCCCGGCTCGCGCAGGGCCTGGCATAGCGCCGCTTCCAGCGCGGCCTCGGCCTTGGGCAGCTGGCTCGGGTCCGGGCGCAGCTGCAGATGGGCTTCGACCAGACGCTGATAGCGCGGGCGCATGGCCGGAAAATGTTCAAGGATTGCCTGCGTCCAGCGCTGGTTGTCGCGCGCCCAGTGGCGCATCGGCCCGGCCTGCGCGGCGAGCAGCGCCAGCCAGCGATACAGATCCTGGTTCAGCGAGACTTCCGGATAGACTGCCAGGCTCTGCGGCAGCCGCAGGTTGCTGGCGTCGCACCAGGCCACCGGCAGTTGCTTGCAGGTCCCGGCGACCTGTTGCAGCAGGTTGCGCCTGAGCAGCAGATCGCGCGCGCTGGCGGCTTCGACGCCGACCCCGCTGGCGCCACCCATGGCGCGGAACAGCAGCGACAGCGGCCGCTGCATGCTCTCGAGCTCGACCCGTGCTTCCGGAAAATCCGGGTTGGCGCGACGGGTGATGAAGCGGTGCCAGACACTACCGACCCACTCTTCCACTTCGATGGTAAAGGCCATGGCGGTTACTCCGTGCAGGCACTGAAAAAGCAAAACGGCCCGCTGTTACCAGTCGGGCCGTCGATCCTCATTGCGACTCGTCTCAGGCCGCGGCGGCAGCTGCTGCTACGACCGGTACCCGACCGCGCTGGCGGAAGCTGTACAGGTAGCAGACCAGGCCGATCAGGAAGAACACCCCGGCGATCAGACGCAGCCAGAAGAAGATGGCCAGCTGGTCAGCAGTGTTCATGAACGACATGGCAGCGCCATCGGCAGGGATCCGCTGCAGCCACACCTGCACCACGCCGGCTGCGGTGAGGAACAGGGTGATCGCGACCATGGAGATGGTCATCAGCCAGAAGCCCCAGACTTCGATGCGCTGAGCACGTGCATCCGGTGCTTCGCCCAGGCCACGCAGACGCGGCATGGCGTAGCTGATCATGGTCATCACGATCATCGCGTAGGCACCGTAGAAGGCCAGGTGGCCGTGTGCAGCAGTCAGCTGCGAACCGTGGGTGTAGTAGTTCACCGGAGCCAGGGTGTGCAGGAAGCCCCACACGCCGGCACCGAGGAAGGCAGTCACGGTGGTGCCGATGGCCCACAGCGAAGCGGCCTTGTTCGGATGCTCGCGGCGACGACGGTTAACCATGTTCAGCGAGAACAGCACCATGGCGAAGAACGGCAGCGGTTCCAGGGCGGAGAAGATCGAACCCAGCCACAGCCACACGGTCGGTGCGCCGATCCAGAAGAAGTGGTGACCCGTACCGATGATGCCGGTGATCAGAGCCATGGCGATGATCACGTACAGCCACTTCTCGACCACTTCGCGGTCCACGCCGGTGATCTTGATCAGGACGAAGGCCAGCATCGAACCCATGATCAGTTCCCACACGCCTTCCACCCAAAGGTGCACGACGAACCACCAGTAGTACTTGTCGCGTGCCAGGTTCTCGGGGTTGTAGAAGGAGAACAGGAAGAACACCGCGAGGCCGATCAGACCGGTCATCATCACCGTGCTGACCACGGTCTTGCGACCCTTGAGCATGGTCATGCCGACGTTGTAGAGGAAGCCCAGGGCCACCACCACGATGCCGATCTTGGTGATCGTCGGCTGCTCTAGGAACTCGCGTCCCATGGTCGGCAGCAGTTCGTTCTTGGTCATTTCCGCCAGCCCTGCATAGGGCACGAAGAGATAACCGAGAATGGTCAGCACGCCGGCCGCGGCGAACACCCAGAACAGGATGATGGCCAGTTTCGGACTGTGCAGTTCGCGGTCCGCTTCCTCGGGAATGAGGTAGTAGGCCGCACCCATGAAGCCGAACAGCAACCAGACGATCAGCAGGTTGGTGTGAACCATCCGCGCCACGTTGAATGGCAGCAGCGGGAACAGGAAGTCACCGATGACGTACTGCAACCCCATGATCAGACCGAACAGGATCTGGCCGACGAACAGGATCAGTGCAAACACGAAGTAGGGTTTGGCAACGGCCTGCGATTGGAATTTGAGATGCGGATTGATGATGCTCATCTCGTGGCCCCTCCAGTGAAATCGGAAACAAAGACGTCCATCAATCAACCCTCCCTGTTTGGCGGCCAGTTGTTGGTATCGATCTTCGAAGTCCACTTGAGGAACTCCGCCATATCGTCAACTTGCTGTTCGGTCAGATTGAACTGGGGCATCGCACGACGACCGGGGGCGCCGAGTGGCTGGGCCTTCATCCAGGCGTGCAGGAAGGGCTTGAAGGCCTCTTCACCACCACGACGGACGAACACGTTGCCCAACTCCGGCGCGAAGTAGGCGCCTTCACCGAGCAGGCTGTGGCAGCCGATGCAGTTGTTGTTTTCCCAGACTGCCTTGCCGCGTACTACCGCTTCGGTCATTTCCGATTCGTTCGTGCGTTCGGGGAAAGTCTGCTCTGTGTGGTAGGTAAGACCGAGGAACACCAGGAAGAAGAACACGCTTCCTCCGAAGTAGATATTCCTGGCCATTCCTTTGGTGAAGGTCTCGGACATGGTCGCCTCCTCATGGCTTGGCGTGGCCAGTTTAAGAAGGGCGCTATCGAAACCTGCTTGATGGCAATCAAGAAAAACCTGAACGTGGCAGTAGGGCTTTCTGGAGACCCTGCAGGAGGAGCGCGAAGCCAGACGCCACGGGGGCTGCAGCGCGTTGCGGGTCACTGGCCTGCATTTTCGGCGGCGTGACCGTGGCTATATGAGTGGCCCGCGCGGCGATCGCTCGCGGACACTGCCGACACCCTGATGGGCGCCGGCAGGCCGAGAATCAGGCGCGGCGTTGAGTCGCCAGGCGCAGGCCGGTCTTCTTCAGAATGCGGCTGGACACCAGCATCTCGTTGGCCCGGCAGGCGTTGCCCAGCAGCGCACGAATCTGGTTGCGGTAGGCCTCGATGTCACTGGCATCACGCCCATGCACCATGGCGAACAGGTTGTATGGCCAGCCCTCCTGCCGTGGTCGGCGATAGCAGTGACTGACGAAAGGCTGGGCACCGATCAGCGCACCCAGTCGCGCGATCTCGGCGTCGTCGACGTCCCACACGGTCATGCCGTTGTGCCGATAGCCGAGGCGGTAGTGGTTGGGTATCGCCGCGATACGCCGGATCGCGCCGTCCGCCTGCAGCCGCTGCAGCAGCGCCAGGGTGGCGTCGACGTCGATGCCCAGCTCCCCGGCGAGCCAGGCCCAGGGATCGGCCACCAGCGGCAGCCCGGCCTCGGTCAGCTCGATCAGGCGGCGGGTCAGCCCATCGTCAGACGGGGAAGTGCAAACCGACATGGAAGGTTTCCTCTTTCGGCAGATTCAGCACCGCCAGGCCGGTCTTGGCCTCGATGCGCGCGATGCTCTCGGCGATGCCCTGCGGGGTCTCGCAGCCGAGCACGAACCACATGTTCCAGCGGTGTTCGCGGCGGTAGTTGTGTGCCACTTCGGGCATCGCCTCCAGCTGAGCGGCAACCTCGTCGAAGCGCGCCTCCGGCACCGACAACGCAGCCAGGGTGAAGGCACCGCCAAGCCGGTCGATGTCGAACATCGGCCCGAAGCGGGTCAGCGTGCCGTCGTCGAGCAATGCCTGGACCCGCTCGCGCAGGGCCACGGACGTGCTGCCCAGCTCCTCGGCCAGCGCCTCCCAGGGGTGGCGCACCAGCGGCAGGCCATGCTGCAAACGATTGATCAACAGCCGGTCGAATTCATCCATTGGCGACCTCGAGCAGCGGCGGTGCAAAACGGCCACCGCACTGCTTGAAGGCCCGCGTGCTGAACAGCAGCTGATGCGGTACATCGCTCAGACCGTTGTCCGCCAGCAGGCGCTCGATCAGCTGGCAGACCTGCTCGCGCTCGCGGCCATGGACCATGCAGAACAGGTTGTAGGGCCACTGCGGCAGACGCCGCGGGCGCTGGTAACAGAGATTGACTCCGGCAGCCTGGCCAAGACGTCGCCCGACTTCGTCGACCTGCGCGTCGGGGATGTCCATCACCAGCATGGCGTTGGCGCGAAAGCCCAGCGCGCGGTGCTTGAGCACCAGGCCGAAGCGGCGGAACAGCCCTTCTTCCTGCCAGCGTTGAATCTGCTCCAGCACCCGCTCCTCGACGCTGCCGATCTGTTCTGCGAGCCGCTGGTAAGGCCGCGCGGCCAGCGGCAGCCCGCCCTCGAGCAGGCGGCGCAGCTGCAGCGCCTGCAGGTCATTGAGACAACCGGTCATGATGGATCTCCCAGCGGGAAGCCGAGGTCGATGCGAAAGGCCTGCTGCATCGGCAGGTCGAGCGGTGTCAGCCCGGTATCGGCTTCGATCTCGGCCAGCAGCCGGTCGATGTGTGGCCGATCCGGCCCGGTCAGCACGAACCAGAGGTTGTAGCGATGCTCGCGCAGGTAGTTGTGGTTGACCTCGGGAAACGCATTGATGCGCGCCGCGACCTGCTCCAGCCGCGCCGCGGGCACGGCCAGCGCGACCAGGGTGCTGGCGCCGGCACGGCTGTGCTCGAAGACCGGGCCGATACGCGACAGGCCACCGCCCTCGTGCAGTTGTTCGAGACAGGCGAGCACCTCCTCCTCGCTGCAGCCAAGCTCGTCGGCCATGGCGCGGTAGGGCTCGGCGCACAGCGGCATGCCGTGCTGGTAGCGGTCGATCAGGCGGCGACTGAGGGCGTCGATGTGCATGTCACAACCCCGTCTCGTGGGCGCGGCTGCTGAAGAAGATGCCGCTCGGACTTTGCGCCGGCAGTCGCTTGAGCAGCTTCAGGGTGTAGGGGTCCCAGACCTGGATTTCCTCGCCATCGCGCACCGACAGCCAGAGCTGATCGCCGCGGGCGGTGAACTCCATGTGCAGCACGGCCGGGCCCGGTTCCAGATCGGCGATGACCTCGTGGGTCTCGCTGTCGATGACCTGGACCTTGCCGTTGTCGGGGTGGGCGAAGTTGACCCAGATCTGCCGCGCGTCAGGTCGTGCCATGACGAAGATCGGCTGACCGGCAACGTCGATGGCGTCGGTCTGCTGCCACTTCTCGGAATCCATCACCAGCACACGATGCTGGCCGACGGCGGGGACAAAGGTCTGGTTGCCGGCCACGGTCCAGCCTTCCAGGTGCGGCATCTTGTAGACCGGCAGTTTCTGCTGGCCGCGGCCATAACCATCGAGAATGCGCTCGACGCCACGCTCGGGATGCCAGAGGTCGATCTTGGCCATGCCGTCCTCGCCGAACAGGCCGGCGATGTAATAGCGCCCTTCAGGAGTCAGCAGCGCATCGTAGGGTTGGCGGCCGATACCCTCGAAACGGGTGATCTGCGGCTCGTTGCCCTGGCTGAAATCCAACAGCCAGGTTTCATCGGTATCGAACAGGCTGTAGATGAAGCGCCGACCGGGCACGTCGATCACGCCGACCACCCGCGAATTGCGGCTGCCGTCGGCCAGCGGCGTCGCCGGTATGTCGGCGACCAGCTCCAAGGTCTTGGCATCGAATACCTTCACCCCACCCGGCTCGTAGTTGCCGACTGCGATCAGCGTGCCGTCCTGGCTGATGGCGCCACCGATGCTGTTGCCACCCTGGATGACGCGACGATCGATGCGCTGGCGCAGCAGGTCGACCTTGGTCAGCCCGCCGTCGCGGCCGAATACGTAGGCGTAACGCTGATCGCGGGAAAACACCACCGAGGCATGGGACAGGTCGCCCAGCCCCTCGATGCGGGCGAGCTGGCTCTGGTTGCTGCTCTCGATGATCTGCAGACTACCGGTGGCGCGCTCCACCACCACCCCGAGGTCACCGGTGCCGCGCAGCGGTTGCTGTGCACAGGCCGCGAGCAGACCGGCCGCAGCCAGCAGCAGAAAAGGACGAATCATGGCTTGGGATATCCTTCGAGCAGGCGGTCGACCAGGTAGGCGATGTCCTGCTCGTCGAGCAGGGCATTCCAGCCGGGCATGGCCGTACCGGGGCGGCCGTGGGTAACGGTGGCGATCAGACTGTCACGGGGTTTGCCGGCTAGCGCCTCGCGGGTGAGCGCGGGGCCGAGACCGCCGGTCATGCGCAGGCCATGGCAGGAGCCACAGTCCTGAAGCAGCAGATGGTCGAGCTTCGCCTGGCGTTCGGCAGTGGGGGCCGCGGCCAGGGCGGTGGGAATCAGGAGGAAGGACGCCAGGGCCAGCCCCAGACGTGAAACGGCGTGTCGGGCAACTGTCATGGCGTCCTCCAAGGTGTTACTTCTGGCTAAGAACCCACTCGGCGAGGATCTTGGCTTCTTCTTCGGTGACCGGGTTTGGCGGCATCGGGATCGGACCCCATACGCCCTGGCTGCCGTTCTTGATGTGGCCGGCCAGCAGATCGGCAGCGCCGTCCTGCCCCGCGTACTTGGCGGCGACTTCCTTGAAGGCCGGGCCGACCAGCTTGGCGTCGATGCTATGGCACGCGGCGCAAGGCTTGCTCTTGAACAGCGCTTCGCCGTCCTGTGCGAACGCCGGCTGCAGGGCCAGCGCGCCGCCAAGGGCGAGCAATGGGAGCAGAATTTTTTTCATGAGTACTTCCTCAAGGCTAATCGGGGGCGGATCTTGAGGCCCGCCCCCAGGTGGACTCAGTAAACGTCGTACTGAGTGTTGTGGACGTTAAATTTACCGGTTGGGGTAATCAACCTTTTGTCCTTGATCACTGTTTTGAGTTCTAGCGTCTTGTCATCTACGACAACAATCGCGGACTCCTCTTCCTGACCATTCCAGACCGAGAACCAGACTTCGTCGCCCGCCTCGTTGTACTCCGGCTGCACCACGCGCTGGGCCCCGCCTTTCAGGCCGGACCACTCGCCGATGGGCAGCACCTTGTAGCCTCCCTCCAGATTGCTGATGTCGAAGACTGCAGCGGACTGGCTGATCTTGGCGTCCGGGTGGAAGGTGGTATCCAGGTACAGGTGCTTGGACTTCGGATGGGTCTTGATGAACAGCGAACCGCCACCTTGGCCCTTCAGAGTCTCGACCACTTTCCAGGCGTTCTTCGGATGCTTGTCCGGGTCGGTGCCAATCAGCGAGATGGTCTCGTCGCCCAGGTGGCTGGTTGCCCATACCGGTCCGAATTTCGGATGCACGAAGTTGGCGCCACGGCCTGGGTGCGGAATCTTGCCGACATCGACCAGCGCGGCCATCTTGCGCTCTTTCGAGTCGATCACCGCAACTTTGTTGGAGTTGTTCGCTGCCGTCATGAAGTAGCGGTGGCTCACGTCCCAGCCGCCGTCATGCAGGAACGGTGCGGTGCCGATCATTGTGGTGGTCAGGTTGTTGATGTCTTCGTAGTTGACCAGCAGGACCTTGCCGGTCTCCTTGACGTTGACGATGAACTCGGGATGTTCGTGGGAGGCGATGATCGCCGCGACGCGCGGTTCCGGGTGGTATTCCTGGGTACCGACGGTCATGCCGCGGGTGGAGACGATCTGCAGCGGCTCGAGGGTCTCGCCATCCATGATGGTGAACTGTGGCGGCCAGTAGTCGCCGGCGATCACGTACTTGTCCTCGTAGCCCTTGTACTTCGAAGTTTCAACCGAGCGGGCCTCGATGCCGACCTTGATTTCAGCGACCTTGACCGGCTCCTTGCCCCACAGGTCGATCATGTCGATTTTGGCATCGCGACCGATGACCAGCAGGTAACGACCCGAAGCGGACATGCGCGAGATATGCACTGCATAACCGGTGTCGATGGTCTTGACGATCTTCTTGCTGTCACCGTCGACGAGGGCGATCTTGCCGTCGTCACGCAGGGTGACGGAGAACAGGTTCGGCAAGTTCAGCTTGTTCATCTGCTTTTTCGGCCGATCTTCCGGCTTGACCAGCACGTTCCAGGAATTCTTCATCTCCTTCATCCCCCACTCGGGCGGGGTCGGCGGAGTGTGCTGGATGTACTTGGCCATCAGCGTGATCTGGTCCTTGGTCAGCGCGTTGGACGTCCCCCAGTTCGGCATACCGGCAGGCGAACCATAGGTGATCAGCGCTTCCAGATAGGCCTGGCCACGCTCCTGGGTGATGTCAGGCGTCAGCGGCTTGCCGGTCGCGCCCTTGCGCAGCACACCGTGACAGCCGGCGCAGCGCTGGAAGTAGATTTCCTTGGCCTGCTCGAACTCGGCGCTCGTCAGATCTGGCGCACCCGGCGAATGCACAACCTGAGCGCTAGCCGGATCGACCGCCGACGCCTGCCCCTTGTAGGCCGCCTCAGCGGTCTCGGGGTTCGCTGCGGCCTGGGCAACGGCCAGACCGAGCATCGAAAAGCCGGCGATGAAGCCTGCCAGTAGTGGTTTGCTCATACTGATATCTCCTCTGAATCGCTTCATGCGATTCCTGCTAGTGACGGCGGTGCGGCAGTTCCCGGGGACTTATTTGGTGCGATTGCATCCTAGGAGAGGGGAAGTGGCTAAGCGCTTGACGACAATCAAGAGAGCCCCCGGCACCCCCTCAGCGTGACGCCTTGTCGCGGGCGTAACGGGTCGAAACGTCTGGAATCGGCTTCGATTGGTCGGCATCAGGTGCGGGACTTGATCGCAATCAAGCTTTGCCGGCGGATGGCTTGAGAGGGGTCGGTGGGGCCGGTAGCTTGGCGATGGAAATAACCAACTGCTGCCGTGAGGTACTTGCCTGTGAATGCGATTGAAATCCCGACTGCCGCCGGCACGCCTGACGCGCCCTTCTACCAACCGCTGGGCAACGAGGAGCAGCTGTTCCAGCAGGCCTGGCAGCACGGCATGCCGGTGCTGATCAAGGGCCCGACCGGCTGCGGCAAGACCCGCTTCGTGCAGCACATGGCGCATCGGCTGAACCTGCCGCTGTACACCGTGGCCTGCCATGACGACCTCTCCGCCGCCGACCTGGTCGGTCGTCACCTGATCGGCGCCCAGGGCACCTGGTGGCAGGACGGCCCGCTGACCCGCGCGGTACGCGAAGGCGGCATCTGCTACCTGGACGAAGTGGTCGAGGCGCGGCAGGACACCGCCGTGGTACTGCACCCGCTGGCCGACGACCGCCGCGAGCTGTTCATCGAGCGCACCGGCGAGGCGCTCAAGGCGCCGCCGGGCTTCATGCTGGTGGTGTCCTACAACCCCGGTTACCAGAACCTGCTCAAGGGCATGAAGCCAAGTACGCGCCAACGCTTCGTGGCGATGCGCTTCGATTACCCGCCGGCCGCCGAGGAGGTGCGCATCGTCGCCAACGAGGCGCAGGTGGATGACGAACTCGCCGCTCAGGTAGTCAAGCTCGGCCAGGCGCTGCGCCGGTTGGAGCAGCATGATCTGGAGGAAGTCGCCTCGACCCGCCTGCTGATCTTCACCGCGCGGATGATTCGCTCCGGCATGACGCCGCGTCAGGCCTGCCTGGCCTGCCTCGCCGAGCCGCTGTCGGATGACCCGCAGACGGTCGCCGCGCTGATGGATGTGGTCGATGTCCACTTCGCCTGAAGCCAGCAGCCAACTGTCCCGGCGCCTGCCGGGCGATCTGGCGATGTGGTTCTTCATCCTCGCCGAGCTGACCGTCTTCGCCATCCTGATCCTGGCGTTCGCCGCCACGCAGATGCTCAATCCGCAGCTGTTCAGCGAGAGCCGCGCGGCGCTGGACAGCTCCATCGGCCTGGCGCTGACCCTGAGCCTGCTGACCTCAGGCCTGTTCGCCGCCCTGGCGGTGGAACAGGTGCGCGAGGCCCAGTCCGGGCGCGCGACGCTGTTGCTGCTCGCCGCGCTGGGCTCGTCCTGCGTCTATGTGGTGCTCAAGCTCAACGAGTACAGCCACCTGGCCGGGCTCGGCCTGGGCATGGAACACAACACCTTCTTCACCCTGTACTGGATTCTGACCGGCTTTCATTTCCTGCATGTGCTGCTGGGCATGGTGATCCTAGGCTGGCTGGCCATGCGCTGCCGCCGCGGTGCCTACGGGCCGGACGAGCACAGCGGCCTGGAGTCCGGAGTGCTCTACTGGCACATGGTGGATATGGTCTGGGTGCTGCTGTTCCCGCTGGTCTACGTGCTGAGGTAAGTCATGTCTGCTTCGAAGATTCTGGTGGCCTGCTGGCTCGGTCTGGCACTGCTGTCGGTTTCCACCGTGCTGCTGGGTAATGCCGGCGCCACGCTGGCATTGGCTGGTGCCGTTCTGCTCACGGCGTTCGGCAAGGCCTGGCTGATCACCGACGGTTTCATGGAGCTGCGCCACGCTCCGCGGGCGTGGCGTCTGCTGCTGCTCGCCTGGCCGCTGGTACTGGTGCTGGGCGTGCTGCTGACCCTGCTCTGACCAACGGTACACCGCCGCAAGAAGCTGACGATGCGGTCAGCCACGCCCCGCGACTTTTATTGTTTCCGATCAAGGCCAGCCCTACCCCGCTCGTTGATCCTGCTGCTCAAGGAACGGGCGCCCGAGACGGCGCGCCCGGTGAGATACGCTGCCGAAGCGGAGCCGCCCCATGTTGAGAATCAGCCATTACCTGCGCGCCCTGGCCCAACCGGCCACCAAGGTGCTCGGTGCCCGCAGCGCCAGCGGCAAGCGCCCACCCGTGGTGATCTGGAACCTGCTCAGGCGCTGCAACCTGACCTGCAAGCACTGTTACGCGACCTCCGCCGACAGCGAGTTCCGCGACGAACTGGATACCGCCGAGGCGCTGAAGGTGATCGACGATCTGCACGAGGCCGGTGTGCGCGTGCTGATCCTCTCCGGCGGCGAACCGCTGCTGCGGGCCGACATCTTCCAGCTGGCCGATTACGCCCGTGACAAGGGTTTCTTCGTTGCGCTGTCCACCAACGGCACGCTGATCGACGAGAGCAACATCGAGCGTATCGCCGCGGCGCAGTTCGACTACGTCGGCATCAGCATCGACGGCCTGGAGGCAGTGCATGACGAATGGCGCCAGCTCAAGGGCAGCTTCGCCGCGTCCATGCATGCCATCGACCTGTGCCGCCAGCGCGATATCCGCGTCGGCCTGCGCACTACCCTGACGCAGAACAACTACCCGCAGCTGCCGGCACTGCTGGCGCTGATGCGCGAGCACGACGTGCAGAAGTTCTATCTCTCGCACCTCAACTACAGCGGCCGCGGCAAGCGCAGCAGCAAGGCCGACGCCCATCACCAGATGACCCGCGACGCCATGCGTCAGCTCTTCGAGCAGGCCTGGGACGACGTCCAGCACGGCCGCGAGACCGATTTCGTCAGCGGCAACAACGACGCCGACGCGGTCCTGCTGCTGCAGTGGGTCGAGGAGCGCCTGCCTGAGCATCGCGACCGCCTGGAAGGCATGCTGCGCGCCTGGGGCGGCAACGCCTCCGGCAGCGGCATCGCCAACATCGACAACATCGGCGACGTGCACCCGGACACCTACTGGTGGCAGCACACCGTCGGCAACGTGCGCCGCCAGCGCTTCAGCGATATCTGGCTGAACGAGCCGGCGCCGCTGCTGCAGGAGCTGCGCCAGCATCCGCGCGCGGTCGGCGGTCGCTGTGCCGACTGCCGCTGGCTGGCGATCTGCAACGGCAACACGCGTACCCGCGCCTGGGCGCAGGGCGATCTGTGGGCCGAAGACCCGGGCTGCTACCTCTCCGACGAGGAGATCGGCCTACACGCCGCCAAGCGCATTCCCAGCATCGCCATCTGACCGATCGAGCGGCCGACCAAGCGCCGCTGCAACGCACTCCGTAAGCCCGATGAGAATTCAGGAGCACCGCATGGACCAGCCACTCACATTTCCCGCTTCGCTGAGCGCCGCGTTCGCCCCAGGCGAAGTCGCTCTGGTCGGCGCCGGGCCGGGCGACCCCGGCCTGCTTACCCTGCGTGCCTGGAGCCTGTTGCAACAGGCCGACGCAGTGGTCTACGACCGCCTGGTCAGCGACGGGTTGATGGCGTTGCTGCCGGCCGACTGCAGCCGCCATTACGTCGGCAAGACCAGTGGCTACCACAGCCTGCCGCAGCCGGAGATCAACCAGCTACTGGCCGACCTGGCCCAGCAGAACAAGCGCGTGGTGCGACTCAAGGGCGGCGACCCGTTCATCTTCGGCCGCGGTGCCGAGGAACTGGAATTTCTTCTGCAGCGCGGCATCGACTGCCAGGTAGTACCGGGCATCACCGCTGCGGCCGGCTGCAGCGCCTATGCCGGCATTCCGCTGACTCACCGCGATCTGGCGCATTCCTGCCAGTTCATCACCGGCCACCTGCAGACCAACGGCGAACTGCACCTGCCCTGGGACGCCCTAGCGCAGGGCGGCCAGACCCTGGTGTTCTACATGGGCCTGGCCAGCCTCGGCGAGATCTCGCGCAACCTGATCGCCGCCGGCCTGCCGGTGGACACGCCCGCCGCACTGATCGGCAACGGCACCCGGGAGAACCAGCAGGTGGTGCGCTGCACGCTGCGCCAGCTGCCAAGCATGGCCGACGAGCAGCACCTCACGCCGCCGACCCTGACCGTGATCGGCCGGGTGGTCGGCCTGTTCGCCGAGCGCCAGGTCCAGCACCCGGCGCGGCTGCAGGGTGATCCAGCCCCGCAAACGGAGGCCTTATGCAACTGATACCCGCCCTGCTGCTGGCCGCCGCGCTGCCGGCGGCCACCTTCGTTGCCCTCGACCTGGCCATT
Organism: Stutzerimonas kunmingensis; assembly: GCF_032106285.1. Lineage (GTDB taxonomy): Bacteria > Pseudomonadota > Gammaproteobacteria > Pseudomonadales > Pseudomonadaceae > Stutzerimonas > Stutzerimonas kunmingensis_B. Next base: position 53,648 of record NZ_DAMCPO010000026.1, read on the forward strand.
CCGCGGGCTGCCGCGGCGACCCAGCCAGCCGACAGTCAGGCGCTGTACGAACAGCACTGTCAGAGCTGCCACGGCGTCAATCGTCTCGGCGGCGCCGGCCCGGCGCTGTTGCCGGAAAGCCTCAGCCGCATCAAGCCGGCCGAAGCCCAGGCGGTGATCCGCGACGGTCGCCCGGCGAGCCAGATGGGCGCCTACTCCCAGGTGCTGAACGACGCGCAGATCGCCGGGCTGGTCGACTATCTGTACCAGCCCTCAGCCGTGCCGCCGACCTGGAGCGACGCCGACATCCGTGCCAGCCACCGCATTCTCAAGGACGTCGCCACGCTGCCGACGACCCCGCAGCACGGCGCCGATCCGCTCAACCTGTTTGTCGTGGTGGAAGCCGGCAATCACCATGTGCGGGTGCTGGATGGTGACCGTTTCGAGGAACTGGCCAACTTCCAGTCGCACTTCGCCCTGCACGGCGGGCCGAAGTTCTCGCCGGATGGCCGCTTCGTCTACTTCGCCTCCCGCGACGGCTGGGTCAGCGTCTACGACCTGCACAACCTGAGCATGATCGCCGAGGTTCGCGCCGGGCTGAACACGCGCAACCTGGCGGTCAGCAACGATGGCCGCTGGGTGCTGGTGGGCAACTACCTGCCGGGCAATCTGGTGCTGCTCGATGCCCGCGACCTGTCGCTGGTCAAGCACATCCCCACCGTCGGCCAGGATGGCACGCCGTCACGGGTCAGCGCCGTATACACCGCTCCGCCGCGCGACAGCTTCGTGGTCGCGCTGAAGGACGTGAAAGAGGCCTGGGAGCTCTCCTACGCCGGCGAGCCGACCTTCGAACCCCGGCGCATCGAGGCCGCCGACTTCCTCGACGACTTCTCCTTCACCCCCGACTACCGCCACCTGCTGGCCACCTCGCGCAAGGCCCACGGCGGCCAGGTGATCGACCTGGATACCGGCAAGGCGGTCACCGATATCCCGCTGCCAGGCATGCCGCACCTGGGCTCGGGTATCTACTGGAAGCGCGACGGCAAGTGGGTGTTCGCCACGCCCAACGTCAGCAAGGGGCTGATCTCGGTCCTGGACCTGGAAACCTGGAAGCTGATCAAGGAGATTCCCACCGAAGGCCCGGGCTTCTTCATGCGCAGCCAACAAAACTCGCCCTACGCCTGGACCGACGTGTTCTTCGGCCCGAACAACGACGCCGTGCACCTGATCGACAAGCAGACCCTGGAAGTCGCCCACACCCTGCGCCCGATGCCGGGCAAGAACGCCGCCCACGTCGAGTTCACCAATGACGGTCGCTACGCCCTGCTCAGCGTCTGGGACACCGACGGCGCCCTGCTCGTCTACGACGCCAAGACGCTGGAGGAGGTCAAACGCATCCCGATGAACAAGCCCTCTGGCAAGTACAACGTCGGCAACAAGATCGAGTTCGCCGAAGGCACTTCGCACTGATCGTGAGCGGATCGCCCACCGATTCAAGGTGGGCGCCCCCACGACGGTCACAACCCCCTACAATCATCGGTTCCGTCACGTTCACTGCATTTAAGGTCGACCATGGATATTGATCTCGCCCGCACCTTTCTCGAGATCATTCGCAGCGGCAGCTTCATCGCCACGGCCGAGCGCCTGCACATCACCCAGACGGCCGTCACCGCGCGCATACAGAACCTGGAAAACCAGCTGAGCTGCCGGCTGTTCGTGCGCAATCGCGCCGGCGCGCGGCTGACGGCCGATGGCGAGCGCTTTGCCGCCTATGCCCGCCAGCTGGTGCAGACCTGGGAGGCCGCGCGGCGCGACCTGCCGCTGCCACGCGGTTATGGCGAACTGCTCACGCTCGGCGCCGAGGTGAGCCTGTGCAACCCGCTGATGCTGGCCTGGGTCCAGCGGCTGCGGCAAGCGCTGCCGGGCCACGCCGTGCGACTGGAAGTGGGCAGCGGCGAAGAGCTGCAGAAGAAGCTCGACCTCGGCGTGCTCGACGCCGCGCTGGTACACCAGCCGGAGTACCTGCCCGGGCTGCAGGTCGAACAGCTGCTGGAGGAAAAGCTGATCCAGGTGGTGCAGGCGCAGAATCCAACGCCGTATCTGTACGTGGATTGGGGGCCGGCATTTCGCAAGCAGCATAACCAGGCGCTGCCGGAATACACCCGCGCCGCGCTGTCATTCAGCCTCGGGCCGCTGGCCTTGCAGTATCTGGTGCAATGCGGCGGCCGCGGCTACTTTCGCACCCGCGTGGTCCAGCGCTATCTGGAAGAAGGGGTTCTCAAGCGAGTGGAGCAGGCGCCGGAGTTCAGCTATCCGGTCTACCTGGTGCATGCACGCGCCAGCGAATCGCCCGCGTTGCTCAAGGCCGTCGAGCTGCTGCGCGAAGTAGCCCTCGACGATTACGACTGGTCACGCTGGTACTACGATATCTGAGCGTCGCGCCGGACTCAGTCCGGCAGCTGCTTGAGCCAGTTGCGGTACAGCGCGGCGATCAGATCCGTCTGGGTAATCATGCCGACCAGCCGCTGTTGCGCATCGACCACCGGCAGGCAGTGCAGGCCGCGATCCGAGAGTAGATAAACCAGTTCGACCATGTGCGTATCGGCGGTCACCGAGACTACTGGCGAACTCATGATCGCGCGTAGCTTGGTGCCGCGCAGGAAGTTCAGCTGACCGAAACTGAGCCGCCCCGGCCGCGGGTGGAAGTGCTTGAGCAGGTCCACCTGGGTGACGATGCCAACCAGCCGATGGTCGTCGCCCTGCACCACCGGCAGCGAGCGCAGCCGGTGCACCTGCAGGGTCTGCCAGGCCTGCTCGATGAAGGTATCCGGCGTGTGCCAGTACAGATCGCGTGACATCACGTGCGCCGCGGTGATCTCGCCCATGCTGCGCCGCAGGGCGTGCTTTTCGGTCTGCTTGATCAGCCGTTCGAGGTCGTCACGGGTGACGTCGACATACTCGCCGAATTCCTGCAGCGCGCGATCCACGTCGTCATGGGTGAAGCTCATGCGCTCGCCCGGCGGCAGGTCGCGGGTGTGATGACTGTTCTCGCGGCTCAGCCGCGGCTTCGGATAGGGATGCCCGGTCAGGTTGTTGTAGACCAGCGCGACCGTCACCAGGAGCGCCGAATAGAACAGCACTGGCCCGACCAGCGCGTAACCCAGCTGATGCAGCTCCGGGCTGCCCACCGCCGCCACCAGCGCCAGCGCGATGCTCGGCGGATGCAGGCAGCGCAGATAGAACAGACAGAGCAGCGACAGGCAAGCCGCCAGCGCCAGCGAGGCGATACTGGGCAAGCCGCTCATGCCCAGACTGATGCCGATCAGCGCCGCCAGCAGATTGCCAACCAGAACCGCCCATGGCTGGGCGAACGGGCTGGACGAGGCGACGAACACCAGCACCGCTGAGGCGCCGGCTGGCCCCATGATCTGCAGGGTCAGCGAACTGCCGACCAGCATGTAGCCGCTGCAGAACACCAGCGGCATGACGATGGCAACGCCGAGGGCGGCGCGTAACCACTCCTTCGGCGAAGCATTCAGCGGGGCTGGAAGGAACGAGCGAATCCAGAGGGCGAAAGAGTCGTGCATTGGTCCTGCTTGTGTCGAAATCGGAGAGGCCGCCCGACGGGCGGTGGAGCGGTCCGTCCCTGGACCTGTTTTGAGCGAGATAGCTGCCCGGGCGTTCAGCTGGCCAGCAGCGGCGCTGCCTGCGGCACGCGCTCGTCGCGGCGGGTGCGCACGGTCAGCCAGGTGTTCAGCGCCATCAGCAGCATGCCGCTGGCGAAGATGGCGCCGCCGGCCATGCGCACGATGTAGCCGGGATGGCTGGCTTCCAGCGCCTCGACGAAGGAATAGGTCAGCGTGCCGTCTTCGTTGATCGCCCGCCACATCAGGCCCTGAGTGATGCCGTTGACCCACATCGAGGCGATGTAGAGCACCGTGCCGATGGTCGCCAGCCAGAAGTGCGCATTGATCAGGCCGATGCTGTGCATCTGCTCGCGCCCCCATAGCCGCGGAATCAGGTGGTACAGCGAGCCGATGGAGATCATCGCCACCCAGCCCAGCGCCCCGGCGTGTACGTGCCCGATGGTCCAGTCGGTGTAGTGCGACAGGGCGTTGACCGTCTTGATCGCCATCATCGGGCCTTCGAAGGTCGACATGCCGTAGAAC
>NZ_DAMCPO010000027.1:0-54055 GCF_032106285.1 Stutzerimonas kunmingensis
CCCAAACCCCCGACCCGCGTAAGCTGGTCGGGGGTTTGCTTTTGGGGCAGAGAAAAGCACAAGGCGCTAAGGCGGTGCTGGAATTGCCGATAGTGCAACTGAACTGCAGTTATCTTGTGCTGTTTTCGTCTGCCTAGAGCCGGGGGGCGACCAACCACGTAGTCCTTTGCAGTTTTCCGGCTCCGCGTGCCGTTAGTGCTTCAGCACTTCCACAGCCATTCATTCGCTCATCGCCCAGCATCTACAGCTGGTGTAATGCATGTGTCACGCTGTCAAAATGCGTAAAATCGCCCCTCAATCTGGCGACCAGACTGTGAGTCTATCTAGTGGAAATATTCAAAGAGTTTACGTTTGAGTCAGCACATCGTTTGCCGAATGTACCGCAGGGACACAAATGTGGCCGACTGCACGGGCATTCTTTCCGGGTAGCGTTATATATCAGCGGTACGGTGGATCCGCATACGGGCTGGATCCGCGATTTTGGTGAAATCAAGTCTGTCTTCAAGCCGTTGTATGAGCTGCTGGATCACAATTATCTGAACGATATTCCTGGGTTAGAAAACCCCACAAGCGAGAATCTTGCGAAATGGATCTGGACTGAGCTCAAACCGCTTCTGCCTGAGCTTTCGCGCATCCGTATTCATGAAACCTGTACAAGCGGTTGTGAATACTGCGGCGATTAAGCATTGCCCAGCGCGAATCACTAAGTGCGGTCTGATCATTCCTATGCTTGGTATCTATATCAGACAGAGGTGGGCTAAGTAGGCATTTGGGTAAAGCATTCTCGTGCCAGCGCGTTGCCCAGGTAGATACGTGTAAGTTGCTTATCGTGCAGATCTGTTTTTGACACCCCAGTTCCGTTATTGCAGAGTACGGCGTTTTTTCGCGACGTTTGTCGTTTGTATGGAGAGTTCAATGAACGCAGTTGTTGCGGCTGTTGGCATCATGCTGATCCTGAGTCTTTGCCGCGTGCATGTGGTGGTCGCGCTCATCGCTGGAGCCATGGCTGGCGGTTTGATTGGTGGCTTGGGAATTGAGGGTAGCTTGGCGGCCTTCAACAAGGGGCTAGGCGGTGGCGCAACAGTAGCCTTGTCTTATGCTTTGCTGGGTGCGTTTGCCGTTGCCATTGGAAAAAGCGGGTTGGCTCACGCCCTTGCTGACAAGGCGCTAGCTTTGGTTGGAAAGCAAGGAGCGCAAGGGGGCGGAGCGGTTAAGTGGATGATGATCGGCTTGCTGCTTGCCGTTGCTGTTTCATCACAGAATATCCTTCCTATTCATATCGCATTTATTCCCCTACTGGTTCCCCCGCTGCTTTTTGTGCTGTCGAAGATGAAGATCGATAGGCGTTTGATTGCATGTGTGCTCGCGTTCGGTCTGATTACCCCGTATATGTTTCTCCCGGTCGGGTTCGGCAATATTTTCTTGAACGAGATCTTGCTGGCAAACGTTGCTAAAAGTGGCGTGGATGTAACTGGAATCAAAGTCACGCAGGCAATGCTGATCCCCGCAATCGGGATGCTCGTGGGATTGCTGATTGCTTTTTATAGCTATCGAAAGCCCCGCGAATACGACCTCGTGCGTGTCGAGCAGCTTGAAAAAACTACAGTGACCTACAGTCCCCTCACGCTGCTGGTGGCTGCTGTCGCAGTTGCAGCGGCCTTCGTGATTCAGCTTTGGCTGGACTCGATGATACTTGGCGCGCTTGCTGGGTTCGTGATCTTTTCCGTTTCCGGCGTGGTGCGCTGGCGCGAAGCGGATGACCTGTTCACCGACGGGATGAAGATGATGGCCATGATTGGCTTCATCATGATCGCGGCCGCTGGTTTTGCCGAGGTGATGCGTGAAACGGGCGAGGTCAAGTTGCTGGTAGACGCTTCGACTCAATGGATCGGCGACAGCAAGGCTGTCGGCGCGCTGTTGATGCTCCTGGTGGGATTGCTGGTAACCATCGGAATTGGGTCTTCTTTTTCCACAGTGCCGATCATTGCCGCGATTTTTGTTCCCCTAGGTGTCGAGCTGGGTTTTAGTCCGTTGGCGATCGTCAGTCTGGTCGGGACTGCCGGCGCTCTGGGCGATGGCGGTTCTCCCGCATCCGACTCCACTCTCGGTCCGACCGCCGGCTTGAATGCGGACGGTCAGCACAATCATATCTGGGATACTGTCGTGCCGACGTTTCTACATTACAACCTGCCACTTCTGGCATTTGGTTGGTTGGCGGCAATGACGCTGTAACGCATCAAATTCAGTGTCAGCTGTACGCCTAACTCCGGCCTGACACTGAATCATCTGCCAGACCCGCACTCGTACCGTCGCTCGTTGACTAAACAGAACCAAACGCAGCGACTGGGTCAACAATGGACAATTCTAGGCTCGAGCAGAAGGTCTTTCTTGCGCTGCTGGTGGTGGTGTCTCTGGCTTTTGGCTGGATCCTGCTGCCGTTCTATGGGGCAGTCTTCTGGGCGGTGATACTGGCGATCATCTTCGCCCCCTTGCAGCGCTATCTTTACAGACGGTTTAACCAGCGACGCAACCTGACAGCTCTGATCACCTTGCTAGTTTCGTTGCTGGTCGCGGTACTGCCGGTGATTCTGATCGCCGGGATGCTGGTTCAAGAGGGGGCGATCCTCTACAAGCAGATCGAAAGTGGAGAGCTGGACATCGGCAGCTGGGTCGTCAACTTCCGCGAGCTCCTGCCTCAATCGATCCAGCTGCAGCTGCAGCTTCAGCGCTTCGGTTTCGGTGACCTCGATTCCATGCGTGAACGGCTGGCCTCTGGGGCGCTCGAGGGAAGTCAATTCCTCGCGACAAAAGCGTTCAGTTTTGGCCAGGGGACGTTCCAGTTTCTGGTCAGCTTCTTTGTCATGCTGTACCTGCTGTTCTTCTTGATTCGCGACGGGCGTGATCTGGTGGCGCGTATCCGGAAGGCCATTCCGCTCAGCGATGCTCAGAAGCGGCGCCTGTTCAGCAAGTTCACGCGAGTCGTACGCGCGACGGTAAAAGGAAACATTGTCGTCGCCGTTACCCAAGGAGCGCTCGGCGGAATCATCTTCGCCGTGCTCGGGATCTCCGGGGCGCTGCTGTGGGGCGTGCTGATGGCATTCCTGTCATTGTTGCCCGCTGTCGGGGCGGGCCTGATATGGACGCCGGTAGCCATCTATTTCCTGATGACCGGTGCGATCTGGCAGGGCGTGATACTCACGCTTTATGGTGTGCTGGTAATCGGCCTGGTGGATAACATCCTTAGGCCCATTCTGGTTGGAAAGGATACAAAGATGCCGGACTACGTCGTGCTTATCTCGACGCTGGGGGGGCTGGCATTGTTCGGACTGAATGGTTTCGTGATCGGCCCGCTGGTCGCGGCGCTATTCATATCGACCTGGGGCCTTTTCACCTCACCAGATGAGCCTTGAGTGTGGTCAGTGGATTGATGGGGGGCCAGCCTTGCGGCTTGGCCCCTCCGCAGTTACATCAGGCGCTTTCCGTCGTCCCGCGTGACGATGACGGTTGCTGAGCGGGGTCTGCGACCCGGCCCGTCCGGCCACGTGCTCGTGTAGTTCGTCGCGGTCGAGTCTTCGCCAGGGTGCTGGATGTTGACGAACAGGGTCCGGAAGTCCGGTGTAGCTGTGATTCCGGTTACCTCAGCGCCCTGAGGCCCGACGAGAAACCGTTTGGTCTCACCGGTCTTGGGATCGGAAACCAACATCTGATTGTTACCAAACGGCCCGCTGCGCAGTTGGCTACCGCTCATGTCAGTCTGAATCCACAGTCGACCCTCGTCGTCGAACCACAACCCATCCGGGCTGGCCATGATGTTGCTTTCATCCAGCGCTCGACCCTTCGGCCCCCGGCTGTTGTCCTGTGGCCCGGCAAGCAAATAGATATCCCAGTTGAATCGCGTGCCTGCAAAGTCGCGGCTCGCTTCACGCCAGCGAATGATGTGACCAAATGCGTTTGGTGCACGTGGATTGGAGGCGTCGGTTTCCTTGCGTCCGCTGTTGTTGGTGAGGGTGAAGTAGACCTCACCGCTATCTGGGTTAACCGCCCCCCATTCTGGGCGGTCCATCTTGGTGGCTCCGACGATGTCGGCGGCCAGACGGGTGTTGATCAGGACTTCACCTTGATCTGCAAATTGAACGCCGGCGGTCTCGCAGGCCCGCTGGAAGGCCGGATCGGCATGATCGAGAGCGAGCCAGTCACCACTGCCGTCGGTGTTGAAACGCGCGACATAGAGAGTCCCCTCGTCCAGCAGCCGCCCATCGCTTCGTTGCGGCCGATAGCGGTCGCGGCTGACGTACTTGTAGATATATTCGTTCTGCGAATCGTCGCCGGAATAACAGACAACGGGGCGGCCCGGCCTGACGGGGGCAAACACCAGTCCTTCGTGGGCGAAACGGCCGAGGGCCGTGTGCTTGACTGGTGTTGAGTTCGGATCGAACGGATCTATCTCGACGATCCAGCCAAACGTGTTCGGCTCGTTACGATAATCCGCTTGTGGATCGGTCGCGATGCGCGAGGCGTTGAAGCGCTCGAACTCATCGCCGGCAACTGTCTCCCAGCCATAACGACCGCTACCGCGCACACCATAGCGGCTAAGTTCACGAGGTAGGTCGCTGTCGGCGGTGGCGAAGTAACCTGCCCAGTTTTCCTCACAGGTGAGGTAGGTACCCCAGGGCGTATGCCCGTTGGCGCAGTTGTTAAGGGTTCCGCGGGTTGAGGTGCCGCTCGGGCTGTAGCGGGTGCGCATCAGCGCATGGCCGCGCGCGGGGCCTTCAATGCGCATCGGCGTGGCACCCGTTATGCGGCGGTTACGGGCTGTCGGCAAGACCGACCAATCGCCACGCGGGCCGCGGCGGATTTCTACTACCGAAACGCCGTGGGCGTTGATTTCCTTGCGGACCTCGTCGACATCGACACGCTTACCATCGACCACCGTCGGGCCGTTGGGGTGGAGCAGAGGCGCTTGAATGTATTCGTGATTTAGGACCAGCAAGCCGTGATCGCTCTGGCGCCCGCCGAGTTTTGCGTTCATCGGGAAGAAATGCATTCCGTCGTGATGCATGCCGACTTGTTGAGCCTGGTCTTCGGCGCTATTGCTCGCGTCTTCCATCCAGGTCGGGTAGCTACCGGTAATCGGGGTGCCCCATGGAATGAAAGTGGTCGCGGAATAGCCAGCAGGAACGGTAATAGCATCGGCCCGCGTTACCGCCACTGGCGAAAACGGCAGACGGGTACGGCGTCGGAAGGGGAGGTCCTTGAGTCCTTGCGCGGAGGGTTCAGTCGCTCGCGCAAGTCCGGGAATAGCCGCACCTAGAAAGGCCATGGCTCCCAGGGCTGCGCCGCCAACCACTACCTTTCGACGGCCAGCAGAGATCACATCCTGAATGTGTGGGTTCGTCGAGTGGTTACTGGGCAACTCGTCCCCGTTGCCAAACAAAATGTCGTTGTTCTCAGTAGTCACGGCGCAGCTCCATTACGATTTTTGTCGGAGCCATGACGCTAAATTCGATATGCGACAACAGAATGACAGGTAGGGGTCGTGCCGACGAAATGTCGCCTCGTCTATGCAGTCTGCTTGCTCGCAAAAAAAAAGCCTCGGCAGATGCCGAGGCCTTTTGTTAACACCTGCGGCCGGTGAGGGCCGCGAACCGATTCTTAGTGGAACTGGTTCATGGTGTTGTCTTTACCGCTTGCCTTCAGAGCGGCTTCGCCAGCAAAGTACTCCTTGTGGTTGTCGCCGATGTCGGAACCAGCCATGTTCTGGTGCTTGACGCAGGCGATGCCCTGACGCAGTTCCTGACGCTGAACGCCCTTCACGTACGCCAGCATACCCTGGTCGGCGAAGTAGCCCTTGGCCAGGTTGTCGGTGGACAGCGCGGCGGTGTGGTAGGTCGGCAGGGTGATCAGGTGGTGGAAGATGCCGGCGTGAGCCGAACCGTCGCGCTGGAAGGTGCGGATCTTCTCGTCTGCAACCTGGGCCAGTTCGGTTTCGTCGTACTCGACGCTCATCAGCTTGGCGCGGTCGTAGGCGGAAACGTCTTTGCCTTCGGCGACGAACGCATCGAAGACCTGCTGACGGAAGTTCAGCGTCCAGTTGAACGACGGACTGTTGTTGTAGACCAGCTTGGCGTTCGGGATGGTCTTGCGGATTTCGTCAACCATGGCCGCGATCTGACCAACGTGCGGCTTCTCGGTTTCGATCCACAGCAGGTCAGCACCGTTCTGCAGCGAGGTGATGCAGTCCAGTACGCAGCGTGCTTCACCGGTGCCAGCACGGAACTGGAAGAGGTTGGACGGCAGACGCTTCGGACGCAGCAGCTTGCCTTCGCGGTTCAGAACCACGTCACCGTTGTTCAGATCGGCAGCGGAGACTTCTTCACAATCCAGGAAGGAGTTGTACAGGTCGCCCAGGTCGCCCGGCTCTTTGGTCACGGCGATCTGCTTGGTCAGGCCGGCACCCAGGGAGTCGGTACGAGCAACGATCACACCGTTGTCGATGCCCAGCTCGAGGAAGGCGTAACGCACAGCTGCGATCTTGGCGAGGAAGTCGGCGTGGGGAACGGTCACTTTACCGTCCTGGTGGCCGCACTGCTTCTCGTCGGAAACCTGGTTCTCGATCTGGATGCAGCAAGCGCCTGCTTCGATCATGCGCTTGGCCAGCAGGTAGGTGGCTTCCGGGTTACCGAAGCCAGCGTCGATATCTGCGATGATCGGTACGATGTGGGTTTCGTAGTTGTCGATCTGGTTCTGGATCTCGGCAGCCTTGGCGCTGTCGCCAGCTTCGCGAGCGGCGTCCAGAGCGGTGAACAGCAGGTCCAGCTCGCGGCTGTCAGCCTGACGCAGGAAGGTGTACAGCTCTTCGATCAGGTCGGAAACGGCAGTCTTCTCGTGCATGGACTGGTCCGGCAGCGGGCCGAACTCGGAGCGCAGAGCAGCAACCATCCAGCCGGACAGGTAGAGGTAACGCTTGTTGGTGGTCTTCAGGTGCTTCTTGATGGAGATCAGCTTCTGCTGACCGATGAAGCCATGCCAGCAACCGAGGGACTGCGTGTAGACGGACGAGTCGGCGTCGTACTCGGCCATGTCCTTGCGCATGATGTCGGCGGTGTACTGAGCAATTTCCAGACCGGTCTTGAAGCGGTTCTGGGCGCGCATGCGAGCGACGGACTCAGGGTTGATGGCGGCCCAGCTGCTGCCGTATTGCTCTTTCAGGGCGGCAACTGCCTTGATGTCGTCTTGATATGCGGACATGTTCAATCCTTCAAAAATGAGTGTGGTTGAGCACCGACTTTTCCCACCGAACCTACGTGCTATCGCTGATCATTGCGGGCAACACGCGGCAGAGCGTCGAAATATCGACCGGGACGAGGATTGAACCAAGAGAAGGGGGGATACGACCGCCGGGCTGGTTCCGGTTGCTGCGCCCACAGCCGGCGTGGCTGCCGTGTGCGCTACAACAACGAGAAGCTTTCAGTCTGGCTGATACGTCAATCGCTACCCCGTCCCTCAGGACGACTCGTTCCAGTCGCAACCTCGTCAGTCCGCCTTGTGGGCAGTACAGTCACGGAACGGCTCGGCTGGTTGGCTTGAGCACGCCCCGGAGACCCTTGCCAGGGCCCCTGGTTAGCGGGAGCGGGGCAATAATGCTCCGCTGAAATTGCATCGTCAATCGTTTTGTAGTGTTTTTTTTGGGGCACTACATCGTGGCGTGGCTGTCAGGGACCTACTGATGTTCAGTCCAGAACATCGACCTTGAGGCGCATCGACAGGTTCTGGCCGCCCTGGGAGGAATAGCGACGTAACGTGCCTTGCTGCTCGGAGCTCGCGCTTTCATCGACGCCGCCGATGGTGATCCATTCACCGATACGACCGCTTACCCGAGTGTCCGCGTTCTGAACCTCCACCACGCCACCACGGCCTTGCGCAAGCCGGTCTCGGGTACTGCTTATGGTGACTTGCACCCGGTCGCCGTGCACTGTGGCGGTGGCGTAGAAGCCGCGGAGAACGTCGCGATATTGCGTCTGCTGGTAGACCTGGCCGTAGCCATCTGTGCCCTGGGTGGTCAGCGGCACACTCTGGCCCACCTGAATCAGCGCTGGATAACCCTCGCTGGCCTGAACCTGCTGAACGCCGCCATCCCTGCTGTTCGTGCTGCGGCGGATGATTCGCACCCGATCACGCCCGCCAATCTCTCCGCGTCCGGTTTCAAACTCCACGTCTCCGGAGCGTACCGAACCGTCCACCTGATAACCGCCTGCGGAGCTGCTGGCTGAGTCCTGAGTATCGACACTGATGAGCAGACGTTTGGGCTCGACGTCCAGCTTATCGATCACCTGCCGCAGTTCGCTGATGAGCGCGTCCGGTGCATTGACGATCAGCTGGCTGCCGTAGGCTGTGACCCGTCCCTGGCCACCGAGCACCGACTCCGCTACGGGAATAACGTCTTCGGCCATGCGGTTGTCGAGCTGAATGACTTCGGTCGCCGCTTGTAACGGAAGACAGATGCTGACAGCAACGGACAGCAGAAAGATTCGAGGGCTCATAGCAGAAAACTCCGCAGGTTTGCATCCGCTAATCCATGTTCCCAGGCCTTGTCGAATTCCGCTTGGCGTATGCGCACCCGGGCGAGGTCGTGGTACAGGGCATAGCCAGCGTATTGGTCAGTCTTGGGGCGTTGCAGCAGACCACAATCATCGGCGATCAGATAGGCGCCGCTCTGCTCGGGATAATCGGGGTTCAGCTTGCGGATGTGTACATTGCTGGTCAATCGCCGAGCAAGCTGCAGAAGACGGTGGCCTTCTTTGATCGCTCGTGTCGGGTCGCCGATCAAGATACGCAGGCGGTTGCGCGGGTGGGCCAGCAGTAGGCGAGTGCAAGCCTGCTGAACGCTGCTGTGATGATAAAGCCAGGGTTCCAGATCCGTGCTGTAGATGCACAGCGAGCGAGTCGCCTGCTGCAGCATGGCCAAAGCATGCTGGCGAACCTCGTTGGGTTCGCTGAAGCGTTGCAGTTCGGTGTCCTGTCCAAGCTCAAAGGTGGCCGCTCTCCAAGCGAGAGGCTCGGGAAGGTCGGCTTGGGGGTTGTGAACGGCAAAACGCCCCGGAGAGTGAAAGTCTATGGCCGGGAGTTCGGCCTGATCGCAACTTTCGTCAGGGGCGCTGTCGCTCATACGGCCTCAGTGGCTCCGGCGGAGCATGTCGACGTGGGGGATTCCAGCTTCGAGAAACTCGTCGCTGACCACTTCAAAACCAAGTCGCTCATAGAAGGCGGTGGCGTGAACCTGCGCAGTCAGTGTCTGCTCCGTCAGGCCCCGGCGCTCCGCCTCCGCAAGGACGGCGCGCATCAGCGCATCGCCCACGTTCATGCCGCGCCAGTCGCGCAGGACTGCTACCCGGCCAATCTGCCCGTCGGCCAGCAACCGTGCGGTACCGATCGGATAGTCGCCCTCGAGGGCGAGAAAATGCACGGCTTCGTTATCGTCGGCATCCCACTCCTGCTCGGGCGGAACGGCCTGCTCGGCAATGAATACGGCCTCCCGAATGCGCCGCAGTTCGGCGTTGTCCTGCTGCCAGTCGGCGATCCGTACCTGAACGCTATTCATCAGCAAACTCCAGACTTCCTTGTTTGACCAGTTCGCACAAAAGCCCCCGGCCATCGTCGTCGCTCAGCCAGTCGCCGATATTATCGGCGTGCAACGCATCAGCCGAGCAGATCAGTTTCAACAGTTCGCGCAGCTTAGAGGGAAGCAGGCGACTCTGGCCACTGGCGAACAGTAGCAGGCCGATGTCGACTTCGCTCCAGGCCAGGCGTGCCGCCGGGTTGCGGACCAGCAGGGCGCCATCTTCGATTGCCGAGCGCAGATCGATCTCATCCAGCTCAGGCCCCTCCACCCGCTCCGGATAGCGCGGCTCGGTCATGAACTGGCCGAACCAGGTGAGCAACAAACGCTCGTCGCTCATGTGCTCGGCAAGCAGCGCTTTCAATCGGTCCAGTGCGTCGCTCTGGATCTGGTAGGGGTCGTCGCTCGGTTGCAGATCGGCGTCGCTGTAACGATCCTCGTCCGGCAGGAACTGCGCCAGGAAGTCGGTGAAATGGGTCAGTACCTCGGCAGCGCTAGGGGCACGGAAACCGACCGAATAGGTCATGCAGGCATCCTCTGCGATGCCGAAGTGGGCCAGGCGAGGCGGAAGGTAAAGCATGTCACCGGGTTCCAGCACCCATTCATCGGTGCCTTCGAATTCGGCCAGGATGCGTAGATCGCCGTGGGTCAGCATCGGGCTTTCGCTGTCGCACATTTGCCCGATGCGCCAGCGGCGCTGACCATGCGCCTGCAGCAGGAATACGTCGTAGTTGTCGAAATGCGGGCCGACACCGCCGCCCGGTGCGGCATAGCTGATCATCACGTCGTCGATGCGCCAGTTGGGAAGGAAGCGGAAGTGCTCGATCAGATCGGCGACTTCCGGTACCAGCTGGTCGACGGCCTGGACCAGCAGGGTCCAGTCACGCTCGGGCAGCTGCTGGTAGGTGTCTTCGGCAAAGGGACCGCGACGCAACTCCCAGGGGCTTTCTCCGTGCTCGATGATCAGGCGGGATTCGACTTCTTCTTCCAGCGAAAGGCCAGCCAGTTCGTCCGGCGAGATGGGGCTCTGAAAGTCTGGGATGGCCTGGCGAATGAGCAGCGGTCTCTTCTGCCAGTAGTCGCGCAGAAATTCCCGGGCGCTGATGCCGCCCAGAATTTGAAGTGGAATATCAGAAGTCATGCGTAACACCTTGCTCTATATACAGAGCTGAAAATAAAAACGCCCGGCACAGCCGGGCGTGCATACATGGTCGTACTCAGATGCGCTTGGCCTGGGCAACGGCGTTGCCGATGTAGTTGGCCGGCGTCAATTTGCGTAGTTCGGCCTTTGCTTCGGCAGGAATATCCAGACCGTCGATGAAAGACTGCAGGGCTTCGGGCGTAATGCCTTTGCCGCGGGTCAGGTCCTTCAGTTTTTCGTAGGCGTTTTCCACGGCGTAGCGGCGCATGACCGTCTGTACCGGTTCGGCCAGCACTTCCCAGCAGGCGTCGAGGTCTTCGGCGATGCGGGCGATGTTGAGCTCCAGCTTGCCGATACCCTTGAGGCTCGCTTCGTAGGCTATGACGCTGTGGGCAAAGCCGACGCCAAGATTGCGCAGCACGGTGGAGTCGGTCAGGTCACGCTGCCAGCGGGAGATCGGGAGCTTGCTGGCCAGGTGCTGGAACAGTGCATTGGCGATACCCAGGTTGCCTTCGGAGTTCTCGAAGTCGATCGGATTGACCTTGTGCGGCATGGTCGACGAGCCGATCTCGCCAGCAACGGTCTTCTGCTTGAAGTAACCGAGCGAGATGTAGCCCCAGACGTCGCGGTCGAAATCGATGAGGATGGTGTTGAACCGGGCGATGGCATCGAACAGTTCGGCAATGTAGTCGTGCGGCTCGATCTGCGTGGTGTAGGGGTTCCATGTCAGGCCGAGGTCGCCTTCGATGAACTCGCGGGCGTTGGCTTCCCAGTCGATCTCAGGATAGGCGCTCAGGTGGGCGTTGTAGTTGCCCACTGCGCCGTTGATCTTGCCCAGCAGCGGAACGGCGGCGACCTGGGCGATCTGGCGCTCCAGCCGGTACACCACGTTCGCCAGCTCCTTGCCGAGCGTCGTCGGCGACGCCGGCTGGCCATGCGTACGCGAGAGCATCGGTACGTCAGCGAATTGCACGGCCAGGCTGCGAATCGATTCGGCAAGTTGGCGCATCAGCGGCAGCAGAACGCTGTCGCGGCCTTCACGCAGCATAAGCGCGTGGGAGAGGTTGTTGATATCTTCGCTGGTGCAGGCGAAGTGGATGAATTCGTTGACCTTGGCCAGTTCCGGCAGCTGCTTGGCCTGCTCCTTGAGCAGGTACTCAACGGCTTTTACGTCGTGGTTGGTGGTTCGCTCGAATTCCTTCACGCGCTCGGCGTGCTCCAGCTGGAAGTTCTCGGCCAGCTGGTTCAGCACCGAGTTGGCTTCGGCGGAGAAGGGGGGGACTTCCGGAATGCCTGGGTGGGCTGCCAGGCGCTGGAGCCAGCGGACTTCGACCTGGACGCGGCAACGAATCAGGCCGAATTCGCTGAAGATCGGGCGCAGGGCGCTGGTTTTGCCGGCGTAGCGGCCGTCGACGGGGGAAACCGCCGTGAGCGAGGAAAGCTGCATAGAGGGCATTCTCGGACAGTCAGGCAACGAAAAGAGGGCGCAGATTATACACGAATGGACCGGGTGGGCCCGGTACATTCGCCACCGTTAGCGGTCGTCATCCTGGGTCGAGCGCAGCCGTGGATAGAGCGCATCGAGCAGCTTGCGGCGGCTGAAGATCATTTGCCAACGGTGCCCGCCGAGCTGGCGCCACAGACGTGCCGAGCGAATTCCGGAGAGCAGCAGGGCGCGAATCTTGGCTGCATTGTCCGTCTGCTGCAGGTGCCGCATGTCGCCTTGAACCTGAATGCGCTGGCGAAATGTGCTCAGGGTGTCCTGGTACAAACCGCCGAACGAGGCCACGACATTTTCGTGGGTGATGCCGAAGTGCTCGACCTGCTGTTGAATCTGATCCAGACGGCTGCCAATGACCTGAAGCATGTCGTCGCGCTTGTCCAGCTGGCGCTCCAGACCGATCATTGCCAGTGCGTAGCGCAGTGGTTCTCGCTGCAGTGCGCTGCTGTCGCGCTCCAGGGCGCCTACGAGCGCTCGATAGCCGTCACGCAGATTGAGGTCATCACCGCCGTAGATTTCCAGTGTGGTTTCCGGGTTGCGGGCCAGCAGGCTGCCCAGCATGCAGCCGAGCGAGGCGTTCGGAACCTGGCCGGTGCGAGCGATGCGGTCCACTAACGTTGCGGCTTCGAACACTGCGCCGAGTGCAATTAGTTGTTCGTCGAGCGTATTCATGCTCGACCCTCAAACCAGGGTTCGGCCTGCTCGATCACGCCGCCGCCAAGGCAGACTTCGCCGTCGTAGAACACGACCGACTGGCCCGGTGTCACCGCCCGTTGTGGCGCTTCGAAGACGGCACGATAGCCGTCTGCCGTCTTTTCCAGCGTGCAGGCCTGATCGCTTTGGCGATAGCGGACCTTGGCGGTCAGCTGGAGCGGAGCGCTGAGGTCGATGGGGTTCACCCAGTAGATTTCCGATGCCAGCAACGCGCGCGAGAACAACCACGGATGATCGTTGCCCTGGCCGACCACCAGCACGTTGCGCTGCAGGTCCTTGCTCAGCACGTACCAGGGCTCGTCGGAAGCAGCCTTGAGGCCACCGATGCCCAAGCCCTGGCGTTGACCGATGGTGTGATACATCAAGCCGTGATGACGGCCGATCACTTCACCATCGATGGTTTCGATATTGCCGGGCTGGGCCGGAAGGTATTGCTTGAGAAAGTCGCTGAAGCGCCTTTCGCCGATGAAGCAGATGCCGGTGGAATCCTTTTTCTTCGCCGTGGCAAGCCCGTACTTTTCGGCGATCGCCCGCACTTCGGGCTTTTCCAGCTCGCCGACAGGAAACAGCGTCTTGCTCAGCTGTTCACCGCCGACCGCATGCAGGAAGTAGCTCTGATCCTTGTTCGGGTCCAGCCCTTTGAGCAGCTCGCTACGATCATTCACGTCGCGACGACGCACGTAATGGCCGGTCGCGATGAGGTCCGCCCCCAGCATCAATGCGTAGTCGAGAAAGGCTTTGAACTTGATCTCCCGGTTGCAAAGGATGTCCGGGTTCGGCGTGCGTCCCGCCTTGTATTCGGCAAGGAAGTGTTCGAAGACGTTGTCCCAGTATTCGGCTGCAAAGTTCGCCGTATGCAGCTTGATACCGATTCGATCGCACACCGCTTGGGCGTCGGCCAAGTCTTCCTTGGCGGTGCAGTATTCCGTGCCGTCGTCCTCTTCCCAGTTCTTCATGAACAGGCCTTCGACCTGATAGCCCTGCTCGAGCAGCAGGAGGGCGGAAACGGAAGAGTCCACTCCGCCGGACATGCCGACGATGACACGTGTTTTTTCCAAGGCGGTGAGGGTGGTTACAGACATAGGAACACGCTGAGGCTCTGCAAAGGGGCGAATTCTATCAGGCTGCAGCAGGCATGACGAAGCCGCGTTCAGTTGCGAATCACGTCAAGCGAATGCAGCGGCCCGGTCAGATAATCATCGATGCAGCGGGGCACCAGTTCGCTGCGCCAGCGTTCAGGTTGCGCCTCCAGCTCGTCGCGGCTCAGCCACCGAGCCGCGACAATGCCCTCGTCGAGCTGACGCTGCGGATCATGCTGCAGGGCTCTGGCGGCGAAGCATACGCGCTGATAGGTCACGCCATTGCTGGGCGCGGTGTACAGATAAATTCCCACAACGCCAATGAGCTCGACCTCCCAGCCGGTTTCTTCGAGGGTTTCCCGTACAGCCGCCTGGCGCAGATTCTCATTGGCTTCGAGATGCCCAGCAGGCTGATTGAGTACGAGTCGGCCCGCCTTGAGCTCTTCTACCAACAGAAAGCGTCCCTGGTCTTCGATAACGGTCGCGACGGTGATATGCGGTTGCCAGTCCATAAGAGCTGCCTTGTGTAAAGGACGGGATGATAACAGCCACCTCCGTTCAGAAAGCACGAACCCCGGCACCAGGCCGGGGTTCGTGATAACACTCAAGCGTCGATTCAGGCGTTCAGCGCGGCCAGGGCTGCGTTGAAGGTTGCGCTGGGGCGCATCACCTTGCTGGTCAGTTCCGGGTTGGAGCGATAGTAGCCACCGATATCCACCGGCTTGCCTTGCACTTCGGCCAGTTCGGCGACGATGGTCGCTTCCTGCTCGGTCAACTGCTTGGCCAGCGGGGTGAAGTGGGCCTTCAGTTCGGTGTCTTCGTCCTGCGCGGCCAGAGCTTGCGCCCAGTACAGAGCCAGGTAGAAGTGGCTGCCGCGGTTGTCCAGCTGACCAACCTTACGCGCCGGTGACTTGTTGTTGTCCAACAGTTTGCCGGTGGCCTGGTCAAGGGTCTTGCCGAGGATCTTGGCCTTGATGTTGTCGGTCTTGATGCCGGTTTCTTCCAGGGACACAGCCAGAGCAAGGAACTCACCCAGGGAATCCCAGCGCAGGTAGTTCTCTTCCACAAGCTGCTGCACGTGCTTTGGTGCGGAGCCGCCGGCGCCGGTTTCGTACATGCCGCCGCCCGCCATCAGCGGAACGATTGAGAGCATCTTGGCCGAAGTGCCCAGTTCCATGATTGGGAACAGGTCGGTCAGGTAATCGCGCAGAACGTTGCCGGTCACCGAAATGGTGTCCTGGCCACGAATCATGCGCTCCATGCTGACGCGGATGGCTTCGTTGTAATCCATGATGCGGATGTCCAGACCGCTCAGGTCGTGATCCTTGAGGTAGGTTTCGACCTTGTTCTGCAACTGACGATCATGGGCGCGCTCCGGGTCAAGCCAGAAGATCGCCGGGGTGTTCGACTGGCGAGCACGGGTCACGGCCAGCTTGACCCAGTCGCGGATCGGAGCGTCCTTGGTCTGGCAAGCACGCCAGATGTCACCTTTCTCGACTTCGTGCTGCATCAGCACGGTGCCGTCAACCAGAACGACGCGCATGGTGCCGTCGGCCTGCATCTCGAAGGTCTTGTCGTGCGAACCGTATTCCTCGGCTTTCTGTGCCATCAGGCCGACGTTCGGGACGCTACCCATGGTTACCGGGTCGAAGGCGCCGTTGGTCTTGCAGAAGTTGATCATCTCCTGGTAAATGCGGGCATAGGTGCTCTCCGGCATTACCGCTTTGGTGTCCTTCTGCTTGCCGTCCTTGCCCCACATCTGACCGGAGTTACGGATCATCGCCGGCATCGAGGCGTCGACAATTACGTCGCTCGGGATGTGCAGGTTGGTGATGCCCTTGACCGAGTCGACCATCGCCATTTCAGGGCGGTGGCTGTAAACCTCATGGATGTCATGCAGGATTTCTTCCTGCTGCGAGACCGGCAGCGACTTGATCTTGTCGTAGACGCTGCTGATACCGTTGTTCGGGTTGACGCCCAGTTCCTTGAACAGCTCGCCGTACTTGTCGAACACATCCTTGTAGTAAACGCTGACCGCATGACCGAAGACGATCGGGTGCGAGATCTTCATCATGGTGGCCTTGACGTGCAGGGACCACATCACGCCGGTTTCCTTGCAGTCCTGCAGGGTGTCTTCGAAGAAGGCGCGCAGCTTGTTGCAGCTCATGAACATGCCGTCGAGCACTTCGCCTTCCTGCAGAGACAGCTGCTTCTTGACCTCGACCTTGCCGTCCTTGCCGACGAACTCAATGCGTACATCACCAGCTTTGTCCATGGTGATCGACTGCTCGCTGGAGAAGAAGTCGCCACCACGCATGTAGTCGGCATGGGACTGCGAAGCCTTGCTCCACTTGCCCATCGAGTGCGGGTGCTTGCGAGCGTAGGCTTTCACGGCGGCCGGAGCGCGGCGGTCGGAGTTGCCTTCGCGCAGCACGGGGTTCACGGCGCTGCCGAGTACCTTGCCATAGCGGGCGCGGGTATCTTTCTCCGCATCGGTCTGCGGGTCTTCCGGGAAGTTGGGAATGTTGTAGCCCAGGGCCTGCAGTTCGGCGATGGCGGCCTTGAGCTGCGGCACGGAAGCGCTGATGTTGGGCAGTTTGATGATGTTGGCATCGGGCTGAACGGTCAGCTCGGCAAGCTTGGCCAGGTCGTCGTCGACTTTCTTGTCAGCGTCGAGCTGGTCGGCAAAGCTCGCAAGAATGCGCCCTGCAAGAGAGATGTCGCGTGTTTCGACGGCTATGTCAGCGGAGGCGGCGAAGGCTTCTACAATAGGAAGAAGCGAATAGGTAGCCAGCGCAGGGGCTTCGTCGGTGAAGGTATAGATGATCTTCGAAGGGGTGGACATTTAGCGATAACTCTCTTCTTGCAGGGCGTGCACAGAATCCCGAGTGCGCCGGGTAGGCGCTCTGGCTCTCCGTCTAGATGAAACCAGAAGGGGGATTCGCCGCGGTGATGATGGATGCACCAATAGAGTGTCGAGCATTTGAACCGCCGAGCCGCGGTAGCGACTCTGAGGTTTCAAGGGGCGGGACTTGTACAAGACAGGTTCGTCCCTTATGACTTGTGAGTCATCGCGGCAGTATACCATCGAGCCAGCCTCGGGCAGAACGGCATTGCGCATACGACGAACGAACATGTAGTTTCAGGCAATTCGAGTGGGTTACCCTCAAAGATGATCGATGTCTAACCACGAAGACGGAGTCCAGCATGGGATACCAAAAGATCCAGGTGCCATCCAGCGGTGACAAAATTACCGTTAATGCCGATAACACCCTGAACGTCCCCGACAACCCGATCATCCCTTATATAGAAGGGGACGGTATCGGCGTCGACATCAGCCCGGTGATGATCAAGGTCGTGGATGCCGCTGTTCAGAAGGCCTATGGCGGCAAGCGCAAGATTGCCTGGATGGAGATCTACGCGGGCGAGAAGGCTACGCAGGTCTACGATCAGGACACCTGGCTGCCGAAGGAAACCCTCGAAGCTGTCCGCGATTACGTCGTGTCGATCAAAGGCCCCCTGACCACTCCGGTCGGCGGTGGCATCCGCTCCTTGAACGTTGCGCTGCGCCAGGAGCTGGATCTCTACGTCTGCCAGCGTCCGGTTCGCTGGTTCACCGGTGTGCCGAGCCCGGTCAAGAAGCCGGGCGACGTGGATATGGTGATCTTCCGGGAGAACTCCGAAGACATCTACGCCGGTGTCGAGTGGAAGGCAGGCTCCCCGGAAGCGGAGAAGGTCATCAAGTTCCTTACCGAGGAAATGGGCGTCAAGAAGATCCGTTTTACCGAAAACTGCGGAATTGGGGTCAAGCCGGTTTCACTGGAAGGTACGAAGCGTCTCGTTCGCAAGGCGTTGCAGTACGCCGTCGACAATGACCGCAGCTCCGTCACCATTGTCCACAAGGGCAACATCATGAAGTTCACCGAGGGTGCCTTCAAGGAGTGGGGCTATGAAGTGGCCCGCGACGAGTTTGGCGCCGAGCTGCTGGATGGCGGGCCCTGGATGCAGTTCAAGAACCCTACCACCGGCAAGAACATAGTAGTCAAGGACGCCATTGCCGATGCCATGCTTCAGCAGATCCTGCTGCGCCCGGCCGAGTACGACGTCATCGCAACACTCAACCTGAACGGTGACTACCTGTCCGACGCGCTTGCCGCTGAGGTCGGCGGTATCGGTATTGCCCCCGGGGCAAACCTTTCTGACACGGTCGCCATGTTCGAAGCTACGCACGGTACCGCGCCGAAGTACGCCGGTCAGGACAAGGTCAATCCGGGCTCGCTGATTCTCTCGGCTGAGATGATGCTGCGCCATATGGGTTGGGTGGAAGCGGCAGACCTGATCATCAAGTCGACCGAGAGCGCTATCGCCGCCAAGACCGTCACCTACGACTTTGAGCGTCTCATGGAGGGCGCCCAGTTGATGTCATGCTCGCAATTTGGCGACGCGATGATCAGCCATATGTAAGGTGTGGAATGAAAAAGGCCGATCAGATGATCGGCCTTTTTTTGTTTTTCAGGACAAATCAGGCATCTACCGTCGAGACGCCTTGGGCAGCAGCAGGGGTAGTCGCCTCGGACACGGCCTGCTGTGGCCTGATGTCGGTTGCGTGAAGGCCTTTCGGACCCTGCAGGATGTTGAACATGACTGCTTGCCCAGCTTTCAGAGTTCGATAGCCTTCCATCTGGATGGCCGAGTAGTGGGCGAACAGGTCCTCATCGCCGCCGTCTGCTACGATGAACCCGTAGCCTTTGGCGTTGTTGAACCACTTGACCTTACCGCTTAGCATGCTGTTATCCCTCTGCAAAGGAGTCCATTACTGGAGTAACATCCATTTCATTCCGCGCTTATGCAGCCCGAGGCCTCATGTTGCGCAACCCGTTTGCCCTTGTAGGCACATACTGTTTGTATCACCGTTTTGCCGATAGTCAAGGCGACTCGTCAGCTGGCTGCGAAGCTGTCCATATTTATCTGGCCCCCGCGCCACGACCTAGAACCGTTATGCGCATGCATGCATTTGCTCAGATTCGACTAACATTCAATCAGGACCGGCCTCAACGGGACGAAGATGACGCGTCTGGTCTCGCTGTCCAGGAGGCCAAGCCGGAATTAAAGGCACCACCGATGTATAAAGTTGTCATGTTTAATGACGACTACACACCGATGGATTTCGTCGTCGAGGTGCTGGAAGGCATTTTCAATCACAGCAGGGAGCAGGCCACCAAGATCATGCTGGCCGTCCATACCGAGGGGCAGGCCGTCTGCGGGCTCTATACGCGCGACGTAGCCGAAACCAAAGCGATGCAAGTGAATCAATATGCAAGGGAATGCCAGCACCCGCTGCTCTGTGAGATCGAGAAGGACGGTTAACTCCGACTGCTGGAGAAGAGGTGAAAGCTATGTTGAACCGTGAGCTCGAAGTCACTCTGAATCTGGCTTTCAAAGAGGCACGTACCAAACGTCATGAATTCATGACGGTTGAACACCTCCTGTTGGCCCTACTGGACAATGAAGCGGCAGCCACCGTGCTGCGGGCCTGTGGCGCGAGCCTGGACAAGCTGCGCCATGATCTGCAGGAGTTCATTGATTCCACCACTCCACTAATTCCACAGCACGATGAGGAGCGCGAAACGCAGCCTACGCTTGGCTTTCAGCGCGTACTGCAGCGTGCCGTATTCCATGTCCAAAGCTCTGGCAAGCGGGAAGTGACCGGGGCAAACGTGCTGGTCGCGATTTTCAGCGAGCAGGAGAGCCAGGCCGTATTCCTTCTCAAGCAGCAGAACGTCGCGCGTATCGACGTCGTCAACTACATTGCTCACGGTATTTCAAAGGTGCCTGGCAATGCTGGTAGCCCGGAGAACGATGCGGAGATGCAGGATGAGGACGGTGGCGAGCCGGGTGCGTCAGGCAATCCTCTGGATGCCTATGCGAGTAATCTGAACGAGCTGGCTCGCCAAGGACGGATCGACCCGCTGGTTGGGCGTGAGAACGAAGTCGAGCGTGTCGCGCAGATTCTCGCGCGTCGGCGTAAGAACAATCCGCTTCTCGTAGGTGAGGCTGGCGTCGGTAAGACCGCTATTGCTGAAGGCCTGGCAAAACGCATAGTGGATAATCAGGTTCCGGACCTGCTCGCTGATAGCGTCGTCTACTCGCTAGATCTGGGTGCGCTGCTGGCGGGTACGAAGTATCGAGGTGATTTCGAGAAGCGCTTCAAGGCGTTGCTCGGAGAGTTGCGCAAGCGGCCGCATGCCATTCTTTTTATTGATGAGATCCATACGATCATCGGTGCTGGAGCTGCGTCTGGCGGCGTGATGGATGCGTCGAACCTGCTCAAGCCCTTGCTTTCTTCCGGTGAAATCCGCTGCATCGGTTCTACGACCTTCCAGGAATTCCGTGGGATCTTCGAGAAGGATCGCGCCCTCGCGCGTCGCTTCCAGAAAGTCGATGTCAGCGAACCTTCAGTCGAAGACACGATCGGCATTCTGCGTGGCCTTAAGGGGCGTTTCGAGCAGCATCACAACATCGAATACAGCGATGAGGCGCTTCGTGCCGCGGCAGAATTGGCCTCGCGCTACATCAATGATCGGCATATGCCTGACAAGGCCATCGACGTGATCGATGAGGCGGGCGCCTATCAGCGCCTGCAGCCGGAAGAGCAGCGGGTCAAGTGCATTGATGTCGAACAGGTCGAAGACATCGTGGCAAAGATTGCGCGGATTCCGCCGAAGCACGTCAGCAGTTCGGACAAGGAGCTGCTGCGTAACCTCGAGCGCGATCTGAAGCTCACGGTTTTTGGCCAGGATGATGCGATCGACTCGCTGGCGACAGCCATCAAGCTTTCACGGGCTGGATTGAAGGCTCCGGACAAGCCGGTTGGATCGTTCCTTTTTGCCGGGCCTACCGGCGTGGGTAAGACAGAGGCTGCACGCCAGCTGGCTCGAGCGCTGGGCGTCGAGCTGATCCGTTTCGACATGTCCGAGTACATGGAGCGTCACACTGTATCTCGTCTGATCGGTGCGCCTCCGGGATACGTTGGGTTCGACCAGGGCGGCTTGTTGACTGAGGCCATCACCAAGCAGCCGCATTGCGTGCTGTTGCTGGACGAAATCGAAAAGGCGCACCCCGAGGTTTTCAACCTGCTGCTGCAGGTCATGGATCATGGCACGCTCACGGACAATAACGGTCGCAAGGCCGACTTCCGCAACGTGATCATCATCATGACCACCAATGCTGGTGCGGAGACCGCGGCGCGGGCTTCTATCGGTTTTACCTTGCAGGATCATGCCTCTGACGCGATGGAGGTCATCAAGAAGAGCTTTACGCCAGAGTTTCGCAATCGTCTGGATACCATCATCCAGTTCGGCCGTCTGAGTCACGAAGTCATCAAGAGCATCGTCGACAAGTTCTTGATCGAGCTGCAGGCGCAGCTCGAAGACAAGCATGTGACGTTGGAGGTGTCAGATGCTGCGCGCAGCTGGCTGGCGGAGCATGGCTACGATGCGCAGATGGGTGCGCGGCCGATGGCACGGCTTATTCAGGACAAGATCAAGAGGCCGTTGGCCGAGGAGATCCTGTTCGGTGAGCTGGCCGAACATGGTGGCGTGGTTCACATCGATATTCGGGGCGGCGAGCCGTTCTTCGAATTCGAGACCACTGCAGAGCTGGCCTGACCCTAGGTGGTATCGAGCGCCCGGCTTCGGCCGGGCGTTTTTCGTTCCGGCATTGCGTGCGTCCGTTTCCGGCTGTTTGCTGCTGCAACAAAAAAGCCCGGCATAAACCGGGCATTTTTCTCGCGGCTCGCTTAGCGGGCGCGGTAGGTGATGCGACCCTTGCTCAGATCGTAGGGGGTCAGTTCCACGCGCACCTTGTCACCGGTAAGAATCCGGATGTAGTTCTTGCGCATCTTTCCGGAGATGTGCGCAGTAACGACGTGCCCGTTTTCCAACTCCACACGAAACATGGTGTTAGGCAGGGTGTCGACGACAGTACCTTCCATTTCGAAGCTGTCTTCTTTCGACATTCAGTAAAGTCCTCGGTGTCCAAATGAGTGACCCGGCGCATGCGTGCGCGGGCAAAAGCGGCAAGCATTGTGCCCGAAATGGGTCGATGAGCCAAGGACTTCAGCTGAGCGTCACCCAGCGCTGGTTGACCAGCAGTTCGATGGGGCGATATTCGGTCTTGTAATTCATCTTCCGGCAGTTCTTGATCCAGTACCCGAGGTACACGGCCTTCAGGCCGAGACGCGCTGCTTCGCCGATCTGCCAGAGAATCGCGTAGCGCCCCAGGCTGCGCCGTTCTTCTTCGGGATCGTAGAAGGTGTAAACGGCGGACAGTCCATTGGGCAGTACATCGGTGACGGCGACTGCGAGCAGTCGTCCATCCAGCCTGAATTCGTAGAATCGACAAAACGGTAGGTCGCGCACGAGGAAGGTATTGAACTGCTCGCGGCTGGGGGGGTACATGTCGCCGTCCGCATGGCGCTTTTCGATGTAGGTCGCGTAGAGCGCGTAGAGCTCCTCGCTGAACGCCGGGCGAACACAACGTACCTGCAGGTCAGCGTTGCGTTTGAGGATTCGTTTCTGTTGCCGGCTGAGCTCTGGCGAGTTTGCCGGAATGCGAGCCGGAATGCAGGCCGAGCACCGCTGGCAGTGGGGGCGGTAGAGGTGATCGCCGCTACGCCGGAAGCCCATCTCGGAGAGTTCCGCGTACACCTGCGCGTCCATCGGCTGGCTAGGGTCGAGGAACAGCGTGGTGGCCTGTTCATCGGGCAGATAGCTGCACGCATGGGGCTGTGTGGCGTAGAACTTGAGGCGAGCCAGTGAAGTCATGGTCAACTCTCAGAAATCATGAGCTGAGTGTAGGTCAGCTTGCGGTAGCCGACTAGGCGCGCCAGTCGGCTGCGCTGGGCTGATCCAGATGCTCGGCAAGTGCGGCGGCGAATTGCTCACGCGCAATGCTGCGGGCGCCAAAGCTTTCCAGATGACGTGTCGGCATCTGGCAGTCAATCAGGACAAAACCCCAGTCACGCAGCTGTTCCACCAGTGTGACGAATCCAACCTTGGACGCATCGGTAGCGCGACTGAACATCGACTCGCCGAAAAATAGCTTACCGATTGCCAGTCCGTAGAGTCCGCCGACGAGATGCTGCTCCTGCCAGACTTCTACCGAATGCGCGACACCCATTTCGTGCAACTGAACATAGGCTTGCTGCATCGGTGTGGTGATCCAGGTTCCGTCCGAATAGCTACGAGGCCCGGCGCAGCCTTGGATCACGTCGGTAAACGCTTGATCGAAGGTCACCTGAAATTCGCCCTGACGGATGCGCTTGCGCAGGCTGCGCGACACATGCAGTTCGTTCGGGAACAGCACCGTTCGCGGATCGGGAGACCACCACAGCAACGGTTGCCCATCCTGGTACCAGGGAAAGCAGCCGTGGCGATAGGCGGCCAGCAGGCGTTCATGGCTAAGGTCACCCCCAGCAGCCAAAAGGCCGTTGGGTTCTCGCAAAGCCGCTTCGAGAGGGGGGAAGCAGAGATCGTCGCGCTTTAGCCAAGTCAGCATGTCGCCACGCAAATGCAGGTAGGGGAGGGCGGGCCGAGGCCCGCCACTAGATCAGTTGTCGAGGTACTTTTCTGCGTCCAGGGCGGCCATGCAGCCGGCACCGGCCGAGGTGATCGCTTGGCGATAGACGTGATCAGCCACATCACCAGCAGCGAAGACGCCAGGGATGCTGGTGCAGGTGGCATCACCCTCGCCGCCACCTCTAATCTTCAGGTAGCCATCCTTCATTTCCAGCTGGCCCTGGAACAGGTCGGTGTTCGGCTTGTGGCCGATGGCGATGAATACGCCGGCGAGGTCCAGCTTGTTCTCTTCGCCGGTGAGAGTGCTCTTCAAGCGGACACCGGTCACGCCGCTGGCATCGCCGAGTACTTCCTCGAGGGTATGGTTCCAGTGCAGGCGGATGTTGCCGTTGGCCGCCTTGTCCATGATCTTGTCCTGCAGGATCTTCTCCGACCGCAGTTTGTCGCGGCGGTGGATCAGGTGGACTTCCTTGGCAATGTTGGACAGGTACAGCGCTTCCTCGACCGCAGTGTTGCCGCCGCCGATCACCGCGACGACCTGGTTGCAATAAAAGAAGCCGTCGCAGGTGGCGCAGGCCGATACACCACGGCCAGCGAAAGCCTCTTCAGAGGGCAGGCCGAGGTATTGTGCCGAGGCACCGGTGGCGATGATCAATGCGTCGCAGGTATAGACGCCGCTGTCGCCGCGCAGGGTGAATGGGCGCTGCTGCAACTCTGCGGTATGGATGTGATCGAAGACGATCTCGGTGTCGAAGCGCTCGGCGTGCTTCTGCATGCGGACCATCAGGTCCGGGCCGGTCAGACCTTCGACATCGCCGGGCCAGTTGTCGACTTCGGTAGTGGTGGTCAACTGACCGCCGGGCTGGATGCCGGTGATCATCAGTGGCTTCAGATTGGCGCGGGCAGCGTATACCGCAGCGGTATATCCGGCTGGGCCGGAGCCGAGGATGATCAGACGCGAATGCTTGACTTCACTCATAAAAAGCCCTCATAAGCCTTTGTTGCAAATAGAGAAGCGTGCTCCAGTCGAGCCGCGTCGGGAAATCGGGCGTTTATGCTACACCGAAGCATCGGCAAAAGCCCAAGCCGCCGCGGAACCTGCATGCCATCGAATCGACAAACCCGTACAATGCCGGGGTTCTGGCTGACTACGGTTCATCGCGCCGCAGGCGCAGGAAAGAAAGCGTTTTGAAGAATTCCTCATCTACCGCGCCGGCAACCGTCTGGCGACAACAATTGCACTATCGCCTCAAGGAAGGCGCGTTGATAGCGCTCGGTGCGCTCTGCGTCTACCTGTGGATGGCGTTGCTTACCTACGATCCGGGCGATCCTGGCTGGACCCACACCAGCAATGTCGATCAGGTCCGCAACGCTGCCGGCCGTGCCGGCGCCTGGTTTGCCGATGTTCTGTTCATGGCGCTGGGCTATTTCGCCTATTTGTTTCCCCTGCTGCTTGGCGTCAAGGCCTGGCAAGTGTTCCGCGCACGTCATCAGCCCTGGGTGTGGAACGGCTGGCTGTTCTCCTGGCGCCTGATCGGTCTGGTGTTCCTGGTCCTGTCCGGGTCCGCGCTGGCCTATATCCATTTCCAGGCCGCTCCTGGCTTGCCCGCGTCTGCCGGCGGTGCGCTGGGAGAGAGCCTCGGTCAGTTGGCCGTTCTGTCCCTTAACGTACAGGGCAGCACCCTTGCGCTGTTGGCGTTTTTCCTGTTCGGCCTGACGGTGTTCACCGATCTGTCCTGGTTCAAAGTGATGGACATCACCGGCAAGATCACTCTCGACCTCATCGAGCTGATCCAGAGCTTCTTCAGTCGCTGGTGGAGCGCCCGCGCCGAGCGCAAGCAGATGGTCGCCCAGTTGCGAGAAGTCGACGATGTCGTGAGCGAGGTGGCTGCGCCGATGGTGCGCGACCGTCGTGAGCAGGCCAAGGTCAAGGAGCGCATCATCGAACGTGACGAGTCCCTGGCCAAGCACATGAGCGAGCGCGACAAGCGTGTGGCTCCGGTGATCGCTCCGCCTGCTCCTGCCAAAGCCGCCGAACCGAGCAAGCGCGTGCTGAAAGAAAAGCAGGCCAACCTGTTTGTCGATCCGCTGATCGAGGGCAGCCTGCCGCCGATCTCGATACTTGATGCTGCCGAGAAACAGCAGAAGCAATACTCGCCTGAGTCGCTGGAAGCGATGTCGCGGCTGCTGGAGATCAAGCTGAAGGAGTTCGGTGTAGAGGTCATCGTCGAGTCGGTACATCCAGGCCCGGTGATCACCCGCTTCGAAATCCAGCCGGCAGCCGGTGTGAAGGTAAGCCGTATCTCCAATCTGGCCAAAGACCTTGCGCGCTCACTGGCAGTGATCAGCGTGCGGGTGGTCGAAGTGATTCCGGGCAAGACCACTGTAGGTATCGAGATTCCCAACGAGGATCGTCAGATCGTGCGATTCTCCGAGGTGCTTTCTTCGGCCCCCTACGACGACGCCAAATCACCGGTCACCCTGGCACTCGGCCATGATATCGGCGGTAAGCCGGTCATCGCCGACCTGGCGAAGATGCCGCACCTGCTAGTGGCTGGTACCACTGGTTCCGGTAAGTCGGTGGGCGTCAACGCGATGATTTTGTCGATCCTGTTCAAGTCCACGCCGGAAGAGGCGCGGTTGATCATGATCGATCCTAAGATGCTTGAACTGTCGATCTACGAAGGCATTCCGCACCTGCTTTGCCCCGTCGTCACGGACATGAAGGAGGCGGCCAACGCACTGCGCTGGAGCGTCGCCGAGATGGAGCGGCGCTACAAGCTGATGGCGGCCATGGGCGTGCGTAACCTCGCGGGCTTCAATCGCAAGGTCAAGGAAGCCGAAGAGGCGGGCACACCGCTTACCGATCCGCTGTTCCGTCGCGAGAGCATGGATGACCAGCCGCCGCCGCTGAAATCCCTGCCGACCATCGTCGTGGTGGTGGACGAATTCGCCGACATGATGATGATCGTCGGCAAGAAGGTCGAAGAGCTGATCGCGCGTATCGCACAGAAGGCACGCGCGGCGGGTATTCACCTGATCCTTGCCACCCAGCGTCCGTCGGTGGATGTGATTACCGGCCTGATCAAGGCCAACATTCCGACCCGAATGGCATTCCAGGTATCCAGCAAGATTGATTCGCGCACCATCCTCGACCAAGGTGGTGCCGAGCAGTTGCTGGGGCACGGTGACATGCTCTACCTGCCGCCGGGCACCGGCCTGCCGATTCGTGTCCATGGTGCGTTCGTTTCCGATGAGGAAGTGCACCGGGTGGTCGAGGCCTGGAAGGCCCGTGGCGCGCCTGACTACATCGAAGACATTCTTGCTGGCGCCGAAGAGGCGGGTAGCGGCTTCGATGGTAGCAGTGGCGAAGGCAGCGGAGAGGGCAGCGAAGAAGACCCGTTGTACGACGAGGCCGTTCGCTTCGTCACTGAAAGCCGCCGTGCGTCGATTTCCGCCGTGCAGCGCAAACTCAAGATTGGCTATAACCGCGCCGCGCGGATGATCGAGGCCATGGAAATGGCTGGCGTGGTGACATCCATGAACACCAATGGCTCGCGCGAAGTCATCGCGCCGCCGCCTATGCGCGATTGAATCGCTTCGAGGGCTAAATGCAATTGATCCGTTTGCTGTGTGCATCTGTCCTGATGGTTGCCCTGGCCCCGGCACACGCCGACCAGGCTGCATCCACCAAACGACTGACTGATTTGCTGAACCAGGCTGAAACCCTGACCGGCCGCTTCTCGCAGCTGTCGCTCGACGGCAGCGGCACCCAGCTGCAGGAAACCTCCGGTGAACTGGCGCTCAAGCGCCCCGGGCAGTTCCGCTGGCACACCGATGCACCGATGGAGCAGCTGCTGGTCTCCAACGGCGAGAAGGTCTGGTTGTATGACCCAGACCTGGAGCAGGTCACCGTCCAGCAACTCGACCAGCGCTTGACGCATACCCCGGCGCTACTGCTCTCCGGTGACGTGTCGACCATCAGCGAGAACTTCGAGGTTTCCCACAAGGAGGCCGGTGAGGTTGTGGATTTCACCCTCAAGCCCAAGGCCAAGGACACGTTGTTCGATAATCTGCGCCTGTCGTTCCGTAGCGGCGTGATCAACGACATGCAGCTGATCGACAGCGTCGGTCAGCGCACCAATATCCTCTTCATGGGCGTGAAGATGAATCAGCCGCTCAACGCCGACATGTTCACCTTCGAGATTCCTGAGGGTGCCGACGTCATTTCCGAGTGACCCTCATCTGACATTCGTATCAGGCGGCCTGCGCAGCGGCTGGCCGCTGCAATCGAGGTAACCGTCCGCAATGGACCTGTTCAGCCGCGAACCTGTCGCCCAACCCCTTGCTGCGCGTCTGCGTGCAGCGAGCCTCGACGAGTACGTCGGGCAGGAGCATCTGCTCGCGCGTGGCAAGCCGTTGCGCGAGGCGCTGGAACAGGGCGCGCTGCATTCCATGGTGTTCTGGGGGCCGCCCGGGGTTGGTAAGACCACTCTGGCGCGGCTCCTGGCAAAAGTGTCCGATGCCCATTTCGAAACGGTTTCCGCCGTGCTCGCCGGGGTCAAGGAGATTCGCCAGGCGGTCGAGATCGCCAAGCAGCAGGCAGCCCAGTACGGACGGCGCACCATCCTGTTCGTCGATGAAGTGCATCGCTTCAATAAGTCCCAGCAGGACGCCTTCCTGCCTTACGTCGAAGACGGCACGCTGATCTTCATCGGTGCGACCACCGAGAATCCCTCCTTCGAACTCAACAACGCCTTGCTCTCGCGTGCCCGCGTCTACGTGCTGAAAAGTCTCGACGAAGCGGCGCTGCGTAAACTGGTCGCCCGTGCGCTGAGTGATCCAAAAGGGCTGGGTGACTTGCATCTGGGGCTGCCGGAAGAGAGCTTCCAGATGCTGCTGGCTGCTGCCGATGGTGACGGTCGTCGGCTGCTCAACCTGCTGGAGAACGCATCGGACCTGGCCGAGGAGGGCGGTAGCATCAGCACCGACTTGCTGCAGGATCTGCTGGGTGACAGCCGTCGCCGTTTCGACAAGGGCGGTGAGGCGTTCTACGACCAGATTTCGGCACTGCACAAGTCCGTGCGCGGCTCCAATCCCGACGCGGCACTGTACTGGTTCGCGCGTATGCTCGATGGTGGCTGCGACCCGCTGTACATCGCCCGGCGCGTCGTGCGCATGGCCAGTGAGGAGATCGGCAATGCCGACCCACGCGCGCTGCCGCTGTGTCTGAATGCCTGGGATGTGCAGGAGCGCCTGGGTAGCCCGGAAGGAGAGCTGGCCGTGGCGCAGGCGATCGTCTATCTCGCCTGCGCGCCGAAGAGCAACGCCGTCTACACGGCGTTCAAGGCGGCCATGCGCGATGCTGCCGAGAACGGCTCGCAGGAAGTGCCGCTGCATTTGCGTAACGCGCCGACCAAGCTGATGAAAGAGCTCGGCTACGGCAACGAATACCGCTACGCCCACGACGAACCGGATGCCTACGCTGCAGGCGAGGATTATTTTCCCGAAGCGATGCAGCCGCGGCGTTACTACCATCCGGCCCCGCGCGGGCTGGAAAGCAAGATCCGCGACAAGCTCGAGCACCTTGCGCGGCTCGACCGCGAAAGCCCGAAACAACGGAGAAAGCAATGATCCGCATGGCCTTCGCCGTCGCCTGTGGCGGCGTGATCGGGACCCTGTTGCGCTTTGCCCTGGCGACCTGGGTCAGCAATCAATGGCCACGGCATTTCTATCTGGCCACGTTGGCCGTGAACCTGCTGGGGTGCCTGCTGATCGGCTATCTCTATGCAACCTTTCTCGCCCGACCGGACATTTCACCCGAGCTGCGTGGCGCACTGATCATCGGCTTCCTTGGCGCACTGACGACCTTCTCCAGCTTCTCACTGGACGCCCTGCGGCTGCTGGAAAGCGGTCAGCTGGCGACCGCCTTCGCCTATGTCGGCGGTAGCGTGTTCGGTGGCCTGTTGGCGGCCTGGGCCGGTCTGGCGCTCGCCAGGTTATGAACCGGCGCGCGTTCACAGTAAACTTCGCTCCCTCTTCGCCCTTCATCCAAGCTTTCACAGACGAGACCCACCATGCTTGATTCGAAACTGGTACGCACTCAGCTACAGGACGTGGCGGCCCGCCTGGCCACCCGTGGCTACCAGCTGGACGTGGCGCGCATCGAAGCGCTGGAAGCTCAGCGCAAGACCGTGCAGACCCGCACCGAACAACTCCAGGCCGAGCGCAACGCGCGCTCCAAATCCATCGGCCAGGCCAAGCAGCGCGGTGAGGACATCGCGCCGTTGCTCGCCGACGTGGATCGCATGGGCTCGGAACTCGAATCCGGCAAGCAGGAGCTGGACCGCATCCAGACCGAACTCGACCAGCTGATGCTGAGCATTCCCAACCTGCCGCACGAGTCGGTGCCGGTGGGTGCGGATGAGGACGAGAACGTCGAGGTTCGCCGCTGGGGTACGCCGAAGACCTTCGACTTCGCCGTTCAGGATCACGTCGCCCTGGGCGAGCAGCATGGCTGGCTGGACTTCGAAACCGCAGCCAAGCTGTCCGGAGCCCGCTTCGCCCTGATGCGCGGTCCGATCGCCCGCCTGCATCGCGCGCTGGCGCAGTTCATGATCGACCTGCACACCCGTGAGCATGGCTACGAAGAGGCCTACACGCCGTATCTGGTACAGGCCCCGGCGCTGCAGGGAACCGGTCAGCTGCCGAAGTTCGAGGAAGATCTGTTCAAGATCAGCCGGGAAGGCGAGGCGGACTTCTACCTGATCCCGACCGCCGAGGTGTCGCTGACCAACATCGTGGCCGGCGAAATCCTCGATGCCAAAGAGCTGCCGCTGAAGTTCGTCGCCCACACGCCCTGTTTCCGCAGTGAGGCCGGCGCCTCCGGGCGCGATACCCGCGGCATGATCCGTCAGCACCAGTTCGACAAGGTCGAGATGGTGCAGATCGTCGAGCCGTCCAGGTCCTTCGAGGCGCTGGAAGAGCTGACCGGTAACGCCGAGAAGGTGCTGCAGCTGCTGGAACTGCCTTACCGCGTGTTGTCGCTGTGCACCGGCGACATGGGCTTCGGCGCGACCAAGACCTATGACCTGGAAGTCTGGGTGCCGAGCCAGGACAAGTACCGCGAGATTTCTTCCTGCTCCAACTGCGGTGATTTCCAGGCGCGGCGCATGCAGGCGCGTTATCGCAATCCGGAAACCGGCAAGCCGGAGCTCGTGCACACCCTCAATGGTTCGGGCCTGGCGGTCGGTCGTACCCTGGTCGCCGTACTGGAGAACTACCAGCAGGCCGACGGAAGCGTTGTGGTACCCGACGTGCTGAAACCATACATGGGTGGTATCGAAGTCATCGGCTGAGGCTGGCTGTGTCATCGCGGTTCGGCATCAGGCCGGATCCTTGATATTCGACAAGGGGCATCGCGGCCGTAATGGCTGTGATGCCCTTACCACCAACGACCCTCCAGGATTCGCCCATGGAATACCTCCCGCTGTTCCACAACCTCAAAGGCCGCACGGTACTGATTGTCGGGGGTGGCGAGATCGCGCTGCGCAAGGCGCGGCTGCTGAGCGAAGCCGGAGCTCGGCTGCGGGTGGTGGCGCCAAGCATCGAGCCGCAACTGGCCGAACTGGTAGAGGCAGGCGATGGCGAATGCCTCGATCGTGGCTATGACCCGCAGGACCTGCAAGGTTGTGTGCTGGCCATCGCCGCCACCGATGACGAGCCGCTGAATGCCGCGGTTTCGCAGCACGCCAACGCGCTGGGCATGCCGGTCAACGTGGTCGACTCGCCGCAGCTGTGCAGCGTGATCTTTCCGGCGATCGTCGACCGCTCGCCGCTGGTGATTGCGGTTTCCAGTGGTGGCGATGCACCGGTGCTGGCGCGGTTGATTCGCGCGCGCATCGAGACCTGGATTCCCGCGGCCTACGGCCAGCTGGCCGGTCTCGCCAAGCAGTTCCGCGCTCAGGTCAAAGCCAAGTTTGCCAACGTTCAGCAGCGGCGGGTGTTCTGGGAGGAAACCTTTCAGGGACCGATCGCCGAACAGGCGTTGGCTGGGTGCAGCGCCGAAGCCGAGCGCCTGCTGGCGGAGAAGCTTGCCGGTGCAGCGCCGCGCGCGCTGGGCGAGGTTTATCTGGTAGGCGCTGGCCCAGGCGATCCTGACCTGCTGACTTTCCGCGCCCTGCGCCTGATGCAGCAGGCCGACGTGGTGCTCTACGATCGCCTGGTGGCGCCGGCGATCATCGACCTGTGCCGGCGCGATGCCGATCGCATCTACGTTGGCAAGCAGCGTTCGGAACACGCGGTGCCGCAGGAGCAGATCAATCAAAAGCTGGTGACCCTGGCCAAGGAAGGCAAGCGCGTTCTACGGCTCAAGGGCGGTGATCCATTCATCTTTGGCCGCGGTGGCGAGGAGATCGAGGAGCTGGCAGCCGACGGTGTGCCGTTCCAGGTCGTGCCGGGTATCACTGCCGCCAGCGGCTGTGCAGCCTATGCCGGCATTCCGCTCACTCATCGCGATCATGCGCAGTCGGTGCGTTTTGTCACCGGTCATCTGAAAGACGGCAGCTGCGATCTACCCTGGGCGGAACTCGCTGCGCCGGCACAGACGCTGGTGTTCTACATGGGCCTGGTGGGTTTACCGGTGATCTGCCAGCAACTGATAGCCCATGGACGTTCGGCGGATACGCCGGCGGCGCTGGTGCAGCAGGGCACCACCACAAATCAGCGTGTCTTCACAGGGACGCTGGAAACCCTCGCCCAGCGTATCGCCCAGGAGCAGGTGCAGGCTCCGACCCTGCTGATCGTCGGTGAAGTGGTTCAGCTACGCGAGAAACTGGCTTGGTTCGAAGGCGCCCAGGCGAGCGCCTAGCAGAAGATCGACGCTATCTGCGCCGTTTTCAGCGGCGCAGATAGGCGGTGAAGTCGATGTCCCCGGCAGAAAGGATCGCCTGTACACGGTTGTGCACGTTGAGCTTGCGCAGAATCGCCGAGACATGTGCCTTCACGGTGGTTTCGGCGATATCGAGGTTGTAGGCAATCTGCTTGTTGGATTCACCCTTGGTCATGCGCTCCAGTACCAGTAGCTGCTTGCGGGTCAGCGCCTGCAACAGTTCCGGCGGGATCGATTGCTCGTTGTGATGGGAGTGGCGGCTGCTGGGCTTCTGGCTGCGGATGATGTCCGAAGGAAGGTAGACGTTGCCGTTGAGAATCTGCTCGATGGCGTCGGTCATCTGCGCACGCGGCGAGGATTTGGTGATGAAGCCGACGGCGCCGTAGGTAATGGCCTGCAGCACGATCTGCTTGTCCTGCTCGGCCGAGACGATCACCACCGGAATGGTCGGTGCTTCGTTGCGCAGATTGATCAGGCCGTTGAGGCCGTGCATGCCGGGCATGTTCAGGTCCAGCAGCACCAGATCGAGATCGTCGTGTTCTAGGGTCAGCGCCAGCGCGCTGTCGAGGTCGGCAGTTTCAAGGATTTCGCTGTCGGGGAAGCCGTCGCGAATGACGTTATGGATGGCTTCACGGAACAGCGGATGGTCGTCCGCAATCAGGATCTTGTACAAGGCCGGTCACCTCTTTGTTGTGATTATGGTGGGGGCATGCTGGTCAGGTGATGCTACTCATCGCCAGGCAGAGGCTCCGGAGTAGCAGGGTGCAAGGGCAGGCCCGCCTGTTCCCAACCGTCCACCCCATCGCGATACCAGTACAGTCGTTTGTAGCCCAGCGCATGGGCGCGCTTGGTGGCGTTCCAGCCGAGCCAGCAGTCCGAGCGGCAGTAGAAAACCAGCGGCCGCTCCTGATCGCCCTCGCTCACGCGGGTCAGATTATCGCTGAAATAGCTCGCCCATTGCGGTTGCAGATTGCCATCGCCGGTGTTCGCCAGCCAGATGCTGCCGGGCAGGTTTGCATGGGGTTCGCTGTCGATGAAACGGCCGGCGAGCCACTGGCTCCGATACACGTCCACCAGCACCACATCGGATTGCGCTTCCAGCAAAGCCTTTAACGCGGCCGTATCCAGAGTCTGTGCACCGTCGATGGAAGGCGGTGTCGGGCTGCGGTACTGCGTCTGGCGATAGCCGTCGGTGGAGAACAGGGCGAGCTGCTCCTCGGCTGCGGCAATCGTGGGCAGGCAGACCCCAGGCAGCGCGGCGATCAGCAAGGGCAGCAGCGACCTGAACATAGTCCGTATTCCATGGCGTTTCGATAGGTCGATTACAGAGCAAAGGGCCTGTCTTTTAAATCCTACGATGGAGGGGAAAATCGGTACCAAAGTAGTAGATCGCTCAGGCTGAGCGGCGCAAGGCCGCATGTTGTGGGTTGAAACTGATTACTGCGAGAAGACTGAACAGCAGGGTCAGTCCGAGGCAAACCATCAGTGCGGTCGGTGCCAGGCGCAGATAAAGCGCATGACGAACCAACTCCACAGCGTGGGTGAAGGGGTTGAAGGCGCAGATCCAGTACAGCCACTCGCTCGCCTCACGCATCTTCCACAGCGGGTAGAGCGCCGACGAGAGAAAGAACATCGGAAAGATCACGAAATTCATCACGCCGGCAAAGTTCTCCAGCTGACGAATGCCGTTGGAGAGCAGCAAACCCAGGGCGCTGAGCAGCAGCGCCACCAGCAGCAGGGCGGGCAGGGCGGCGATCAGCCCAAGCGGTGGAGGCTGTACGCCGTAGAACCAGGCGATGGCGAGAAACGCATAGACCTGCAGCAAGGAGATTAACGCCGTGGCAACGAGCTTGCTGGCCAGCAGAAAGCTGCGCGGCAACGGGCTGGTCAGCAACACGCGCATGCTGCCCATCTCGCGGTCGTAGACCATCGAGAGTGAACCCTGCATGCCGTTGAACAGCAGGATCATGCAGGCCAGCCCCGGCACGATGTAGGTTTCGTAGGTGATGTAGGTGTCGTACGGCTCGATGATCGCGATGCCGAGCGCCGCCCGAAAGCCTGCGGCAAACACCACCAGCCAGAGTAGCGGTCGCACCAGGGCACTGAAGAAACGCGAGCGCTGTTGCACGAAGCGCAGCCATTCGCGCAGAACGATGCCGCGCAGGCATTCCCAGTAGATGATCATGAACTTTTCCGCCCGGAATCGAGGGTCGCGCGCGTGCCGGGAGCAGCCCCAGGGTTGGAAGCCGGCGTCGCAGACGCCGCGTACCCGGTATCGACTGCTCGCGGCGTGCTGTCGAGCAGGGCGCTCTGGTGATCGAGGCCGCTGCCGGTCAGCCGTGCAAAGCTCGCGGCCAGGTCTTCGCCTTCGGCGGCCAGGTTCGCGGCACGGCCCTGAGCCACCAGGCGGCCGCGGTTGAGTATCAGCAGATCGTCGTCGTCTTGGACTTCATCGAGCAGGTGCGTGGTCCACAGCACGCTCATACCCTGCTCCTGGCAGAGTAGGCGTACATGCTGGTTGAGCGCCTGGCGGCTGGCCGGGTCGAGGCCGGCGCTGGCCTCATCGAGTAACAGCAGCTCGGGGCGGTGCAGCAAGGCACGGGCGATTTCCACACGGCGACGGTGACCACCGTTGAGTTCGCGGACCTTGCTGCGGCGGCGTTCGCCGAGCTGCTGGCGTTGCAGTTCCAGCTCGATACGTTCGTTGGCCTCGGTTTGTGGCATGCCATGCAGCGCTGCGTGGTAGCGCAGGTTCTGCTCCACCGTAAGGTCCAGGTCCAGCGTGCTCTGCTGGAATACCACGCCAAGACGCGCAAGGGCCTTGCGCGGCGTTTCACGCAGATCGAAGCCAGCGATACGGATCTGCCCCTGCTGTAGATCGTACAAGCGGGTCAGCAACGCGATCAGCGTCGATTTGCCGGCTCCGTTCGGACCTAGCAACGCCGTGAAACGCCCCTGCGCTGCGGTAAAACTCACCCCGTCCAGCGCCCGCCGCTCACCATACGCGAACGCGACGTCGCTGACCTCCAGCGCGTTCATGGAGTGACCACCACGCCCCATGGATAGCGGCCGACCTTGATCGACTTGGTGACCTTTAGCTTATCGACGTCGATCACCGAGACGTCGCCGCTGACGCCGTTGGTGGTCAGCAGCAGGCTTTCGTCAGGGTTGAATGCCATGTGCCAGACGCGGCGGCCTACCAGCAGGTAGTCGAGCACCTCGTAGGTTTTCGCATCGACTACGGCGATGTGATTGGCCGGGCCGAGCGCAACGAAGGCGTACTTGCCGTCGGAGCTGAGTTTGATGCCCACCGGCTGGACCTTGTCCGGGTGCACGCCTTTGATCTTGAAGGTCAGCGTCTTGAGGATCTTGCGTTTATCCACGTCCACCACGCTGACCGTGCCGCCGATCTCGGCCGAGGCCCAGAGCTGCTTGCTGTCTTTGGTGAACTCGACGTGTCGTGGGCGCTGGTCGACCAGGGTGTTGTCCACCAGCTCGTTGGTGCTGGTGTCGATCCAGTGCAGCATGTTGGTGGTTTCGCTGGTGTTGACCGCCCACTTGCCATCCGGGCTCACCGCCATGCCCTCGGGCTCGACGCCTACGTCGATCTGCGCCAGCACTTCTTCCTTGTCGACGTCGACCACGGTCACCAGCGCGTCGTCCTCATTGGAGATGTACAGCCACTTGTTGTTCGGGTGCAGGGCGAACTGCTCGGGATCTGCGCCCGATGGCAGCTGCTTGATGATCTGCCGCGTGGCCAGGTCCATCACCTGCACGGTGTCCGAGTCGCTGGCGCAGATGTACAGCAGCTTGTTGTCATGGGAGAGCGTGAGGCCGCGCGGGCGCATGCCGACTTCCAGGGTCTCGACGGTTTCCATCGTGTCCAGGTTGATCACGCTGATGCTGTCGTCTTTCTCGTTGGAGACGTAGGCCGTGGCGGCGGCAGCCGAACCTGCGGCAAGGCTGAGGGCAATGGCGATGGCGGAGGCAAGGGCAGTTCTGGGCATGGTTGGGGTCTCTTGTCGTTATTGTGTGATGGGGGCAGTGGTGTCGCTGTGGTCCAGCTGGCGCAGGTATTCTTCGGCTTCTTCCTGGCCGCCGGCGGCTGCTCGCTGCAACCAATGGCGTGCTGCGACGGCATCGGCTTCGACGCCACGCCCTTCGGCCAGGGCGACGCCCCAGTGGTAGCGCGCCAGGCTGACGTAGCTGGCGTCGTCCGGTTGCTCCGCGCCTTTCTTCAGTAGCGCAGCGGATTTGCTCAGATCCGGCTCCATGCCGCTGCCGCTCTCGTACATTTGCGCCAGCGAAATCATCGAGTAGACGTCGTTCCAGCGCGCCACGCAGTCTTCGAAGATGGCTTTGGCGGCATCGAAGTTACCGGTCTTCGCCGTCACGTAGCCGTAGAGGCATTTGATGCGCTTGGGGCTGTCGACATAGGCCTCATAGCCCAGCTCGTCGGCGCTGGCGGGCAGAGTGGCAAGGCCAAGCAGCGCGGCTGCAGCGAGACGAATCACGGGCGCGCCTCGCTCAGGCGGCAGCTGCTTTCCGGGGCGTCGAAGCCCAGGGTGTCCAGTTCGCTGGTGGGATGCAGAAAGCCGTCCTGCGGCGAGTTCGATACCAGCGCCCGCGGGTGTATCAGCGGGATCGGCTGGCGTAGCTGGCCATTCCACGGGCGGAAGCTCAGCTTGCGGCCCTTGAAACCATCCAGCGGAAGCTCACCGCTAAGCGACAGCTGACGGATTGCTGCGGCGTCCGTGCTGCGCAGGCGAGTGACCGCCGCTGCAAGGCTGCGTACGCCCATCCAAGCGGCGAAATCGCGGTCGTTCATCCAGCGCTTGGCATGCGCCTCGAAGCGTTTCTGCAATTGGGCGGCGCCGTAGGTTTCCACCGTCTTGTGCCAGCCGGTGGCGGTCAGGCCCTGGGTGCCTGCCACCGGGCGAGGCAACCAGGTGTGATATGGCACGTACTCACCGAAGTCGCCACGTTCGTCGGCCACCAGCACCACGTCGTATTCGGCACCCTGGGTGAACAACGGCATCTCGGCCTGGGCGCTGCGGCGTTGGTCGTTATCGAAGCTCCAGGGCTTCTCCACCACGATGCGGTGACCGAAGCGCTTGGCCGCCCGGCGCAAAGCATCGGCATAGGCCTTATCCTCAGCGGTCGGACCGACGATCAGCATCCAGCGATTCCAACGGCGTGCCGCGAGAAATTGGCCGAGCGCATCGGCGAGCATGCTGCGGCTGGGCAGGGTGTGCAGGACATTCGCCAGGCAACTCTGGCTGCGCAGTGCATCGTCGGCACTGCCGGCGTTGATCAGCAGCGCTTCCGGCATGGCGTCCGACAGCTGGCGCAGGGACGCAGCCGGAGCGTTGACCACGAACAGGCGCAGACCGTCGGCGTATTGCTTGCCCGCCTGTTCCAGGAGCTCTTCCGGCGTTTCGCTGGTGGCCGCTTCGAGCACATAGCTGTGCTTGAGAAAACGCCCCGTGCTGTTGCTGTCGGTGATCGCCAGTTCGGCGCCACGCAGGCCGGCGTCTTCAGGTTCGGGAATGACGTTGGAGAGCACAGGGCCGGTGTCTGGGCGATAACCGAGATAACCGATGCGTATCGCCAGCTCCTGGCTGGGTGCCGCTGCAGCGAATTGGGTGCAGCAGGTGAGGGCGATCAGGAAACCGGCTCGTCGTAATACCTGGCTCATGGGCAGCTCCTGTGGCGTTGCAGGCAGCATAGGAACCATGGCAGAGCGGGGGAATATGCAGAAAGTACCGCTCGGGCGGTACCAAGGTAGTAGGTAAGCGCGCGACGGCTACCCCTAGCATGGTTCCGTCCGATAACAATAACGAGGCCATCCCTATGCCCACATATAAAGCTCTGCTGCTCAACCTGCTGTTCGTTGGCAGCCTGGTCGGATTCGATCACAGCCACGCCGCCGGCGACCTGACCCGCCGTACCCAGGCCCTGCCGGATCTGAAGTTCGGTTCCGAGCAGAGCGACTACGCGGTATCGCAGAAGGAGTATCAGCTGGAAACCGGCGTCGCCTACCAGCTCAAGGTCAGCTCCGATGGCCAGAAGGAATGCGCGTTCCAGGCGCCCGAGTTCGCCCAGTCGATCTATCTGCGCAAGGTCGAGGCCGGTGGGGTGGAGATCAAGGCGACTACCCTGGTCGAGCTGGAGTTCGAGGATGCCGGCGCGGCGGAAATCTTCTTCCTGCCGGTCAAGCCGGGCAGCTACCCCTTCTACTGCAAAGGGCTGCAGAACAAGGGCATGGAAGGCCGGTTCGTGGTCAAGTGAAGCGGACTGGCGCTCGGCGCTGATCACCGGGAGTTGCCGATATGTCCGCACTCTGGCGAATCAATCTGCTGGTCACGCTGTTCTTTGCCGTTGTGACCGTGGTCTGTCTGGCCGTGTTGCTGCGCCAGGCCGCCCACGATGTACAGCGCGAGCTCGATGCCGCCGCGGCGGTGGTTGGCTATCTCGGTGAGATGGCCGAGCGTGATCCCGACTCCCTCAGCCCGGGCCTGACCGATAGCCTGCGCCACATTCGCGTGCGCTGGCTGGACGCCACCGAATCGATGCCCGTTGGGGGCGATCCGGCGCTCGACCACTGGCTCGGGGCCTGGTTGTACCCCGCCGAGCTGTCGTCGCCCAGCGTCCTTCAGCTGTCCAATGGCCAGCGGCTGCACATCAGTGTCGATCCGTATGATGAAGTCGAGGAGGTCAGGGATTCGTTGCTGCAGCTGCTGGTGCTGTTCGGCCTGGCGCTGCTGCTTTGCCTGCTGGCGATCCGCTGGGCCGTGCGCCCGGGCATGCGTGTGCTCGGCGAACTGCTGGGTGCACTGGTGAGCATCGCCGATGGCCGCCTCGACACCCGCCTGCCATCGCATCGCTTCGCCGAATCGCGCAAGCTCGCCGAACGCTTCAATCACATGGCCGCTGCGCTCGAAGATGCGCGTGCCGACAACGAGCAACTGACCCAGGCGCTGCTGGCGCTGCAGGAACGTGAGCGCACCCGGCTGGCGCAGGCGCTGCATGACGACCTTGGCCAGTATCTGGCCGGTATCCGCGCGCGGGCCTGCCTGCTGCGCGTCCAGGCAGAGCAACCCGACGCCGTTCGCGAAACCGCGGCGCACCTCGAGCAACACAGCCTCGATCTGCAGAACGGTTTTCGCACGCTAGTGCGAGACCTGTATCCGGTGATGCTCGATCACCTGAACCTGGAAGACGCCATCGAGCAACTCGCCGAGCAGTGGCAGAGCACCCAGGGCATCGAGTGCGAGCTCCGGCTGCGCGGACCGATTCCAGCGCTGTCGATGGACGCCAAGGTGCATCTCTATCGCATGGTGCAGGAGGCGCTGACCAACGTG
Organism: Stutzerimonas kunmingensis; assembly: GCF_032106285.1. Classification (GTDB taxonomy): domain Bacteria; phylum Pseudomonadota; class Gammaproteobacteria; order Pseudomonadales; family Pseudomonadaceae; genus Stutzerimonas; species Stutzerimonas kunmingensis_B. Next base: position 39,884 of record NZ_DAMCPO010000027.1, read on the forward strand.
GCGCGGCATGCGCGCGCGACTCGCGTGTGCCTGCATCTGTGTGGCGGTCACAACGGGCTGCGCCTGCTGCTGCGGGACGATGGCCATGGGTTGCCGCCAGAACGGCCGGGGGTCGGCCTGCGTTCGATGGTCGAGCACGCGCGCTGCCTGGGTGCCCGGCTGCGTATGCGCCACCGCGCCGGAAAGGGCTGGGCGCTCTATCTCAAGTTGCCTTTGCAAGGAGCCACGTCATGAAGATTCTGCTGGTGGATGACCACGCGGTAGTGCGTCAGGGCTATGCGAGCCTGCTCAAGGCATTGCTTCCGGAAGTGACAGTCAGTGAAGCCGCCAGTGGCGAGCAGGCGCTGGAACAGGTGCAGGAATCGATTCCCAGCCTGGTCGTGCTCGACCTCGGCCTGCCGGGCATCAGCGGTCTGGAAACCTGTCGACGCCTGCGTCAGCGGTTGCCGTTGTTGCCGGTGCTGGTGTTCAGCATGCATGACGAGCTGGCACTGGTCCGGCAGGCACTGGATGCTGGCGCTTCCGGCTATCTGACCAAGCGCTGCGCGCCGGACGTATTGGTGGAGGCGGTGCGCAAGGTGCTTGCCGGGCAGACCTTCATCGAGCAGCCGCTGGCGACCGAGCTGGCGTGCCAGCGGCCGTCGCAGTCGCCAATCAAGGGGCGACTGGCCGAGATGACGCCGCGCGAGATGGAAATCTTCATCATGCTCGCGCGGGGCATCGGCAATCGGGAGATCGCCGAGCGGCTGTGCATCAGCAGCAAGACCGTTTCGAACCATATGGCCCTGCTGAAAAGCAAGCTGGAGGTCAGCTCCCAGGCCGAACTCGTGCACCTGGCCATCGATCAGGGTTTGCTCCGCGTCGGTGACCGCATGCTGTGCGAGGCCTGATAGGCCTCTTTCCCTCTCTCCTGCTTCGATGCAGCGCGACATGACTGTGTGCTGAGTCCAAAGCACCTCTCCAATTTTTCCAGAACAGCAGCGGCGCGCCTGTACCAGGTGAGCGGGGCGCCTGTGCCTTGCGAAAGTCGCGGGCCGAGTTAGTGCGCTGGTCGTAAGACCAATCTCCACGCGGCCGGGAATTTTTCCCGACAGAGCCGGGAATTCTTCCCTGTCGGCACCGCGGCATGGCTCTCGATAATCGCGTCTGGCAGGTTGCCAGCATGCGGTTGCCCGCGGTTCTCGCCGCGTCGCGAATGCCGGTGGCCTGGCCAGACCGATTGGCCAACAAGAACAAGGACCACCCATGCCGTATCAGCTCTGTTGCAGCGCGATGCCCCGCCGTACGCTGCTGTCCCTCGCCATCGCCGCGCTGTTGCCGGCGTCCGTTCATGCCGAGCAGACGCTCGATCTCGGCAGCCAGGAGGTGGTCGGTACCACGCCGCTGCCGGGCATCGAGCTGCCAAAGGATCAGGTGCCGTCCAACATCCAGTCGCTGGATGAAGAGGACCTGCGGCGGCTCGGCGGCCAGTCGCTGGCCGAGAAACTGCAGCGCGGATTGCCGAGCGTCAACATCAACGAGATCCAGGGCAATCCGTACCAGGCGGACCTCAACTATCGTGGCTTCACCGCCTCGCCGCTGCTCGGTACGCCGCAGGGGCTTTCGGTTTTTCTCGACGGCGTGCGGGTCAATGAAGCGTTCGGCGATGTGGTGCACTGGGATCTGATCCCGAACACCGCCATTGCCAACATGGCCCTGGTGCCGGGCTCGAACCCGCTGTACGGCCTGAACACCCTGGGCGGCGCGCTGGCGCTGCAGACCAAACGTGGCGATACCCATCCCGGTGGCTCGGCGGAGGTCTACGGCGGCTCGTTCGGACGCCAGGGTGGTGCCATCGAACAGGGTGGCAGCCATGAGGAATTCTCCTGGTATCTGGCCGCCGAGGGCATGGACGAGGACGGCTGGCGTGACCATTCGCCATCCGAGGTCCGCCAGCTGTTCGGCAAGTTCGCCTGGACCACCGACACCACCGATCTGGCACTGACGCTGGCACACGCCGACAACGACCTGATCGGCAACGGCCTGATCCCTGAAAGCATGTACGACCAGCGGCGCGAGGCGATCTTCACCCATCCCGACCAGACCGAGAACCGCAACCACCTGATGGCCTTGTCCGCCAGCCACTGGCTGAATGACAAAGATCGGCTGTCCGGCACGGTCTATCTGCGCCGCACACGTACTGCGACGCTCAATGGCGACGGCAACGATGAGTACGAGGACGAATACGAGGCGTGGGAAGACGGCGGCTTCATCGGCGAAGGGCCGGAGAGCGGTGTGTTGAACCGTACCCGCACGGCGCAACGAGCCTATGGTCTGGCGCTGCAGTGGGCGCGGAATGTCGGCGCGCATCAGTTCGCCTTCGGACTGTCCCATGACAACACCCGCGCCAGCTTCCACCAGAGCGAACAGGGCGGCGAGCTGACCGACGAGCGCGGCATCGCTGCCAGCGAAGAGGAGCAGCAGGCCAACAGCTTGCTGGGGCGCACCCGTACTTCCAGTATCTATGCCACCGACACCTGGGCGCTGACCGACGCGCTGCAGCTGACCGGCTCGCTGCGCTACAACCGCACGCGCGTGGTCAACACCGATCGCATGGGCGATGCGCTGAATGGCGACTTCACCTATCGCAAGCTCAATCCCGCGCTGGGTTTTGCCTGGCAGCTGCAACCGGCGGTCACCATCTACGGCGGCTTCTCCCAGGGCAACCGCGCGCCGACGCCAATCGAGCTGGGCTGCGCCGATCCAGCGAACCCGTGCAGCCTGCCGAACGCCATGGCGGCCGATCCCTTCCTCGAGCAGGTGGTCACCCGCACGCTGGAGTTCGGTGTACGTGGCGAACTGGCGGGCGGCACCCGCTGGAACCTCGGGGCCTTTCGCAGCGTGAACCATGATGACCTGCTGTTCGTCGGCACCGGCGGCAGCATGGGCTACTTCACCAACTTCGGTCGCACCCGCCGCCAGGGCATCGAACTGGGGCTGGCCGGCACGCAAGGGCCGTTCGACTGGCGAGTGGACTACACCTATCTGCATGCGACCTTCCGCTCCGCGGCCTGCATCCTCGCTGAGAACAACAGCACCGAAGGCGAGGGCGGCTGCCCGGACGACGAGATTCGTGTGTCCAGCGGCGACTATCTGCCAGGCCTGCCGAAGCACAACCTCAAGCTGGGGCTGAACTGGAACCTCAATGAACGGCTGCGAGTCGGCACCAGCGTCCTGGCGTACTCATCGCAGTACGTGCGCGGCAACGAGAACAACCGTCATCAGCCCAACGACGAGGTAGGGGGCAGCGGCAAGCTGCCGGGTTACGCGGTGGTCAACCTAACGGCCGATTACCGCTTAGCTCGTGGCTGGACGCTGTTCGGCCGGGTCGACAACCTGTTCGACAAGCGTTACGCCACCGGCGGTGCGCTGGCCGAGAATCCCTTTGTTGGCGCCGGCAACGCCTTCGAATCGGACCCGGACGAATGGCGTCACGAGCAGTTCATCGCCCCTGGCGCGCCGAGGGCGGGCTGGGTGGGCGTGCGTTATCGCTGGGATGCGCTATAACCGATCAGTCGCAGCAGCACCGAGCATGCCGGGCCTTTGTGCCCGGCATGTTCGCGTTCGGCCTCACGGCAGTGTTCGGCTTGCCGGGTCCGAGGTATCTGACGCGAAATCGTCACGGCCGATTGCGTATCCTGGCGAGCTTGGCCGATTGGTTGACGGCAACACGGAGCACGGATGAAGCGCGTCCATCACCACATCCTCGTCTCGCAACGTAGCGCTGGCGGGTGCCGCTGAGCATGCCGTCACGCCTGCGCATCGTTCTCGCTCTCGGCAGCGCACAGACCCTCGCCTGGGGCTCGACCTACTACCTACCGGCCATTCTCGCCGAGCCGATGGCGAGCGAATTGGGCATCTCCACCGGCAATGTATTCGCCGCGTTTTCCCTGGCACTGATCGTCACCGCCGTCCTTGGGCCGCTGTCGGGCAAGCGCATCGACCATCACGGCGGGCGTGATGTGCTGGCGCTTTCCAGCGTCATTTTTGCCCTCGGCCTGGCCATGCTCGGCCTGGCAAACGGGCCGCTGATGCTCTGGCTCGGCTGGTTGGTGATCGGAATCGGCATGGCGCTCGGCCTTTACGAGTCGGCCTTCTCCACGCTTGCCGGCATCTACGGACGCGATGCGCGCGGCGCGATCACCGGCATCACCTTGCTCGCCGGCTTCGCCAGTACGGTGTGCTGGCCGATCAGCGGCTGGTTGAACGCCGAGTTCGGCTGGCGCGCCACATGCCTCACATGGGCCGCAGCGCATCTGCTGCTCGGGCTGCCATTGAACCGGCTGCTGATTCCGGTTGGCGTACAGCCGGCTCCGACCGCGGCAGAGCAAGCGCAGACAGACGGACGTTCCGGTGCGGGATTGACCATGGCGTTGCTGGCCTTCGTCTTCGCCGCCACCTGGTTCACCAGCACGGCGATGGCGGCGCACCTGCCACGTCTGCTGCAGGAGTCCGGACTGTCACCGGCCGCGGCCATCGCGATCGCGGCGCTGGTCGGACCGGCTCAGGTCGGGGCGCGCTGCCTGGAGTTCGTCCTGCTGCAGCGCTTCCATCCGCTGATCTCGGCGCGCCTCGCCGCCATTGCCCATCCCATCGGTGCGGCTGGTGTGATGCTGGCGGGTGCGCCTGCCACCACCGCATTCGTGCTGCTGCATGGCGGCGGCAACGGCATTCTGACCATCGCCAAAGGCACCTTGCCGCTGGCGATATTCGGTCCCCACGGCTATGGCCTGCGCCAGGGTCTGCTGATGGTGCCGGCACGCTTCGCCCAGGCGTTTTCACCGCTGGTGTTCGCGCTGCTGATCGACGACTTCGGTACGCGGGCGCTGTGGCTGTCGGCGGGGCTGGGGGTGCTGGCGTATGCCGCGCTGACGTTCCTGCAACGCCGGACGCACGGGCTGGCCTGACGCCGGTTGTGCGCCGCCGAAGCCTTGTCAGCGCGGTAGCGCCGCGAGCAGCATCGCCTGCTGCTCCGCGCTCAGACCGAGGAACACGCGCAGCGCGGCGTAGGCATCGTTGGCCGCGTAGGCCTGCTGTGCGTCGGTCAGCGCGGGGTTCGCCCAGTTCGAGGTGGCCACGCTGCGGGATTTTTCGATCCGTGCGTCGAGCACCGCGGCCACCGCACCGCGCAGGCCGACCTGACCCTTCTTGCCCTGATAGCGAAGCACTGAGCCAAGGTCCAGCAGCCTGATCGGGCGGATGCCCAGCTTGCCTTGCAGCCTGGAACGATCCGACTTCAGCCCGAAACCGATCTTCGCCAGCGCGGGCGATTGCAGGATTGCGCTGGCCGCTTCGATGCAGCCGGGCACGCCGATCCTGAACAGGTAGGCCTTTGCCGGGGTGGCGAACTGGATCAGGTGCGGACCGCTGGAGACTTCGCCCACCTTGAAGGTCGGTTTGGATTCGGTATCGAAACCGATGCAGGCAAAGCCCATGATTTCCTCCACCGCCGCGCGAAACTCGTCCGCCGCCGCGGGGGTGACGATGCTCGCCGACGTCAGCCCGTCGAAGCGCGGCAGCCCGTCGACATTCGGATGCTGGCGGATATGAATGATCAGCTTCTGCGTCAAGCTGGCGTCCTCCGAACGCTGATGATCGAGTCAGCCTGCAGCGGTGCCGACTCGGCTGTAGCGCGGCCAGCCCTCATGTGCCGATCTGCTGTGGACAGGCTCGCCATCAGTTCTTCAACTGGCTGGCGAACTGCCCGACCGCGCCGACCACGCGCTGCGCGCCGTCCTGGATCTCGACGATCACCGCGCCGGCCTGGTTGGCGAATTCCAGTCCCTGCTCGGCCTGGTCACGGCTCGCGCTCATGCTGTGCACGGCGGCTTGCGCCAGGTCCTGGTTCTTCTGCACCACGCCGACGATCTCCTCGGCAGCCTTGCTGGTGCGGGCCGCCAGCTGGCGAACCTCGTCGGCCACCACCGCGAAGCCACGGCCCTGATCACCGGCCCGCGCGGCTTCGATGGCGGCGTTGAGTGCCAGCAGGTTGGTCTGATCGGCAATACCGCTGATGGTCTTGAGGATCGCGCCGATCAGCTGCGACTGCTTGTCCAGTGCCTCGATACCGTCGGAGGCTTCCTGCATCTGCTGGGCGATACGATGCATCACCTCGACCGTCTGCTGGACCACTTGCGCGCCGCGCTGGGCGCTGAGATCGGTGCGCTGGGAGGTGTCGTAGGCAATCGTTGCGGCATCGGCCACGGCCATCTCCCGGTTGACCTGGTCGGTGATGACGGTGGCGAACTTGATCACCTTGTACAGCTTGCCGTAGGCATCAAGCACCGGGTTGTAGGATGCCTCGAGCCAGACGGTCTGACCGTGGGCATCGATACGCTTGAAGCGTTCGGCGATGTACTCGCCACGGTTGAGGCTAGCCCAGAATTCGCGATAGGCCGGCGACTCGCTTTCCTCACGTTCACAGAACATGCGGTGGTGCTTGCCCTTGATCTGCTCGAGGCGGTAGCCCATGCCGTCGAGAAAGCGCTGGTTGGCGGTGATGACATGCCCGCCGAGGTCGAACTCGATCACCGCGGTGGAGCGCAGCAGCGCGTTGACCACGCTCTCGTGTTCGCGCGAGGTTTCGATGGTTCGGGTCAGGTTGGTGGCGCACAGGGTGTAGTGGTGCAACGTGCCATCCGAGCCCTTGATCGGCTGCCAGATCGAACGCAGCCAGGCTTCCTTGTCGTCGGACCGCAGCAGTCGGTAGGCACCGCTGATGTGCTCCGCGCGCTGCATGGCGGTCTTGAGGCGTGCGTAGTTCGGTTCGGTACGAAACTGCTGGCTGAAGAAGTCGTCGACGGAGCGGCCGATGAGATCGTCGCGGCGATAACCCATTTCGCTGAGGAACAGCTCGTTGGCGTGCTGAATGCGTCCTTGCGGGTCCAGTTCCAGGACCATCATCTCCCTGTACAACGAGTTCTTGATCTGCTGATTGATTGCGGCTTCCTCGCGCAATTCAGCCAGTTCTCGTTTCAGGTTCTTGTTGAACATTTATTGGCATCCAGTGAAGGGCAAGCCGCCCAGTCACTTGATCGGCGCAGGAGTCCTTTTCCTGAGGTCGAAGGCCAATGGTTTGTTCTATACGGGCGATTGAACTGGCCTATCGCCGGCGTTTTTCATTTCTCCCAATCGACTGGGCAGTCCTTGCAGCCTTCCATGTTGGTGCCCTGGAAGGTCGCGTAATGCCGACGCGCGCCGGTTAGCACCGCTTTACCGAGGTTGGCGTCGTTGAGCTTGGCTTCCTGCAGGTTAGCGTCGGTCAGATCGGCACCCTCGAGATCGGCCTTGCTCAGCCAGGTCATTTCCAGGTCGGCGGCGTGCAGCGTGCTGCCGTGCATCCTGGCGCCACTCATGCGGGCGAACTCAAGGTAGGCACCAGTGAGGTCGGCTCCCTTGAACTGGGCGGCCTGGGCGAACAGGCCCCAGCCCTGGATGGCGATCAGCCGGGCATCTGTGAAATTGGCCAGGCGCAGGTTGGCTTGTTGCAGGCTGGCGCGGTTTAGCGTGGCACCGGTTAGGTCGGCTTTTTCCAGATTGGCCAGGTCGAGGTTGGCGTGGCGCAGGTTGGCGCCGGAGAGGTTGGCACCGCCGAGGTTGATGCGGCGCAGGTCCTGATTGCTGAGGTCGGCGCCGCGCAGATCGGCGTTGGCACATTGGCTCTCGGGCTGGAGTACGCAGCCGTTGATCGTCAGAGGACCGTCATCCGCGGCGAAGGCGGACGCGCTGGCGAACAGGGCCAGTGGCAGGAGCAAGCGGTTAGGGCTGTTCATGGGAAGTCACCTGGGGCAGGGCAATAGAGAAAAGCGGTCGCGTGGCGTTTCTGGCCTGTCGACGAGAGCGCCAACCCGGAGCCGGCTGGGCCAGACGCGCCGCGCGAGCCGCTGTACGTTGAAAACACGAGGCGTGCCCGCGCGGTGGCGGGCACGGCTCGGCTCATCGCTTGGCGGTCTTCTTCTCCCAATCCGGAAGCTTGAATACCCAGAAGGAACCACCCTGGGCGACCGGCTTGGTCAGTACGGCCATGTCGCCGCCCCACAGTGGCACGGCGCCGCCGTAACCGACCGTCACGCCGATGTACTGCTCGCCGTCCTGTTCCCAGGTCACAGGCGGGGAAATCACGCCGCTGCCGGTCTGGAATTTCCACAGCTCGTCACCGGTTTTGGCATTGAAGGCCTTGAAGTAGCCGTCGCTGGTGCCGGTGAATACCAGGTTGCCCTTGGTCGCCAGCACGCCGGCCCACAATGGCAGTTTTTCCTTGTGTTCCCAGGCCACCTTGCCGGTGGTCGGGTCCATGGCGCGCAGGATGCCGACATGGTCGTCGTACATGCGCTTGATGCGGAAGCCCTGGCCGAGATAGGCCGAGCCCTTCTTGTAGCTGACTTCCTCGGTCCAGTAGTCCTCCTTCCAGTGGTTGGCGGGTACGTAGAACAGGCCGGTGTCCTGGCTGTAGGCCATGGGATTCCAGTTCTTGCCGCCGAGGAAGGGTGGGGATACTTCGACCGACTTGCCGTGCTTCTCGCCCGGCTCCGGTTTGGGTGGGCGCTGACCCTCGTTCTCCACCGGTCGGCCGGTTTTCAGGTCGATGTGGCTGGCCCAGGTGATGCCGTCGACGAAGGGGAAGGCGTTCTGCAGCTTGCCGTCTTTGCGGTCCACCACATAGAAGAAGCCGTTGCGGTCGGCGTGGGCCGTGGCCTTGACGGTCTTGCCGTTCTTGTCCTTGTAGTCGAACAGCACCAGCTCGTTGTTGCCGGAGAAGTCCCAGGCATCGTTCGGGGTGTGCTGGTAGAACCACTTCACCTCGCCGGTGCTCGGATCGACGCCGACCTGCCCGGAGGTGTAGAGACTGTCGTAGTCCTTCGGGTCGCCGCCATCGCTGGTGCGCTCCCAGCCGTTCCACGGGGCGGGGTTGCCGGCGCCGACGATGATGGTGTTGGTCTCCGGGTCGAAGCTCGCACTCTGCCACGGCGCGCCGCCGCCCTGGCTCCAGGCTTCCTTCTTGCCGGTCGGGTGGTTGGGATCGTCCGGCCAGGACGGCGCCTTGATGTCGCCGGTCGGCGTGCTGTCCTTGCCGTTGAGGCGGCCCATATGGCCCTCGACGAAGGGGCGCATCCAGACTTCTTCGCCGGTATCCGGGTCGCGGGCGAACAGTTTGCCGACGATGCCGAACTCGTCGCCCGAGCTGCCGTGCACCAGCAGCACCTTGCCGGTCTTGGCATCTTTCACCAGCGTGGGTGCACCGGTCATGGTGTAGCCGGCGCCGTGATCGCCGAACTTCTTGTTCCAGACGACCTTGCCGGTGTCCTTGTTCAGCGCCACGACACGGGCGTCGAGCGTGCCGAAGTAGATCTTGTCGCCATAGATGGCGGCGCCGCGGTTGACTACGTCGCAGCACGGGCGGATGTCGTCGGGCAGGCGATGGGCGTAACTCCACAGGCGCTTACCGGTCTTGGCATCTAGGGCGAACACGCGCGAATAGGAGCCGGTCACGTAGATCACGCCGTCATGGACGATGGCCTGGGATTCCTGGCCGCGCTGTTTCTCGTCCCCGAAGGAGAACGACCAGGCCGGGGTCAGCTTGAATACGTTGTCTTCATTGACCTGTGCCAGCGGACTCCAGCGTTGCGCGCTGGTGCCCATGCCGTATTGCAGGACGTTCTCGGTGGACAGGTGATCGTTGGCGATGTCTTCCCAGTTGACTGGCTTGGCCTGGGCGGCTGCGGCCAACGCGAGGCTGCCGGTCAGCGCCAGGCATTGCACGGCAATGGCGAGGGGGCGTTTGCTGCCGGGGTGCGATCTTGTTGTCATGGTTGCGATTCCCTTGGTCGATTCGGACGAGGCCGCCGTATGCCGGTGGCCTGGCGATTCGATTATTGGGAGCGCGCTACGGGCGCCGACACGGAAAAGCTCCCGCCGATGCCGGGAATCCTTCCCGAACCCTGCTGATTTAGCCTTGCTACCTCTGGGGGGCGGGAGGCAGTAGCAAAACCCAGTACCAAGGGAGGAGATGCAGGCATCCAAAGCAGGATTCTGCCGATGCACTGACACGGCCAACATGACCACCATGCGCTCCGATGGGGCTGCCTTGCACAGGTTCTCGAATAGAGGGTGGTAGTCATGAATAACAAGATCTTTTTGCGCTCACTGCTGGCAGCGGGTTTCCTCGGTATGTCTGGTCTGGTCATGGCGCATGGTGATGTGACGCCGCAGGCGGTCAACACCAAGGGGCTGCCGTCGCTCGGTGAGGAGTGGCTGGATGAAAACCCCTACCGTGCGCCAAGCGAGCACCACGACCTGGCGGTCGAGATCGGTTCGTCCGCTTACAACCAGAACTGCGCGCGTTGCCACGGTCTGGAAGCCATTTCAGGCGGTATCGCCCCCGACCTGCGTGAGCTGGAAGCCAGCTACGACGGCGACGAGTGGTACAAGGAGCGCGTGATCAATGGCGCGGTCCGTGACGGTGCCGTGTACATGCCGCGCATGGCCGACACCCTCAGCCAGGAAGCGCTGTGGGCGATCCGGACCTATATTGAAAGCGAAGCGGCCAAGCAGTGATGAACGCCGTCCGGCTGGTTCTGTCGCTGTGGCTGGCCCTGTGCTGCGCACTGGCGCAGGCGGACGTGGTCAAGGTGCGCGCCTTCGATGACATCATCGAATCCGGCGTGCTCAAGGTGGCGATGTACGAGAATTTCCCGCCGTACAGCTACCAGCAGGATGGCCAGCCGCGCGGTGTCGATGTGGAACTCGCACGCAAGCTCGCCGAGGGGCTGGACCTGAAGCTGGAAGTGCTGTGGGTAACGCCGGACGAAACCCTCGACGACGACCTGCGCAACTTCATCTGGAAGGGCCACTACCTGCGGCCTGGTGTGCTGGCAGACGTGATGCTGCGTGTGCCCTACGACCGCGAGTTCGCCTACAAGCGCAACGAGCTGGGGGAAGTGATCAACGAGCTGGTGGTGATGTTCGCGCCCTACCAGCGCGAGCGCTGGCAGACCGCGTATGACGACCGCCGCATCGACGAGGTGCCGAGCGTGGCGGTCTTTCAATATCACCCGATCGGCGTCGAAGTGGACAGCGTGCCCTCGTTCTACCTGTCTTCGGTATTCGAGGGCCGACTGGCGAAGCACACCCACCACTACCCGAGCATCCGCGAGGCATTCACTGCGCTGCAGCAGGGCGAGGTGGACGCCACCATGGCCATGCGCGCGGAGATCGAGTGGCTGCTCGAGCAGGCCGACGACAAGCACCTGAAGCTCGCCGAGAACGCTTACCCGAACATGGGCAAGCAGGTGTGGGATCTTGGCATGGCGGTGCATGAATCCAACCGGCAGCTGGCTTACGCGCTGGAAGAAGTGCTGGAGCCGCTGATTCTCGAAGGCGAGCTGGAAAAGCTCTACGCCAGCTACGGCTTGAGCTACGAGTTGCCCGGGTTGTATCAGGATGTGGAGAGCGACGTGGCCGGACGCTGATCGGTCGCGCCATGCCGATCCCGCTGCGGATCGCTGTTCGAGGAGTCGACATGAGCGTCCGAATCTTGCTGCTGCTGATGGTCTTTCACGCGCCGAGCGCCCTGGCGGCGGAGGCCGATCCGCTGCAATCGGTGATGTGGGAATACCACCACAAGGGCTTGCTCAACAGCGAGCCCTATGTGTTCGACGAGCGCGTAAAGGTCCAGGTACCGCCATTTGCCGAGGACTCGCGACAGGTGCCGGTGCACATCGATGCCAGAGCCCTCGGTGACGAGGTGGTGCGTATCGAGGCCTGGGCCGATCTCAATCCCATTCCACGTATTTTCACCTTCACGCCCGGCGAGCAGGTCGTGCCGCTGGTCGCCATCCGCATACGCGTGGAACAGGCAACACCGATCCGTGCAGCGGTGCTGACCCGTGATGGTGTCTGGCACATCGGCTCGGCCAAGGTCGATGCTGCCGGTGGCGGCTGTACGGCGCCGAGCGTGGTGCGTGCCCAGCCAGGCTGGGAAGACCGCCTCGGTGAGGTCATCGGTGGGCGCTTCGCCCGCGGCGATTTCAGTCGTTTGCGCCTGCAGGTCTCCCATCCGATGGATAACGGCCTGGTCGGCGGCATTCCCGAATTCTTTCTCAACCAGGCCCAGCTGCGCGATACCGACGGTCAGGTCCTGGCGGAGCTGGAACTGTATCCGGCGGTCGCCGAAAACCCGAGTCTGAGTCTGGAAGTGAAGGGCGCGCAGGACACCCGCCTGTGGCTGCGTGACAACAACGGCAACGAGTTCGAAGCCGCGCTCTGAGCTGACCAGCCCGCGTTTTCTCCGAGAGCCAGCAACCAAGCCAAGGAGGCGTCATGCGCCTGTTGCTCCTGATGTTCGCGTTCTGTCTGACCCTGCCCGCACACGCCGAGCTGCGTTACACGCTGCAGCCGCGGCAGATTGCCGATGACGTGTGGCTGCTGGAAGGCTCGACCGACAACTTCGACAAGGCCAACGGCGGCAATATTGTCAACACCGGCTTCATCGTCACCGCGGCCGGCGTGGTGGTGATCGACAGCGGCCCGTCGCGGCGTTATGGCGAGGCGATGCGCGCGGCTATCGCGAGCGTTACCGATCGTCCGGTAATCAAGCTGCTGCTGACCCATCATCACCCCGACCACGTCCTCGGCAACCAGGCATTTGCCGATGTGCCCATCGCCGCGCTCGCCGGTACGACCGAGCTGTTGCGCGAGCAGGGCAATGCCATGGCCGAGAACATGTACCGCCTGGTAGGTGACTGGATGCGCGGTACGGAGGTGGTGCTGCCATCTGAGACCCTGGCGCCCGGCACGCTGGAGATCGGCGGGCGCTCCCTGCGCCTGCTCGCCCTGCGCGGTCACACCGGTGCCGATCTGGCCATTCTCGACGAACGCAGTGGCGTGCTCTTCGCCGGCGACATCCTGTTCTACCAACGCGCGCTGACCACGCCCAACAGCCCAGGCCTGGATGTCTGGCTGGAAGACCTCGATACCCTAGAGGCGCTGCCCTGGAAACGCCTGGTCGCTGGCCATGGCCCGGTGGCCGATGATGCCGAGCCGTTCGTGCAGATGCGCGACTACCTCGGCTGGCTGGACGGCTTGTTGCGAGAAGCCGCCAACGGCGGGGCGGACATGAACGAGGTGATCCAGAGCCCGATTCCCGAGCGCTTCGCCGGCATCAGCCTGACCCGCTATGAGCTGATCCGTAGCGTCAGCCATCTGTATCCGCGCTATGAAGCGATGGCGCTGCAGCGCGTCGACGAGTGAAGGCGCGCCCGCGGCGCGCCTATTGGTGTTCCACTCCAGTCGCTGCATCCGGTCACTGCAGCTGTAGCTGATCGCCGCGCTCCTGCTGCCAGTCGTCCAGGCTAGGCGCGGCTTCCTCGCCATCCATGCGATGGATGATGGTGAAGTAGTCCTGCTTGAAGCGATCCTGCATGATCTCGCTGCGATCGCGAACCCGTACCGCGTAGATGCTCTGGACGTTCTGGTGGTCGAAGTCGCGCCAGTACTGCTCGTCCTTCAACAGGCTGTAGCGATGGTTCTCCAGCGCGGTGATGACGGCTTCGCTATCCAGTCGGCCCGCCCGCCGCACGGCATCGGCCCACTGCCGGACGATGCCGTAGGCCGACGCCGCGGTGCTGCCGGGGTAGGCCTGATGCAAGGCGATGTAGCGCTCGACGAACGCCTGACCGGTTTCGCTTTTCTCGCGCTGCGGTACCCGCCAGGTCCAGGCTTCGGTGCCGATCACGTTTTCCATCACCAGCGGTCCGGCTTGCTCGACGATGCTCTGGTTGAGGTTGGGCGCGATAATCTGCATGCGCTTGCCCAGCTCCAGGGTGTGCGCCAGGCGCATGGTTTGCACCAGGTCCTGGCCGAGCAGGACGATCACCAGCACATCCGCATCACTGGCGGCAGCCTTTTGCAATGCGCTCAGGTAGTCGTCGCGGCGGGCACCTCGCGCGGCGATCTTCGAGTAGCCGTGGCGTGCGCGGTCGCGGCTCTTGGTCGCTTCACGCAGGGCCTGCTCCATGCTGTGGCCCCAGGCATCGTCGAGGCTGATGTAGTGGTAGCGGCGATTGGGCATGTGCCAGCTTAGGTACTCGCCGAGTACCCGCGCGCTCATCCAGGCACTGTTGGATTCGCGGAATA
>NZ_DAMCPO010000028.1:0-18342 GCF_032106285.1 Stutzerimonas kunmingensis
ACAACTCATGGCTACGGAGGCCGGGACGCCGCAGGGAGGAATTATCTCGCCCTGTTTGGCAAACGCCACCCTGAATGGCTTGGAGACTCAGCTAAAGCGCCATCTGGCGCAGAAACTGGGTGTCATGAAGGCCCGAAAGATCAAGGTGCAGTGTGTGCGCTACGCGGATGACTTCGTCGTAACTGCAGCCTCGAAAGAACTGCTGGAGGAAGAAGTCAAACCTTGGGTAGAGCAATTCCTGTCGGTACGAGGGGTTGCGCTGTCACGGGAGAAAACGCAGACCGTACATATCCACCAAGGCTTCGATTTTCTGGGGTGGAATTTCAGGAAGTACGTGCCGAAATCGCTCTATAGGAACGCCAAGCTGCTGATCAAACCCTCGAAGAAGAACGTTATGGCGTTTTATCGGAAAGTAGGCGAGATCATCAAAAACAGCGGGGCACTGACGCAGGAAGCGTTGATCGGCCAACTGAACCCGGTACTGAAGGGGTGGGCGCAATACCACTCTCCGGTCGTGGCAAAACAGACCTTCAGCAAGCTGGATAGCTTGATTTTCTGGCGACTCTGGAGGTGGGCGAAGCGGAGGCACTCGAAGAAGTCGGCTGACTGGATCAGGAATAAATACTTCCGATCCATAGGCGGGCAGAACTGGGTGTTTGCGCATCCCTACAAGAATGGCAAGGGAGAACAGCAGTTCCGGCGGCTATATAGGCTGGCGGAAACCGCAATCGTGCGTCACAAGCGTTTACCGGGTGAGTATCAGCCATACGACGCGACGCACGAGTTGAAGTGGGAAGCGCTGAGGGTCAAACGGATGCAGCACAAGCTGCGTTATCGGGGACAGATACTCAGTATCTTTCGCAGGCAAAAGGGGCTTTGTGCCCTGTGCGGGCATGCGATCAATAGGGAAACCGGCTGGCACGACCATCACGTCATCAGGCGTGTGGACGGCGGGACGGATACCTTGAAGAACCGTGTGCTGCTTCATCCCAACTGCCATGCGCTGGTGCATAGCCAGCGCGAAAAGGTAACTCTGCGATACGGTGGCCAGAGATGTTAATATCTCGCGCCATTAATGTCGGTCAGCCGCCAGGCTGACTTTTCGTAAACTTGAGCCGTATGCGGTGAAAGCCGCACGTACGGTTCTTAGGGGGGGACGGGCCAGTAATGGCCTGCCCCTACCCGACTGTCGACCGGCAGGTCCGGTCGTCTCGCTGTGAATGGGGAGTTCAGCTTGAAACCGGTGAAAGTTGGCATCTGTGGGCTGGGAACCGTCGGTGGCGGTACCTTCAATGTGCTCAAACGCAACGCCGAGGAGATTGCCCGCCGTGCCGGGCGCGGAATCGAGGTTGCGCAGATTGCCACCCGGCACCCGAATCCCAAGTGCGATACCGGTACGACAGCCATCACGGCGGACATCTTCGATGTCGTGAACAACCCCGAAATCGACATCGTTGTCGAGCTGATCGGCGGTTATACCCTGGCCAAGGAACTCGTCCTCAAGGCCATCGAGAATGGCAAGCATGTGGTCACCGCCAACAAGGCGCTGATCGCCGTGCATGGCAACGAAATTTTCGCCAAGGCGTGCGAGAAGGGCGTAATCGTCGCCTTCGAAGCTTCGGTCGCGGGTGGTATTCCGGTCATCAAGGCGATTCGTGAAGGGTTGGCCGGTAACCGCATCAACTGGCTGGCGGGAATCATCAACGGCACCGGCAACTTCATCCTCACCGAGATGCGTGAAAAGGGGCGCACCTTCGAGGACGTTCTCAAGGAAGCCCAGGAGCTCGGCTACGCCGAGGCCGACCCGACCTTCGACGTCGAGGGCATCGATGCCGCGCACAAGCTGACGATTCTGGCGTCCATTGCTTTCGGGATCCCGCTGCAGTTCGACAAGGCTTACACCGAGGGCATCGCGCGCCTGACCACGGCTGATGTGAATTACGCCGAAGCGCTGGGCTATCGCATCAAGCACCTGGGCGTCGCCCGCCGCACCGATGCTGGCATCGAACTGCGCGTTCATCCGACACTGATTCCGGCCGACCGCCTGATCGCCAACGTCAATGGCGTGATGAATGCGGTCATGGTCAATGGCGATGCCGTCGGCAGCACGCTCTACTACGGCGCCGGTGCAGGCATGGAGCCGACCGCTTCGGCAGTCGTGGCCGACCTCGTGGATGTGACCCGGGCCCTGACCACCGATCCGAACAATCGCGTGCCGCATCTGGCGTTCCAGCCCGACTCGCTGTCCGATCATCCAATTCTTCCGATCAGCGCCTGCGAGAGCGCCTACTACCTGCGCATCCAGGCCAAGGACCATCCGGGCGTGCTGGCTCAGGTGGCAACCATTCTCTCCGAGCGTGGCATCAACATCGAGTCGATCATGCAGAAGGAGGCCGAAGTCCAGGACGGTCTGGTTCCTGTGATTCTGGTGACCCATCGAGTGGTCGAGCAGCGTATCGACGATGCTATCGCTGCGTTGGAAGCCCTCGATGATGTGGCGGACAAGGTCGTGCGCATTCGCGTCGAACAGCTCAACTAACCAAGCCGCAGGCCGCAGCTGCAGGCACGGAACAGCCTGATACCTGCAGCGCCAGCCTGCCGCTCGAACCGAAGGTTTGAACAAATGCGCTACATCAGCACTCGCGGCCAGGCGCCGGCCCTGAACTTCGAAGACGTCCTGCTGGCCGGCCTGGCCAGCGATGGCGGCCTGTACGTGCCGGAGAACCTGCCGCGGTTCACCGTGGAAGAAATTGCCTCTTGGGCCGGCCTGCCGTATCACGAGCTGGCCTTTCGGGTCATGCGCCCGTTCGTTGCCGGCAGCATTCCGGACGCCGACTTCAAGCGAATCCTCGAAGAAACCTATGGCGTCTTCGCCCATAGCGCCATCGCCCCGCTGCGTCAGCTGAACGGCAACGAGTGGGTGCTGGAGCTGTTTCACGGGCCAACCCTGGCGTTCAAGGATTTCGCCTTGCAGCTGCTCGGTCGCCTGCTCGATCACGTGCTGGCCAAGCGTGGCGAGCGCGTGGTGATCATGGGCGCCACCTCCGGTGATACCGGCTCGGCGGCCATCGAAGGCTGCAAGGCCTGCGACAACGTCGACATCTTCATCATGCACCCGCACAACCGCGTATCCGAGGTGCAGCGCCGGCAGATGACCACCATCCTCGGCGACAACATTCACAACATCGCCATCGAAGGCAACTTCGACGACTGCCAGGAGATGGTCAAGGCCAGCTTTGCCGACCAGGGTTTCCTCAAGGGCACCCGTCTGGTGGCAGTCAACTCGATCAACTGGGCGCGGATCATGGCCCAGATCGTCTACTACTTCCACGCTGCGCTGCAGCTTGGCGGTCCGGCGCGCTCCGTGGCGTTCTCGGTGCCGACCGGCAATTTCGGCGACATCTTTGCCGGCTATCTGGCGCGCAACATGGGCCTGCCGATCAACCAGCTGATCGTTGCCACCAACCGCAACGATATCCTGCATCGCTTCATGTCCGGCAACCGCTACGACAAGGACACCCTGCACGCGTCGCTGTCGCCGTCGATGGACATCATGGTGTCGTCGAACTTCGAGCGTCTGCTGTTCGACCTGCATGGTCGCAATGGCAAGGCCGTGGCCGAATTGCTGGATGGTTTCCGTGCCAGCGGCAAGCTGTCGGTGGAAGAGGAACGCTGGGCCGAAGCGCGTAAGCTGTTCGATTCGCTGGCCGTGGATGACGAGCAGACCTGCGCCACCATCGCTCAGGTCTTCAAGGAAACCGGCGAGGTGCTCGATCCGCATACGGCCATCGGCGTGCATGCCGCACGCGAATGCCGTCGCAGCCTGAGCATCCCGATGGTGACACTGGGCACCGCGCACCCGGTGAAATTCCCGGATGCGGTGGAGAAGGCGGGTATTGGCCAGGCACTTGCCCTGCCGGCGCACCTGGCTGATCTGTTCGAACGCAGCGAGCGTTGCACGGTGCTGCCGAACGAACTGAAGGCCGTTCAGGCCTTCGTTGGCCAGCACGGCAACCGGGGCAAGCCGCTGTAACGCTGCGGTAATACAAAAAGGCCAGTCGCATGACTGGCCTTTTTTCGTTTACAGCGTCGATCTCGACTGCTGGCATTCCGAAGCGGGCCTTCGCCCCGATGCTCCGTATCCCGGACGTTACTCGTCGAACTCTTCCCAACCGCCCATTTCCCGCCAACGATTGACGATGCCGCAGAACAGCTCGGCAGTCTTCTCGGTGTCGTACCGGGCCGAGTGCGCCTCGCGGCCGTCGAAGTCGATCCCGGCGGCCTGGCAGGCCTTGGCCAGCACGGTCTGACCGTAGGCAAGGCCAGCGAGGGTGGCGGTGTCGAAGCTGGAGAAGGGGTGGAACGGGTTGCGCTTGATCTCGCAACGAGCGATCGCAGCGTTGAGAAATCCCAGGTCGAAGCTGCTGTTATGACCGACCAGAATCGCGCGCTTGCAGCCGGCGGATTTCACCGCCTTGCGCACGCTGCGAAAGATATCGGTCAGGGCCTGCGATTCGGGCACGGCCATGCGCAGTGGATGGTCGAGCTTGATGCCAGTGAACTCCAGCGCGGCTGCCTCGATGTTGGCGCCAGCGAAAGGCTCCACGCGGTAGAACAAGGTGTCCTGCGGGTACAGCAGGCCTTGCTCATCCATGCCGATGGTCACGGCCGCAATTTCCAGCAGCGCATCCGTTGCGCTGTTGAAGCCGCCGCACTCGACATCGATCACCACTGGCAGGAAACCACGGAAACGCCGCGCCATCGGCGAGCGGGGTTTGCCCGGCAGGTGCTCTTCGAGCTCGTCTTCGAAGTGTTCTTCGCTCATGCGTTCGTCTCCAGACGCCAGTGCAGTCGTTCCCCGGCACGCAGCGGCACGACGACCTGCTCACCGAATGGCAGATTGGCCGGCACGTTCCACTCCTCGCGCACCAGGGTGATCTGCGTGGTGTTGCGCGGCAGACCGTAGAAATCCGGACCGAAGTGACTGGCAAAGGGTTCCAGTTTGTCCAGCGCCTGCCGCTGCTCGAAGGCTTCGGCGTACAGCTCGATGGCCGCATGCGCGGTATAGCACCCAGCACAACCGCAGGCAGCTTCCTTGGCGTGCTGTGCGTGGGGGGCCGAGTCGGTGCCGAGGAAGAACTTCGGGCTGCCGCTGGTGGCGGCATCCAGCAGGGCTTCCTGGTGAACGTTGCGCTTGAGCACTGGCAGGCAGAACAAATGCGGACGAATGCCGCCGACCAGCATGTGGTTGCGGTTGTACAGCAGATGGTGCGCGGTGATGGTGGCGCCGACGTTGGTGCCTGCCGCCTGGACGAACTGCACGGCGTCACGGGTGGTGATGTGCTCGAACACCACTTTCAGGGTTGGGAAGCGCGCGGTGACGCGACTCAACTGCTCGTCGATGAAGTGTTTCTCACGATCGAAGATATCGATCTCGCTGCGCGTGACCTCGCCGTGGACCAGCAAAGGCAGGCCGACCTCCGCCATGGTTTCCAGCACGCCGAAGATGTTGTCGATGGCGGTCACGCCGGAAGCGGAGTTGGTGGTCGCGCCTGCCGGATATAGCTTGGCGGCATGCACGAAGCCGCTGGCCTTGGCCTGGCGGATATCGTCAGAACTGGTGCTGTCGGTGAGATAGAGCACCATCAATGGCGCGAAATCACTGCCGGTCGGCCGAGCCGCCAGGATGCGCTGGCGATAGGCTTCGGCCTCGTCGGCATTGCGTACCGGTGGCACCAGGTTCGGCATGATGATGGCGCGGGCGAACTGGCGAGCAGCATCCGCGACGGTGTGAGGCAGGGCGGCGCCGTCGCGCAGGTGGATGTGCCAGTCGTCGGGGCGCAGCAGGGTGAGTCGGTCGGACATGCAGGGGTTTCCAGGCGGGTGAAACGTGCGCGAATGCTACCGGAAAAGCCCGGAGACGGCATCTTGCCTTCGTCTGCCAGGCTTGGGCACTGACCGTGACACGCTCAAGTTTGCCGGTCGGGCACCGATACCTAGAAGGAATACGCATCCTCTCGGAGTTCATCGTGCGCCTGCGCCCCCTCGTACTGTTGTGCCTGCTCGCTTCACCGGCCAACGCCCTGACATTCCAGACGCGGCTGGAACGGGTGCAATGGCAGGTGGAGGGCGATCAGTTCGAGTGCCGACTGACCCAGCCTATCGCCGGTTTCGGCAGCGGCGAGTTCGTCAGGCGTGCCGGCGAACAGGCGGTCTTTCGTCTGCACTCGCCGGAGCGCTGGCTTGGCGCCGGCTCGGCGACACTGCTCGCTGCAGCGGCGCCTTGGCAACCGTCGCGCAGTGATATCAATCTCGGCGTGGTCACCGTGAGTGGTGGCGATATTCCGTTCAACAGCACCCAGCTACAGGCCGGGCGCCTGCTCAGCGGCTTGCTCGAAGGGCGTAGCCCGGTGGTTCGGCATCGCACCATGCACGGCGGCGATACCCTGGAGATTCGCCTGTTGCCGGCGCGCTTCGGCAAGGCTTACGAGGACTACCGCGCCTGTACGGCCAAGCTGCTGCCAGTCAATTTCGATCAGGTGCGCCAGTCGCAGATCGGTTTCCCGAGCAGCGATGTGGTGCTGGACGCTCAGGGGCGCGCCAGGCTCGATGTCGTTCTGCAGTACATGCGCGCCGATCCCAGTGTGAATCGCATCGAACTGGATGGCCACTCGGACAACAGCGGCAATCGCCTGCTCAATCGGGATCTGTCGCGCCGTCGCGCACTGGCGGTTCAGGAGTATCTGGTCGCCAACGGCATAGCGCTGGAGCAGATCACCCTGCGCTTCCATGGCGAGCGCTATCCGCTGGTGGCCAACAGCAGCGAGGCCAATCGCGCGAAGAATCGGCGTGTCACCTTGCGCCTGGTGCGAGAAGCGGCGCCTCCTGCCCCCTCGGCTCCCGCCGCCCCGTCGTCTTGATTGCCGCCGCAGCGGCGCGCCCCTGTAAAAGCCAGCCCATGACCGGTAGAATCGCAGGCTTTCCGTACAACCCGTGGAGCTGATGGCATGGCGGACGTTAAGAAGGTAGTTCTGGCCTATTCCGGTGGCCTGGACACCTCGGTGATTCTGAAGTGGCTGCAAGACACCTATAACTGTGAAGTGGTGACCTTCACCGCCGACCTCGGCCAGGGCGAAGAAGTCGAGCCAGCGCGCACCAAGGCGCAGGCTCTGGGCGTCAAGGAAATCTACATCGATGACCTGCGCGAAGAGTTCGTGCGCGACTTCGTCTTCCCCATGTTCCGTGCCAACACCGTTTACGAAGGCGAGTACCTGCTGGGTACCTCCATCGCCCGTCCGCTGATCGCCAAGCGCCTGATCGAGATCGCCAACGAGACTGGTGCCGATGCCATCTCCCACGGTGCCACCGGCAAGGGTAACGACCAGGTGCGCTTCGAGCTGGGCGCCTATGCGCTGAAGCCGGGTGTCAAGGTGATCGCTCCCTGGCGCGAGTGGGATCTGCTGTCGCGCGAGAAGCTGATGGACTACGCCGAGAAGCATGCCATCCCGATCGAGCGCCACGGCAAGAAGAAGTCGCCTTACTCCATGGATGCCAACCTGCTGCACATCTCCTACGAGGGCGGTGTGCTGGAAGACACCTGGACCGAGCACGAAGAAGACATGTGGCGCTGGACCAAGTCGCCGGAAGCGGCGCCGGACACCCCCACCTACATCGAACTGACCTACCGCAAGGGCGACATCGTCGCCATCGATGGCAAGGACATGACTCCAGCTCAGGTCCTGGCCGAGCTGAACCGCATCGGCGGCGAAAATGGCATCGGCCGCCTCGACATCGTCGAGAACCGCTATGTCGGCATGAAGTCCCGCGGCTGCTATGAGACGCCCGGCGGCACCATCATGCTCAAGGCCCACCGCGCAATCGAGTCGATCACCCTCGACCGCGAGGTCGCGCACCTGAAAGACGAGCTGATGCCCAAGTACGCCAGCCTGATCTACAACGGCTACTGGTGGAGTCCCGAGCGCAGCATGCTGCAGCAGATGATCGACGCTTCCCAGGTCAACGTGAACGGCGTCGTGCGCCTGAAGCTGTACAAGGGCAACGTCATCGTCGTCGGCCGCAAGTCCGACGATTCGCTGTTCGACGCCAACATTGCGACCTTCGAAGAGGATGGCGGCGCCTACAACCAGGCGGACGCCGGCGGCTTCATCAAGCTCAACGCCCTGCGCATGCGCATCGCTGCCGGCAAGGGCCGCACCCAGTTCTGATAAGCTGGCGCGCCTGAGCAAACCGACCCCGGCCATGTGCCGGGGTTGTACTTTCTGCACTGCCACAAGCGCTGCCGAACGAGGAGACCTGAATCATGAGACTGCTGCATACCATGCTGCGTGTCGGCGATATGGAAAAGTCCATCGCCTTCTACACCGAAGTGCTGGGCATGACCCTGCTGCGCCGCAAAGACTATCCGGACGGCAAATTCACGCTCGCCTTCGTCGGTTACGGCGACGAGGCGCACAACAGCGTCATCGAGCTGACCCACAACTGGGGGGTCGAGACCTACGAGCTGGGTAATGGCTACGGCCACATCGCCCTGGAAGTGGAAGATGTCTACAAGGCCTGCGAGGACATCCGCGCCCGTGGCGGCAAGATCACCCGGGAGCCGGGGTCGATGATGCACGGTTCGAGCATTCTGGCCTTCGTTGAAGACCCGGATGGCTACAAGATAGAACTGTTATCGCCGAAGCGCGCTGACTGATCGGTAGATATGAAAAAGCCCCTTTCGGGGCTTTTTCTTTTATAGATCGAAGTCGAAGTCGTTCAACTGTTTCTGCAGGCGGCGTTCCTCCAGCAGGTTGTCGATGATTCGGCGCTTGGTCAGATTGGTCTTGGCGACCTCGACGGGAGCTTCGCTGCTCTCATCGTCATCTTCGGCAATGAAATCGTCTTCGATCTGAATGTCTTCTTTCTCGGCCACTTGTTCACTCCAAGGCTACGGGGCGCTCTTGGCGCACCTTATAGCCGCAAATCGGGAGCCGGTAAAAAAGTTTTTTTCAATCGCGATGCAAGCTTTTCGCTAGCGCGCTCAATCGTCCGAAGTCTTGTGCCTGTATTCGCAGAGATCCTCGATCCGACAGCTGCCGCATAGTGGTTTGCGCGCCTTGCAGACATAGCGTCCGTGCAGGATCAGCCAGTGGTGTGCGTCGAGCAGATAATCCTTCGGTACGAAACGAACCAGCTTGCGTTCGACCTCCAGAACGTTCTTGCCTGGGGCGATGCCGGTGCGGTTGCTGACCCGGAAGATGTGCGTGTCCACCGCCATGGTGAATTGGCGGAATGCCGTGTTCAGTACCACGTTGGCGGTCTTGCGGCCCACCCCGGGGAGGGCTTCCAGATCCTCGCGATTGTCCGGCACCTGGCCGCCATGCTTCTCGATCAGGATGCGACAGGTCTCGATGACGTTCTTCGCCTTGCTCGGATACAACCCGATGGTGCGGATGTATTCGCACAGGCCGTCGTAGCCGAGGGCGTAGATCGCCTCCGGGGTGTTGGCCACGGGGTAGAGCCTGGCAGTGGCCTTGTTCACGCCGACATCGGTGGCCTGGGCCGAGAGGATCACGGCGATCAGCAGCTCGAAGGGCGTGCTGTAGGCCAGCTCGGTCTTCGGCTCGGGGTTGTCTTCATGCAAGCGCCGGAAGATTTCCCGACGTTTTTCGGCATTCATCGGAACGGGCTCACTCGATCACACCGGTTACGCGTACGCGGCGGCTGGTGGCCGG
This sequence comes from Stutzerimonas kunmingensis, assembly GCF_032106285.1. Classification (GTDB taxonomy): domain Bacteria; phylum Pseudomonadota; class Gammaproteobacteria; order Pseudomonadales; family Pseudomonadaceae; genus Stutzerimonas; species Stutzerimonas kunmingensis_B. Next base: position 9,735 of record NZ_DAMCPO010000028.1, read on the forward strand.
TGCAGCGGGCTGGGTGGCGCGGGCACGTTCGGCAAGCTGCTGGTCGATCCGGTTCTTCAGCGCAATCAGCAGGCCGAGCACGATGAAGGCACCAGGCGGCAGAATCGCCAACAGGAAGCCCTTGTAGTCGCTGAACAGAGTGATCTGCCAGTCAGCGGCGATCGGGCCGAACAGCAGGTGCATGTTGGCGAACAGCGCACCGGTGCCGAACAGTTCGCGCAGGCCGCCGAGCACCACCAGAACCAGACAGAAGCCGATGCCCATGACCAGACCGTCGAAGCCTGCGATCAGTGGATTGTGTTTGGCGGCGAACCCGTCGGCGCGTCCAAGGATGACGCAGTTGGTGGTGATCAGCGGGATGAAGATGCCGAGGATCTGGTACAGCTCGTAGGTGAAGGCCTGCATCAGTAGCTCAATGCAGGTGGTCAGCGCGGCGATGATCATCACGAATGCCGGCAGACGCACCGCGGTGTTGACCACGCCGCGCACCAGCGATACGCCGATGTTCGAACAGGTCAGCACCAGCATCGTTGCCAGGCCGAGTCCGAGTGCGTTGACCGCCGAGTTGCTGACGCCGAGCAGCGGACAGAGCCCGAGCAGCTGGACCAGCGCCGGGTTGTTCTTCCACAGTCCGTTGACGGTCAGTTCGCGATAGCTGGGTGCGCTCATGGCTGATCCCCTTGCGGCTCGGCTTCAGGCTCGTTGGTTTGCAGCTCGTCGCGGGTGGCGGCACTTCCGGCGCGTGAGTGGACGGTGGCTCCGGCGGGCTCGGTGCGGCTTTCCAAGGCGTCGCCGACGGCCCCGGTCGTCTCGCCGCTGGTTGCCAGCAGCTCGGCCTTGTGCGCATCGAAGTACTGCAAGGCGCGGTGCACGGCGCCGACCACGGCTCGGGGGGTGATGGTGGCGCCGGCGAACTGGTCGAACTCGCCGCGATCCTTCTTCACTGCCCAGCCTTCGGCCTCGGGGCTGCTCAGCGACTTGCCTTCGAAACTGCGAATCCAAGGACTTTTCGCCAGTTCGATCTTGTCGCCCAGTCCGGGCGTTTCACGATGACCGATGACGCGGACACCGGCGACCCGGCCGTCGGCGTGGATGCCCACCAGCAGGTGAATCGCGCCGCTGTAGCCATCCGGCGCGATGGCCTGGAGGATCACGGCGCTTGGCCGGCCATCCTTGATTGCGACATAAGCGGGCAGAGGGCTCTTGTTGCCGAGCAAGCGGTCCTGGATCGGCATGCTGTCGTCGAGCAGGTGATTGTCATAACTGCCTGCGGGCAAAATTTCACCCAGTGCGCGAACCTGTGCGGCGCGTTCGGCGGCCTGAATACGTTCGGCGGTTCCCTGCTGAAGCAGCGTCACCGCGCCTACGGTGACAATTGCGAACAGCCCCAGCACCGCGGCGTTCTTCAGCATGGAACGGCTGATTTCCGGAAGCATCATGTCATTCGCCCAGCTTGAAGCCGCGCTCGGCCTTGCGGTGGCCGTAGGTGCGCGGGCGGGTGTAGTAATCGATAGTGGGTGCCGCCAGGTTCATCAGCAGCACGCCGAAGGCCACGCCATCCGGATAGCCGCCCCAGGCGCGGATGACGTAGACCAGAATGCCGACACCAACACCGAAGATGAGACGCCCGGGCGGGCTGGTGGCGCTGCTGACCGGATCGGTGACGATGAAGAACGCGCCGAGCATGGTGGCGCCGCTGAGCAGATGGAACAGCGGCGAGCCGTTGCTATCGGAGCCCGAGCCATTCCAGAACACCAGGCTCATCACCACCAGCGCGGCGAGCATGCCCACTGGCGCATGCCAGCTGAACAGCCTTTTGTGCAGCAGGAACAGGCCGCCGGCCAGGAAAGCCAGGTTCACCACCTCCGAACCGATGCCGCCAAAGTGGCCGAACGCCGGATTGGTCCACAGCTCGTCGATGGTCAGGCTTTTGTTCACCTTCAGTACGTCGAGGGCCGTGGCCTGGGTCCAGCCATCGGGCAGCGAGGCGATCCCGAGGATGTGCTGCAGGCCGGCACCCAGCCCGACGCTGTGCGGCACAGGCCAGGTTGTCATTTCGACCGGGAAGGAAATCAGCACCACCACGTAGCCGATCATCGCCGGGTTGAAGGGGTTCTGGCCAAGGCCGCCATACAGCTGTTTGCCGAAGACCACCGCGCAACCAGTGGCAATCAGTGTCAGCCACCAGGGTGAGTAGGGCGGCAGCGCGAGGGCCAGCAACACAGCGGTAACCAGCACGCTGCCATCGCGGAGAAAGAAGCCTACCGGACGCTGGCGCAGCTTCAGAATCGCTGCTTCGAAACCAAGAGCGGCCGCGCAGGCCCAGGCCATGTTGATCAACGTACCGGCGCCGTAAAGCCAGGTCAGCACGATCACGCCGGGCAGGGTAGCCGCGAGCACCAGCAGCATGACGCGCTGGGTACGGCTGGGGCCCTTGGCATGGGGCGAAGTGATGCGGGGCAGGGCCATTGGCTCTCCGGTTCTAGCGCGTTGACGGGGTGCAGGCTGGGGAGCCTACGCCTTGTGTCCGTTCTATGTGTTGGTGTTTCACCCAGGCGACGACGGTTGCTGTCGTCTCGAGCCGTGGGTTCATGAGTCCTGATATTCCGCCAACTGGCGTTCCGCCTCGCTCAACCGTGCGCGGGCAGCGTCTATTGCAGCGGACTCTGCGTTCTCGTCGCGCTCAAGCTTGCGCAAATCGGCTCGGGCAAAGGCGAGCTCGGTCTTGAGCGCTCGCTGGCGATCATCGACTCCCGGCTTGCTGGTCCGCACCAGCTCGGGCGCGGGTTTTTGCGAAGCATCCTCGGCAGCGTGCAGCGCTTGCTCCGCTGCGCTCAGCGCATCACGCAGACGGCTGAGCTCCGGTTCTTCGGCGCCGGCTTTCTCGGCTTTCTTGAGTTCGGCGCGCTTCATCGCCAGTTCGATCTTGGCTTTCTTCAGTGCATCGTCAGCGGCTGGCTTCGCATCCAGTGTTGGCGCCGAATTCTGCGCGGCACTAAGGCCCTGCTCTGCTTCATGCAGCTGCTGGCGCAGGCGCGCGAGTTCGGCTTGCTGGTCGTCGTCCGGCGTTTCGACCTTCTCCAGCTTGAGGATCTGCGCCTTGAGCATGGCAGCTTCGATCTTGGCTTTTTTCAGTGCTTCGTCATCGGCTGGCTTGGCGGCGGGAGCGGGCGCCGCACTCTGCGCGGCGGTCAGCGCCTGTTCGGCGTCGTTCAGCTGCTGACGTAGACGGGCGAGCTCGGTCTGCTGATCGTCATCCGGGGCTTCGATCTTCTCCAGCTTGCGAATCTGCGCCTTGAGCATGGCGGCTTCGATCTTCGCCTTCTTCAGTGCTTCGTCATCGGCCGGCTTGGCGGCGGGAGCGGGCGCTGCACTCTGCGCGGCGGTCAGCGCCTGTTCGGCGTCGTTCAGCTGCTGACGTAGACGGGCGAGCTCGGTCTGCTGATCGTCATCCGGGGCTTCGATCTTCTCCAGCTTGCGAATCTGCGCCTTGAGCATGGCGGCTTCGATCTTCGCCTTCTTCAGTGCTTCGTCATCGGCCGGCTTGGCGGCGGGAGCGGGCGCTGCACTCTGCGCGGCGGTCAGCGCCTGTTCGGCGTCGTTCAGCTGCTGACGTAGACGGGCGAGCTCGGTCTGCTGATCGTCATCCGGGGCTTCGATCTTCTCCAGCTTGCGAATCTGTGCCTTGAGCATGGCGGCTTCGATCTTGGCTTTTTTCGCAACGGCATCGTCTGGCCCTGGCGCAGTGGCGGGCGGAGCGGAGTCCGCCTGCATGGCGGCATCCAACGCACGCTGCGCGGCCTCGGCGGCGTTGCGCAGATCGGCAACCTGGGCTTCCAGCTCGGCAGTGGCATGGGTGGCCAGCTGCTTCTCGGCTTTCTTCAGGGCGACCTGGGCCATGCTGGCCTCGATCTTAAGTTTCTTCTGCGTTTCGGAAAGGCTGGTCTTCTGTGCCGGGGCCGCCGTCTCGGCTGTGGTCGCGGTCGGGCCGCTCTCGCTTTGCGCTGCCTTGGCCCGTGCCGCACGTTCGGCACGGGCCTTGCGTTCGGCTTCCTTCTGTTCTTCGGCGCGCCGTAGACGTTCCTGGCGAAGCTCGAAGCGCTGTTTGGAGTGCTCGGCCTTCTGCTGCTTCTGCTCCACCTCGCGGATCTCACCCTTGGCAGCGCGGTAATACTGCACCAGGGGGATGTTGGAGGGGCAGACGTAGGCGCAGGCGCCGCACTCGATGCAGTCGAACAGGTTATGGGCCTTGAGTTGCTCATGCTCCTGGCCGAGGGCAAAGAAATGCAGCTGCTGCGGTAGCAGGCTGACCGGGCAGGCCTCGGCGCACTCTCCGCAACGGATGCACGGCAGAGCGGGCGGCGGTGGCGGCAGCTCTTCCAACGTGCTCGCCAGCAGGCAGTTGGTGGTCTTGACCACCGGCACCTCAAGGGACGACAGGCTGAAGCCCATCATCGGGCCGCCCATGATCAGACGGTTCAGCCTGTGCTGATCGAGACCGGCGAAGGCCAGCAGTTCATCCACGGGGGTGCCGATCAGCACCTCGACGTTCATCGGCCGCGCCAGCGCCTCGCCGGTCAGGGTGGTGATGCGCGAGATCAACGGCTTGCCGAGGAGCACGGCGTCGTGGATGGCGACGCAGGTTCCGACGTTCTGGCAGAGCATGCCGATATCCGCCGGCAAGCCGCCACTGGGAACCTCTTCTCCGGTGAGAATCTGGATCAGCTGCTTTTCGCCGCCGGACGGATACTTGGTCGGGAAGACCTTCAACGTGAAGGGGCGCTCGCCGATGGCAGCCCGCACTGCGGCGATCGCTTCGGGCTTGTTGTCCTCGATGCCGATCAGTACCTCTTGCGGCTGAATCAGGTGCGCGAGTATCTCGATCCCCGCGACCAGCTCGGCCGCCTTTTCACGCATCAGCAGGTCATCGGCGGTGATGTAGGGCTCGCACTCGGTGCCATTGATGATCAGCGTGCGGATCGTCTGGGTCGGCGGGGGGCTGAGCTTCACGGCGGTGGGGAAGCCGGCGCCGCCGAGGCCGCTGATGCCGGCCTGGCGAATCAGCTCGAGCAGGGCAGGGCGCTCGAGTTCACGGTAATCCGGCTGAGGATGCAGGTCGATCCATTTGTCTTCGCCATCGCTGTCGATGACGATCGCGTTGGCGAGCATGCCTGATACATGCGGGTAGGGCTGCGGGCCGATGAAGCTGACCACTCCGGAGGTAGGAGCATGCAGCGGCGCGCTGACAAACCCGCTGGCGACAGCGATCTGCTGACCTTTGAGTACCTGTTCGCCAAGAGTGACGCAGGGCTCGGCCGGCGCTCCGAGGTGCTGCGTCAGTGGCAGGACCAGGCGCTTGGGCAGCGGGGCCGGCTGGATCGGGGTGCGGTTGGACAGATCCTTGTGTTCCGGCGGATGAATGCCGCCGTGGATGTCCCAGATCTTCAGTGCGGTCATGCGGCCTGCTCCCGATCAGTTGCGATCAGCTGGCCGGGCGCCAGCGGCCGGTTCCATTTCCAGCTCTGCAGGTTGCTGCCGACTTCGATCATGTCGATGCAGTCCACCGGGCAGGGTTCGACACACAGGTCGCAGCCGGTGCACTCGGAAATGATCACGGTGTGCATCTGCCGCGCGGCACCGACGATGGCGTCAACCGGGCAGGCCTGGATGCACTTGGTGCAGCCGATGCACTCGGCTTCACGGATGTAGGCGACCATCTGCGGCTTTTCGCCACCCTCGGCATCCAGCGGCTCCGCCTCGACATCGAGCAGGTCGGCCAGGGCCTGGATGGTTGCTTTGCCGCCCGGTGGACACTTGTTGATCTTGTCGCCGCCGGCAATGGCTTCGGCGTAGGGTTTGCAGCCCGGATAGCCGCACTGGCCACATTGGGTCTGGGGTAGCAGGGCATTGATCTGCTCGGCGATCGGATCGCCTTCGACACGAAAACGCACAGCGGCGAAACCGAGGATGGCGCCTCCGAGCAGGCACAGGGCGAGCAGGGCGAGGATCGCGATGACGACTGCGCTCATAGCTTGATCAGCCCGGTGAAGCCCATGAATGCCAGCGACATCAGGCCGGCGGTGACCATGCCGATCGCCGCGCCCTGGAACGACTTCGGCACGTCGGCAATGGCGATGCGCTCGCGCATGGCAGCGAACAGTACGAGCACCAGGGAAAAGCCCAGCCCCGCGGCGAAGCCGTTGACGGTGGCGGTGAGAAAGGTGAATTCGGCTTTGTTGGCATTGAGCAGCGCCACGCCGAGCACGATGCAGTTGGTGGTGATCAGTGGCAGAAAGATGCCGAGTACGCGGTACAGCAGCGGACTGGTCTTGTTCACCACCATCTCGGTGAACTGAACGGTCACCGCGATCACCAGAATGAAACTGATGGTGCGTAGAAACTCGAGGTCCAGCGGCTTGAGCACATACTGCTGGACGAGGTAGCTGCACATGGCAGCAAGCGTCAGCACGAAGGTGGTGGCCAGCGACAGGCCGATGGCGGTCTCGATCTTCTTCGAGACGCCCATGAACGGGCACAGACCGAGGAACTGCACCAGCACGAAATTGTTGACCAGGATGGCGCTAACCATGATCAGGGCGAGTTCGGTCATCTAGGGTCTATTCCCGTTCCGTCCGCTCTGCGAGAGCCGTGGGGCTAAAGGGCCGCTATTATCGGGAAGCAGCGGCAGCCATACAAGGTGCGGCGGCCCGTCGCGGTCCTCGCACGACGCATGACGTCGTGTCAGAGCTGCCGGTTGTCCGCTGTTTCTGCAGCTGTCTCACGGTTGTGGTCTGATGAATCGAAGCCTGTGACGCCATCGGAGGTGGTTTCCATGAGCATTCGTTCTTCACTGCTTATTCTGCTCTGTGTCGGCCTGGGCATGAGCCTGCAGGCCCATGCGGAGCGGCGAGACGGCGTCTGGGTCTTCCAGGCGGAGAGTCCGCGCTACTACAATCCGGGGCCGCGACACTATGACCGGGACTATCGTCAGCACAACCGTCCGCATCAATACGACCCGCGAAGCCCTTATTCCCACTATCCGCAGTACCCGCGCAACCTGCCGCCGCGTTATCAGAGTCAGCTTCCGCCGCAATACTACGACCGCCATCGCGGCTTCGAACGACGTGGCTACTGGCGTCAGGAACATCGCCAGCAGCGTCCGCCGTTGATCAGGGATGGGCGCGATCATCGGCTACGGCCGCATTACGATAGGGGCGGCCGTCAGCACTACTATCGGTGATGAGAGGGCATTCAGGCCAGGCCGGTCAGTGGATGATCCCCTTCCCAGGTCGGCTCGAAGTGCGCCTCGACCACCGCTGGAGGAACGTGGTGGGCGTCCGGCCAATGCCAGCCTGGCCTATTGTCCTTGTCGATCAAGCGGGCACGGACGCCTTCGGCGAACTCCGGGTGGCGACAGCAATTCAGGCTTAGCGCGTACTCCATCTGCAATGCCTGGCCCAGCGACAGCTTCCGGCCTTTTTCCTGCTGTCGCCAGGCGAGATGGGCGCTCAGTGGGCATCCGTCGCGCAGGCCGCGAGCGGCCTGCGCGATTACTTCGTCAGAATCATCCTGCAACGCGGCCAAGGCCTGCCATGCATGCGCGAGCTCAGCCACGTCCAGCAGTTCATCGATCCGCTCTCGTCGTGGCAGCAACCTGGGTGCGGGCAGCTGTGCAGTGGCGTGCCTGGACAAGGCTCGCAACAGACTGTGCAGCTGGCTGTGCGCCTGCTCCTGCCAGTTGATCTGGACCAGCCCCTCGATGAGTTCGGGCTGTTGCTCGTCCATCAGGCAGCGGTCGGCAAGACCGATGTCCAGTGCATCGCGGGCATTCACCCGCGTGCCGGTGAGGCCCAGAAACAGACCCAGCCTGCCAGCCAGGCGGGGAAGGAACCAGCTCGCGCCGACATCCGTATGCAGGCCAATGGCGACTTCCGGCATCGCCAGCCAACTATCCGGTGTAACGATGCGGATCGTCGCGCTCTGCAGGAGCCCCATACCGCCGCCCATCACGTAGCCATGGCCCCAGCAGATAAGCGGCTTCGGGTAATGGTGCAGCAGGTGGACGAGGCGGTACTCGTCGGCAAAGAAACGCTCGGCCAAGGCCGGCACCATTCCGGGCTCGCCTCGGCAGGCCTCTGCAAGGCGGCGTACGTCGCCACCGGCGCAGAACGCCTTGGCACCGTTCCCGCGTAACAGCACGCAGGCGACTGCCGGCTCGTTGGCCCAGCGGCCAAGCTGGTCAAGCAGTGCGTCGATCATCGGCAGGCTCAGGGCGTTGAGTTGCTGCGCGGCGTCCAGGGTGACAATGGCTATTCGCATGCCATGCAGGGCGGGGCGTTCTTCGAAGGTGACGTGCATGTAATCCTCGGCGCCGGATGGGTGGGCAGGTCCTGTAAGGCTGCGTTTGGTACGGCGGTCATCGGTTGCGCCAGCGAGGGTCGCGCTTCTCGAGGAACGCATTGACACCCTCCAGAGTGTCGTCGGCCTCGAACAGCTCGACGAAGGCCTCGCGCTCGGCGGCGGCAAGCGTATTGGGCACCCGTTTACGGGCCGCGTCGATCAACGGCTTGATGGCACGCACCGCAACAGGGCTTTGCCGCGCGACCCG
>NZ_DAMCPO010000028.1:18352-48249 GCF_032106285.1 Stutzerimonas kunmingensis
CCGGGATGCGAGCATCAATGCGTGGCCACGCGACTGGCCGGGGTCGACCACCTGCTCCACCAGTCCGATGCGCAGCGCAGTTTCTGCCGTGATGCGCTCGCCACAGAGGATCATGCGTTTGGCCCAGCCTTCGCCCACCAGCCAGGCCAGTGCCTGGGTGCCGCCCGCACAGGGCAGCAGGCCCACCGATGCCTCCGGCAAGCCCATTTGCGCCTGCTGCTCGGCGATGCGCAGGTCGCAGGCCAGTGCGCATTCCAGGCCCCCGCCAAGGGCGAATCCGTTGATTGCAGCGATGGAGACACCGCGGAAATCGCGCAGCGCCTCAAAGGCTTCGCCAAAGCGGCGGGCCATTTCCCGGGCTCGGATGCGATCGCCGTCAGCGAAGAGTTTCAGGTCCGCCCCCGCGCTGAAGAACTTCTCGCCCTGACCGCAGATCACCAGTGCGTAGATTTCGTCATCGTGGTTCAGATGGTCGATGATCTGCTTGAGCCCGATGAGTGACTCGCGGTCCCAGGTGTTGGCAGGCGGATGGTTGATCGTGATGAGGGCGGTGTGACCATGCTTCTCCACGGTCAGCTTGTGGGTCAGGTCGAAGACACCGGCTTGGTAGGGCTCTACTGCAGTGCTCATGGTCGAAATCCTCGTGCGTTTCAGGGCTCCGCTGACGAGCGACCGATAACGTCGCTCCTCTTGAGAGTCCTTCAATGCAGCGAGGTTGCAGCGTTCCGGTCGGTCAGACGACCCGATGGAGCGCCCGGGTGCTGTCCCAGATGCTCCATCGTTCTTTCACTGTAGCCTAGCCGGCTGCCCGCCCGCGCGACGCTCTTCCTGCCATTCGGCCAGCGTCGGCGCAGCCTGCTCGCCGGATAAACGGTGGACGATCTCGAAATAGTCCTGCTTGAAGCGATCCTTGAGCACTTCTTCGCGTGGCTTTACCTGAATGGCGTAGACGGTCTGCACGTTCTGGTGGTCGAACTCGCGCCACTGCTGCTGATCCTTGAGCAGGCTGTAGCTGTGGTTTTCCAGGGCCGCGATGACTTGCTCACTGCCGATGCTCTTGGCGCGAGTGGCGGCATCTGCCCACTGATAGACGATGCTGTAGGCCGAAGCCGCGGAGCTTGATGGGTGCGTCTGGTAACGCTCACCGAAGTCACGCACGAATGCCTTGCCGCGTTCGGAACCTTCGAGTTCGGGTACGCGCCAGGTCCAGGGCTCGGTGCCGAGCACGCCGCGCATGATGTCCGGGCCGGCGAGTTCGACCATGGACTGCGTCAGGTTGGGAACCGCAATCTGCATCTTCTTGTTCAAGTCGAGTTCGTCGGCGATACGCATGGCTCGCACCATGTCTTCGCCAAACAGGACCAATACCAGGACCTCGGCACCGCTGTTGGCTGCCTTTTCCAGCGCCGCGCGGTAGTCGGACAGGCGTGCGCCTGGGAAGGCTGTCTTGACCCCCTGGTGCTTGTTCTGGTCGACGGTGCCGGTCGCCTGGCGCAGCGAGCTCTCGCTGGTATGGCCCCAGGTGTAGTCGGAGGTGATGTAAAAGTAGGTCTTGCCGGGCATTTTCTCGTTCAGATACTGCCCCAGCACCCGCGCGCTCATCCATGCGTTGTTGCACTCGCGGAACATGTAGCGGTGGCCATCCTTGCCGGTTGTGTCGTTGGAGTAGGTCAGGGTGCCGAAGTACAGCAGCCCTCGCTCCTTGGCGCGCTTGCTCGCGGCAATGGCCACTGCGCTAGATACGCCGCCGAATAGCATGGCAACGCCTTCATCCGCCATCTTGTCGACGTTAGCAACGGCCTTTTCGGGGCGGGATGCGGTATTGCGGCTGATCAGGCGTAGCGGGCGGCCCAGAACACCGCCCGCCTCGTTGATCTCGTCGATTGCCAACAAGGCTCCGCGCATTTGTGCAAGGCCTTCTTCCTTGTAGCTGCCGGTACGGGGGTAGTTGAGGCCGAGCGTGATGGGGTCAGCAGCCTGGGCCGTAAGACAGAACCCCAGCCCTAGCGCCAGAAGGGTGATCCGGTTCATAGCATGTTCCTTGTTATAGCTTTTGTTATTGGTTTATTGGCAGTTAGCTTTTTTACCCTGCCGCCGGTGTGTGCGTCACTCTTTATGTGCGGCTCGAAGGCGGCGCCGGCGTCAGTACGTGAGCCAGGTGCGATTATGACTAAAGGAGGGAGGGTCGAACTTGCGGTAGCTCAGTGATTTGGCCGTTTTGCGGTTGACAACAATGAAGCCGTTTTCTAGGGTTCGGCGGCTACGCCATCCGGAAACAGCTCATGACTCAAGACGATCGCATCAGGCTGGAGGCTGGCTGGAAAGAAGCGCTGCGCGAGGAGTTCGACAAGCCATACATGCTTGAGCTTGGCGCTTTCCTTCGGCAAGAGAAGGCTGCGGGCAAGGTGATATTTCCGCCGGGGCCGATGATCTTCAACGCGCTCAATTCCACGCCGCTCGATCAGGTCAAGGTAGTGATCCTTGGGCAGGACCCCTACCACGGTGCCGGTCAGGCCCATGGACTTTGCTTTTCGGTACAGCCGGGCGTGGCACCACCGCCGTCACTGCAGAACATCTTCAAGGAACTCAAGCGCGACTTGAATCTTGATATCCCTCGGCATGGCTATCTGCAGCACTGGGCAGAACAGGGCGTGCTATTGCTCAATACTTCGCTCACCGTGGAACAGGGTGTCGCCGGTTCGCATGCCAAAGCGGGGTGGCAGCTATTCACCGATCGAATCATTGAGGTGGTCAGCGAGCGGCGTCCGCACCTGGTATTCATGCTTTGGGGCGCCCATGCGCAATCCAAATCGAAACTGATAGACGCCACGCGGCATCTGATGCTGAAGTCGGTGCATCCTTCGCCTCTCTCGGCGCACCGCGGATTCATCGGTAACGGTCACTTCAGTCGCGCCAACCAGTTTCTCAGGCAGCAGGGGATGCAGGTGATCGACTGGCAGCTTCCGGCTGAGGTTTAGCCCGACACCCAGGCGGTATCGGGCTAGGCTTTGGTCAATCTTTGGCGCCGTGCTTGGCCTGAAGATCCTTGGCCTGCTTGAGATGCTCTTCCAACTTCGGCAACGCTTTTTGAGCGAACTGCTTCAGGTCGGCGTTCTCGCCACCCTCCACGTAGTCCTGATACATCTCGATGGTCTGCTCGTGAGCGACGACCTGATTGTTGGCGTAGGCTTCGTCGAAATTCTCGCCATCACGCAGCTTCAGGATCATGGCTTTGGCCTTGTCCATCAGCGTGGCCTCGTCGGACATTTCCAGGTCTTTGGCCTGAGCCAGTTGCGCAAGCTCCTGATTGGCCTTGGTGTGGTCGTCGATCATCATCTGGGCGAATTGCTTCACATCCTCCGAAGTACCCTTGTCCAGGGCCATCTTCGCCGTTTCGATTTCTGCAATACCTTTGGCCGAAGCCTCGTCGACGAAGTTTTCGCCTTCGGCGGCAAGCGCCAGGTTAGCCGCTACTCCGAACAGCAAGGCGAATGCGCCCGAGAAAATTGTTTTGGTTGCTCTGGTCATTGCGTTCTCCTTTCTTCACCTGACTTGTGTTGGCCGGGAGGCAGACACAAGGCGCGATGCGGCGAGATTGCCGTCCCTTTTTGTGACTAGGTGCCATAGGGACGGTTCCTCGCTTTCGGGCGAACGGTGTTCGGTGCTTACTGAAGCATGCTCATGGCTGCGTCCATGGCGGCAGACAGGTCCTCGTCCTCCTGCATCAGTTCGCTCGGATCGAGCCCCAGCTTGGCGAAGGCGGGAACCTCGCTCCAGTCCAGCTGCGCGTAAGGGTGCTGGGTGCCCATATAGCTCTGCAGGGTGGCGACTTGCACCACGTCTACATAATCGACTGCGGCCGAATTGCGCTGGAAATCGGTGTACTGACCAGCCACAGACACGATTGCCTCCGGGAAATCCCAGGTGCGCAGGATTTTCTCACCCACCATCGGGTGAATCTTGTCGATGACGTGATTGAGGCTGAACGAGTCCGATAGCAGGGCGCTGTGCTCTTCTGCGTAGGTCAGGATCGGCAATATGCCGATCTGATGGACCAGTCCGGCCAGGGTCGCCTGGTCAGGCATCAGTCGTGTGTAGTGACGGCAGAGCACATGACTGATGGCGGCGACCTCGGTGCTCTTGTTCCAGACCTCGCGCATCTTGCGATCGACGACATCGGTGGTCGCCTGGAACATCTGCTCCATCGCCAGGCCTGTGGCCAGGTTGCAGGTGTAATTGATGCCGAGACGGCTGACCGCCATCTGCAGATCGTCGATCTCGCGACTGGTACGCAGCAGCGGGCTGTTGACCACCTTGATGATGCGTGCGGCGAGGGCTGCGTCGGCGCCTATCACCTTGCTCAGTGCCGGAATGCTGATGTCCGGGTCCTCGGCCGCCTCGCGGACGCGCAATGCCACCTCCGGCAGGGTAGGCAGAACCAATTCATCGTTCTCGATCGCGAGCGTCAGATCGCGCTGGACTTTCTCGGCAAGGGTGCTCATGTCATTCCTTTATGTGTCGGTCAGTGTCGCTAGGGCGCTTCAGGTCAGGGTGCTTTGCCCGTGGTCCATGGTGCGCCTCGCAGGTATTTGCTTTCTGGCTCCGGTTCGCACTAGCGCTGAATTTCCAGGTCCGCATTCAGGCTGTAGGGAAGCTCGAGCAGGCTCATCGGCAATCCGTCCGGGGAGCCCAGATACAGGCGGCCGTCAGCGGCGGCGTCCTCCTGCAGTACGGCCAGCAGCTCGATTCGGTCGGTGTCACTGGCGGCTAGCACGACCTCACCGACGCTGGAGCCATGCACCGGCGAGAAAATCTCAACGCCCGGAGCGGGCAGCTCGTCCTGTCTGCCTTCGATCAACAGCCGCTGCAGGCGGCGCTTGAGTTTGCCCAGATACTGCATGCGCGCGACGATTTCCTGGCCGGTATAGCAGCCCTTTTTGAAACTCACGCCGCCCAGCGCCTGCAAATTGATCATCTGCGGGATGAACAGCTCGCGAGTGCTGCCGAATACCTGGCCGATGCCGGCGCGAACCTGGTCCAGCAGCCAGCGATTGACCGGCGCTTCCTGAAGCTGCGCGGCCAGGCGCGTGCGAACCTGCTCGGCGTCGGCGCCTGGGGTCCAGAGCTCAACGCGGCCATCCTGCAGACGGATCGCGATCATGCCGTGGCTCCGCACCACACTGTCGGCGGTCAGCGGAAGATCCAGGCCCAGGCTGACCAGCGAGCCGTCTCCGCCCGCAAGACCGAATCGGCACCAGTCGGCGCTCTCGTCGTTCAGGCGGGACTTGGAAAATACGGCGTACTTGTTCAGATCGGCTTGTTGCAGTTGCAGCAGCTCACTGGCCATCGCCAGCAGGTAACCGTCGCCATCCAGCACGATGCGGAAACTCGACTGCATGCGCCCCTTGGGCGTGCAGCGTGCGCCCAGACTGGATGTCTCGGCGGTGAGGTAGCTGAGGTTGCAGGTCAGCTGACCCTGGAGGAACTTGCTGGCATCCGGGCCGCGTACGGCAAGGACGCCTTCATGCGACAGAACGCAAAAATAAGCAGTGTCGGTCATGATTGGTCGTCGTCAGAATCCGGGTGGGCATCATAGCAGCCCGACGGAAACGGTTGCGTGATGACGGGTTTGCAGCTCGACGAAAAAAGCGACTGATGAGTTCGGTGCAGCCGCTATAATGCGTGCCTTCTCAAAAGGAGCCGATGTATGGCTGAGCAATCCGAACTCAATCGTCTGTTTTGGCAAAGCCGTCGCGGCATGTTGGAGCTGGATGTGTTGCTGGTGCCTTTCGTCAAGGAGGTCTATCCAGGTCTCGATGAGGAAGATCAGCACCGCTATCGCAAGCTGCTGAGTTGCGAGGATCAGGACATGTTCGGCTGGTTCATGCAGCGCGGCGAGCCCGAGGATGAGGACCTGCGGCGCATGGTTCGCATGATCCTCGATCGTGTCCAGCCTAAGTAATCAATCATTCGAGTGTCGCTGGCAGCCGTCCAGCTGGTTGTTGACACTCTATCTCGGGGTTCAGGCGCTCGGCCTGGCCGCCATCGTGCTGTCGGCTGCGCCGCTATGGTTGCAGCTGATAGCGCTTCTGTTTTGTCTGACCCACGCGCTGTGGGTGTTGCCGCGCGGGATTCTACTGTCCAGTCGGGATGCCTGGTCTGGCCTGCGCCACGATGCTGCGGGCTGGCACCTGTGGAGCGAGCGGCAAGGATGGCAGGCAGTTCAGTTGCTGCCTGACAGCCTGGCGCTGCCACTGATAGTCGTGCTGCGTTTTCGCGTGCCGGGCCGGCGGTTAGCTGGCAGCATCTGCGTGCCCCGCGACGCACTACCGCGAGAGCAGCATCGTCGACTGCGGGTGCGGCTCAAGTTCAGTCGACGTAGGTGGGCGGCGCCAGAATAGTGTCGACCGCCTGCGGCAGCAGCTCCGGGTAGTCGAGGGTGTAGTGCAGTCCTCGGCTCTCTTTGCGCAGCATGGCCGAGCGAATCATCAGGTCTGCAACCAGCGCCAGATTGCGTAGTTCGAGCAAGTCACGACTGACCTTGTAGTTGCTGTAGAACTCGTCGATCTCGCTCAGCAGCAGGCGCACTCGGTGCTGCGCGCGCATCAGCCGTTTGTTGGTGCGAACGATGCCGACGTAGTCCCACATGAAGCGCCGCAACTCGTCCCAGTTGTGCGCGATGATCACGTCTTCGTCGGAGTCGGTCACCTGGCTGGCGTCCCATGCAGGTAACGTTGCTGCGTTGGTGACTTGGGGCAGTTCGCGCAGGATGTCCTGAGCGGCCGCCCGGCCGTAGACGAAGCATTCGAGCAGCGAGTTGCTGGCCATGCGGTTCGCGCCGTGCAGGCCGGTGAAACTGGTCTCGCCGATGGCGTAGAGGCCCGGGATGTCGGTGCGTCCAGCCTGATCCACGACTACGCCGCCGCAGGTGTAGTGCGCTGCGGGTACCACCGGAATCGGCTGGCTGGTGATGTCGATGCCGTATTCCAGGCAGCGCTCGTAGACGGTGGGGAAATGGCTTTTGATGAACTCGGCAGGTTTGTGGCTGATATCGAGGTAGACGCAGTCGATGCCCAGTCGCTTCATTTCGTGGTCGATTGCGCGTGCGACGATATCGCGTGGGGCGAGTTCCTCCCTGGTATCGAAGCGCGGCATGAAACGCTCGCCGTTAGGCAGCTTGAGCAAGGCACCTTCCCCGCGCAGGGCTTCGGTCACCAGAAAGCTCTTCGCTTGCGGGTGATAGAGGCAGGTAGGGTGGAACTGGTTGAATTCCAGATTGCCGACGCGGCAGCCCGCTCGCCAGGCCATGGCAATGCCGTCGCCGCACGCGCTGTCCGGGTTGCTGGTGTACAGGTAAACCTTGGCCGCGCCGCCGGTAGCCAGTACGACGAATCGTGACTGGAAGGTTTCGACCTCGCCGGTGCTGCGATTGAGCACATAGGCGCCCAGGCAGCGTCTGCCCGGCAGCCCGAGTTTGTGTTCGGTGATTAGGTCGACTGCAACGCGCTGCTGTAGAAGCTCGATATTGCTCTGCTTTCTGGCCTGGCCAAGCAGCGTGTTGAAAATGGCTGCGCCAGTGGCGTCGGCTGCGTGAATGATGCGCCGATGGCTATGGCCGCCCTCGCGGGTCAGGTGAAATTCGAAACTGCCGTCTTCGCGATCCGGGGCATTGTCCCGCGTGAAGGGCACCCCTTGCTCGATCAGCCACTGGATGGCCTCGTTGCTGTGCTCGACCGTGAAACGGACGGCGTCTTCGCGGCACAGCCCTCCTCCGGCGATGAGGGTGTCGGCGACATGTGACTCTACGGTGTCGGTCGTATCCAGTACTGCGGCGACGCCACCTTGGGCCCAGTAGGTGGAGCCGTTGGAGAGATCGCCCTTGCTGAGAACGGCGATGCGAAGATCGGTCGGCAGGTTGAGTGCCAAGGTCAAGCCGGCGGCACCGCTGCCGATGACCAGCACGTCGTATCGTAGAACCTGGTTCATGTCCAATTCCGGCGGGAAAAACGAGCCCTAGTATATAGACGGGATGTAGCGCCAAAATAGGCGACTGTGTGTTTGTCTTCTAACGAAGGGAACTTTTCCTTCGCGGGGTGGCTCAATAGGCAGTTATGAATGCAAACCAGCTGGCCATCGTGAATGGGCGGTGCGAGTTTGCTATGGACACCAGGACGGCGTCGTCAGCAATGGCGCAACGCTGTGGTGCAATCGCCGTCAGGTATTGCAGGATAGCTTGCTAGGAGGGGGGAGAACTTTTGCGTAAAGCCCGGGTCTATTCTGGCAGGTCGGTTCGCTGGTGTGAGCGACGCTACTCCGCTACCGAGGAGGAGCGTTCATGTTGACTCAGGAGCAGGACCAGCAGCTGGTTGAACGAGTGCAGCGTGGTGACAAGCGGGCGTTTGATCTGCTGGTAATGAAATACCAGCACAAGATCCTTGGGTTGATCGTGCGGTTCGTGCATGACTCTCATGAAGCTCAGGATGTTGCCCAAGAGGCTTTTATCAAAGCCTACCGCGCACTAGCCAATTTTCGCGGTGACAGCGCTTTCTACACTTGGCTGTACCGCATCGCCATCAATACGGCGAAGAATCATCTGGTGGCACGCGGCAGACGCCCGCCGGATAGTGATGTGAGTTCCGAGGACGCCGAGTTTTATGAGGGCGATCACGCTCTCAAGGACATCGAGTCACCGGAACGCTCGCTGCTCAGGGATGAGATTGAAGATACCGTTCATCGAACCATTCAACTTTTGCCAGAAGATTTGCGTACGGCTCTAACACTGCGTGAATTTGATGGTCTTAGTTATGAAGACATTGCGAGCGTCATGCAGTGTCCGGTGGGCACAGTGCGTTCCCGGATCTTCCGGGCACGTGAAGCCATAGATAAAGCATTGCAACCCTTGTTGCATGAATCCTGAGACAGCGGCGACAGCCAAGAGAGGAACCGCCATGAGTCGTGAAGCCCTGCATGAATCGCTGTCCGCGGTGATGGATAACGAAGCGGACGAGTTGGAATTACGTCGCATGCTCGCAGGCGACAACCCGGAGCTACGTGCTACTTGGTCGCGTTATCAACTTGCCCGTGCCGCCATGCACAAGGAGTTGATTGAGCCGCGCCTGGATATCGCTTCTGCGGTATCGGCTGCGTTGGCTGATGAAGCCGCGCCGGTCAAGGCGCAACGTAACGGATGGAAAGGCCTCGGCCGGCTGGCAGTGGCTGCTTCGGTTACAGTCGCTGTTCTGGCCGGTGTACGTCTGTACAATCAGAATGAGGTTGCTGGTCCGCAGCTAGCGCAGCAGGCTCCGCAACCAAGTATTTCGGTTCCGCAGACCAGTCAAGGGCCGGCGGTTCTGGCTGGTTACAGTGAGCAAACCGAAGCGCCTGCACAGGCAGCGGCAGATGGCGCTCCGGTAGAGCGCTGGCACGAAGAGCGTCTGCCTTCATATGTTCGTCAGCATGCCCAGCAAGCTGCCTTTGGTAATGGATCGGAGAGCGCGCTGCCTTACGCTCGCGCGGCCAGCATGGAAGAACGTTAGGGAGAAACATGCGCGTATTACCGCTGTATGTGGTGATGGGGGGCTGGCTATCGATGCCGGCCCTTGCTGCTGATGCCGAGTCCTGGATGGAGCGACTTGCGGCGGCAGAGCAGAAACAGAGTTATACCGGTACGTTCGTCTACGAACGCAATGGTAGCTTTTCCAGTCATGCCGTGTGGCAGCAGGTCGAAGAAGGTCAAGTGCAGGAGCGATTGCTTCAGCTTGACGGAGCTCCGGCTGAAGTTCTGCTTGTAAATGGTCAGATGCAATGCGCTACCGATGACCTCGCGGCGCAAGTGCGTGAAGCGCAAGCCTGGCACGGGCAGCGTCTCGATCCGAAAGCACTCTCCGAGTGGTACGAATTCCGTGAGATCGGGGATTCAAGAGTTGCTGGCCGCCCTGCCGTGGCGCTGGCTGTCGTGCCGAAGGATCAGCACCGTTACGGCTTCGAACTGCATCTCGACCAAGATACCGCATTGCCCCTCAAGTCGCTGATGCTGAACGAGAAAGGGCAGCTGCTCGAGCGTTTCCAATTCACCCAGTTCACGGCTGGCAGTGTATCTGCCGAGCAACTGAAGCCCGGCGCCGATTGCAATCCAGTGACCGTGAACCGGCGCGAGGCGAATCCTACATCGCCCTGGCGCTCCGACTGGTTGCCTTCCGGCTTCACGCTACTGGATGCCAACGAACGACCTAGTCCCGCCTCTTCCGAAACTGTTTCCTGGTTGTCCTACGGTGATGGTCTAGCGAAGTTTTCCGTGTTTCTGGAGCCGCTGCGCGGCGCCTTGGTTGAGGACGCGCGAAGCCAGATGGGGCCTACCGTCGCGGTCTCTAAGCGCATCAGTACTGCGGATGGCGATGTCATGGTGACCGTGGTGGGCGAGATTCCACTTGGTACGGCTGAGCGGATTGCCCTGTCCATGCGAGCCAGTTCGGAACAGGCACAACGATGATCGAAGAGCTTGGGCGGGTAGTCGCGCTGGATGTCGGCGCTGTATGGGTCGAGACTCGGCGCAAAACTACCTGCTCTGGCTGTTCCGCGAAGAGTGGCTGTGGCCAAGGCTTGATGGATACCCTCGGTGTTCGCGAACAGCGTGGCCTCATCAGGGCGCTCTGCGATCTCCACCTGCAAGTCGGTGACGGTGTCGTTGTGGGCATCCGCGAGGACGTGTTGCTGCGCGGTGCCGTCCTTGTCTATCTTCTCCCTCTTATCGTACTGATGGCGGCCGCTTCGCTGGCCGCTCAGCTGTCGACGCGTGAGCCGATCGTTATTCTGGCAGGTCTCGGGGGCTTCTTCATTTCCTGGCTATTCGTGCGTATGCGAAGCCGCCGTACCGCAGCTGACCCGAATCTGCAGCCAGTGGTTTTGCGCGCCATGCTCGCGGGGCCTGCGAGTCCCTGAGCTTCCTTGTTTTGTCAGTGGGGAGACTTGTAGTCATGTTCAATCGAAACAGCTGCTTCGCCTTCGTGGCGGGCCTGGCATTGCTGGGCCATGCTGTCGTTGCCCAGGCGGAATTGCCTGATTTCACGCCGCTGGTCGAAAGTGCCTCGCCAGCGGTAGTCAATATCAGCACCAAGCAGAAGGTGCAGAGCCGCGGTGCGACTGCGCAGATGCCGGAACTCGAAGGGCTGCCGCCGATTTTTCGCGAGTTCTTCGAACACAGCATCCCGCAGATGCCGGGCGCCCCGGGTCGCGGCCAGCAGCGTGAAGCGCAGTCGCTCGGTTCGGGTTTCATCATTTCCGAAGACGGTTATGTCCTGACCAACAATCACGTGGTCGCCGATGCCGACGAAATCATCGTTCGTCTGCCGGATCGAAGCGAGCTGGAAGCCAAGCTTATCGGTGCCGATCCGCGCTCCGACGTGGCGGTGCTGAAGGTCGAGGGCAAGGGACTACCGACCGTCAAGATTGGCCGTTCTGATGAGCTGAAAGCAGGGGAGTGGGTGCTCGCCATTGGCTCGCCGTTTGGTTTCGATCATACGGTGACCGCCGGTATTGTCAGTGCGACTGGCCGCAGCTTGCCCAATGAGAGCTATGTGCCGTTCATTCAGACCGACGTGGCAATCAACCCAGGCAATTCCGGTGGTCCGCTGTTTAACCTCGACGGTGAGGTGATTGGCATCAACTCGCAGATATTCACGCGCTCCGGTGGCTTCATGGGGCTGTCCTTCGCCATTCCGATCGATGTGGCAATGGATGTTGCCAATCAGCTGCGAACCGAAGGCAAGGTGAGTCGGGGCTGGCTTGGCGTGGTGATCCAGGAAGTCAACAAGGACCTGGCTGAGTCCTTTGGTCTTGAGCGTCCAGCGGGCGCCCTGGTGGCTCAGGTTATGGATGGCGGTCCGGCAGCGCGCGGTGGTCTGCGTGTCGGTGATGTGATTCTGAGCCTCAACGACAAGCCGATTGTCATGTCTGCTGATCTGCCTCATCTGGTCGGAGCACTCAAGCCTGGCAGCACCGCACGAATGGAAGTGGTTCGCGACGGTGATCGCAAGATGCTCGACGTCAAGATCGGCGCCATGCCGGAAGAGGGCGAAGCCGTGGCAGCCTCTGGTGGCGGCCAGGAACGCAGCGATAACCGCCTGGGTGTTAAAGTCACTGAGCTGACCGATGAGCAGAAGAAGAGCCTGGATTTACCGGGCGGTGTGGTGATCACTGAGATTCTCAACGGGCCGGCTGCGATGATTGGGCTGCGCCCGGGCGATGTCATCACCCATCTGAATAATCAGGCGATCAATTCGGCGGCAACATTTGCTCGAGTGGCTGAGCAATTGCCGAAGAATCGATCCGTTTCGATGCGAGTTCTGCGTCAGGGGCGTGCGAGTTTCATTACTTTCAAGCTCGCTGAATAAGACGCTGGCTGGTGAATCTGGAAGGGCGGTTATTACCGCCCTTTTTCATTTTCAATACGTATCAGTACTTCCGTTGCGTTGCTCATCAGCTGCGGATGGCTTGTGCGTGGCACTGCAAGGGTTGATCAGTTACACTTCGCGGCTATTTTCGGCGGGCAATCGGCCCGCGACTATTCCGAGTGTTGAGCTGTGAGTGACCTGAGTCATATCCGCAATTTTTCCATCATCGCCCATATCGATCACGGCAAGTCGACCCTGGCAGACCGTTTTATCCAGATGTGTGGTGGTCTGACCGAGCGTGAAATGGAAGCCCAGGTGCTGGATTCGATGGATCTCGAGCGCGAGCGCGGCATCACCATCAAAGCCCACAGCGTCACGCTTTATTACACTGCGCGCGATGGCAAGACCTACCAGTTGAATTTCATCGATACGCCCGGCCACGTCGACTTCACCTATGAAGTCAGTCGCTCGCTGGCCGCGTGCGAGGGTGCGCTGCTGGTAGTCGATGCTGGCCAAGGCGTCGAGGCGCAATCGGTAGCCAACTGCTACACGGCGATCGAACAGGGCCTGGAAGTGATGCCGGTGCTGAACAAGATGGACCTGCCACAGGCCGATCCGGACAAGGTCAAGGATGAGATCGAGCACATCATCGGCATCGATGCGACCGACGCGGTGGCCTGTAGCGCCAAGAGCGGCATGGGCGTGGATGAGGTGCTCGAGCGCCTGGTCGCCGTGATCCCGCCGCCGACTGGCGATGTCGAGGCGCCGTTGCAGGCGTTGATCATCGACTCATGGTTCGACAACTATCTGGGCGTCGTATCGCTGGTACGGGTTCGCCACGGTCGTATCAAGAAGGGCGACAAGGTGCTGGTGAAATCCACCGGCAAGGTCCACCAGGTGGACAGTGTCGGCGTGTTCAACCCCAAGCACACCGCCACGGCAGACCTCAAGGCTGGCGAGGTGGGCTTCATCATCGCCGGCATCAAGGACATTCTCGGCGCTCCAGTGGGCGACACGCTGACACTGTCGAGCACGCCGGACGTGGAAATGCTGCCCGGTTTCAAACGCGTCAAGCCGCAGGTCTATGCCGGTCTGTTCCCGGTCAGTTCGGATGACTTCGAGGATTTTCGCGAAGCGCTGCAGAAGCTGACCCTCAACGATGCCGCGTTGCAATACGAACCGGAAAGCTCCGACGCGTTGGGCTTCGGCTTCCGTATCGGCTTCCTCGGCATGCTGCATATGGAGATCATTCAGGAGCGCCTCGAGCGCGAGTACGACCTGGATCTGATCACCACCGCGCCGACGGTTGTTTACGAGTTGCTGTTGAAGAACGGCGACACCATCTACGTCGACAGCCCTTCGAAGCTGCCCGACATGTCCTCCGTCGAGGACATGCGCGAGCCGATCGTGCGCGCCAACATCCTCGTGCCCCAGGAACACCTGGGCAACGTCATCACGCTATGCATCGAGAAGCGCGGCGTGCAGCGCGACCTGCAGTTCCTCGGCAGTCAGGTGCAGGTGCGTTACGACCTGCCGATGAGCGAGGTGGTGCTGGACTTCTTCGATCGCTTGAAATCGTGCAGCCGCGGTTACGCCTCGCTGGACTACAGCTTCGAATGTTTCCAGTCGGCCAATCTGACGCGCCTGGACATCCTCATCAACGGCGACAAGGTCGACGCGTTGGCACTGATCGTCCACCGCGACAATGCCCACTACAAGGGCCGCATCCTAGTCGAGAAGATGAAGGAGCTTATCCCGCGTCAGATGTTCGATGTGGCGATTCAGGCGGCCATCGGCGGCCAGATCGTTGCCCGCAGTACGGTCAAGGCGTTGCGCAAGAACGTTCTGGCCAAATGCTACGGCGGCGATGTGAGCCGTAAGCGCAAGCTGCTGGAAAAGCAGAAAGCCGGTAAGAAGCGCATGAAGCAGGTAGGCAACGTCGAAATCCCGCAGGAGGCGTTCCTCGCCGTGCTGAAGGTGGACAGCTGATATGTCGATCAATTTCCCTTTGTTGCTGGTTATCGCCGTGGCTGTCTGCGGCCTGTTGGCGCTGAGCGACCTGTTGTTCTTCGCCCCCCGCCGCCGGGCTGCGATCGCCAACTACGAAGGGCGCACCGGGGAAATCGATCCATCGACCCTTGAGGCGTTGAACAAGGAGCCGGTGCTGATCGAGTACGGCAAGTCGTTCTTCCCGGTGCTGGCCATCGTGCTGGTGCTGCGCTCGTTCCTGGTCGAGCCGTTCCAGATTCCCTCCGGCTCGATGATCCCCACGTTGGAAGTTGGCGATTTCATTCTGGTGAACAAGTTCGCCTATGGCATCCGCCTGCCGGTAGTGGATACCAAGGTGATCGAAGTCAGCGACCCGAAGCGTGGCGACGTCATGGTGTTCCGCTATCCGAATCAACCGAGCATCAACTACATCAAACGGGTCGTCGGCCTGCCTGGCGACACCGTGCGTTACAGCAGCGATCGTCGGCTGTTCATCAACGATCAGCCGGTTGCCGAGACACTGGTCGGCGAGGAGCCGGGCAGCTTGGGCAGCGCCGTGCTGTATCGGGAAAAGCTGGGCGAGATGGAGCACCTGATTCGCAAGGAAATGGGCCGCTATCGCATCGAGCCGAGCCGCCAGTGGACCGTGCCGGCTGAGCACTACTTCATGATGGGCGATAATCGCGATAACTCGAATGACAGCCGCTATTGGCAGGACGAGTCGATTCCCGCGGAGCTGGCTGGCATGGTCCCGGACCGTAACATCGTCGGCAAGGCGTTCGCCGTCTGGATGAGCTGGCCTGATCCGAAGCTCAGCAATCTGCCGAATTTCTCCCGCGTGGGCCTGATTCACTGAAAGCTGTGAATTGCGGCCGTCGCTGAGCGAACCGGGCTCGCTATATTTGTCCTGCCCCGATCGGTGGGTATCGTAACGACATAGAGGTCGACATGAGTTTTGCGCGTTCGCAAAAAGGGCTGTCCATGCTGAGCTGGATCATGGTCCTGGCAATCGTGGCGTTTGTGGCCAGCACGGGATTTAAAATGTTCCCGCATTACTTCGATTACATGTCCATGGACAAGATCATCCAGTCCGTGGAAACCGACGAAGCGCTTGAGATTCAGAGCGTCGGGGAGTTCTATAGTCATGTCAGCAAGGGGATGCAGGTAAACGGCATCCAGAACATCGACCTGAAGGAAGCGCTGAAGGTCGAGATCCAGAACAACGAATTCAGGGCGCACCTGAAATACGAAAAACGCGAGCCGCTGATCCGCAATCTCGATCTGGTGGCGAACTTCGATAAAGAATATCGCCTAAGGATGCCGTGAGCACTTCGTTAGCCCGTCTCGAGCGCAGGCTCGGTTATCAATTCAAGGATCAGGAGCTGATGCTCCTGGCCCTGACCCATCGTAGCTATGCCGGACGCAACAACGAGCGTCTGGAGTTTCTCGGCGACGCCATTCTCAATTTCGTTGCCGGTGAGGCGCTGTTCAATCATTTTCCGCAAGCCCGTGAGGGGCAGCTGTCGCGTCTGCGCGCCCGTCTGGTCAAGGGCGAGACGCTGGCGGTACTGGCGCGTGGATTCGAGCTCGGCGAATATTTGCGCCTGGGCTCCGGTGAGCTCAAGAGCGGCGGTTACCGCCGCGAATCTATCCTGGCCGACACCCTCGAAGCGCTGATCGGTGCCATTTATCTGGACGCGGGCATGGACGTTGCTCGCGAGCGGGTCGTCGCCTGGTTGGCCAACGAGCTGCAAGGCCTGACACTGGTCGATACCAACAAGGACCCGAAGACCCGGCTGCAGGAGTTTCTGCAATCGCGTGCCTGTGAGCTGCCGCGTTACGAGGTGGTGGATATTCAAGGCGAACCGCATTGCCGCACCTTCTTCGTCGAATGTCAGGTCGCTTTGCTGAACGAGAAAACCCACGGGCAGGGCGCTAGCCGCCGAATTGCCGAACAGGTTGCCGCGGCAGCCGCATTGATCGCCTTGGGCGTGGAGAACGGACATGACTGACGAACAGCTGCAATCCGAGGACGTCAGCCGTTGCGGTTACGTGGCGATCGTCGGCCGGCCGAACGTCGGCAAGTCGACGCTGCTCAACCACATCCTTGGCCAGAAGCTGGCGATCACCTCGCGCAAGCCGCAGACGACGCGGCATAACATGCTCGGCATCAAGACCGAGGGCAGCGTTCAGGCCGTCTATGTGGACACGCCGGGGCTGCACAAGAATGGCGAGACGGCGCTCAACCGCTACATGAACCGCACCGCTGCCTCGGCATTGAAGGATGTCGACGTGGTGATCTTCGTCGTCGACCGCACCCGCTGGACCGACGAAGACCAGGCCGTGCTCGAGCGGGTGCAGTACGTTACCGGACCGTTGATCGTTGCGGTCAACAAGACCGACCGTGTCGAGGACAAGGCCGAGCTGTTGCCGCATCTGCGCTGGCTGGCCGAGCAGCTGCCGAACGCGGAGATCGTGCCGATTTCGGCGCAGCACGGACAGAACCTGGAAACGCTGGAAAAGCTGGTCGCCGATCGTCTGCCCGAGAGTGAGCACTTCTTCCCGGAGGACCAGATCACCGATCGCAGCAGTCGTTTCCTCGCCGCCGAGCTGGTGCGCGAGAAGATCATGCGACAGCTTGGCGCCGAGGTGCCTTACCAGATCACCGTGGAGATCGAGGACTTCAAGCAGGAAGGCCGCGTGTTGCACATCCATGCGCTGATTCTGGTCGAGCGTGACGGGCAGAAGAAGATCATCATCGGCGACAAGGGCGAGCGCATCAAACGTATCGGCCAGGAAGCGCGCAAGGATATGGAAGTGCTGTTCGATTCCAAGGTCATGCTGCACCTATGGGTCAAGGTGAAGGGTGGCTGGTCCGACGATGAGCGTGCGCTGCATTCGCTGGGTTACCAGTAAGCGCCGACCCGCAATCAATGGTGCGCATCGCGCACTTTCTGGGCTGCCATGCACCAACCTGCGTTCGTTCTGCACAGTCGCCCGTACAAGGAAAGCAGCGCGCTGGTCGACCTGTTCACCCCGCAGGGCCGGCTGCGTGCCGTCATGCGTGCCGCGCGTGGTAAGGCCGGCAGTCTGATCCGCCCCTTCGTATCGCTGGAAGTCGAGCTGCGCGGCAAGTCCGAGCTGAAGACCGTTGCCCGGCTCGAAAGCGCCGGCCCTGCGCACTGGCTCGATGGCCAGGCGCTGTTCAGCGGCATGTACCTCAACGAATTGCTGATTCGCTTGCTGCCTGTCGAAGACGCGCACCCCGCGCTGTTCGATCATTACGTCGCGACACTGCCGGCCCTGGCCGCACATCGGCCGCTGGAGCCGCTGCTGCGTGCCTTCGAATGGCGGCTGCTCAGCGAGTTGGGCTATGGTTTTGCCCTCGATGTGGACATCGCCGGCCAGCCGATTGACCCGCAGCGGCTCTATCACCTGCTGCCCGACGCCGGCCTGGAGCCGGTCGCGGGATTTCAGCCGGGGCTGTTCAACGGCGCGGAACTATTGGCCATGGCCGAGGCCGATTGGCAGGTTCCGGGGGCGCTGGCCGCGGCCAAGCGGCTGATGCGCCAGGCCCTGGCTCCCCATCTGGGCGGTCGACCGCTGGTCAGCCGCGAATTGTTCATGAATCTGAAGGAGGCTCCGCGTGACTGAAGCCAATCGAATTCTGCTCGGCGTCAATGTCGACCACGTCGCCACACTGCGTCAGGCCCGCGGCACCCGCTATCCGGACCCGGTCAAGGCTGCGCTGGATGCGGAAGAGGCCGGCGCCGATGGCATCACCGTGCACCTGCGCGAGGATCGCCGGCATATCCAGGAACGCGATGTGCTGATGATGAAGGACGCGCTGCAGACGAGGATGAACTTCGAGATGGGGGTCACCGAGGCGATGCTCGCATTCGCCGAGCAGCTGTGTCCGGAGCACGTCTGCCTGGTCCCGGAAACGCGTCAGGAGCTGACTACCGAGGGTGGGCTGGACGTGCTCGGGCAGGAAGCACGCATTCGTGAGGCCGTCGACCGTCTACGTGGCTGCGGTGCGGAAGTCTCGCTGTTCATTGATGCCGACCCGCGGCAGATCGAGGCGGCCGCACGTGTCGGCGCACCGGCTATCGAGTTGCACACCGGGCGCTACGCCGATGCCCACGGCGTTGCCGAGCAGGCCTGCGAGCTCGCGCGCATTCGCGACGGTGTCGAGGCCGGTCTGAGTCACGGCCTGATCGTCAACGCCGGCCATGGCCTGCATTACCACAACGCCGAAGCCATCGCGGCGATCCGAGGCGTCAACGAGCTGAATATCGGCCATGCCATCGTTGCCCATGCGCTGTTCGTCGGCTTCAAGCAGGCGGTCAAGGAAATGAAGCATCTGATCCTGAGTGCGGCGGCGCGGGGCTGAAAGAACCGGGTGTGTTTCAGCCGCGATGAAACGCGGCGGGCAGGCTCCGATTGGTGAGATAGCGCCGGGTGTCATCTGCTGGCAAGCCCGCTCCCACGCTAGTGCGGGGCGCCGTGTTCCACCTTAGCGGCGGAACAGGTTGATCAGTACGGTCAGCACCATGCTGAGAATCACCATCGAGGTGATCGGGATGAACACCCGGCTGCGTTCGGACTGGATGCGGATGTCGCCGGGCAATCGACCGAACCAGTTCAACAGCCATGGGAAGTAGTGCCAGACGATGCCGAGCAGTAGCAGCGCAGCGCCCGCCACGATCAACCAGCGTGCCATTTGATCTCCTCGTTTCGCTCCAATCGCTTGGCCGGTCGTGTGCGGTATTCGACAAAGGCGGCGATCACATGTGCGGCCAGCACCTCAACGGCTTCGCTGCGATTGCTGCCACGGAGCAGCTTGATCTGATACTCGCCCAGTTGTGGCAACCCATACTGCCCATCGAGACGCTGCAGGGGCGGGCGAATCAGGCTTGATGGATAGGGCGCGATGGCGAGATCGGCAATCATCGCGGCCTCCTGTCCCGAAGTCTGTTCGCTGGAGTAGGCCACTCGGTAGCTGCGGCCGATGCGGTCGAGGGCATCCAGTGCCTGTCGCCGCCAGGCGCAATCGGGGCTGGCCAGCGCCAGCGGCAGCGGCGTGCGCAGCGCGGCGACACCACCGCTGCGGCCGGCCCAGACCAGCGGTTCGCTATGAATCGGCTCGCCCCGCGAATCGTCCTGGCCAAGATTGCCGACGGTGACCAGGGCGAGGTCCAGTTCGCCTGCGTCGATGCGCTCGATCATATCGATACTGCGCGCGACCGACACATCCACTTCGACTCCGGGATGACTGCGGGCGAACAACGCCAGCAGACCGGGTAGGATGCGCGTCCCGACATCCGCCGGCGTTCCGAAGCGCACGCGCCCCTGCAGCGCTGGCTGGAGGAAGTGCGCGATGGCCTCTTCGTTGAGCTTGAGCAGGCGCCGGGCATAGCCGAGCAGCGTCTCGCCGGCCGGTGTCAGGCGCACCTGCCGCGCCTCGCGGACGAACAGGGAGCGCCCAAGAGTCTCTTCCAGCCGCTTGATCTGCATGCTGACCGCCGAGGTGCTGCGATAGATCTGTCCGGCGGCGCGGGTGAAGCTGCCGCTCTCGGCAATGGCGACAAAGGTGCGCAGGACATCGCTTTCCAGCAGGGGCGTCGAAGGGATAGTGGATTGCTCAAGCGGCTCGTGCATAGGAAAGGCTTCAATTTTTCTGAACACAGGCTTTCATATTAGTCGTTTGTTTGAACGACTGATGCCCGCTCATCCTGTTGGCAACCGGTGGCGCCACAAGCCCGTGGCCACCGAGAGCCAAGCGGAGGTGAGCATGTCTGGTGAACGACGCGATAACCATGTACGACAACAGTCCGAGCCGCAGCTACCGGACTTCTACATGCCGGCCATGTGGCCGCTGGATCTGCAGCGCAGCCTGCATGACTGGTTTCGCGCCTGGCGGCAGCGACGCCTGTATCGGCAGTTGTTGAAGCTGGATGATCGGCAGCTGGCGTCGCGCGATCTGGATCGGCGCCGTCTCGGGGAGATGGCTAATACACCGTTGCGTCAATTGGTAGCGCAGCGACGCAAGCGCCCCAGCGCTGCCCAGGCCGCTCGTTGAGCGGCCAACCTACTGTCAGGGCTTGCGCGCGAGGAGCACGGCGCGCATGGGGGCCGGCAGGCCTTCGACCGTTTTGCCGTGGTCTTGCGGGTCGAGGAAGTCGGGCAACGACTGGTAGCGCATCCAGTCGGTGCTGCGCTGTTCCTCAATGCTGGTCACGCTGACATCCACGCAGCGCACGTCGACAAAGCCGGCGCGGCGCAACCAGCATTCCAGCGCCTTCACCGAGGGCAAGAACCAGACGTTGCGCATCTGCGCATAGCGGTCTTCCGGCACCAGTGCGGTATTTTCGTCACCTTCCACTACCAGGGTCTCTAGCACCAGTTCGCCGCCGCGTACCAGGCAGTCCTTGAGGTCGAGCAGATGGTCGACCGGCGAGCGGCGATGGTAGAGCACGCCCATGGAAAACACCGTCTCGAAGCCTTCGAGCCTGGCCGGCAGTTCTTCCAGTGCGAACGGCAGATGCCAGACCGGCAGCTCCTGCAGGTAGCGCTTCATCGCATGGAACTGGCAGAAGAACAGCCAGTTCGGGTCGACCCCGATCACGCTGTCGGCGCCGGCACCGAGCATGCGCCACATGTAGTAGCCGTTGCCGCAACCGACGTCGAGGATGCGTTTGCCGGCCAGATTCAGGTGCGGCGCGACCCGGTCCCACTTCCAGTCCGAGCGCCACTCGGTATCGACATGCACGCCGAACACGTCGAACGGACCCTTGCGCCATGGCGAGAGCCCCATCAGCGCATCTTGGGTGGCCTGGCGCGTGGCGTCGTCACAGGTCGCGTCGAGGCGGAAGCTGTCACGCAGTTCGACCTGCACGGGCGCCAGCGCAGGCAGCGCATCGACGGCACGCCGCCAGCGCGGCAGATCACCGTGACCAACCGCGAGTTTGGTGTCCAGCTGCTGCTGAACGCCGTTGGCCCATGCGGCCAGCGGGGTGCCGGCCAGGCGCCAGGCGAGGGGAGTCAGGTCGAGGTTCATGGCAGGGCGATCAGCGAGGCGAAGTTCAGGCACTGGAACCAGGGCACGACCTTGGAAAAGCCGGCATCCAGTAGCCGTTGGCGATGGGTTTCCAGGCTGTCGGGCTTCATCACGTTTTCGATGGCGCTGCGCTTCTGGGCGATTTCCAGTTCGCTGTAGCCATTGGCGCGCTTGAAGGCGATGTGCAGGTCGGTCAGCAACTGTTGCTCGTCTTCATCCTCGAAGCGCAGTTTTTCCGACAGGATCAGCGCGCCACCGGGCACCAGCGCCTGGCGAATGCGGCTGAGCAGGGCCGGGCGCTGTTCCGGTGCGATGAACTGCAGGGTGAAGTTCAGCGCCACCAGCGAGCTGGGCTGGAACTGCAGAGCCAGGATGTCGCCCTCGATGACGTCGACCGGCAGCAGTTCCTGAAACATCGAGTCCTGCCCGTGGAGGTATTCGCGGCAGCGCTCGACCATTGCCGCGGAGTTATCAACGGCGACGACCTGGCAGTTGTCGGCAGTCACGTGACGACGCAGGGCCTGGGTCACCGCGCCCAGCGAGCAGCCCAGGTCATACAGATGAGTATGCGGCTGTGCGAACTGAGCGGCGATCACGCCGATGTTCTCGACGATGGTCGGGTAACCGGGCACAGAGCGCTTGATCATGTCGGGAAACACCCGCACCACGTCTTCGTTGAAGACGAAGTCCTGAATGCGGGGCAGGGGCTGGGCGAACAGACGGTCGAGATCGTGGCTCACGGTGTCGGGCGGCGTGTGTGAAAACGGGGCGGCATTGTAGCCGAAACCACGCTCGCCGCGGGCTCTGCCCGACTCAGCGCACCTCGATCCGGCAATCGAACATGCCCGCAGGCTCGGCGTCGACCTCCCACGGGCGTTGATAGGTGAGGTACAGCCTGCCGCTGCCTGGCTCCTGTGCCTCGAAGCGCCAGGTCGACAGGCCATCCCCGCCGATCATGTCGCCTTTCGGATTGCTGAACACTTCGGGGCCGAGGCTGTGCAATTGCTCCGCGGCGGCTTCGTGCAGAATCCAGCGATAGCCCGTCGCAGGGTTGCTCGGCAGGCTGACGATGAGTTTCTGGCCGCTCTGCAGTGTTTGCGGGCAGCGGTTGTCGTCGCTGAGCACGACGCTGGAGGGCGTCTTGTCGTTGCTTGCGCAGGCAGTGAGCAGGGCGAAGCTGGCGGGCAGCAACAGACGAGGGATGTCGAAAGGCATGATCGGCACCGGTCGGAATTGAGTTGGGAAGGATAGCCCAAAAGAGCCTGGTCGCAGGCGGGTACTCCGTCTGCGGCGGTCCGGGGGGGAAGTGCAGCGCGACTTCCATCCTTCGACTACAGCTGGTCTGCAGCTCCTCCCGCGTCAGAACAGCACCTTGGCCACATCAGCGAAGCGCTTGGCGAAATGCACGGTCAGACCTTCCTTGAGGTAGGCAGGCAACTCTTCGAAGTCGCCGCGGTTGGCTTCCGGCAGGATCAGCTCGAAAATCTTCTGCCGCCGCGCCGCGATCACCTTCTCGCGCACTCCGCCGATCGGCAATACGTGACCGGTCAGCGTCAGCTCGCCGGTCATGGCCACGCCTTTCTTCGGCGGCTGGTTGCGCGCCAGCGAGAGCAGCGCGCTGGCCATGGTGATGCCGGCGCTGGGGCCGTCCTTGGGCGTCGCGCCTTCCGGCACGTGCAGGTGCACGAAGGCCTGGTCGAAGAACTCCGGGTCGCCCTTGAAGGTTTTCAGGTTCGAGCTGACGTAGCTGTAGGCGATCTCCGCCGATTCCTTCATCACGTCACCGAGCTTGCCGGTGAGCTTGAAGCCGCGGTTCAGCGTGTGGATGCGCGTGGCCTCGATCGGCAGGGTGGCGCCGCCCATGCTGGTCCAGGCGAGGCCTGTGATTACGCCGACGCCGGAGAGCACCTGTTCGCTGCGAAACACCGGTTTGCCGAGGTAGCTTTCCAGATCCTTCGGCGTGATCTTCAGCACCGCTTGCGAGTCTTCCAGCAGCTGAACCACTGCCTTGCGCACCAGCTTGCCCAGCTGCTTCTCCAGCTGACGCACACCTGCTTCACGGGCATAGCCTTCGATCACCGCTTTCATGGCGCTGTCGCTGATGGCGAGGCGCTGCTTGGGCACGCCGGTCTTGTTCAGCAGCTTGGGCCACAGGTGACGCTTGGCGATGGCCAGCTTCTCCTCGGCGATGTAGCCGGACAGGCGGATCACCTCCATGCGGTCGAGCAGCGGGCCGGGAATCGAGTCCAGGGTGTTTGCCGTGCAGACGAACAGCACCTTGGACAGGTCCAGGCGCAGGTCCAGGTAATGATCGAGGAACTCGACGTTCTGTTCCGGGTCCAGCGTCTCCAGCAGCGCGGAGGCCGGATCGCCCTGGTAGCTGCTGCTGAGCTTGTCGATCTCGTCGAGCATGATCACGGGGTTCATCACCTCGACATCCTTTAGCGCCTGCACCAGTTTGCCGGGCAGGGCGCCAATGTAGGTACGACGGTGACCCTTGATCTCCGCTTCGTCGCGCATACCGCCGACGCTGAAACGATAGAACGGCCGGCCGAGGGATTCGGCGATGGACTTGCCGATGCTGGTCTTGCCCACGCCCGGTGGGCCGACCAGCAGGACGATGGAGCCGGAAATTTCGCCCTTGAAGGCACCGACGGCGAGAAATTCGAGGATGCGGTTCTTGATGTCGTCGAGGCCTGCGTGATGCTTGTCCAGCACCTTGCGCGCGCGCTTGAGGTCGAGCTTGTCCTGGCCGAACACGCCCCAGGGCAGGGTGGTGGCCCAGTCCAGGTAGTTGCGGGTGACGGCATATTCCGGTGAGCCGGTCTCGAGGATCGACAGCTTGTTCAGCTCCTCGTCGATTCGCTTCTGCGCGGCGGGCGGCACCACCTTGCCGTCAAGGCGGGCGCGGAACTCGTCCGCGTCGGCGCTCTTGTCGTCCTTGGTAATACCCAGCTCGCGCTGGATGATCTTCAGTTGTTCCTTGAGGAAGAACTCGCGCTGGCGCTCGCCGATCTTGCGATTCACCTCGCCGGTCAGCTCCTTCTGCAGCCTGGCGACTTCCACTTCCTTGCGCAGCAGCGGCAACACCTTCTCCATGCGCTTCAAGACCGGCACGGTATCCAGCACTTCCTGCAGCTCCACGCCAGGCGCGGTGGTCAGCGCGGCGGCGAAGTCCGACAGCGGCGACGGGTCGTTGGGGCTGAAGCGATTAAGGTAGTTCTTCAGCTCCTCGCTATACAGCGGGTTAAGCGGCAAGAGCTCCTTGATCGCGTTGATCAGTGCCATGCCGTAGGCCTTCACCTCGTCGCGCGGGTCGTCATCGCTTTTCGGGTAATCGACTTCCACCAGATACGGCGGTTTGCGCCGCAGCCAGCCGCGGATGCGCACCCGCGCCAGGCCCTGGGCGACGAACTGCAGCTTGCCGCCCTCCTGCGAGGCGTGATGCACGCGGACCATGGTGCCGTGCTCCGGCAGGCTGTCCGGGTCGAAGGTGGCCATGTCCAGCACCGGCGAGTCGACGAAGAATAGTGCGACGCGCTGGTGCGGCGTCTTCGCCACGCGATCCAGGGTCTCGGCCCAGGGATCTTCGTTGACGATCACCGGCAACACCTGCGCCGGGAAGAAAGGTCGGTTGTGCACCGGGATGATGTAGAGCTTGTCCGGCTGCTGTTGATCGGGCAGTACGAGACCGTTGGAGGAGATGATTTCCTGCTCGATATGATCCTGATTGACGTCGTCGTTCATGCGGCACCCGTTGCGAATACGTGCACCTTAGATGGGTGGTGGCCCGGATGATTTCAATCCCGTCGCATGGGGGTGGGCACTTCATGCAGGCTTCGGTACAGTGCTTGCACGCACAGGTGCCCATCATGCTCAACGCCCGTCTGCTTCGCCTGGATGACCAGACTCACCAGCACGCCCACGACTATCACCAGCTGGTGATGTCGCTTTCTGGACGCGCGGAATTCGAGGTCAATGGCTCGGGTGGCGAAGTCTGCCGGATGCGCGCTTGCCTGGTGCCGGGCGATGCCGACCACGGCTTCGCCGGCATGGGCGACAACCGCATGCTGATCATCGATCTCGACGAGCAGGATGTCGGCACCGAGGACCCCGAGCTGCTGGCCCGCCTGTTCGAAGCGCCACGCTACCCGGCGCTGGACGCCGATTTCCAGAACCTGCTGGCCTACGCCGGTGCCGAGCTGGCGCGCTACGGCAGCGATCCGCTGCTGGCCCGGGCGCTGGGCGGCGTGCTGTTGCGGGCACTGCACCTGCGACTGTTCGGCGAGTCAGTTCAGCGCCCGGCCGGACCGCTCGATCTGCAGCGGCTGGACAGCCATATTCAGGACAACCTGGCGCGACGCATCACGGTCGCCGAGTTGGCCCAGGTGGTCTGCCTCAGCCCCAGCCACTTCCACGCCCAGTTCAAGGATTGCGTCGGCCTCACGCCGCACCAGTACCTGCTCAAGACTCGCCTCGATCGTGCCGCCCGCCTGCTGCGCGAAACGCCGCTGCCACTGGTGCGGATTGCCGAGGAGTGCGGTTTCTCCAGCCAGAGCGCATTGACCACGGCGACCCGCCGCTACCTCGGTCTGACCCCTCGCGGATTGCGCAAGTCGGACTCCTGAGCTTTCTCCTGATTGCCCTGTTTTCGGGCTCTTCAGCTACCAGGGGTATATTCCTGCGCCATCCTGGTGCGCTTTCATTACGGTCGCGTTTCCGCGTCCGGCTTTCGTAGTTTTTCGTAAAACTTCCGTAGTTTTGCGCAAGAACGGCTCGTCTTGCAGACCCTACATTCCGTCTCCCGACCTGGCTCTTCGTCTTGTGCTGCACCATCAGCCTGGCCGTGGACTAGACCTATAAGCAGACACAATCACAAGAGGAGCGGCGCATGTTCAAGGCCGGTCACGTGCTGGAAGGCGCCTTCGCCAACCAGAAAGCCGCGGAATTCTTTCCCGTCATCAGCGCCAACTACGCCGTTGACGAGGCGCAATATCTCACCGAACTGCTGCAGCTTGCCGATCCCGGCGAGGCGGGCATTGCCGCCATTCGCGAGCGCGCGCGCAGCCTGATCGAGGCGGTGCGTGGGCGTGACAATGCCGTCGATACCCTCGATGCGCTGCTGCGCCAGTACAGTCTGGACACCCAGGAAGGGCTGATGCTGATGTGCCTGGCCGAAGCGCTGCTGCGGGTGCCGGATGCCGCCACGGCTGACGCGCTGATTCGCGACAAGCTCAACGCCGCCGAATGGGAGCGCCACCTCGGCCAGAGCGACAACGTGCTGGTCAACTTCGCCGCCTGGGGGCTGGTGATGACCGGTAAGGTGGTCGATCCGGAAACCGCCGATGGCCGCCCGAAGAACGTCATCGGTCGTCTGCTCAAGCGCTCCGGTGAGCCGGTGATCCGCAGCGCGATGAACCAGGCGATGAAGCTGATGGGCAAGCAGTTCGTGCTTGGCCGGACCATCGCCGAAGCGCTGAAGAACGGCCGTCCCGAGCGCGAGAAGGGCTACACCTATTCCTTCGACATGCTCGGTGAAGCGGCGCTGACTGCCGAGGACGCCGCCAAGTACATGGCTGACTACCGTCAGGCCGTGGAAACCGTCGGCGCCGAGCCGCAGGTCGGCAAGGGCCCGCGTCCGTCGGTGTCGATCAAGTTGTCGGCACTGCATCCGCGCTACGAAGTCGCCCAGCGCGAGCGCGTGCTCACCGAGCTGTTCGCCAGTGTGCGCGAACTGGCCGTGCTGGCGCGTCAGCGCAATGTCGGGATCACCATCGATGCCGAGGAGGCCGACCGCCTCGAGCTGTCGCTGGAACTGTACGAAAAGCTCCTGCGCGACCCGGCCATCGCCGGCTGGGGTGAGTTCGGCCTGGTCATCCAGGCTTATTCCAAACGCTGCCTGCCGGTGCTGGTCTGGCTGACGCTGCTCGGTCGTGAGCTTGGCGAACGCATTCCGCTGCGGCTGGTAAAGGGCGCCTACTGGGACAGTGAGATCAAGCAGTGCCAGGTCCAGGGCCTGGACGGCTACCCCGTCTACACGCGCAAGGAAGGCACCGACACCTCCTACCTCGCCTGCGCGCGCTACCTGTTGTCCGAGCACACCCGTGGGGTGATCTACCCGCAGTTCGCCAGCCACAACGCGCACACCGTCAGCTGCATCCTGGCCATGGCCGAGGAAATCTCACAGCCGCGCGAGTTCGAGTTCCAGCGCCTGCACGGCATGGGCGATGCCCTGTACGACACGGTGATCGAGAAGTACGCCCGCAACGTACGCATCTACGCCCCGGTCGGCGCGCACAAGGACCTGCTGCCCTATCTGGTGCGCCGCCTGCTGGAGAACGGTGCCAACTCGTCCTTCGTTCATCAGCTGGTCGACCCGCGCGTGCCGGTCGAATCGCTGATCGATCACCCGGTGAGCCAGCTGCGTAGATTCGCCGCACCGGGCAACCCCCGCATTCCGCTGCCGCCGGCGCTGTTCGGCAATCGCAAGAACTCCCAAGGGATCAACATGAATATCCAGAACCAATGGAACGACCTGGCCAGCGCCTACCAACCTTTCCTCGAGCGCCAGTGGCAGGCTGCGCCGGTCATCAGCGGGCAAAGGCTCGCCGGTACGCCGTCCGAGGTGCGTTGCCCCTATGACCTGAACAAGGTTGTCGGCCAGGCCCAGTTCGCCAGCGCCGAGCAGGCGCGCCAGGCCGTTGATCGCCTGGCAGCTTACTGGCCGACCTGGAATGCCACGCCGGTGGAAGCCCGTGCCGCCGTGCTGGAGCGCCTGGGCGATCTGCTGGAGCAGCACCGCGCCGAGCTGATGGCCCTGTGTACCGTGGAAGCCGGCAAGTCGCTGCAGGATGGTATCGACGAAGTACGCGAGGCGGTGGATTTCTGCCGTTACTACGCTCAGCAGGCGCGGCAGAAGCTCGGTCGCGAAGAGTTGAAAGGCCCGACCGGCGAGCGTAACGAGCTGTTCCATGAAGGCCGCGGCGTGTTCGTCTGCGTCAGCCCGTGGAACTTCCCGCTGGCGATCTACCTCGGCCAGATCACCGCGGCACTGGTGGCCGGCAACACCGTGCTGGCCAAGCCGGCCGAGCAGACCAGCCTCATCGCTGCGCGTGCGCTTGAACTGATGTTCGAAGCCGGATTGCCGAAGGAAGCGATCGCCTTCCTGCCAGGCGATGGCGCTACCCTGGGCGGCGTGTTCTGTCGCGATCCGCGGGTGGTCGGCGTGTGCTTCACCGGTTCGACTGACACGGCGCGCATCATCAACCGCCAACTGGCCGAGAAGGAAGGCCCGATCGCCACGCTGATCGCCGAGACCGGTGGGCAAAACGCGATGATCGTCGATTCCACAGCGCTGCCCGAGCAGGTGATCAAGGACGCCGTCGGCTCCGCTTTCACCAGTGCCGGCCAGCGTTGCTCGGCGTTGCGTGTGCTCTACGTGCAGCGTGATATCGCTGACCGGGTGATCGAGTTGCTAAAGGGCGCCATGGCCGAGCTGAACGTCGGCCCGACCCATCTGCGTGAGAACGACATCGGCCCGGTGATCGACCAGGAAGCCCGCGAAGGCCTGCTGGCGCATATCCAGCAGCTCAAGAGCGAAGGGCGCCTGATCGCTGAAGCGACATTGCCGGCGGGTCTGAACGGTCATTTCGTGGCGCCGGTCGCCTTCGAGATCGACGGCATTCACCAGCTCAAGAAGGAGCAGTTCGGCCCGGTGCTGCACGTGGTGCGCTACGACGCTGCGGACCTGGAAAAGGTCGTCGCGGCGATCAATGGCACCGGCTACGGCCTGACCCTCGGCGTACACAGCCGCAACGAGGAAACCGCCGAACGCATCGAGCAACTGGCGCGGGTCGGAAACCTCTACGTCAATCGCAACCAGATTGGTGCCGTGGTCGGCGTGCAGCCGTTCGGCGGCTGTGGCCTGTCCGGCACCGGTCCGAAGGCGGGCGGCCCCAGCTATGTGCTGCGCTTCGCCAACGAGCGGACCACCTCCACCAACACCACAGCGGTGGGCGGCAACGCCTCGCTGCTGTCGCTCGGAGACGACTGAACGCATTCACGCTGTACCACCGAGTGAATGACCTTGGTCATTCACCTGGCGCATCACGCTAAACCTCCCGGCCGCTCAGGCGGCCGGAACACAACAACAACTGGACAGTTGGCGGACGCTCTTCCGCCACTGACGGGCCCGGGTTGGGTCTGTCACAGGTGATGGCCTTTTCGCTATCGCCCTCTGCCAAGGTGCAGCGTGGGTCCGCTCGCGTTGCGCCGAACAACAACTAACGAGGGACACACATGAGCATCAGTACACCCACGCTGATCACCTTTCTGATCTACATCGCGGCGATGATCCTGATCGGTTTCGTCGCTTACCGCGCCACCAAGAACTTCGACGACTACATCCTCGGCGGTCGCAGCCTCGGCAGCTTCGTCACGGCGCTGTCGGCCGGTGCCTC
>NZ_DAMCPO010000029.1:0-47106 GCF_032106285.1 Stutzerimonas kunmingensis
TCGGCACCCTGGAACACGCGGCGGCAACCGCTCCAGGGAAACTGCGAAGGAGATCGGATCATGGCTAGCGAGCAAGCACTTTTTGTCAACTTCTACCGGCATTGCGGGGCCGAATGGCAGGATGCCTGGTCTTGCCAGTGCAACGATGAATGCCCAGTTTGTGGTGCAGAAATTGAGCCCTACCGCTCCGAAGATTTCGAGTCGGCAAAGGAGGGCGCGTGATGCCTTTCTATGAAGTGGTGGCCAGCGGGTTTGGTGATGACGACAGCACTGATGACCGTGTGATCTGGGTTCAGGCTGATGACGAAAGCATGATCGATCCCCAGGTGTTCGGCGTTCAGATCCACTCCTGGAGCCGGCTGGACTGCTTCGATTCCAAGCCGGCCGAATGTATCGACTTTGATCTGGCCGATCCCGAGCAACTGCGCGAGTTCCGCGCCGTGTTGCGCTGGTTTCACAAGAACACGCCGAGCAGGGTGGCGGCACGGAGGGGCGGCCTATCAACCTCATTGATTGGGGCCGTGAATGCCCTGGCGGCGGCGGAGCGCTTTGTGGGTGGCTTCGAGGGGGATGAGCTGCAAGAGGGCATTGATGAGCTTTTGGCTGGAATGCGGCTGGCAATTGCAGATGGTCGGATGAGCTTGAGCGATCGATCCGGCTGCAACTGATTTCAACCGGAACCGTACCGAGGCAATTCTGCCTCGGTGTCCTGGAGTTCACGGCGGCAACCGTGCCAGGACCTCTTTCTGCGAAGGACATAAGAACGTGATTAAGCACGAACTGAAGCATTTTCATTTCTGTTGCGGGTTGGGCGGCGGGGCCAAGGGCTTCAATCAGAACCGCGAGATCGTGGGCAATATGCAGGCTGTGTGGCGCTGCATCGGCGGGGTGGACGTGGATGGTGCGGCGCTGCGCGACTTCCGCGAGCTTGCGGGCGTTGAGGGTACTCAGCTCGATCTATTCACGCGCGAGCAATACATTCGCTTTCACGGGGTGGAGCCTCCGGCCGGCTGGTCGGAAGCTACTCCCGAGGACATTCGCCGGGCGGCCGGCAACGAAGACCCGGACATGGTGTTTATAAGCAGCCCCTGCAAGGGTGCGAGTGGGCTGCTGTCCGAAACCATGAGTCGCACGCCCAAATATCAATCGCTGAATGAGCTGACACTGCGTTGCGTCTGGCTGATGTGCGAAGCCTGGCGGCACAAGCCGGTCCCCTTGATTGCTTTCGAGAACGTGCCGCGCCTGGCGACTCGGGGTCGCCATCTGTTGGACCAAATCGCTCAGCTGCTCGGCCACTACGGGTATGCGGTCGCAGAAACTACGCACGATTGCGGTGAGCTGGGGGGGCTGGCGCAGAGCCGAAAACGCTTCCTGCTGGTAGCGCGCCACGTTGAGACGGTGCCCCCTTTCCTGTACGAGCCGGAAAAGCGTTGTCTGCAGTCAGTTGGGTCCGTTCTCGGCAGGATTCCCCTGCCGGGAGACGTGGAGCGGGCGGGGCCTATGCACCGCGTGCCGGCGCTGCAATGGAAAACTTGGGTGCGGCTGGCTCTCGTTGAAGCCGGTAAAGACTGGAGAAGCCTGGAGCGGTTGGCTGTTGAGGATGGCTACCTGCGGGATTTCGTCATCGTTCCCCAGGCGTACGCGGGCTATCTGGGGGTGAATGACTGGGACGACTCAATTGGCACGGTGGCTGGGAGATCCAGTCCCACCAATGGCGCATTTTCGGTGGCAGATCCGCGAGCGCCCGTAGGGGCGCTGCAGTACCAGCAATACGGGGTGCGCCAATGGGATAAGCCGAGCGGGGCCATTATAGGCGTGAAGTCGCCGGGGCAGGGAACGTTCAGCGTTGCTGATCCGCGTCGGGGCAGGAAGGGGTTCGGGAAATACCTGGTTTCGCCCTGGAGCAAGCCGGCCGGGACCGTGATCGCCGGAAGCACGACCGGCCAGGGTGCGTTTGCGCTGCAAGACCCGCGACCGGGTATGCGGAGGGGCAAGGGTGATGCCTACTTGACCGGGGGTCACTATGGGGTGGTGGAGTGGTCTGGGCAGGCTGGGGCGGTATCGGCAAGCGCGCGGCAGGACAACGGGCGCTGGTCGGTTGCAGATCCGCGTGTCCCGGCTGCAAATGAGCGCCTGACGTGCGTGATTGAGAGCCTGGATGGTACTTGGCACCGACCATTCACGACGTTTGAGCTTGCGGCGCTGCAAAGCCTTGTTGACCCCGAAGAACAGCTTGAGCTTGATGGCCTGAGCGATCAGGCGTGGAGGGAGCGCATCGGAAACGCGGTGCCGCCTGCAGCGGCCGAGGCGATTGCTGGTGTGATGGCGCGGACCCTGCTGCTGGCCAAGCAGGGAGAGACGTTTCTGCTCAGCAATTTGCCAGTGTGGGTGCGGCCGATAGCGGTTGGTCTGACGGCTGCGACGCAGCCGGCGTGACAGTGAGTGGCGCCCTCGCGGGCGCCACTATTGACGCTCATTTAGAATGTAAACGAGTAGCCGCTGCGGATTGGTCTGCCAATCAAGCGTAGAGCTGTCAGGCTGAATGGCGGGGGCCCCGCCGCTTGCGGTGGGTTCCGCGTCCGCAGGACCGGCAAGGCCGCATTCTGCTTGACGGCGCGCAGCGACCCCACAGCCTTAGCGAGGGAGCTTGGGAGGCGCTTCACCTCCCATGCTCCTGATGCATCGCAGGCGAGATCGGGGATGACAAGGGGCAGAGCCCCTTGGTTTATGAGCCGGGCAAAGAGGGTGAATGATGGCTGGAAAATCTAGTGGTGAAGGGCGTGGGGCTTTTTTCCGAGCAGTAGCCTTGCTACTGCTCGGGGTGGGGGGGCTAGGGATCGGCGGAGCGTTGCCGGGTTGGGTCTTGGGGGAGCTGGGGTGGCCGGTGGCCGTCGCGGCGGGCATTGGGGCAGCCGTGGCGGTGATGGGCATTCTGGCTAATGGTATGGCTGGAATGGTGATTTATGCGGCGGGAAACGCGGTGATGGGTGCGGCGTGGTTTGAGGGCGGTATGCCACAGTGGGCGGTGGCGGCGGCGGCGCCGTGCATCATGTTCGGCCTGATGATTCGGATGTTTTATCAGCATGACTAAGTTTTTTCGAGCGTGTAATGCTGTTGAGTGCAGGGCGCCTTTCATTGGCTGGATGATCAGGGCTGGTGGGCTTCTTTCAATCGCTTGGCTGCTCATTGGCCCCTTCATGCGTGACAGCAGCTGGTTGTGGTTTGGGACCGGCTTGGCCTTGCTGGGCGCGCAATTCGCACTCTGGATTGGGATGCGTGATGAGGCAGGAGATTAACGGCATGAGCCGCATCCCCAGGGCTCAGCTCTGGATCGTTAAAAGGTCTGTCCAGGAAGTAGTAAAGCGGGGGCTGAGCTTCTCGCGCTTGATCGAAAAGCCTAACTCCGCTGACAGGCGCGCAGGTCTGATGGTCCCCTTTCCCTGCTTTGCGTTTATCGCATCCACCACAGCCATAAGACGGTCACCGCCTGACCGTGGCGGTGGCGCAAAGAGATCCGGCGTGAAGCGGCCTGGATCTACGAAATCCATAAGAATCACGCCAGCCTTTGCATACGCCGGCCCTGGCCGGTAGATGGCTTGCAGTCCGCCGAGGGCGGCAGCAGCAAGATCGCGCGTGTCTGAGGACGGGTAGGGTAGCGCTACGCAAACAGCGCGACTGTAGGGCGTGCCTTTCTTGTCAAAGGGGCTGGACCGAACGAAAACCTGGATTGCCTGGCACAGCTGCCGCTGCTTGCGCAGCTTTTCGCCGGCCCTGGTGGCGTATCCCACAACTGCCTCCTGCAGCTCCTGCAGGGCGAATTTCCGAGTGCCGAAGGATCGGGTGCAGGCGATCATCTTTTTCGGTTCAGGGCTCTCTTCCAGCTCGAAGCAGCGTTCACCTGAGAGCTCGCGAGCGGTCCGCTCGACGTTCACGCTGAAGATTCTTCGCAATGTTTTCCGGTCGTAGTCGGCAAGATGAAGAGCGGTCGTGACGCCCATCGCGTTAAGGCGCGCGGAAAGCTGCCGGCCAATCCCCCACACCTCGCCAACGTCTGCCAGCGCAAGCAGGCGGCGCTGCCTGGCGGGATCTTGCAGATCCACGACGCCGCCTGTTGCCTTCCATTTTTTTGCTCCCCAGTTGGCGAGTTTGGCCAGCGTCTTTGTTGGCGCTATGCCGACGCCGACTGGAATTCCGACCTCGCGGGCGGCTCTATCGCGCATTGTGCGGCCGAGCGCTTCCAGATCGCCTGGCACCCCTCCCAGCCACAAAAATGACTCGTCAATCGAGTAAATTGACTGGCGAACGGCCATCGTGCCCAGTAGGCGCATGAGGCGGCTGGAGAGGTCGGAGTAGAGGGCGAAATTGCTGCTGCAGCAGACGAGGCCGTTGCGTATCTCCAAGTCGCGCAGCTCGAAATATGGTTGCCCCATCTTCACGCCAAGCGCCTTCGCCTCGGGGCTTCGAGCAATGGCGCAACCATCGTTCGAGCTGAGAACAACAACGGGTATGCCGTGAAGCGAGGGGCGAAACAAGCGCTCACAGCTTACAAAAAAGTTATTTCCGTCTACCAGCGCGTACACGTTGAACCTCGGCCACGAAGGGAGTGGAGGCTGTCAGTGACCACCC
The DNA here is from genome assembly GCF_032106285.1 of Stutzerimonas kunmingensis. Lineage (GTDB taxonomy): Bacteria > Pseudomonadota > Gammaproteobacteria > Pseudomonadales > Pseudomonadaceae > Stutzerimonas > Stutzerimonas kunmingensis_B. Next base: position 4,627 of record NZ_DAMCPO010000029.1, read on the forward strand.
CCCAGATTTCCAGTTGCTCACCTTCTTGAATCGTGATGGCTGGATAGGCGGGGTTGGCAGGCTCTAGGGTGGGTCTGTCATGCGCATCAAAACGGAGAATCTTGACGGTGAACTCGCCATTAACGATGGCGATTACTACATCCCCAGCGCGTTCTTTTGCGGCTTTATCCACGATCAATACATCCCCGTCATAGATCCCGATGCCGGTCAGGCTGTCCCCTCCGGCGCGTACCAGGTACACGCTAGGGGCTCTGATGTTCACCAGCTCATCAAGAGAAAGGTACGTCTCGGCATAGTCCTCAGCCGGGCTCGGGAACCCTGCGCTTACACGCGCCTCGATCAGACGGACAAACGCGGTGGAGGGGCGGGCGTGGCCAAGAACTGCAGTCATAGTGGCTGGGTCTTACTGTGTTTATATACAGTATCGCAGCGGGGTTGTCGGGAGGCAATCGCGGGTTGTCGGTAAGAGCGGTCCGCGCTGCGGTGCCCACCGATTTAGCCTGGCAGACTTCGCTAACCAGCCGAAATAGCCGGGTTTTTGGGTATACCCAAGTCGCAACGTGGTGCTTTGTTGTCTTGATGTAGTCATGTCGTTTTCAGAAGGCGACTGCACGAAATATCAGGAGTCGGCTGCACTGCCAGAACTGGCCGCCTGCAAGGCAGCGTAGAGAGCGGTTTTTCCTACCTTGAGGCGTGCGGCGGCCTCGCGGACATTCAAGCCGTTGGCGACAAGCTCCCGCGCTCGTTGCAACTTGTCGGCAGTGACAACCGGCTTGCGTCCGCCTTTGCGCCCGCGTGCGGCGGCAGCGGTCAACCCGGCCTTGGTGCGCTCGCGGATCAGGTCGCGCTCGAACTGGCCCAGCGCACCGAACACATGGAAGATGAGCCGGCCGCCCGGCGTGGTGGTGTCGATGTTTTCAGTCAACGAGCGGAAGCCGACGCCCCGTGCTTCCAGCTTGCCGACCGTCTCAATCAGGTGCGGCAGGGAGCGGCCAAGCCGATCCAGCCGCCAGACGACCAGCACATCGCCATCGCGCAGATAAGCCAGCGCATCGGCCAAGCCGGGCCGGTCTGCCTTGGCCCCGGATGCCGTGTCCTCGAAAACCCGTTCGCAGCCTGCATTGCGCAGCGCATCCGTCTGCAAGGCGGTGTCCTGTTCCGCCGTCGATACCCGCGCATAGCCGATGAGTGCCATTTCCGCCAATTTGTCCGTTATACCGTCCGCCTATCTTATTGTCCGTCATCCCGTTGCGCAAGATGTTTTCGGACAGGCGTCCGGTTTGGCCGCCTAATGATCGTTTGGCGGACAAGGCGACTGGCATCAGCCGAACAGCTCGCTATGGGAGTCAAGCCGCGCCAGTCGCAGGGTGTCGGCGTCGGACTTGCGGTAGATCAGCAGCAGGTCGGGCTTGATGTGGCATTCGCGGTAGCCCGCCCAATCGCCGGAAAGATCGTGGTCGCGGTATCGCACATCCAGGGGCTGATCGGTCGCCAGCGCGACCAGAACCGGCTTGAGGTCATCATTCGTGCAGCGGACTCCTGATACTGTTCGTTCAATAGACGACTGCACAACAGCCTTCAAACCGCGTTGTCTGGTGCAGTCGTCTTCTGAAAATGACATTTAAGGCGTCGCATGAGTCCTAACTTGCGCGACAAAAGTCATTATTAATTGGCTCATGTGCCGCTTTGGCGCCACAATGGCGCCCATGAAAGCCGACCGTAAAAATTCGCGTTCTAATGCGCTAGAGCGCATCAATCTGCGCCTCTCTTCTGAGGTACTGGAAGCCATTGATGCCGAATGCTCGCGCCGGGCCGGCAACGTATCGCGCAACACTTGGATCATCGAAGCGGTGACGGAACGCCTGACGCGCCTCGCTTCGACATCGCGTCCGCAAGATGCAGGGGGAAACAATGGCTAGCTTTTATGAGTTTTTCGCAGGCGGAGGTATGGCCAGGGCTGGCCTTGGCCCAGACTGGCAATGCCTACTTGCTAATGACTTCGATCCAAAAAAAGCAGCAAGCTACGCTGCAAACTGGGGTGCTGATCATCTGCGCGTCGGTGACGTGGCAGCACTGACCACGGCTGACCTTCCGGCCGGCGCTGACCTGGCTTGGGCCTCGTTTCCTTGCCAAGACCTCTCCCTGGCCGGCACCGGCGCGGGCCTCAAAGGTGATCGTTCTGGCACCTTCTGGCCGTTCTGGAAACTCATCAAGGCCCTGGGCGATGAAGATCGCGCCCCGCGCCTGGTCGTGCTGGAAAACGTGTGCGGTGCCCTTAGCTCGCACGATGGCAAAGACTTCGCAGCAATCAGCTCGGCACTATCGAACAACGGCTATCGGTTCGGTGCTGTGGTCATCAACGCCGTTCACTTCCTGCCGCAGTCGCGGCCGCGCCTGTTCATCATTGGTGTGCGCAAGTCCTCGCCGATTCCTCGCGCCCTCGTCACCAATGGCCCCGCAGGGGAATGGCATCCGTCCGCGCTGATCGAGGCTTACGGCAAGCTCTCGAAGCGGGCGCAAAGCTCATGGGAATGGTGGAACCTGCCGGCACCTCCAACGCGAACATCAATTTTTGCTGACCTGGTGGAAGATAAGCCGCACGGTGTTACCTGGCACACTGCCGCCGAAACAAAGAAACTGCTCGGCATGATGAACCCGTTAAACCTGGCGAAAGTCGAAGCCGCCAAGAAAGCCGGCGGCCGCCAGGTTGGTACGATCTACAAGCGTACCCGCGCCGATGGCCCAAACGGTGAGAAGGTGCAGCGTGCTGAAATCCGTTTCGATGATGTGGCGGGTTGCCTGCGCACGCCTACAGGCGGTTCTAGCCGTCAAACCATCATGGTAATTGAAGGAAAGCGCGTTCGCTCGCGCCTACTATCGCCGCGTGAAGCTGCCCGCCTCATGGGACTACCGGACACCTACGCACTACCCAAGAACTACAACGACGCTTATCACCTGGCCGGCGATGGCGTGGCCGTTCCGGTCGTGCGTTTCCTAGCCGAACACATCCTAGAACCGCTGTTAGCGGCGGCCTTAGCGGTCGAGAATAAGGCAGCGTAATGACGGATTTGGTAACGGCCCTGCGGGACTTCAACAAAGATCGGAAATTCAGCCGCAAAGGCCCGCTATGCGTTGCGCTGGTCATCACGCAGCACGCACGGAAGGGGCTGCCGCTCAACCCGGACGAGCTGCTGACCGAAGCCGGTGGCCAGGTTCTCGGCCTGGGCCGTGGCGCGGTGCAAACGGTGCTTGCCCGGCACGGAATAACTCGCGTTTTAGCTGCTGAAGGCGGACGCACCAGTCGCGGCAGCATCAGCAACATGCGCGAATATGTGGCCTTCCTCAATGGCCTTACTGCTGACGGCGTAGTCGATCTTGATGCCGTTGAAGCGTTCTGGATTGAGCGCGTGCATGAATTCTTTTCAGCCAAGCCCTTCAAGATTCGCCTAGACGCCTCGCGCAGCCTGCGAACACTGGTGCGGGACATGATCACCCAAGCCGAAGAACGGCAGCGCAACACCCCAGGAATGCAGTATGCAGGCGCGGTACTGCAACACCTGGTCGGGGCAAAGCTCGATTGCGCCCTAGGTGCAGGCCAGTTCGATCACAACAGCTTTTCAACGTCTGACGCTCAAACCGGCCGTAATGGTGATTTCTTCATTGGCGATGTGGCTATCCACGTCACCACGGCACCCGGCGAAGCGGTCATTGGCCGTTGCCGCGACAACATTGACGACGGCCACCGGCCAATCATCGTCACGACAGCACGCGGGCTGACAGTTGCCGAAGGGCTGGCCGAAAATGCGGGCCTGGGCGAACGCATCGACGTTTTCGAGGTTGAACAGTTCGTAGCCCTGAACCTCTACGAACTGGGCAGGTTTGCAGCTGAGGGTCGCCGCGTAGCTGTGGGAGATGTAGTGACCCGCTACAACGAAATTATTGATGAGTACGAAACTGATCCGAGCTTAAAAATCGAGTTTCGCCAGTGAGCTTTGCAACCAAAGAAGGCGGCCAAATGGCCGCCTTCTTTGTTTCTCATCGTTTAGAGAATAGGTGAGTGCCTTGTCCGTTCACCGGAAGCCACGTCCAGGACGCGCCCAATCGGCACGACCTGGTTAAACGTCTCTTTGCCGTGGCTGACCATTCCCACAGCTCCCCCCCTGGCGTTGAAAACCAGTCCGCCGGAATTACCGCCGATGATCGGCCCGGCGATCTGCATCATGGGCTGAAGAAGCAGCCAGCCAAGGGAGTCGGCAAGGCTCCGGCGAAGAGCAAAGCCGGGAAGCTGACCAAGGAGGAAGTGGGGCGCCTAGCTCGCCCTGGCGAGTCCTGGGAGGCTGCATACGCCCGACTCAACCAGATCCAGCTTGAGCTGTCCTAGGGGTTTGGGGAGCAACGGAACAGAAAGTGCACTTAAGCCCAGCGTCTGCCCGCAAACCCTTGTGCCGGCTGGTGAGTCCGGGGAAACCATCGTTTTTCCGAACCTGGGCAGGCGCGTGACCCTGGTCAGCGAAAGACGGCAGTAGCGGTGCAGAAAACCCGTTCGGCGAATCAAAGTTCTGATAACTGCGCCTGTGAACGGCAGAACCGAACTCTAATCCCGCCTTACGTTGGTTTTTGGTTCCGTTGCTCCCCAAACCCCGTACTGTTCATGGCCGCCAGCGGGGTGTTGATGCGCGACACGCTCAAGACGCTGCTGCCGGTCAGCGACAACCAGGCGATCGTGATGATCGGTGCCGCGACGTTCGTGATCGGCGTCGTCGGCTACGAGCTGATCCACCGCATGGGTGCCTGGATGACGCTGCTGTCGACATTGGTGTTCGGCACCGCGCTGGTACTGATCCTGGTCCGCGCCCACTCGTTGGGCAGCCTGCAGTTCAGCGCCGGCGGCTTTTCGATGCCGGTGTTCAACCTGGTGATCGCCCAGGCGGCGTCGTGGACATTGGGGTACGGGCCATACGTGGCGGATTACTCGCGCTACCTGCCAGCCGACGTGCGCACCCGCGATACGTTCTGGACTACCTACTTCGGCTGTGCCCTGGGGTCGCTGGGTATGATGGCGCTGGGGGCGTTGCTGGCCGCGGTGCTGCCTTCGGCGCTGCACCTGGACCCGGGCGCTGCGATCGCCAGTCTGTTCGGCCCCTGGGCGAAAACCGTGCTGGTGGTGATCGTGCTGGGCGTGGTGCAGTACAACGTGTTGTGCCTGTACAGCGCCTACATGTCGAGCACCACCATCTACAGCGGTTTCGCCACGCTGCGCCAGGTGCGGCCCGCGACCAAGGCGGCGATGATGGCGGTGCTCTCGGTGCTGGCGTGCCTGATTGCCACGCGCACCCAGTATCACTTCGACACGTTCTTCGCCGATATCCTGATCGGGCAGCTATACCTGCTGATTCCCTGGAGCGCGATCAACCTGGTGGACTACTACCTGGTGCAGCGGGGCGCTTACCACATCGCGGATCTTTACGATGCGCGGGGTCGGTATGGACGCTGGAACGGCAAGACGATGCTGGTGTATGCGGTGTCGGTGATCGGCACGGTGCCGTTCATGCAGTTCTCGTTCTTCGAAGGCTACGTTGCACGGCTGATCGGCGCGGATGTTAGTTGGCTCGCGGGGCTGGCCTTGGCGGGAGGGCTGTATTTCATGGTCAAGGCGCCGCCAGCGGTGAGGCGTAGGGCGAACCTGGCCAATGCCGAAGAGTAGGGTGGGTCGGGCCCATCGCCTTACTGATCGGAAAACAGATCGAACATCAACTGCCGCAACCACCGATTGGCCGGATCCCTGTTGAACCGTGCATGCCAGAACAGGTTGATCTCGATGTTCGGCAACTCCACCGGCGGCGCCAGGATGCACAGGCCGAAGGGGGCTTCGTAGCTGGTGGCGAAGCGCTCGGGCACCGTGGCCAGCAGGTCGGTCTGCTGCAGGATATGGCCCACTGCGACGAAGTGCGGCACTTCCAGGCGCACGTTACGCGCCACCCCGGCCTTGGCATAGAAGGTATCGACTTCACCATGGCCGGTGTTGGCTGCTACCACCCGGACATGGCCATAGCTGCAGAACCGCTCCACTGTCAAAGGTTCGCGTGTGGCCGGGTGACCGGCTCGGCACAGGCAGACGTAGCGGTGGTGGAACAGGCGGCGCTGGAAGAACCCCGCCTGCAGGTGCGGCAGCAAGCCGACGGCCAGGTCGATGGTGCCGTTCTGCAAGCCCTCGGCAAGCGTGTCGCTGGTATTGCGCAGCGTGCTGATGGTGCAGCCCGGGGCGCGTTCGGCCAGGGCGTCCATCAGTTTGGGCATGAAGTAGATTTCGCCGATGTCGGTCATCGCCATGGTGAAGCGCCGGGTGCAGGTTGCCGGGTCGAAAGTGTCCTGGCGGGCGAGGGCGTCGCGCAGGGTCTGGATGGCCATCGTCACCGGTTCTGCCAGTTGCAAGGCGTAGGGCGTGGGCTCCATGCCCTGGTAGGTGCGCACGAACAATTCGTCCTGCAGGGCCGTGCGCAAGCGCTTGAGCGCGTTGCTCATGGCCGGCTGGCTCAGCCCCAGGTGCTCGGCGGCGGTGGATACCTTGCGGTCGATCAGCAGTTGGTTGAAGACCAGCAGCAGGTTCAGATCCAGGTCGCGCAGTTCCATGGCAGCTCGGCAATATTCACAATGGTGATGTGATCTATAGGCTACACGATATTTATCAATATCGGCGCAGGGGTAATCATCCGGGCACACCAATAACAATCAGCCCAAAGGGTGCCTTGCCATGCATGAATCTTCTGCTTGTCTGAACGTCTCCATCATTGGTGGTGGGATCGCTGGGGTCGCCCTGGCACTCGACCTGTGCCGCCATGCTCATCTGAACGTGCAACTGTTCGAAGCCGCCGCGGCCTTCGGCGAAGTCGGCGCCGGCGTGTCGTTCGGTGCCAATGCCGTGCGCGCCATTGCCGGCCTCGGTATCGCCGAGCCCTATCGCAACATCGCCGACAGCACCCCGGCGCCCTGGCAAGACATCTGGTTCGAATGGCGCATGGGCGAGGATGCCCAGTACCTGGGCAGCAGCGTGGCCAAGGGGGTCGGGCAATCGTCAGTGCATCGCGCTGATTTTCTCGATGCGCTGGCCCGCCAGCTGCCGGCGGGCGTCGCCGTGTTCGGCAAGCGTGCGCAACGGGTCGAGCAGGCCGGTGAGCAGGTGCAGGTGACCTTCACCGATGGCAGCGAGCACCGCTGCGATCTGCTGATCGGTGCCGATGGCATCAAGTCGTCGATTCGCGATCATGTCTTGCAAGGGTTGCAGCAACCCCTGGCAGCCCCACGCTTCAGTGGTACCTGTGCCTACCGCGGGCTGATCGACAGCCAGCAGTTGCGCCAGGCCTACCGCGACCGTGGCCTGGACGAACACCTGATCGACGTGCCGCAGATGTACCTGGGGCTGGACGGTCATATCCTCACGTTCCCGATCAAGCAGGGCCGGCTGATCAATGTGGTCGCCTTCATCAGCGACCGCAGCCGGCCCGACCCGGTCTGGCCGGGCGATACCCCCTGGGTGCGCCAGGCGACCCAGGCGCAGATGCTCGCGGCCTTCGCTGGCTGGGATGCCGCCGCGCAAGTGTTGCTGGAAAATATTCCCAACCCTTCGCTGTGGGCGCTGCATGACCTGGCCGAGCTGCCAGGCTACGCCCATGGTCGGGTCGGCCTGATCGGTGATGCCGCCCATGCCATGCTGCCGCATCAGGGCGCCGGTGCCGGGCAGGGGCTGGAGGATGCCTGGCTGCTGGCTCGCCTGCTGGCCGACCCGAACGTGATCGGCAAGCGCCCTGAGGCTGTGCTGTTGGCCTATGACGCCGTACGCCGACCCCGCGCTTGCCAGGTGCAGCGGACCTCCTTCGAGGCTGGCGAGCTCTACGAGCTGCGCGACCCGGTAGTGCAGGCCGATAAAAGCTTGCTGGGTAAGGTGCTCGCCGAGCGCTTCGACTGGCTGTGGAATCACGATGTGCACGAGGATCTGGTTCAGGCGCGTGAGTTGCTTGGATTGCAGTTGAGTGCGGCGTGAAGCGGCCGCGAGGAGCGCTATCGTGGACTGCGATAATGACGGTTTCACATCGCAGTGGCCGAACGCAATAATTGCCGAGCCTCTCAAGTTTCTCTGTTGTTGTGTCAGCTATTCAATCGTATGGAGATAACAATCGAAGTAGTGAGTTTGTGCGGTAGTATGAATAGCAGTAGGGAAATGGGTTTTTATTGTTGTTCGGCTATTTTTTGGTTGTGCGCTGTATCTGGGTAAGTTAATAAGTAGTCACTTTAATAAAGACTCGGAGGAATACCGAAATGACGCTTACCCTGATCAGTGCCTGCGAACACCTGGCCTTTGGCGAGCCGGTGATTTTGGAACCAGCAGCCTCGCAGCCGCCAGCGTTAGCGCGGGTTGCGCATAGCCAAGCGCTTGTCGACGGACGTGGCGATGTCGGGGTTTGGGAATGCACGCCAGGCCAGTTCAAGCGCCAAGTGCGCCAAGCCGAATACAGCTACATCGTTTCGGGAGAAGGGTGTTTCACGCCGGACGGCGGTGAGCCGGTATACTTCTCGGCGGGTGATGTGCTGTATTTTACTGCCGACACACTGGGTGTATGGGATATTCGCAGTACGGTGCGCAAGACATATATGATTTTGGCGCAGTAACGCAACATTGGGGCTGCCTGCAGCCCCAATGCTCCCGGCAAGTACAATCAGAAGTAATAGCCCACATTGCTGTAGATTTGATTTTCCCAACGGTCGCTGCCACCACTGCCCAGGCTCTGGGTGAAATCGCTCCCGCCGATGTACGGGTCGTTGCGACCATGCAGCCATTCCAGCGCCACAAAGAGCCGCCCCAGGTTGAATGAACTGCCGAGAATGGCTCGCTGCGAATTGCTGAATTGCCCCTGGTCCTTGTCGAACAGGCTGTAGTTGGCATACACCTTGACCTTCGACAGCCAGCCGAGTCGTTCGGCCAGTTCATAGCTGACGTCCGCCACGTACAGGTTGCCCTTGGCGGCGACATTGAATGTGGCATCGAAGCCACCAAAGCTCACCAAGGTGTCGCTTCCAGGGTTCTTCGGCGTCATGCGTTGGCGTACCGCCATTGCCTGGAAACCGAGCGGGCCTCTTTGGGCTTTGAGGTGCAGTGCCGTGGCCAGGCGCTGTCCATCGCGGTCGGTGTCGTTGTTGTGCAAGTTTGAGGACAGTAGCGACACGCCGACCTCGCCGTGCCAGTCACCTGCGCTGTAGCGACGGGCGACACGCCCGACGAGGATGTCTTGTTCCTCGTTGTCGCTGCCTTGTGCCACATAGCTGTCAGCCGAGGCCACGCTGGTGCCGTAGGTGCGGCCGCCACGGCTGGTGCCATGGCCCTGTTGCGCAGTGACCGGGTAGTAGGCCGCGCTCAGGTCCCAATCGTCGAACTGGCCAAGGTACTTGATGCCGATGTCCTGGGTGTCCTCCAGGCCGACCACGTTGCCGAGGGTCTCGAAGAAGGTATTGCCAAAGTAGCGGCCCAGGCCGAACGGGATGTCGGTCAGGCCAAGCTGAACCTGATGTGCAGGGGAAAACCTGTAGCCCACCCAGGCATGCTCGAAAAAGGCGATATCACCGATGGCATCGGTGTACTGAAAAGGGTAGGCATTGCCGTAGAAGCGATACTGTGCCGAGCCGATCCACTTTTCCGAGTGGTAATCGGCGCGCAGGATGAGCGTGTCGAAATCGAACCTGGAAATGTCCCGGTCCGGATCGATATCGAGCCGGCCGCGTATCGCTCCGCCGATATCCAGGTGCTCGGTCACCGGTAGGGCTGCGGCCTGTTTCGGTTGATCGAGAAGGGCGAGCAACATCAGCGCGCACGCATAGCGTTGAATCTTCATGAATCGCTCCGGAGTTATTGTTTTAAGGGCGACGAAGTGGGGATTGCAGACGTGACCAGGCGATGGCGTCGCGCTAGGCGACACCAGTGCCTCTGTGTATTGGGTTGGCTTGAAGGTCTGCCCCAGGCCGCAAGGCCTGGGGCAGGAGAGGGCTAACGCTACTCAGCCCCTCAGGGCAGAGGTAGCGGCCTCGTCGACCTGCAGCGTGATTGGGTCGATGATCACACCATAGTCACGCTTGGCGGTTTCGATGCTGATGTACTCGTCGAGTACGTCTTCCAGTACTTCGGCCACGGTGCGTTTGCGTGGGTTGCCCCAGCCACCGCCGCCGGTGCTTTCGAACATGAACACATCGCCGGCCTTGAACTTGTGCGAGGCCAGCAGTGGGCTGGTCCACGAGCCGTCGGTGGCGATGCCGCCGATCACCTGCACGTCGCCGTTGGCGTGGATATGGCTGGCACGCTGTACTGCGCTGGGCAGGCCGCCCGAGGCTCCGGGGCTGCCTTCGAGGGTACGCGAGGTTTCCATGCCCAGTTCGCCGCCGCCGAGGAAGCGCACCTTGAAGGTGGCCCCGAGGCCGCCACGGTGGCGGCCAGCCCCCGCTGAGTCGCCGCGCAGCTCGAAGGCCTCGTAGGCGATGGGGAAGAACAACTCGGCGGTTTCGGCCGGCATGTTCATGCAGTTGCCCAGCGGGTCCATGGTCACGCTCATGCCGTCGGCATATGGGGTACCGCCCCAGCCTCCAGCCGGCAGGTCGGAAAACACGTCGGTCTTGCCGTCGGAAGAGGTGCAGCTGGCGACGAACCAGTTGCATTCCGAGCACGTAGAGCCGGTGATCTTCTCGGGAATGGCCTTGGCCAGGGCCTGCCAGATCGCGCTGGTGATCTTCGACGAGGTCAGCGTGGTGCAGCCGATGGTCGGCGCCGGCCACTGTGCGTTCAGCCAGCAGCCTTCGGGCAGCACGACCTCGATCGGGTTGAACATGCCCTGGTTCTGCGGCGCGTCGGGCGCCAGGAAGAACTGCAGCGAATACAGCGCGGCGGAAATGGTGTTGGCTCGTGGCGAGTTGATTGCGCCCTGGCAGATCGGGTCGGTACCGGCGAAATCGACCTTGATCGAGGTATCCTGAATCTCCAGGGTGACCTTGAGTTTTACCCGCTGGTCGCTGATGCCATCGGTGTCTGCGTAGTCCTCGGCTTCGTAGACGCCGTTGGGGATCTTGCGGATCGATTCGCGGATCATGCGTTCGGTGTAGGCCTGGATCTTCTTCATGGCCTTCTTCACCGTCTCGGCGCCATAGCGCTCGCAGGCCCGTTGCAGCTCCTGCTCGGCGCCCAGCAGCGCGCCCAGGTGCGCCTGCAGGTCGCCCTTGATGAAATGCGGGGTGCGCGAGTTGTTGAGGATGATCGCCAGCAGGTCGTCGTTGAGTTTGCCACCCGAGTAGATCTTCAGCGGTGGCAGGCGCAGGCCTTCGGCCGCGATGTGGGTACTGAAAGCCTGGCCGCCGGCACCGCCGCCGCCCAGGTCCATCCAGTGGCCGCGGCTGACGCCGTAGCCGATGAGTTCCTTTTTGTAGAAGATCGGCTTGATGAACGAAATGTCGTTGATGTGGGTGCCGCCACGATAGGGGTCGTTGACCACCATCACGTCACCTTCGTGCACGTTCTCGCGGCCAATGGTCTTCACCGCTTCCTCGGCACTGAACTTCATCGCCGCCAGGTGCACCGGGCAGTTGGCCGCCTGGCTCAGCAGCTGCAGGTCGGCGTCGTAGATGGCGTTGGAGAAGTCCAGCATGTCCGCCAGGATCGGCGAGAACGAAGAACGTTGCAGCACGGTGGCCATGCGGTCGCTGGCGTACTCGAAGATGCTGCGCATCACCTCGAAGGTGATCGGGTCGATGTCGTTGTCGACGTCATGACCAACGGTTTGCTTGCTCATAGTGGGCTCCTTCTTGTTATTTTTCGATGTCGATGACCAGGGCGCCCATCGCATTGACATGCGCATGGGTGTTCGGCGGCATCACGGTACAGGCGTGCTCGTACTCGATAATCGCCGGCCCCTGGATGCGGTGTTGGGTGCCCAGCACTTCGCCGTCGTAGACCTTGCATTGCGTCCACTGGCCATCGAAGTACACGTCGCGCACGGTCTTCACCGCATCGCCTTCGGTAGCGTTGACCAGGTCGACCGGAGGCGGTGAGTCCATGCGGCCGATGGCGGTGACGCCGAAGGACACGAATGCGGGGGCGAAATCGTCGGAGCTGACGCCGAACTCCTGTTTGTGCGCGGCATGGAACGCCTGCTCGATGCCTGGCAGGCATGCCGAAGTCAGTTCGCCAGCGGGGATCGGCGTATCCACTTCATAGGACTGGCCGACATAGCGCATCTGCGCGGTGCGGATCAGTTCGATGTCGTTGTCGTCGTCGATGCCCTGTTCGCGCAGCACGGCCTTGGCCTTGCTTTCCAGCTCAGCGATCATTTCGTTGATCTTGCCGAGGTCGGCATCCTTGACAGGCGAGTAGTAGAACCGCTCGAGGTCCTGGCGCAGGTTCATCGCGGTGGCGCCGAAGGCCGAGGCGACACCGGCATAGGGTGGCACGATGACCTTGGGGATGTTCATCGACTTGGCCACGATGCAAGCGTGCAACGCACCGGCGCCGCCGAAGCTGGCGAAGACGAAGTCGCGTGGGTCACGGCCCCGGGCGACGAGGATCTTCTTCACGGCCTGGGCCATGTATTCGCAGCCGATGCGGATCATGCCTTCGGCGGTCTCCAGTGGCGACAGGCCGATTTGCTTGGCCAGGTTGGTCATGGCCTTGTCGGCGGCCTCGATGTCGAGGTCGAACTTGCCACCCAGGGTCGGCTCCAGGCGCCCCAGCAGCAGGTTGGCATCGGTGATGGTCGGCTGTGTGCCGCCACGCCCGTAGCACACGGGGCCAGGCTCGGAACCGGCGCTTTTCGGGCCGACGCGCAGCGAGCCGCCCTGGTCCACCCAGCCAATCGAGCCGCCGCCGGAGCCGACGCTATGGATGTCGAGCATCGGCACCACGATCGGTACTTCCCATTCCAGCTCATGGTCACGGGTGATCAGGCCCTTGCCATGCTCGACGATTGACACGTCGAAGCTGGTCCCGCCGACGTCGGTGTGCAGAATCTTGTCGAAGCCGCTGAGCTCGCAGAGGTAGGCCGCATAGGCGACACCGCCTGCCGGGCCGGACTCGAGCATGTCTTCCGGGTGCAGCCGCGCCAGCTCGGCGGACATCACGCCGCCGCTGCTCTTGAGGATCAGCAGCTTGCCGGTGAACTGGTGCTGGCGCAGGCGCGCCTCGAGGTCGTCCATGTACTTGACCATCACCGGCATGCACGCCGCGCGTACCGCCGTGGTGGTGAAGCGCCCGTGCTCGCGGAATACCGGGCGGGTCTCTCCGGACAGCACCACATGTACGTCGGGGCAATGCGCGAGGAGGATGTCGCGCATCTGTTCTTCATGTCGGGTGCTGGCATAGGAGTTGATGAAACCAATGCCGACCGACTTGATGCCCGAGTCCTTGATCTTCTGCGCGACCTGCTGGGCCGCGTCGATGTCCAGTGCGCGCTCGGTCTCGCCGCGCACGTTGGTACGCTCCGGGACGGTGTAGCGGAAGCGCCGCTTGATGATGGGTTTTGGCTTGGTCTGGTACGGATCGTACAAATGCTCACGGTGCTGCCGACCGATCTCCAGGGTGTCGCGGAACCCTTCGGTGGTGATGAAGGCCGCATCGGGGTAGCTGCGTTCGATCAGGGCGTTGGTCGCCGTGGTCGTGCCGTGCATGAGGTGCGAGATATCGGCAATGTCGATGCCTGCTTTTTCGATCGCTTCCAATACCGCGATCGAGCGATCCTGTTTGGTGGTCAGCACCTTGGCCGTCACCTGCTTGCCCGATTTGTCTTCCCAGGCGAACAAGTCGGTAAATGTGCCACCTACGTCAACGCCAACTCGCCACATACGATGTTCCTCCAGCTTTCGATTTTTTGTTTTTGCGTGAAGCCTGCCCCCCTAAATTAGTATGTTCGGCCTGCTGGCTCAATCAGACGGAACCAACAATTGGGGGAGGAGGCTCATACATTCGTACTAGCTCGGGCTGCTGTGGTGGCCTCTTCGCGGGTAAACCCGCTCCTACAGAACCTGCACCGGTCCTGTGGGAGCGGGTTTACCCGCGAAGAGGCCGGCCCAGGCAAAACGGCTTTCATGGCTTCATACGATCGCATGAGCCCCCTCGCCATTTTCCTACCACCGCTCAATTGCTCACCCCTCGCGACCTTCGGAAACTGGCCCGTATCCGTTTCGATCACCTGGGGCTATGACAATGAAACTAATACCCACCCCGCCGTTGAAGCGCAGCTTCTGGATGGAATCCACCGACTTCGATGCTGCCATTTCTCCGACACTGCGAGGTAATCATGACGTCGATGTACTGATCATCGGCGGCGGCTTCGTCGGCCTCTGGACGGCCTTGACCGTCAAGCAATGGGAGCCCGATGCGCGGGTCATGGTACTGGAACAGGACGTCTGTGGCGGCGGCGCGTCCGGCCGCAACGGCGGCTTCGTGATGTCGTGGTGGCCAAAGATCGGTACGCTGCGCAGCTTCTGCGATGAGCAGCAGACGCGGTTTCTGGGGCAAAGCGCGGAGCGGGCGATCCATGAGCTGGGCGAGTTCTGCGAGGAGCATCGGATTGATGCCCACTTCCAGCAGAACGGCTGGCTGTGGACCGCCACCAGCGAGCAGCATATCGACACCTGGAACGGCACCCTGGCAGCCTGCGAGCGCCTCGGCGTGCAGCCGTTCGAGCGCCTGGACGCCGCCGAAGTCGCCCGCCGTACCGGCTCCTCGGTGCATCTGGCCGGGGTGTTCGAGCGCAGCAACGCCACGGTGCAGCCGGCCCTGCTGGCGCGGGGCATGCGCCGTGTGGCGTTGGCCCAAGGAGTAGAGGTCCATGAACGTTCCGCCGTGACCCGCATCGAGCCGGGTCAACCCACCACGGTGCACACCGCCCATGGCGTGGTGCGGGCGCGTGACCTGGTGTTGGCCACCAACGCCTGGGCCGCGCAACTGCCCGAGCTGGCGCAACTGATCGTGCCGGTGAACAGCTCCATCGTGGTAACCGAAGCGATGCCCGCGCGGCTGGCCAGTGCCGGTTGGGCGGGGGGCGAGTCGATCACCGACTCGCAGCTGATGGTCGATTACTACCGCACCACCCGCGATGGCCGCATCGCCTTTGGCAAGGGCACCGGGGCGATTGCCTATGGCTCGCGAATCGGCCCGCTATTCAGCGACGACCGCGCCAGTCTGGAATTGACCAAGGCCGATCTGCGCCGCACCTATCCCGATTTCGAGGATGTCGGCCTGGCCCATGGCTGGTCCGGGCCGATCGACCGCACTTATGACAGCCTGCCGGTGTTTGGCAGCCTGGGCGGGCAGCGCAACATCCACTACGGCATTGGCTGGAGTGGCAATGGGGTCGGGCCGAGCCGTCTGGGTGGGCGCATCCTTGCCAGCATGGCGCTCGGCCGTGACGACGAGTGGAGCCGCTGCCCGCTGGTGGAGCGCCGCTGCCGGCGCTTCCCGCCCGAGCCGCTGCGCTACCTGGGAGGCTCGCTGGTGCGTAACGCCGTGCTGCGCAAGGAGCGCGCGGAGATGGGCGGTGGCGTGGTATCGGGCGTCGACCGCTTCCTCGCAGGTTTCGCCCCCGCTGGGCTCGAAGACAAGGCGTGAACCTGCCGTGACGCTGTGCGCTGGCGAGTCGTCACTCGCCAGCGCCGGCAATATCCCCAGCCCTCAGGGCGATCCACAGCACCGCAACGTCCTCGGTATTGTCCAAGGAGCGGCCGGTGATCTCCTCGATCCGACGCACCCGATACACCAGTGTCTGCTTGTGCACGTTCAGCTGCTGCGCGGTTTTCTGCCAGGAGCGGTTGTGTTCGAGGAACGCCCGCAAGGTGGTGTTGAGCTGGGTGTTCTGCTGCTGGTCGTAATCGAGCAGGGCACCGAGCACGTCCCGTTGCAGGCGCTGCGCTTCATCCAGGCTGTTGGGCAACCAAGGGGCGCGGGTGTACGAGCTGCCGTAGGTCACCACTGGACGTTGGGCACTGGCGTGGGCCAGGGCCAGCCGTGCCTCGCGCAGGGTTTCCACCAGGCGTCCTGGGTGGCCCAGGGCATTGCTCACTCCCAGCGGGCAGCTCAAGGCCTGTTGGACAATAGCTGCCGCGTCGGCACAGGCAAGCAGGAAGATCGACTCGTCGCCCTGACAGCGCAGCAGAAACGCCTGTCCCCAGCGCAGCAGTTGCTGTTGCCAGTCGGCGGGCAGTACGGCGCTGGGGCGGGCCACTGCCACTACCGAAGTTTCCACCGGGCCGAGCATGCGTTGCAGGCGCTCCAGCCCGGCACGCTCGACCAGGCGCTGCTGCAGCAAGTCATCGAGCAGCTCCGAGCCCAGACGTAGTTGGCGTTCCTGTTCGGCCTGCAAGCGTTCGAGTTCGATACCCAGGACGGCGGCCACATGGTGTAGCAACCCGTAGTCGAGCAGCGCACTGCTGGTGGCCAGGATCGAGCAGGACGGCTGCGTCGGCAGGGCCATGACCATGGCCTCCTCTTCGCTGTCGACACGAATGCAGCGCAGCATCGCCGGCTGGGCACCGCGCAGTTCCTGGCGGCGGGTGGCGATGGCGGTTTTCCAGGCATCCGGCAGTGGCACCAGGTCGCCCAGCCATGGTTGCAGGGCGTGGCTGTCGAACAGGTACAGGCTGGCGCGCACGTCTTTTTCCAGGCGCGGCAGCAGGCTGCCGACGCCAATGCCACGCAAGCCCATGCGCGCGCTTTCGTAGACCCGGCTGATGGCGGTCTGACGTTCGAATTCCTGTTGTCGGTCGGCATCGAGGATGGCCCGGGTCACAGCCGAGAAGGGGATGGAATAATGCGTCATCAGGACCGGGAAACCATGCTCGCCAGCTGCTTGGCACAGGGCGCCGAGGTCTGCGGGGGCCTGCATGTTCTCGCCGATCATCAGGCCGGAGACTTTGGCATGGGCCAGGCGTTCCAGATACTCGCGCTGTGCATCGGCTTCGGCTGGGATGCCGATGCCGGTGGTCATCAACAGGTCGCCTTCACCTAGCCATTCGGTGGGGTCTGCCAGCTCGCAGACATGCGCCCAGCGCACGGGTTGGTTGATGCCTTCCTCGCCCTGCAATACACGGGTACGCAACGCACTGTTGTTGATGATGTCGCTGATGGTCAACTTCATGGAAATTTCGGCCTCACGCGGCATCGATATTGTTGTTATAGGGCGAGCGTATCCTAAAGCAAAGGCTGAGGAGCATGAAGGTCCGGCACGCTCATGGCACTGCGCCCCCTGCCTGAACCGGTTATGAGCTAATAGCGATTCACCGTAGAACGAAAGACCCTGTCTTCTATCTTTATGACGATTGGTGATTGGTCACGGCTGATTTTATGTCTTTATGATCTGATGCAACATGACCAGAGACAGGGATCAGCTCGATGACTATTCAAATAAAACCGGTGGCGGGGCGTATTGGTGCGGAACTGTCCGGCGTAAAGTTGGGCGGCAACGTCAGTGAGGAAAACTTCTCCGTCATTCATCAGGCACTGTTGAAATATAAAGTCCTGTTTTTCCGCGACCAGCATCTGGACGACGCCGAACACGAGGCCTTCTCGCAGCGCTTCGGTGAGCAGGTGCCCCATCCGACGCTACGCTCCGAGGCCAACAGCACGGCCATCCTGAACCTCGACGCCAAGGAAACCCGGGCCAATTCCTGGCACACCGACGTGACCTTCGTGGCCAACTATCCGAAGATTTCCATCCTCCGTGGCGTGGTCATTCCACCCTATGGTGGCGATACGGTGTGGGCCAATACCGCTGCAGCTTATGCCGACTTGCCAGCACCGTTGAACCGGTTGGCGGATAATCTGCGCGCCCTGCATACCAATCTTTATGATTATGCCGCGCCCCATGCCTCGGCATTGAAGCGCTATCGCGAGCAGTTCACCGCCGATGTTTACGAAACCGAACATCCGCTGGTTCGTGTTCATCCAGAATCGGGTGAAAGAAGTTTGCTTCTTGGGCACTTCGTCAAACACATACAGGGTGTCAGCCAGAACGACTCCAAACAATTGCTGCGATTGTTCCATGATCGCATTACCCACCTCGACAACACCGTGCGCTGGCGTTGGCAGGCTGGCGATGTAGTGATCTGGGACAACCGCGCCACCCAGCATGTCGCCATCAACGACTATGGCGATGCCCAGCGCATCGTGCGCCGCACCACCATCGACGGCGATGTACCGGTGGGCGTGGACGGCCGCCCGAGCACGGCGCTCAAGCCCAGCCCCGACTCCCGCTCGCCAAAGACCGAAGCCGACAAGAAACACCTCGCAGCCTGACCCCGCCAATCGTACCGACACAAGGATGGCTCACATGAAGCTCAATGGCATTCGCCTGTTCAAGAAAGGCAGCATCGCCGCGACGCTGGCCGCGCTCCTGGCAATTCCCGTGGCCGAGGCCGATGTGCTGCGAATTGGCGTCGCCACGGCTGGCGGTGGCGACCCGGTAACCTTCAGTGGCTCGCCGCTGGGCATCGTGCGCAACCAGCAATTGCTGGAAAAGGCCTTTGCCGGTAGCGGCACCGAAGTGCAGTGGTTCTTCTTCAAGGGGGCGGGGCCGGCGGTCAACGAAGCGCTGTCCAACCAGCAACTGGACTTCGCCTACCAGGGCGACCTGCCGGCGGTGGTCGGGCGCTCCAATGGCCTGGACACCAAGCTGCTGGCGGCAGTGGGCGTGCGTGCCAACCTGTACCTGGCGGTCCCCAAGGGCTCGCCGATCAAGCGCATCGAAGACCTCAAAGGCAAGAAGGTGGCGATCTTCCGGGGCACCAATGGCCATCTGGTGATGATCAACCTGCTGGCCGAGCATGGGCTGACCGAACGCGATATCAAGGCGATCAACCTCGATACCGGTAGCTCCCAGGCGGCGTTGATCTCCAACGGCGTGGATGCCGCGTTCGGTGGCCGCGAGCTGTTCAAGCTGCGCGACAAGGGCCTGATCGACATCGTCTACGACAACCCCGAGCAGAACGTGCGCTACACCCGGCAAACCGCCCTGGTGGTGCGCGCGGCCTACGAAAAGGAACACCCGGACAACGTGCAGAAGGTCGTCGATACCCTGGTGGACGCGGCCAAGTGGACGTCCGAGGACAGCCACCGTGACGCCGTCTTCACCGAGTGGGCCAAGAGCAACGAGCCGGCCGAGTCGCTGCGCGCCGACTTTACCGGTGTGCCACTGCGCGACCGGGCTTCGCCGCTGGTCGATGAGTTCCTGGTCGGTCGTTACCAGGCGGTGGCCGAACAGGCCAAGCAAGAGAAGCTCATCCGCCGCCCGGTGAGCATCGACGGCTGGTTCGACACTCGCTACCTGAACAAGGCGCTGGAGGCCAAGGGCCTGGAGCATTTCTGGACACCCTATGCCCCGGATGGCAAGCAACCGGCACGTGATGCGGTAGCGGCCACCGGCACCGCCAAGCAGGGAGGCTAGACCCATGGCCAGGGCACAGAGCGCTCGCGTCGAGCACTATCCCGCGCCGGCCTTACCGCGCGATAACGTCAAACGCCTGCCTCCGGCAGCGGCTCGCTCGGTGCGCAAGGTCGCGGTGGCCAAGCCGTCGCCCTGGTCGTTCAGGCCCGCTGACAAGGCCTTGCCCTGGCTCTTGCCGCTGCTGTTGCTGGGCCTTTGGTACCTGGGCGTGGAACGCGGATGGCTGTCGGAGCAGGTACTGCCACCGCCTGCGTACGTCTACGAGTCGTTCGCCGACCTGGTCAGCAGTGGCGACCTGTGGTTGAACGCCTCGGCCAGCCTGCAGCGGGTGGTGGTCGGTTTTGCCCTTGGCAGCTTGCTGGGCCTGGCCCTGGGCGTGGCCATGGGCTTGTCACGCACCCTCGAGGATTACCTGCTCCCGACCTTCAACGCGCTGGTGCAGATTCCGGTGCTGGGCTGGCTGCCGTTCGCCTTGCTGTTGTTCGGCATCGGCGAGACGCTCAAGTACGTGCTGATCGCCAAGGCCGCTTTGGTGCCGATCACGCTGTGCACGTTGCAGGCGTTCCGCCAGGCACCGAGGAACCTGCTGGAAGTCGGCCAGGTGTATGGCTTCAGCCGTTGGCAGAGCATCACCGCGATCGTGCTGCCGGCAGCGATCCCGACCCTCTTCACCGGCTTTCGGCTGGGCTTCACCAAGGCCTGGTTGTCACTGGTGGTGGTGGAACTGGTGGCCTCCAGCGAGGGGTTGGGCTACCTGATCGTCTATGGCCGGCAACTGTTCCAGCTGGATCTGGTGATGGCTGCGGTGGTGGTGGTCGGCGCACTGGGACTGCTGTTCGACCGTGCCTTCGACTATGCCGAGAAACGCCTCGACCGGGGCCGGCCACGCCTGGGAGGGCAGGGCGCATGAGTACGACGCTTGTTGCGCAGCAACCTGCGCATCGCCGCTATCGCGGTTGGGTCCTGCCAGTGGCGGCGATCGCCCTCTGGTGGCTGGCATCGCACCAGGGCTGGAGCCAGTCGGGGCTGTTCGTGTCGCCGGAAAAGGTGGTGGCCACGGCCTGGGAGCAGATCGCTTCGGGCAAGTTCTGGCGGGCGATCTCGGCGAGCCTTGCGCGCAACCTCAGCGGCTTCGTCATTGGCACCTCGCTGGGGCTGGTACTGGGTTGCCTGCTGGGTCTGTCGCGCTATTTCGAGCGCCTGGTCGGCCCGAGCTTCAACACCTTCAAGCAGATTTCGCTGTTCGCCTGGATCCCGCTGATATCGGTGTGGTTCGGCCTGGGTGACGTCGCCAAGGTGGTGTTCCTGTCGCTGGCGGCGCTGGTGCCGGTGGTGGTCAATACCTGCGACGGCCTGCGCAACGTGCCGCCGAGCCTGCTCGAGGTCGCGCGGGTGTATGGCTTCAGCCGCTGGCAGACGATCGTCTCGGTGATGTTGCCGGCAGCCTTGCCGTCGATCTTCACCGGCCTGTACCTGGCGCTGGTGTATTCCTGGCTGGCGACCATCGGCGCGGAATACCTGCTGGTATCGGGGGAGGGCATCGGTAACACGCTGATCGATGGCAGCGAGCATTTCATGATGGACCTGGTGCTGTTCGGCATGCTGGTCATCGGCCTGGTGGGCTGGGCGCTGAACGCGCTGGCCCGGACTCTCGAACGACGGATGCAGCGCCTGTACGGCATCACGCCACGCTGATCGGCATTTCACAAGGATCGCAGCATGCACAACAACGGCCTCACCCTGGAGCACATCAGCAAGCGCTTTGCCTCCCGACCGGGCAGCGCCACGCATTTTCAGGTGCTCGACAACGTCCACCTCGACATCGCCCCCGGCGAGTTCATCAGCATCGTCGGTGCCAGCGGCTGCGGCAAGTCCACCTTGCTGCGGCTGATCCTGGGCCTGGACGAGGAATACGACGGGCGCATCCTGCTCGATGGCAAGCCCATCCAGGGCACGGGCCTGGAGCGTGGCATCGTGTTCCAGGACCATCGCCTGTTCCCCTGGCTGAACGTCGAGCAGAACGTCGCCGTGGGCTTGAAGAACTCTGCGCTGAGCGCCGCGCAGAAGCGCGAGACGGTACGCGAGCATATCGAGCTGGTGGGCTTGCAGGACTTCATCGACGCCTACCCGCACCAGATTTCCGGTGGCATGGCGCAGCGCGTGGCGATCGCCCGCGGCCTGGTCAACCGCCCACGGGTGCTGTTGCTGGACGAGCCGCTGGGCGCGCTCGACGCCTTGACCCGCGCGCGTCTGCAGGGCGAACTGCAGCACATCTGGGAGCGGGAAAAGATCACCATGATCCTGGTCACCCACGATGTCGACGAGGCGGTGTTCCTTGGTGACCGGGTGGTGGTCATGCAGCCCAACCCGGGGCGTATCCGGCGCGTGCTGGACATCGACCTGCCACGCCCGCGCAACCGCAGCGACAGCCGCTTCATCGCCTTGCGCGACGATGTGCTCGGCGACTTCGCCGAGCTGCACTGAGGTCCGTCAATTCACATTTTTCAGGGAACGGAAATGTCCGAACGCAAGCTCAGCCTCAACCTGTTCATCTATCCCAACGGGCACCATGAAGCCGCCTGGCGGCACCCGCAGTCGGTGCCGGAAGCGTCCATGGACATCGGCTTCTATCAACAACTGGCATTGCGCGCCGAGCGCGAGAAGCTCGATGCGATCTTCTTCGCCGACTCGCCGTCGCTGGCCGAGAACGACCGCGAAGGCCTGCGCATCCGCTTCGAGCCGATCACCTGGCTGGCCGCCATCGCTGCGGTCACCCAGCGCATCGGCCTGATCGCCACGGCCAGCACCACCTACAGCGAGCCCTACAACCTGGCGCGTTCGTTCAGCGCCCTCGACCACCTGAGCAAGGGCCGCGCCGGCTGGAACATCGTGACCACGTCGCTGGCGGCCGCCGCTGCCAACTTCGGCCTGGACCAGCACCCATCCGCCCATGACCGATACGCCCGCGCCGAGGAGTTCGTGCAGGTGGTGGGCGATCTGTGGGACAGCTGGGAGGACGATGCACTGGTGCTGGACAAGGCCGGCGGCGTGTTCGCCAATGGCGACAAGGTGCACCCGATCAACCATGTGGGCACGCATTACCGGGTCAAGGGCCCGTTGGGGACGGTAGAGAAAACGGACAAAATCGTACGCTAAGCATGCGGCCTGTCAGGTTGAGGCCATAGAGTTTGACGTTTAGGCGTCAGATAATGCAGAAAGCGGCCCTAGTCTGACGCGATGCCAGTGAGCCGACTGACGCCCAGTTGAGGTGTACTTCAACTGGACGCGACAGCGGGTTACGTTGGTTTCAGCGGTAAACTTCTCGACGGTTGCCAAGCTGTACAACCAGTATCCGTAAGGCGCCGTCCTGTATCTCGCAGATTACCCTGAAGTCTCCTACGCGATACCGCCACAGGCCACCCAATGGGCCTGTTAGCGCCTTGCCAGTAGTTCTCGGATCATCCCTGCTGGACACCCGCTCATCCATAAAGTCAAGAATGCGCTTCGCTGACTGCTTGTCGAGCTTCCGCAACTGTGTTTTGGCCGTGTCGGTGTAATCAATCGTCCAGGCCAAGGTCTTTCCTTACGTCCGCAGCAGAGTGAACGACCTCTGTATTTTTACGGACTCGCTCCAGGACTTCAGCCGCGAGGTAGTAATCCTCAAGGTCAGTCAGGCCATGATCGATGATTTCGCGCAGATAATACGCCTTGGTACGCCCGGTGCTTGTCGCCAAAAAGTCTAGGCGCTGCTCGGTTTCGGGTGCCAAGCGAATGGAAGTGGCCATGTTTAAGGCTCCTATGTGATACGTGTATTCACATTATCACAAATCTACGCGAATGGCTTAGCGTACGATTTTTTCCGCATTCTGCTGGCTCCCCTTTCTGGAGTTCATGGCGGCATTTTCGCGCAAGGATTACGAGACGAGGCGAGAGCGTCAGGCGCAGGGCATCCGAAAAGCGAAGGGGGCTGGGTTGTACAAGGGGCGCCGGCCTGACCTGGAATTGCAACGGAAGATATATCAGTGCCTGGATAGCGATATGTCTGTTCGTAAAACAGCCGATCTTTTGGGCTGCTCAACAAGCACCGTGAGTCGGCACAAACGCGAGCGAGACAGGGAGGCCAACGAGAAAGAGGTGAGGGAGGCTGAATTTATGGCCCAAGAGCGAAGAGCACAGCTGGGGCTAGAGCTGCCGGATTCCCCTTCTATTCGACGGACAGAGAGAAAGAGCCTGGCCCTGTCGACCGTTAGTGTTCATCAAGGTGGTGAGCCTCAAAAAAAAGGACCTATTAGATAGGTCCTTTTCGGTGCGTGCTAGAAGCAGATTTCACCGTTTTCATCGATATCCGGTGGTGATGGATCGATGCGCGGGGCTGGCGGAAATGCCTTGATCGTGGATTGGATCGGGATGCCAGTGCAGCCAAGGCTAGCAAGCTTCGCCTCGATGATGTATCTGTCATGCGAGGAGTGCTGAACCCCGTACTCGCCATCACGCGGATCTATAAACCAGAAAACTTCTGTGTGTCCCATAAAAGTCTCCAATAACGTTCTGAGCATTTCATCCGGGCGTGGTGCTCTTCAACCGGCACAGACCACTTTACGGGGTGATGGATCATGCCACCAGCATGGGGTGATCAGTGGCTTCAGTCGAGCCGGGCAGGGCTGGCGGGATCTTAGGCGAGCTGGTGGTCAACGGGGGAACAGCGCTTTTCTGGTCCGCCGTTGACCACCAGCCACCAAGCCGAAGGCGCGGTAGAGCAACGGGTAGAGGCATTATCGCATCCTGTTAACAGATTGCTGATCGATCGCGGATCGAGCTGCAACTGCAGCCCGACGCCGGCGGCGAATTTGTTAGCACCTACTGTTAACAATTTTTGCCCGGGTTGGCTGGAGGTTGAGCGGCTAACAACCCGGAGCGTCAAAAAGTTGTTAGCAATCGTCTTATTTATCTCATTCTGACAGTCAGGTCCGTTGACCTTCAGTGTGCGCACAGCTACTCTCTGGCCCGTATCACCGTATTACTCAAGGTGACGTTATGAACGCCGACTTCAAGTCATACACCTACCGGTGTGATGAAGGGCTCAAGGCTGATTTCGATGTAGCGCTGAGAAAGATGCGTCGAAAGACGGCTTCCGAAGAGATTCGGATGGCCATCGCGCGCTTTGTGCAGGCGGTGAAGGATGGCAACCACGATGCACAGCTGGAGATCCCCTTAGAGGGTAAAGACGAATAGCGGAAACCAAAAAGCCCGGCGCTGAAACCGGGCTTTTTGGAAATCTTGAACAGGCTTCGTTCTTGGCGGGACCGGCCTGTTCACTCGACAAGTGAGCAGATTATGGCTAGGTATGCGCCTGCGCGCAAGAAAAAACCACAGCCTTTGACTGCTCGCCCGTTACCGTTTGGGCGATAACGTGGCAGAGCACTCAAAGCGAAGCGTGACCGCGACCCCACCTACGGCGGCTGAAAGCCCGGCGCTTGCTCGCGTCTTGAGTGAGGCGCCCTACCTGTCGCGGTGCAGCACTGACAAAACGGCTGCTCGCATCCGCCCCCGCGAGTACGCGGTCCGTTACCCATACATGCAGATCAACCGAAGCGATATGGTCTCTTGGTTGATCTTCGACCTCGATCATCCGAACGCGCTCGCTTGGGATGACGAGGGGCTACCGCCGCCAAACCTAATTGTCCGTAACCGAATAAACGGGCATTCCCACCTTTTCTACGCGGTGCATCCAATATGCACGTCAGAGCGCGCGCGCTCTGCGCCGATTCAGTACATGAAGGCAATCTACGTGGCCTATGCCGAGAGACTCGGTGCGGACCTGGAGTATGCGAGCGGGCCGGTGGCCAAGACACCAGGGCACCCTTGGTGGAATACCGAGGATCTGCATGGTCATGTTTACCATCTGGCAGAGCTGGCGAACGAAGTGGAACTCGCGGGCGAGCAGCGGTGGCGCAAGGGGCCGCGGGTGGGGCAGGTGGGCCACTCAAGGCATTGTCTACTGTTCGAGAACCTGCGTTACCACGCTTACCGAATTGTTCAGGATGAAAGGGATCGGGGCGGGTTTGAGAGTTTCACGCGGCGCTTGGAGCTCTACGCAAAAAATCAGAACAACTTCGTGAGCCAGGGGTTCGCGGAGAATCTTCAGCATTCGTCCCTGAAAGCAACAGTCAAGTCGGTTGCGCGATGGACGTGGGATCGCTACCAGGGGGGCAGCGCGTGTCGGCGGGGCGTTATGCGACTGTCGCCTGAGCTGCCGCTTTCCGAGCGTCAGCGGCTTGCAGCGCAGCGAACCCACGGGCAGCGCGCAGTGCAGACCGAAGATAAAGTTCGACGCGCTTGCCAGGCACTCCGTGCGAGCAGATTACCTCTGACATACACGGCAATCGCCGCAGCGGCCCGCCTTACCAGGCAGACCGTTGCCAAATACAAACACATCCTCGATGAGCCCGCTGCAGAGCAGCAAGCCAGGGCGGTAATCGTCCCCATCACGAGCGTTAAACATGCTGTACATCAGGTATCTGGCCCCTGCCCCGGCGTGGGTGAGGGGTCTAAGGGCGGTGAGGGATGCACGAACAAGAGCAAGAGTGATCAGAACGATGGCAAGGGTGTTAACAGATTCGACCGACCTCACGGTGTTCCTTACCGTGCCGCCCGTCGGGCTACGCCACTTTTGTTAGCAGCTGGGAACAAATGGCGTATACTTGGCACACAGGGAGGAGATCCAAATGCCGACGATCATGGTTCGCCACGCCACTGCTGAACAGCTAGAGCGGGTTTGTCTGTTTACGAATGAGAAAACAGCGTCTCAGGCATTGGTGAAGGGGTCCCTGCAAGCCATTGAACTGGCCGCAGCTCTCGATGAACAGCGGCGTTGCTCTGCTGAGAGGATCGAGGCGCTTGAGGCGTCTCTAGCGGAGCAGGCGAGGGTGATCGAGCGGTTGGTTGCAGAGCGGGCCGAGCAGGAGTTGCAGTTGGCGAATTTCACTGAGTTGGCGCGCCAGGTTATCCGCTTGCAGGAAGAGCGGAATTCAGGCGAGTAGAGGTGCTTATGGGGTATGTCGATGAGTCGTTGATTCCGGGCGAATCTGTGCTGTACCGAGGGCGGCTGAGCTGGTGGGCACTTGCTCCGTGGTTGGCTCTATCGCTTCTTGTGGGCGCGCTTGGATTATTTCAGGGTGCGGCGTTGCTTGTCATAGCGCTTGTTCTGATTGCGCCGCCGTTGCTTCGGTACTACTCCACCGAATTGGCT
Organism: Stutzerimonas kunmingensis; assembly: GCF_032106285.1. Taxonomy (GTDB): domain Bacteria; phylum Pseudomonadota; class Gammaproteobacteria; order Pseudomonadales; family Pseudomonadaceae; genus Stutzerimonas; species Stutzerimonas kunmingensis_B. The sequence continues at coordinate 31,336 of NZ_DAMCPO010000029.1, forward strand.
TTCACGAATAAGCGAGTGTTTTCCAAGACGGGCGTTATAGGACGAAGAACGATCGAACTTAGTATCAATAGGGTTGAATCAGTTCAGGTTCATCAAGGAGTGCTGGGCCGGATCTTTAATTTTGGGACGCTGATCGTTTCTGGAGCTGGGAATCCGCAGGCGCCGTTAAGGGGTATTGCAGATCCGATGGGCTTTCGGAGCGCTTTCATAAATGCCCAAGACAACAAAGAGGTGCGGTGATGAAAATGTTCAAGCTGGTGGGGGGTGTCTTGAGTTTGATGGTCGCGGTGAGCGTGCAGGCAGACGAGTTGATCCCGCGAGACGTTAGCAAAGTGCTCGACCAGGCATCCAAGATACTTGGTGGGGGGGCATCGAGATCGAGCCGGAGTACAGCTGTTTACCTGGAGCCGGGAACGGTAGTTGAGGTTCCGGCGATGGGGCGTGCCTCGCTTTATGGTAACGACTGCGCGCGCACCAGGACTGGTTCTGATGGGTGCAGCTACATCAAAGTTGATAACAGTGAGCGGCGCGTCACTGTGGTAGCGGCTGGGAGTGCGAGTGCGCTAGAGGAGCGCTGGAAGTTCAAGCAGATATCCCCGAATCGGATTATGGCGATTCGGCCGGACGGTGGGGTCGTTTATATCGTGCGATGAGGGGTGGGGTGAGGCTCGCCACCCGGCAAGGTGACGAACCTCGGTGCTCTGCGAAGGAGCAGGGCTTTTTCAGTATAAGCCATTCAAGGTGCGGCGGTAAGTGCCATAGGCAGCGTGGGGATTGAGCATGGTTGAGCGAACTGATCTTCAGGATATTCAAGATGGGGTGGTGGGAATCATTCGCGGGCTTAAAGCCGTGTTGATTCAGGTGTTAGTAGTGGGGCCGTTTTTAGCGGCGGCGGCGGTCTTTCTGCTTGTGAGCTTCGCGCTGCCTGGTAGTCGCGGAGTGGGGGAGATCCCGTACCAGGTGATGATCGGGATTGAGAGCGCGGTGCCTGGCGAGCTTGGCGTGAAGCAGTGCCTGGACGAGCCGGCGTCGACATTTCCGCCTGCAGCTGCAGCCCCGTGTGTGTCGACCGCTGTCGAGCAAGTGCCAATCGATGCTCACGCTGATGCTGTAGGGCGATTCATTGGATTGTTGTATCTGCTGGGGATATTGGTTGGCGCTGCACTTTGGGCGGTGTGGAGGGGTTTTGTCTGGTCCCTGAGTTTCATGCTGCCGTGGCATGCTCGCAATCCGCGACATAGTGCCTGACGTGCTGGCCACGCTACCTCGCGCGGCCAGCCGGATTGCTTACTTTTTCGTGGTTGGTTTGGTTGGCAGGCGCTCCAGTAGAGCGGCGTTCTGCTGCTGGAGAGCTTCGAGCTGACCAGTGAGGCGAGCCGCTGTTTCCCGAGCGCTCGCCACTCCCAGTTGTGCCTGATCCCGCTCGGCCTGCATCTTCTCTGCTCTCTTCGATTCACGTTCCGCGCTTTTAGCCAGCTCAAGGCTTTCGGCACGCGCTATCTGTAGATCGCTCTTGTACTGCAGAAGCTGGAGCTGCGCTTGCTCCAGTTGCTGCGTCAGACTCTCCTGGATCGCTTCAGCTTTGCCTTTGAAGGTGGCAAGGGCGGATCGAGCCCCCTCAATTTGTTCGGCTGCAACTTTGTTCAGCTGTTCGACTTCGCTCACATGGCTCGCACGAGCTTCGGTGAGCTCTTGCCGGACTGACCGGGTTTCCTCGTGGGCTCGCATTGCTTCGCTCTTCAGGTCATCAGCGCGGATCTCGATTTCGCGGATGCGCGCTTCGGCCTGGTCTGCTCGGCTTTGCTGCTGGGCAAGCCGGTCAGCTAGATCGGTTGAGCGTAGCTCGGCGCCTTCGCGCGCCTGTACGGCGGCAGCCAGGGCTGTTTGTGTTTCCTCAAGCTCGCGGGCTTGAGCTTCAAATAGTTGAGCAAGCTCTTGCCGCATTGATTCCATTTCATCACGTTCAACCGACCAGGACGCCTGGGCGCTGCGAAGGCTAGCGTTCGCTAGGTCTTGGGCTGTTGACCACACAACGGCAAGTTGCTCAATCCCCGCTTGTTGCACCGGCTCTGGGACCGCCACTGCAACTGGCTCGGGTTTGGCGGTCTGCTGACGCTTCCATTCGCGCATTACCGCACTGGTTGCGTTCATGTCCGTCTTGGCTAGGCGCCGCACGTCGGCCACCGCAGGAAACCGGGCGCCGCCTGACTCTTCAAAGAGCTGATTTGCGGCCTCGATGATGCGGGTACGAATGTCGGCAGGAATCAACGAGGCGGTGGATAGAGGTTCCATACAGGCTCCGAATGGGCATTATGATAATAAGAAGAATAATATTATTATAATTATTATGCTACCGTTATTACTGAGTATTGGGCGTTGTTGCTGAGGCTCGGCGTGGGTGCCCTACTCCACGGCTTTGAGGTTCAAAAACCGACAGGCGGTAAAATTATAGTAAAAAAATGATTTACCAAGAATTGACGCCGGGGCAGGTATGCGAGACAATAACCACGTCGAAGCAATACCGCCTCGGCACCCTGGAACACGCGGCGGCAACCGCTCCAGGGAAACTGCGAAGGAGATCGGATCATGGCTAGCTCAGAGTTTGTGGTGATTGGTGAGGGCACATTCCAAGCCTTGCTCCGCAGGTTTGAAAACGTTTCTGTAACGCCTGACCCGGAGGCGCGTCACGGCGATTGCACGTCTGATGTTCATGGGGTTTACCAAGGACGGCGCATCTATCTGGGAATGATCGAATCCCACGTTTTTTCGTCCGATATCTACCACATGCGCAGTGTGGTCCTGCAGGAACTGGCAGGTCAGATCCCGGCGTCCTCGATGTAACCACTCCGGCCGGGCGCAAGCCTGGCCGGATCTTTCGCTCTGGAGTTCACGGCGGCAACCGTGCCAGGGCTCTGCGAAGGGTTTGTGCAATGACCTCTCTTGCGTTTGCGGCCAGGGCCGCTCAGTCGCTACCCATTCTGACGCCCGAGCAGGCTGATGCCCTGCGGGGTGCGCTGCTCGGGCGGCCTATATCTGTGTGCTTTGGTGCCGGCGTCGACTCCACCGCGATGCTTGTTGCTTTGCGAGCAGCCGACATTCGTCCCGATGTGATCAGCTTTGCCGACACGGGAGCTGAAAAGCCTGAAACGCACGCACACGTCGCGGCCATGAATAAGGTGCTGGAGGGGTGGGGTTGGCCTGCGGTGGATGTGTGCAAGAAGACAACGCTGCAGTCGACCGGCTACTCGGACCTATATGGCAACTGCATTTCTAATGAGACGTTGCCGTCACTCGCTTTCGGGATGAAGTCCTGCAGCATCAAATGGAAGCAAGACCCTCAAGACAAGCTCCTGAAGGGAGCCAAATCAGGTCCAGACAAGCGCCCTCCTCACCCGCTATGGCTGGCTTCTAAGGCGTCGGGCCAGCGAATCGTAAAGCTCATCGGCTATGACTGCGGTAAGGCAGACTTGCGGCGAAGCAAGAACCTCAAGGACACCGATGGAGAGTTTGATTTCTGCTATCCGTTGCAGGTTGTGGGGTGGGCTCGGCGTGAATGTGTTCAAGCCATAACCAGAATGCTTGGTGCGGATCTCGTCCCGATCAAATCGGCCTGTTTCTTCTGTCCAGCCTCGAAGCACTGGGAGCTGTATTGGCTGGCGGCTTATCACCCAGACCTCATGGAGCGGGCGTTGTTGCTTGAGCGCAACGCTTTGACGGGAAAGCACAGTCGATTTGACGCTGTTGAGTTTGGGGCGAGCTGGGAGGAGTTGGTTCGAAGTCCTGGTGGATTTCCCAACACAAAAACCAGTGTTGGCCTAGGGCGAGGATTCGCTTGGAATCAATGGGCCTTTGCTAATCGCGTTGTTGACGAAAGTTTTCGGGTATTTCGGGATGCGGCCAGCAAGCGGCGGTTCGTTCAAGCATCTGAAGCAATGAGGGGGAGCGATAACGCACTTGATGTGCGTAGCAACAGAATCCCGGCGAAAACCATTGAGGCCGAGCAGCTAAAGCTCGCCTTTTAAATATGTAACCACGACCTGGAACACGCGGCGGCAACCGCTCCAGGGAAACTGCGAAGGAGATCCATCATGTTGATTCGAGACTTGACCCCCACAAAGGCAGAGCGATCCAGTGTAGCGCTGCGCGTTGCGGCGGAGCGGGCAGAGCAGGAGCGCAAGTGGCTTTCGGCAGCGGAGCTTTATGAGGCGGCTGGAGAGGTGTGGCCGGTTGGCGCAAGAGCGCTCAGCGGGGGCGATATCTCGAAGATGCTGCGCAAGGCTGAGCAGTGCCGCCAAATGTTCGACTTGGCGGGGTGGGAGCAAGGAGAAGGCGATCTTGAATGCTAACAAAACTGACGCTGCCGGCGAGCTGCAGCAGCAGCTCGATCCGCGAACGATCGGTAATCTGTTAGCGATTGAGTGGCTGGAAGCAAGCCATTGGGGCGTCCAGTGCCGCCTCCCCGGCTCGGCGGGGCTTGCCCCGTCGAACGGAGAGCCGGGCAGCGCGAACACTTGACGCAGTACGCATTCGCAACCCTACGCGAGGGGCAGTGGGCTGCTCTCCCCCACTGGCCGCTCGCCACAGGGGCGAACCCCTGCCGCCGGAGGCATACAAATATATTAAGCAAATTAATGCTTATAAAATAATTCAAGGCTGCAACGTTGTTACGCGGGTGGACGTTGAGTGCATTCTTGTAAGTAGTGCGAGGATGGCTTGAGGTCTGAAAGTGTTTAAGCTAGTTTAATAAAACACACATAGAGGGTTGATATATGGCAAAACCATTTGTTGTTTCAGTCGTAAACGAGTTGCCGGAGCGCGAAGGCGAAGAGAAGCGTAACTATTGGACGCGGGTTGGGGTCGCCTTCCCGCATCGGCAAGGGGGTGGCTTCAATGTTGAGATAACCCCAGGTCTGTCGGTTTCGGGGAAGCTAGTAATCATGCCTCCAAAGGAAGATGAGCCACAGCAGTAGATTAGTCGAGCTATTGCCCTCTTCGGAGGGCGTAGTTAGTCAGGTCATATGTTTTATTAAGCATCTTTGATGTTAAGGGTGCTTACTAAAGCAATAGTTAAAACTCTTCTCTACCCCTCCCCACCCCTCCCCTGCTCTCTCCGTGCCTAACTAGACAAAATTTCGTCGATCATCTATTATACAGGGGCCAGATTCGGACTCTATGACTGGTTGAAAAGTCCATAACGTTAAACTAAGGGTGCTACTATGCATATCCAGTTAAAGCAACATGATTTTGACGAAAGATTAATCGACGGTTTATCGGTCGGTTTGTTTGCTTCTGCTACTGATATCGCTGAACCGATATCTTGGGAAGACGTCATTCAATTTAGACAAACCAATTGTTTGCGTTTGATGACTTACGTAGATATTGGTGGTCCGCTTGGTGTTGAACGAGTTTCGTTCCTCACTGGGCCTACTGATACTCTCTATATAATTCGCCTGCACGTTAACCGGCAATTATCTAGAATCTATGCGTATACTTACGGGACTAAGCCGTTCCTTTTCAAGGATGCGGCGAAGTTAGTTGAGTATCATCGTAACGTTTACACGCTTAACTTGGTGTAAACACGGGAGAGATAGCTTAGGCTATCTCTCTTTTTTTTGCGTATTGTTCATAGATTGGAGTGGGGGTGCGTTGCTTTAGATAGAATAACTCAAGGAACGCCCTTTTCATCTTGCGTTTACCTGATTCCCACCGATACCAGGTCTTATCTTTCATATAGATGACTTGCCCCGCTAAATCTGGCTCCTCGATGCCATACTTCAGGCGAGCTGACTTTATCTCCGCTGGGGTGGGCTCGGTATTTACTTCAACTAGATAGGTGGCTATCACGTCCTTCGGGGCGCTGCATTTGAACCGCAAGAGTTCCATGAAAGCTGTGTGCATGCGAGAGCCCTCTTGTTCCCATCGTTGATAGGTTCTGAAGGGCGTCTTAAGAAGGTTTGCCGCCATCTGTTGGTTGATACCGACCTGGTTACGCAACGCAACCAGGTCGCGGGAATAATCCCTCATTTTTGCGCAGCCAGGAGAGGGGTGCCCTCTTTGTCGGGCAGCGCCACGTCGCATGATCCGTCCATAAACCCACTGCAGCTCCAGAATGAGCCTTTGGCACTTTTGGTATGCATCAGTCCATTTCCGCACTTGGGACAAGGGTGAATGGGTTTGACGTGACTCTTAAAATCGTCAATCTCTCGACTCAGGTCGCTGTAAACTTCGCTTAGTACGGCCTTGTATTTGGAGGTGCCCGACTGAATGCCGTCTAGCTTTGATTCCAGTTCATTTGTGTAATCGACATTCATAAATGAGAATCGGCCTTCAAGTGCTTTGTATACCTTCAGGCCGCGCTCAGTCGGCTCCAGGAACTGTGTCTTCCCTTTGTTTCGGACGTAGCCGCGCTCCTTGGTAATGGTCTCCATGATTCCAGCATAGGACGACGGTCGGCCGACGCCCAGTCTCTCAAGCTGCTTAATCAAAGATGCTTCAGTGAAGCGCTTTTGTGCTTTCGTCTTTTGTGTCTTAACGCGGGCCTGCTTGGCTGTGATGGCGGAACCAGCTGCCATCATGGGTAGTGCAGCGTTGGGTGCGCCGCCCTCCTCCGCCTCCTCAGTATCGTCGCGCTGCATGAGTTGCTTATAGCCAGGCTTGGTTAGTTCCTGGTATGTGGCGCAAAACACATAAGGTTGCTCTGTGTTCTTGCTTTCAAGCGTAATCTTGTGGTTTTTAAATTCCGCGTCCGCGAGTTGACAAGCTACTGTTCGAAGCCAAATGAGACGATACAGGTCTTTTTCTTTGTCCGTCTCGCCGGCTTCTAGTCGAGACAGATCCGTAGGCATGATCGCTTTGTGAGCTTCCTGTGCGCCTTCTGGCGCTTTCCAGGATCGAGGCTCAGGCGGAAGAGCTAGTCCATGGTCCGTCGCGTATAGACGAACTGCCTGGATCATTTCATCTGTCAGGTTCGGATTGTCCGTTCTCATATAGGTGATAAGCCCCTGCTGATAGAGGCTCTGCGCTGTTTCCATGCAGATCTTCGGGCGCATCTTTAATGCGTTGCTGGCGGCTTGCTGCAGGGTTGATGTTATGAACGGTGAGAACGGTGCCGAGGTTGAGTGGGTTGTCTCATAATCGAGCACAGTGAAGTTTTTGGCTTTAGCCACCAGCTCGGCCAGGTGCTTGTCTGTGAAATGTTTCTCACCACTTTGCCACTGCGCAGACCAGCCGCCGTCGAATTCAGCCTCTACTGTGTAATACGACAATGCCTGGTGTTGCTCAATTTTGTGTTCCAGCTCAACAACAATCTTCAGAGCTACCGACTGAACGCGGCCGGCTGACAGGTCCCAGCTTCCCAGGGCGCGCTGTAAGGTGGGGCTCACCTGGTAGCCAACCAGGCGGTCAGTAATTCGGCGGGCCTCCTGTGACGCCACACGATGAACATCGATCTTCCGCCACTCAGAGATAGCTTTGGTGATCGACGATTTTGTAACCTCACCAAATGCAATCCGACGCGGCTCTTTAAGCCCTAAAATCTGCTGCAAATGCCAGGCAATTGCCTCTCCCTCCCGATCATCGTCCGATCCAAGGTAAACGTGCTCACAGCGCGACGCAACGCGAGAAAGGCGCTCGCATATCTCTTTGCCGTTGCCTGTGAAAACATATTCAGGTCGGAAATCTGGGGGGCTAACGCCGATAGATTTATCTGGTAAATCTCGAACATGCCCAACGCTTGCGTGGACTTCCCACTCTGGACCGAGGTAGCCGGCTATCGTCTTGGCTTTTTTGGGCGACTCAACAATGAGAAGGTTTGTCATTCAGTCTCCTTAATATTGCTGATGGCCTTGCGTTGGAGGTGGTAACCCTTGATCGCCTCCTCAAGGCGGGTCATGGTTTGCCACATTGGTTTGGCCAGCTTCTTTTCACGGCGCTTGTAGGTTGAGAAGTCAATAGCGCCGAGACTGTGAATGCGTTTCAGGGTGCTGGTGATCATGTCTACCAGGACGAACGAGCGGACAAAGAGATTTACAAGCGGCCAAGCTCCGCGCTGTTCGACAGTGATCTCATAGGTTTGCGTTGGCGCTTCGGCCAGCTCGATGCTGGCATAGAGCGGGTCTTGCTGTAGATCCTGTAGATCCTTTTCAACCTCTTTGAGATTGTCGCGGAGAACCTTCTCGTTCTGCATGATCTCGTCACGCAGGAACGGAACAATTCTTTCTGCAAGTAGCCGGGCTACCTGGTGTTCCGGCTTCTTGTTTGAACTGAAGGATTCGACAGAGAACAGGCCAAGGGCTACTCGCTTGCCGCAGATGCGCTGCGACCCCGAGTCCCACATAGCGAGTAGGTATTTGTCGCGCACTAGAATCTTGGTTTTTGCTTCGGCTTGGGTTCTTTTATCCATTGCGGTTCCAGCTCGCTCTGATCTTTAGTTGAGTCAGGTAGTTGCTAACGAGGGCCGGGAGACGATCATTCAAAAACGAGGCGGCGGTTCTGTAAGCAAGAGATTCCTGACTCTCCCATGTGGGTCGGACGGGCAGGCCGATAGGCTTGCCCGTCTCGACTGAGTCGATAATCTCCCTTGCAAAGGCGATGGCTTCTGGAGAGTCAGAAGCGAGCGCCCACTGAAGGCCGCGCAGGAATACATCTGTTGGATCTGTTTCACCGTCGAGGCCCATAGCTTTGGCCTGATAGGCGTTGTAATCGCGCGCTCCCTGGTGGGGGTCGCTGCAGGGGTTGCCAGGGCAAAACGATGTTTCCCACGGCAGCCTGTACATGACTTTCCCTGCCAGGTCGAACGGCTCGTAATCTGACGCGGAAGCGACGCGGTAAAGGGGCATAGGTACTCCTACGCGAGACTTGTGATCGAGGCGAGGATTTTTGCCTCAAGCGCGGGGTGGGGGAGGTTGGCGGCATCCTCGACGCCCAGAAGGTCCGCGAGCGCCACAGCTGCAGCTAAATCAATGCCTCGAAGGGTTATTTTCTCACTAGGTTCCGAATCGGAACCTTTGCTGCTCGGGGGGCTCGGTTGGCCGGTAGCGCTCTCTGGCTCACCGCTGGTGTTGTTCGGCGCTTCCTTTGCTTTTTTCCGATTAGTAATCGCTTTCAGTGCTTGCTGGAAGCTGTCGCCCTTAGCCATGAGTTTTTCAAGCTTTTTCAACTCCGATGGGTCTAGATCGCGCAACTCATAGATAAGATTGACGTCTTTAAATGACCCGTCCTTGGCGAACTTCTGTGCCTCGGGGGAGAGCTTGAGTACCGCCAAGTGCTTGCTTACAGCCTTAGCGCCCCGTAGGCCGTGAATAGCTGCAATATCCTCGTTCGATAGGCCAAACTCTTCCTTGTCTCGCTGAATAGCGCGAGCTGTCTGGTAGAGGGTCAAGTCCTTGCGTGCGCCGTTTGAAGTAGCATGATCCATGCGCAGCTCAAGCGGATCGCCGGCCCGCACCAGGCATGGCAGGTACTGCAGCTCTTCTTCGACGCCCTCGGAGGCCCGCCAGCGGCACTCGCCATCGATAAGCGGGACTTTGCCTTCTTCATTTGGCTGACCGACCAGCAGGGGGAGGCGAATGCCGAAGAACTGCCCGCTGGGTAGCTTCTTCGTCATCAGCTTTCTGATACCTTCTATATGTGCGCGGGTCGCGGGGTCGTCCCAGTCATCACGATTTTGGTTCGGGTCTGGCAGTATCAGAGATCGGTGAATCCGCTGGATCTGGTCGCCCGGCTTTATCTGAATGCCAGCGTCTTCAGCGGCATTTAGAAGGTCAGAAATCGAATCGCTCATGCTTTAGTCTCCAGCAGGTTTTCACAAAAGGTGCTTACTTCGCGGATTGCATCCAGGCTTGATTGGTCGCGGCCGGCTATCCATTGGCCTGACGTAACGGCTCTTTGAATTGCGTTGCGATTACAAATCACGCCCAGCACCACGTCGGTGTACTTGGATGTAATGTCGGTGTAGATCTTGCGGTGATTAAGGGCTTCTGGGAGCCGGGCGCCTAGTACTGGGACCAGCTTGGCGACTCGGTTTATTAACAAGCCTTTCCAGGCGAGTTTTGGATTCATGCGGCGCTTTATGGGCTTCAGAACTCGCGTCAATTCGTCAATCGCGCTGATAGAGTTTGTGTCAAGGTCAATTGGGCTATATATGTAGTCCGAGCAAATTAACGCCGATAGAACGGAGTTGCCTACACCAGCCGGTGTGTCAATTAGGATGTAGTCATATGTACTAATGTCAGGTATGCGTTGATGTAAGTTATCCTCCAGCAAACTTATTAGCTCGATGCTATTCTTGCTGTTAATCTCGTGAATCTTGCTGTCGCCTTGTATTAGATGAATATTGGGGCGAACAACGCTTACTTTAAGCATGTCTTTGCCGTCTGGGTCTACATATAGATCGGTGACATTACTTAGTTCAGGGTGCCTAACTTTGTCGCCCTGAAAGTTGTTGGTAAGAGTTGCTATATTATCAAGGTCTAGCAGAAGCACTTTCTGATTACGAACTTCTGAAATATATAGGGCTAATGCGCTTAGGCTGGTGGACTTGCCCACTCCACCCTTTGGGCTCATAACCGAATATATCTTGGGAAACGTGACGGTGCTTGTTGGTGTTGTCATTTAGATACCCTCAATATCGTTAAGCTGTGACAGATCCGGCTTTGATGGCTGGGTGGGGGTGGTGGCTTTTGTTTTTGGTTTTGCTTTGGATTTCGTTGCAGTAAGTTGCGCTCCGGCCGCTTCAATGGCAGCAATCTGAGCCTCGCTTAATTTTGGAGTGTCGCTGTTTAGTGAGCTTTCTTGGTCATCAGAATCGGCAGGGTACAGAGACGCGTCAAAGTCTGTCTCTTCAGATTCTGGTGCGGCGGAGCTTGTTTCAGTGTAGGCAGGCGGGGGGGCTGAGGGACTGTTCGATAATGAATCCTGGTCATCGGCGTCAGCGAAAGGATCTTCGCCTTGAAGTTCAACATCAGGCTCTTGGCTCTGAGGCACCATAGCTACGGCGGGGGCTTCCGGAGTCGTTGGGGGCGGTGATTCTGGGGCGGGGTTGTCGGCGGGTCGGCTCGACAATCCTTTCATTTCCTTCACGGGAACCCAGCAGGTATAGAGCAATGTGGCCATTATGCCAGGGCGTATAAGTACACCAACACGAGGGGGCATGGCGAAGAGCTGGTTGGTATGAATCAGGTTCTCGGCTTGCTGGCCTACTGTGCGCTCACCATCCCATTCCTCGGCGCCTCCTGCGTTGCGAGTTACTTTCTCCATTTTTGTGATGGTTTTTTGCGTTTCGCCCGTCAAATCTGAAAGCCATTCTGCAGTTTCATTGTCGTTTGGGCGATATCCCAGAGTGTTCTGGGTATTGGTTTCAATGCCGTTCTTAATCGACTTCGCGTTTAGCGTCTTGTCGGTCAGGTTGAGCGGGTCTTCTACAGACTGATAAGCAAGAGTCAATATTAGTTTCTTGGATAGAACAGTCGCTAGTGAGTCTGCGAGGGTTTCGGTCATCGAGAATCGAGCTTCGTCAATAACGCCCAGCACATAGTTAGGCATCCGAATATTCCGAACTACCTGGATCATTTCATCAAGCAGACAGGTTTCGGCTTTGCGTACTACGGTGTCCTGTATGTCGGATCTAATGTAGATCACTCGGGACGACATGAAGGCTTCTTCAACTTTAAAGCCATCCCCTTTTGGCTCCAGGGTGCCGAGGCCAATCAGTTCGTTAAGGGGCGACTTGATATTTCCGCCGAACATAAGAATAAGCTGGCGCTGCCTGTCGGTCAGGGAAGACGGGGGGGATTCCACAAGATCTTTTAGGTGAGAAAGGGTGCCCGTTGTCCAATACGGCATTAGTAGATCTAGGGCTTCGCGCGCGTTCTGTTTGTAATGATCGGCGTTAGTTCCTGTGTCTCGCATACCCAGAGCCTTAACAACCCGCTCGCGGCGCTCCCGTGCGGAGCCGTACTTAAATGGGTGATATCCACCAGGCAGTTTGCCGGTCAGATCTAAAACAAGCAGATCACCGCGCCCGTTGAGTGCAACGGACTCACGCATAATATCGGGAATAAAGTCGTCCGGTTTTTTATCAACAAAGAACGCCCCCCAGCCTTTGCTTATTGCCTGGTCAAGCAGAACGCCAAGCATGACGCCTTTACCAGTCTGTGATGGGCCGATTGATTTCGTGTGCGTTTTAGTGAACTCATCTTCCGGGGTATATACGGGTGAGCCCGACTGGTCTAAGCCCCAAAATATCTTCCCGCTTGCATAGTAGTCGCGGGGGTTGAAAGTTCTAGCTTTGATGCGATTAAACTCGACTCGAATGTCTGAAGCGGCATCACCAGATTGAAGAACTCCCCAGCGCCTCCACTGGGAAGATATAAGCGGCTTTACCCAGCGCCATATAGCGAACTTAATGAAGAGTGGCAGGAATACGAGGGGGAGGGCGCGCCAGGACACGTCTACAACCGACCCCCATAGAAGCGATACCCATTCATGGATATAGCGACCTGCAAATTCTTTTCCGTAGAGCCTCCATGCAAGGGCATAAAGAGAAAAGCCGAAGATAGGAAGCCAAGAAACCAAGAGAATAATTAAGGCCCGCTTGACCCAAATTAGGGTCATTTCTAGCGCGGTCGATTCGTCGTCGTGAGTGATCGCGCCACTTACCATCAGCACCAAGAGGACGCCGAAGAGCAGCGAAACAATCGTTACGCCGAACGTCTCGGTATTGTCTAAAACGAACTTTAAGAACTCCATTCCGGGCGCGCCTCGCTGTTAAAACATGCGGAGACCTTACGCCATTTGTTCCTGTGGTGCAATTGCTTTAGGGCTGGAAAATTGCACATTTTCAGCAAAGCCGATGAACGGGTTCCGAATCGGAACCCAAGAGGCATACAGCGGGCGCCCTGGTGCGCCTGGCTTGGGTTCCGAATCGGAACCCGCCGCAACCCCTGCCAAGGTTCCGAATCGGAACCTTTGCCTGGCAGGGGATACGAGCCCAAGAAGCCAAGGTTCCGATTCGGAACCTTACGGCGCCGCCTGTCGCCGCTCTATGCTCTTCCTATGCATCAGTATAGGATTGCTGATAGGATGTAAGCATAGAGAAAGCATAGAGCGAAGAGCCAATGCAAAGAGCTGAAAGCCGCCCTTGCGTGGCAAGGTCGTGGCAGCCCAGGGGGCTGCCATACTTCGCCGGAGGAGCGCTCCGGCTGCGTTTAGGGCTCTGTCGAGTATACTCGACGCCGCCCTCTTCGGCAGGAACGCCCCTGGACGGGGCAACCCTTGCCGAATTCACCCGCGCGCCCGTCCGTCTACGACGGACCCCCCACCTTCGGCGCGGCGGAACACTCCCTAAAGCCGTGAACGCTTCGCGTCCCCAGCTTTACGGTCGTAGCACGTTCCTTGCCCTACGGGGCGATTCCTGCGTTCCTCGGAACCGCCCCTTCGGGTTGGTAGGGCCTCCTGGACGTCGGCAGCCTACCAACGCCTCACGCGGGGGGTCCGGCGCTGCCGGACGGGCGCGCGGCGCCTGCAAGATAGATGCTTCGCACTCCCTCTTCGGCCTGGACGGCCTACGCGGGAGCAGACCGGCCTGGGGGCCTATCCCTACGCTAGGTCGCTTCGGGATTCTGTCTATCTGCTTTTATGCAGCGGCCTTCGCGCGTTGCGCTTCGGTCGCTCCTTTGCAGGACCAGCTTTTGGCTGTTCCTGGTGGAGCGGCTTTTGGCCGTTCCACAGAAGCGGGAGCGGTGCCCGCTCCAGGAACGAGCTTTCAGCCGTTCCCAAAGCAAAGCGCAGGACCAGCTTTTGGCTGTTCCTGGTGGAGCGGCTTTTGGCCGTTCCACAGAAGCGGGAGCGGTGCCCGCTCCAGGAACGAGCTTTCAGCCGTTCCCAAAGCAAACGCGATTAATTGGTGGCGTAGGAGGTGGTGGTGGGTGAGCGTTTGAGCGATGGTTGGACGGGCGCGCGTGGACGTAGCCGGAACCAGGAAAAGGTCAAAGAGATAATCAAATGGTTGGCCATGTTTGATTACTCAGATAGGAACACTCTAGCGCGAATGTTCGGAGCTGTTGCGCGAGGGCAAGGGGCTTTCTTTAAGTCTCTTGAAGACAGTCGGTTGGTGATCACGACGAAAGCGCCGGGGCTAGGAATCACTGTTTATGGTCTTAGTGAATCAGGGTTCAATCTGGCGAAGCTGTATCTGCCGCACAAGTCACTGACTTGGCGGCGAACCCCTTCTTGGAATTTGCTTGTTCATACGCTAACGGTGCAGAAGGTGCTTCTGGATCGGCGGGATGCGGTCGAGTCTTTCTCGCCTGAGCGTGATCTGGATCTGAAGGCGGCACGGGCCAATCACTTGCCAGATGCGCTCCTTCACTATGCGGGTGGGCGGCGTGTCGCGCTGGAGGTCGAGCTAAGCCGTAAATCGACCCCGCGGCTGTACAACATCCTGCTGTCGCATCTGAAGAACATACAGCGGGAGATTTACCATGAAGTGCTTTATGTCTTCCCAAATGAAGAGCTTATGAATCTCTACAGGCAGAAATACGACGAGCCAGTATGGCCGATCTATACGAAAAACGAGCGGGGGCGCTTGGAGCTAAAGGGGTTGGATGGGTTTTCAGCCTTGAACGTCCATGACTCGGGCTATTTCAAGTTTTGCGTTGAGGAGGTCATTCGCTTATGAGCACAATCGAAACGCCAATTGGAAATGTTGCAGCGTCATCAATCGATGACTGGGAAAGCGTGCTTCACTACATGCAACCCATCATGGATCTGTACACCCAGGAGGGTGTCACCGATATTCTGATTCATGCCTACAACGACATTAAGGTTGTTAAGGGTAGTCAGCTGATTCGGGTCAGCAATGCATTCGCATCCGAGATTGATCTTGTCACCTTCATAGGCCAGGTGGCGAACGCGCTTGGTCAGAATGTGGGTGACGATCACCCGATCCTCGAAGCGCGCTTTCCAGATACCTCGCGGCTGCAGTGCACGCTTAGCAAGGTTTCTCCTAGGGGCGCTACTGTCACAATCCGTCTGCCGCCCAAGGAGGTGCTTTCTTTCGGGAAGCTGATTGAGTACGGGGCGCTTACTGTCGATATGGTCGATTTCATCCGTGAGCACATCGAACAGGAAGACAATTTCTTGGTGAGTGGCAATACGGGGTCGGGCAAAACGTCTTTTCTGCGTGCCTGTGCCGAGTTCGTGAACCCCGACGCCGTGCTTATCACGGCCGAGGACACGCAGGAGCTTTATCTGCGCCAGATGCTCCCTAACTCGGTTGCATTAGAGTCTCCTCGGCGGCGCGTGAAGGATGGCGTGAAGGCAATTGAGTTGGTCGATCTGATTCATGCGATGCTTCGAATGAACCCCGACTACTGTTGGGTTGGAGAGATACGAGAGGCCAAGGCTGCGTCTGCATGGGTTCAGATTGGCAACACTGGGCATACGCTGACAGCTTCGACGCTGCATTCCAATGGGCCTCACGACACTGTAAAGCGCTTGCAGTATCTGCTATCAAGTTCGGGCATGCTTAGTTATGACCTGGCGGGATTTCAGGTGCTCGGTAATACCAAGATGTTTATTCATGCTGCCCGAAATCTTCGCAAGTATGGCCGTAAGATTACAGATATATGTTTGTCTAACGGTGCAGAGCTTGAGCCGGTGTTTGTCTATAACGAATCTCTTGGCCGGCACGAGTATGTAGGTCGGAAGTTTTTTTAATTTGTATGCCTCCGGCGGCAGGGGTTCGCCCCTGTGGCGAGCGGCCAGTGGGGG
>NZ_DAMCPO010000030.1:0-46845 GCF_032106285.1 Stutzerimonas kunmingensis
CTTCTTCCTGAAAATCAAGGCTGCCTTCCCCGGGAAAGCGCGATGAACCTTTTTTATTGCCCGCGGTTTAGCCTTCCGCTTCGTCCTCCGGGCGGCCTACGCGAACCTGGTTTCGACCTCCATGCTTGGCGTCATAGAGCGCCTTGTCCGCCCACGCGATCAACTGATCGATCTCATGCTGCCCGGCATGCGTCTGGGCCACGCCGATGCTAACCGTGTCTCGATGTTGCCCGCCGCGGTCGTCAATGGCGCCTGCTCGATGGCCATGCGGATCTTCTCGGCCACACTGCGTGCGCCGTCGAGATCTGTATGCGGCAGTGCAATTGCAAACTCCTCTCCACCGAGACGGCCGAACAGATCGTGCGCGCGCAGCATGCTGGCGCATGTCGCAGTGAACTGCTTGAGTACCGCGTCGCCGATCGGATGGCCGTACACATCGTTGACGCGTTTGAAGCGGTCGATGTCGAGCATCAGCAGGCTCAGGCTTTCATCGTGGCGGCGAGCCCGGGCAAGCTCGGCCTCCAGGCCGGTCAGGAACGATCGACGGCTGCTCACCCCCGTCAGCACATCGGTATTGGCCAGCTGCGCCAGTTGATCGTGAGCCTGACGCAGCTTTTCCGTGCTCTGGAAATAGCGGTTGCTCAGGACAAATATCAGCAGCGCGACCGCCGCCAGCAGCAGCGAGATGATGCCAGCCGAGGCAATCAGCAGCTCCCGGCGCTCATCGAACGCAGCCATGAAATCCTTCGGCGACAACAGCACCACGACCACGACCCCATCATCGGCGAGCCGCCGGTAGGCACCCAGGCGATACTCACCATCGATCGCGCTCACCCCTTCGTAATAACCGCGCGCAGGGGCATTCGGATCGAAATAGGGCTTGTCTTCCGGCACCTTGAAACGCCCGTAACGACCGGGGATTGAGGTGCCTGAGGCTATGGCCCGCAGGCTACGGTCGGTTCCAACGAGCGCGATAGTGCCGTCCTTACCCACGTTTATTTGCTGGTAATAGTCGGCAAAGAAGCTGGTGGGAACCGAGAGCACCAGCACGCCGGCAAACTGACCATCTTTATGGATAGGCCTGGTGAACTGGATGGTCCACTGCTTCGACACCCGGCCCAGGACCGGCTTGCTGATAAATAGACGGTCCGCCTGCGGATTGTCGCGGTGCATGCGGAAATGCTCGCGATCACTGAGGTCCACTGCCTTCGGCGTCGGCCCCAGGTTGGAGAAGGTCAGCTTGCCGTCTTTACCGATCACCGCGAGCTGCGTGATGAAACGCCCGTAGGCACCCAGTTCCTCATTCACATGACTGCGAAGGTCGGGTGCTCCAGCACATCCTCACGCATGTCCAGTAGGATGATGTCCATAAGCCGGATGGTGCTGCGTACGTGCGCCTCAAAGGCGGTGGCCAGGTTCATCGCGTCGTTGCGCGCGGCGTCCGTGGCGAGGACGCGCTCGTGCTTTATCTCATTGATAACGAAGACCCACATTGGCACCAGCGTCAGGGTCAATATGAGTGCCGCCAGTAGTCCTGCCTTGCGTTTCAAGCTTCCGCTCCGTCGCGTCCTACGCGAAGTTCTTGTTCTGGAAGCTACCAGACGCGCGCTTGTGCCCGCCGGACACGTTGTCGCAGCTCAGCTGCCACGCCCGCGCAGCAGGCACTGCGAACCCAGGTCATCGCGTCAACGGCGAGGTCTCTACTGCACTCGGTGGGAATACCCACTGCTTTAGCAGGGATTCCCGTGACCGTACGGTTTCGCTATGGTGGCATTCAGGTATCACGGAGTGATCGCATGGTCCGGGGCTCAATCCTATTGCTGATGTTCATCGCCTTGCTCGGCTGCCAGCCCGACCCGGACTCCGTCCGGGTCGGCAGTAACCGCTGGCTCGGCTATGCACCGTTCTATCTGGCGGACGAGCTGCAATGGACGGCCCCGAGCGGTGTTCGCCTGGTCGAATACCCGACCACCACCGGTGTGCTGCGCGGCTTTCGCAATGGCATGCTGGATGCCGCCATGCTGACCCTGGACGAAACGCTGCTGCTGCAGGCCAGCGCCGATCTGAATCTGGAGATCATTCTGATCACCAATGTCTCCGCCGGCGCGGACGTCCTGTTCGCCCGCGCCCCGATAGCCACGGTCGACGATCTGCGCGGCCGGCGAATCGGCGTGGAGAACACCGCGCTCGGTGCCTATTTCCTCTCCCGCGTGCTGGATCAGGCGCAGCTGGATATCGCAGACCTGCAAGTGGTCAGCCTGCCGGTGCATGAGCAGGTCGAGGCGTATGCCGCCGGACGTGTCGATGCGGTCATCACCTTCGCCTCGGAAGGGCCGGCGCTGGAGGCCAGCGGCGCGCGCCGCATCTTCGACAGCCGCCAACTGCCGGGTGAGATCGTCGACGTTCTGGTCGTTGATCGCCCAGCGGGTCAATCCTGAGCAGCGCAAGCGCCTCAGAGCGCTCTGGTTCGACGCCTTGCGCGCCTGGCAGGATCAGCGCGCCAAGACCGACCCGCACCTGCTTGCACGCCTGGGCCTGACGCCCGCTGCGCTGCAGGTCACGCTGGACGGCTTGCTCATGGGCGATCGCGCGGTCAATCGCGAATGGCTCCGTGACGGCCAGCTACACCGCAGCATCGCACGCCTGAACCAGTACATGGGCGAACGACAACTGCTGAACAACGTCCGGCATGAGGGGCTGGTCCCCCGCTGCGAGGTGCTCGAATGCTGACAAGATTGTCGCTGCGAAAATCGCTGCCCCTGCTGCTGGGCATCTTCGGCCTGATGTTCACGGTGCTCCTGACCACCTGGCACCTGCCGACGCGCATCGAGGAAACGCTCACCGACTGGCGCGACCACACCGCGCAGCACCTCGCCCTGCTGCAGAGCAGCCTGAGCGACCATCGCCGGCTGGGGCGCAACGCCGAGCTGGAGACGGAGCTGGCCGACCTGGCGAGCCTGGAGGGGGTGCGCTGGGCGATGGTGATTGGCCCTGACCTGCAGATAATCGCCACCACCCGGCTGGGCCTGACCGCCGAGCGGCTCGAGCTGATCGACGCCGCCGCGCTCAAGGCCCGTGTCGACAGCGGTCGCCCCGCCTGGGCCGGCGAAGGCGCGCGACAGCTGGCGATCTACCCGCTGGACCATGTCGCACAGAATGGCACGCCGGTGCGCGAAGCGCTGCTGGCCGAATACGATTTCACTCCGATGCTCGCGCAGACCAAGCGTGACGCCTGGTTCTATCTGGCCCAGACCCTGACGTTATTGCTGCTGCTCGGCCTGATCCTCAACCGCATCTACGGACGCCTGCTGACGCGCCGCCTGGCGCGCATCGACCAGGCCGCACGGCAGTTCGCCATCGACCAGCGGCCACAGACCCTGGCGGTGGCCGGCCGCGACGAGATCGGCCGGCTCGCCGCCACCCTCAGTCGCATGATGAACCAGCTGCACGAGCGGCAGCTGGCCCTCAGCGAAAGCGAACAGCTGCTACGCGACCTGATCGACACGGCGCCGATCGGCATGCTGGTGGTCGACCGCGAGCTGCGCGTGCTGCAGGCCAACCCGGCGGCTGCCGCCCTGTTCGGCTGTACCCCGGAGGAGCTCATCGGCAACCTGCCGGGCGACCGCCTGGCAGAGAGCGATGCCACCGCGCGCCTGCGCAGCACGCCGGCGAACACCACGCTGGAGCTGACCGGCCGCCGAAACGGTCAGGACATTCCGCTGGAAATCAGCTGCACGCCCTTCCAGCGCTACGGCGTGCGCCATTTCCTGGTCCTGCTGCGCGATATCAGCGACCGACTGCGCGCCGAACAACGGCTGCGCTTTCTCGCCCACTTCGATCCGCTGACCCAGCTGGCCAACCGCAACTACCTGATGCAGCGCCTCGACCAGCTGTTGGCAGCTCGCCTGCCGTTGAGCCTGCTCTACCTCGATCTGGATCACTTCAAGCGCATCAACGACAGCCTCGGCCACGAAATAGGGGACAAGTTGCTGATACAGATCGGCGATCGCCTCGGCCAGCTGATGCCGGAAAAATCCCTGCTTTCGCGCACCGGTGGCGACGAGTTCATGCTGTTGCTCGACAGCAGCGATGCCCGGCGTGCGGAACAACTGGCGAAAAGCATCATCGAGCGTTTCGAGCTGCCGGTGCGCATCGGTCAGTACGAGTGCTTCGTCAGCCCGAGCATCGGCATCGCCGTCAGCGACGGCCGGCACAGCGCCACCGAGCTGCTCAAGAGCGTCGACCTGGCGCTGTATGCGGCCAAGGACGCCGGACGCAATCGCACCGTCATCTACAACGAAGCACTCAGCGACGCAGCCGCCAGCCGCCGTGAGCTGGAGCAGGCGCTGCGACACGCCCTGGATCGCGGAGAGTTCGTGCTGCACTACCAGCCGCAGGTCAACGCCCAGGGTGAGCCAGAAGTCATGGAAGCCCTGCTGCGCTGGGCTTCGCCGGACCGCGGCCTGGTGCCGCCCGGGGAGTTCATTCCGGTGCTGGAAGAGAGCGGCATGATCATCGAAGCGACCCGCTGGGTGTTTCGCGAGGCCTGCCGCCAGGCTTGTCGCTGGCACGCCATGGGGCATGCGCTGCGCATCGCGGTCAACCTGTCGCCACTGGACTTCCGCCAGGCGGATCTGGCCGGCAGCCTGCTGGCGATTCTCGAGGAAGAAGGCGCATCGGCGAGCATGCTGGAACTGGAGGTCACCGAGAGTGCTCTGCTCGAAGCCGACGAGCATGTCCAGCAGACCCTCGGCCGCCTGAAGGCCGCCGGGCTTCCGCTGCTGCTCGACGACTTCGGCACCGGCTATGCCTCGCTGACCTACCTGCAGCGCTTCCGCTTCGATGGCATCAAGATCGACCGCGAGTTCGTCAGCGGGCTGCCGGATAGCGAGCAGTCGGTCGCGCTGGTGCGCGGCATCCTCACCATGGCCAGCCACCTCGGCCTGCACGTGGTCGCCGAAGGCGTGGAGAACGAGCGTCAGGCGGCGTTCCTGCGGCTCAACGGCTGCCCCAGCTTGCAGGGATTCCACTACGCACGGCCGCAGCCGGCAGCGCAGTGCCGCCTGCAGCAGAACGGTCGACCGATCAACCTGCAGCTGCCGCTGGACGGATAAGCACCGACCGGCGTGCCAGCATTAAGCCTGCAATTGCGAATAGTTCGCGTCTGGGATAGTTTCGTTGCCCCTCTCGGTGGCACGCTCCCATGCGCGACAACAACAAGATTTCCGATTCCTGCCTGCAGTGTTACGTCCATCATCGCCAGCAACTGGTCGCCCACCTCACGCGCCTCGGCGGCTGTCGCGCGCTGGCCGAGGACCTGGCGCAGGATGCCTGGCTGAAGCTCGCCCAGGTCATGCCCGAGCAGCGTCTCGACAATCCCAAGGCCTATCTCTTTCGCATCGCCACCAATCTGCTGCGCGACGCCATGCGCCATCGCGCCTTGCTCGGTGCATCAGACGAAGCTCCGCTCGAACTCATCGAAGCCGTGCAGGCCGACCCTTGCGGGCTGGTTGAAAACCACTGCGCGCTGCAGTGCGTGCTGCGCCAGCTCGATGACCTGCCGCCGCGTTGCCGCGAGGTGTTCGAACTGGCCCGGCTGGAAGGTCTCAGCCAGGCCGAGATAGCCGGACGCCTTGGCATCTCGGTGAATACCGTGATCGCCCAGCTGGCCAAGGCGCGCCAGCGGCTGGAGCGGCCGTAACTTTTTTTCTTCGACGCCGTAATGGTTTTTCCGCGCTGATTCGTCTTGCCTGTGCCCTTGCGCAATTGAGAGTTATTCTCGATTAACCGGCATCCTCGCAGATGCTTTCGTGCGGTCCAGCCGCCAGACAAGAAACCACCGAAGCCGCGAAAACGGCCCGCTCCGGGTCGCGGCCGCGCTCGGCCCGAGGAATGTGCATGACCCCGTCCAGTACCGTAGTGCCCTTCGCCCCCGGCCCCGTCAGCAACGGGCTGTTCACCCGCAGCAATCACGATGACTACCGCCAGCTCATGCAGCAGGGGCTGAACCTGGTGCAGCAGTGTCTGCAGCGCCAGCAGCAGCCGTTCAGCGGCATCCTTCCGCAGGAACTGGCCGCCAATTTCGAGCGCGTCGATCTTGAGCGTCCGCTGGGCGACGCCGGCGCCGCGCTGCGCGAGCTGGATCAGCTCTACCTGCGCGACGCGGTGTACTTCCACCACCCGCGCTACGTCGCCCACCTCAACTGCCCGGTGGTGCTGCCGGCGCTGCTTGCCGAAGTGCTGGTGTCGTCGCTCAATTCTTCGCTGGACACCTGGGACCAGAGCGCCGGCGGCACGCTGATCGAACAGCGCCTGATCGATTGGACCTGTGCGCGTATCGGCCTCGGCGGTCAGGCCGACGGCGTGTTCACCAGCGGCGGCACCCAGTCCAACCTGATGGGCCTGCTGCTGGCCCGCGAGCACGTCTGCAACCGCCTGCCCGGCCATGGCGGCAATCTGCGTCATGGCCTACCGGCCGATGCCGCCGGGTTACGTATCTTCGCCTCCCGCGCCAGCCACTTCAGTGTGCAGAAATCCGCCGCGCTGCTGGGGCTGGGCTACGACGCCGTGCGCAGCATCGAAACCGACAGTGCCCAGTGCATGAGCGTGCCGGCGTTGGCCCAGGCCCTGGCCGACTGTCAGCGCCTGGGCGAGCTGCCCATGGCCGTGGTCGCCACCGCCGGCACCACCGACTTCGGCAGCATCGATCCGCTGCCGGAAATCGCCGCGCTGTGCCAGCACTATGGCGTCTGGCTGCACGTCGACGCGGCCTATGGCGGCGGTCTGCTGGTCGCACCGCGCTACCGCGACTGGCTGGCCGGTATCGAGCACGCCGACTCGGTCACCGTCGACTACCACAAGTCGTTCTTCCAGCCGGTCAGCTGCAGCGGCTTCTTCGTTCGCCAGCGTCAGCACCTGAGCTACATCACTCACCACGCCGACTACCTCAACCCGCGCAGCCAGACCCGCGAGGGCACGCCGAACCTGGTCAACAAGAGCATCCAGACCACCCGCCGCTTCGACGCACTGAAGCTCTGGCTGACCCTGCGCATCCTCGGCGCCGAGCATATCGGGGCGATGTTCGAGGAGGTCATCGACCGCGCTGCCGACACCCATCGCCTGCTCGCCGAAGACCCGGCCTTCGAGGTCTTCGCCCCGCGCCTGAGCACGCTGGTGTTCCGTTTCGTCGCCCCGGGCGTGGCCGACGAGCGCCTGGATGCGATCAACCGCGAAATCCGCAAGGCGATCTTCCGCTCCGGCGCGGCGGTGATCGCCGCCACCGTGGTCGAGGGCCGGCAGCACCTCAAGTTCACCCTGCTCAACCCGGAAACCACGCTGGACGACCTGCGCACCATCGTCGAGCTGATTCGCGGCCACGGCACTCGCCTGCTCGACGGCCTACCCACCGCCGCCAACCAGTAAGGAGATCGCACATGAACAAGATGTATGACTTCATTGGCATCGGCATTGGCCCGTTCAACCTCGGCCTGGCCTGCCTGGCCGAACCCATCGACGGGCTCGATTGCCTGTTTCTCGACCGCGCCGAGGGTTTCAACTGGCATCCCGGCATGATGCTCGACAGCGCCACCCTGCAGACGCCGTTCATGGCCGATCTGGTGACCCTGGCCGACCCCACCAGCCGCTTCAGCTTTCTCAACTATGCCAAGCAGGTCGGGCGGCTGTACGCCTTCTACATCAAGGAAGACTTCTTCCTGATGCGCCGCGAGTACAACCAGTACTGCCAGTGGGTGGTCGAGCAGCTCGACAGCCTGCGCTTCGATCACTTCGTTCAGCACGTCGACTACCTCGACGAGCGCCGTTGCTATCGGGTGCGCGGCGTACACACCCGCAGCGGGGAGGGCTTCGAGCTCCTCACCCGCCGTCTGGTACTCGGTACCGGCACCACACCCTATCTGCCGACCTGCTGCGAAAGCCTGGCCGAGCAGGTCAGCCACAGTGGCAACTACCTGCAGGACAAGCCGCGCCTGCAGGGCAAGCGCTCGATCACCGTGGTCGGCAGCGGTCAGAGCGCGGCGGAGATCTACTACGACCTGTTGCAGGAGATCGACCGCCACGACTACCAGCTGAACTGGATCACTCGCGCGCCGCGTTTCTTCCCGCTGGAATACACCAAGCTGACGCTGGAAATGACCAGCCCGGAGTACATCGACTACTTCCACAGCCTGCCACGCAGCACCCGGGAAAAGCTCATCGACAGCCAGAAGGGCCTGTACAAGGGCATCAACGCCACGCTGATCAACGCCATCTACGACGAGCTGTACAACCAGAGTCTTAAAGGCGAGGTACCGACCCAGCTGCTGACCAATGCCGAGCTGCGTCGCTGCCAGCGCCTGGGCGATGGCACGCTGGAGCTGGAGTTCTTCCAGCATGAGCTGGAGCAGAGCTATCGCCACCGCTGCGATGCACTGGTGATGGCCAGCGGGTATCAGTACCGCCTGCCGCGATTTATCCAGCCGATCGCCGAACGTATCGCCTGGCAGGCACCGGAACGCTTCGCCGTGGCGCGTAACTACAGCATCGACCGCAACGGCGGCGAGGTCTTCGTACAGAACGCCGGGCTGGTCGATCATGGCCTGGTCACGCCGGATCTCGGCATGGGCTGCTACCGCAACGCCTGCATCCTGCGGGAGATTTGCGGGCACGAGCACTACGCGGTGGAAACGAAGATCGCCTTCCAGCAATTCAGCCTGCCGCACCCGCTGGCACCGCAGGGCGCGGTGGCGGCGCGATGACGCTACGACGCGCGCTGATTGGCATGACGCTGCTGGCGGTGCTCGGCGATAGCCTGCTGATGCCGTTCTACCCGCAGTACTTCGCCGAACGCTTCGGCGAGCTGCGCAGCGAGCAGGTCGGGCTGTACCTGGCCGCGGTATGCCTGGTGGCGATGCTCGCCCTGCCACTGTGGGTGCGCCTGTCCAGGCATGCGCATCCGCTGCGGCTGCTGATCTTCGGCCAGCTGATGGCCGGGCTGCTGGCGCTGGCCTGCGCGGCGATCGAGCAACAATGGCTGTTCTGGCCGGTGTCGCTGACGATGATCGCCTTCAAGGCCAGCTACCTGCTGATGTATCCCTACGTGATGGGCCTGGTGGGCGCCGACCAGCAGGTGCGCACCATCGGCCTGCTCTCGGTGGTGGTGCATCTGGGCGCAATCGCCGGCGCCACGCTGGGCGGCGGGGTGCTGCATTACCTCAGCCCGGCGCGGATGTTCGTGCTGATGGGCCTGATGGACTTCGTGCAGATGGCTGCCAGCCTGCTCTTGTTGCGCCATGCGCCACAGCCAACCCGGGTCGATGCAGGCACGCCACCGCGGCCGCGGGAGGAGCATCTGGCCATCGCCCGGCTGTGCCTGCTGATGCTGGCGTTCTACTTCTGCATCTACCTGGCGCGGCCGTTCTTCACGGTGTACTGGGAGCAGCTTGGCGGGCCTCAGGCTAGCTGGATCACCGGCCTGGTATATGCCATTCCCGGCATGCTGGCGCTGCTCGCCCTGGCCCTGCATTACCACGCCGGGCAGCACCTGACCGTCTGGCTGTTGCTGGGCGCGGCCGGGCTGGCGTTGCAGGGCATCGAGCAGATGCCGCTGGTACTGGCCGGGCGCGTGCTATTCGGCTGGGCGCTGTATCAGCTCACCGTGGCACTGGATGCGCGACTGTTCGCCCTCAGCCGGCCGGAGCATTACGGACGCGACTACAGCCTGATCAACATCTTCCAGAACCTCGGCGTGCTCGCCGCCTCCTGGCTGGCCGGGCTGGTGGTGCGTGATGCCGGCCTCGCCGCGCCGTTCTTCCTGTCCGCCCTCGGCCTCGTTCTCACCGCCTACGTACTGCGCTGGCTGCTGGTTTCAGCACCAGTCAGCGCGTCTCTCTGTGGAGCCAAATCATGAATACCGCTCTTTCCCGCGCGGATGGTCCGCGCTTCGTTCGCTACTGCAGGCTCGGCGCCATGCATTTCGAGACATTGCAGGCCGAGCATCTGCCGCTGCTGCACGACTGGCTGCGCCGCGACTACGCGCGCTTCTGGGCCATGGGCCATTTGAGCCTGGCGCAGCTGGCCAATTACGTCGACGAGATCCAGCACAGCAGTCATCGCGACATTGCCCTCGGTATGTGCAACGGCGAACCCGCGTTCCTTTTCGAGGGCTATCACCCAGCCCATGACCGCCTCGCCGACCACTACCAGGTGCGCCCCGGCGACCGCGGCATGCACCTGCTGCTCGCCCCCTGCGAAAAGCCCGTGCACGGCTTCAGTCTGGAAGTCATGCGCAGCATCCTCGCCTATCAGTTCGCCGACCCATTCGCTCGGCGCATCGTCGTCGAGCCCGATGCGCGCAACGCCAAGGTGCATGCCTTGAACCAGCGCGTCGGCTTCGTCTACCAGCGCCTGCTGCAGCTACCGGAAAAGGATGCCTGCCTGGCGTTCTGCACCCGCGCGCAGTTCCTCGCCACCCTTCAGGAGAATCCGCAATGAATCAGCTCGTGCACCTGCCAAACGCCGCCGGCGATCTGGCCACCGAACACCTGCAGGCCGAACATTGGGCCCGCGCCAATCGCCTGCTGCTGAAGAAAGCCCTGGCCGAGTTCAGCCACGAGAAGTTGTTCAGCCCTGAGCCGCTGGGCGACAGTCACTACCGCGTCGCAGTGCCGGACAGCTCGACCGAGTACCGTTTCAAGGCGCGACGACTGGCGCTGGATCACTGGTCCATCGTTACCGACTCCATCGAGAAACTCAGCAATGGCCAGCAACAGCCACTGGACGCGCTGAGCTTCATCATCGAGTTCGCCGACACTCTGGGCATCTCGGAAAACAACCTGCCGGTCTACCTCGACGAGATCAGCAGCACCCTGTTCGGCAGCGCCTACAAGCTCGCCAACAGCCCGCTGAGAGCCGCCCAACTGGCCCTGGCGGACTTCCAGCAGATCGAGACCGGCATGCGCGAAGGCCACCCGGGCTTCGTCGCCAACAACGGGCGGATGGGCTTCGACGCTCAGGATTACCGCGCCTACGCGCCGGAAGCGGCGAGTCCGGTGCGCCTGGTCTGGCTTGCCGTGCACCGCAGCCGCGCCAGCTACAGCGCCATCGACGGGCTCGACCAGCCGACCCTGCTGCGCGAGGAGCTCGGTGGTCAGCTCGAGGTGTTTCATAGCCAGCTGCGCGCGCTGCAGCTCGACCCCGACGACTACCTGCTGATGCCGGCGCACCCCTGGCAGTGGCACAACATCCTCGCTATCGGCTTCGCCGCCGAGATCGCCAACCGGCAGATCGTCCATCTCGGTCTGAGCAATGACCGCTACCTGGCGCAGCAGTCGATCCGCACCTTCTTCAACCAGAGCCAGCCGCAGCGGCGCTACGTGAAGACCGCCCTGTCGATCCTCAACATGGGCTTCATGCGCGGGCTGTCGCCCTACTACATGCAGGCGACGCCCGCGATCAACGCCTACCTTGCCGAGCGTGTGGCCAACGACCCGCTGCTGCGCGACTGCGGCTTCCAGTTGCTGCGCGAAGTCGCGGCCATCGGCTATCGCAATCCGTATTACGAGCAGGCGCTGCCGGCCAGCAGCCCCTATCGCAAGATGCTTTCGGCGCTGTGGCGTGAGAGCCCGCTGGGTCACATCGAACCCGGCCAGCGGCTGATGACCATGGCCGCGCTGCTGCACAGCGATGGCGACGAACGCGCCCTGCTGCCGACGCTGATCAGCGCCTCGGGGCTGACCGCCGACCGCTGGCTGCGCCGCTATCTCAACGCCTATCTGACGCCGCTGCTGCATTGCTTCTACGCCCACGATCTGGTGTTCATGCCGCATGGCGAGAACCTGATCCTGGTGCTGGAAGACCATGTACCGGTTCGCGTGCTGATGAAGGACATCGGCGAGGAAGCGGTGATTCTCGATGCCGACGCGCAGATTCCCGAGGCCGTAGGTCGCCTGGCGGTATCGGTGCCCGACGAGCTCAAGGTGCTGTCGATCTTCACCGACGTGTTCGACGGCTTCTTCCGCTATCTGGGTCAAATCCTCGATGAGCAGGTAGGCCTTCCGGAGCAGCGCTTCTGGCAACAGGTGGCCGACTGCATCGCTGACTATCAGGCCAGCCAGCCGCAGCTGCGCGACAAGTTCGCCCGCTACGACCTGTTCGCCGAGGAATTCGCCCGCTCCTGCCTGAACCGTCTGCAACTGGGCAACAACCGGCAGATGCTCGACCTGACCGATCCGGCCGGTGCGCTGAAGTTCGCCGGCACCCTTAAAAACCCCGTCGCGCCCTATGCGCCGGAACGCTGAAACCCAATGGGCGGATGACGAGGCGCTGAACGACCTGCTGCTGCGGGTGCGCAACGCCCTGCCCGGACTGGACGGACGGGTTGGCTCGCCACGACCCGACGAGCTGATGCTGGATCGCCCGCAGTCGCTGACTACCCTGCTGGCGCACTGGCAGGCGGCGCATCCGGAAGCGGGCCGGCACTACTGGGCGGCGCGCTGCTGGACGCTGTTGGTCTGGCAGCCGATCTATCTGCAGGTGCTGGCCGTACAGCTCGACGGCCAGGCACCCGAGCTGGACGGCATGGCGCAAGGTCTGCAGCAGGGCTTCGTCGCCGGTTTCTGCCTGCCGGCACACCAGCCGCTGCACGCCGACGCTCAGCGCCTGCTGCGGCATGCCGGGCAACAGATCCGCCAGTTCTGCACCAAGGCCCACGCGGCCTGCGGCACCTTGCTCGGCCTGCATCCGAAGCTCGCGCAACGCCTCGCCGCGGATTGCGTGCTGGCCGCGCTGCTGCACGCGCAACGGACCGATGGCTGCGGCAACCTGCAGCTCTGCCGTCGCGCCGATGCCTGGCTGGATGCGTGCGGCATGCAGGGCGCCAGCGGCCTGCTAGCGGTGCAGCTGACCGATGGCGGCACCCGTCTCGGCTTGCAGCGCAAGGCCTGCTGCCAGCATTTCCGCCGCGCCGATGGCGAGCTCTGCGACAGCTGCCCGAAGCTGCCGCTCGCCGAGCGCACTCGACGCCTGCGCGAGCAGCATGGTTAGCGCTCGCTGACCTCAGGCAGCATCCCGACACCTTACGCAGCTGGATACACATCACGCGGGCGAACCTTGTGGCTGCCGCGGGCGTTTCTTTGCTAATGTCGCGCCCGTTTCCGACTCGCTGCCGACGACAGGTTCCCGCATGGCCCGCAAGAAAGCTGCCCTCGATTTCGAACAATCCCTCGCCGAGCTGCAACAGCTGGTCGAGCGCCTGGAAAGCGGCGAGCTGTCGCTGGAAGACTCGCTGACCTGCTTCGAACAGGGCATCGGCCTGACCCGCGACTGCCAGGCTGCGCTGAGCCAGGCCGAGCAAAAGGTGCAGATCCTGCTGGAACGCGACGGCAGCCTGCAGGAAGCCCCCTTCGAGTCGGACCCCGAAGCATGATGATCGGCGACTACCAGAAACGCTGTCAGCAGCGCGTCGACGGCTGCCTCGAAACCCTGTTCGTCCCGCCGCTGCCGCAGCTCGAACGCCTCTATCAGGCCATGCGCTACAGCGTGATGAACGGCGGCAAGCGCGTCCGCCCGCTGCTGGTCTATGCCGCCTGCGAAGCACTGAACGGCGACAAGGCCAGCGCTGACGGCGCCGCCTGCGCAGTCGAGCTGATCCACGCCTACTCGCTGGTGCACGACGACCTGCCGGCCATGGACGACGACGACCTGCGCCGCGGCCAGCCCACCACGCACAAGGCCTTCGATGAGGCCTGCGCGATCCTCGCCGGCGACGGCCTGCAAAGTCTCGCTTTCGAGGCCATGGCCCAGGCCGCGCACAATCCGCAGGACGCCGCGCTGCGTCTGCGCATGTTCGCCGTGCTGGCCCGCGCCGCAGGGCCGGCCGGCATGGTCGGCGGCCAGGCCATCGACCTCGGTTCGGTCGGCCTCAAGCTCGATCGCGACGCCCTGGAGCTGATGCACCGGCACAAGACCGGCGCGCTGATCGAAGCCAGCGTGCAGCTCGGCGCGCTCGCCAGCGGCCATGCCGACGCCGACAACCTCGCCTCGCTGAGCCAGTATGCACGCGCCATCGGCCTGGCCTTCCAGGTGCAGGACGACATTCTCGACGTCGAAAGCGACACCGCGACCCTGGGCAAGCACCAGGGCGCCGACATCGCCCGGGACAAGCCGACCTACCCGGCACTGCTCGGCATGGACGCGGCCAAGGCCTACGCGCTGGAGCTGCGCGACCAGGCACTGCACGCGCTGCGCCCGTTCGATACCGCCGCCGAGCCGCTGCGCGAGCTGGCGCGCTACATCGTCGAACGACGCAACTGAGCCTTTCGCTGAAATAGCAGTCAAACCCCTACCGGACCCGGGGCCGTTCTTATCGAAGGACCCTTCGGGTAAACTGCCGCTCTTTTTTCAACAACAATGATCCGCCTGATGCCCAAGACTTTTCACGAGATCCCTCGGGTTCGCCCCGCGACGCCCGTTCTTGACCGAGCGGCGACCCCCGAACAGCTGCGCCGACTGGGCGAGGCGGAACTCGAAGAGCTTGCCAACGAACTGCGCCAGGAGCTGTTGTACAGCGTCGGCCACACTGGCGGGCACTTCGGCGCCGGCCTCGGCGTGATCGAACTGACCATCGCCCTGCATTACGTCTACGACACCCCGGATGACCGGCTGGTATGGGATGTGGGCCATCAGGCCTATCCGCACAAGATCCTCACCGGGCGCCGCGAGCGCATGGCCACGCTGCGTCAGAAGGACGGCCTGGCCGCCTTCCCGCGCCGCTCGGAGAGCGAGTACGACACCTTTGGCGTCGGTCACTCCAGCACCTCGATCAGCGCCGCCCTGGGCATGGCGGTCGCCGCCCGTCTGAAAGGTGAGCAGCGCAAGTCCATCGCCGTGATCGGAGATGGCGCCCTGACCGCCGGCATGGCCTTCGAGGCGCTCAACCACGCCCCGGAAGTCGGCGCCAACATGCTGGTGGTGCTCAACGACAACGACATGTCGATCTCGCGCAACGTCGGCGGGCTGTCCAACTACCTGGCCAAGATCCTGTCCAGCCGCACCTATTCGAGCATGCGCGAAGGCAGCAAGAAGATCCTCTCGCGCCTGCCGGGTGCCTGGGAAATCGCCCGCCGCACCGAAGAATACGCCAAGGGCATGCTGGTGCCCGGCACGTTGTTCGAAGAGCTCGGCTGGAACTACATCGGCCCCATCGACGGCCACGACCTGCCGACGCTGATCGCCACCCTGCGCAACATGCGCGACCTCGACGGCCCGCAGTTCCTCCATGTGGTGACGAAGAAGGGCAAGGGCTTCGCCCCCGCCGAAGCCGACCCGATCACCTGGCATGCGATCAGCAAGCTGGAGCCGGTCGGCGCCCCGGTCAAACCGAAGAAGCCCTCAGGGCCCAAGTACTCCAATGTGTTCGGCCAGTGGCTGTGCGACATGGCCGCCGCCGACCCGCGCCTGACCGGCATCACCCCGGCGATGAAGGAAGGTTCGGACCTGGTGGCCTTCAGCGAGCGCTACCCGCAGCGTTACTTCGATGTCGCCATCGCCGAGCAGCACGCGGTGACGCTGGCGGCCGGCATGGCCTGCGAAGGCATGAAGCCGGTGGTGGCGATCTACTCGACGTTCCTCCAGCGCGCCTACGATCAGTTGATCCACGACGTCGCGGTGCAAAACCTCGACGTGCTGTTCGCCATCGACCGCGCCGGACTGGTCGGCGAAGACGGCCCGACCCATGCCGGCAGCTTCGACCTGTCCTACCTGCGCTGCATCCCCGGCATGCTGGTGATGACGCCCAGCGACGAGAACGAGATGCGCCGCATGCTCACCACCGGCTACCACTTCGAAGGCCCGGCCGCGGTGCGCTATCCGCGCGGCAGCGGCCCCAACGCCACCATCGAGCCGGGACTGGAACCGCTGGAGATCGGCAAGGCCGTGGTGCGCCGTCAGGGCAGCAAGGTGGCGCTGCTGGTGTTCGGCGTGCAGCTGCCCGAGGCGCTGCAGGTCGGCGAGGCGCTGGACGCCACGGTGGTCGACATGCGTTTCGTCAAGCCGCTGGACGAAACCCTGCTGCGCGAACTGGCGGGCAGCCACGAGCTGCTGGTGACGATCGAAGAGAACAGCATCATGGCTGGCGCCGGCAGCGCGGTAGCCGAGTTCCTCACTGGCGAAAGCATTCTCAAACCGATGCTGCATCTGGGCCTGCCCGACTACTACGTCGAGCACGCCAAGCCCAGCGAAATGCTCGCCGAGTGCGGCCTGGATGCGGCCGGCATCGAAGCGGCCGTACGCAAGCGGCTTGCGGCACTCGGCAAAGCCTGACGTCGTTTTGGTGGATGGGTGGAGCGCCATCCACCCTACACTGGCCACTCCGAGTCGCACTATCGGCAGACTCGCTCCCCTCACAGTGGGCGGATGTTCAGCCACGCAACAACAAATCACCCTCGATCGGCACGTAACGCGTTGCGGCACGGATCAGCGATTGGGCGGTGAGCCCCGGCACGCCATAGGCGGTCGCTTCGGCGCCGCCGGCCCGCACCCGCTCGAGCAGCAGGTCGAAATCGCCATCGCCGGACGCCAGCGCCACCTCGCCGACCCGTGCCGCCGCATCCAGCACGTCGATGGTGATGCCCACATCCCAGTCACCCTTGGCCGAGCCGTCGCTGCGCTGGATATAGGGCTTGAGCTTCACCGTGAAACCGAGGTTGCGCAGGATTTGCTGAAACTGCTGCTGGCGTGCGTCACCGCGCTCGATGGCGTAGGCATAGGCCTCGACGATGGTGCCGCGACGGCTGACATCGGCCCACAGCGCCGCATAGTTGAAGTGGCAGCCATGGGCCTGCCGCACGGTGTAGTAGAGGTTCTGTACATCGGCGAACAGGGCGATCTTCTTCACGCGGCGGCCCGAATCTGAAAGGGGGGGTCCAGTATGGACGGCGAAATCGCACATGTCCCGTCCTTGCCGCATCCGTTACAGTGGCGCCCCGAAACGATTACTCACCTTCGGTCTGCAATGAACGTTCTTGCCATCCTGCGTGACGCCTGGTTCTTCTACTCCCGCCACTTCCTGACCATCGTCCGGCTCTGCCTGCCGCTGATACTGCTCGAAAGCGCGACACGCCTGGCGCTCGATCACTGGCTCGGCGAAAACGTCCTGCCCGCCCTGGACCTGCTGGTGGGCCTGATCTTCTATCCGCTGTACGTCGGCGCGCTGATCCTTTATCTGGATGCGCGCAGCCGTGGCCACGATCCGGCGCTGCGTGCGGTCTACGCCCGGGCCCTGCCGCTGTGGCCAGCGCTGGCCGTGCTCTCGGGGCTCGGCTCACTGCTGATTATGCTCGGCGCCTCGCTGTTCGTGCTGCCCGGCATCTGGGTCATGGTCAAGATCGCCTTCGCCGAGTACCTGCTGGTCTTGCGTGGCCTGACACCACTGGCGGCGCTGAAGGAGAGCTTCGCCCTCACCCGCGGGCATTTTCTGCTGATACTGGGCTGTGTGATGACCGTGCTGTTGCCGATCTGGATGCTGGAAATCTGGATCGCCGCCCAGCTGTTCGCCGAGCAGACGCCACCACTGTTGCCGGCGATGTTGCTGGACGCCGTGGTCGGCCTGCTGCAGTTGCTGCCGACGATCATGCTGTTCCGCTGCTTCATGCTCTGCACCGAGCCGCCAACACGCCAGCCGGACAACGGCTGAGCGGTCTTTCGACGGAGGTTCAGGCGAGGCGCACAGAGCCTGCTAGGCTTGCTCCGGCCACATCAGGAGACCCCGCCATGGCCGACCAGAACCCAAGCATCCTTTCGCACATTTCACTGGGCAGCAATCGCTTCGACGAAGCGGTTGCCTTCTACGAGCAGGTCCTCGCCACCCTTGGCTGCAGGCGAATCCTCGAACACCCCGGCGCCGTCGCCTGGGGCCGTGAATACCCGGAATTCTGGATTCAGCGCCCCATCGACGGCGGCAGCGCGTCGGTGGGCAACGGCACCCATGTCGGCTTTTTCGCTGCGGATCAGGCCGAGGTCGACGCCTTCCATCGCGCGGCGATCGCCGCCGGCGCAAGCGATGAAGGCGCACCCGGCCCGCGCCCGGAATATGGCGAGCCCTACTACGGCTGTTTCGTACGCGATCTGGACGGCCACAAGATCGAGGCGTCCTACTGGGACGAGGCGCTGATGCAGCAACTCTACGGCAGCGGTAGCTAGCCAGCTGCGCTCAGGAGGCGCGCCCGCCAAGCAGCCGCGGCAACAGCAGGCTCTGGTACAGCCGCGGAAAGCAGCGCGCCAGCAGCCGGGCCTTCCAGTCCAGGTTGGACAGCACCAGCAGCCGGCGCCGGCGCAGCGCGCCCTGATAGATAGCCTCAGCCACATCCTGCGGCGAAGCGACTCGGCCGATGTCCAACGCAGGGGTTGGCGCGGTCGAACCATCGCCGACCAGCACGTTCTTGCGCAGATCGGTGGCGGTGTAGCCGGGGCAGACCAGCATGACGTTGACGTCGGTTTCCCGAAGCTCGCAACGCAGCGTCTCGAACAGCCCGTGCAGAGCATGCTTGCTGGCGTTGTAGGCGGCCCGGTTGGGCACCGGCGAATACTGCGAAAGCGAGCTGAGCACAATGATCTGCCCGCCGCGGGAGATCAGACTGGGCAGCGCGGCCTGGGTGCAATGCAGCGCGCCGTAGAAATTCACCGCCATCACCCGCTCGAACACTGCCAGGCTGGTATTCGCTACCGGACTGCGGTGAGTGATGCCGGCGTTGTTGACCAGCACGTCGATGCCGCCGTAACGCTCCACCACCAGCGCAATCGCGCGCTGCACCGCCTCGGCATCGCTGACGTCACAGCACAACCCCAGCGCATCGGCATTGTGGTGATCGGCCAGATGCTGCACCAGACCATCCAGCGCATCCTGATGCAGATCGAAGATCACCAGCCGCGCGCCAGCCTGTGCCATGCGCACCGCCAGCGCGCGGCCGATCCCTGCACAGCCGCCGGTGATCACCACCAGCTTGCGGTTGAACACCTTGCGATCGAACACCTTGCGCTGCATACCCCTACTCCTTCGTGCCGCACGCCTGCCTTTCGGTATGAGCATAGGTCGATATAGGCCGACATTCCTCACGCTGCTGCAGCAATATGGCTCATGGACAACCGGGCATCGGCTGCGCATGCTTGTTGGAACAGCGCAAGGCAGCGATCGATCCATTGAAAGCATTCATCTATCTGGCCCTGGCCTCCCTTCTCGGCTTACCAGCCGCGGTCCTGGCCAATCCCGTTTCGCAACGCGTCCTCAACGTCGGCTACTACGAGTTCGCCCCGGCCATCTACACCGATGCCCAGGGCATGGCACGCGGCGAGCTGGCCGAACTGACCCGCCGCGTCGCGCGTCAGGCCGGCTACGGCGTGCGCTTTCGAGGGCTGCCCGGCGCCCGCCTCTACGCGGCGCTGGAGAATGGCAGCATCGACCTCTGGCCTGGAGCCCAGGGCAAGCCGGAGCTGGCGACCCATACGTTGGAAGGCCGGCATACGCTCAGCCAGATCAATCTCAACCTCTACCGCCTTGCCGGTACGCCGGCGCCGCGCCTGCCGGACGACCTTGCCGGCAAGTCGCTGATCCTGATCGGCGGCTACAGCTACTGGCCGAACGTCAACGCGCTACTGGACGATCCCGGCCTCGACCTGCGCCTGCTGCGCACCAGCAATCACCTTTCCGCGCTGGAAATGCTGCAGCGCAACCGTGGCGATTACCTGCTCGATTACCAGATTCCAGTGGAACAGGCCCGCCAGCGGCTACGGATGGAGACGCTGCCCTACCAGCGCCTGGCCCAGGTGCCGATCCACTTCATCGTCTCGCGTCATGCTCGCGATGCCAGCGCCATCGTCACGGCGCTCGACGACGCCTATGAAGCGTTGCGCGTCGCCGGCGAGGACCTCAGCCTGCCGTCGGACTGAGCCTACTGCCCGCGTGGCTTGGCCCGTGCGGTCGGTTCGGCGATCAGCGGGTCGTCCGGCCAGTAGTGCTTGGGATAGCGCCCCTTCAAATCCTTCTTTACCTCGGCGTAGGTGTTGGCCCAGAAGCTCGCCAGGTCCTGGGTGACCTGTACCGGACGCCGCGCCGGCGACAGCAGGTGCAGCTTGACGACCTGTCGGCCACCGGCAATCCGCGGCGTGTCGGCCAGGCCGAACAGCTCCTGCAGACGCACCGCCAGCACCGGCGGCTGCTCACCGTAATCGAGACGAATACGCGAGCCGGACGGCACGCTGACCGCCACCGGCGCCTGCTCGTCCAGGCGCTGCGGCAGCGGCCAGGGCAGCAGCGTGGCGAGCATGCCGGCCAGATCGAGCTGGGCGAAGTGCGCCAGGCGCGACACCTTGCCGAGGTAGGGCAGCAGCCAGTCGTCCAACCGTTCCAGCAGTGCGGCATCGCTGACGTCCGGCCAGTCGCTGCTGTTGCCTGCATCCAGATCGAGCTGACGCAGCAGGCCGATGCGCGCCTGCCACTGGCGCAACTCCGGCGTCCAGGCCAGCAGTTCCAGGCCCTTGCGCCGTACCAGGCCGAGCAGCGAGCGAGCCCGTGCGTCATCGTCGAGGTTCGGCAGTGGTTCGCGGCTGAGCACCAGTTCGCCGATCCGCCGCTGCCGTTCGGCGCGCAGCACGCCCTCGCGCTCGTCCCACTCCAGCTCATTGCGCAGAGACACCTGTTCGGCCAGCGGTCCGTCGAACAGCGCCGGGTCCAGCGCGACCGCCCGGTAGATGCGCTCCTCGCGTTGTCCCTGATGGCTACCCAGCTCGGCGATCACCAGCCAGGGCTCCTTCATCAATGCATCCGGCTCACCGAACAGCGCCGCGCGCCCGCTGGCCAGACGATAACCCCCGCCACCTTCGCGGCGCTGCAGGGCGACGCGGTCGGGGTAGGCGAAAGCCAGCAGCGTGGCCAGCGAGTGCTGTTCTTCCAGCGCTCCGTCGCCCTGCCCCGAAGTGCCGCGCAGCAGGCCACGAAACTGCCGGGCCAGCTGCCGCACCCGCTGCACCGCAGCACCACGGCCGCTGTGCAACTGGTGCAGACGCAGCGCCAGATCGGCGCCGCCGCTGCGCTGCCCGCCGGATTGAATGTCACGCTCGACCAGCAGCGCCGCGACATCCGCCGCCAGCGCGCCAATACCCAAGCCATGCCCGCGCAGCAGCATGTGCGCCAGCCGCGGGTGTGCCGGCAACTCGGCCATGGCCTGGCCGTGGCGGGTCAGCTGCCAGCCGCCATGTTCGTTGCGCTGCAATGCGCCAAGGCGCTCGAGCAGCGCCTGGGCCTGGGCGTAAGCCGCCGCCGGCGGCCGGTCGAGCCAGGCCAGCTCGTCCGGCTCGACACCCCAGCGCGCCAGTTGCAGCGCGACACCCGCAAGGTCCGCCTGGAGGATTTCCGCCTCGCCATAGGCCGCCAGCTGCGCGTGCTGATCCTCGGACCACAGCCGATAGCAGACGCCCGGCTCCAGGCGCCCGGCGCGGCCAGCGCGCTGCGTGGCCGAGGCGCGGGAGATGCGCCGGGTTTCCAGCCGGGTCATGCCGCTGCCGGGATCGAAGCGCGGCACCCGCGCCAGTCCGGCGTCCACCACGATGCGCACGCCTTCGATGGTCAGGCTGGTCTCGGCGATGTTGGTCGCCAGCACCACCTTGCGCATGCCCGCCGGTGCCGGCTCGATGGCCGCGCGCTGCTGCGCCAGCTCCAGCTCGCCGTGCAGCGGGCAGAGCAGGATGTCGCCGCGCCCGCCCAGCTGATCGGCGAGCGCTTCGTTGACGCGGCGGATCTCGGCCTGCCCCGGCAGAAACACCAGCACGCTGCCCTGCTCGTCCTCCAGCGCCTGCAGCACCGTCTGCACCACGCGTGGCTCGATACGCTCATTCGCCGCAACGAGACGGCCCCAGCGCTGCTCGACCGGGTGCATGCGCCCCTCGCTGCGCACCACCGGCGCATCGTCGAGCAGTGCCGACAGGCGCTGGCCCTCCAGCGTCGCCGACATCAGCAGCAGCTTGAGCGGCTCGTCGCGCAGCAGCTGCCGCGCATTGAGCGTCAGCGCCAGGGCCAGATCGGCGTCCAGGCTGCGCTCATGGAATTCGTCGAAGATCACCAAGCCGACGCCTTCCAGCGCCGGGTCGTCCTGCAGCCGCCGCGCGAGAATGCCCTCGGTGACTACCTCGATGCGCGTGTTCGGCCCGACCTTGCTGTCCAGCCGGATGCGGTAGCCGACGGTTTCGCCGACGCGCTCGCCCAGTTCACTGGCCAGCCGCTCAGCCGCTGCGCGGGCAGCCAGACGGCGCGGCTCCAGCATGATGATGCTCTGCCCGCCCAGCCAGGCTTCGTCGAGCAGCGCCAGCGGCACGCGAGTGGTCTTGCCGGCGCCGGGCGGTGCTTCGAGAACGGCTTCGTCGCGCTGTTGCAGGGCCTGGCGCAACGCCGGCAGGACTTCGTCGATCGGTAGGGAATTCATGGGCACTCGCTTCGGGCAGACGATTCAACAACCGAGGCGCCCGCCCGAAGCTGGGCGCATCAGTTGACGCTATAGCCGCGTCCGGTCAGGCAGGCGCCAAGGGCGCGCTTGTAGGTGTCGGCAACGCTCGCCGCCGGAGCCGTCCGAGCGCTGGCCGGATCGAAACCGCTCTGGCTCACGGCCCAGATATGACACTCGTAGCGGTCGCGGCTTTGCTGCTCGGCGCTCTGGTCCTTGGCCGGATAGGCGATGACATCATATCGCGTGGCCTCACTGGCCGGCAGCGGCGGATGACTGACCGGCTCGTAGACATTGCGCTCTACATTCCACAGGTAATAGGTACCGGCGGCGATGAAGTAGAGCATGCTGCCGATCCAGATTTCCCGCGCACCGGCCGGAAGACCGTGGCCGTGACGCGGACCCGGCACATGCTGCGGCCCCGGTCCCGCCGGCCCTCTATGCGCACCCGGCCCGGGACCGGGCGGTGCGGCGGTGACCGGCAAGGCGATGCAGAGGGAAAGAACGACGCCAAGCGCGGCGCGCGGCAGTGACCTGGGCATGATTGAACTCCGGGATGGGATGAAATCGCAGCGCGATTATCTGCCCGGCCGATGCAGCGGTCCGTCAGGCCTCGGTAAGGACTGGGTAAAGCCACCCCATGCGTCAGCGCACACGCCGAACACCCGAGCCCGCGGCATGGTCTGATATCGAGAAAACATCATCCAGCTGTCTTCCGGCCCTTGTATAGTTGCGCCACTTTTCCAGGAGGTCCTTATGCGTACTCGTAACCGAATCATCGGCGGCGTGTTGGCCGCTTCCCTGTTCACCCAGCTGACCGCCTGCGGCACGCTGTTCTACCCGGATCGCCGCGGGCAGATCGAAGGCCGCATCGACCCAGCGATTGCAGCTTTGAATGCGGTTGGTTTGATCTTTTACCTCCTCCCCGGCCTGATCGCCTTCGGCGTCGACTTCGCCACCGGCGCGATCTACCTGCCCGACGACGAGTACTCCATGGCCCCGGAAAAGCTGCAGGAAGCCATTGGCGCCGACGGCCAGATCGATCAGGCCCGCCTGAAAGCCATCATCGAGAAGGAAATCGGCCGCAGCCTGCCGCTGGACGACCCGCGCCTGATCCAGCACAACGGCAGCGTCGAGCAACTGGCCGCCTTCGGTCTGCGCCCTGCGGCCTGATGACTCGCGCGGATAGCGGCCAGCGATGAGCATCAATCGTGACCACGCCCGGCTCATGCGCCGGGCGACCGCTGCGGCCCTGGCGACGGCGATCCTGCTGGCGCTGAGCAAGGCCGTGGCCTGGTGGCTGAGCGGCTCGGTGAGCCTGCTCGCAGGCCTCACCGATTCGCTGCTCGACGGCGCCGCGTCGCTGCTCAACCTGCTCGCGGTGCACTACTCGCTGCGCCCGGCCGACGACGACCATCGCTACGGCCACGGCAAGGCCGAGGCGCTAGCCGGGCTCGGCCAGGCGGCGTTCATCTGCGTCAGCGCGATCCTCGTCGGCGTGCAGGGCGTCGACCGCCTGCTGAACCCGCAACCGCTGGGCGCGCAGGGCGTGGGCATCGCAGTGATGATCTTCTCGCTGCTGATGACCGCCATCCTGCTGAGCTACCAGCACCACGTGGTCAAGCTCACCGGCTCCACCGCCATCCGCGCCGACTCGCTGCACTACCGTTCAGACCTCTTGCTCAACACCAGCATCCTGCTCGCGCTGGTGCTGGCCAGCTTCGGCTGGGAGCGACTGGACGCACTGTTCGGCATCGGTATCGCGCTGTACATCTTCTGGAGCGCCATCACCATCGTCCGTGAGGCCGGCGCAGTGCTGATGGATACCGAACTGTCGCCGGAGATCAGCGAGCAGATGCAGAAGCTGGTCTGCGAAGTGCCGGGCGTGCATGGCTGCCATGACTTCCGCACACGCATTTCCGGCACCCGTTGGTTCGTGCAGTTGCATCTCGAGCTGCCGGGGGACCTGCCGCTGTCGCAGGCGCATGATCTGTGCGTGGCGGTGGAGAACGCGATTCACGATCGCTATCCGAATGCGGAGGTGCTGGTGCATGCCGATCCGCTTGAGGTAGCGCCGCCGAAGCGGTGATTGGAGTTTTCGGATTCCATTTCCAAGGCACCACCACAACGCCCACAACGAAAAAGACCACGCCTGGGCGTGGTCTCTTCGATTCGTCTGGCCGATGATAACGGCTTCTTCGCGCGGCGCCTCGTGAGCACCGGGGGCCCGGACCGTCGGTCTTGGTAAGACCTTCGGTGGTCACGGCGGGGATGCTGTACCGTGTCCGTTTCTGCCGGGGGCTGAAGTTGAGATAAAGCTTACGCCGCACCACCCGGCACTGGATTGCGAATATTGCTGATCAAGGCATCACTTGCGCAATCAATAACCCTGTATTCATCATCATGCGCAATCTATTACCAAACGAGCCTCGCCATGAGCAAACTAGATCGCTACGACCTGCGCATCCTCGCCGAATTGCAGCACGACGCCCGCATCTCCAACCAGGAACTGGCCGAACGCATCGGCCTGTCACCCTCGCCCTGCTCCCGCCGGGTCAAACAGCTGGAAGACGACGGCTACATTGCCCGCCAGGTCGCCCTGCTCGACCGCAAGAAGCTCGGCCTGACCCTTACCGCCTACGTGCTTATCGGCATGGACCGGCACACACCGGAGCGCTTCGAGCACTTCGAAGGCGTGATCGGCAAATGCCCGGAGGTGCTCGAATGCAGTCTGGTTACGGGGATGGACGCCGACTACCAACTCAAGGTCGTGGTGCCCGACATGGAGCATTACCAGCAGTTTCTGCTCGGCACCCTGACGCGCATCGAAGGCGTCTCCAGCGTGCGTTCCAGCTTCGTATTGCGCCAGGTGTCATCGAGTACGGAGCTGCCGCTGGAGCATTTGCGCAGCTGAGACATGGCTCACAGCTTTCGCCCCACACTTCGCAGGGTTGCTGCCTATAATCCGCCCCCTTCTGCACCGCCTCGCATACGGATGATCCCGGCCGGGGCGGATCGTCCATCGCCCGCTCACCGGCGGGCCTCGCTGCAAAATGCCCTCGTGCAAGGGAATGCCCATGAAAGACACCAACCGCGTCATGCAGAGCTACGGCCGCTGCTGCGCCAGTCCCGACTTCTTCGATGACTTCTATGCGTCCTTCCTCGCCAGCTCGCCTGCGATTAGGGAGAAGTTCGTGCGCACCGACATGACCGCGCAGAAACAGCTGCTGCGCGCCGGCATTCTCAATCTGGTGCTGTTCGCCCGCGGCATGCCGGATACCAAACTCCGCGCGCTGGGCAAAAGCCATTCACGCGAGCAGCTGAATATCCACCCGGAACTCTATGACCTGTGGATCGCGGCGTTGCTGAAAACCATCGGCCAGCACGACGGGGAGCTGCAACAGCAGGACCTGCAGGCCTGGCGCACGGTGCTGAACAAGGGCATCGACGTGATCAAGGCGGCCTACTGAATACCGGTGAGACATTTCGCCGCACCGGCGCCCGCCTCGCGCGATCCGAACGCTTTCCGAGCTCGACCGTCCAACCAGCGGTGGCACACGCGCCGACTAATGCCGGCGTATACTGCGCCGCTTTCGCGCCCGGCCTGCCACGGGCGCATTCGTCGAAGTCAGTCAGGAGATCCCTGTGGAGCCCGAAGTTTTCGAAAAGTGGATGATGATCGTGCTCGTCGGCGGGCTGATGGCCTTCATGGCGTTCATCATCTGGGACCTGGCCAAGAAGTCGAAGGCCGGCCGCCTCGGCACCGCCATCCTGTTTCTCGGTTTAGGCCTGTGTCTGTTCGCCTTTCTCGCCAAGCCGGTCATCGGTTACGTCATCGAAGTGACTCAGGGCATCCCGCACTGAGCTGATGCCAAGCCGGCGCCTACAGCTGCGCCGGCACCTCCCGCCACTCACCCGGCTGCAGGCCATCGAGCGCCCACGGCCCGATGCGCACCCGCACCAGACGCAGGGTCGGCAACCCGACCGCCGCCGTCATGCGTCTGACCTGGCGATTACGCCCCTCGCGAATCACCAATTCCAGCCAGCTGGTCGGCACGCTCTTGCGAAAGCGCACCGGCGGGTTGCGTGGCCATAGCTCGGGCTCGTCCAGCTGCCGCGCTTCGGCGGGCAGGGTCAGGCCGTCGTTGAGCTGGACGCCATCGCGCAAGCGCTGCAGCTGCTCGGCGCTGACCTCACCCTCCACCTGCACCCAGTAGGTCTTCGGCAGCTTGTGCTTGGGGTCGGCGATGCGCGCCTGCAACTGACCGTCGTTGGTCAAGAGCAGCAGCCCCTCGCTGTCGCGATCCAGCCGGCCAGCCGGATAGACGCCCGGCACCTGCACGTAATCCTTGAGCGTCGCGCGGCCATTGGCATCGTTGAATTGCGTCAGCACGTCGAACGGCTTGTTCAGCAACAACAGGCGTGGCTCGGCCGGCGGTGCCTTGGCCACGCGCCGCGGCGCGGATGGGCGCGCGGTTCGTGCAGGCGGACGCGAGGATGGAGGACGCGGTGGACGGGGCATGGCGACGGGTCTCGATACGGGCCGGCCATGCTAGAAGTGACACCCGGCAGCTGCAAGTGGCGGAGCCACTCGGCGCGGCACTGAAATCGGGCAAAGCGGCCTCCCGCGGTGCACCACCGCCCTTCGCGTGCACCAGCATGGCTCACCGCGAAAGCAGCCCGATCAACCCAAGATCGACGCAAAGCTGCGTCGCAGAAGGCTTTGCGCCATTTGGCACGGATGCTGCCATTACTCCTGGCGTTCCGATGTTTTCAGCCCACAGTTGCGCACGGACAGCCAAGGAGCCCCACAATGAAACGCCGTCCTCTGATCAAGACCACCCTCGCCGCCAGCGCCCTGATGCTCAGCGGCCTGTTCCCGTTCACCCTGCAGGCCGCCGAGACCATCAAGGTCGGTATCCTGCATTCGCTGTCCGGCACCATGGCCATCTCCGAGACCTCGCTCAAGGACATGGCGCTGATGACCATCGACGAGATCAACGCCAAGGGCGGCGTGCTCGGCAAGCAGCTCGAGCCGGTGGTGGTCGACCCAGCCTCCAACTGGCCACTGTTCGCCGAGAAAGGGCGCCAGCTGCTGACTCAGGACAAGGTGGCGGTGACCTTCGGTTGCTGGACCTCGGTGTCGCGCAAGTCGGTACTGCCAGTCTATGAAGAACTCGACGGCCTGCTGTTCTACCCGGTGCAGTACGAGGGCGAAGAGCTGTCGCCGAACGTCTTCTACACCGGCGCGGCGCCAAACCAGCAGGCCATCCCGGCGGTCGAGTACCTGATGAGCGAAGACGGCGGCAGCGCCGAGCGCTTCTTCCTGCTCGGCACCGACTACGTCTACCCGCGCACCACCAACAAGATCCTGCGCGCCTTCCTGATCAGCAAGGGCGTGCCGGAATCGAACATCGAAGAGGTCTACACGCCGTTCGGCCACAGCGATTACCAGACCATCGTCGCCAACATCAAGAAGTTCTCCGCAGGCGGCAAGACCGCAGTGGTCTCGACCATCAACGGCGACTCCAACGTGCCCTTCTACAAGGAACTGGCGAACCAGGGCCTGGAAGCCACTGACGTTCCGGTCGTCGCCTTCTCTGTCGGT
This sequence comes from Stutzerimonas kunmingensis, assembly GCF_032106285.1. Taxonomy (GTDB): domain Bacteria; phylum Pseudomonadota; class Gammaproteobacteria; order Pseudomonadales; family Pseudomonadaceae; genus Stutzerimonas; species Stutzerimonas kunmingensis_B. The sequence goes on from NZ_DAMCPO010000030.1 coordinate 28,090, forward strand.
GAAGAAGAGCTGCGCGGCATCGATACCAAGCCACTGGTCGGTCACCTGGCCGCCTGGAACTACTTCCAGTCCGTGGAAAACCCGGTCAACGAAGCCTTCGTCAGCAAGTGGAAGGCTTACGCCAAGGCCCAGAACCTGCCGGGCGCCGACAAGGCGGTGACCAACGACCCGATGGAAGCGACCTACGTCGGTATCCACATGTGGGCGCAGGCAGTCGAGAAAGCTGGCACCACGGATGTAGGCAAGGTCCGCGACGCCCTCGCCGGCCAGACCTTCGAGGCGCCGAGCGGCTACACCCTGACCATGGACGAGAAGAACCACCACCTGCACAAGCCGGTGATGATCGGTGAAGTCCAGGACGACGGTCAGTTCTCGGTGGTCTGGGAAACCGAAAGCCCGGTCCGCGCGCAGCCGTGGAGTCCCTACATCCCGGGCAACGACAAGAAGCCGGATTACGCGGTGAAGTCGAACTAACCGCTGCGGTCGCCGCGGTGGATGGATGACGCGCCAACTCCGCGTCCCGATCCACCCTGCGATCACTCGGCTTTCGTTGGGCGGATCGAGACGCGTAGTCGAGACGATCTCATCCGCCTGCCCACCGCCGCCAGCTCCGCCAAGAGAGCACACGGCGCCCCCTGGGGAATACACAGATGAACACTGCCCTGCACCGATTATTGCTGCTGCTCCTGCTCGCCCTGCCCTGGGCGGCACAGGCCGGAGACGCAGCCGACTACGCCAAGGCCAGCCCGGCCAAACAGGCCAAGCTGCTGGAAAGTTGGGCCGCCGTGCCCGCGCCTGAGCGCCTGCCGTTGATCGAAGCGCTGCGCGCCAGCCGCGTGGTGATCGACCAGAACAAGACGCCCTTCATCGATGAAAACGGGGCCTACCGAGCCCTCGAAGGCGACGCCGAGCCGGTCGGCACGCCGAAGAAGCTGCGCCTGAACAACCGCCTGCGTGGTCTGCTCAACACCGCTCTGGCCAGCCACCAGCTGTTCGCCGAAGACCCCGCGCAGCGCCTCGCTGCGGCCAAGCGCCTGCAGCGCAGCGGCAAGCCGGAACAGCTCGAGCTGCTCCAGCAGCGCCTGGACGTAGAGGAAGATGCTGCCGTCAGCGAAGCGCTGACCCTGGCGCTAGCCAACCTGCAGCTGACCGCGAGCGACCCGGCCGTGCGCCTTGCCGCCGTGCGATTGCTTGGCGAAACCGGTGCTCCGCTGGCGCGGGTAAGGCTGGAAAACCTGCTGGCCGACGAGGCGGAAACCGACGCCGCCGTGCGCAAGGCCGCCGAGACCAGCCTGACCCAGGTCAAACGCAAACTGCTGATCGGCGAACTACTCGGCCAGGCCTTCAGCGGCCTGTCGCTGGGCTCGATCCTGCTACTCGCCGCCCTCGGTCTGGCGATCACCTTCGGCCTGCTCGGCGTGATCAACATGGCTCACGGCGAGATGCTCATGCTCGGCGCCTACACCACCTACATGGTGCAGGTGCTGATGGCGCGTCTCGCCCCTGAAGCGCTGGCGTTCTACCCACTGGTGGCGCTGCCGGTAGCCTTTTTCGTCACCGCCGCGATCGGCATGGCGCTGGAACGCACGGTTATTCGCCACCTCTACGGCCGCCCGCTGGAAACTCTGCTGGCGACCTGGGGCATCAGCCTGATCCTGATCCAGCTGGTGCGCGTGCTGTTCGGCGCGCAGAACGTAGAAGTCGCCAACCCCGGCTGGCTCTCCGGCGGGTTGCAGGTGCTGCCTAACCTCGTGCTGCCCTACAACCGCATGGTGATCATCGGCTTTGCGCTGTTCGTGGTGCTCCTGACCTGGCTGTTGCTGAACAAGACGCGCCTGGGCCTGAACGTGCGGGCCGTAACCCAGAACCGCAACATGGCCGCCTGCTGCGGTGTGCCCACCGGACGCATCGACATGCTGGCCTTCGGGCTGGGCTCCGGTATCGCCGGCCTCGGTGGTGTTGCACTTAGCCAGATCGGCAACGTCGGCCCGGATCTCGGCCAGAGCTACATCATCGACTCCTTCCTGGTGGTGGTGCTCGGCGGTGTCGGCCAGCTGGCCGGCAGCATCTTCGCCGCCTTCGGCCTGGGCATCGCCAACAAGATCCTCGAACCGCAGATCGGCGCCGTGCTGGGCAAGATCCTCATCCTCGCGCTGATCATCCTCTTCATCCAGAAGCGTCCTCAGGGACTATTCGCTCTCAAGGGGAGGGTCATCGATTGAACCAGCCACTCACCCTCACCGCCGCACAGAAAGCCGGGCCGAAACTCACCGCCGTCGCCCTCGGTATCGCTTTGGTCGTGTTGCTGGCCATGCCGCTGCTGCACCTGCTGCCGGCCGAGCATGCCCTGCACGTCTCGGCCTACACCCTGACCCTGGTGGGCAAGATCCTCTGCTACGCCATCGTCGCCCTGGCGCTGGATCTGGTCTGGGGTTACGCGGGGCTCTTGTCCCTCGGCCACGGCCTGTTCTTCGCCCTTGGCGGTTACGCCATGGGCATGTACCTGATGCGGCAGAGCGCCGGTGACGGCCTGCCGGCGTTCATGAGCTTCCTCGCCTGGAACGAACTGCCCTGGTACTGGTACGGCACGTCGAGCTTCCTCTGGGCCATGTGCCTGGTGGTGCTGGTGCCCGGCGTGCTGGCCTTCGTCTTCGGCTTCTTCGCCTTCCGCTCGCGGATCAAGGGCGTGTACTTCTCGATCATGACCCAGGCGCTGACCTTCGCCGGCATGCTGCTGTTCTTCCGCAACGAAACCGGCTTCGGCGGCAACAATGGCTTCACCGACTTCAAGACCATCCTCGGTTTCTCGATCTCGGCGCCGGCGACCCGCGCCACGCTGTTTCTCGCCACCGTGGCGCTCCTGGCCGGCAGCCTGTACCTGGGCTTCCGCCTGGCGCGCAGCAAGTTCGGCCGGGTGCTCACAGCGCTGCGTGATGCGGAGAACCGGCTGATGTTCTGCGGCTACGATCCGCGCGGCTACAAGCTGTTCATCTGGACGCTGTCCGCCGTGCTCTGCGGCCTGGCCGGTGCGCTCTACGTGCCGCAGGTCGGCATCATCAACCCCAGCGAGATGGCGCCGACGCAATCCATCGAGGCCGCCGTCTGGGTCGCCCTCGGCGGGCGCGGCACGCTGATCGGCCCACTGCTCGGCGCCGGTATCGTCAACGGTATGAAGAGCTGGTTCACCGTGGCCTTCCCCGAATACTGGCTGTTCGCCCTCGGCGCACTGTTCATCATCGTCACCCTGTACCTGCCCAAGGGCGTCATCGGCCTTATCAAGCGGAGGGGCGAATGATGAAAACCGTACCTTGCAGCGCCGTCATCGACGGCTTCGATCCCACCGGCGGAGGCCTGACCCGCGATGCCATCGGCCTCGGCCGGGTAGCCGAGAAGGGCCTGGATGTACGCCATGGCACCATCCTCAGCCTGGAAGACATCAACGTAAGCTTCGATGGCTTCAAGGCGCTGACAGACCTCAGCCTGTACATCGGCGTCGGCGAGCTGCGCTGCATCATCGGCCCCAACGGCGCCGGCAAGACCACCATGATGGACGTCATCACCGGCAAGACGCGCCCCACCAGCGGCAGCGCCTGGTTCGGCGAAACGCTGGACCTGACCCGCATGAGCGAGGTGGACATCGCCCAGGCCGGCATCGGTCGCAAATTCCAGAAGCCCACGGTGTTCGAAGCGCTTTCGGTGTTCGAGAACCTGGAGCTGGCGCAGAAGACCGACAAGTCGGTATGGGCGAGTTTGAGAGCCAAGCTCAACGGCGAGCAGAAGGACCGCATCGACGAAGTGCTGGAGACCATCCGCCTCGGCCAGTCGCGTCATCGCCCGGCCGGGCTGCTGTCCCACGGGCAGAAGCAGTTCCTCGAGATCGGCATGCTCTTGATGCAATCTCCGCAACTCTTACTGCTCGACGAGCCGGTGGCCGGCATGACCGACGCCGAAACGGAATTCACTGCCGAGCTGTTCAAGTCCCTGGCGCGCAAGCATTCGCTGATGGTGGTCGAGCACGACATGGGCTTCGTCGAAACCATCGCCGACCACGTCACCGTGTTGCATCAGGGCCAGGTGCTGGCCGAGGGTTCGCTGCAACAGGTGCAGGCGGACGAGCGGGTGATCGAGGTGTATCTGGGGCGTTGAGCAAAAAGGTGGATGGCTTCGGCCATCCACCCTACGCCCGCCGAACGTAGGGTGGATAACGCCGCAGGCTTATCCACCGAAAACGGCGCAGCCTTTTCCACGCGTCACGAAAGAAACAAGGACATCGACATGCTGCAAGTCCAGCAACTGCACCAGTACTACGGCGGCAGCCACATCCTGCGCGGCCTGTCGTTCGAGGCTAAGGTCGGCGAAGTCACCTGCCTGCTCGGGCGCAACGGTGTCGGCAAAACCACCCTGCTCAAGTGCCTGATGGGCCTGATTCCGGCCAAGGAAGGCGCGGTGAACTGGGAGGGCAAGCCGATCACCGGCTTCAAGCCGCACCAGCGCGTGCACGCCGGCATCGCCTACGTGCCGCAGGGTCGCGAGATCTTCGGCCGCCTGACCGTCGAGGAAAACCTGCTGATGGGCCTGTCCCGCTTCAGCGCCAGGGAAGCCAAGGAAGTACCCGAGTTCATCTACGAGCTGTTCCCGGTTTTGCAGGAAATGAAGCACCGCCGCGGCGGTGACCTCTCCGGCGGTCAGCAACAGCAGCTGGCCATCGGCCGCGCGCTGGCGAGCAAGCCGCGCCTGTTGATCCTCGACGAACCCACCGAAGGCATCCAGCCCTCGGTGATCAAGGAGATTGGTGCGGTGATCAGGAAGCTCGCCGCCCGCGGCGACATGGCGATCCTCCTGGTGGAACAGTTCTACGACTTCGCCGCCGAGCTGGCCGATCAGTACCTGGTCATGAGCCGCGGCGATATCATCCAGCAGGGGCGCGGCGAAACGATGGAGGCCGAAGGCGTACGCGGGCTGGTCGCGATCTGATCGGAAGAATGCACCGCAACGGCGCATAAAAAGCTCAACGCACCAGCCCGAAGCACAGGAGCATCAGCAGAGACGCCTGATCAGGACGCCAACTCGCGGCGGAAAGCCCTGCAGCACCGAGCTATCGGCCGCGCCACAGGACGACGCACCAGGGCAGCGCACAACAGGCATGGCGATTGCTCTGCTTTCCTGACCGACAGATCGAAAAGCCTGCGCCCATGAACGCCCCTGCACCGCTGTTCACCCCCCACTGGCATGCCGAGCTCGAGCTCGGTTATGCGCTGTGCGCCGGCGCCACGCGGCCGGTGCTGCGTCGCCACAACGGGCCGCTGCGGGTGCAGAAGCATCTCTACCCAGAGGGATCTGAGGTCTGTCAGCACATCATCGTGCACCCGCCGGGTGGCATTGCCGGTGGGGATCGGCTGGATATCAGCGCCTCGGTTGCCGCCGGTGCCTGGGCGCAACTGACCAGCCCCGGTGCGGCCAAGTGGTATCGCGCAGTCGGCCCGGCGTTTCAGGACCTGCGCCTGCGCGTCGAAACCGGCGCCACGCTGGAATGGCTACCGCAGGAGACCATCGTCTACTCCGCAGCGCAGGCCGAGCTGAGCACGGTCATCGAGCTGGAAGGCGACGCGCGGCTGTTCTACTGGGACATGGTGGCGCTCGGCCGGCCGGCAGCAGGCGAGCGCTTCGACGCCGGGCATTTCCAGGCGCGCCTGGATATCCGCCGTGATGGCCAGCTCATCTGGCATGAACGCCAGCGCATCGCCGGCGGCGACGGCCTGCTGGATTCGCCGATCGGCCTCGACGGGCGTTCGGTGTTTGCGACCCTGATCGTCAGCGGCGAAATCGACGCCGAGCTGATGGAACGCTGCCGTGAATTGCCCAGCCGCGTGCGTGGCGACCTGACCCAGCTGCCCGGCCTGGTGGTCGCGCGCTGCCTCGCCGACGAAGCGCTGCATGCGCGCGCCTGGCTGATCGACCTATGGCGGCTGTTGCGCCCTGAACTGCTGGGCCGCGAGGCGGTACCGCCACGAATCTGGAGTACCTGAATGACCGGTGGGCAAGGCTGCGCCGTTGCCCACCCTACGCCGGCGCTTGCCAAGTGCCGCCCGATGATCGCTGCGTGGTCTCGACCACGAGCCGGTGGATGCGAAAAGCGACGTCCACCCTACGACTGGAGCTGTTATGGATCTGTCACCAAGAGAGAAGGACAAGCTGCTGATCTTTACCGCCGGCCTGGTGGCCGAACGCCGTCTGGCGCGCGGGTTGCAGCTCAACTACCCGGAAGCCATGGCCTACATTTCCGCGGCACTGCTCGAAGGTGCGCGCGACGGCCGAACGGTCGCCGAGTTGATGCACTTCGGCACCACCCTGCTCAGCCGCGAGCAGGTGATGGAAGGCGTGCCGGAGATGATCCCGGAGATCCAGGTCGAGGCCACCTTCCCGGATGGCACCAAGCTGGTCACCGTGCATCAACCTATTCCCTGAAACGCGGGTCAATGTCTACTGCGAACGACCTTGAACCGTTTTTGAAGGAACTCAACGTGCAGATACGCGACGCCCTGGACACCGACCTCGCAGGCATCCTGCGGATCTACAACGACGCGGTAGAGAACAGCACGGCAATCTGGAACGACCGGATCGTCGACCTCGACAACCGCCGCGCCTGGCTGGCCGAGCGCCACGATCAGGGTTACCCGGTGCTGGTGGCCATCGACGAGGGGGGCCAGGTGGCCGGCTATGCCTCGTTCGGCCCCTGGCGCCCGCATGACGGCTTTCGCCACACCGTGGAGAACTCGGTGTACGTGAGCCCCGACCACCGCGGCAGCGGCATCGGCCGCAGCCTGATGAAGGCGCTGATCGAGCGCGCCCGGCAGCTGGAAAAGCACGTGATGGTCGCCTTCATCGAAAGCGAGAACCGCGCCTCGGTGCATATGCACCAGCAGCTCGGCTTCATCCACGTCGGCCAGATGCGTCAGGTCGGCTGCAAGTTCGGCCGCTGGCTGGACCTGACCATGATGCAACTGACCCTGAACAGGACGTCCCAACCATGATTCCCGGCGAATACCAGATCCAGGACGGCGAGATCGATCTCAACGCCGGCCGCCGCACCCTAACCCTCTGCGTGGCCAACAGCGGCGACCGGCCGATCCAGGTCGGTTCGCACTACCACTTCTTCGAAACCAACGATGCGCTCACCTTCGACCGCGCCGCCACGCGCGGCATGCGTCTGAACATCCCGGCCGGCACCGCGGTGCGCTTCGAGCCGGGACAGAGCCGCGAGGTGGAACTGGTCGAGCTGGCCGGCGATCGCCGGGTGTTCGGTTTCGCCGGGCGAGTGATGGGCGCGCTTTAAAAGCCCCTCACCCCAGCCCTCTCCCAAGGGGAGAGGGAGAAAAGCAGCCACTGCGACGGAATGGACCAACGCCGATCAGCCCCCTCTCCCTCCGGGAGAGGGTTGGGGTGAGGGCAGAGCCAATACAGGGACCGACCAAGGAGCCCCGATGAAGATCAGCAGACAAGCCTACGCCGACATGTTCGGCCCCACCGTCGGCGACAAGGTACGCCTGGCCGATACCGAGCTATGGATCGAGGTCGAAAAGGACTTCACCACTTACGGCGAGGAAGTGAAGTTCGGCGGCGGCAAGGTGATCCGTGACGGCATGGGCCAGGGCCAGCTGTGCGTCGCCGACGTGGTCGACACGCTGATCACCAACGCGCTGATCCTCGACCACTGGGGCATCGTCAAGGCCGACGTGGGCCTCAAGGACGGACGCATCGCGGCCATCGGCAAGGCCGGCAACCCGGACATCCAGCCGGACGTGACCATCGCCATCGGAGCCGCGACGGAAGTCATCGCCGGCGAGGGGATGATCCTCACCGCCGGCGGCATTGACTCGCATATCCACTTCATCTGCCCACAGCAGATCGAGGAGGCCTTGATGAGCGGCGTCACCACCATGATTGGCGGCGGCACCGGGCCGGCTACCGGCACGAACGCCACCACGGTGACGCCCGGCCCCTGGCACATGGCGATGATGCTCAAGGCCGCTGACGCCTTCCCGATGAACATCGGCTTCACCGGCAAGGGCAACGCCTCGCTGCCCGAGCCGCTGATCGAGCAAGTCAAGGCCGGCGCCATCGGCCTTAAGCTGCACGAAGACTGGGGCACCACGCCCGCCGCCATCGACAACTGCCTGAACGTGGCCGACCAGTACGACGTGCAGGTGGCGATCCACACCGACACCCTGAACGAATCCGGCTTCGTCGAGACGACCCTCGGCGCGTTCAAGGGCCGCACCATCCACACCTACCACACCGAGGGTGCCGGCGGCGGCCACGCGCCGGACATCATCAAGGCCTGCGGCTTCTCCAACGTGCTCCCCAGCTCGACCAACCCGACGCGGCCCTTCACGCGCAACACCATCGACGAGCACCTGGACATGCTCATGGTCTGCCACCACCTCGACCCAAGCATTGCCGAGGACGTGGCCTTCGCCGAAAGCCGCATCCGTCGCGAGACGATTGCGGCCGAAGACATCCTGCATGACCTGGGTGCCTTCTCGATGATCAGCTCCGACAGTCAGGCCATGGGCCGCGTAGGCGAAGTGATCACCCGCACCTGGCAGACCGCCGACAAGATGAAGAAGCAGCGCGGCGCCCTGCCCGGTGATGGCGCCGGCAACGACAACTTCCGCGCCAAGCGCTACATCGCCAAGTACACCATCAACCCGGCGATCACCCACGGCGTCAGCCACGAGGTGGGCTCCATCGAAGTCGGCAAGTGGGCCGACCTGGTGCTCTGGCGCCCGGCCTTCTTCGGCGTGAAGCCGACGCTGATCCTCAAGGGAGGTGCCATTGCCGCCAGCCTGATGGGCGACGCCAACGCCTCGATCCCGACACCGCAACCGGTGCACTACCGGCCAATGTTCGCCAGTTACGGCGGCTCGCTGCATGCCTCCAGCTTTACCTTCATCAGCCAGGCCGCGTTCGAGGCCGGCGTGCCCGAGCAACTGGGGCTGAAAAAGAAGATCGGCGTGGTGAAGGGCTGCCGTTCGGTGCAGAAGAAAGACCTGATCCACAACGACTACACGCCGGATATTCAGGTCGACCCGCAGAACTATCAGGTGCGCGCGGATGGGCAGTTGCTCTGGTGCGAACCGGCCGAGGTGCTGCCGATGGCGCAGCGGTACTTTTTGTTCTGATCAACCTGTTCTGATCGACCGGTTGTGATCGGCAGCGCGCCGGGACGGAGGGCCAATTGCCTTCCAGCCAGCGCGCGTTTTGACCATCGCCGCAAGGTCGATGCTCGCGCTGCACTTCGTCGGTTCGCGAGTGAATCAACCGTTCGATGGATTGGGAAAGTCGGGCATGGAATTACCGTCTGACAACCCAAGCGCAACGCTCTACCCAGGGATGCATGGATGCGCAGCGACCACCGGCTACCGTGGCTGGCGGGAGGCATTGCCGGTGTCGCGTTCGAGGGGAAAGCGGGCGATTTCGGGTAACCGCGTCAGCTGAAAAACCAGCGGCGCGATTGACTGAATCCTACGGAGAAACAATCGATGTTCAAAACCAACGCGCTTTTCGCTGCTGTACTCGCCGTCTCTGCCACCCAGGCTATTGCGGCCAGCAGTGAAGCGGTTATCGAACAAAACGGTGTTGACCAGATCGCCGATGTCTACCAGGAAGGCGTCGGCCAGGCTTCGTACATTTATCAGACCGGCGCTTCGCAGCAGAACAGCGCCACGACCACCCAGCTCGGCCAGGACAACTTTTCCGAGGTGACTCAGCAGGGTGCCTTGCACCAAGCCGATGTCATTCAAACCGGCGTCGAGGGCGAGGTGTTCATCAGCCAGTACGACCGGGACAACAGCACGATCGTCGAGCAGGCCGGCTTTGCCAACAGCGCCGACGTGACCCAGGACGGCGTGAGCAACGATGTGGTGCTGATCCAGGACGGCGCGTACAACAGCACCATTGTCGATCAGTTCGGGGAGGGCAACGAAGCGCTGATCTCCCAGAGCGGCCAGGAAGGCATCGTCGATCTCATCCAGACCGGCAACATGAACGTGGCCGATATCGATCAGGCCGGAATCGGCAACTCCGTCGACCTGGAGCAGCAGGGCGACGGCAACCTCGCGCTGGTCGATCAGTTCGGCGATTCCAGCCAGGCCGTGCTGCTGCAGACCGGCGCCGACAACTTCGCGACAGTGACCCAGGCAGGCTTCGCCGACTACGCCAGCGTCAGCCAGACCGGTAGCAACAACACCGCGATCGTTACCCAGCAGTAATCGCGTCCATCGGCCGGTTCGGTCGGAAAGCCAGGCCCCACGCAGGCCTGGCTTTTTTATGTGCCATCGGAAAGCACCCTGCTGGTGCACTGCACGCACCTCAGGCTCTCGAGCGGCGCATCCGCAGACAGGGCTTTGCACTCGACCCGCCTAAAATCGCCACCCTTTCTGTATACAAAAACTCCAGGTTAACTGTCTGCGAGCGCCTAGAATCCAGGGGTTGGCGACGTAGCGCGCTGCGCCACAGCCGGTCAATTCGCGAGCTCTGCCTTACGCGGAACAAGAACTGCATACAAAAAATCCACAGTCTTGCTCAGAGCGCTCTCCCATGAACCATGACGATTTCCAGATCAAGCAGATCGATCCCAGCCTGTACAACGCCGATCTCGCGCCACTTGCCCCGGCTGAGCGCAAATGGGGCTGGTTCGAGATCTTCAATGTGTGGTCAAACGACATCCAGAGCCTGTTCGGCTACACCCTCGCAGCCACGCTGTTCATCAGTTACGGCCTCAATGGCTGGGCGGTCCTGGCGGGCATCGTGCTGGCCGGTTTCATCGTCATGGGCCTGGTGCAGCTCACCGGCAAGCCCAGCGTGAAGTACGGCATTCCGTTCCCAGTGATGGCGCGGGCGAGCATGGGGGTACGCGGCGCGAATTTCCCGGCGGTGGTACGCGGCATCGTCGCGATCTTCTGGTACGGCGTGCAGACCTATTTCGCCTCGACCGCGGTGGCCCTGTTGCTGCGGACACTGCTCGGCAGCGAGCCACAGGCCGCCACGCTGCTCGGCCTGACGGCCATCGAATGGGCCGCCTACGTGATCGTCTGCGTGTTTCAGGTGGCGCTGTTCGTCCGTGGCGTCGACTGGGTAACGCGCTTTCTCAACTGGGCCGGCCCGCTGGTCTACCTGGTGATGATCGTGCTGATGATCGCCATCTGGTATCAGGCCGGCCCGAGCCTGCTCGGCGCCCTCGGCGACATCTTCAGCGGCAGCGGAGAGCACGCTGGCGGACCGATCGCCGCTTTCGCCGCGGTGGTCGGCACCATGGTCGCCTACTTCGCCGCCGTGGTGATCAACTACGGCGACTTCGCCCGTTTCGTGAAGAGCGAACGGCAGATGCGCATCGGCAACTTCCTCGGTCTGCCGGTGAGCCTGGCGATCTTCTCGCTGATCGCGCTGGTGATCACCGCCGGGACCGTGGTGGTGTTCGGCGAAACGCTGACCAACCCCACCGACATCGTCGCGCGCATCGACAACGTGACCCTAACAGTGGTGGCCGCCATCACCTTCTTTGCCGCCACGGTCGGCATCAACCTGGTCGCCAACTTCATCCCGCCGGCCTACGACATCGCCAACCTGGCACCGGCCAGGATCAGCGCGCGTACCGGCGGTTTCACTACCGCGGCCATCGCCTTCTTCATCGGCGCGCTGTGGGTGGCCTTCATCAGCGAGGTGGGTATCGCCGCCTTCGTCGACACGCTGGGCGCGGTGCTGGCGCCGCTGTACGGCATCATCGTCGCCGACTACTACTTGGTTCGCCGCCAGCATCTGGACCTGCAGCAGCTGTTCTCCACCGAGCGCAGCGGGATCTACCACTTCAATGCCGGCTGGAACCGCAAGGCGATGATCGCCTTCGGCGTCAGCGCGCTGTTTTCGGTGGCCTCGGTGTGGGTGCCGGGCCTGGAGAGCCTGTCCGGCTTCGCCTGGCTGCTCGGCGCGCTGTTCGGCGGCGTGCTGCACTACGGACTGATGCGTAACCAGTCGTTGCTCGCTCGGGCGGGGCAACCCGCTCCGCTCGGCTGACCGGCGCCTGCTGCAGAGGTCGGCCATGTTAAAGTGGCCGGCCTTTTTACGTCGCTCAGGGCCTGCAGATGGTGCGATCCATCCTCGACGACCTGCTCACCGTCCAGCGCATCAGCGCCGTCCCGGCCATCCTGCAAGTGGTCAGCGAAACCACTGGCCTGCGCTTCGCTGCGGTTGCCCGCGTCACCGAAAATTCCTGGACGGCCTGCGCCGTGCTCGACCGCATCGAGTTCGGCCTGAAGGTTGGCGGTGAACTCGACGTGACCACCACGCTGTGCAGCGAAATCCACACTTCGCAGCAGCCGATCATCATCAGCCAGGTGAGCGCCGACCCCGACTACTGCAAGCATCACACACCGCAGATGTACGGCTTCGAAAGCTATATCTCGGTGCCGGTGCTGCGCGCCGACGGCAGTTTCTTCGGCACGCTCTGTGCGCTCGACCCGCTACCACGCGACCTGTCCAGCCCAGCGACGCGGGCGATGTTCGAGTCATTTGCGCGGCTGCTGACGCTGCAGATCGAAGCCGAGGAGCAACAGCAAGCCACGCGTGCGGCGCTGGCCGATGAGCGCATCACCGGCCACCAGCGCGAACAGTTCATCGCCCTGCTCGGCCATGATCTGCGCACCCCACTGGCCTCGATCCAGGCGGCTAGCGATCTGTTAGTCCGGCGCTCTACGGAACCCGATACGCAACGACTCGCCGAGCATGTGCGCACGTCCAGTCAACGCGCCTCACGAATGGTCGATGATCTGCTGGATTTCGCCCGCGGCCAGCTGGGCAATGGCATACCGCTGAACTGGACGGCCTCGGCCAACTTGCATCTTGTTCTATCGCAGGTGGTCAACGAGCTGCGTACCGCCTATCCACGCCGGGTGTTGCTTGACCAGCTGCCGGAGCTGCCGGTGTTCGGGTGCGACCCGGACCGGATCGCCCAACTGCTGGCCAACCTGATCACCAACGCGCTGCACCATGGCGCCAGTACCGGCCCGGTGATCGTGAAAGCCGAAATAGTCGACGGGCATTTCCAGCTATTGGTACACAACCGCGGCACGCCGATCCCAGCTGAACGGCTAGAACAACTGTTCCATGCCTATTCCCAGGAAGACGACACCTCGCGCAACGGGCTTGGGCTCGGGCTGTTCATCGTCGATCAGGTGGCCAAAGCCCATGGCGGCGGCATGCGGGTAACCTCCAGCGCCGAAGCCGGTACCACCTTCACCTTCCGCATGCCGCTGCAGCGCGTCTGATCAACGCAGCTGGCTGTCCTTGCTGCCACGGCGGTTGTAGCCGCTGAACCTGGCGTCTTCCTTGTCCTGCTCGGCCTGGCACTTGATGCACAGCCTGACGCCGGGCACTGCCTGGCGCCGCGCTTCGGGAATGGCCGCGCCGCACTCCTCGCAATGCTTGAGGCTCTCGCCGCGGGCGAGCTTGCTGCGGGCGCGCTGCACTGCGTCTTCGACGGTACTGTCGATCTGCTCCTGGACGGCACCGTCACCTGCCCAACCTGTAGCCATGCTCACCTCCCGCATCGGCTCGATGCTGTTCTGCGTTGGAGTCATTGCGCGGGCGGATGCTCACCCCAGGCGATACCGCCCATCGAATGACGCCGGGCAATCGACGGATGGCGCTGCCCGAGCGGCACAGTCGCCTATCCTGCCCCGGTTCACGCCGACGGCTCAGCGCCTCGGGCATTTGCGAACCGGCAGGGCAGCCAGCATGAAGCGCATCTTACCGATCATAACCAGCCTGCTCCTGGCAGCGGGCTGCGCCAGCGAACCACAGGTGCTTGAGCGCGAACTGGGCACCTTCGACCTCAAACTGGGCACCGAGCCCGCCCGCAGCATGGCTCAGGGGCTGGTGCAACCGAGCACCGGCAATGCATTCCATGGCGGACTCGATCTCACCCATGCCAGCGGGCTGTATGTCGGGCAATGGTCCCCCAGCGTCGGATTGGTCGACGGTAGGCAACTCGAGGTGAATTCCTATCTCGGCTATGCGCAGCAGAACGATCATGACCAACTCGGCTACGAGATCGGCCTGATGCGCTACAGCTTTCCGGAACTGCCCGAATGGGATCGACACGAATACTACGGTGGCCTGACGCTGGGCGACCGCCGCCTCGGCGCGGCGCTGAACAGCGCCGCCGGGCGCACCGACAGCACGCTTTATCTGGACCTGGGCACGGTGACGCCTTTCGCCGTCGGCGTCCGCGTGAAGTACTCAAGCCACGCGCTGGCCGCACCGCATTATCTCGGCGGTGGCGACAGCGTGGACCTGTTCAGCGACTGGTCGCTCGACCTCTCGCGGCCCTGGCTGGGCCTGCAGCTGAACCTGTCCTACAGCGACTCCAGCCTGAGCGGCCAGGCGTGCAGCGCCTACTCGGGACAGAACCCGCGCTGCGACGGCCTGCTGACCTTCCGCGCCGAGCGGCAGCTGTTCTGAGCGCGGCTATTCCTTGACCTGCATGTATTCCTCGGCCCAGACGACGTATTCATCGGCCGTGGAGTATTTGACCGACAGCTGCGAAGCGTTCAGGTCCAGCGCATCGACCTGGCGTTGCTCGCGCAGGCAGTCGTAGGTGGCCTTGATCGCTGCGAAGTAGGCCGCGTGGCCGTTGACCACGATGCGCACGCCGAGCGCCGCCAGCCGCGCGTTGTCGCGCAGGTTGGGGTTGCCGTAGGTGACCAGCATCAGCGGCTTGCTGAGCTGGCTGGCGATGCTTTCCAGATGGTCGAAGTCCTCGATGCCGACCAGACAGATGGCATCGGCACCGGCCTTCTCGTAGGCCTGGGCGCGGGCGATGACTTCCTCGAAGCCGATCACGCCGGCATTGGTCCGGCCGATGATGGCCATTTCCGGATCGACCCGCGCCTCCAGCGCCGCGCGGATCTTGCCGACCGCCTCGAACATGCCGATGAGGTCGGTGGAGCGGCGACCGAATTTGGGTGGCAGCAGGGTGTCCTCGATGGTCAGCGCGGAAATTCCGGCGCGCTCCAGTTCGGAAACGGTGCGCATCACGTTCAGCGCGTTGCCGTAGCCATGGTCGGCGTCAGCCAGTACCGGCAGCTGGGCGACGCGGCAGATGCGCGTGGCCTGCTCGACGAACTCGCTCAAGGTGATGAGGTTGAAGTCCGGCGCGGCGAGGACCTGCAGCGAGGCCACCGAGCCACCGAGGATGCCCACTTCGAAACCGAGGTCGGCGGCGATGCGCGCGGACATCGGGTCGAACACCGAGGCGGTATGGAAGCAGCGGTCGGCGTTCAGCAGCTCGCGAAAGTTGCGGCGCAGGTCGTGATGAGAGAGTCGCGGCATATAGGCTCCATGGGTGCACGCAAGGGTCGATTCGCCCTGTCTTTTCATTTCAGTGTTGTTGAGAAGCTGCCTGGTCGGCCGAATGGCACATTTTTGCTGTTTATCCCTCGGCCGGCCCCTGGCGGCGCTGCACATAAGCCATGCACAGGCCGCTGGCGATGATCACCGCCATACCGATCAGCGCTCCGGCATCCGGCGCGTGATTGAAGGCGACATAGCCGACCACCCCGGCGAAGACGATCTGCCCGTAGGTAAACGGCGCCAGGGTCGCCGCGCTGGCGAAGCGGAAGGCATTGGTCAGCAGCAGGTGGCCGAGCATCGCCATGCCGCCGAGCGCGCCCATCAGCAGCGCGTCGTGCAGCGTTGGCGTACGCCAGTTGAAGACCACCAGCACGCTCAAGGTCACACAGCCGACCAGGCTGGTCAGGTAGTTGCTGGTCACCGGGTGGTCGGTACCGGCCAGGCGCCGGGTCACCAGCTGATACACGGTGAACGACAGCGCCGCGCCGAAGGGCAACAGCACCGCCGGCGTGAACAGCGCCGAACCGGGCCGCACGATAATCACCACCCCGAGCAGACCGAAGCCCACGGCCAGCCACTGGCTGCGGCTGACCCGCTCGCCCAGCAGCGCCGAAGCGATGGTTACCAGCACCGGGGTCAGAAAGATCACCGCGGTGGCCTCGGCCAGCGGGATGAAATGCAGGCCGTTGATGAACAGCAGGCTCACGCTGACCAGGCTCAACCCGCGCAGCAATTGTGGCCACGGGCGCAGGGTGCGAAACACGCGCTGGCCCATGCGCGGCACGAACAGCGCGGTCATCAGCACCGTCTGCGCGACGTAACGAGCCCAGATGACCAGGAACACCGGGTAGATTTCCGAGAGGTGTTTGGCCAGCCCGTCATGACTGGCCAGCAACAGACCCGACAGCAATATCAGCAGAACGCCGTAGAGCGGGTGATGGTGATCGTTCAACGCAGGCCTCAGCCACTTGTTAGCAGGCTAACCATTATGCCTGTCATCTTGTCGCACCGCTGCACCAATCAGCTGAAACCATTCAGCCCAGCGAGGACGGTGGCGCCACTGCCCTGTCCGTTCCGCTGCGTGCGCTGACTGAGCCCGGACGCGCCGCCTGGCGGCAAGCGGAACGCCGGCATTTCGCGTATGATCGCCGGCTTTTTGCCGAGCCGCGTGGCGTTTCGCGGCGTTCGAGTGTAGTCGTGATGTACCAGTTGAGAGCGATGCAGGAGCGCGATATCCCTGCCGTCCTGGCGATCCAGGAAGAATCCTATGCCGCCGAGGTCCTGGAAGACGAGGCGGTGATCCGCTCACGTCTGGCGACATTTCCGCAGTTGGCGTGGGTGGCCGAGGATGACGAGGGTGTGTGCGCCTATCTGTTCGCCTACCACTCGCGACTGGGTAAGGTGACGCCGCTGGACGGGGAGTTCTGCACCGACGGCGAAGCCGATTGCCTTTACCTGCATGACCTGGCCGTGGCCGGACGGGCCGCCGGCCGCGGCATCGGCCCGGCACTGGTGCGGCACAACCTGCAACAGGCTGGTGCCGCACAGCTGCGTTATTCGGCACTGGTGTCGGTGCAGGATTCCACCGGTTTCTGGTCGCGTCTGGGCTACGAAGCCCACGACGAACTCGACCCGCCGCAGGCCGGCAACCTGGCCAGCTACCAGATCCCTGCCGTGTACATGGTGCGCGACCTGCACCAGTAAGGCGCACGCACCTTCCCCGGCCCCGACTGGCGCACTATGACGGTGCGTTCAAAGCCCCATTATCAGGCACGCAGGCCCGAATGGCGCCGCGATCGCGATATATGGGGCCGGTTGGCAAGCCACTTGCTCTTGTTCCGGAAACGATCCGACCGGAACTCTGCTCATGCTGGTGATTCGCCAACGCATCGACGCCCGCCCCGAGTGGCAGGCCGAACTCGAACTGACCTACGACGCGCGCAGCAAGAGTCGCCTGCGCTGCTTCAGTACCAGCGGCGAGGATGTCGGGCTGTTTCTCGAACGCGGCCAGCCGCCGCTGCACGATGGCGAATGTCTGCTCGCCGGTGATGGCCGTGTCGTGCGCGTGCGTGCTCGGCCCGAGCAACTGCTGCACGTCACCTGCGCCAGCGCTTTCGAACTGACCCGCGCGGCGTATCACCTGGGCAACCGCCATGTCGCACTGCAGGTCGGCGATGGCTGGCTGCGGCTGCTCGACGACTACGTGCTCAAGGACATGCTGTTGCAGCTGGGCGCCCAGGTCGAACACATCGAAGCCCCCTTCCAGCCGGAGCATGGAGCCTACGGCGGAGGTCATCACCATTCCCACGCGGGTGAGGCAGAGTTCAGCTACGCGCCGCGCCTGCACCAGTTCGGCGTACGGACGTGAACGCGACGGCCGCTCCCGGCTCGGCCTGGGCGCTGCTCCGGCTGGCCAGCCCGCAGCTGCCGATCGGCGGCTACAGCTATTCCCAGGGTCTGGAAATGGCGGTGGAAAACGGCTGGGTGAACGACTCCGACAGCGCTCGGCGTTGGCTGGAGGATCAACTGCTGCTCAACCTCGCGCGCTTCGAGGCGCCGCTGCTGCTCGCGCATTGCGAAGCGGCGGCACAGGACGACTGGCCGCGCCTGTTACAGCTCGCCGCCGAGCACCGCGCCAGCCGCGAAACCCGCGAACTGCAGCTGGAAAGCCGGCAGATGGGCTATTCCCTGACGCAGCTGCTCGACGGCCTGCCGGAACTCGACCAACCCGCTCGCGATTGTCTCGCTGCCGCTGGCGAGCCCGGCCTGGCGCTGGCCTGGGCACTCGCCGCCCGCGCCTGGCAAATCACACCGGCCGATGCGCTGGCAGCCTGGCTGTGGGGCTGGCTGGAAAACCAGCTGGCGGTGCTGATGAAGACGCTGCCGCTGGGACAGCAGGCGGCGCAGCGCTTGACCTCACAGCTGTTGCCGGTCCTGAGCCAGGCGCAGCGGGAGGCCAGCGAGCTGCCGGAAGCAGCCTGGGGCAGCGCGCCGTTTGGACTGGTGCTGACCAGCATGGCGCATGAGCGGCAGTACAGTCGGTTGTTTAGGTCATGAGCGGATCGAGTCCGGCGTTGCAGTGCGCGCCTGTAGGAGCGAGCGCTGCTCGCGAACCCGCTGGTCACTCGTGGCGCACGGTGTTCACCGAACCAATGCGAAGGAATCTTGGCCGCGAAACTGTTGGCTTTCTGCATGAGTGCCGGCGCTCCGCGCTTTCCTCGGCGCGAGCGACAGGTTGCGCCTCTCACGGCGCCTTACTTTTCTTTGCACGCGCAAAGAAAAGTAAGCAAAAGAAAGGTTCATCGCGCTTTCCCGGGGAAGGCAGCCTTGATTTTCAGGAAGAAGTAT
>NZ_DAMCPO010000031.1:0-44961 GCF_032106285.1 Stutzerimonas kunmingensis
TCCTTGTTCCATTTCGCCGGTTGATTACCGTACATGCCGTCGAGGAACGGCATCAGCAGTGCGTCGTCCTGCAGTGCCTGCTCGACTTCCGAGGCGCGCTTGAGGGCTTTTTCCAGCGACCACTGCGGCGGAATGCCGGCATGCACCATCGCGGTGTGACGCGCGGCTTCGTAATGAATGAGCTTCTGCTGGCGCAGCCAGTCGATCAGGTCGGTCCGATCCGGCGCGGCCAGAATTGCTTGCAGCGTGTCGGACTTGCGCAAGCGCTCTATGTTGTGAGCCACAGCCAGCAGGTGCAGGTCGTGATTGCCGAGGACGGTGATTGCGGACGACCCGAGATCGCGTACGAAGCGCAGTGCCTCGAGCGATTGCGGGCCGCGGTTGACCAGGTCGCCGGCCAGCCACAGGCAGTCTCGCGAAGGGCTGAAGTCGACGCGCTCCAACAAACAGGTCAGTGGTTCGAGGCAACCCTGCAGGTCGCCGACGGCATAGGTCGTCAATGCAATGCTCCGGGTACGGCCAGGCGGAACGGCGCAATGAGCGCATCGAAACTGTGACCATCCTCGGCCAACATCTCATAGCTGCCTTGCATGCTGCCGACACAGGTGGCCAGCATCGTTCCGCTGGTGTAGACGTGGTGTTCGCCTGGTGCGATCAGCGGCTGCTCGCCAATGACGCCGGCACCGCGCACCTCCTGCACCTGACCGTCGCCATCGGTGATGATCCAGTGTCGCGACAGCAGCTGCGCTGCCACCTCGCCATTGTTTTCGATGGTTACGGTGTAGGCAAAGGCATAGCGGTTTTGTTCCGGCTCCGATTGCGCGGCCAGATAGCGAGGCGTGACGCTGACGTCGATGCGGTAGCGGTTATCGTCGGACATGAGTCTGCTCGCTGTTGAAGGCAGGGTAGAGACCGAAGCCTCAGCTGCGTTCTGTCAGTTGGTCGGAAAGGCGAACGAAGGCCGCCAGATCCAGTTGTTCGGGCCGCAGGCTGCCATCCACATCCGCCGCTGCGATGGCGTCGGCGTCCAGCAGCCCCTTGAGGGTATTGCGCAAGGTCTTGCGCCGTTGGTTGAACGCCTCGCGCACTACGCGCTCCAGTTGATGGTGATCGCGCGCTGGATGCGGCAGCGTCTCATGTGGCACCAGGCGAACGATCGCCGAATCGACCTTTGGCGCCGGGTTGAACGCACCCGGACCGACGTTGAACAGGTGCTCTACCCGGCAGTGATACTGCACCATGATCGACAGTCGGCCCCAGTCGCCGCCGCCCGGCAGCGCGGCCAGGCGTTCGACCACTTCCTTCTGCAGCATGAAATGCATGTCGCGGATCAGGTGCGCGTGGTCGAGCAGGTGAAAGATCAGCGGGGTAGAGATGTTGTAGGGCAGGTTGCCGACGATTCGCAGGCTGTTCGGCTCTGCGCTGAGGCGACCGAAGTCGAACTTCAGCGCGTCGCCCTGGTGCAGATTGAAGTTCTCGCGCCCGGCGAATTTGCCCTGCAGGATGGGGATCAGGTCGAGGTCGAGCTCGACGACATCCAGATGCGCGCCGCTGTCGAGCAGTCCTTCGGTCAATGCACCCTGGCCTGGGCCGATCTCCACCAGTCGCTCACCCGGTTTGGCATGAATCGCCCGCAGGATGCGGTGAATGACGCCAGCGTCGTGCAGGAAGTTCTGGCCAAAGCGCTTGCGTGCGCGGTGCTGATAATCGGACATCGGGGCTCCAGGGCGCAGCTTGAAGCCTGAAGCTCAAAGCTGAAAACGAATAAGGCGCGTATTTTAGCAGGCGAGGGCGACAAGAAGATCGTTCGAGCCGCGTGGGGTGCGTGCTAGCTCTGGCTGCCGACCATCTGGTAGGCCGTTTCCAGTGCGACCCGCAGGCTGCCTGTGTCGATCTTGCCGCTGCCGGCCAGATCCAGCGCGGTGCCATGATCTACCGACGTGCGAACGATCGGCAGGCCCAGGGTCACGTTGACCGCGGCACCAAAACCCTTGTACTTGAGTACCGGCAGGCCCTGGTCGTGGTACATCGCCAGCACTGCGTCGCAGAACTCGAGATTTTTTGGGGTGAACAGCGTATCGGCTGGCAGCGGGCCGATCAGATCAAGCCCCTCGTCACGCAGCCTGGTCAGCACCGGCTCGATGATCTCGATTTCTTCGCGGCCCAGATGGCCGCCCTCACCCGCATGGGGGTTCAGGCCGCAGACAAGAATACGTGGTTGGGTAATGCCGAACTTGCTGACCAGATCGTGGTGCAGGATTCGCGTAACCCGCTCCAGGCGCTCCGCGGTAATCGCCGCGGCGACATCCTTGAGCGGCAGGTGGGTGGTGACCAGCGCGACACGCAATCCGTGCGTGGCCAGCATCATGACCACCTGCTCGGTGCGGGTCAGTTCGGCGAGAAATTCGGTATGGCCGGAAAACGGGATGCCGGCCTCGTTGATCACGCCCTTGTGCACCGGTGCGGTGATCATGCCGGCGAAGCTGCCGTCGAGACACCCTTTCCCGGCTCGAGTCAGGGTTTCCAGAACGTAGTGGCCGTTGCGCGCGTCGAGCTGGCCTGCGGTCACCGGGGCATCCAGCGGAGTATCCCAGACATATAGACAGTTGGCCGGCGCCGGTTGGCTTGGCCAGTCATGTGGTCCGACGTCCCGCAGCTCAATCGTCAGCCCCAGTTGCGAGGCGCGCTCTGCCAGCAGCGAGCGGCTGGCGATGGCTACCAGAATCCGAGGTTGGGCCTCGCGTGCCAGCAGCAGACACAGATCCGGGCCGATGCCGGCCGGTTCGCCGGGGGTGAGAACGAAGGGGCGGGGAGCGGTCATCAGGCTTCTCTCTTGGCGTGTGGCGTTCAACCGTCTGAAATGAAAACGGGGTGGCGACCCTTCGGCCATCACCCCGCGTTCCTGTTGCTTGTAGATACAGCGTGAAGCTTAGAGCTTGATCTCGACGTAGGCTTCGTCGCGGATCTGGCGTAACCACGCCTGCAGCTCTTCGTCATACTTGCGGTTGCGCAGCAAACTCAGCGCCTGTTGCTCGCGGAACTGCTCGCTGGCGTCGGTCGCGCGGCGGCCGAGCACCTCGAGGATGTGCCAGCCGTAGGGCGACTTGAACACCGGGGACAGTTCGCCGCTCGCCGTATTGGCCATGACTTCGCGGAACTCGGGCACCAGAGAAGCCGGGTCGATCCAGTTCAGGTCGCCGCCGTTGAGCGCCGAACCGGGGTCTTCGGAAAAGCTCTTGGCCAGCTCGGCGAAGTTTTCGCCAGCACTGATGCGATCACGCAGGCGCTGCACCAGCAGGCGTGCTTCTTCCTCGCTACGGATCGCACTCGGCTTGATCAGGATGTGGCGGACATGCACTTCGTCGCGCACCTGGGTTTCGCCACCACGCTTGTCCAGCAGTTTGACCATGATGAAGCCTGGCGGCGTGCGGACCGGTTCGGTGACCTCGCCAACCGACAGCTCGCTCACGGCGGTATCGAACGGCGGTGGCAGCTGAGCTGCTTTGCGCCAGCCCATGTCGCCGCCTTCCAGCGCGTTCTCGCTACCGGAGCGCGAGACGGCCAGGCGAGCGAAGTCTGCGCCCTGCTGAAGCTGCTGGTAGGTATCCATGGCGGTGCGTTCGGCCGCCTGGATGGTCGCGGAATCTGCCGCTTCCGGTACTGGGATGAGGATATTGGCCAGGTGGTATTCCTCGGACAATTGCAGCTTGCCGAGGTCGGAGGCCAGGAAGTTCTGCACTTCCTGATTGGACACTTGGATGCGTTCCGCCACTCGGCGCTGCCGCACGCGGCTGATGATCATCTCGCGGCGGATCTGCTCGCGGGCCGTCTCCAGACTCAGGCCGTCGCGCACCAGGGCTTCACGAAACTGTTCCGGTGACATGTTGTTGCGCTGGGCAATGGTGCCCATGGCCTGATTGAGTTCTTCATCGGAAATGCGAATGCCGGAGCGCTCACCGATCTGCAGCTGCAGGTTCTCGGTGATCAGGCGCTCCAGCACCTGCTGTTGCAGCACATCCATCGGCGGCGCATCGGCGTCACGCTTTTGGATGGTTTGCTGCACTTCACGAATCCGTTGTTCGAGCTGGCTCTGCATGATGACGTCGTTATCGACGATCGCCACCACGCGGTCGAGGGGTTGAACCTGGGCGAGGGCTGCAGGCGCGAGGCTCGCGCCGCTCAGCAGCAGAGCGCCGAGCGCGAGCGGGCGCAGTACTTCAGAAAGCTTGATCTTCACGTTCACGGTAGCCTTGGATGCCTTCGTCGAGGAAAGTTTCGGTCGCATTGCCGACTACGCCGCCGAGCCCCTTGAGCACGATCTGCAGGAAGATGCCGTTATCTGGCTCGTCATTGCGATCAGGGTTGAGGCTGGTCTCGTCGTAGTCGATCCAGTAGCGATTGATCAGGCGCAGTTTCCAGCAGCAGCTGTCGTACTCGAAGCCGCCGAAGGCTTCCAGGGTGCGACTGCGGCTGTAGTCATGCTGCCAGCGGGCGATGACGCTCCATTGCGGGACGATCGGCCAGATGACGGAGAAGTCGTGCTGGTTGATCTTGTAGTAGTCCTTGATGCAGTTAGCCGGGTCGGTTTCGCAGTTGCCGTAGTCCCCGCCATAGGTCCACTCGCCAGTTGCCTGGTCGAAGCGCATGGTGTCGTTACGATAGCGATAGCCAACGTTGACGATCTTGCCGGGATTGTCCGCTGGCTGGTAATGCCACATGGCACTGCCAGAGCGGGTGCTGTGGCTGTCCGGATCCCAGTTGAACGTCGAGGTGAAGCGCCAGTCGCGGTTGTAGCGGTACATGTACTCCAGCGCGTACGGCGATACGTCGGAGGTGGCACTGGCGCGCTCGCGATAGTCGATGCCGCGCAGCTGTACCTTGCGGTCCTCGAAATAGAATGCCTGGCCGATGCTGAAGCGCTGGCGCTCGAAGCCGTTGGGCTCGACCCAGCGGCTGGTTACGCCGAGCGAAACCTGATTGGCGTCGCCGATGCGATCCTTGCCGGAAAAGCGATTCTCGCGCCACAGAGAGGAATAACTGAAGCTGCTCTCGCCGGTATCGAAGATCGGGATATCGTCCTGATCTTCCTCCGGTACGTAGAGATAGAACAGTCGCGGCTCGAGAGTCTGGCGATAGTCTTTGCCGAACCACTGGGTGTCGCGGTCGAAATACAGGCCGCTGTCAACGCTGAGAATCGGCACGCTGCGGTTCTGGCTGCTGTCGAACGATTCGTAGCTGGCCAGTGTGCTCTGGCCCCGGCTGTCCAGGTCCAGGTCGTATTGCGTGTAGGCATATTTCAGCGAAGGCTTGAGGAAGCCCCAGGACCAGTTCAGCGGCAGGCTGACGCCAGGCTCAAGGTGCAGGCGTTCGCCTTCCGCACGGGTCAGGCCACGCAGGCGATCGTCATACCACTGCTCCGGATTGCCATCTTCGTTGATGAAGTTGCCATCGCGCAGGCTGCGTTGGAAGCTGACGAACTCGGTCTTGTAGGCGAAGTTCAAGCCGCCCGGCTGGAGGGGCAGGCGTCCGTCCAGGGTCAGCTGCGGCAGGCGCTCGTACGGCGTGATATCGGCCACCGTGGCACGCTCATAGGCGTGCATGTTCAAGCGCGCGGTATAGGTGTCGCCGCGGTAGGAGAGTGTGCCGCGCTGATCGAGATGATCAGGTTGGTCGATGTTGAGGTTGGTATCCAGATCCTGGAAGTAGTAAGGATCGCTGATATCGGTGTAGTCGACCTCGGCGAGCCAGCGCGAATCCAGACCAGTACGGTTCTGCCAGCTGTACATCCAGCGCTGGTCCTCGTACTCGGACTGCAGCTTGCGGTCGTCGTTGCTGTCGTCCAGGTAGGCGGCGCCGAACTGGCCCTCGCTGCTGCGCGTCAGGTAGCGGAACTCGCCTTCCATCAGCAGGCCGCGGTCGGTCATCAAGTGCGGATACAGCGTGGCGTCGAAATTCGGCGCCAAGTTGAAGTAATAGGGCGTCTGCAGCGAGAAACCGTTGTCGCTGGACGAGCCGATGCTCGGTGCGAGGAAGCCGGACTGGCGACGATCATCGATGGGGAAGTGGATATAAGGGGTGTAGAACACCGGAATATCCTTGACCCGCAGCGTCACGTTGGTCGCCGAACCGAAGCCGGTGGCCGGGTTCAGGGTGACGTTGTTGCCCTTCAGGTGCCAGCTGTTCTCGCCCGGCTCGCAGCTGGTGTAGGTGCCGTCCTTCAGGCGGATGATTGCGGTTTCCTCGCGCTTGGCGTACTGCGCGCTGCCGCGGACCTTGCCGGAATGCACGACGTACTCAGCGTTCTCCACCTTGGCTTCGCCGCTGTCGAGGAAGATCTCGGCGCGGTCGCCGACCAGCAGTGCGTCGCGGTCGCGAAAGCGCACGTTGCCGGTCAGCTCGCCGCGGTTCTCCAACTGGTGCAGGCTGGCTTCGTCCGCCTCGACCTGAATGCTGCCCTGGCGCAGGACCACATCGCCAGCGAGGGTGGCGATCTCCTGCTCCTGCTCGTAGCGGGTGGCCTTGGCCGACACATAGGTGGGCGCTTCGCTCATCGGCGTGGTGTCGAATTTGCCTGGGCGGTCCGGCTCGACATAGGTGCCTGCGCAGTACGGGCCGGTTTCGGCGAGCTGAGCCGGGGTCAGCTGCTCGCGCGGAACCCAGTCGAGATGGCTGTAATCGGCGCTGCGAGAGGCGAGGGCGCGGCCCTTGCTTTCGGTGACCAGCTTGGTCGTCGCCGTTGGCGCTTGCGCCTTGCTGGTCGTCGATTTGGCGGTGCTCGATGTGCTCACGGTGCTGCCGCTGTGTACCGGGCGCGGTGGCAGGGTCTGACTGGCTTCATTGGACGCGCAGTTCCAGCCGCCGGAGGCGTCGGGCTGGCAGGCGAACTGTTCGGCTGCGAAGACAAAAGGTACAGCTACCGGTTGCAATGCAAGCAGACCGCCAGTAACCAGTAGAGGGAATTTTTTACGAAACGCGGGGTATTTGACTGCCATCTTGTTTTTTGGTCCGTGCTTGCGGCGAGCCATCGGCCGGCTGGGCCGCACGCCTCTCGATGGGCTGAGAAAGATGCAGGATAATAAAGCATGACCCGCCTATCGGCTAGCGCCGTGGAGACCCCCTGGATGCCGCATCAAGATCAACGTCTGCTGGACCTTAGCGCCTGGCTGGAACAGCAATTACCCGAAGTCTTCGTCCGTTGCGGCTGGGGCGAAGTGCCGGCGGCGCAGCTCACTGCGGCCAGCAGCGATGCCAGCTTCCGCCGTTACTTCCGCTGGCAGGGTGGCGAGCGCAGCCTGATCGTGATGGACGCACCGCCGCCCCAGGAAGACTGCCGACCCTTCGTCAAGGTCGCGCAGATGCTGGATCAAGCGGGCGTCCATGTGCCGCAGATACTGGCCTCCGATCTTGAGCGCGGCTTCCTGCTGCTGACCGATCTGGGCCGCCAGACCTACCTGGATGTCATCGATCAGAGCAATGCCGAACAGCTGTTCGAGGATGCCGTGGAGGCCTTGCTCAAATTCCAGCTGCATCCGGTGGCGCAGCCGATGCCGGCCTATGACGAGGCGCTGCTGCGCCGTGAACTGCAGCTGTTCCCCGAGTGGTATGTGCAGCGCCACCTTGGCCACAGCTTCAGTGAAGCGCAGCAGGCTGCGTGGGAGCGTATCTGTCGGCAACTGATCGACTCGGCGCTGGCGCAGCCACGGGTGCTGGTGCATCGCGACTACATGCCGCGCAATCTGATGATCAGCGAGCCCAACCCTGGTGTACTGGATTTTCAGGACGCGGTGCTCGGCCCGGTCAGCTACGACATCACCTCGCTGTTCAAGGATGCCTTTCTCAGCTGGCCCGAAGCGCAGGTGCGGGGGTGGCTCGAAGGCTACTGGCACAAGGCGCGCGCTGCTGGCGTCGCGCTGCCTGATACGCTCGAAGAGTTCTTGCGTGCTAGTGACCTGATGGGGCTGCAGCGCCACCTCAAGGTGATCGGCATTTTCGCGCGAATCTGCCATCGCGACGGCAAGCCGCGTTACCTCGCTGACGTGCCGCGCTTCTTTGCCTATATCGAGGCCGTGCTGGCGCGCAGACCGGAGCTGGCCGAGCTGCAACAGCTGCTGGCAGAGCTGCCGCAGGCGCCGCACGCATGAAGGCGATGATTCTGGCCGCCGGCAAGGGCGAGCGGCTGCGCCCGCTGACGCTGCACACGCCCAAACCCTTGGTTCGCGCCGCCGGCGTGCCGCTGATCGAGTACCACGTTCGCGCGCTGGCCGCCGCGGGTTTCGAGGAACTGGTGATCAACCACGCCTGGCTCGGCCAGCAGATCGAAGACTATCTGGGCGACGGCAGCCGTTTCGGCGTGACCATCCGCTATTCGGCCGAGAGTGAACCCCTGGAAACCGGCGGCGGGATTCACCGGGCGTTGGAGCTGCTCGGCGATGAGCCGTTCCTGGTGGTCAACGGCGATATCTGGACCGACTACGATTTCGCCCGGCTGAGACGGCCGCTTCACGGGCTCGCGCATCTGGTGCTGGTGAACAATCCGCCGCACCACCCCCAGGGCGATTTCAGCCTGGGCGAATCGGCCGTCACGGAGCCCGAGGTCAATGGTGACGCGCTGACCTACAGTGGCATTTCCGTTTTGCATCCTGCGCTGTTCGATGGCTGCCAGCCGGGTGCGTTCAAGCTGGCGCCGTTGTTGCGCCGCGCCATGGCAGATGGGCAGGTGTCCGGCGAGTGCTTTGGCGGGGCCTGGATCGACGTGGGTACCCATGAGCGTCTGGCGGAAGTCGAGCAACTACTGGAGGCGCGACGCTGACATGTTCTGGCCCATCACGCTGTTGGGGCTGCTGATCGGCTGGTTGCTGGCCAGCATTCCGGGGGCTTTGCTCGGCGGTCTGCTGGGGCAGGTGCTCGATCGTCGTCTGGGGCTCGATTCCTGGACCAGCCTGCGTGCGCGCCTGGCCGGCAAGCCGGTGCTGCAAGGCCGGGATTTGCTGTTCTTTCTGTTGGGGCGTCTGGCCAAGAGTGGCGGTCGCGTGAGCCCGGCGCATATCCAGGCCGCACGTGACGAGATGCGCCGGCAGGGGCTCGATGCCGCCGCGCAGCAGCAGGCCATCGCCGCCTTCAACCGCGGTAAGTCGAGCGGTGACGGCCTGCGCGATACCCTGCAACGGCTGCGCAGCCAGCGCGAGGAAAGCCGCCGCCTGATCCAGGCCTGCTGGCGCATGGCACGTGCGCAGGGAAGCATGGGCGCACGCGAGCACGAGCTGGTGCTGCTCTGGGGCAAGTGGCTGGGTTGGGATGCCGCCGAGGTGGCGGCGCTCGATCCGGGCGCGACCCGACGCAAGGAGGCGCCGGCCGGTCGGGGTGGAGCTTACGAGCAGGCCATGCAGCTGCTGGGTGTGCGTCCGGATACCGACCCGCAGCTGATCAAGCGCGCTTATCGGCGTCTGCTGAGCAAGCACCATCCGGACAAGCAGGCGGGGGCTGGTGCGAATGCCGCCCAGGTGCGCGACGCCACCGAGCGCACCCGCGAGCTGCACAGTGCCTACGCATTGATTCGCGAGCGCCGCGGCTTTCGCTGAGCGGGCGTCACTGTGCCGGCTTGCGCTCCAGCCAGCCCCGCACGCGACGCGCCAGTTGTTCCTGGTCGGTATTGCGGTCACCGGTCAGGCCTGGCAGTGCGACCAGGCGGTAGTCCGGGTGCCCGGCACGGCGCGCTGCATTGCGCCGTTGCAGTGCCTGCTGATTTGCGGCTGCTCGGGTGCCCGTATAGAAGTCGCCGATGGCGGCGGGTAGCGTTGCGAGATGGCTCTCCAGCGGCTGTTCCGCCTGCAACGGTGCGCGTGGATCGATCACCACCAGTTGCCCGACATCCTTTGGCTGAAGCTGTGCCAGGTACTGGCTCGCCCAGTAGGCGCCGGTGCCATGGCCGATCAGAACAATCGTCGACGCCTGCAGGGTGCGCGCATGCTCGATGGCCGCATCCAGGCGCGCCAGCATGCGCTCGGCATGAGTTGGTGGCGGCGTGTCCTGCTCGGCTTGTGTCGGCGTAGATTCGTCGTTGTCCGTGGCTGCCGTCTGCTCAGGCAGGTAGCCCGCCGAAGTGGTTTGCGCCGCGGCCGGCTGGGTATCGGTGGCGTCAGGCTCAGCGTTTTCTTCCGTTTCGGGCTTCTCTTCCGCAGCCGGGGCTTCTGGCGTTGGCGGCCGCGGGCCAGGGCTAAGCGCCGGATCAGCGGGTGTCAGGCTGAGGGTATGCCAGCCATGTTCGGGAAGGCCGCGCCGGAGCGGGCCGATTGTGCGTGGCCAATCGGCGGTTTCGCCTTCGCTCGGCACGATGACGAGCACGCCGCGGGCCTTTGCTGTGTTGGCCGGGTGCCAGAGCGCGAGGAATTTGTCCTCGTCGCCTAGCTGCAGCTGGGCGGCGGCCTCGAGCTGTCGTTGCAGCCCTGCGGCCAGCGCCTCGCTACGGGTTTGTGGCGATGGTCGTGGCGTTGCTGCTGGTTCCTCCGCCGGTGCTTCCTGAGGCGCCTCCGGTTCCTGCGCCGCTGCGATGTACGGCACGCCGCCGCCAAGCGCGACGCCGAACAAAAGCACGAAAGCAGACAAACGACGCATGGATTGTCTCCGCTATGGATGCCGGTACCACGCTGGCGCCGGCAGGGGTTATGCATTACAACAGCGTGTCGGCACGCCCATCAATTGCGTGAATATATGCTCGCCTTATACCTGCGTTTCCTTCTCCTCCTTGGCCTGACGCTGTCTTTCGCGGCTGGTGCCGTGTCGCTTGACGACGATAGCCGCGCCTGGCTGGAGCAGCATCCGGAGTGGCGGGTCGGGGTGGTGATGGGCGCGCCCTATGCCGAGTATGACCAGCGCCAGCGGCGCCTGTCAGGCTTTCATGTGCAGTTGATGGAGCATCTCGCTACTGACCTCGGCGTGCGTCTCCAGTGGCGCCGCTTCAATGACGAGGCTGCGTTGGAGAAAGCCGCCCGCGACGGCCTGATCGATGTGGCACCGGGCCTACGGCAAACGCCGGCCGGCTTGCGACTGTGGCGCTACAGTGACCCCTTTCTGCGCATCCCACGGTTGCTCGTCGGTGATCGTGGCGGCCCGCGCGCCATCGACCTGGAGTATCTGCATCCGAGCGAACTGGTTTCCGCCGTCGGGCCGGGTCCAGTCACCGAGTTTCTTGCCAGCAACTATCCCAATATCACCGTGCTAACCGCGACCAGCCAGGCCGATGCGCTGCGTCAGGTGCTGGAAGCCAAGGCCAGTTATGCCGTCATCGACGAGCCGGTGTTCGCGCGGCTGTCGCAGCAGGTGGAGTATGACTCGCTGGCGGTAGTCGGCGATCTGGGCAACCCGCAGCTGCTGCGTATCGCTTCGCGGCGTGACAGCGCCGAGCTCGCTGCCGTGCTCGATACGGCGCTGCGGCAATTTCCGGCGCGGGAATTCAGTCAGTTGCAGGAACAGTGGCTCAAGACCCGCAGCATTGATCTGGGCCGCGAGATCAGCTACTGGCGCAGTCTCAGCTTGCTGCTCGGCGTTCTGCTCCTGGCCTGCCTGCTGATGCTCGCCTGGCAGCGGCGCCAGCATGGAGTGCTGGAAAGCCGGCTGAAGACTGCCCGGCGCGATATCGAGCTGCGCGAGGCGGCCGAAGAAGCGCAGCGTTTGACGCAGTTTTGTCTCGATCACAGCACCGTCGGCATCCTCTGGCTCAACTGGGACAGCCGCGTGCGTTACGCCAACCAAGCCGCCGAGGTGCTGCTCGGGCATTCCTCCGGCGGATTGCTGGATCAGCCGCTGGAAACATTCGACCCGGCGCTGGGCATGGATGCCTGGCTGGCGCGCTGGCGTGCCGCGCGTACCGGCGAGGATGATCGCCAGGTACACGAATGCGAATGGCTGCGCGGCGACGGCCAGCGCTTTCCGGCAGCGGTCACCTACAGCTTTCTGCGCTTCGGCAGCCGTGAATATCTGGTGGTGTTTCTCGCCGACATTACCGAGCGCCGTCGCGCCAGCGCCCAGCTGCAGGAAAGCGAGGCGCGTCTCAAGGCAATGGCCGGCAACGTGCCTGGGCTGGTGTTCCGCCTGGAGCGGGACGGGCCGCAGGAACCGGTGCGAGTGGCCTATATCAGCGAAGCCAGTCAGCGCCTGGTGGGCTATTCCGCCGAGCGCTTGCTGCAGCCAGGACTTGGCATCCGCAGCCTGGTGCACACCGATGACGAGGCCGGCTACTGGGCCAGCCAGCAGCTGGCACTGGAGAAAAGCCAGGACTGGCGCTGGCAGGGGCGAATCCTCAATCGCGACGGCGAGGTGCGTTGGGCGGATATCCGCGCTTCCGTGCGCGGCCAGCCGGATGGCCGCCAGGTATGGGACGGCATCGTCTGGGATATCACCGACAACAAGCGCATCGAGCTGGAGCTGGATGCGTCGCGTGCGCAGTTGCGCGAGCTGGCCGCGCATCTGGAGACCGTACGCGAGGAAGAGAAGGCGCATATCGCCCGCGAAGTGCACGATGAGCTTGGCCAGGTGCTGACCGTACTCAAGCTGGAAACCTCGATGTGCGAGCTGGGCTTCGCCGACCTCGACCCGGCCCTGGCGCAGCGGCTGGAAAGCATGAAGCGGCTGATCGCCCAGCTGTTCCAGCGGGTGCGCGATGTCGCCACCGCGCTGCGCCCGCCGATTCTCGATGCCGGCATTGCCTCGGCGGTGGAATGGCAGGGGCGGCGCTTCGAGGAGCGCAGCGGCGTGGCCTGCCTGGTCGAGGTGCCGGAATGTCCGCCACTGCTGGGGAACGCCAAGGCCATCGGCCTGTTCCGCATTCTTCAGGAGTCGCTGACCAACGTGATGCGGCATGCCCAGGCGCAGACGGTCAGCGTGCAGTTACTCCTCGAAGGCAACATGCTCTGTCTGCGCGTCAGCGACGACGGTTGCGGTTTTCCTGTGGCCGCGCGCGGCGCCGGCAGTTCGTTCGGCCTGGTCGGCATGCGCGAGCGGGTGCAGATGCTCGGCGGGCAACTGATAATCGACAGCCAGCCCGGCGAGGGCACCACCATCACGGCGCGGGTTCCACTCGATCCGGTGCCACTTCCATCAGCCGCAAGCACTGGAGCATTGCCGTCATGATCAGGGTCATGGTCGCCGAAGATCACACCATCGTCCGCGAGGGCATCAAGCAGCTGATCGGCATGGCGCGTGACATGCAGGTGGTCGGCGAGGCCGCCAATGGCCAGCAGTTGCTCGATCAGCTGCGCCAGATCAGTTGCGACGTGGTGCTGCTGGATATCTCCATGCCTGGCGTCAACGGCCTCGAGGCGATACCGCGAATCCGCGCGTTGAGCCAGCCGCCGGCGGTGCTGGTGCTGTCGATGCACGACGAGGCGCAAATGGCGGCGCGGGCGCTGAAGATCGGCGCGGCGGGTTACGCGACCAAGGACAGCGAGCCGGCGCTGCTGCTCACCGCTCTCCGCAAGGTCGCCGGTGGCGGGCGCTACATCGACCCGGCGCTGGCTGATCGCATGGTCTTCGAGGTCGGCCTGACCGATTCGCGTCCACCCCATGCGCTGCTTTCCGAACGCGAATACTCGGTGTTCGAACGGCTGGTGCAGGGCGACTCTGTAAACGACATCGCCGGCAAGCTGGCGCTCAGCAGCAAGACCATCAGCACCCACAAGGCCCGCCTGATGCAGAAGCTGGCGGCGCATTCGGTGGCCGATCTGGTGCGCTACGCCATGGAACACAAGCTGGTCTGAGCACCAGCCACCGACCCGCCGTGTAGGGCGTTCCCTACACGCGACTCTCCCTCACGCCTAGGCCAATCGCTCCGCTGTACCGATTTTTCCGCCGCCGCTGCGCTTCTACGCTGTGACCACGGTTCAACGGTTACGCAGGTGCAGCAGCATGGTCGAGTCAACGGCGAACGATATCCTGGTGAGCTTTCGCGGCATCCAGAAGAGCTATGACGGTGAGTCGCTGATCGTCAGGGATCTGAATCTGGACATCCGCCGCGGAGAATTCCTCACCCTGCTCGGGCCGTCTGGCTCGGGCAAAACCACCAGCCTGATGATGCTGGCTGGCTTCGAAACGCCCACGGCGGGGGAAATCCTCCTCGATGGCCGGGCGATCAACAACGTGCCACCGCACAAGCGCGACATGGGCATGGTGTTCCAGAACTACGCGCTGTTCCCGCACATGACGGTTTCGGAAAACCTGGCGTTTCCGCTCAGCGTGCGCGGCATGGCCAAGCCGGACATCAAGGAGCGGGTCAAGCGCGCCCTGGCGATGGTCCAGCTGGAGGGCTTTCGCAACCGCTATCCGGCGCAGCTCTCCGGCGGCCAGCAACAGCGCGTGGCACTGGCCCGGGCGCTGGTGTTCGAGCCGCAGCTGGTGCTGATGGACGAACCCCTGGGCGCGCTGGACAAGCAGTTGCGCGAGCAGATGCAGATGGAGATCAAGCATCTGCACGAACGCCTCGGCGTCACAGTGGTGTACGTCACCCACGATCAGGGCGAGGCGCTGACCATGTCTGATCGGGTGGCGGTGTTCCATCAGGGCCAGATCCAGCAGATCGAAGACCCGCGCACGCTCTACGAAAAGCCGGTGAACACCTTCGTCGCCAACTTCCTAGGCGAGAACAACCGCCTGCCGGCGCATCTGCTCGACCGTCGTGGCGATAGCTGCACGGTCAAGCTCGGCCGCGGCGAAACCGTCGACGCGCTGGCGGTCAACGTCGGCGCGACGGGGTCGCCGGTCAGCCTGTCGATCCGCCCGGAGCGGGTGCTGCTCAACGGCGCCAGTGCCAACTGCCCGAACCGCTTCACCGGGCGCGTTGCCGAGTTCATCTACCTCGGCGACCACATCCGTATCCGCCTCGAGGTATGCGGGGTCAACGACTTCTTCGTCAAACAGCCGATCGCCGAGTTCGACAGCGCCCTGCGTGTCGGTGACGTGGTGCCGATCGGCTGGCATGTCGAGCACGTTCGTGCGCTCGACCCGCTGCAGGCGGCCTGAGGCGATGCCTGGAAAAACCCACACAACTGCATCAAGGAGCGAACTGGTATGAGCAACTACCTGAAACTGTCCGCGCTGGCGCTCGGACTCGTCTGTGCCGGGCAAGCGGCTGCCGAGAACCTCACAGCGGTGAGCTTTGGCGGCGCCAACAAGCAGGCCCAGGTCAAGGCCTTCTACGAGCCGTGGGACGCGGCGGGGCACGGGCGCATCATCGCCGGCGAGTACAACGGCGAAATGGCCAAGGTCAAGGCAATGGTCGACACCAACAGCGTGTCGTGGAACCTGGTGGAAGTGGAGTCGCCGGAACTGTCCCGCGGCTGCGACGAAGGGCTGTTCGAGGAACTCGACCCGGGCATCGTCGGCAATCCGGATGATTTCGTCGAAGGTGCGATCCAGCCCTGCGGCGTTGATTTCTTCGTCTGGTCGACGGTGCTGGCCTACAACGCCGACAAGCTGAAAAGCGCGCCGGCCAGCTGGGCGGATTTCTGGGATACCGAGAAATTCCCCGGCAAGCGCGGCCTTCGCAAGGGCGCCAAGTACACCCTCGAATTCGCGCTGATGGCCGACGGCGTGCCGGCCAAGGACGCCTACAAGGTGCTGGCCACCAAGGACGGCCAGAACCGCGCCTTCAGAAAGCTCGATCAGCTCAAGCCGCACATTCAGTGGTGGGAAGCCGGCGCGCAGCCGCCACAGTTCCTCGCCTCCGGCGACGTGGTAATGAGCAGCGCCTACAACGGCCGCATCGCTGCCGTGCAGAACGAGAGCAACCTGCAGATCGTCTGGAGCGGCGGTATCTATGACTTCGACTCCTGGGCCATCCCCAAGGGCGCGAAGAGTCAGGAGCAGGCACGCAAATTCATCGCCTTCACGGTCGAGCCGCAGCAGCAGAAGGCTTATTCCGAGAACATCGCCTACGGCCCGGCGAACACCCAGGCCGTGTCGTTGCTGGATGAAAAGCGCCTGGCGCAGATGCCCACCGCACCGGAGAACATTGCCGATCAGGTGGCGATGGACGTGACCTTCTGGGCCGACTACGGCGAGCAACTCGAACAGCGTTTCAACGCCTGGGCAGCACGCTGACCTGAGCGCCCCGCCGCATTGGCGGGGCCGGTCCCAGCTATCGGAACGAATCGCGGAGTCTTCATGGCCACAGCAATATCCCTGCCGGCGAACGAGATCGCCGAGCCCAATCTGAAACAGCGTCTGGCACGGGCCGAACGGGTGAACAAGCTCAAGTCGCAGGCGCTGATCCTGCCGCTGCTGCTGTTCGTGCTGCTGACCTTTCTGGTGCCCATCGCCTCGCTGCTCTGGCGCAGCGTCGAGAACCCCGAGGTGGTGAACACGCTGCCACGCACGCTGGCGGCGCTGGCCGAATGGGATGGTCGTGGGCTGCCAGCGGATCCGGCCTATCAGGCGCTGGCCGAGGATCTGTATCAGGCGCGCCGTGAACAAAGCCTGGGCGATCTGTCCAAGCGGTTGAACATGGAGCTCGCGGGCTATCGCAGCCTGCTGACCAAGACTGCGCGGGCGATGCCGTTTCGCGAGACACCGGCCTCCTATCAGGATGCGCTGGAAGCGCTCGACGAGCGCTGGGGCGATCCGGCGTTCTGGCAGGTGATCCAGCGCAACGACAGTGCGGTGACCGGCTACTACCTGCTGGCCGCGCTGGATCACCGCATCGACGAGCTGGGCGAGCTGGCCAAGGTCTCGCCGGACCAGGCGGTGTATCTGGACATCTTCGCCCGCACCTTCTGGATGGGCCTGGTGATCACCTCGATCTGCCTGCTGCTGGCCTACCCGCTGGCGTATCTCCTGGCCAACCTGCCGGCGCGGCAGAGCAACCTGCTAATGATCCTGGTGCTGCTGCCATTCTGGACTTCGATTCTGGTGCGTGTGGCGGCTTGGATCGTGCTGCTGCAGTCCGGCGGCCTCATTAATGGTGCGTTGCTGAAGATGGGTCTGATCGACGAGCCGCTGCAGCTGGTGTTCAACCGCACCGGTGTGTACATCGCCATGGTGCACATCCTGCTGCCGTTCATGATCCTGCCGATCTACAGCGTGATGAAGAATATCTCGCCGAGCTACATGCGTGCGGCGGTGTCGCTGGGCTGTCATCCGTTCGCCAGCTTCTGGCGGGTGTACTTCCCGCAGACGCTGGCCGGTGTCGGCGCCGGCTGCCTGTTGGTGTTCATCATCTCCATCGGCTACTACATCACCCCGGCGCTGCTCGGCAGCCCGAACGACCAGATGGTCAGCTACTTCGTCGCTTTCTACACCAACACCACCATCAACTGGGGCATGGCCACGGCGTTGGGCGGCTTGCTGCTGCTCGCCACCATGATGCTGTACGTCATCTACAGCTGGCTGGTCGGTGCCAGCCGCCTGCGGCTGGGTTGAGATGACGCATGTCGCGGCGCGGCCGCCTTTTCAGAGTCTTCATGCCGGGCAGGAGAACCTTTCATGCTGAGCCCCTACATGTCACCCGTCGAATGGGCCTGGTACTACGCGCTGCGCATCCTCTGCGCGCTGGTGCTGCTGTTTCTGATCGTGCCGGTACTGGTCATCGTGCCGCTGTCGTTCAATTCCGGCTCGTTCCTCGTCTATCCCTTGCAGGGCTTTTCCATGCGTTGGTACGAGGCGCTGTTCAGCTCGGCCGACTGGATGCGCTCGCTGAAGAACAGCATGCTCATCGCGCCCGCCGCGACCTTTCTCGCTGTGGTGCTCGGCACCCTGGCGGCGGTCGGCCTGACCCGCGCGGAATTTCGCGGCAAGGCGCTGCTGATGACCATACTGATCTCGCCGATGGTGGTGCCGGTGGTGATCATCGGTGTGGCCAGCTACCTGTTCTTCGCACCGCTGGGCATGGGCAACAGCTACCTGTCGCTGATCCTCGTGCACGCGGTGCTCGGCGTGCCCTTCGTGATCATCACGGTCTCCGCGACGCTGCAGGGCTTCAACTACAACCTGGTGCGTGCTGCGGCCAGCCTCGGCGCATCACCGCTGACCGCGTTCTTCCGCGTGACACTGCCGCTGATCGCGCCGGGGGTAATTTCCGGCGCGCTGTTCGCCTTCGCTACCTCGTTCGATGAAGTGGTGGTGACGTTGTTCCTCGCGGGACCGGAGCAGATCACCCTGCCGCGGCAGATGTTCAGCGGTATACGGGAAAACCTCAGCCCGACCATCGCCGCCGCGGCGACTCTGCTGATCGGCTTCTCCATCGCCCTGCTGCTGACTCTGGAGTGGCTGCGTGGCCGCGCCGAGAAGCTGCGCACTCAACAACCTGCCTGACGGAATACGCACATGACTCTGCAACTTGGGCAACCCGATCTGCTGCGCCAAACCGCCTATCTCAACGGCGAATGGTGCGAGGCGGACAGTGGCGCGCGCACCGAAATCTTCAATCCGGCCACCGGCGAGCTGATCGGCGCCGTGCCGAACATGGGCCGCGGCGAAACCCGCCGCGCCATCGAAGCCGCGCAGGCAGCCCAACCGGCCTGGCGCGCGCTGACCGCGAAGGAGCGCGCGGCGCGCCTGCGGCGCGCCTGCGGCGCTGGTACGAGCTGATGCTGGAGAATCAGGAAGGCCTGGCGCGGATCATGACCGCCGAACAGGGCAAGCCGTTGGCCGAGGCGCGGGGCGAGGTGGCCTACGCCGCATCCTTTCTCGAGTGGTTCGCCGAGGAGGGTAAGCGCCTGTATGGCGATGTGATTCCCGCCCATGCCGGCGACAAGCGCATCCTGGTGCAGAAGGAGCCGGTCGGCGTCACCGCGGCGATCACGCCGTGGAATTTCCCCAGCGCCATGATCACCCGCAAGGCCGGGCCGGCGTTGGCCGCGGGCTGTGCCATGGTCCTCAAACCGGCACCGCAGACACCGTTCTCGGCACTGGCGCTGGCCGCGCTGGCCGAGCGTGCGGGCATTCCGGCGGGACTGTTCAGCGTGATCACCGCCGACGCCGCGACCTCCCGCGAGGTAGGCGCCGAGCTCTGCGAAAACCAAATCGTGCGCAAGCTCTCGTTCACCGGCTCGACCGCGGTGGGCATCAAGCTGATGCAGCAGTGCGCGCCGACGCTGAAGAAACTCTCACTGGAGCTGGGCGGCAACGCACCCTTCATCGTCTTCGACGACGCCGATCTGGATGCGGCGGTCGAGGGCGCGATGATCTCCAAGTATCGCAACGCCGGGCAGACCTGCGTCTGTGCCAACCGCATCTACGTACAGGACGGCATCTACGACGCCTTCGTCGCCAAGCTTGCCGCTGCGGTGGCGCGGCTGAAGGTCGGCAACGGTGCGGAGGAGGGCGTCACCACCGGTCCGCTGATCGATGCCGCGGCCGTAGCCAAGGTTCAGCGCCATCTGCAGGACGCCCTCGACAAGGGCGCCACCCTGCTGGCCGGCGGCAAACCCCATGCACTGGGCGGCAACTTCTTCGAGCCGACGCTGGTGGGCGGCGTCACGTCCGAGATGGCCGTGGCGCGAGAAGAAACCTTCGGTCCGCTGGCGCCGTTGTTCCGCTTCAGCGACGAGGCCGAGGTGATCCGTCAGGCCAATGACACCGAGTTCGGCCTCGCCGCCTATTTCTACGCCCGCGACCTGAGCCGGGCGTTCCGTGTCGCCGAGGCGCTGGAGTACGGCATGGTCGGCATCAACACCGGGGTGATCTCCACCGAGGTGGCGCCGTTCGGCGGCATGAAGGCATCCGGCCTCGGCCGTGAAGGCTCGAAGTACGGCCTGGATGAATACGTGGAAATCAAATACCTGTGCCTGGGCGGTATCTGACGCCTGCGGCCTAAAACGCGCGTGCAAAATAATGCACGGAGTTTTACTGTAATCCGAACGCTTTGGATGGCGCGGCAGTCGATCATCGTATGCTGCCGCGCCCGCTTCCTGGCGTTCTTCATGACCCGTGCCGACGATGAGCGGCTACCGAGGAGCTTATGAGCAAGACCAACGAATCCCTGATGCAACGCCGTGTCGCCGCCGTCCCGCGTGGCGTCGGCCAGATCCACCCGATCTTTGCCGACCACGCGAAGAACAGCAGCGTGGTCGACGTCGAAGGCCGCGAATTCATCGACTTCGCCGGTGGCATCGCCGTGCTGAATACCGGTCACCTGCACCCGAAAATCATCAAGGCGGTCGAGGACCAGCTGCACAAGCTGACTCATACCTGCTTCCAGGTGCTGGCCTACGAGCCCTATGTCGAGCTGTGCGAGAAGATCAACGCGCGAGTGCCGGGTGATTTCGCCAAGAAGACCTTGCTGGTCACCACCGGCTCCGAGGCAGTGGAAAACGCGGTGAAGATTGCCCGCGCCGCCACTGGCCGTGCCGGCGTGATCGCCTTCACCGGCGCCTACCATGGCCGCACCATGATGACCCTCGGGCTGACCGGCAAGGTGGCGCCGTACTCAGCCGGCATGGGACTGATGCCCGGCGGTATCTTCCGTGCGCTTTACCCCTGCGCGATCCATGGCATCAGCGTCGATGACTCTATCGCCAGCATTGAACGCATCTTCAAGAACGACGCCGAGCCACGCGACATCGCGGCGATCATCATCGAGCCGGTGCAGGGCGAGGGCGGCTTCAACGTCGCGCCGAAGGATTTCATGGCTCGCCTGCGCGCACTGTGCGACGAACACGGCATCCTGCTGATCGCCGACGAAGTGCAGACCGGCGCCGGGCGTACCGGCACCTTCTTCGCTATGGAACAGATGGGTGTGGTCGCCGACCTGACCACCTTCGCCAAGTCTGTTGGCGGTGGTTTCCCGATTGCCGGCGTGTGCGGCAAAGCCGAGATCATGGATGCCATCGCCCCCGGCGGCCTGGGCGGCACCTACGCCGGCAATCCGCTGTCCTGTGCAGCCGCGCTGGCGGTGCTGGAGATCTTCGAGGAAGAACGGCTACTGGAGCGCTGTCAGGCGGTGGCGCAGAAGCTCGTCGCCGGACTCCAGGCGATTCAGGCGCGCCACCCACAGATCGCCGAGGTGCGCGGATTGGGCGCGATGGTCGCCATCGAACTGTTCGAGACCGATGAGCGGACGCGACCGGCTGCCGAACTCACCGCGCAGATCGTCGCCCGTGCCCGCGACAAGGGCCTGATCCTGCTCTCCTGCGGCACCTACTACAACGTGCTGCGGGTGCTGGTGCCGCTGACGGTGGAGGACGAGGTGCTCGAACGCGGTCTGGCGATCATCGGCGAGTGTTTCGACGAGTTGGTCTGATCCTTCGCCCGCGGCGTGCCGATTCCCGCAATGGGTGTCAGGCGCGCCGCAGCGCAGCTTCGATCGCGGCAGTTTTTAAGACCGCAAACCGGTAACCCGGCGCGGCGAGTAAACTAAGCCGCTCTTCTGCGTGCATCGGAAAGCCAATGGATTTCGACGACCCCAGTTTTCGCGAATTGCTCGACGCGCTGCACGACGGCGTCTACATCACCGATGCCGATGGCATCACCCTCAAGGTCAACCGCGCTTATGAGCGGCTCACGGGGCTGCGCAGCGAGGATGTGGTTGGCCAGCACATGCAGGCCCTGGTGGAGCAGGGCGTGATCTCGCAGTCGGTGTCGCTGCGCGTGCTCAAGGAGGGCAGGGCGCTGTCGATGATGCAGAGCGTCAGCCAGGGCAAGCGCCTGCTGGTCAGCGGTACGCCGATCTTCGCCGCGGATGGCCGCGTGCGCTACGTGGTCAGCACCGTGCGCGACATGACCGAGCTGCTGCGCATGAAGCACGAGCGCGACGAGTTGCAGCAGCTCAAGCAACTGCGCAACAGCGCCGCGCGCCTGCATGCCGGCCAGCGCGAGGACCTGCTCGACGCCTCGCCGGTGGCCGATCACCCCGCCTCGGGGCGGGTATTCGCCCAGGCCCGCCAGGTTGCCGCCAGCGATGTGAAGGTCTTGCTGCAGGGCGAGACCGGGGTGGGCAAGACCCTGGTCGCACAGTACATTCACAAGGCCAGTGCCCGCACTGCGCAACCTTTCCTGGCGTTGAACTGCGGTGCGTTGCCGGAAAACCTGATCGAGGCCGAGCTGTTCGGCTACGTGCCGGGCGCCTTCACCGGCGCCGGCAGCAAGGGCAAGCGCGGTCTGCTGGAGCTGGCGCATCAGGGCACGGTGTTCCTCGACGAGATCGGTGATCTGCCGCTGGCGCTGCAGGTCAAGCTGCTCAAGGTGATCGAGGAGAGTCGCTTCATTCCGGTCGGCGCGCTGGAGCTCAAGGAGGTGGATGTGCGCATCGTCACCGCCACTCACCATGACCTGCGCAAGATGGTCGAGGAGGGGCGCTTTCGCGCCGATCTCTACTATCGCCTCAACGTCGTTCCCATCCATATCCCCGCACTGCGTGAGCGACCCGAGGAAATCCAGCCGTTGCTCGATTTCTATCTGGCCGAGTTCAACCAGCGCTACGGACGCAGCCTGGAGTGGGGCCTGGAGGCGCTGGACGCGCTGATCGACTACGACTGGCCAGGCAATATCCGTGAGCTGATCAATCTGGTCGAGCGTCTGGCGGTTACCTGCACGGGCGAGGAGGTGGAGTTGCTCGATCTGCCCGAGGAGATGCGGGTGAGCAGTCTCGATGCCGCTGACGACAGCCTGTTGCCGTTACGCAAGCAGGTGGAGAACCTCGAGCGCCGACAGATTCGCAAGGCGCTGTTGCAGTACAAGACGACGCGCGAGGCGGCCAAGGTATTGGGCGTCAGCCAGGCGACCCTGGTGCAGAAGATGAAACGTTGGGAGCAGGATGATTAGAAAATGGATCAAGAGGCTGCTGTTTGATTGATTATCTAATCAGTGTTT
Source organism: Stutzerimonas kunmingensis (assembly GCF_032106285.1). Classification (GTDB taxonomy): domain Bacteria; phylum Pseudomonadota; class Gammaproteobacteria; order Pseudomonadales; family Pseudomonadaceae; genus Stutzerimonas; species Stutzerimonas kunmingensis_B. The sequence continues at coordinate 22,795 of NZ_DAMCPO010000031.1, forward strand.
GCTCGTGTGAGACGGAGAAATGGCGCGGGAAGGCTCTAGAACGGTGCTTTGGCAGAGCTGGCACAGGAATCGCTAATACAGGTCGACCCCGTCCAGCAAAACAACGCATAAAAGGGCCTGCTGATGAGCATTGCTGCATTCAAGATCGCCAACAAACTGCTGACCGGCCAGGGTGCCGTGGAGCAACTGGCGGTCGAACTGCCCCGTCTGAATATCACCAACCCGCTGATCGTCACCGACGCCATCCTGATCAAGTCCGGTACGGTCGAGCATGTCCTCAAGCAGCTCGGCGAGCGCCGCTATGGCATCTATGACGGTGTCGAGCCGGAGCCGGAAATCGCCATCGTCGAAGCCTGCGCCAAGGTCTATCGCGACGGCGGCCACGATGGTCTGATCGGCGTCGGTGGCGGCAGCGCCATCGATATCGCCAAGGCCGTGGCCGGTTACGTCGGTCATGACGGTGCATTGGAAGAGCTGTTCGGCGTCGATCAGATCAAGCGCAAGGGGCCGCCGCTGATCGCCATTCCGACCACTGCCGGCACCGGTTCGGAAGTGACCAACGTATCGATCCTGTCGGACAAGAAAGCGCAGCTGAAAAAGGGCATCGTCAGCGACTACCTGCTGCCCGACGTCGCCCTGGTCAGCCCGGTGATGACCCTGACCTGCCCGCGCGGCGTGACCGCAGCCAGTGGCGTCGACGCCCTGGTTCACGCGGTGGAGTCCTACCTGTCGGTCAATGCCTCGCCGATCACCGATGCCCTGGCCATTGGCGCGATCAAGCTGATCGCCAAGGCACTGCCAAAGGCCTACGCCAACCCGGCTGACCTGGCGGCGCGCGAAGACATGGCCACCGCCAGCCTGATGGCCGGCATGGCTTTTGGCAATGCCGGTGTCGGCGCCGTGCATGCGCTGGCCTATCCCTTGGGCGGGCGCTTCAACATCGCTCACGGCGTCAGCAATGCCTTGCTGCTGCCCTACGTGATGGCCTGGAACAAGCTGGCCTGTGTCGAGCGCATGGCCGAGATCGCTGCCGCCCTGGGCGTGCAGACTCACGGTCTGAGCGACAAGGTCGCCGCCGACCTGGCCGTCGAGGCCATGGCCGAGCTGTGTGCCAGCGTCGACATTCCCAAGGGCATGCGCAGCTTCGGTGTGCCGCAAGACGCCATCCCGGCCATGGCCGAGGAAGCGAGCAAGATCGATCGCCTGATGCGCAACAATCCGCGTCGCCTGACGGCGGGCGATATCGAGCAGATCTACCGCGCTGCCTACTGATCTGCGCAGCAACCGATGAACAGCCCCGGCAATGTCGGGGCTCGCTGCTTACAACTCTAATAAAGCTGGGTGACTCAAATGTCCGAACTGCATCAACAAGACCTTGGTGTGGAAGCCCCCTACTGGCCGGTGGGGCCATTCAAGGTGCGTCTGCCTTTCATTCATTACCGCTTCGAACTCTCCGACTACATGCAGGGCCTGCTCATGTGTGCGGTGGATCTGGCGGCGATTCCGCTGATGACCGAATTCCTCGGCATGCCTTTCGAGGTGGCGCTGGCGGTGGTCATGCTCAACGGGTTGCTGTACCTGACCCACCATTTGCTGGGCGACCCCGTTGTCCCGGGCTGGATCACCCCGGCGATTCCCTTGCTCATGGCCTACTGCAGCCAGTTCCCGGAGGGCCCGGAGCGGGTGCATGCGCTGATCGCCTTCCAGTTGATGCTGGGGATATTTTCCATCGGCCTGGGCATGACCGGCATGGCGCGCAAGGTGGTGTCATTGGTGCCCTCTGCACTCAAGGCCGGCATCATCATGGGGGCCGGCCTGAGTGCGGTGGTGACTGTGTTCAAGGAGGGCGGTCGCTTCGACAGCTTCCCCTGGACCATTTCCATTGCCGTCGGTATCGCCTTCTATCTGGTGTTCTCCCTGCACTTCCAGCAGTTGAAGAAGCGCAACCGCTTCTGGTGGAACTTCGCCAAGCTGGGCATTTTCCCGATCATCCTGTTGGCGGTCTTCGTCGCGCCGATCTTCGGCGAGGCGCCCTGGCCGAGCATCGAGTGGGGCATCAGCAAGCCGGACTTCGTCACCCTGTGGAACGAGTACACCGTGTTCGGCCTCGGCATGCCGCCGCTGATGATGTTCGTTACCGCCATTCCGACCGTGCTGGCCGCCTACCTGGTGGTGTTCGGTGACGTGCTGGGCGCCAAGGCGATCCTCGGCGAGGCCGACCATATCCGTAGTGACGAGAAGGTCGACTTCAACCCCAACCGTTCGCACCTGATCTTTGGCGGGCGCAACGCCTTCATGAGCATCTTCGGCCCGGACGTGGCCATGTGCGGCCCGCAGTGGTCCGCCATGCAGGTGGTGATCACCGAGCGCTTCAAGGGCGGCGCCCAGGCGATGAAGTCCATCTACGGCGGCGTCGGCTCGTTCCGCTGGGGCACCAACACCGGTTTGCTGTTGTTGCCGGTGGTGACCCTGTTGCAGCCGATTCTCGGCGTGGCACTGGCGTTGACTCTGCTGATCCAAGGCTACGTCAGCGTGCGCCTGGGCATCATGGAGGCACGTAGTCAACGCGATCTGGGCATCGCCGGGGTCATTGGCGCGGTATTGGCGATCAAGGGCGCTGGCTGGGCTTTCGCCATCGGCGTCGGCCTGTGCGCGCTGATCTACGGGGCACAGATGTTCCGCGGTGAGAACGACCAGACCTTCACCAAGGACCTGCCGCCCGGCGAGTGAGGCCTTTCGAGTCCCTTATCCAGCCGAGGGGCGATCTCTTCCCTCGGCTGCAGGAGAAAATCATGCAATTGAACGATCCCGATCTGCTGCGCCACCAGGCCTATATCGACGGCCAGTGGTGCGAAGCCAGCGATGGCGCCGTCACTGAAATTCTCAATCCGGCCAATGGCGCGTCTCTGGGGACGGTCCCGAACATCGGGGCCGAGCAGACCCGCCAGGCCATCGAGGCGGCGCAGGCTGCCCAGCCGACCTGGCGTGCGCTCACTGCCAAGGAGCGCGCGGCGCGCCTGCGCAAATGGTATGAGCTGATGCTGGCCAACCAGGAGGACCTGGCGCGGATCATGACCGCCGAACAGGGCAAGCCGCTGACCGAGGCCCGTGGCGAAGTGCTTTACGCCGCCTCCTTCATCGAGTGGTTCGCCGAAGAGGCCAAGCGTGTCTACGGCGATACCATTCCCGGTCATCAGCCGGACAAACGCCTGATCGTGACCAAGGAACCCATTGGCGTGGCCGCGGCGATCACACCGTGGAACTTCCCGGCGGCGATGATCACCCGCAAGGCCGGCCCGGCGCTGGCCGCCGGCTGCGCCATGGTGCTCAAACCCGCGCCACAGACACCGTTCAGCGCGCTGGCGCTGGCGGTACTGGCCGAGCGCGCGGGGATACCCGCCGGGCTGTTCAGCGTGCTGCCGGCCGATACCGAGCGCTCCCGTGAGGTGGGCTTTGAGCTGTGCGCCAACCCGATCGTGCGCAAGCTGTCGTTTACCGGCTCCACGGGGGTGGGCATCAAACTGATGCAGCAATGTGCGCCGACCCTGAAGAAGCTTTCACTCGAGCTGGGCGGCAATGCGCCGTTCATCGTCTTCGAGGATGCCGACCTGGATGCCGCAGTCGAAGGCGCACTGGTCGCCAAGTACCGCAACGCCGGGCAGACCTGCGTCTGCGCCAATCGCCTGTATGTGCACGATGCCGTCTACGACGCCTTTGCCGAGAAACTGGCCGCTGCCGTGGCCAAACTGCGGGTCGGCCCTGGTGATGAAGCCGGCGTCGTCATCGGCCCGCTGATCGACGGCAATGCCGTGGCCAAGGTGCAGGCGCATCTGGCCGATGCGCTGGAGAAGGGCGCCAAGGTGCTGCAGGGCGGCAAGGCGCACGAGCTGGGCGGGCATTTCTTCGAGCCGACGGTCATCACCGGTGTTACCGCGGATATGCGCGTGGCCCGCGAAGAGACCTTCGGCCCGCTGGCGCCGTTGTTCCGCTTCAGCGATGAAGCCGAGGTGGTGCGCCAGGCCAACGACACCGAGTTCGGCCTGGCGGGCTACTTCTATACCCGTGACCTGGGCCGCACCTTCCGTGTAGCCGAAGCGCTGGAGTACGGCATGGTCGGTATCAACACCGGGCTGATCTCCAACGAAGTGGCGCCATTCGGCGGCATGAAGGCCTCCGGGCTCGGCCGCGAAGGTTCCAAGTACGGCCTGGATGAGTATCTGGAGATCAAGTACCTCTGTCTGGGCATCTGAGTCACTTTGGCGCGCCACCGCCAGGTGGCGCTGCCAGACGCCGGCGCAGCCGCTACAATGCGCGCCACCGTGACCAAGCACTCAGAGGTGCGCCATGCAACCCTTCGCCATCGCCCCGTCGATCCTTTCCGCCAACTTCGCCCGTCTGGGTGAGGAAGTGGACAACGTGCTGGCCGCCGGCGCCGACATCGTCCATTTCGATGTGATGGACAACCACTACGTACCCAACCTGACCATCGGCCCGATGGTCTGCTCAGCGCTGCGCAAGCATGGCGTGACCGCGCCCATCGACGTACACCTGATGGTCAAGCCGGTGGACCGCATGATTGGCGACTTCCTCGAAGCGGGCGCCAGTTACATCACCTTCCACCCGGAAGCCTCCGAGCACATCGACCGCTCGCTGCAGCTGATCAAGGACGGCGGCGCCAAGGCCGGTCTGGTATTCAATCCGGCCACGCCGCTGGACGTGCTCAAGTACGTGATGGACAAGGTCGACATGGTCCTGCTGATGAGCGTCAACCCTGGTTTCGGCGGGCAGAAGTTCATTCCCAACACACTGGACAAGCTGCGTGAAGCGCGTGCGCTGATCGATGCCAGCGGTCGCGAGATTCGCCTGGAGATCGATGGTGGCGTCAATCCGAAGAACATCCGCGAAATCGCTGCGGCGGGCGCCGATACCTTCGTTGCCGGCTCGGCGATCTTCAACCAGCCGGATTACAAAGCCGTGATCGACCAGATGCGCGCCGAGCTGGCGCTTGCCCGGCCATGACTCGCCTGGAGCAACTGTTCGACGGCAAATTGCCACGGCTGGTGATGTTCGACCTGGACGGCACCCTGATGGATTCAGTGCCGGACCTGGCCGCGGCGGTGGACAAGATGTTGATGCTGCTTGGTCGCGAGCCCGCCGGCATCGAGCGGGTGCGCGACTGGGTCGGCAATGGCTCGCGCGTGCTGGTGCGTCGCGCATTGGCCGGTCAGCTGAACCATGACGGTGTGGCCGACGAGCTGGCCGATGAGGCGCTGGCGCTGTTCATGCAGGCATACTCCGGCGGCCATGAGCTAACCACCGTCTATCCGGGCGTTCGCGAATGCCTGGATTGGCTGCGCGAGCGCGAGGTGAAGCTGGCGATCATCACCAACAAGCCGGCGCAGTTCATCGAACCGCTGCTGGAGGAGAAGGGGCTGGCCGGTTACTTCCAGTGGCTGGTCGGTGGCGATACCTTGCCGCAGCAGAAGCCCGATCCGGCGGCGCTGTTCTGGGTGATGGACAAGGCGGGCGTTGCGCCCCGCGAATCGCTGTTCGTGGGGGATTCGCGCAATGACGTGCGGGCTGCGAAGGCGGCGGCGGTCCCCTGTGTCGCGCTCACTTATGGCTACAACCACGGCGAGCCCATCGCGAATGAGCAGCCAGCGCTGGTGCTCGACAACCTGCGCGAGCTGGTTGCTTCGGCTCCGGGGCTGCGCTAGTGTGGCCGGACTCTTTTTGACCCCCCGAAGAGATCCGCTCGTGGTGCTCACCCGCAGACAATGGATGAAAGTCATCAAGGCCCTGGCCCGTTGGCGCTGGCGCGCCTGACTTTTCCTGCCGGCCAGGCCGGCGCGTTTGCCGTTGTTCGTTCGAACCCTCCTCAGACCACGAGGCTGACATGACCCGCGAAGAATTCCTGCGTTTGGCCGCCGAAGGCCATAACCGCATTCCCCTGTCGTTCGAGACCCTCGCCGACTTCGACACCCCGTTGTCGCTATACCTGAAACTGGCCGATGCGCCGAATTCCTACCTGCTCGAGTCCGTCCAGGGCGGCGAGAAGTGGGGGCGCTATTCGATCATCGGTCTGCCTTGCCGCACTGTAATGCGCGTGCAGGATCACCGCATCAGCATAACTACCGATGGCGTCGAGACCGAAACCTGTGAGGTCGAAGATCCGCTGGCGTTCGTCGAGTCCTTCCAGCAGCGCTACCGCGTCGCGCCGGTGGAGGGCCTGCCGCGCTTCAATGGCGGCCTGGTGGGCTACTTTGGCTACGACAGCGTGCGTTATGTCGAACGCAAACTGGGTAACTGCCCCAATCCCGATCCGTTGGGCACGCCGGATATCCTGCTGATGGTGTCCGACGCCGTGGTGGTGTTCGACAACCTCGCTGGCAAGCTGCACTGCATCGTGCTGGTCGACCCGTCGCAGCCGGACGCCTACGAGGCGGGCCAGGCTCGCTTGCAAGCGCTGCGGGCAAAGCTGCGCCAGTCGATCACGCCGCGCCTGGGCCTGGATTTCGAAAAGAGCAACGGCGCCGAGCCGACCTTCCGCTCCAGCTTCAGCCGCGAGGATTACGAGCAGGCGGTCAACCGCATCAAGGACTACATCCTCGCCGGCGACTGCATGCAGGTAGTGATTTCCCAGCGCATGTCGATCCCGTTCAAGGCCGCACCCATCGATCTGTACCGCGCGCTGCGTTGCTTCAACCCGACGCCCTACATGTACTTCTTCAACTTCGGTGACTTCCACGTGGTGGGGTCGTCGCCAGAAGTGCTGGTGCGGGTCGAGGAAGGCCTGGTCACGGTCCGCCCCATCGCCGGCACGCGTCCACGCGGTGCCAACGAAGAAGCTGATCTGGCGTTGGAGCAGGACCTGCTCAGCGATGCCAAGGAGCTTGCCGAACACCTGATGCTGATCGACCTGGGGCGCAACGACGTCGGTCGTGTCGCCGAGACCGGCACGGTGCGGCTTACCGAGAAGATGGTCATCGAGCGCTATTCGAATGTCATGCACATCGTTTCCAACGTCACCGGCCAGCTCAAGGCGCCATTGACGGCGATGGACGCGCTGCGCGCGATCCTGCCGGCCGGCACGCTCTCAGGTGCACCGAAGATTCGCGCCATGGAAATCATCGACGAACTCGAGCCGGTCAAGCGTGGCGTTTACGGCGGCGCGGTCGGCTATCTGGCCTGGAACGGCAACATGGATACCGCCATCGCAATTCGTACCGCGGTGATCAAGGACGGCGAGCTGCACGTGCAGGCCGGTGCCGGCATCGTCGCCGACTCGCAGCCGGCACTCGAATGGGAAGAGACCCTGAACAAGCGCCGCGCCATGTTCCGTGCGGTGGCCCTGGCCGAACGCGACCAGCAGGAGAACTGATCATGCTGTTGATGCTCGATAACTACGATTCCTTTACCTACAACGTCGTGCAGTACCTCGGCGAGCTTGGTGCCGACGTCAAGGTGGTGCGCAACGACGAGCTGAGCGTGGCCGAGATCGAAGCGCTGAATCCGGAGCGCATCGTCGTCTCGCCGGGCCCGTGCACGCCGAACGAGGCCGGCGTGTCGCTGGAGCTGATTCGTCATTTCGCCGGCAAGTTGCCCATTCTCGGCGTTTGCCTCGGCCACCAGAGCATCGGTCAGGCCTTCGGTGGCGATGTGGTACGTGCTCGGCAGGCCATGCACGGCAAGACCAGCCCGGTGTTTCACCATGACCAGGGTGTGTTCGCCGGGCTCAATAATCCGCTGACCGTCACCCGGTACCACTCGCTGGTGGTCAAGCGCGAGACGTTGCCCGACTCCCTGGAAATCACCGCCTGGACCCAGCTGGACGATGGCTCGGCCGACGAGATCATGGGCTTGCGGCACAAAACGCTGAATATAGAGGGTGTGCAGTTCCACCCCGAATCGATCCTCACCGAACAGGGCCATGAGCTGTTCGCGAATTTTCTGAAGCAGACCGGAGGCGTGCGCTGATGGATATCAAGGAAGCCCTCAACCGCATCGTCGGTCAGCTGGACCTGAGCACCGAAGAGATGCAGGCGGTGATGCGCCAGATCATGACCGGTCAGTGCACAGACGCGCAGGTCGGTGCGTTCCTCATGGGCATGCGCATGAAGAGCGAAACCATCGACGAGATCGTCGGCGCGGTGCAGGTCATGCGTGAGCTTGCTGCCCCGGTGCGTTTCGACACCGACAAGCTTGTCGACACCTGTGGCACCGGTGGCGACGGCATGAATATCTTCAACGTGTCCACTGCCGCCTCGTTCGTCGTTGCGGCCGCTGGCGGCAAGGTCGCCAAGCACGGTAACCGCGCAGTATCCGGCAAGAGCGGCAGCGCCGATCTGCTCGAGGCGGCCGGGGTCTTCCTCGACCTGACGCCCGAGCAGGTGGCACGCAGTGTCGATACGGTCGGCGTCGGCTTCATGTTCGCCCCGGCCCATCATGGCGCCATGAAGCACGCGGCCGGCCCGCGCCGCGAACTCGGCCTACGTACGCTGTTCAATATCCTCGGCCCCATGGCCAACCCGGCCGGCGTCCGCCATCAGGTGCTTGGCGTATTCAGCAAGGCATTGTGCCGGCCGATGGCCGAAGTGCTGGCTCGTCTGGGCAGCAAGCATGTGCTGGTGGTGCATGCGCAGGATGGGCTGGACGAGATCAGTCTGGCCGCGCCGACGCATGTTGCCGAGCTGAAGGATGGTGAGATCCGTGAATACAGCATTCAGCCCGAGGACTTTGGCATCAAGAGCCAGAGTTTGATCGGCCTGAACGTAGAGGACGCTCAGGGCTCGCTGGCCTTGATCCGCGATGCGCTGGGGCGTCGGCAGAGCGAGAACGGGCAGAAGGCTGCCGACATGATCGTGCTCAACGCTGGCGCTGCGCTTTACGCAGCCGATCTGGCGAGCAGCCTGAAGCAGGGTGTCGAGATGGCGCATGATGCCCTCAGCACCGGGTTGGCGCGTGACAAGCTGGAGGAGCTGGTGTCCTTCACCGCGGTATTCAAGCAGGAGAATCAAAAGTGAGCGTGCCGACCGTTCTGGAGAAGATCATCGCCCGCAAGTTCGAGGAGGTTGCGCAGCGCAGTCGCCAGGTCGGGCTGGGTGAGCTGGAGCAGCGTGCCGCAGCTGCCGAACCGGTGCGTGGCTTCGCTGCCGCGCTTGAGCGCCGGGTGCGCAGCAAGGAGCCTGCGGTTATCGCTGAGGTGAAGAAGGCATCGCCGAGCAAAGGGGTCATTCGCGATCCCTTCCTGCCCGCCGAAATTGCCGCCAGCTACGAGACCGGGGGCGCTGCTTGCCTGTCGGTGTTGACCGACATCGATTTCTTTCAGGGCGCCGATGAATATCTGCAGCAGGCGCGGGCGGCTTGCTCGCTGCCGGTTATCCGCAAGGATTTCATGATCGACCCGTATCAGGTGGTCGAAGCGCGAGCGCTTGGCGCCGACTGCATTCTGCTGATCGTCGCGGCACTGGACGATGTGCGTATGCACGAGCTGGCCGCGGTGGCCAAGCAGCAGGGGCTGGACGTGCTGGTAGAGGTGCACGACGCTGCCGAACTCGAACGTGCGCTGCGTCTGGAAACGCCGCTGGTGGGCATCAACAACCGCAACCTGCATACCTTCGAGGTCAATCTGGAAACCACGCTGGATCTGCTGCCGCGGATTCCAAAGGATCGTCTGGTGGTGACCGAGAGCGGGATCTTCAATCGTGCCGATGTTGAGCTGATGGAGATAAACCAGGTGTATGCATTCCTGGTGGGCGAGGCGTTCATGCGCGCCGAGCAACCTGGCGTAGAGCTGCAGCGCCTGTTCTACCCTGATCGTTCGCGCGGCCGTGCGGCCCCTGTCGCTGCCGATCCGGAGTGACCGCCTGCCCGCGCATTGTGCGCTGGCAGGTAGCGGTCTGAAGGATCAGCGAGTGCCGAATACCACCATGGTCTTGCCTTTGACATAGACGAGACCCTGGGCTTCCAGGCTCTTGAGCACTCGACCGACCATCTCGCGGGAGCAACCGACGATACGGCCGATTTCCTGGCGGGTGATCTTGATCTGCATGCCGTCCGGATGAGTCATGGCGTCGGGCTGCTTGCACAGGTCGAGCAAGGTACGCGCGACACGGCCGGTAACGTCGAGGAAGGCCAGGTCGCCGACCTTGCGTGTGGTGTTGCGCAGACGCTCGGCCATCTGACTGCCGAGGGCATAGAGGATGTCCGGATCCTGCTGGGTCAGCTCGCGAAACTTCGCATAGCTCAGTTCGGCAACTTCGCATTCGGTCTTTGCGCGAACCCAGGCGCTGCGTTCCTTTTCCGCTCCTTCTTTCTCGAAAAGCCCCATCTCTCCGAAAAAGTCGCCTGCATTCAAATAGGCGATGATCATCTCGCGACCGTCGTCATCCTCGATAAGAATGGTGACCGAGCCTTTGACGATGAAAAAAAGCGACTCGCAACGGTCGCCTGCGTAAATGATCGTGCTCTTCGCCGTGTATCGCCGTCTATGGCAATGGGCGAGCAACTTGTCGATATTCTTTATCTTGGGCGTAAGAGAGATAGCTACCATGCTGTGGGTCCCGGATAAGTATTCAATAAAGACTGATTATTGTTATATGTGGCTGTCATTCAGCTTTCGTGAGCTTAACAGACCAAGGCGGAGCAGTTGCAAAGTTGCGACAGGCGAAACGTGTGGGTCAACGCACCTTTAGTCGCGTATGTGACGCTGTCGATTTAAAGGCCCATGCTAAGCTAGCCGCCCTGTTTTTATTGGAGCTGGCGATGAAAGCGCGCATTCAATGGGTCGACGGTGCGATGTTCCTTGGCGAGTCCGGCAGCGGACATGTCGTGGTGATGGATGGCCCGCCCGAGAACGGCGGACGTAACCTTGGCGTACGCCCCATGGAGATGCTGCTACTTGGCCTGGGTGGCTGCAGTAACTTCGATGTAGTGAGCATCCTGAAAAAGTCGCGGCAGGCTGTGGATAGTTGCGAAGTCTTCGTTGAGGCCGACCGTGCATCCGAAGACCCAAAGGTGTTTACCAAGATTCATCTGCGTTTCGTCGTCAAGGGGCGCTCGCTGAAGGAGGCCCAGGTCAAGCGCGCGGTCGAGCTTTCGGCGGAGAAGTACTGCTCGGCCTCAATCATGCTTGGTCGTGCCGGCGTCGAGATCAGCCATGCTTACGAGATTGTCGAGCTCGACTGACTGCTATCGGCTATCTCAATCGATGGGAGTGGGTCTGGTGACGCTTTCGAAAAGCCTCCCGCTCTGCATCATGCGCAGCCCCGATTGATTCGGGTGTCATTCATTCCATTGCAATAACGGCCGTCACCGGCGCGAAGAGGTGTTTACCGTCCTGCTCAGATGCTTCGGTGTCCGACGGGCATGAGCCCCGACAAGAGAATGTTTCCAATGGTGAAAAGCAAACTCAAGCTTCACGGGTTCAACAATCTGACCAAGACCTTGAGCTTCAACATCTACGACATCTGCTATGCCGAGACCTCCGAAGACCAGCAGGCATATGTGCAGTACATCGATGAAGAATACGACGCCGAGCGACTTACACAGATTCTGACCGATGTTGTAGACATCATTGGTGCCAACATACTCAACATTGCCCGCCAGGATTACGAGCCGCAGGGCGCCAGCGTGACGATTTTGATCTCCGAACAGCCGGTGACGCCAACTGACAGTCAGATCGAGGAGTCGCCTGGCCCGCTGCCCGAAACCATCCTTGCGCACCTCGACAAGAGCCACATCACCGTGCATACCTACCCGGAAATACATCCGGTGGACGGCATTGCCACGTTCCGCGTCGATATCGATGTTTCAACCTGCGGCGTTATCTCGCCTCTGAAGGCGCTCAACTATCTGATCCACCAGTTCGATTCGGATATCGTCACCGTGGATTATCGCGTGCGCGGTTTTACCCGCGATGTCGAGGGCAAGAAGCACTTCATTGATCACGAGATCAACTCGATCCAGAACTACCTGTCTGATGACACGCGCTCGGTCTATCAGATGACCGATGTGAATGTGTACCAGGAGAATCTGTTCCACACCAAGATGCTGCTCAAGGACTTCGAGCTGGAGAATTATCTGTTCGGCGATGCGACCAGCAATCTTTCTCCGGAGCAGCGCAAGCAGGTCGAGAAGCGGTTGCGTCACGAGATGCTGGAAATTTTCTACGCACGCAACATGCCGCGTCATGCGTAGGCTTCACCAGCATTGTCATTGATGAGGGCGCTTCGGCGCCCTTTTTCGTGGCAAACGTCAGATGCGATAAGTCGCCTTGGTCATGACCTTGGATACCAGGCTCATGCCGAATTTGACCGGGGCTGGAAATCGCAGGCCGCCGGCCTCGATGGCGGCGGTGGAGTGCTGCTGCTCGTCCTCGCGCATCTGCTCGAGAATGGCGCGGGATTTGTCGTCGCTTGCCGGCAGCTGGCCAAGATGCTCGTCCAGGTGCTTGCAGACCTGATCTTCAGTAGCAGCGACGAAGCCCAGGCTGATGCGATCGCTGATCAGACCGGCCGTGGCGCCAATCCCGAACGACAGCCCGTAGAAAAGCGGATTGAGCACGCTGGTGTGGCTGCCCAACTGGCGGATGCGTTGTTCACACCAGGCCAGATGGTCGATTTCCTCATCCGCCGCCTGTTCCATCGCCCGACGTACCTGCGGGAGGCGAGCCGTCAGGGCCTGGCCCTGGTACAGCGCCTGGGCGCAGACTTCGCCGGTGTGGTTGATGCGCATCAGGCCGGCAACGTGGCGGGTCTCGCTCTCGCTGAGTTCGGCCTCGTTCTTCAATACCGCCGGCGACGGGCGTGCTGGCTGGCCACTGAAAGGCAACAGCGTGCGCAGGGCCGAATCGGCCTGCATCAGCAAGCGGTCAGCTGGGGAGTAGTGGCGTTGGCTGGTCATATATCCTCCGGAACAGGTTGGAGCCACGGGCAGTGGATGAGGCTGCAGGTTGGGAGCTTGGCTGTCAGCCTGGCGGCCAATGCATCTGCCGCTGACCGAGTACGTGCATGTGAATATGGTTGACCGTCTGCCCGCCTAGGTCGTTGCAGTTCATCACCACGCGAAAACCGTCCTGACACCCTTGCTCTGCGGCCAGGCGTTGCGCAGTCAAGAGGATATGCCCGGCGAGCGCCTTGTCGTGCTCCTCGTTCAGGTCGTGCAAGGTGGCGATATGTTTCTTCGGAATCACCAGGAAGTGCACCGGGGCCTGAGCCGCGATGTCGTGGAAGGCGATAACCTGATCGTCCTCGTAAAGCTTGCGTGCGGGAATTTCCCCGTCCACGATCTTGCAAAACAGACAATCCATGGCGGTTCTCCGGGAGAGCGTCGGTCAAACAGTGTATCAGGGCATATGAGCCGTGGTGAGGCTGTACAGGGAGGTGATGTGAAGAACGATATTCATGATCTGGGTTTGGTTCTGGATTCGAGAGTCAGACTGGTGCTGGTTGAGTCCTGGGACGAGCGCAGAGTGCTCGAGACGCTGACGGGGCTTGCCATGCGCCAAGGCTTGGGCTTCTACCTGTGGTCGGCGACCGAGGGGGTGCGCCATCTGTCCTTTGGCGGCGAGCTGCAGGGCGGCGAGGAAAGCTGCGCGCCGGACGTGGCGCTGAAACTGGTGAAGCACGATCCCCGGGCGAACCTGTACGTCTTCTGCGATCTGCATCCGTTTCTCGATGAGCCGAAGTTGGTGCGACTGCTGAAGGACATTGCGATGAGTGAAGCGCCTGTGGCGCCGACCCTCGTGCTGGTGTCGCATGCGCTCAAGCTGCCGCCTGAAGTGCAACGCTACGCAGCACGCTTCAGCCTTTCGCTGCCGGCCGAGGAAGAGTTGCTTGCCATCGTCCGCGAGGAAGCCACCCGCTGGAGCGAGCGTAATCGCGGTGCTCGCGTTCGCACCGACAATCGCACGTTGCAGCAGGTGGTGAAGAATCTGCGCGGCCTGAGCCATGCAGAGGCGCGGGCGCTGGCACGCAATGTCATCTGTGATGACGGTGCGATCACCCAGGAGGATATTCCCGAGCTCAATCGCAGCAAGTTTCAGCTGCTGGATCTCGATGGGGTACTCGGGTTCGAATACGAGACGGCCCGCTTCGCGGAGGTGGGTGGTCTGGCCAATTTCAAACGTTGGCTGGCGGAGCGGCAGGGCGCGTTTCTGGATGGTCAGGGCGATGATCTACCGCGCGGCGTGATGCTGGTCGGGGTGCAAGGTGGCGGCAAGAGCCTCGCCGCTAAGGCGGTCGCCGGTCTGTGGGGGCTACCGTTGCTGCGGTTGGATTTCGCCTGCTTGTACAACAAGTATTTCGGTGAAACCGAGCGTAACCTGCGTGAAGCGCTGACCCTCGCGGAACAGATGGCGCCTTGCGTTTTGTGGATGGACGAGATCGAAAAAGGTTTGGCGACCGGCGATATGGATGGCGGCGTAAGCCAGCGGGTACTGGGCACACTGTTGACGTGGATGGCCGAGCGTACCGCGCCGGTATTCATGGTGGCTACGGCAAACGCCATCGATCGGCTGCCTGCAGAGCTGCTGCGAAAGGGGCGATTCGACGAACTCTTCTTCGTGGATTTGCCAGATCTCGCGACGCGTGCGGAGATCTTCCGCATCCATCTCACGCGACGCGAACTGCAACCTGATGATATGGGGCTGATGGTACTGGCCGGGGCGAGTGATGGTTTCTCCGGCGCCGAGATCGAGCAGGTGGTGGTCAGCGCGGTTTATGCCGGCCAGGCCCAGCAACGGGATGTCGATCAAGCGATGCTGCTCGACTGCATTCGTGCAACATCGCCGTTGTCGGTTGTCATGGCCGAGCGCCTCGATGCACTGCGGGAGTGGGCAAGGGGGCGCACGGTACAAGCCGATTGAGGGGCTGCTTCAGCAGCTAGAAGCCGGCTCCCTGACGCATTTCCACCAGCGCGGGGATGGTCAGCGCCGCCACTAGGCCGGAGATGATCAACAGCAGCCACAGCGCGGCGAGGATCTTCACCGACCGGCTGTTGGGCGGTGGTGGCGAACCATAGCGATTGACTTCCCGACTCCCAGGCATCAGCAGCATGACGAAGGGAAACAGGCTGCCCAGCACCGGGACCAGATTGAGCAGGATCAGCCAGCCGGACCAGCCGAAGTCATGCAGGCGCTGAACGCCGATCTGCACGCTGACCACGAGCATGCCGATGCCGATCAAGCCCATGCAGATGAGCCCCATCGTGCTGGAGATTGCCATCATGATCGCGGCGACACCGAACAAGCCCGTGGCCGCGAACATGATCACCAGTGACCACGCTAGATAACGCAGACGGCCAATCCGGCCAGTGACGGAAAAAGGCTTGAGGTCGCCATGTCGAGGCATTGCTTCGCTGACGTTTGCAGAGGGCGGGGCGTAAGGTGACACCGTTGCGCTGGCGCCCTGAGGTGCAGCACTCTCATGAAGCTGCGCCTGACGCGCCAGATACTTCTCGATGATGATGCCGCATGTACTGCACTCATTGGCGTGGCTTTGTGCGTGCCCGCATTTAGGACATGTCATGAGCGCGGCAGGTGGGTTATCGCCTTGGGCCGCCGCCAGTTCTTCATCCGTCTGCACAAGGCTCAGGGTGGGGGTGGTGTGCTCAGGCTCTTTGTATGCCCTGGCGCCAGCGCGGTGCAGCGCGCCGATGTACTTGTCGGCTTCCTGGCTGCTCAGCTTGCTTTTGATCACGGCCGCCTGGTCACTGAACAATCGCTCGACCTTGCTCGGGTCGGTCTTGAACAGGACTGCCAGGTTTGCCTTTACCGCCTCGAGCGGCATGCCGGGCATAAGTTCGCCGGTGAAGACGATTTTGAATTGAGCTTGTTGCATGTGGCGTCCGTGTCACAGGGATGATTGCGGCAGATTAGATGGGAGGAACAGCCGATACAACAACGTATGCTCCGGTTTCCGAGTCAGGTAACACAATGCTCGTGAACTCAACTGATCAGCTGTCGGCCAGCTCAGAAGGGCCTGACGACGACAAGGATCACGATGGCCAGCAGAAACAGGACCGGGACCTCATTGAACCAGCGATAGAACACGTGCCCGCGAATGTTCTCGTCACGAGCAAACCTCTTCAGTTGTGCGCCGCATACGTGGTGATAGCCGACCAATACAAGGACCAGCGCCAACTTGGCGTGAAGCCAGCCGCCTGTACCGAACAAACCGGGATTCAGAATGACCATCCATATGCCAAACACCAGCGTGGCGATCATGGAGGGAAGCATGATGCCGCGGTAAAGCTTACGCTCCATGATCTTGAAGCGCTCCCGACTGGGTTCATCCTCACTCATCGCGTGATAAACGAACAGGCGAGGAAGATAGAAAAGTCCGGCGAACCAGCAGACGACGGCGATGATGTGCAGTGCTTTGAGCCAAAGGTAGAGCATCTATGGAATCCTGCGGAGGCGAATGCGTCGATAGTAGTGGCTGCGTTCGCCCCCGTCATCCCGGCGGTTGGCCCGCGATCAAAGCAGCTTTATCATCGCGCTTTTACGTTTCCAGTTGAGGGCAGGTCATGATCAAGGTCGGTATCGTTGGCGGCACAGGCTATACGGGCGTCGAATTGCTGCGCCTGCTTGCTCAGCATCCGCAGGCCGAAGTGGCTGTCATCACCTCCCGCTCTGAGGATGGGGTGAAGGTCACCGACATGTACCCCAATCTGCGAGGCCACTACGACGACCTCGCTTTCAGTGTTCCGGACGCAGCAACATTGGGTGGATGCGACGTGGTGTTCTTCGCGACCCCTCATGGCGTCGCCCACGCACTTGCTGGCGAGTTGCTGGCAGCCGGAACCCGAGTCATTGATTTGTCCGCTGATTTCCGCCTGCAGGATGCCGAAGAGTGGGCGAAATGGTACGGGCAGGCTCACGGTGCGCCTGAACTGCTCGCTGAGGCCGTGTACGGACTGCCTGAAGTCAATCGCGAGCAGATCAGAAAGGCACGCCTGATTGCCGTTCCTGGCTGTTACCCGACCGCTACCCAGCTGGGCTTTCTACCGCTGCTTGAAAATGGTCTTGCAGATGCCTCGTGCTTGATTGCGGATTGCAAGTCGGGCGTCAGCGGTGCCGGGCGCGCAGCGAAGATCGGTTCCCTGTTCACCGAGGCTGGCGAAAGCATGATGGCGTATGCGGTCAAAGGGCACCGGCATCTGCCGGAGATCAGCCAAGGTCTGCGCCGAGCAGCGCAAGGTGACGTCGGGCTGACTTTTGTCCCGCACCTGACTCCGATGATCCGTGGTATCCACGCGACGCTGTACGCCACCGTTGCCGATACTTCCGTGGATCTGCAGCGCCTTTATGAGCGCCGTTATGCCAACGAGCCGTTCGTCGATGTGATGCCGGCCGGCAGTCATCCGGAGACACGTAGCGTGCGTGGCGCTAACGTTTGCCGCATTGCCGTACATCGTCCGCAGGACGGTGACCTGGTGGTCGTGCTGTCCGTGATCGACAACCTGGTGAAAGGCGCATCCGGCCAGGCGATCCAGAATATGAATATCCTGTTCGATCTGAATGAAAAACTGGGGCTTGGAAATGTGGCGCTCCTGCCATAAACCGGTTTTTACATCGGGGAGCTGAAGTTGGTCGAATAGTTGACCGGTTTTGTCAGGAAAGCCGATAATGCACCGTCAATGCAGTAGGGCGTTTCACGCCAGGAGAAACCAATGAGTGTCGAATCCTTCACGCCCACCGCCATCCAGTTCAGTCAGGGGGCGGCAAGCAAGGTGAAGAGCTTGGTCGATGAGGAAGGCAATCCGCGCTTGAAGCTGCGGGTCTTCGTCACTGGAGGCGGCTGCTCGGGTTTCCAGTACGGCTTTACTTTCGATGAAGATGTGGCCGACGACGATACGATCATCGAGCGAGAGGGCGTAAGTCTCGTGGTCGACCCCATGAGCTACCAGTACCTGGCTGGTGCAGAAGTGGACTACCAGGAGGGGCTGGAAGGCTCTCGTTTCGTGATCAAGAATCCAAACGCTACGACTACCTGTGGTTGCGGTCAGTCGTTTTCTATCTGATGCCTGTGGCCTCGAAGCGCCGTGCACTGCACGGCGTTTCCGTTTCTGGCATCAAACGGGATAGATTGCGCCAAGGATCCGAGAGCCCCGTGCGCCAGTGACCGCGGGACGATTTGCCGGGATGCCTTCCAGGCAGCAGTGGGCCAACCATGCAAATGCCATCGCCTCCACCCAGTCTGCCGGCACCCCCTCGCTGTCTGTGCTTTTGACCTCACAGGTCGGGGCCAGCGCCTGTAACCTTCGCATCAGCGCAGCGTTATGCGCCCCACCACCGCAGACAAGCAGCTCCTCAACGTTCAGCTGAGTGGCGATGAGTGACTCGGCTATGCTCCTCGCAGTAAGTTCGAGCAGCGTCGCCTGGACATCTGCAGGATGCAGATCTTTCCGTTCGGCGAGACGTCTATCCAGCCAGGCCAGGTTGAAAAGCTCGCGTCCGGTGCTTTTGGGTCCTTGAGTTTTGAAAAACTCTTCGTTGAGCATCAAGGTGAGTAGGTCCTCATCCACGATGCCGGTCGTCGCCCAATCGCCGTTGCGGTCGTATGCCAAGCACTTGTGGCGTTGAATCCAGGCGTCCATCAGGACGTTGCCGGGCCCACAATCGAAGCCATGGGTAGGGTTGCCTGGATACAGAATGCTGAGATTGCTGAATCCCCCGATGTTCAGAATCGCGCGGACTCGCTGGGAATTGCCAAAGATGGATTCGTGGAAAGCGGGCACGAGCGGTGCGCCATGTCCGCCGGCAGCAACGTCGCGTCGGCGAAAATCCCCAACCACGGTTATGCCGGTCAATTCTGCCAATAGAGCGGGGTTGCCGATTTGAATCGTGAACCCGAGATGGGGTTCATGCCTGATAGTTTGACCGTGGCTGCCAATAGCGCGTATCGACTGCGGGGCAAGCTGCTGTTCGGTGAGCAGCTGATCAACCGTTTCTGCTGCGAGCGTAGCCCACTGGTTCTCAGCAATAGCTGCGCGCTTCAGCTCGTCCCGCCCAGACGAGCACAAGGCGAGTAGGTCTTGCTTTAGCTTGGCAGGCATTTCCTGAAAGCGGGTGGCTATTAGCCGAGTGCGGGTGGTCTGCTCGATGAGCGCGATGTCCAGGCCATCAAGACTGGTGCCGGACATCACCCCCAGATAAAGAGCCACGATTACTGCTGGTTGAGGGCCAATACGGTGGCCTTCTCTTGGTCCATCCGTGCCATCAGAGGCTGGCTCAGTTGCATGAAGCGCTGCTTTTCGTTGCGAGCGATCGGATCTGCCATCGGTAGTTTCAGGCCTAGCGGATCGACATGAACGCCGTCGACCTGGAACTCATAATGCAGATGCGGGCCGGTGGAAAGGCCGGTGGTGCCGATGTAGCCGATGATCTGACCTTGCTTTACAGCGGATCCATTACGCACACCTTTGGCAAAACCTTGCATGTGCGCATACAGGGTGCGGTAGCGCTGGCCGTGCTGGATGATCACCGTGTTGCCATAGCCACCCTTGCGCCCGGCAAGCAGTACTTTGCCGTCACCGGCGCTTTTGATCGGCGTCCCGTGCGGGGCTGCATAATCAACCCCTTTGTGCGCTCGGATCTTGTTCAGGATCGGATGTTTGCGACCATTGGAAAAGCGAGAGCTGATACGTGCAAAGTCTACTGGCGTTCGGATGAATGCTTTGCGCATGCTGGTACCGTCAGCATTGTAATAGCTGGTGGCTCCATCCTTATTGGTGTAGCGAACGGCGGAATAGGTTTTGCCCCGATTGGTAAATCGTGCCGCGAGGATATTGCCGGTACCGACGCGTTGCCCCTCTACGGTCTTCTCTTCATAAATAACTTCGAAGCTGTCGCCTTTGCGAATGTCGAGTGCAAAGTCGATGTCGTAGCCAAATACGTTGGCCAGATCCATAGTCAGGTTATGGCTGAGGCCCGCGCGCTTCGCGGCTAGAAACAGACTGCTATCAATCTCACCGCGAGCGTATACGGAGCTGATTTCGGGCTTGATCTGTTCTTTTTTGAATGAATAACCGTCAGGCGTCTTCTCTAACGCCAGCGTTTCCAGACTATTGAGTTTGCTGCGTAGGCCGGCTAGCCCGCCTTGCTCAGTCAGTTGAAACTCAAGGGACTGGCCGATCTTCAAGCGGGAAAACTGTTTGGCATCCTTACTGCTCGACAGGACGGCATGCATGACGGATGGGGAAAGGCCCACTTTGGAAAATACTGTCGATAGCGTATCCCCATTGGCCACGACCACGGTCTTCGTCAGAGAGTCTGACTCTGGAGCGGCGGCCTGGGTGAGCTCCTCTTCTTCCGGTAGCTCAGCATTCTTGGCCTCGGATGATTTGCCCGGCGTCGCAGTTGCAGCGAAGGGAGGCTCGACCAGGCCTGGTTGGCTGTCGCCGGGCTCGACGACAATTTGTCCAGAGGAGGACTCGAGCTTCAAGTCAATGAAGGTCTTCTTCGCCTCGACTTCACGTGATGGGAATACAAGCAGCGCCAGGCTCAGCAGCGCAGCTACACCACTTGCAGCCAGAAGATGGCTCTTGGGGTAGTTCGGAGCTTTTGATTTGGAAGGCATCATTGGGCTTCTGGCATATTTTTGCACGGGAAATAACTGTCTAAAATATAAGCAAAGCGCATCGGAGGCAACCCTTGTGGCTGCTGAGCTGCTGGTCGGTACAAGCGCGCTGCTTGTAATCGGCCGTCGATCTTGTAAGGTTGTCGCCCTTTAATAATGGTACGGGGCTTGCCATGAAGTCGGTTGAAGAGCAACTGTCGGTGATCAAACGGGGCGCTGATGAGGTGCTCGTCGAATCGGAGCTGGTCACTAAGCTTGAGCGAGGCGAGCCGTTGCGCGTCAAGGCGGGATTCGACCCTACCGCTCCCGATCTTCATCTCGGGCATACCGTGCTCATTAATAAGATGCGCCAGCTTCAGGACTTGGGGCATCAGGTGATCTTCCTTATAGGGGATTTCACCGGAATGATTGGTGATCCAAGTGGCAAAAGCGCCACACGGCCCCCGTTGACCAGGGAGCAGGTCCTCGAGAACGCCGAAACTTACAAGTCTCAGGTTTTTAAGATACTGGATCCCGCAAAGACTGAGGTGGCGTTCAATTCGGCCTGGATGGACAAGCTGACTCCAGCCGACTTTATCCGTCTAGCTTCTCAATATACTGTCGCTCGTATGCTTGAGCGTGATGACTTCAGTAAGCGCTACTCCACGAACCAGCCGATAGCCATCCATGAGTTCCTCTATCCGCTCGTCCAGGGGTATGACTCGGTTGCGTTGAGGGCTGACATAGAGCTCGGAGGGACTGACCAGAAGTTCAACTTGCTTATGGGGCGTGAGCTTCAGCGGTCGTACGGTCAGGCCTCCCAGTGCGTGGTGACCATGCCGTTGCTTGAGGGGCTGGATGGCGTGAAGAAGATGTCCAAGTCCCTTGGCAATTACGTCGGGATCCAGGAAGCACCAGGCGTCATGTATAGCAAGTTGGTCTCGATCCCTGATTCGCTCATGTGGCGGTACTTCGAGCTGCTCAGCTTCCGGTCGCAGGGTGAACTCGATGAGTTTCGTGCTGATGTCGAGCGGGGATCCAATCCCCGGGATATCAAGATCAAGTTGGCCGAGGAGATCGTTGCGCGTTTCCATGGGGACGAAGCGGCTGCGGCTGCGCATCGTTCTGCGGGTAATCGGATGAAAGAAGGTGAGCTTCCCGAAGACCTTCCGGAAATCGAACTGATCTCTGAGCAGGACATGCCCATTGCGTCGGTCCTTAATAAGGCGGCGCTGGTCAAGAATGCAGCTGTCGCGCGTGACTTGCTGGGTTCTGGCGGTGTCCGTGTTGACGGTCAGGTAGTGGATCGTGGTTTCGTATTCAGGCTTGGCGCGACCCATGTTTGCCAGGCTGGAAAGAAGTCGTTTGCACGTATTTCCCTCAAGGCAGAATAAAACTGAAATAAACGGTTGACGGCTGTTTTCAGGCCCCTATAATGCGCACCACTTCCGGCGCAGTCCTTAAGCAAAACCTCTTGTAAATCAAAAGGTTAGCGAAATAAAAGGGTTGCACGGATGGCGGATTCGAGTAGAATGCGCCGGACTGGCAGGATGGTGGTTGAATCCTGTTGGCGGCTTCGGTCGGGTTGATCGGAAGCGGTTGAAAG
>NZ_DAMCPO010000032.1:0-43259 GCF_032106285.1 Stutzerimonas kunmingensis
TTACCTGCTTCCCTGACTGTCAACTCGCTCTTCCCCCAGACTCCGCGAAGAACCAAAAGAAAGCGCGCCCCTGCATCCGGCCCTGCGCTACGCGCAGGGTTCGTTCACTCCATCGCCGCTCCAGGGGCCGGCTTACAAGGGCCATCCATGGCCCTTTAAGCCTTTCGCCGCATCCATGCGGCTCATCCCCTTACGCAACGATTCCGCTCACCCTCCTGAAGGGGAATTGGGTGTTGCCTGTCAGGCCGTGGATGAAAAAGCGAATGCCAGTGCAACGCAATGTAGGGTGGAAAACTGCGAAGCATTTTCCACCACAGGCTACAACCAAGTTCTCGCAGGACCATGGCGGATTACTTTTCAAAACGGTGGGTAAGCTTCGCGTTACCCACCCTACGGACTTCGCGTCCCTCCGCGCACCCCGGCAGCACGCCCTTCGCATCAACCCCAAGGCAGTCACACCGCCTTCCAGAGGAGAACACCCATGAACAACCAACCCCTGCGCGTCGGCATTGGCGGGCCGGTCGGTTCCGGCAAGACCGCCCTGACCCTCGCCCTGTGTCAGGCCCTGCGCGACCGCTACAACCTCGCCGTGGTGACCAACGACATCTACACCCAGGAAGACGCCCAGTTCCTCGTGCGTAACGAAGCCCTGGCACCCGAGCGCATCATCGGTGTGGAAACCGGCGGCTGCCCGCATACGGCGATCCGCGAGGACGCCTCGATCAACCTCGAGGCCGTGGAGCAGCTCAACCGGCGCTTTCCCGGCCTGGACTTGATCATCGTCGAATCCGGCGGCGACAACCTCTCGGCGACCTTCAGCCCGGAGCTGTCGGACCTGACCATCTACGTGATCGACGTCTCCGCCGGCGACAAGCTGCCGCGCAAGGGCGGGCCGGGCATCTGCAAGTCCGACCTGCTGGTGATCAACAAGATCGACCTGGCGCCCATGGTCGGTGCCTCGCTGGAGGTGATGGATCGCGACGCCCGCAAGATGCGCGGCGAGCGGCCGTTCGTCTTCAGCAACCAGAAGGTCGGCCAGGGTCTCGAGGAAATCATCGCCTTTATCGAGAAACAGGGAATGCTCAGCGCCGCGTGACCTCGCCCATCAACGGACATCGACCGAGTGCCAGCTTCTCGGTCCAGCTCTCAGCCTTGCAATCAGAGGAACTCGCATGAACGTACAGAAAATCCTGGTCACCTCCGCCCTGCTGCTCAGCCCTGCGCTAGCCCTGGCTCACCCCGGCCATGACCACGCCGGAGTGCTGTCCGGTATCGCCCACCCGATCTTCGGCCTCGACCATCTGCTGGCCATGCTCGCGGTGGGTCTATGGGCGGCTCAGCAGACTGGCAAGGCGCGCTGGGCGCTGCCGATGACCTTCGTCGCGACCATGCTGCTCGGCGGCCTGGCCGGCTTCGCCGGAATCGAAATGCCGCTGATGGAAACCGGCATCGCCGGCTCGGTGCTGGCCCTCGGCCTGCTGGTGGCACTGGCGGTACGCCCGCCGCTGGTCGTCGCCGCAGCGCTGACCGCCCTGTTCGCCGCCAGCCACGGCGTCGCCCACGGCCTGGAACTGCCAGAGCTGTCCAGCCCGTGGGGGTATGCCGCCGGCTTCATTGTTGCCACTGCCGCTCTGCATGCTGCCGGTTACGCGCTGGTGCGTTACCTGCCGCAGGCCGCCGCGCCACTGGTGCGCATCGCCGGCGCCGCCTCAGCAGTCACGGGCGCCTGGCTGCTGGCCAGCTGAGAACCAGGCCATGCCTAGTGATAGCGCCGTCGCAGCGCGACATTGAGGCGATCGACCACTTCGGCCCAGTCGGCATCCTCGAGGATTTCCTCGCGCAGGAAAGCCGCCTGGGCTGGCGTCCAGAACGACGCATCGGCCAGATAAACGTCTTCGGCCAGGGGCGAGTGGGTTTCGATAAAGCGCCTGATCGAGACATCATCGTTGGGCAGGCCCAACTGCTCGAACAGGTTATGGAAGGCGTGGATCGACTGTTCCATGTTGAACCTCCGGTGCTGACGCGGGAATGAACGATGTGAGTATCGTCCATTCCCACGAAACCGCCGTGGCAGCGCATGCTGATTCAGCGGAACGGCGGCTCGTCAAAGCTGCGCAGCTTGCGCGAATGCAGCGAGTTGAGCTGGCTGCGCAGCAGTTCCAGTGCGGTGATGCCGATTTTCAGGTGCTGGGTCACGGCCCGCTCGTAGAACGCATTGGCCGAGCCGGGCAGCTTGATCTCGCTGTGCAGCGGCTTGTCCGATACGCAGAGCAAGGTGCCGTACGGCACCCGCAGGCGGTAGCCCTGGGCGGCGATGGTGCCGCTTTCCATGTCCACCGCTACCGCGCGCGAAAGGTTGATCAGCGGCCTTTCCTGCGCCCAGCGCAGCTCCCAGTTGCGATCGTCGTAGGTCAGCACGGTGCCGGTACGCAAACGCTTCTTCAACGCTTCGCCCTGTTCGCCGGTGACCGTCGCGGCGGCATCCTGCAGCGCCTGCTGCACCTCGGCCAGTGCAGGCAGCGGGATGTGCGGCGGCAGTACGCGATCGAGGATGCCATCGCGGCGCATGTAGGCGTGGGCCAGCACGTAGTCGCCGATGGATTGCGACTGCCGCAGCCCGCCGCAGTGACCGATCATCAGCCAGCAGTGCGGGCGCAGCACGGCGAGGTGGTCGGTGATGTTCTTCGCATTGGACGGGCCGACGCCGATGTTGACCAGGGTGATGCCGTGGCCGTCCTCGGCGATCAGGTGATAGGCCGGCATCTGGTAGCGGTGCCACATCACGCCACCGATGATCGCCTGCGCCTCGCCCTCCTCCATGCCGCGCTCGATGATCACGTTGCCCGGCAAGACCATGCGCGTGAAGCGGGTGTCGTCGCGCAGCATGTCGAGGCCGTGGCGGATGAACTGGTCGACGTAGCGGTGGTAGTTGGTCAGCAGGATCCACGGCTGTACGTGGCGCCAATCGCTGCCGGTGTAGTGCACCAGCCGGCGCAGCGAGAAGTCCACCCGCGCGCCATCGAACAGTGCCAGCGGATAGGGATCGGCGTGCTCCCAGTCGTAGAGCCCGTCGGCGATATCGTCGGTAGCGGCGGACAGGTCGGTACTGGGGAATACCCGCGCCAGCTCGGCGGCGGTCACGCCGGTGCCGGCCAGCTCGTCGCCCTGCTCGATGACGTACGGATAAGGGATGTTGCGGTCGCTCATGCCGACCTCAACGGTGACGTTGAAGTCCTGGATCAGCGGTTTCAGCTGATCGAGCAGATAGGCGCGGAACGCCGCCGGATGGGTCACGGTGACGCTGTACACGCCGGGCGCCTGCACCTTGGCGTAGGCACGGGTCGAGGCCGGCACTTCGCCGTGGCACTCGTAGGTCAGGCGCAGCTGCGGGTAGCGGAACAGGTTGCGCTCCGCGGCGCTGGGCTCGGTGCGGCTGGTTACGTAGCGTTTGAGCGCCTGGTTTAGGGCCGCTGTGGCCTGCGCGTGCAGCTCGGCCAGCTTGTCGACCGCCTCCTCAGCGCAGGTGGCGACGGTGAAGGTTCTGGATTCGTTGGAAGTCATGGCTCATCCTGGCTTAACACACGGGCCTATCTTGGCTGCATTTGGTGACGGATGTATACGCAGCCGAGCGGTTGGAGCCGCATCCGAGACGCCGGCGCGCTGGAAATGAGCGCCGTCATCGGCGAAAAAAATCCGACGCCAGAGCCTGGCGTCGGATTCGGGCACCGCTTCGAGCCCGCCGCCGATGCATTGCTGCATCAGCCGCACAGGCTCCTACCGATTACTTGTCCAGCAGCATGGTGCCGTTCTTGGCGAAGTTGGCATGCCAGGAGAAGGCTTTTTCCAGCACGTGCGGGGTGTGGCCGCCACGCTGTTTCGCCTCTTCGAGGTAGGCGAGCGCCTGGGCCCTGTAGTCCGGGTGCATGCAGTTGTTGATGACTCGCGCCGCCGCCTCGACGGGCGCCAGCCCGCGCAGATCGGCATAGCCCTGCTCGGTGATGATCACGTCGACGTCGTGGTTGGTGTGATCCACGTGCGTGACGAACGGTACGATGGAGGAGATCTTGCCGTCCTTCGCCGTCGAGGTCGTCACGAAGATGCTGATACGTGCGTTGCGGGCGAAGTCACCCGAGCCGCCGATACCATTCATCATGTGGGTGCCGTTGACGTGCGTGGAGTTCACGTTGCCGTAGATGTCGGCTTCCAGCGCAGTGTTGAAGGAGATGATCCCCAGCCGGCGGATCACTTCCGGATGGTTGGAGATCTCCTGCGGACGGAACACCACCTTGCCGGCGTACTTGGCGAGGTCCGAGGCCAGGTTGTCCACGCGCTTCTTCGACAGGGAGAAGGCGGTGGCGGCGGCGAACTTCACCACTCCGGCGTCGATCAGGTCGAAAACGCCGTCCTGCAGCACTTCGGAAGCGACGGTCAGGTCCTTGAACTCCGAAGTCTTCATGCCGGCCAGCACCGCGTTGGCCACCGAGCCCACACCGGACTGCAGCGGAGCCAGGCTGTTGGTCAGGCGTCCCAGCTTCACTTCCTCACGCAGGAAGTCCAGCAGGTTGTCGGCGATCTTCTGGGTTTCGGCGTTCGGCTCGAACAGCGGGGAAGGAATGTCCGGCTCGCTGGACAGCACAATACCGCGCACCTTGGCCGGATCGACCGGGATACCGATCGAGCCGATGCGCTTGCTGACGTTGTAGACCGGGATGTCCTTGCGCGAATCCTCGCCGGCCGGGCCGGAAATGTAGATGTCGTGCATGCCTTCGTACTCGCGCGGAGCAGAAGTGTTCAGCTCGATGATCACGTGCTTGGCGTTCTGCACGAAGATCGGCGAGTTACCGACCGAACCGGTCGGGATGATCTGGCCATCCTCGGTGATCGCAGCCGCCTCGATGATGGCGTAGTCGACCTGTGGCAGCACGCCTTGACGCAGCAGTTCCGCGGTATGGGACAGGTGCTGGTCGATGTAGAGCACCTCGCCGGCGTTGATCTTCTTGCGCTGCACCGGGTTGCCCTGATACGGAATGCGCTTGTTGATGATGCCGGCTTCGGCCATCGACTGGTCGGCTGCCGGGCCCATGGACGCGCCGGTGAACAGGTTGACCTTGAATTTCTCGCGCTGGCCGCGTTCGGACAGTGCCTTCGGAAACACCTTCGGCTCTCCGAACAGGGTGAAGCCGCTCATGCCCAGCGTCATGCCGTCCTCGATCCACGACGCGGCCTCTTCTGCCGAGACGACCTTGTCGAGAAACGCTGCGTTGCGGATGTACTTGTTTAGATCGGTTGCCATGAACTCACCTCAGAAACTCATCGAATGCTCGTCCGTGAAGGCTCTGCAAAGAAATTCGCCAGGCCTGACGAGGCAGGGAGACGGCCACTTGATGTCCGGAGACAAAGCGCCCATGTCTTTTGCCGCTCAATATCGGAACCTCAAAAAATCATGCGGCACTTGCAACCCCGTAACGTAGTCGCTCGCCCCATTCTAGGAGCACCAGCTCGTTTGGCTGTTATACAAAGGTACTAGCAGGCCGCCGCACAGGAGAGGTCATAGCCGGTATCGACGCCCAGCGCAACCGCGACCGGCCGGCGGCGAGGCGTTCGCAGGCCGACTTCCCGCAGTAAACCGGGCCACCCAGGCTGTCGCCGCGCTCAAAGCGCCGCCTGAACGCTGTCAAATGAGGAAACGAACCGGGCACCGCCGTCACTTCCCCGCGCTGGTCTTCGCCACCATACTCGCGTCCGCCCGACTGTATTCAACGGTAGCCCCACGGTCGCGGGCAGGGCGATGATCGAAACAGACAGGTAGGCATCATGCAAGCAACACCCGTGGAAACGAGCACTCGTCGTCGACTGCAACAGGTCATCGAGCAGCCAGCCGTTCAGCGCAGCATTCTGCTGCTGATCGTGATCAACGCGGCCATCCTCGGCATGCAGACTTCGCCGGCACTGGTGGCCAGCTGGGGCGAGCTGCTCAGAGTGCTCGACATGTTGATCCTCGGCGTATTCGTGGTGGAAATCGCAGCGCGCATCTACGTTCATCGCGCGGCGTTTTTCCGTGATCCCTGGAGCCTGTTCGATTTCACCGTGGTGGCCATCGCGCTGGTGCCCGCCAGCGGCCCGTTCAGCGTTCTACGTGCCCTGCGCGTACTGCGGGTGATGCGCATGGTCACCATGGTGCCGTCGATGCGTCGTGTGGTCGGCGCGCTGCTGTCGGCCATTCCCGGCCTGGGCTCGATTGCCATGGTGCTGGCGCTGGTCTTCTACGTTTCCGCGGTGATCGCCACCGGGCTGTTCGGCGCCGACTTCCCCGAGTGGTTCGGCAACCTCGGCCGTTCGGTGTACACGCTATTCCAGGTGATGACTCTGGAAAGCTGGTCGATGGGCATCGTGCGCCCGCTGATGGACGTATTCCCCTACGCCTGGGTGTTCTTCATCCCGTTCATCCTGATTGCCACCTTCACCATGCTCAACCTGTTCATCGCCATCATCGTCAACGCGATGCAGACGGTTACCGATGCGGAGCACGAAGCCACCCAGGCGAGCATCGAGGCGGCGCGCGAGCACATCGAGGCCGACCTGCATGAAGAGGTCCGCGCCCTGCGTGGGGAAATCGCCGAGCTCAAGGACCTGCTACGCGGGCAGGCGCGCCGCTAGGCGGCGCAATCCTGCCCCGGAGTCACAGCTGCGGCGCACTGCGCGCCAGCAGCGCGTCGATGTCGAGCCCGCGCGGCAACGTTCCATAAACGCGCCCATGCACTTCCAGGCGACTGGCGATGAAGGCATCCGAAACGGCGGCGTTGCCCGCTTCGAGCAGCAGTTTGGCCTGCAGACCGACGGCAACGTCCTCGGTGAGCTGGCGGGCGCGGTACTGGATGTCCTCGGTGTCGCCGAAGGCCGTCTTCAGTCGCTGTATATGCGCCTTAAGGCGCGCGTCGCCGTGGCCGCCCCCGAGTTCGGTGAACAGTACTTCGAGCACGCCCGGCTCCTTCGATAGCGCGCGCAAGACGTCGAGGCACTGCACGTTGCCGGAACCTTCCCAGATGGAATTCACCGGTGCCTCGCGATACAGCCGCGGCAGGATGGTTTCCTCGACGTAGCCGGCACCACCCAGGCATTCGCTGGCCTCGGCGATCATGTTCGGCGCGCGTTTGCAGATCCAGTACTTGCCGACGGCGGTGACCAGCCGGGCGAACTTGTCTTCGTGCTCATCATGGCGATTGTCCTGAGCACGGCCCATGCGCAGGGTCAGCGCCAGCGCCGCTTCGCTTTCCAGGGCGAGATCGGCCAGTACGTTCTGCATCAGCGGCTGCTCCAGCAGGACCCGGCCGCCGACCTGGCGGTGCGCGCAATGGTGCATGGCCTGGGTCAGGGCCTGACGCATCAGCGAGCAGGAGCCGATCATGCAATCGAAACGGGTCGAGGAGACCATCTCGATGATGGTCGGCACGCCGCGCCCTTCCTCACCGACCATCCAGGCCAGCGCGCCGCGGTACTCGACTTCGCTGGAGGCGTTGGCCCAGTTGCCCAGCTTGTTCTTCAGGCGCTGGATGTAAAACTGGTTGCGCGTGCCATCCGGGCGATGGCGCGGCAGCAGGAAGCAGGACAGGCCCTTGTCGGTCTGCGCCAGGGTGAGGAAGGCATCGCACATCGGCGCCGAACAGAACCACTTGTGCCCGACCAGCTCGTAGGTCTGCCCGGGGCCACCGGCGCCAACCGGATACGCGCGTGTGCTGTTGGCGCGCACGTCGGTGCCGCCCTGTTTCTCGGTCATCGCCATACCGATGGTGACGCCGGCCTTCTGCTCCATCGGCAGGTTGCGCGGGTCATATTCGCGGGCGAGGATCTTCGGCAGCCAGCGTTCGGCTAGGTCAGGCTGCAGGCGTAGCGCCGGCACGCTGGCGTAGGTCATGGTCAACGGGCAGCTGCTGCCGGCTTCGGCCTGGTTGTGCAGGTACATCAGCGCCGCACGGGCCACTTGGGCACCGGGCTGCGGATCGCTCCAGGGCAGCGACGGAATGCCGTGCTCGACGGCAGCACGCATCAGTTCGTGATAAGCGGGGTGAAACTCCACCAGATCGATGCGATGGCCGTAGCGGTCATGACTCCTGAACACCGGCCTGTTCTCGTTGGCGAGAAAGCCGGCCTGCATCAAGGGCCCGCCGGCGAGCGCGCCGTAGACGTCCAGCCGCGCCTGCGCCCAGCCGGCATGGTAACGCTGTACCCACTGCTGCAACGGCAAGTCGATGCGATAGAGATTGGCACCGTCGAGTGGCGGAACCTGGTTGGTGACCTCATGGGTTTCGGCGCAACTCTGCAGATTCATCTGGGCGTCCTCCTTCGATACCGGCGCAGCTGCCAGCAAGCGTAGTCGGCCTGGGCGGTGCGTCGGCCGCGCGGCAATGGATCGGCAGTGAAACATGCTGCGCGGCGAGGATTGAAGCGAGGTATCGGCCAAAAGGTCCGCGCGTCAGGCAATCGGCGCGCTGGGCGGAAGTCCGTTGGCACGGCCCGCGGCGAGCCCATCCGCGGCGCTCAGCGGCAGGCGCAGGCGCACGCAGAAGCGGCTACCCAGCCCCGGTCGCGATTGCTGATCGAGCTGCCCACCCATCACTTCGATCAGCCCCCGACTGATTGCCAGGCCAATACCGAGGCCGCCATAGCGCCGGGTCATGGAGCCGTCGACCTGACGGAACTGGTGATAGAGAAAGGCCTGATCGGCGTCGCTGAAACCGATGCCGCTGTCGACGACCTCGATATTCAGCAGCAGCTCGCGCTGCTCCACCGCGCCGGCGAAACGCAGCGTGACGGCTCCGCGGGAAGTGAACTTGACGGCGTTGTCGAGCAGATGACAGATGCTCTGTTCCAGCTTCTCGCCATCGCCGTACACGCGGTCGGGCAGTTTCTCGTCGAACTCGAGATCGAAGGCCAGGCCCTTGTCCTGCGCCCGTGGGTCGAACTGCTGCTGCAGCCGTGCCGCAGCTTCCCGCAGACTGAAACGCTGATCCTGCAGGCGCAGCTTGCCGGCGCGCAGTTCGCTGAGCACCAGGATGTTGTTGACAAGGCGCATCATGTCGCGCGCCGAGCTGGTGGCGATGTGCTGGTATTGCTGCAGCTCTTCCGCCGTATCCGAGCTGGGCAACAGCTCCAGGGCACCCATGACGCCCATCATCGGCGTGCGCAGTTCGTGGCTGATATTGGAGAGAAACTCGTCCTTGAGTCGGTTGCCCTCGGCCAGCTCGCAGTTCAGCTGTTCCAGCTCGGCTCGAGCGTTTTCCAGGATCTTCGCCCGTTCGTCCTTCAGCGCGTTGATGCGATCGGCCAGCGCCATCGACAGCAGCACTACTTCCAGCGCGGCGCCAAGCTGGCTGGCGTACATGGTCAGGAAGTTGTGCGGCAGGTGCCCGAGCACCATCAGCGTGTTGATCTGCCCGCCGACCAGCAGCGCGCTCCAGGCGATGATGAAGTAGCGCGCCACGCGCATGCCACGCAGCCAGGCCAGGATGCCGGCGGCAAACACCGCCAGGGTGAACAGCAGCGCCAGCGCGGTGGCCAGGCGCAGGGACACTCCGTAATCGGCGGCCATTGCGAGCGCCATCACCAGCACCGAGAAGACAATGATCAGCCGCAGCAGCCAATCCACCCAGCGGCTGTGCTCGGCGGTGCGCAGGAAGCTGCGGGTAAACAGGCAGCCGAACAGCCCGGTGGCCCCGATCAGCAGCGGCGTCGCGGCATTGGCCCACCAGGGACGATCCGGCCAGAGGAACTGCACACCGGCGCCGTTCACCGAGACCTGGTAGAGGCCGAACGCGGCGATGTAGAGGATGTAGTAGAGATAGCTGGGATCGCGGATGCTGATATAGATGAACAGGTTGTAGACCAGCATCGCCAGCAGTACGCCGTAGATCATGCCCAGCACATAGAGCCGCCCGGGTTGCGCCTCAAGATAGGCGTGATGCGACCAGAGACTCAGGGGCACCTGGATCGAACCCTCGCTTTGCACGCGCAGGTACAGGCGCTGGGGCCGATCAGTCGGCAGCTGCACTTCGAACAGGTAGTTGCCCTGGCCGATCTCACGGCTGGCCCAGGGGCGGGTGTCGCCGGTGTCGCGGGCCAGGCGGTAACCGCCTTTGCCGTCCGGCAGGTACAGCTGCAGGCTGTCGAGCGGCGGATAGGCCACCTCCAGCAACCAGCGTCGCGCGCCTTGCACGGTTTGCGGACGGTAATGCAGATCGACGCGCACCCAATGCGCGGAGCGCGAATAGCCGGCGTTGAACACCGCGGTCCGGTGAGGCAGGAAGTGACTTTCGAGCGCGGGCGAGGCGACTTCGTCGATTTGCGCGTCGCCAAGTGGGTCCTCGAACACCCGCATGTGCTGCCCGAGTGGCAGGTGACGGGTGTGTTCGTCCAGTTCGACGGCGGCGGCCAGGGCCGGCAAGAGGGCCAGGATGAGCAGGAAGACGTACCGCATGATGCCTCGTGCAGGCCAGGCGACGAAAACGGATTCACGCCCCGCGAACCCCGCCACCCGGTCCGAAAACCAAAGTGCCAGCAATCTACCACAGCGACGGTTGCAGCCGGAAAAGGCGAATGTCTGAGGGATCGATCGTCCGACGTCCGGCGAACGCCGCGGTGGCGGTTCGACGCACAACTGCCGCGTCCCGCCGGCGCTGTTTGGTGATAAGCTCGCACGCCATGAAAAACCCTACTTCAAGACCCGTCGTCCTCTGTCTGTCCGGCCATGACCCCAGTGGCGGCGCCGGCCTGCAGGCGGACATCGAAGCCCTTCTGGCGCAAGCCTGTCACGCCGCACCGACGGTCACCGCACTGACCGTGCAGGACACTGTCAACGTCACCGACTTCCGCGTCCTCGACCGCGAATGGGTGATCGCCCAGGCCAACGCAGTGATCGCCGATATGCCGATCGCGGCAGTCAAGCTCGGCATGCTCGGCTCGGTGGAAATGGTCGAGACCGTTCTCGAGATCATGGCCAGGCTGCCCGGCGTGCCGCTGGTCTGCGATCCGGTACTGCGCGCCGGTGGCGGCGGCGCGCTGGGCAAGGATGATGTCGGCTTCGCCATGCGCGAGCGGTTGTTCCCGGTGTCGACCATCGCCACACCGAACCTGCCGGAAGCCCGCATCCTCGCCGAGCTGCCCGAGGGCAGCGCCGACGAATGTGCCGAACGCCTGCTGCCGCACATCCGCCACCTGCTGATCACCGGCGGCCACGGCGATGAAAGCGAAGTGCATAACCGTCTTTACTGCCGCGATGGTAGCCGCCACGATTTCACCTGCGCGCGCCTGCCTGGCAGCTATCACGGTTCCGGCTGCACACTGGCCAGCGCCCTGGCCGGCCGTTTGGCGCTGGGCGAGGAGCTGACCAGTGCCGTCCGTTCGGCGCTCGACTACACCTGGCGCACCCTGCGCGATGCCGAGGCGCCCGGCCACGGGCAATTCGTCCCGCGGCGCCTGCCACTGGACCTGGTCTGACTGGAGAGCAGCGCATGAAGGATTCGACCCGCCTGCGCGGCCTGTACGCCATCACCGACAGCAAGCTGCTCGCCGAGGGCCGTTTGCTGCCGTATGTCGAAGCCGCGTTGAAAGGTGGCGCCCGCCTGCTGCAGTACCGCGACAAATCCAGTGACGAGGCCCGTCGCTTGCGTGAGGCCGATGCGTTGCAGGAACTCTGCGCCCGCCATGGCGCGCAACTGATCATCAACGACGACGCCGAGCTGGCGGCGCGACTGGGTGTCGGCCTGCACTTAGGCCAGGAAGATGGCTCGCTGGCCGCCGCCCGTGCCCTGCTCGGCCGCCAGGCAATCATCGGCGCCACCTGCCATGCGCAGCTGCCGCTGGCCGAGCAGGCCGCACGTGAGGGCGCCAGCTATGTCGCCTTCGGCCGCTTCTTCCAGTCGCAGACAAAGCCGGGCGCACCCTCGGCCGGTCCCGAGCTGCTGCGCGAAGCCCGCGCCCGCATTGGCCTGCCGATTGTTGCCATTGGCGGCATCACGCCGGAAACGGCACCAAGCCTGATCGCCGAGGGCGTGCAGATGATCGCCGTGGTGCACGCGCTGTTCGCCGCTGACAGCCCGGCCGAGGTCGAGCGCCGCGCCAGAGCGTTCAGCCAGTTGTTCAATACCCCCTGATTCCGCCACGACTGACCCGCCACACGGCGGTCAGCCCCTGCTTTGCGAGGCCCGCATGTCCCGTTCCGAAACCCTTTTTGCCGCTGCCCAAACCCACATCCCTGGCGGCGTCAACTCCCCCGTACGCGCCTTCCGCAGCGTCGGCGGCACCCCGCTGTTCCTCAAGCACGCCGAAGGCGCCTATGTCATCGACGAGGACGACAAGCGCTACGTCGACTACGTCGGCTCCTGGGGCCCGATGATCCTCGGCCACAGCCATCCGCAGGTGCTGGATGCGGTGCGTCGCCAGCTCGAGCACGGGCTGTCCTACGGCGCGCCGACCGCGATGGAAACCGAGATGGCCGAACTGGTCTGCCGCCTGGTGCCGTCCATGGAGATGGTGCGCATGGTCAGCTCCGGCACCGAAGCGACCATGAGTGCGATCCGCCTGGCCCGTGGTTACACCGGCCGCGACGCCATCATCAAGTTCGAAGGCTGCTACCACGGTCACTCCGACAGCCTGCTGGTGAAAGCCGGTTCTGGCGCCCTGACCCAGGGCGTACCCAGCTCAGCGGGCGTGCCGGCGGACTTCGCCAAGCACACCCTGACACTGGCCTACAACGACCTCGCCGAAGTCGAAGCCACGCTGAAGGAAAAGGGCGAGCAGGTCGCCTGCATCATCGTCGAGCCGGTCGCCGGCAACATGAACTGCGTGCCGCCGGCGCCGGGCTTCCTCGAAGGCCTGCGCCGCCTGTGCGACGCGCACGGCGTGGTGCTGATCTTCGACGAGGTGATGACCGGCTTCCGCGTCGCCCTCGGCGGCGCCCAGGCCTACTACGGCGTGACGCCGGACCTGTCGACCTTCGGCAAGATCATTGGCGGCGGCATGCCGGTCGGCTGCTTCGGCGGCAAGCGCGCCATCATGGAACGCATCGCCCCGCTCGGCCCGGTCTACCAGGCTGGCACTCTATCGGGCAACCCACTGGCCATGGCCGCCGGCCTGACCACCCTCGAGCTGATCAGCCGCCCCGGCTTCCATGACTCCCTGAGCGCCTATACCAGCCGCATGCTGCAGGGTCTGCAGGATCGCGCCGATGCCGCCGGCATCCCCTTCGTCACCACTCAGGTCGGCGGCATGTTCGGCCTGTATTTCAGCGGCGCCGACGACATCGTGACCTTTGCCGACGTCATGGCCAGCGATGCCGATCGCTTCAAGCGCTTCTTCCACCTGATGCTCGAAGGCGGCGTCTACCTGGCACCGAGCGCGTTCGAGGCCGGTTTCACGTCCATCGCCCATGGCGACACCGAGCTCGCAATCACTTTGGACGCCGCCGAGCGCGCCTTCGCCAAGCTCAAGTGAGCCCGACGATGGAATTGCTGCAGAGCATCCTGCTCGCCCTGACTGCCGGCACCAGCGCACTGCTGATCGGCCGCGCCCGGCGCTGTTACGGCGAGGCGGACCAGCCAGCGCTGTTCAGCGCACTGCTTGGCTTCATCCTGACGGCCGCCAGCGCTGCGTGCGCCGCCGCGAGCCTGCTTGGCATGGATCTGGAGGAGGCGTACCAGTGGCTGGAGCGCGCCAGCCTGCTGCTCGGTTTGCCGCTGATCGCGGTAGCTGCGCTGACCCTGGCGCGGCGCTGGGTGTGGAGTCGACCGAACTGGGGTCGCGTGGTGTTGGGGCTGTGCGTGTTCTTCGAACTGGCGCGGCAGCTGGGCTGGAGCGAGCCCTACGCCTTCGGTCTGATGCTGACCAGTGCGCTGCTGGTGGTCTACGCCGGCGCGCTGCAATGGCCGGCAAGCCTGCCGACCCTTGCCGGCCTGGGGGCTGGCGTGCTTCTGCTGGGCGCGGCACCGCTGCCGAACGGCGGGTCGATCGTCCAGCCGCTCGGCGACCTGGGGCCGCTGCTATTGGCCATTGCTTGCCCGCTGCTGGCCATTCTGCTGGTGCGCCTGCCGGGCAGCGCACGCGAGGACGGCCCGGCGGTCGCATAAAAAGCCGATGACAGGCGGTTAAAGGCTTTGTAAGCAGGCTGCAGCTTATCCATAATGTGACGGCTGGCTCGTTCCAGCCTTTCATTACCGCCCTGCTCCTCGAGGCGCCAGATTTTCATGATCCGCACCGGCCGCATCCTGTCTTTGGGCTGTCTGCTGCTTCTCTCGCCTCTCACGGCCTTGGCCGGCGGGAATACCCTGCTGATCCCGGCGACCGCGCGCTGCGCGCTCGACACGCTTCCCGAAGAACTCCCCGAAGCCCTGAGAAACTGCCAGCAGGCCGCCAGCGAAGGCGACGTGCAAGCCGCCTACGAGCTCGGCGAATTCCACTACGACGGCAAGCGTGCGCCACGCGACCTGGCCAAGGCGCTGTACTGGTTCGAGCAGGCCTCACTTCACGGTCATGCGGCCGCGCAACACCGGCTCGGCGTGATGTTCTTCCGCGGTGAAGGGGTCAAGGCCAACAACGTGCAGGCCTACATCGTGCTGAAGATGGCCGCCGTGAATGGCGAGGACGATGCACTGGACACCGCCGACCGCGTCTCCGGACAGATGCGTCGCGACGAGCTGGAAATCGCCACCCAGGTTCTCGGGCAGATCTTCCGCGACTACCTGATGCAACTGCAGGCCGCCGACGCGCCGCAGATCCCCTGAACAATCGAGAAACCCCGCGGCATCCACCCGCGCTTTCCCCTGCTCGGTCGTGGGCATATAATCGCCGGTCATTTTTTGCACAACGCCGGCCCGTAACATGACCCGCAAGCTTTTCATCGAAACCCATGGCTGCCAGATGAACGAGTACGACAGCTCGCGCATGGTGGACCTGCTGGGCGAACACCAGGCCATGGAGATCACCGAGAACCCGGCAGAAGCCGACGTGATTCTTCTCAATACCTGCTCGATCCGCGAAAAGGCCCAGGAAAAGGTCTTCTCGCAACTGGGTCGCTGGCGCGAACTGAAGCTGGACAATCCGCAACTGGTGATTGGCGTCGGCGGCTGCGTGGCCAGCCAGGAAGGCGCGGCCATTCGCGACCGCGCCCCGTACGTCGACGTGGTCTTCGGGCCGCAGACCCTGCATCGTCTGCCGGAAATGATCGACGCCGCGCGCACCACCAAGAAACCGCAGGTGGACATTTCGTTCCCCGAGATCGAGAAGTTCGACCGCCTGCCAGAGCCGCGCGTCGACGGCCCCAGTGCCTTCGTTTCGGTCATGGAAGGCTGCAGCAAGTACTGCACCTTCTGTGTAGTGCCCTACACCCGCGGCGAAGAAGTCAGCCGCCCGCTGGCCGACGTGCTGGCGGAAGTCGTCCACCTGGCCGAAAACGGCGTGAAGGAAGTCACCCTGCTGGGGCAGAACGTCAATGGCTATCGCTACGACGGGCATGACTTCGCCGACCTGCTGCACGCCGTCGCCGCAGTAGACGGCATCGGCCGTATCCGCTACACCACCAGCCATCCACTGGAGTTCTCCGACGCGATCATCCAGGCCCATGCGGACATCCCGCAGCTGGTGAAATATCTGCATCTGCCGGTGCAGGCCGGGTCCGACCGCATCCTCGCGGCGATGAAGCGCAACCACACCGCCCTGGAGTACAAGTCGCGCATCCGCCGGCTCAAGGCCGCAGTGCCGGACATCCTGATCAGCTCGGACTTCATCGTCGGCTTCCCCGGCGAGACCGACAAGGACTTCGAGCAGACCATGAAGCTGATCGAAGATGTCGGCTTCGACTTTTCCTACTCCTTCGTCTACAGCTCGCGCCCCGGCACCCCGGCCGCGGATCTGGCCGACGACACCCCGGACGAGGTGAAAAAGCAGCGCCTGGCGATCCTCCAGCAGCGCATCAATCAGCAGGGTTTCGAGAACAGCCGACGGATGGTAGGCACCACTCAGCGCATCCTCGTCAGCGACTACTCGAAGAAGGACCCTGGCATGCTGCAGGGCCGTACCGAGCACAATCGCATCGTCAACTTCCGCTGCGACAACCCGCGACTGATCGGCCAATTCGTCGACGTGCACATCGACGACGCGTTGCCGCACTCGCTACGTGGCACCTTGCTAGGTTGAGAACCGGGCATGCGGCCCCCATGTGATTGCATCGGGGCCGCGACTGCGCTTTCCGCTTTGCGCCCGCGGCGCTATTCTTCCCTCACCACTTCGCCGACCACGGCCACATATAAAAGCCCTTGAACGCACCCATAGAACCGCATCGTTTCACCCTCGAACCCTTTGAAGCCCGTCGCTTCGCCAATCTCTGCGGCCAATTCGACGAGCATCTGCGCCTGATCGAACAGCGCCTGGAACTGGAGATCCGCAACCGCGGCAACCAGTTCGAGCTGATCGGCCCAACCGACGCGGCCAAGTCTGCCGAACAGCTGCTGCGCCGGCTGTACCGGGAAACCAAGAACACCGAGCTCTCTCCGGACATGGTGCATCTGTACCTGCAGGAATCCGGAATGGAGGAGCTGGCCAATCCAAATGCGCACCAGGGCGTCGCCCTGCGCACCAAGAAGGGCATGATCCGCCCCCGCGGTGCGAATCAGCAGCGCTACGTCAAAGCCATCCTCGACAACGACATCAACTTCGGCGTCGGTCCTGCCGGTACCGGCAAGACCTACCTCGCCGTCGCCTGTGCCGTGGACGCGCTGGAGCGCGAACAGGTGCGCCGCATCCTCCTTGTACGCCCGGCGGTGGAAGCTGGCGAAAAGCTCGGTTTCCTGCCCGGCGACCTGGCACAGAAGATCGACCCCTACCTGCGCCCCCTCTACGACGCGCTCTACGAGATGCTCGGTTTCGAGCATGTGGCACGGCTGATCGAGAAACAGGTGATCGAGATCGCCCCGCTGGCCTACATGCGCGGCCGCACGCTGAACAACAGCTTCATCATCCTCGATGAAAGCCAGAACACCACCCAGGAACAGATGAAGATGTTCCTTACGCGGATCGGCTTCGGCTCCACCGCGGTGATCACCGGCGACATCACCCAGGTCGACTTGCCCCGCGGCACCAAGAGCGGTCTGGCGCACGTCATCGAGGTGCTCAAGGACGTCAACGGCATCAGCTTCACCCACTTCAAGCCAAAGGACGTCGTGCGCCATCCGCTGGTGCAGCGCATCGTCGAGGCCTACGAGTCCTTCGAGGATCGCCAGTCGCCGGCCAGCAAGCGTGCCGCGCAGGACGCCAGCGATGATTGAGCTCGACCTGCAGTGCGCCAGCACGGGCGCTGCGCCGGCCCTCGCCGATCTGCAGCGCTGGTGCGAACTGGCGCTACGCCAGCGTAGCGGCGACTCGGAGCTGACCATTCGCCTGGTGGACGAGGAAGAAGGGCGCGAGCTGAACCGCACCTGGCGGCAGAAGGACTACGCGACCAACGTGCTGTCGTTCCCGGCAGACGTTCCCGACGAACTGCTGGACATCCCGCTGCTCGGCGATCTGGTCATCTGCGTCCCGGTGGTCGAGCGCGAAGCCGCGGAACAGGGCAAGGCACTGGCGGCACACTGGGCGCATCTGGTCATCCATGGCTGTCTGCATCTGCTCGGCTACGATCACATCGACGATGTCGAAGCAGAAGAGATGGAAGAGCTGGAGCGTCAACTGCTGGCCGAGCTGGGTCATCCCGACCCCTATGCCGAAGAATCGCCCGTCATGGGCACTTGCAAGGACTCCTGAGTCAACGACATGAGCGAAGATCGATCGATCAGCGGGCAGAAGACCTGGCTGGAAAAAATCACCCAGGCTTTTGCCCATGAGCCCAAGAATCGCCAGGAGCTGCTGGAAATCCTGCGCGAAGCCCATCAGAACAAGCTGCTCGACAGCGAGGCGCTGGCCATCGTCGAAGGTGCCATCCAGGTCGCCGACCTGCAGGTACGCGACATCATGGTGCCACGCTCGCAGGTGATCAGCATCAAGGCCGATCAATCCCCCCGCGAGTTTCTGCCGGCCATCATCGGTGCCGCACACTCGCGTTATCCGGTCGTCGGTGAAAGCCTCGATGAAGTGATCGGCGTGCTGCTGGCCAAAGACCTGCTGCCGCTGATCCTCAAGGACGAACACCACAGTTTCGACATCAAGGATCTGCTGCGCCCGGCCACCTTCGTGCCGGAGTCCAAGCGTCTCAACGTACTGCTGCGCGAATTCCGCGCCAACCACAACCACATGGCCATCGTCATCGACGAGTACGGCGGCGTGGCCGGCCTGGTGACCATCGAAGATGTGCTGGAGCAGATCGTCGGCGACATCGAGGACGAGCATGACGTCGAGGAAGACAGCTACATCCGCCCGCTGCCCAGCGGCGACTTCCTGGTCAAGGCGCTCACCCCGATCGACAGCTTCAACGAATACTTCGGCAGCGCCTTCCCCGACGACGAATTCGATACCGTCGCCGGCCTGGTGATGAGCACCTTCGGGCACCTGCCCAAGCGCAACGAAGTCACCGAGATCGACGGGTTCCGCGTGCGTGTGCTCAACGCCGACAGTCGCCGCGTGCATATGCTGCGCCTGAGCCGCACCGCGGGCGCGTAAGCCGGTACGAGCCGTTCCGCGCAGCCGACCCTGCGCGGACGCTCGTCCGCCAGCTGCTTGCCGGCCAACTTCATCGCCCTTAGCCTCCCTCCCCGCACCGCTGCGCAAGGAACTTCCATGCACTGGATCACCCGTCCCGGATGGCCGGGCAACCTGCTGGCACTGGTCGCCGGCACACTGACCACGCTGTCGCTGGCGCCTTTCGACATCTGGCCGCTGGCGCTGCTCTCGGTGGCGCTGCTGTACCTTGGCCTGCGCGAAACCGCAGCGAAGCAGGCGGCGCAGCGCGGCTGGTGCTACGGCTTTGGCCTATTCGCCTCGGGGGTCAGCTGGGTCTACGTCAGCATCCATGACTTCGGCGCGGCCTCGCCGGCGCTGGCCGGATTGCTCACCCTCGGCTTCGTCGCCGGCCTGGCACTGTTCTTCGCCCTGCTCGGCTGGCTCTGGGTGCGCCTGCTGCGCAATCGCCATTCCGCACTTGGCGATGCGCTGGCCTTCGCCGCACTCTGGCTGGCGCTGGATGCGCTGCGTGGCTGGATTCTCACCGGCTTTCCCTGGCTGTACATCGGCTACAGCCAGCTGGATGGTCCGCTGGCCGGACTGGCTCCGGTCGGCGGGGTCTGGTTGCTGAGCTTTGCCGTCGCACTGAGCGCCACCCTGCTCGCGGCGATCCCGCGACTGCTTGCCGACAAAGCACGCCTGGCCGCCGCCGTCGTGCTGCTGCTTTCCCCCTGGCTGGCAGGCCTGACACTCAAGGACCATGCCTGGACGACCAGCAAGGGCGAACCGCTGACCGTTGCCGCGGTGCAGGGCAACGTCGCTCAAAGCATGAAGTGGGACCCGAAGAAGCTCGAGATGCAGCTGCTGCTGTATCGCGACATGACCTTCGGTAGTCGCCCGGCAGACCTGATCGTCTGGCCGGAAACCGCCGTGCCGATCCTCAAGGATCATGCCGAAGGCTATCTGCAGATGATGGCCGGCTTCGCCGAGCAGCGCGACGCGGCACTGATCACCGGCGTACCGGTACGCCAGCCCAACCCGGAGGGCGAGCTGCGCTACTACAACGGGCTGACCAGTGCCGGCGATGGCAGCGGCACCTATCTCAAGCAGAAACTGGTGCCGTTCGGCGAGTACGTACCGCTGCAGGATCTGCTGCGCGGCCTGATCGCCTTCTTCGACCTGCCGATGTCCGACTTCGCCCGCGGCGAATCCGGCCAACCACTGTTGCAGGCGAAGGGCCTGCAGATCGCGCCATACATCTGCTACGAGGTGGTCTACCCCGAGTTCGCCGCAGGGCTCGCGGCGCAGAGCGATCTGCTGCTGACGGTGAGCAACGATGCCTGGTTCGGCCGCTCCATCGGTCCGCTGCAACACCTGCAGATGGCGCAGATGCGCGCTCTGGAAGCCGGGCGCTGGATGATCCGCGCGACGAACAACGGCATCACCGTGCTGATCGACCCCTACGGGCAGATCACCGAGCAGATTCCACAGTTCGAACAGGCCGTGCTGTATGGCGACGTCACCCCGATGCAGGGGCTGACGCCGTATCTGCGCTGGCGCTCCTGGCCGCTGATCGCGGTATGCGCGCTGCTGCTCGGCTGGGCACTGATCAGGCGCAAGGCATAGCCTCATCTATGCGAAGCTGCTGGGACCTGAACAGGTCTTTTGACTGCGGCTGAGAGGGCTTCATCGCAAGCCAGACGGTTATGCCGAGCGCTACGCCGCTCTTGCCTGCGAAGGTCCAGCTCCGAGCTGACTTTGCTCGCGGCCAAGGCCGCTCCCACAACCGCCAACGTGGGGGCGACCTTGACCGCGAATGGCGAGTTGCGGGCTGAGGCTCACCCCACGACCGTACACTCAGGTTAATGCGTTTGACTCAGTCGTTCGCGGAGCGGTACACAAGCGGGTAAACCGCCATACCGACGACCTCGTTGAGCAACATGCCGTTCTGCCAGAAGGCCTTGGCCTCCGGCAACCAGCCATTCAATGGCCGACCATTGGGCACGCCCATGAAGCCCACCGGCGCAGCGATCACCTCGATCCCGTTCTGCTCGAAGCACCAGCGCGAGCGCGGCATGTGCGAGGCGGATGTCACCAGCACCACCCGCTCGATGCCCGCCGCACGCAGCATCTCGGCGCTGAAAACCGCGTTCTCCCAGGTCGTCCGGCTACGCTCCTCGAGCCAGCGCGTGGCGACGCCAAAGTCCCGCTGCAGCACCTCCGCGCCGAGCATCGCCTCGCTGGGTGGCTGGCCGTAGTGCAGCCCGCCACTGGTGAGAATCGGCAGGCCGCTGGTCTTGGCTAACCGCGCCGCATAACGCAAGCGCTCCAGCGCGATGTAGCCGGGCTGATCGCCGCCCCATGCCGGATCACTCTGCTCGCGCCCGGCCCCCAGCACCACGATGGCGCCGGCCTCTTCATCCAGCTGCATCCACTGCGCCTCGACCAGCGCCGGCTCGCGCTCGACCAGCCGCGCCGTCCATTCGACGACGACCGGCAGGCTCATCAACCAGAGCCCGACCAACCCCGTGACGAAGCACAGCGCCGCCAGCTTTGGCGCGCGCCGGCGCAGCCACCATCCGAGCAACAGCAGGAGCAGCAGCACGCCCGGCGGCAAAAGCAGCTGCTTGAAGAAATAGCGAATCGGCATCCGACCTCCACGGCAAAGGCAGACACTCTAGCCGCAGCCGGAGGATTTGTCGGCCACTGTTCAATGCCGCGGATAGGTGTGCAGGCGCTGCCGGGCGCGCAGCAGCTGTGACCCGCAGACGTGGCAGGCTGCGGGACCGGCGCCTTCCGGCCAACTCACTTCGGCGTTGCACAGCGCGCAACTCAGCGTCTGTTGCAACGCCAGCGGCGCGTGGCGGCCATGCGCGCCGTGCCGTTGTCGACTACCGCTGCGCACAGCCGGACGCAGCGCCTGGCGCGACAGGTGAGCCTGCTCCTCCGCCGCGGCATGCCAGCCCGAGAGCCATTGGGAATCACGCTGCAGATACGCACGGATCAGCTCGAATTCCGCCGGCGTCAAACCGCGTACTTCCAGCTCGCCAGCACCGTCCGCATCACCGGACGTAGCACGTTCGGCCTCCTGCAGGGCCGAGCTCAGTCGCTGCAACACCCTTGCATAAAGACTACTGTCCTCAGATCGTGGCTCTCGGTCCATCAACCTCACCTCACATTCGTCCCGCCCCTGGTTCAAGCGTAGCTCAGCCTGAC
Organism: Stutzerimonas kunmingensis; assembly: GCF_032106285.1. GTDB lineage: Bacteria > Pseudomonadota > Gammaproteobacteria > Pseudomonadales > Pseudomonadaceae > Stutzerimonas > Stutzerimonas kunmingensis_B. The sequence continues at coordinate 21,853 of NZ_DAMCPO010000032.1, forward strand.
GCGCTCAAGCCGCGCACGACGGACGGAGCTCTGGAGCAGCGGCAAATGGGGTTTCCCTAGGCCGCGGGGGGTCATGTATGCTACGGCGCTTCCATGCCTCCGCCCGCAGCCCGCCGGGTCGCGTTAGCGCCAGGTCCGCCGGACCTGCCAACGTGCCCGCGACAACGCATTCGCGGAGAGCCAGCCCCCATCCCAACGCCAGTAGCCATGCACGAACAGTATCAGCCCCGCGAAATCGAAGCCGCCGCGCAATCCCATTGGGACGCGCAGAAATCCTTTGAAGTGAGCGAACAGCCAGGCAAGGACACCTTCTATTGCCTGTCGATGTTCCCCTACCCCAGCGGCAAGCTGCACATGGGTCACGTGCGCAACTACACCATCGGCGACGTGATCGCGCGCTATCAGCGCATGCAGGGCAAGAATGTCCTGCAACCCATGGGCTGGGACGCGTTCGGCCTGCCGGCGGAAAACGCCGCGATGAAGAATCAGGTGGCACCGGCGAAGTGGACCTACGAAAACATCGCCTACATGAAGGCCCAGCTGAAAAGCCTCGGCCTGGCGGTCGACTGGACGCGTGAAGTCACCACCTGCAAGCCGGATTACTACCGCTGGGAGCAGTGGCTGTTTACCCGCCTGTACGAAAAGGGCGTGATCTACCGCAAGAACGGCACCGTCAACTGGGACCCGGTCGACCAGACCGTACTGGCCAACGAGCAGGTCATCGACGGCCGTGGCTGGCGTTCCGGCGCGTTGATCGAGAAGCGCGAAATCCCGATGTACTACTTCAAGATCACCGCCTACGCGGATGAGCTGCTAGAGAGTCTGGACGAACTGGATGGATGGCCGGAACAGGTCAAGACCATGCAGCGCAACTGGATCGGCAAGTCGCGCGGCATGGAGATCAGCTTCCCCTACGACGTGGCCAGCATCGGCAGCGAAGGCGTGATGAAGGTCTTCACCACCCGTCCCGATACGCTGATGGGTGCAACTTACGTCGCGGTGGCCGCCGAGCACCCGCTGGCCACGCTCGCCGCGCAGAACAATCCAGAGCTGCAGGCCTTCATCGATGAATGCAAGCGTGGCGGCGTCGCCGAAGCCGACATCGCCACCCAGGAGAAGAAGGGCCTCGCCACTTCACTGCGCGTGCAGCATCCGCTGACTGGCGAGTTGCTGCCGGTGTGGGTCGCCAACTACGTGCTGATGAACTACGGCGAAGGCGCGGTCATGGCCGTCCCGGCGCACGACGAGCGCGACTTCGAGTTCGCCAGCAAGTACGACCTGCCGATCAAGCCGGTGGTACGCACCAGCGCCGGCGACCAGACCCCGGCACCCTGGCAGGACGCCTACGGCGAACACGGCGAGCTGATCAATTCCGGCATCTTCGACGGCCTCGACTTCGACGGCGCGTTCGATGCCATCGAAGTGGCGCTGCAGAAGAAAGGCCTCGGCCAGGCACGCACCCAGTTCCGCCTGCGCGACTGGGGCATCAGCCGTCAGCGCTACTGGGGCTGCCCGATCCCGATCATCCACTGCGACAGCTGCGGCGACGTCGCGGTCCCCGAAGACCAGCTGCCGGTCGTGCTGCCGGAAGACGTGGTACCGGACGGCGCCGGCAGCCCGCTGGCGCGCATGCCGGAGTTCTACGAATGCAGCTGTCCGAAGTGCGGTGCGCCGGCCAAGCGTGAAACCGACACCATGGACACCTTCGTCGAGTCGTCCTGGTATTTCGCCCGCTACGCCAGCCCGAACTACGACAAGGGCATGGTCGATCCGGCCGCGGCCAACCACTGGCTGCCGGTGGATCAGTATATCGGCGGCATCGAGCACGCCATCCTGCACCTGCTCTACGCGCGCTTCTTCCACAAGCTGATGCGTGACGAAGGCCTGGTCAGCTCCAACGAGCCGTTCAAGAACCTGCTGACCCAGGGCATGGTGGTCGCCGACACCTACTACCGCACCCTGGAAAACGGCGGCAAGGACTGGTTCAACCCGGCCGACGTGATCGTCGAGCGTGATGCCAAGGCCAAGATCATCGGCGCGAAATTGGCCAGCGATGGTCTGCCGGTGGAAATCGGCGGCACCGAGAAGATGTCCAAGTCGAAGAACAACGGCGTCGACCCGCAGGCTATGATCGATGCATACGGCGCAGATACCTGCCGCCTGTTCATGATGTTCGCCTCGCCGCCGGATATGAGCCTGGAGTGGTCCGACTCCGGCGTCGAGGGCGCCAGCCGCTTCCTGCGCCGCGTCTGGCGTCTGGCTCATGCACACGTGAGCGCCGGCGTCGCTGGCTCACTGGATACCGCCAACCTGAGCGACGAGCAGAAGGCCGTACGCCGCGCGATCCATCTCGCCATCAAGCAGGCCAGCGTCGATGTCGGCCAGCATCACAAATTCAACACCGCCATCGCCCAGGTGATGACGCTGATGAACGTGCTGGAGAAAGCCGCGACCGCCAGCGAGCAGGATCGCGCGCTGTTGCAGGAGGGCCTGGAAACGGTCGCCCTGCTGCTCGCACCGATCACACCGCACATCTCTCACGAACTCTGGCAGCGACTCGGCAAACAGGGCGCGATCATTGACGCGCAATGGCCGAAGGTCGACGAGTCCGCCCTGGTGCAGGACAGCCTGACGCTGGTGGTACAGGTCAACGGCAAGCTGCGCGGGCAGATCGAAGTGCCAGCCGCGGCAAGCCGCGAGGAGGTCGAGGCCGCTGCCCGTGGCAATGAGAACGTGCTGCGCTTCACCGAGGGCCTGACGATCCGCAAGGTCATCGTGGTGCCGGGCAAGCTGGTCAACATCGTCGCTAACTGATTCGGCCCCGGCGCATGCGCCGGGCCTGCAAGGGGATAACAAGATGAACAAACGGAATCTGGTGGTGCTGGGCCTGACACTGCTGCTGAGCGCTTGTGGCTTCCAGCTGCGCGGCACCGGTGACGTGGAGTTCGGTCTCAAGGAGATCGACCTGCAGGCCCGCAACAGCTACGGCGAAACGGTTCAGCAACTCGAAGACCTGCTCAAGAGCAATGGCGTGCGGGTTTACCCGGGCGCCAAGTACAGCCTGAACCTTGCCCGCGAGCAGACCCGCCAGCGCACCGCCAGCTACACCAGCTCGGCACGCAGCGCCGAGTATGAGCTGACCAGCACCCTCGATTACGAATTCCGCGGCCCGCAGAACATGCTGCTGCTCGAGGACAGCATCGAAGTGCAGAAGGTCTACGTGCACGACAGCAACAACCTGATCGGCTCGTCCCAGGAAGGTGATCAGCTGCGCCAGGAAATGCGCCGCGAGCTGCTGCAGCAGCTGAGCCTGCGTATCCAGCGCATCACCCCGGCGCAGCTCGACCGCCTGCAACAGGAAGCCGAAGCCAAGGCCCGCGCCGAGACTGAAGCCATGGAAGCTGCCCGTCGTGCCCAGGACGCGCAGCCGCAACAGTCGCCCATCCAGCTGCCCATCCAGTAACAGGTCACGGGGGCCTCAAGGCCCCCGTCTTCGCACCATGAAGCTTTCTCCCGCTCAGCTCGGCAAACACCTGCAAGGCCCGCTGGCGCCCGTATACGTCGTCTGTGGCGACGAGCACCTGCTGTGCCAGGAAGCCTGCGATGCGATCCGCGCAGCGACCCGAGCGCAGGGCTTCAGTGAGCGTCAGGTCTTTCACGTGGAGACCGGCTTCGACTGGAGCCAGTTGATCGAAGCCGGTGCGAGTCTTTCGCTGTTCGCCGAGAAGCGCCTGCTCGAACTGCGCACCCCCAACGGCAAGCCCGGTGACAAGGGTGCCGCGGCGCTGCTGGAATATCTGGCCCGCCCCGCCGAGGACACCGTGCTGCTGGTCAGTCTGCCCAAGCTCGACGGCAGCACCCAGAAGACCAAGTGGGCCAAGGCGCTGATCGATGGCAAGGACGTGCAGTTCCTGCAGATCTGGCCAGTGGATGCCGCGCAGCTGCCGCAGTGGATACGTCAGCGGCTGGCCCAGGCGGGCCTGTCCGCGGACCAGGAAGCCGTCGAACTGATCAGCGCCCGGGTCGAAGGCAACCTGTTGGCCGCAGCGCAGGAAATCGAAAAGCTCAAGCTGCTGGCCGAAGCCGGACAGGTCACCGCGGAAACCGTCCAGGCCGCGGTGGCTGATAGCGCCCGTTACGATGTATTCGGCCTGATCGACGCAGCCCTGCACGGCCAGGCGGCCCATGCGCTGCACATGCTGGAGGGCCTGCGCGGTGAAGGCGTCGAGGCACCGGTGATCCTCTGGGCGCTGGCCCGCGAACTGCGCCTGCTGGCCAATATTGCGCAGCAATATGCCCAGGGCACTCCGCTTGAGCGTGCCTTCAGCCAGGCCCGCCCGCCGGTCTGGGATAAGCGTCGCCCGCTGGTTTCCAAAGCACTGCAAAGGCATAACGCGGCCGGCTGGAACCAGTTGCTGAGAGACGCGCAACACATCGACGAGCAGATCAAGGGCCAGGCCGCCGGGGATCCCTGGATCGGTCTGGCGGACATTTGCCTGCAACTGAGTGGCCGCCGGATCGGTACCTGACGAGCGAATCGCGGAGAGCGAATTCACGCCGCGGCGCACTGGACATTTTTTGTACAAGGCCTATGATTCCCTCGCCCGATAGCGGGCCATTTGAGGGAGTCGAAATGAGCACACGCAAGAAACGGCCGAACAAGGCCAAGCACCTGGTTGCGCAACCCCTGTTCCGCCTCCGCCAGGAAACGCCGAAAAAAGGCAAAGGCAGCTACCGCCGCGAAGCCTCCCAGTCCACCAACTGGGAGGCTTCGGTCCTTCTGGCAGCCTGAAAACCCAACACCGCCAAAGCGTGATAATGTCTGCGGCCGACGACACGTTTCGAGAGCGGTGCATGTATCACACCTTCGTTCCCGTTCTGCTGCTACGTACCCTGGTTGCCGCTTCGGCGATGAGCCTGGTCGTTGCCTGTGCAGCCGAACCCCTCGCGCAGTCCACTCTGGTCAGCAACGTCCCCGCCGCCAGCCAGCCTAGCGACGCCACCATCGCCGATGTCCGTTCGGAAGCCACTCACCTGAGCTTCAGCCAGTGGCGCGAGCAGTTCCGCGCTGAAGCCCTTGCGGCCGGTATCTCCGCCGCGACCTTCGACCAGGCCTTCGCCGGCGTCCAGCCCGATCCAGCGGTGATCGAGGCGGACCGTAGCCAGCCCGAGTTCACCCGGCCCGTCTGGCAGTACCTGGAAGGCGCCATTTCGCCACAGCGCGTGCGCAGCGGCCGCCGCTTGCTTAGCGAGCACGCCACCACACTGGATCAGATCGAGGCCCGCTACGGCGTCGATCGCGAAACCCTGGTTGCCGTCTGGGGACTGGAAAGCAGCTTCGGCCAGATCATGGGCGACAAATCGGTGATTCGTTCCCTTGCGACCCTCGCCCACGAGGGTCGCCGTCCGGCATTCGCCAAGAGTCAGCTGATTGCAGCGCTGGAAATCCTCCAGCACGGCGACGTCGCGCCACAGCGCATGCGCGGCTCCTGGGCTGGTGCCATGGGGCAGACGCAGTTCATTCCGACCACCTACAACACCCATGCCGTGGATTTCGATGGCGACGGCAAGCGCGATATCTGGAACAGCTCGGCCGACGCCCTTGCCTCCGCCGCGCATTACCTTCAGGCATCCGGCTGGAAACAGGGTAAGGCCTGGGGCTTCGAGGTAGAGCTACCCGAAGGGTTCGACTACGCCTTGGCCGACACCGAGATCCGCAAGCCGCTGGCCGAATGGCGCAGCCTCGGCCTGCGCAACCTGCCCGGCGACCAGGAAGAAGCCAGCGCCAGCCTGCTGCTGCCTGCCGGCCATCGTGGCCCGGCATTCCTCATCATGGACAATTTCCGCGCCATCCTGCGCTACAACAACTCCTCGGCATATGCCCTGGCGATCGGCCTGCTGGCAGAGAATTTTCAGGGCAAAGGCGAGGTCGCGGGCAGCTGGCCACGCGGCGAACAGCCACTCAGCCGCTCCGAGCGGCTTGAACTGCAAGAACGTCTAGTCGCTCAGGGCTTCGACCCGGGCACCCCGGACGGCATCATCGGCGCCAATACCCGCAAGGCTATCCGCGGCTTCCAGCAACGCCTGGGTTGGCCGGCCGATGGCCATCCCACTCAGGAGTTGCTCGGGCGACTGCGCGCCCACAACTGATCGAGTTGGGCTTGGCGCCATACACAAAAGCCCCGGCAGACTGCCGGGGCTTTTTTTATCCCTGCAACAGGGTCAGTGTTTGATGGCTACTTCGTAGAGGTAGTCCGGCAGCGGGTCGATGATTACCTGCTGGCCTTGATAGTGGGCCTTCACTGCCTCGCGCGCGACCACGCCATGTGGCACGCGCTGATCACCACCAAGGCGCTGGCGTGCGCGGTAGTCGATCACGCAGCCGTCGGTCTCGACCCAGAAGTGCGGTGAAACCACCTTACCGTCCAGTTCGACCTGCCCCAACATCGCTCGGTATGGAATGTGCTGCTTGGCCAGCCGCGTCACCACCAAGCGGCTCATCGCGTCGCACTCGACCTTCGCGGCATCCAGATCGTCAAGCAAGTCCTTCAATTGGGGTTCGTTCATCTGCAGTGGCCCTCGGTTGGCCTCATGGTGTAAACGAACGCCACTATAGACCAAAGTCTAATGCGGCGTAATGCCGCAATTTTCTTGCCAACCGCTTGGCAGTTCCCGCGCCATGCGCTTTCGCAAGGCGCATGGCGGACGGAAAAGAAAAAACCGCGCAGACAGCCTGGACTGTCTGCGCGGTCTTCAAGAGCCGCAATAACTTTACGGTTTCAGTCTTTTTTGGCTCCGTGCGCCTGCTGATCGGCATGGTACGACGAGCGCACCAGCGGACCTGAGGCGATGTTCTTGAAGCCCATCTTCATCCCCTCTTCGGCAAACCAGGCGAAGGTGTCGGGATGAACGAAGCGCTGCACCGGGAGGTGGTTACGCGAAGGCTGCAGGTACTGACCCAGGGTCAGCATGTCGATATCGTGCTCGCGCATGCGGTGCATGACCTCGATGACCTCCTCGTCGGTCTCGCCGAGGCCGAGCATCAGTCCCGACTTGGTCGGCACGCCCGGCACGCGCTGCTTGAACTTCTCCAGAAGATCCAGTGACCACTCGAAATCCGAGCCCGGCCGCGACGACTTGTATAGCCGCGGTACGGTCTCCAGATTGTGGTTGAACACATCCGGCGGCTCGCTGGCAGTGATATCCAAAGCGATATCCATGCGCCCACGGTAGTCGGGCACCAGGGTTTCCAGCTGGATCGACGGCGACAGCTTGCGAATCTCGCGCAGGCAATCGGCAAAGTGCTGGGCGCCACCGTCGCGCAGATCGTCGCGATCCACCGAGGTGATGACCACGTACTTCAGACGCATGTCGGCGATGGCCTGGGCCAGGTTCTTCGCCTCATCCGGGTCCAGCGCATTCGGCCGGCCGTGGCCGACGTCGCAGAACGGGCAGCGACGGGTGCAGATGTCGCCCATGATCATGAAGGTCGCGGTTCCGCTGGAGAAGCACTCGCCCAGGTTGGGGCAGGAGGCTTCCTCGCAGACGCTGTGCAGTTTGTGCTTGCGCAGGGTCTGCTTGATCTGGTCGACCTCCGGGGAAACCGGAATGCGCACGCGAATCCAGTTCGGCTTCTTCGGCAGCTCATCGGTGGGGATGATCTTCACCGGAATCCGCGCAACCTTCTCGGCACCACGCAGTTTGACGCCTGCCTCTACCTTGGCCGGGCGCTTGCCTGCCGTTTCTACACTACTCATATGCTTCGATTCCGCCCGCGAGGGTCTTCTGTTGCGCGTATCCGAGCTGCCGGACCAGATGACCACGCAGTCGATCGGCCACTTCAGAGATGTCGATCGGCCCGATCAGGTCACGCAGCTGGGTCATGGGCAGCCCTGCATAACCGCAGGGGTTGATGCGCCGGAAAGGTTCGAGATCCATGTCCACGTTCAGCGCCAGGCCGTGGAAGGAACGGCCATTGCGAATGCGCAGGCCCAGAGACGCGATCTTCGCACCGTTGACGTAAACGCCCGGCGCATCCGCTTTGGCAGCCGCCTCGATGCCATAGCCGGCGAGCAGATCGATCAGGCTCTGCTCGATACGACTCACCAGCTCGCGCACGCCGATACCGAGTCGGCGTACATCGAGCAACAGATAACCAACCAGTTGGCCGGGCCCGTGATAGGTCACCTGACCGCCTCGATCCACCTGCACTACCGGAATTTCGCCAGGGAACAGCAGGTGCTCAGCCTTGCCGGCCTGCCCCTGAGTGAATACGGGCGGGTGCTGCAGCAGCCAGATTTCGTCGCCACTGTCTGCATCGCGCGTGTTGGTGAAGTGCTGCATGGCCTGCCAGGCAGTCCGGTACTCGATCTGGCCGAGCTCACGCACGCCCACTTCGAGGGTCATCACAGCACCATGTGAACACGGCCAGTGGCGCGCAGGTCGACGTGAATGGCCTGCAGCTGCTCTACGCCGGTGGCGGTGATCAGCACCTGCAGCGAAAGGAATCGCCCGTTGCGGCTGTCGCGGGTGACGACGGTGGTTTCGTCGAAATCCGGCGCGTGGCGCTGGATGACTTCGATCACGACCTCACGGAAGCCTTCGCCAGCGTCGCCGATCACCTTGATCGGGTAGCGCTCGCAGGGGAAGTCAATCTTGGGTGCTGCGACATCTTGGTTATCGGTCATGGGCGTAACGGACTCGTGATCCGCACGTGCGCCGCGGCGGGATCAGCCGCGGTGCACTCGCGCGTGGTCAGTTGAACAGGCTGTAGAAGAAGAGGCGAATGCTATCCCAAAACCGGCGGAACAGCCCACCCTCTTCGATGGTTTCCAGCGCCACCAGATCGGTGCTGCGGACGACCTTGTCCTCCAGCTTGACCTCGACCTTGCCGATGACGTCACCCTGCTGGATCGGTGCGGTGAGTGTGCCGTTGAAGCTCATGACCGCTTGCAGCTTCTCTGCCTGGCCACGCGGCAGCGTCATGGTCAGGTCCTGTGCCAGGCCCGCCTTAAGCTTGTCCTGCTGGCCTTTCCAGACCTGCGCCTGAGCCAGCTCGGTGCCCTTCTGGTAGAAGGTGCGGGTCTCGAAGAAGCGGAAGCCATAGGTCAGCAGCTTCTGGGTCTCCGCCGCGCGGGCCTGCTCGCTGTCGGTACCGAACACCACCGAGATCAGGCGCATGTTGTCACGCACGGCAGAGGCCACCAGGCAGTAGCCGGCCTCTTCGGTATGACCGGTTTTCAGGCCGTCGACGGTCTTGTCGCGCCACAGCAACAGGTTGCGGTTGGGCTGCTTGATGTTGTTCCAGAAGAACTCTTTCTGCGCGTAGATGGCGTAGTGCGCCGGGTCTTCGTAGATGATCGCGCGAGCCAGCTTGGCCATGTCGTTGGCCGAGGAATAATGATCCGGGTCCGGCAGGCCGGTGGCATTCATGAAATGGCTGTTGGTCATGCCCAGGCGCTGAGCCGTGCTGTTCATCAGATCGGCAAAGGCCTCTTCGCTGCCGGCGATGTGCTCGGCCATGGCGACGCTGGCGTCGTTGCCCGACTGAATGATGATGCCATGCAGCAGATCGTCGACCGACACCTGCGTGTTGACCTGGATGAACATCCGCGAGCCGCCGGTACGCCAGGCCTTCTCGCTCACCGTGACCATGTCGCTGTCGCTGATCTGACCTTTCTGGATTTCCAGGGTGGCGATATAGGCGGTCATCAGCTTGGTCAGGCTCGCTGGCGGCAGGCGCTCGTCACCGTTGTGCTCGACCAGTACCTCGCCGCTGGCCGCGTCCATCAGCATGTATGACTTGGCCGCCAGCTGCGGGGCGGACGGTACGATCTGCGCTGCCCAGACGGTCGGGGTGACCGTCAGCACTGCCAGGACTATGAAGCGTTGCACGAGGCTGGTGATGTTCATCCGAATCTCAAATTAGTCAGGTAAAACGAAGGCAAGGTTTGCAGCGATCAGTCAGCGGCAACGCGCCGCGGCTGTCCGAGGTTGGCCAGGCGTACGCTCTCTTCGAGCTGCATGGCCTCATCCGGTGTGTCGATGGGTCCCAGGCGCACGCGGTGCAGGGTCTGCTGGTTGTGTACCACCGAGCTGATGAACACCGGGGCAGAGACCACGCCGCTCAGCTTGTCCTTGAGCAACTGCGCTGCATCCGGATTGGCGAAGGCGCCAACCTGGAGAAACAGGCCAGAGGCTGCGGGCGAAGCGTTTTTTTTTGCATCGACTTCCAGCGGCACCGTGGCCGCAGCGTGCTGCTGGGGCGGCGGCGTGTACTGTTCGATCGGCTGCGCGACATTGCTGGTGGGCTTGCTCGCAACCATCTCCGGCTGCGCCATCATCGTCGGCACCGGTCGGCCCTGGTCGGCCCACCATTGCTGAGGGTCGATGCCTTCGACCTTTACCCGCGCCGTTCCGCTCTCGGCATAGCCGAGCTTCTTCGCCGCGGCGAAAGACAGATCGATGATCCGATCGGAGTAGAACGGACCACGGTCATTGACGCGCAAGACCACGGTGCGCCCGTTATCCAGATTGGTGACCTTGACGTAAGTGGGCAAGGGCAGCGTCTTGTGCGCCGCGCTCATGCCATAAAGGTCGTACTTCTCGCCGTTGGCGGTGGGCTGGCCGTGAAACTTGGTGCCATACCAGGATGCCGTCCCGGTAGCCGAATAACGTCGACCATCGCTGATTGGAAAGTAGGTCTTGCCCAGCACCGTATAGGGATTGGCCTTGTAACGGCCGTAATGTGGCATCGGCGTGGCATCGGGGATCTGCGAAACGTCGACGTCCCACCAGGGCGCGCCGTCCTTGTGCGGACGGCTGTAGTCGCCGGGACCACTGATACCGGCACTCTTGCTTGGTGCACTGCTCGGTGTCGGCGTCGATGAGCAGCTCGCCAGCAGCGCCCCGGCGACACCCAGCGCGACCAGCCTTGTCCAGATCACGGTCATTGTTCGCCTCGCGCTTCGGCCAGCAGCTGGGACAGCTGATGCACGGCCATCGCATACATCACGCTACGGTTGTAGCGGGTAATGACATAGAAATTCGGCAGGCCCAGCCAGTACTCATCACCCTCTGCGCCATCCAGGCGAAAAGCGGTAATGGCCGTATCGTCGGCGACCGACTTGTCGAACTGCCAGCCCAGGCTACGCATTTCGCCGGCATTCTTCTGCGACTCCAGGCCGACGGTCAGCCCTTCTTCATAGCGCTCGCCGCCAACCTTGGCCCGCGCCACCACCGGCTCGCCCGCAGCCCAGCCATGTTGCTTGAAGTAACTGGCCGCACTGCCGATGGCATCGGTGGGGTTGTTCCAGATATCGATGTGCCCGTCGCCGTCGAAATCCACCGCGTAGGCGCGGAAGCTGCTCGGCATGAACTGCGGCAGTCCCATCGCACCCGCGTAGGAGCCCTTGAGCGTAAGCGGGTCGACCTGCTCCTCACGAGTCAGCAGCAGGAACTCCTTGAGCTGCTGACGGAAAAACGGCTGACGCGGAGGGTAATCGAAGCCCAGCGTCGACAGCGCATCGATCACCCGATGGCTACCGGTATTGCGGCCGTAGAAGGTTTCCACGCCGATGATCGCGACGATGATTTCCGCCGGCACGCCGTATTCGGTTTCCGCACGAGTCAGCGCGGCTTCATTCTCCCGCCAGAAGTCGACGCCCTGGGCGATACGCGAGTCGGTGAGGAAGATAGGTCGATATTCCTTCCACGGCTTGACCCGCTCCGCAGGACGCGAAATGGCATCGAGAATCGCCTGCTTGCGCTCGGCCTGCTTGAACAGGTCACGCAGCTGCTCGTCGGCAAATCCGTAGTCGCGGGTCATCTCCGCGATGAACTCGTCCACGTTGGCGCCGGTGTAATCGGCCGCCTGCAGCGGCAGGCTTCCCAGCACAGCGCCGGCCAAAGCCACGCCCCCTAGCATCCGCGCCATCCAGCCACGCCGTAATGAAGTCAACAAATTCACTCTCGTCAAACCTGCGCGATCCACTTGCGATGGGTGTGGATCGACATCAAAACCCCGAACCCTGACAGCAGGGTCACCAATGAAGTTCCGCCATAACTAATGAAGGGCAATGGCACCCCCACCACCGGCAACAGCCCACTGACCATACCGATATTGACGAAAACGTAAACAAAGAAGGTCATCGTCAGCGCACCGGCCAGCAGTTTTCCAAACAGCGTTTGCGCCTGCACGGTGATAACAAGGCCGCGGGTGATCAGCAGACCATACACCAGCAGCAGCAGGCAGACCCCGACCAGGCCGAACTCTTCAGCGAGCACGGCGATGATAAAGTCCGTGTGGCTTTCCGGCAAAAAATCCAGGTGCGACTGCGTGCCTGCCAGCCAGCCCTTGCCGAACACCCCACCCGAACCGATCGCCGCCTTCGACTGGATAATGTTCCAGCCAGTGCCAAGCGGATCGCTTTCCGGATCGAGAAACGTCAGTACTCGCTGCTTCTGGTAGTTGTGCAGTACGAAGTACCACATCGCCACAGCGATGGGCACGATCGCCGTGACCGCGCCAATGATCCAGCGCCAACGCAGACCGCCGATGAACAGGACGAATGCGCCGGAGGCGAGAATCAGCAGCGACGTGCCCAGATCCGGCTGTTTGAGGATAAGCACGAAGGGCACGAGGATCAGCGACAGACTGATCGCAGTGTGCTTGATGCTAGGCGGCAGGCTGCGCGAGGACAGATACCAGGCGATGGTCATCGGCATGATGATCTTCATGAACTCCGACGGCTGGAAGCGGATCACCCCCGGAATGTTGATCCAGCGGGTGGCGCCCATCGCTGTATGGCCGACGACCTCGACCGCCACCAGCAGCGCTACCACAGCGAGATAGCCCAGAGGTACCCAGCGCGCCATGAAGCGTGGCTCGAACTGTGCAATGACCAGCATTGCACCCAGACCGAGGCCGAAAGACGTCGCCTGCTTGATGACCAGATCCCAGTTCTTGCCGCTGGCCGAATAGAGAACGAACAGGCTGCCCGCCGCCAGCATCAGCAGCAGCACCAGCAGCAGCCCGTCGATATGCAGGCGCTGCAACAGGCTGGCGCGACGCCGCAGCACGTCCTCGCGCGACAGGGTTCGGTCGAAATTGCCGCTCATGGCTTCTTCCCTTCGGCGGTCAGCGGCGGGGCGAATTCGGGCTTGAGCACGCCCTCCTCGTTCAGCAGCCAGGCGTCCATGACCTGCTTGGCCACCGGCGCGGCGACGCCTGAACCGGATTCGCCGTTCTCGACCATCACCGCCACGGCGATCTGCGGATCATGCACCGGGGCGAAGGCGACGAACAGCGCATGGTCCCGATGGCGTTCGGCCAGCTTGGCACTGTCGTATTTCTCGCCCTGGCGGATCGCGACCACCTGGGCGGTACCGCTCTTGCCGGCAATACGATACGCCGCGCTGTCACCGACCTTCCTTGCCGTACCCCGCGCGCCATGCAGAACCTGCTCCATGCCGTGGGTCGCGTAGTCCCAGAAGCGCGGATCGCGAAGCTGGATGTCCGGAACCGGATCATGGTCCACCGGCGCTTCACTACCGACGCTGCGCGCCAGATGCGGCCGAATCCACTTGCCGCGGGTCGCCACTAGCGCCGTGGCCTGGGCCAGCTGCAGCGGCGTGGCCTGCATGTAACCCTGGCCGATGCCGAGAATCACTGTTTCACCGGGATACCAGGGCTGGCGATAGCGCGCCCGTTTCCAGTCGCGCGACGGCATCAGGCCCGCCGTCTCCTCGTGCATGTCCAGGGATACGCGCTGCCCCAGGCCGAAACGGGTCATGTATTCGTGCATGCGATCGACGCCCAGCTTGTGGGCCATGTCGTAGAAGTAAGTGTCGTTGGAGCGGGCGATGGCCAGGTCCAGGTCCACCCAGCCGTCGCCGTTGCGGTTCCAGTTGCGGTACTTGTGCTTCACGTTCGGCAGTTGGAAAAAGCCCGGATCGAACACGCGACTGCTCGGCGTGATCACGCCGGCATCGAGGCCGGCAACGGCCATCATTGGCTTGATGGTCGAGCCGGGCGGGTAAAGGCCGCGCAGCACACGGTTGAACAACGGACGATCAATAGAGTCGCGCAGTTCACCGTAATCCTTGAAGCTGATGCCGGTGACGAAGAGGTTGGGGTTGAAGCTCGGCTGACTGACCATCGCCACCACCTCGCCGGTGCTCGGCAGCAGCGCGACGATTGCACCGCGACGACCACCGAGCGCCGCTTCTGCGGCCTCCTGCAGGTCGAGATCGAGCGACAGCGTGATGTCCTTGCCCGGTATCGGATCGGTACGCTTGAGCACGCGCAAGACCCTGCCGCGGGCGTTGGTTTCGACCTCTTCGTAGCCGACCTGGCCGTGCAGCTCGTCCTCGTAGAATTTCTCGATACCGGTCTTGCCGACATGGTGCGTGCCGCTGTAATTGACCGGGTCGAGCTGCTTGAGCTCTTGTTCGTTGATTCGCCCGACATAGCCTACCGAGTGCGCGAAGTGCGGACCCTGCGGATAATGCCGGACCAGCTGCGCCGCCACCTCAACCCCAGGCAGGCGGAACTGATTCACGGCAATGCGCGCAATCTGCTCCTCGGACAGCTCATACATGATCGGTACCGGCTCGAATGGCCGGCGCCCCTGCAACACGCGCTTCTCGAACAGCCCACGCTCTTCCTCGCTGAGCTCCAGCACCTCGACCACGCCATCGAGCACAGTCTTCCAGTCGCCGGCGCGCTCGCGGGTGACGGTCAGGCTGAAGCTGGGGCGGTTGTCGGCGATAACCCGGCCCTTGCGGTCGAAGATCAATCCGCGATTGGGCGGAATCGGCTGAACGTGGACGCGGTTGTTCTCCGACAGCGTAGAATGGTGCTCGAACTGCACCACCTGCAGGTAGTACATCCGCGACACCAGCACACCGATCAACAGCAACACGAACACAAGGCCAACGATGACGCGCCGGCGCACCAGCACGGCGTCCTTCTCGTGATCCTTGAGTTGAATCGGTTGCGGCATCTTGAAGGGGTTCGCGGACTACTTGTGATAGGGATGACCGGACAGCAGCGTCCAGGCGCGGTAGATCTGTTCGCCGATCAGGATTCGCACCAGCGGATGAGGCAGGGTCAGCGGCGACAGCGACCAGCGCTGCTCGCTGCGCGCACAAACCTCGGGTGCCAGCCCTTCCGGACCGCCGACCATGAGGTTGACGTTGCGTGCATCGAGCCGCCAGCGCTCGATTTCCGCCGCCAGCTGCTCGGTGCTCCACGGCTTGCCATGTACTTCGAGCGTGACAATGCGCTCGCCTGGCTGAACCTTGCCCAGCATGGCCTCGCCTTCCTGGCGAATCAACCGCGCCACGTCGGCGTTCTTGCCACGGGTATTGAGCGCGATCTCATGCAGCTCCAGCGGTAGTTCGGACGGCAGGCGCTTGGCATATTCCTGCCAACCATCCTCGACCCAGCGTGGCATCTTCGAGCCGACCGCAATCAGCTTGATACGCACGGCTTATTCCGGGTCGTGAGCGTGCTGCGCGCGGCTCTGCTCGGCGCCCTGCCAGAGACGTTCGAGATCGTAGAACTGGCGGGTCGGCACCTGCATCACATGGACGACGACATCGCCCAGATCGAGCAACGCCCACTCACCGCCTTCGAGACCCTCGCTGCCAAGCGGGCGAACGCCCTGCTCCTTGACCTGCTCCAGCACGTTTTCGACGAGCGACTTGACGTGCCGGCTGGAACTGCCGCTGGCGATGATCATGTAATCGGTGACACTGGTCTTGCCGCGCACATCGATAGTGGTGATGTCCTGGCCTTTCAGATCTTCCAGGGCGGCAACCGCCAGCTGGACCAACTCTTCAGTTTGCATAACGTGAAAACAACCTCAGTTCGACGCCCGGTACAGTCCGTGCGCGTTGATATAAGCCAGTACGGCATCGGGAACCAGGAATCGGACCGACTTGCCGCTGGCCAGCAATTGGCGAATCTGTGTGGCAGACACTTCCAACGGTGTCTGCCAGACGAAGGCAATCTGCCCGCTGCCCCCGCAAAGCACCTGGGGATCGGGCACGCTGCGTGCGGCGAGCAGATCGCGCAGCACCTGCGGCGCCTCGCTGCCGGCATCCGGGCGTTGCAGGACGAGGATATGGCAATAGTCGAGCAGCTCTTCCCAGCGATGCCAGGTTGGCAGGCCGCAGAAGGCATCCCAGCCCACCACCAGCAACAACTGATCCTCCTCGCCCAGCTCGGCGCGCAGGGAAATCAGCGTGTCAATGGTGTAGGACGGCTTCTCCCGCTCCAGCTCACGAGCGTCCACACAAAGTGGCGGCAGGTCTTGCACCGCCAGGCGAACCATTGCCAGGCGATCCTGCGCCGAGCAATTGGGGGTGTCACGGTGCGGCGGACGCGCGTTGGGTATCAGCCGCAGCTCGTCGAGATCGAACATCTCGGCCACTTCCAGCGCCCCGCGCAAGTGACCGATGTGTACCGGATCGAAGGTACCGCCGAGTATACCGATGCGCCGGGCGCCGCTGCCTTGGCTCATCAGGTACGGACGTGGCCGTCGCCAAACACCACGTACTTCTCGCTGGTCAGCCCTTCCAGACCGACCGGACCACGGGCATGAAGCTTGTCAGTGGAGATGCCGATCTCCGCACCCAGGCCATACTCGAAGCCATCGGCGAAACGCGTCGAGGCGTTGACCATCACCGAAGCGGAGTCCACCTCGGTGAGGAAGCGCCGGGCATCGGTGAAATTCTCGGTGACGATCGCGTCGGTGTGTTGCGAGCCGTAGCGATTGATGTGCTCGATGGCGGCATCCAGCGAATCGACGATGCGGATCGACAGGATCGGTGCGTTGTATTCGGTGGACCAGTCTTCTTCGCTGGCCTCCAGCACATCGCCGCCAAGCAGCGCCTGGGTTCGCGCACAGCCACGCAACTCAACGCCCTTCTCGCGATAGATGGCCGCCAGTGGCGGCAGCACCCGGTCGGCGATACCCTGGTGAACCAGCAGCGTCTCCATGGTATTGCACGGCGCGAAGCGCTGGGTCTTGGCGTTGTCGGCGACGCGAACGGCCTTGTCCACGTCCGCCGCCACGTCGATGTAGACATGGCAGATGCCGTCCAGGTGCTTGATCACCGGTACCCGGGCGTCGCGACTGATGCGTTCGATCAGACCCTTGCCGCCGCGCGGCACGATCACATCGACGTATTCCGGCATGCTGATCAGCGCGCCGACCGCAGCCCGGTCAGTGGTCTCCACGACCTGCACCGCCGCTGCCGGCAGCCCGGCTTCGGCCAGGCCAAGCTGGATGCAGCGGGCAATGGCCTGATTGGAATGGATCGCCTCGGAACCACCGCGCAGGATGGTCGCGTTGCCCGACTTCAGGCACAGGCTGGCGGCGTCGATGGTCACGTTCGGCCGCGACTCGTAGATGATCCCGACCACGCCCAGCGGCACGCGCATCTTGCCGACCTGAATGCCCGAAGGCATGTAGCGCATATCGCGAATCTCGCCGATCGGGTCCGGCAGCGTGGCGACCTGGCGCAGCCCTTCGATCATGCCGTCGATTACCTTGGGCGTCAGCGCAAGACGATCGAGCATCGCCGCGTCCAGACCGTTGGCGCGGCCACCGGCAAGGTCCCGCTCATTGGCACTGACCAACTCGTCGCGGGCTGCGTCGAGCGCGGCGGCGGCGGCCTGCAGGGCACGGTTCTTCTGCGCCGTGCTGGCGCGCGCAAGCACCCGCGAGGCCTCGCGCGCGGCGCGGCCCAGGCGGTTCATGTAATCGAGTACGGACTCGGTCATGGATCTAGCTGGCCTGACTGAAGGGAAAGCGGCTGATTATAGCCACCCCGACCGCCCGCGCACAGCGGCGCCGGGCGAAAGGCGCTCGAATGCATGCGCGGACAGCGCTACAAACCAGCCAGCACGGCGCAGTATCCTCGCGCCGAGGAAACCCACCACCCTTTCGTCAGGTCGAAAGGCGATCTCGATTCAAGGAAATCCGCATGGGCCAGTGGCTCGAAACCCTAACCCAATGGCTCGCCGGGCATCCGCAATGGCTGGGTCTGGCGCTGCTGATCGTCGCCTGCATGGAGTGTCTGGCCGTAGTCGGACTGATCATCCCGGGCACGGTGCTGGTATTCGCGATTGCTGTACTCGCTGGCAGCGGAGTGCTGAGCCTGGGGGAAACCCTTTTGCTGGGCTTCATCGGCGGACTGATCGGCGACCTGCTTTCCTACGCCCTCGGTCGACGCTATCACCAGGGCATTCGCAGCTTGCGAGGCCTGCGCGACCATCCCGAGTGGCTGATGCAGGCCGAGCACTACTTTCAGCGCTACGGCGTAGCCAGCCTGCTGGTAGGCCGCTTCATCGGCCCGCTGCGCCCCATGCTGCCGATGACCGCCGGCATGCTCGACATGCCGCTCGGACGCTTCCTGCTGGTCAGCCTGTGTGCTGCCGCCGGCTGGTCGATGGCTTATCTGCTGCCCGGTTGGAGCGCCGGAGCCGCCATCCGCCTGCCGCTGGAGGAGGGTTTCTGGAGCGAAGCCGGGATAGTGGTCGGCGCGCTGCTGACGCTGATCGCGGCAACTGCATTCGGCAGCCTGCGCGGCTTGCGTTGGGTCAGCGCACTGTCGGCCGGCCTCGGCGTTGCCATCCTGCTCGGTCTGTTTTTCGGCTGGCCGCACCTGAAGGAACTCGACGAAGGCCTGCTGGCAGTGATCCAGGGCGCACGCAGCACCACCTTCGACCGCATCATGGTGATCGTCACCCGCGCCGGCGACTTTCACACCCAACTGTGGGCCGCGGTATTGCTATCCCTGCTGCTTTTGGTCGCACGCCAATGGCGCGCCGCCCTGTTCGCCATTCTTACGCTGCTGGGCACGGCCCTGGCCAACGGCGCCCTGAAGGCCACCTTCGCTCGCGTTCGCCCGGAAGTACTGATGGAGCCGCTGAGCAGCTACAGCTTTCCCAGCGGGCACAGCTCAGCGGCGTTTGCCTTCTTCCTCACCCTCGGCGTGCTCGCCGGTCGCGGCCAGCCACCGCGCCTGCGCCTTGCCTGGCTGGTCCTCGCCAGCTTACCGGCGACGGCGATCGCACTCTCACGGGTCTATCTCGGCGTGCACTGGACCACCGACGTGACGGCCGGCGCCCTGCTGGCCGCCTGCATTTGCGCCGCCAGCCTGACCCTGGTGCAATGGCGCAGCCCGCTGCACGCAATGGCACCGAGAGTCTGGTGGCTGATCCTGCCGGCCTGTCTGGGCCTGCTCGGCGCATTCAGCGTCTGGGCCCTGCCGACAGCGATGCAGATGTATCGGTATCAGTGATTGCTCCCTCAAGCGTGTGATCCGAATTTTTTTCTGGTGCGAACCAGGAATGTGCGAGGCGTCGTTGCGTGTATCGCGCTACCAGCGGAAAGTCCGCACCGTGGCAGAGCAGCCTTCTGCCGTTGAGTTTCGGATAACTCAATAACTGTCCAGGGACCAGGATATTTCGATGCGCGAGTCACGCCTTCTAACTTTCAGCACCCACGATGCCTTAGAGCTTTCCTACCGCCATTGGCCCGCGCTTTCGTCCACAGGGCCTACAAGGCGGGCCGTCGTCATGTTCCATCGCGGACATGAGCATTCCGGCCGGCTGGCCCACCTCGTTGATGAGCTCGACCTTCCTGACTGCGATTTCTTTGCCTGGGATGCGCGCGGGCTCGGTCTGTCGCCTGGCACCCGTGGAGACAGCCCGAGATTCGCGACGAGCGTACGAGACGTGCAGACGTTCATTGATCACATCGGCTCTATGCACTGCATCAAAGAGGAAGACCTGGCAATTGTTGCGCAAAGTGTAGGGGCGGTAGTTATTGCGACATGGGCCCACGACTATGCGCCCAAAGTTCGGGCGCTGGTGCTGGCGTCACCGGCGTTCAAGGTAAAGCTGTATGTACCATTCGCACGGACAGGCCTAAGGCTAATACGAGCGTTTCGCGGCAACTTCTTCGTCGACAGCTACGTCAAGGCCCGCTTCCTGACGCACGATCCCGCGCGGATTCAGAGCTATCAGCAGGATCCGCTCATCACCAAGGCCATTTCCGTCAATATGCTCCTTGGGCTGCATGAAGCGGCGCGGCGCGTGGTTGCAGATGCGCAGGCGATCCAGATCCCAACTCAGCTCTTTATCTCAGGCGCAGACTTCGTCGTAGAACGCAAACCGCAAGTAACTTTTTTCGAAAGACTTGGCAGCTTACGAAAAGAAAAACACGTTCTGCCGGGTTTCTTTCACGACACGCTCGGCGAGCGAGATCGTAATCGGCCAGTAAGCCAGGTCCGCCGCTTTATTCGTCATAATTTCGATATGCCAATGGCGCCCCCGTCGCTCCTCGATTCGGACCGAATAGGCCCGATGTGTGCGGAAGCAGAAGCACTGACTGCCCCTGTAGCTCCGAACTCCATGGAAGGATGTTATTGGCGCGCCATGCGTGCGGGAATGCGCCTTGGCGCCCGGCTTTCTCATGGGCTGAAGCTCGGTTTCGAGGCGGGTTTCGATTCCGGCAGCACGCTCGATTATGTCTACAGAAACGAACCAGCAGGGCTGACTGTGCTGGGGCGCAAGATTGACCAGCTTTATTTGAACTCCATAGGCTGGCGTGCAATACGCCCGAGAAAAAGGCATGTAGAAGAGCTGTTACGTGGGGCGATGAGCCGCCTGCGAAGCGCCGATCAGCCGGTACATATCGTGGACATTGCCTCCGGCCATGGCCGCTACATTCTCGAGGCAATACAGGACCTCGAAGAACGCCCTGCCTCGATTCTCCTGCGCGATTACAGCGATATCAATGTACGCGACGGCAGTGCCCTGATCCGGGCAAAGGGTTTCGAAGACGTCGCTCGATTCATCAAGGCAGACGCATTCGATCAGGCGGATCTGGCCGCACTCTCGCCGCGCCCCACGCTTGTAGTGGTATCGGGTCTCTACGAGCTGTTCGGCGACAACCAGATGATCGGCCGCTCTCTTGCCGGCGTCGCCGAAGCGCTGCAACCGGGCGGCTACATCGTTTACACCGGACAACCATGGCACCCACAGCTGAAGCTCATAGCCCGAGTGCAGACCAGTCACCGAGATGGGCAGGCATGGGTGATGCGGCGGCGTACCCAAGCGGAGACTGACCAACTGGTAGCAGCGGCAGGCCTGGTAAAAATCACGCAGCGTATCGACGACTGGGGGATCTTTACGGTGTCGTTGGCACAAAAACCCTACTGACGACCTTCTCTAGCGACACCAAGGTTGGCCGGTGCGGCGCTAGGTCACGCTGGCGAACACACGGGGGCGACACGCCTACGCCCCGTCCTGCAATTGCTCGAGCAGGCTTTGAATCTGCTCGAGCTGCGACTCTGGCTCGTCCAGCCCCAGCAATTCGACCTTCTGC
>NZ_DAMCPO010000033.1:0-39408 GCF_032106285.1 Stutzerimonas kunmingensis
ATGCTCCAGCTTCAATTCAATAACCGTGTTGCACTCAGCGTCTGCAACCGCCCTGGGTAAAGATACGCTCGAAGCTGAAGTCCACCAGCTTGTTGATAATGGCGCGGCAGAAATCATCACGCTTGGATTCGTCGGCGATGTATTGGCTAAGGCGGTCAAACAGCACCACTTTTGTCCCTTGATCGGTTTTTACTGCGAATACGTCATTGTTGCTGATGGCTATATCCAGGAGGGTATCGTCAAATAGCTTGGCGAAATCAGTGGTGGCCTGCCGATTGTAGAGGTAACTGATGAAGTGCTGCGGTTTCAGGCGAGCCGTGTCACCGCCCATCCGCCGCTGCAGCATTTCCAGTTCGTTTGTTGGCATCTTTGCCAGTGCGTCTCCCAAGTTGGCTTCGGCAACCAAGATAGGTTTGATTCGTTTCGCCTCGTAGGCGAATTTGTCGTTGAGGAACTTATACAGGAACGCTTGGGTGATGATCTTGAATTCGTTGCCGTCATTGCCCAAACCATAGTCGGCGCAAATGCTTTTCAGACTGTCAATCAATGCCCTGGCTTTCTGTTGAAACTCAAGCTCTACCACGAACGTGCTCCGCTGTTGTATTCATTAAGGTATTCGGTGACGACCAAATGATTGATGTAATCTGAGGTGTCGGGGTTAAGTTGTATCTGTTGCTCGTCCATGAAGCGGGCGATGACTCGTGGCATCATTTGTCGCTCAAAATAGTTTTCATTGAGCAATATCTGATGGTTATTCAGCGCCTGTTCGTCGGCGTCCTGTTTTACCCCGGTAAGTGCCGCGAATATTTTGCGTTCTGATTCACTTATGTCGTTGTTACTGTTTTGACGCTCTTGCAAGCGCTTATGGATGCGGGTGTATTTGGCATCGCCCAGGTACTTCTGCCGGAGTTGGTTATTCTGGCGGTTTAGCTCTTTTACACGTACATGTATTTTTTCCAGTGCGCCGATATTGGCGATCATTTCATCCTGAGTGACTTCGCTGAGGTTCTTTTTCTTGAACAAGCGTTCCAGCTCTTCCTTGAGACTGATGAACTGCGGGTCTTGCTGGTCAAAGTTGCTGGCCAGCGCCTCGCGGGTTTGGCGCAGGGTGTTTTTCAATCGGTCGGCCAGTACCAGTTCTTCTTCGCCGATCTTGATGAATTTGAAGATGACATCCTCAAGGGCGACATTCAGTAGGTTAGTGGTATCCGCGCCTTGCTCGATGCTT
Organism: Stutzerimonas kunmingensis; assembly: GCF_032106285.1. GTDB lineage: Bacteria > Pseudomonadota > Gammaproteobacteria > Pseudomonadales > Pseudomonadaceae > Stutzerimonas > Stutzerimonas kunmingensis_B. The sequence goes on from NZ_DAMCPO010000033.1 coordinate 1,229, forward strand.
TCCTTGAGGTTGAGCATGTCCAGGTGGTTGCAGGTTTCCCGATACAGAATGTTCAGCTTGGCGAAATCCAGCTCATCGAGAGCGCCGTACTCGCCTTGCAGGCGGATCAGGTTGTAGAGGCTTCTGGCATTTTCCAGTGCCTTTTTCAGCGCCAGGATGGTGTGCCGGTCTTGTATCTGGCTGATCTGGTCGACAAAGACTTCGGCGTTTTCAATATCGAAGCGGAACAGCACATCCTTGATTTGCTCAATTTCCTGCTGAATCTCTTCGCGGGATTTGAACAGCTTGGAGTAGTGCTCCATTTCGTCGCCGAGTTCATCGTTTAACTCTTTTAGGTAACGTTGATTGGTTGCCTCGAACTCTTTGCTGATGTCGGCAAAGTCCACCACGTAGCCATAACGGAAATCCTTGTAGGTGCGGTTGACTCGGGTTAGCGCTTGCAGCAGGTTGTGTTTGCGAATTACCCGGCCCAGATACAGCTTTTTCAGGCGCTTGGCATCAAAGCCGGTGAGGAGCATGTTGTAGACGAATAGGAGGTCTATTTTTCCTGCCTTGAAGTCTTCCACCCAGTCTTTGCGTTCTTCCTTGGTGCCGATGTCGTGCAGGATCAGCGCTGCACTTTTGACCTTGTTATCCAGCCTGACTCGGGCGGCATAGCTGCCTGGTTTGGCTGCAGCAATCAGGGTTTGTGCGGAGTCCTTGACTTCATACGGTGCGCTGGACGTTTGTGCATAGACCGCGTTGAAGATGTCGAACATCTGCTTGGCTTGTTCCGAGCTGTCGCAGATCACCAGGCCACCAATGCTGGCATCGTTAAGCATGCCCCGGCTTTTTTCAAAGTCGGTAACGATGTAGTCAAGCATCGGCTCGACAAAACTTGCATGGGCGTAGATGAGCGTGCGGTCTACGTCGCCCATTTTGACTTCCACGTCTTCCAGCGCCTGTTGCAGCACCATTTTGTAGTTGGTGGCGATCTCTTCCCGGATCAGGCGTAGCGTGTAACCGTCGGCAATAGAGGCGTTGTAATAGTATTTGTGGATGTAGTCGCCAAACAGCGCCCGCGAGTTGTAGTCGTCACCCAGCAGTGGTGTACCGGTAAGACCGATTTTGATGGCGTTGGTGTCCGACTGGCTCAGGTTGGCAAGGAAACTGCCCTTGGGGTTGTAGCTGCGGTGTACTTCATCGAGAAAGTACACGCGCTGGATGGCGACGTCGTAGTCATTAGTCGAAATGACATCCGGATCGTCCTTGAATTTATGGATGTTGACCACGGTGATTTCCGGTTTGCCCGAATGGTTGTGGATCACCTGGGTTGCCTTGATGGCACGTGCAAAGGCTTCGCGCGAATCGATGGTGTAAACCGTCAGGCCGCGCGCGATGAATTCCCGCTGTGCCTGTTGCAGTAGATCAAGCCGATCGACGATGAAGTAGAACTTGGGAACGATCTGCCGCTTCTGAAAATGGTCGGTCAGAAAGCGAACGTTGTAGTAGGTCAGTGCGGTTTTGCCGCTGCCCTGGGTATGCCAGATAATCCCCTTCTTGATGCCTTTATCGAGTGTTCTTTCGATGGCCTTGGTGGCGAATAGCTGCGGGTAACGCATGATGTGTTTGTGCAGCCCGTCAGCCTCCGACACATAGGCGAGCGCGTAACGCAGGAAAAATGCCAGCCGCTCTTTGCTAAGCAATGAGGTGCAGATACGGTTGGTCGGGCGGTTCGGGTCTTTGTTGGTCTGGAACTCGGGATTGTTACGAATCACTTCAAGGTTGTTGTCTTTCAATACCCTGAGTTCTTCCGCTTCCGGCAGTGGCTTGAGCAGGGCCGTCAGGTTCAGTACTTCCTCTTCGCGGAAGTAGTTGAAAACTGGCTTATGGTAGGAGCTGCTGGCATAGAAGGCGCCCTGTACAGGCTCCGGGTCGCCGTCGTCGTACTCCATGTTGTTGGAGAAGATCATGAACTGGGTTATGTTGGCAAAGCGCCTGAATTTAGGGTTTTGAAAGCGCTTATTAATCCGACCACGCTCGGCCAGTATGCCTTCCCGGTTATTGGGTTTTTTCACCTCAATAAAGACCAGCGGCATGCCGTTGACCAGCAGGGTGATGTCTGGCCGGAATTCTTCATCGCCATTCTGGCAGGTCAGCTCTGTGACGACATGGAAGCTGTTGTTGCTGAGGTTCTCGAAATCAATCAGCCGGGTATTGGAGCGAGTGCTCAGACGTTCAAAGAACGCGCGGCCGAGGTCTTCGTTATCCAGCAGGAGTTTGGTGTCTTCCAGCAGACGATGCACATCGTCCGGTTTGATGCCTGGATTGATTTTGCTTATGGCGGCGATAAAAAGCGCTGGGAAGATATTGGTATCCTGATCCCAGGTTTGATCCTTGAGTGATAGGGAGACGCTGAACAATTAGCCAATTCTCACCGTCCCCCTTTTTCAACCCGGTTTTTTCAACCTACCGGCCTTATTCTGCGTTTCTTGGGCCGATTTCTACCCTGATTTTGCTGATTAGCGGGCCAGCCCCGCCTTTCGGACGGACTTATCCCGCCGTCCGTTGCAAATACCGCTTGGCCAGTACCAGATTGGCCAACCCAAACAGACTGAACAACTGCGCCGTATTCTTTTCCAGTCCACGGTAGCGAACCTTACGATGATTGAAGCGCACCTTGATCACCTGGAAGGGATGCTCGACCTTGGCACGCAGCTGCGCCTTGGCGTATTCGACTTTGCGCTTGACTCGGTACAGCACGCTGTCTTTGCCGTGATGTTTGTAACTGCTTGGCCGTGCTGCAATCGACCAGATAACGTCCCGTTCAGCATGCTCCGGTCGCTTGGCCGCACCAGTGTATCCAGCGTCACCCGAAACATAGGTTTCGGCGCCGTGCAGCAACTGATCGACCTGGGTGACATCCGCCACGTTGGCGGCAGTCCCTACCACGCTGTGCACGAGTCCCGATGTGGCGTCGACACCAACGTGGGCCTTCATCCCGAAGTGCCATTGATTGCCTTTCTTGGCCTGATGCATCTCAGGATCACGCTTACCTTCTCGGTTCTTGACCGAGGGCGGCGCGGCGATCAGGGTAGCGTCGACGATAGTGCCTTCCTTGAGCAGCAGACCCCGGCTGGCCAGATGCTGGTTAATCGTTTCAAACAGCACCCGCGTTAGCTGATGGGTTTCCAGCAAGCGGCGAAATCGCAACAAGGTAGTGGCATCCGGTGCCGACTCACGGCCCAGGTCGATGCCGATGAAACCACGAATGGCCTGGCTGTCGTAGACGGCATCTTCGGTACCTTCATCGGAGAGACCGAAACACTGCTGCACGACATACATGCGCAGCATGCGCGACAACCCAATCGCAGGGCGTCCACGCTTGCCTGTGGTGTCGCTATAGAACGGCGCCACTTGCGCCTCCACTTGTGCCCAGGGCACCAGCTGTTCAAGGTCAGCCAGGAAGCGATCTCGGCGAGTCTGCTTTTTCTTGCCGGTGTATTCGAGTTCGGAGAAGGTCTTCTGCACGCGCGTAACAAAGCTCATGGAGGGGGCTGGTTGAGGGGGCTCAGTGTGCCAAGGGTGGGGGCGGCTGGCTATTTATGCAGTGTCTCCATAGGTACTGATAGCCAAGCCGCATCAGATGAAGGATGACTGGGATTTTGACTCGGGTGTCTTCATTGAACTTCATGCTAAGTCCCTTGTTTTTACGCCGTGCGACGCCATTTCGCGCCACGTCCTTTGCCGGTCGATTCGATCAACCCCTCTGATTTCATCGCCCGTAGCACCAGCCGCACCATGTCCCGACTCACGCCCGGGCATGCTTCTTCAATCTCGGAGATGGAAAACGGCAGGGTGCGCCCTAGAGCTTCCGTGCGCACCCGGTCGCCTTTGCTGCCGCGGCCACGCTCGATGGTGCCGACACGCTCCTCGAATTCGCGGTAGGCCCGCAGCAATGCCCCCCAGAAGTAGTCGAGCCAGGGTTTGACGTCGTGCTGCCCTTGATGCCAGCCCTGCGAACTGGCTTCCAGCGTCTCGTAATAGCCTTCCTTGGTTTCCTCGAAGATGCGCTCCAGGCTGATGTAGCGGCCCACGGCGTAGTCGAAGTGGTAGAGCAGCAATAGGGTCAGCAAGCGAGACATACGGCCGTTGCCGTCCGGGAAGGGGTGGATGCATAGGAAGTCGAGCATCGCCAGCGGCACCAGCACCAGTGGGTCGGCCAGATGCTGATCCAATGCGGTGGAGTAGTACCGAGTCAGGTCGACCATGGCTATCGGCGTCAGATGCGCAGCGACCGGTTGGAAGCGCAGCCGTGATGTGCCGTCCGGATGGCGTTCGATGATGTCGTTGTTAGTGGCCTTCCAGCGTCCGCCGGCCTGCGGCATGTAGCGATACAGCATGGTGTGCAATTGCAGCACCACGCCTTCGTTGAAGGTCATGTGCGCGGCCGATTCGTGGATCAACGCCAGGGCATCGCGGTAGCCGGCGATCTCCTGTTCGGAGCGACTCTTCGGTGCTGCATTGCGGATGACCAGAGACTTCAGTCGTGAGGGGGCGACGACAACACCTTCCAGACGGTTGGACGACTCGGTGGATTCGATAACTGCGATCTGGCGCAGGCCCTTGAGGGCTTCGGGGGACTGCGCGACGTATAACTGCTGCTTGCCCTGATACTCGCCCAGTGCGCGCAGTGTGGCGGCCTGGGTGCCATCGAAGCGAAGCGCGGCAAGGTACTCGGGTGTAAGCGAGTGCATAGGAACCTAAGCTCAGGTTGTATAAATGGGGTAATTATAATATTTAAATGAGGTATTTTGTCTAAATTACCTCATTTACCTAGTTCGATTACCCTGTTTCCACTGCAGTGGGTCTTGCGGCCAGGGAGGCTGCCCTGTCGGGTAGGGCGGCCCGTGAATCATGATCAATAAAAGGGTATTGGTGGTCTTGGTTACCCTTTTAAATCATTGAATTGCCCCGTTTATGGTTTCCGTTCTATCGCCAAGGCAACAATATTATTCGGCCTGGCTCTTTTCTGCTGCACTCAGATAGCTCGCCCAAGCTTGTAGCAGTGACCTTCTTTGATCCAGCAGCAGCGCCTTGTTGTAGGTGGCCCGAACCTTGTTGCTTTCCACATGAGCAAGCTGCCGCTCGATCGCGTCGGGTCGGAACCCGTTTTCGTTGGCCCAGGTCGAAAAGGTGGTGCGCCAGCAATGGGGCGTCGTTCCCCGGCCCAGGTTCATATCGCGCATGGCGTAGGTAAGCCGGTTGGGCGTGGTGAAGCCTTTGCCGCTCCGGTGCGGGAACAAGTAACGTCCGCCCCCGGTGATGCGCTGCAAGTCTTTCAGTGCAGCGATAGCCTGCATGGACAGCGGGCTGATGTGGTCACGGCGTGCCTTCATCTTGGCCGCAGGTCGACGCCACACGGCATCCTCAAAATCGAACTCTTCCCATTCGGCATCGGCAGCTTCCCCAGGACGGCAAGCGGTCAGCGCAATCAACCGCAGGCACAGCGCGGTTTCTGGATAGCCTCTGTAGCCGCGCAATGCCTGATAAAACTTCTGGATCTGTTCACGCGTCATCGCCGCCTTGCTTTCGCTGGCAGGCGCGCGAAGCAGCCCGCGCAGGCTCGGGATCGGGTTGGCCTCAACCAGGCCACGCACGACCGCGAATTCGAAGATGGCCGAAAGATCGCCTTTGACATGGATCGCAGCCCACGCGCCATGAGTCTTACACTCTTCCAGCAGTGGGCGGATCTGCTTGACGCCAATGTCGCTCATTGGCATTCCGTCGAACTTGGGAGACAGATACTTCCTGATGCGGGATTCTTTCGTGCGATAGGAGCTGTGCGCGAAGACAGGCTTGATCTCGGCCAGGTAGGCTTGCGCCACCTTGGCAAACGAGCTTTCCCGGGCGCGTTTGCGTTCTGCCAGCGCCTCAAGATTGCGCTGCTTAACCTGCTGCCGCTCATGGGCGGGGTGGATACCTTGCTTGACCAGGGCGCGCGCTTTCTCTCGGGCAGTACGCGCCTCTGCAAGGCTTACTTGCGGAAAGCTGCCAATGGCAAAGAGGTTTTCCTTGCCTTGCAGGCGATACTTCCACCGCCAGAGCTTGCCGCCGGTAGGCTTGACCAGCAGGAACAAGCCGCCGCCGTCTGAAAGTTTCCAGTCTCGATCAGTGGGTTTTACCGACTTGATCTTGGCGTCGGTGAGTAGATTCTCGGGCATCGTTGGACTCCACTGCGGGGAAAAATACCCCCACGGTTGAACACGAGTACCCCCAACGCTACCCCCGATTTTTTCAGAACTCGATGAACAATAGGAACGCTTAGCAGACCGTATTGTTAGGCAAGCCCTTGATTTTAAAAGGCCTGCCCATTCCATCGAACGCTACCGAGCTCTCCTGAGTTCAGAAAAAATCGTCAGACGTTAAAGCGGAAGTGCATGACGTCACCGTCCTTGACGATGTATTCCTTGCCTTCCAGGCGCCACTTGCCGGCTTCCTTGGCGCCGGCTTCGCCCTTGTACTGGATGAAGTCGTCATAGGCGATGACTTCAGCGCGGATGAAGCCTTTCTCGAAATCGGTGTGGATCACCGCGGCCGCCTGCGGAGCGGTCGCACCGATTCTGACGGTCCAGGCGCGGACTTCCTTCACCCCGGCGGTGAAGTAGGTCTGCAGGTTGAGCAGCTCGTAACCGGCGCGGATCACACGGTTCAGACCTGGTTCTTCCATACCCATGGTTTCGAGGAACATCTGCATCTCTTCCAGATCGTCCAGCTCGGCGATCTCGGCCTCGATCTTGTTGCACACCGGCACGACGATGGCGCCTTCTTCCTCGGCGATGGCGTTGACCACGTCCAGGAGCGGGTTGTTCTCGAAGCCATCCTCGGCGACGTTGGCGATGTACATCACCGGCTTGGTGGTCAGCAGGTGGAAGGTCTTGGCCAGGCGCTTTTCCTCGTCACTGAAGCTCTTCAGCAGGCTGCGTGCCGGCTTGCCTTCGGTGAGGTGCGGGATCAGCTTCTCCAGCAGCCCCTTTTGTGCGACCGCTTCCTTGTCGCCGCCCTTGGCGGTACGGGCGACGCGCTGCAGCTGCTTCTCGCAACTGTCGAGGTCGGCCATGATCAGTTCGAGGTCGATGATCTCGATGTCACGCTTGGGGTCCACGCTGTTGGCCACGTGGATGACGTTCTCGTCTTCGAAGCAGCGCACCACATGGGCGATGGCGTCGGTTTCGCGGATGTTGGCGAGGAATTTGTTGCCCAGGCCTTCGCCCTTCGAAGCGCCGGCGACCAGGCCGGCGATGTCGACGAACTCCATGGTGGTCGGGATCACCCGCTCCGGCTTGACGATCGCCGCCAGCGCGTCGAGGCGCGGATCGGGCATCGGCACGATGCCGCTGTTCGGCTCGATGGTGCAGAAGGGAAAGTTCTCAGCCGCGATGCCGGATTTGGTCAGGGCGTTGAACAGGGTGGACTTGCCGACGTTGGGCAGACCGACGATGCCGCAGTTGAATCCCATGGTGATCTTGCCTCGGAGTTAGGTTCAGGCCTTCTGGCTGTGCAGGCGCTGCATCGCGCGGGTCCAGTCGCCGGCCAGGATTTCTGGCACGACATCCAGCGCAAAGTCGATGCTGGCGTCGAGCTTTTCTCGCTCGGTCTGCGGTGCGCGGCCCAGTACGTAGCCACTGACCAGGCTGGCGTGGCCAGGATGGCCGATACCCAGGCGCAGGCGATGAAAGCCGTTCTGATTGCCGAGCTTGGCGATGATGTCACGCAGCCCGTTGTGCCCGCCATGACCGCCACCCTGCTTGAGTTTGGCGACGCCCGGGGGCATATCGAGCTCATCATGGGCGACCAGGATAGACTCGGGGGGAATTCGGAAAAAGCCGGCCAATGCCGCCACCGCCTGACCGCTGCGGTTCATGTAGGTAGTGGGGATAAGCAGGCGGATGTCTTCACCCTGATGGCTGAACTTGCCGACCAGGCCAAAGTACTTGCGATCGTTGCTGAGCGAGACGCCTTCACGGGCAGCCAGACGCTCAACGAAAAGAGCCCCCGCGTTGTGCCGGGTCTGGTCGTATTCAGGGCCTGGGTTTCCCAGGCCGACGATCAGTTTTACGGCAGTCACGACGGGGGCCTCTTCTTCGACTATGCGAGTGGATTACTCGGCAGCGTCTTCTTCTTTCGGAGCGTCTTCCTTGCTCACGCGCGGAGCGTGAACGTTGGCTACCGGCAGGTCGCTGCCGTGGGCCAGGGCGACCAGCTCAACGCCTTTCGGCAGCTTGATGTCGGTCATGTGCAGAACCTGGCCGACTTCGACGTTGATCATGTCGACTTCGATGAATTCCGGCAGGTCTTGCGGCAGGCAGGAAACTTCGACTTCGTTCAGGTTGTGCAGGATTTCGCCGCCTTGCTGCTTCACGCCTACGGAAGATTCCTGGTTGATGAAGTGCAGGGGAACGGTGGCGGTCAGCTTGTGGCCGGCAACGACGCGAACGAAGTCAGCGTGCAGGACAAAGCTCTTGGCCGGATGGCGCTGCAGTGCCTTGATCAGAACGGATTCGTTCTGGCCGTCGACGTTCAGGTTCAGCACGTGGCTGAAGGAGGCTTCGTTTTCCAGCAGCTTGGCGAAGTCCTTGGCCAGGATGCTGATGGACTGCGGGGCTTTGTCGCCACCGTAGATGACGGCCGGAACCAGGGCGGCGTTACGACGCAGGCGGCGGCTCGCACCTTTCCCCAGGTCGGAACGCACTTGGGCATTCAGAGTGAAATCGTTCATGGTGATTCTCCAGTAGCAACATTACCTGTCGCGCTTGCGACCAGCGCTCGGGCTGTTGGGCAAAAAGCCCCGCACGAGGCGGGGCACATTACGTTCAGTGCGATTCGCGAAGCTTTTCGCTTAGCGGAACATCGCGCTGATCGATTCGGCATTGCTGATGCGGCGAACCGCTTCAGCCACCACTGGCGCGATGTCCAGTTGGCGAATTCGGGTGCAGGACTGTGCGGCAGCCGACAGCGGGATGGTGTTGGTCACCACCAGTTCGTCAAGCACGGAGCCTTCGATGTTCTCGATGGCGCGGCCGGACAGGATCGGGTGCGTGCAGTAGGCGTAGACCTTGGCGGCGCCATGATCCTTCAGCGCCTTGGCTGCATGGCACAGGGTGCCGGCGGTATCGACCATGTCATCGACGAGGATGCAGGTACGGCCTTCGATATCACCGATGATGTGCATCACTTCGGACTGGTTGGCTTTCGGCCGACGCTTGTCGATGATCGCCAGGTCGACGCCGAGGGATTTGGCCACCGCACGGGCGCGGACCACACCACCGATGTCCGGGGAGACGATCATCAGGTTCTCGAAGCGCTGAGCCTGGATGTCGTCGACCAGGACCGGCGAGCCGTAGATGTTGTCCACCGGCATGTCGAAGAAGCCCTGGATCTGATCGGCGTGCAGGTCAACGGTCAGCACACGGTTGACGCCAACGACGTCGAGCATGTCGGCCACGACCTTGGCGCTGATCGGTACACGGGCAGAGCGCGGGCGACGATCCTGGCGGGCATAACCGAAGTAGGGGATCACTGCGGTGATGCGCGACGCCGAGGAGCGGCGGAAGGCGTCGGCCAGTACCACCAGTTCCATCAGGTTGTCGTTGGTCGGAGCGCAGGTCGGCTGGATCAGAAATACGTCCTTACCGCGAACGTTCTCGTTGATCTCGACACTGATTTCGCCGTCGGAGAACTTTCCGACGTAGGCATCACCGAGGGGGATATGCAGCTGACGTACAACACGCCGGGCCAGGTCGGGGTTGGCGTTCCCCGTGAAGACCATCATCTTGGACACGCGCAGTACCTGCCTGAGGGTGGGTCCGATGAATAAAAAGCTGTTCAAAAGGCAAGCTTCTGAACAGCTTCAAGTGTATGGCAGGGGCGGCTGGATTCGAACCAACGCATGCCAGGATCAAAACCTGGTGCCTTACCGCTTGGCGACGCCCCTGTAGGGTCAACTTCATTGGTGCTGTTGCAGTCGTACGAACCTTGGGAGGTTATGGCAGGGGCGGCTGGATTCGAACCAACGCATGCCAGGATCAAAACCTGGTGCCTTACCGCTTGGCGACGCCCCTGTATCGTACAACCTGTGTGCTACGCACTCGCTTCCTGCGCCAGTTTTTCAAGGCTTCGGTGCAACATCGAAACGTTACGACCGTGGGCAACGAAACTTGGCAAAGTGTCTGGAAGTTGGCGGCGGACTTTATCAGCCTCGCCTTCGTTTGGGAAGCTCCCAAACACACAAGCTCCAGTGCCAGTCATGCTTGCCGGAACGAATTTGTTCAACAAGCTCAAAGCGTTACGAACTTCTGGATAACGCTTCTCGACTATTGGCTGACAGTCATTATGACCGCCCCCTGCAAGAAGGCTGCGAACTGTAATGGCCGGGGTATTACGTGTCAACTCTGGGTCGGCAAATATTTCCGCTGTACTAACAGAGACTTGCGGCGCGATTACGAGGAACCATGGTTCGGGCAAATCGACCGGTTGCAGGCGCTCGCCAACCCCCTCGGCAAATGCCGCCCGGCCGCGTACGAACACGGGTACGTCGGCGCCCAGGGTCAGCCCCAGCGCGGCCAGTCGGTCTTCGCCCAGGTGCAGTTGCCACAGGTGGTCGAGGCCGAGCAGGGTGGTCGCTGCGTCGGAGCTGCCGCCGCCGATGCCGCCGCCCATGGGCAGACGTTTGAGCAGGGTGATATCTGCGCCGAGCGAGCAGCTGCTGGCACGCTGCAGCAGGCGCGCTGCACGGACGATCAGGTTGCTGTCGTGATCGACGCCCGGCAGTTCGGTATGCAGGCGAATCTCGCCGTCAGCACGCAGGCGGAAGCTGAGTTCGTCGCCATGGTCGAGAAACTGGAACAGCGTCTGCAGCTCGTGATAGCCGTCTGCGCGGCGGCCGACGATATGCAGCATCAGATTGAGTTTGGCCGGTGCCGGCAGGGTCAGCGTCTGCATTCAGCGGCCCAGCTGGCGCGCTTGCCAGTCCTTGACCACCAGGGTGATCTGCAGGTCATGGCCTTGCAGGCGGATGCGCTCGGGCAGCGTGAAGCCATTGTGTTCGCCGTATGCCAGGTAGTCGACCTGCCAGCCGTCCTGTTCCAGTCGTGCCAGGCGGCTCTCGCTGTCCAGGCTCAGACGGCTGCGGCTGTCCGGCGCAGGCAAGCCACGCACCCACCAGAGCAGGTGCGACACCGGCAGCTGCCAGCCGAGCTGCGCTTCGACCAGGGCCTCCGGGGATTCGGCTTCGAATCGGCCCTGGCCGGCGACTTCCAGAGATACGGCGTCGGGGCGGCCGGTCAGGCGGGTGGCGCCTCGGCCCAGGGGGCCGGACAGGCGAATGTCGAAGTAGTCCTGGCGCTGCAGCCAGAACAGTGTGCCGCTGCCGGATTCCTGCGGTGCGCGAATGCCGATCTTGCCGCTGATCTGCCAGCCATCGACCGTCGCGACCTGGCTGCGATGCTCTTTCCAGGCGGAGGCATTGCCGGGGCCTTCAACCGATTCGCGTGGGCCAAGCCCGGCACAGCCAGCAAGCAGGAGGGCCAGGCAGGGAGCAAGAAGGTTTTTCAACAGGGACATGGTTCAGGGCTTCTCCGATCCGGTCAGCCGTTTCAGCGTTTCGCGCAGGATCTGGCTGTCCGGTTGTAGTTTGAGTGCCTTCGACCAGACCGCGCGGGCCTCGCTGTGTTCACCCTGGGCCCAAAGCACCTCGCCCAGGTGCGCGGCGACTTCGTGGTCGGCAAAGCGTTGCAGCGCCTTGCGCAGCAGCGCTTCGGCCTCGGTCAGATTGCCCAGGCGGAAGTTGACCCAGCCGAGGCTGTCGAGGATCGCCGGGTCGTCGGGGTTGAGCTGGTAGGCCTGCTCGATCAGCTGGAGCGCTTCCTTGTGGCGATCAGTACGGTCGGCCAGGGTGTAGCCGAGCGCGTTGAGCGCCATGGCGTTGTCCGGCTCACGCTCGATGATGAAGCGCAGGTCGCGTTCCAGTTGCGCCAGATCGCCGCGCTTTTCCGCAAGCATGGCGCGGGTGTACAGCAGATTGAGGTCGTCGGGGAAATCGGCAAGCGCCTGCTCCACCAGTTGCCAGCCTTGTTCGGTGCGGTCCTGCTCGGAGAGCGCTTCGATCTCGATCAGGTACAGCTGGATGGCGTAGTCAGGCTGCTGCTGGCGTGCGTCGGCCAGTACCGCGGACGCTTCCTGGTCGCGATTGCCGGAATAGAGCAGCTGGCTCTGCAGCAGTTTCGCTGGCAGGTATTCGTTGCCAGGGCCGACATGAGCTAGCGCGTCGAGCGCCTTGGCGTTCTTGTCCATAGCCTGATAAGCACGGCCAAGATTGAAGTAAGCCGCGTCAACGTGGCTGCCGCGTTCGATGAGCTCTTCCAGGTACACGGTGGCTTCGCGCCAGGCCTCAGCCTCCATGCAGACCAGCGCCATGGAGAAGCGCAGGTCGTCGTCGGTGGGGTGCTGCTGGACCAGGGTGGCGAACTCGCCCATGGCGTCTTCCAGGCGCTCCTGTTCCACCAGAAGGCGTGCATAGGTCAGGCGCAGACGCTTGTCCTCGGGGTGCTGGCGAAGGCTTCGCTCGAGCAGCGGTATCGCTTCGTCGCTGCGCTGCAAGCTGTGCAGAAGGCGTGCTTCGAGCAGGATCGACGGGATCTGCCGTTCCTTATCCGGCTGCTTCTGCAGCAGCGCCAGTGCTTCCTCGCTGCGATCATCCTGTTGCAGCAGCACGGCCTTGCCGAAGGAGAGCTGTGGGTTGTCGGGGTGTTTGACCAACAGCTTGTCGAAGCTTTGCAGCAGACCGGCGCGGGTGTCCGGGTCGGTTTCCGAGGCCGAAAGGGCGAGGAAATCGAAATGAGTGTCGCCCTGGCCCTGCAGAACCTTCTCCATGAACTCGAGCGATTCTTCGTAACGCCCGGCGCGGGCCAGCTGCACGGCTGCGGCGCGCTGCGCGTCGAGATTGTCAGGGGCGTTGCGCGCCCAGATCATTGCGGTATCCAGCGCCGCCTGGTCTGCGCCAAGGTATTCGGCGATACGGAATCCGCGTTCGGCGACGCCGGCGTCCTGTGTCGCATGCGCCTGCTGTACGTAATTGCCCAGGGCAATGTCGAAGCGGTTGCGCTGGCCGGCAAGCTCTGCGACCAGAAGTGCATAGAGGGATTGGCGACTGAATGAGCCGTACTCTGCCGCGTCGCTGGCGGAGCTCTCCTGGGCAGCGTCCTCGACCGGCGGACTGCTTTCGGGGGCTTGCTGCGTGAAGGTCTGGCAGCCGCCGATGAACAGCAGGGCGGCAAGTGCGGCGAGGTTTTTCATAGGTGAAATGTACGTCTGGTGTGCGGTCGCGGCATGATGACACAAGCCGCAGGTCAAGCCCATGGGCCCTGGGAGGCGCGCAGGCCGGTTCGGTAGCTGATTGGCAGTACCAATCGAATCCGACAATCGAGGGCAATGGTTGTTCTCCATCTGACGAAGTAGGAGAATTGCGCGCTCTGTTATCGAATCAGCGATTCTGCATGGCTTTCCTCGCGCTTGGCATTAATCACAAGACCGCTTCGGTGGACGTCCGCGAGCGCGTAGCCTTCACGCCCGACCAGATGGTCGAGGCCTTGCGGCAACTGTGCCGCGTCACTCCGACCCGCGAAGCGGCGATCCTCTCGACCTGCAATCGCAGCGAGCTGTATCTGCAACAGGATCAGGTCGAGGCCGATGCCGTGCTCGCCTGGCTGGCGAATTATCACCGTCTCAGCCTCGACGAGCTCAAGGCATGCGCCTATGTGCATGTCGACGATCAGGCCGTGCGCCACATGATGCGTGTTGCCTCCGGGCTCGACTCGCTGGTGCTGGGCGAACCGCAGATTCTCGGGCAGATGAAGTCGGCCTATGCGGTCGCCCGTGAGGCCGGCAGCGTCGGGCCTCTGCTTGGCCGGTTGTTTCAGGCCACCTTCAGCACCGCGAAGACCGTGCGCACCGACACCGCCATCGGCGAGAACCCGGTTTCGGTGGCGTTTGCCGCGGTCAGTCTGGCGCGGCAGATCTTCAGCAATCTGCAACGCAGCCAGGCCCTGCTGATCGGCGCCGGTGAGACCATCACCCTGGTCGCGCGCCATCTGCACGAGCAGGGCGTGAAGAAGATCGTGGTCGCCAACCGCACCCTCGAGCGGGCCAGCGCGCTGGCCGCCGAGCTAGGGGCGCAGGCGATCCTGCTTGCCGATATCCCGGACGAGTTGCACAACAGCGACATCGTCATCAGCTCCACCGCCAGCCAGCTGCCGATTCTCGGCAAGGGCGCGGTCGAACAGGCGCTGAAGCGACGCAAGCACAAGCCGATGTTCATGGTCGATATCGCCGTGCCGCGGGACATCGAATCGCAGGTCGGCGAGCTGGACGACGTCTATCTGTACACGGTCGACGATCTGCATGAGGTGGTTGCGGAGAACCTCAAGAGTCGCCAGGGCGCGGCCCAGGCCGCCGAGGAGTTGGTCGCGGCCGGCACCGAGGACTTCATGCAGCGTCTGCGCGAACTGGCCGCGGTGGACGTGCTCAAGGCCTACCGGCAGCACGCCGAGCGCATTCGCGACGACGAGCTGAGCAAGGCTCAGCGTCTGCTGGCCAATGGGGGCAGCGCCGAGGAGGTTCTCGTTCAGCTCGCCCGTGGCCTGACCAACAAACTGCTGCATGCACCCAGCGTGCAACTGAAGAAACTCTCCGCTGAGGGCCGCGTCGAGGCGCTGAGCATGGCCCAGGAACTCTTCGCCCTGCACGAGGGCACGGAAAAACCATGAAAGCTTCGCTGCTGAACAAGCTGGACATCCTGAAGGACCGTTTCGAAGAACTCACCGCACTGCTCGGCGACGCCGAAGTCATCAGCGATCAAAGCCGTTTTCGCGCCTATTCCCGCGAGTACGCCGAAGTCGAGCCGGTGATCGTCGCCTATCGGCAGCTGTGCAAGGTTCAGCAGGATCTCGAGGGCGCTCAGGCGCTGCTCAAGGACAGTGATCCCGACATGCGCGAGATGGCCGAGGAGGAGGTTGCCGAAGCCAAGGCCCAGCTTGAGACGCTTGAAGCCAACCTGCAGCGCATGCTGCTGCCCAAGGACCCCAACGACGGGCGCAACGTGTTCCTCGAGATCCGCGCCGGCACCGGCGGCGACGAGGCGGCGATCTTTGCCGGCGATCTGTTCCGCATGTATTCGCGCTATGCCGAGAAGCAAGGCTGGCGAGTCGAGATCCTCTCCGAGAGTGAGGGCGAGCACGGCGGCTACAAGGAAGTGATTTCCCGCGTCGAGGGCGACAACGTCTACGCCAAGCTCAAGTTCGAATCCGGCGCGCACCGCGTGCAGCGCGTGCCGGAGACCGAGTCCCAGGGACGCATTCACACCTCCGCCTGCACCGTGGCGGTGTTACCGGAGCCGGATGAGCAGGCGGCGGTGGAGATCAATCCGGCCGAGCTGCGTATCGACACCTATCGCTCCTCCGGCGCCGGCGGTCAGCACGTCAACAAGACCGACTCTGCGATTCGTATCACGCACCTGCCCACTGGCATTGTGGTCGAGTGTCAGGAAGAGCGTTCGCAGCACAAGAACCGCGCCAAGGCCATGGCCTGGCTCGCCGCCAAGCTGCAGGACCGCCAGGACGCCGCGGCGCACAAGGAAATCTCCGAGACGCGCAAGTTGCTGGTCGGCTCCGGGGATCGCTCCGAACGTATCCGTACCTACAATTTCCCCCAAGGCCGGGTCACCGACCATCGCGTCAACCTGACGCTGTATTCGCTCAACGAAGTGATCGGCGGCGCCGTGGAGCAGGTCATCGAGCCGCTGTTGCAGGAATACCAGGCCGACCAGCTGGCGGCGCTGGGCGACTGATCCTTTTCGCTGCGCACCGCGCTAAGAGCACCTCATGCCAACCATCGAGTCCCTGCTGCAAAGTGCCGATCTGCCGGACTCGCCGAGCGCCAGGCTGGATGCCGAATGGCTGCTCGCGGCCGCCCTGAACAAGTCGACCAGCTATCTGCGCACCTGGTCGGAGCGCGAGGTGCCGGCAGAGTGTGCCGAGCGCTTTGCTGCTGATCTCGCACGGAGGCGTCAGGGTGAACCGGTCGCCTATATTCTCGGGCGCCAGGGCTTCTGGAGTCTGGAACTTGAAGTGGCAGCGGATACGCTGATCCCCCGGCCTGACACCGAGCTGCTGGTGGAGACCGCGCTGCAGCTGCTCCCCGCTGCACCGGCCCGGGTGCTCGATCTGGGCACCGGCACCGGCGCGATTGCGCTGGCTCTGGCGACCGAGCGGCCGGCGTGGCAGGTCTGCGGTGTGGACCGTATCGAGGCCGCCGTGAGGCTGGCTGAGCGCAACCGGCTGCGGCTCGGACTGCACAACGCTGCGTTCACCCTGAGCGACTGGTTTGCCGGTCTGAACGGCGAGAGGTTCCAGATGATCGTCAGCAATCCACCCTATATTCCGGCCAGCGACCCGCACCTGCTGCAGGGCGATGTCCGCTTCGAGCCGCAGAGTGCGCTGATCGCGGGTGCGGATGGCCTGGACGACATCCGCACGATCATCGCCCAGGCGGCGGCGCATCTGCAGTCGGGTGGCTGGTTGCTGCTGGAGCACGGTTACGATCAGGCTGAGGCGGTGCGCATGCTTTTGCTTTCCCGCGGTTTCGAGGATGTGCAAAGCCTGCTCGATCTGGGTGGGCATGAGCGCATCAGCCTTGGCCGCCTGCCATGATTGCGTTTTGTGAGGTGCTTGGATGCTGAGTGACGAAGAGCTGCTGCGCTACAGCCGGCAGATCCTGCTCAAGCAGGTCGATATCGACGGCCAGTTGCGCCTCAAACAGAGTTGCGTGCTGATCGTCGGGCTTGGCGGGTTGGGCTCGCCGGTAGCGCTCTATCTGGCGGCCGCGGGTGTCGGTGAGCTGCACCTGGCCGACTTCGATGCGCTGGATCTGACCAATCTGCAGCGGCAGATCGCTCACGACACACCCTCGCTTGGCTTGCACAAGGTCGACTCGGCCATGGCCCGGCTGGGGGCGCTGAACCCCCATGTACAGCTGGTGCCGTATCGCAGCGGGTTGGACGCCGATTCCCTGGATGCGGCAGTGGAGCGGGTCGATCTGGTGCTCGATTGCACGGACAACTTCGGCATTCGCGAAGCGGTGAACGCCGCATGCGTGAAAGCGAAAAAGCCGCTGGTCAGCGGCGCGGCGATCCGTCTTGAGGGGCAGCTTTCGGTGTTCGATCCGCGAGTCGAAACGAGCCCCTGCTACCACTGCCTCTATGGGCACGGTAGCGAAGCCGAGCTGACCTGCAGCGAAGCCGGTGTAGTGGGGCCGCTGGTGGGAATGGTTGGCAGCCTGCAGGCGTTGGAAGCGATCAAGCTGCTGGTTGGTTTCGGCGAGCCGCTGATTGGTCGACTGCTACTGATCGATGCGCTGTCCAGTCGCTTCCGTGAGTTGCGGGTCAAGCGCGATCCACATTGTGCGGTGTGTGGCGCAAGCCATGGCTGACTGCGCAGCACCGGTCGGCGTCTTCGACTCCGGAGTAGGCGGGCTCTCGGTGCTGCGTGAGATCCGACAGCGCCTGCCGCATGAGTCGCTGCTCTATCTCGCCGACAGCGCCCATGTCCCCTATGGCGAAAAGAGCCCGGACTACATCCGTGAGCGCTGCCGTGTCATTGCGGCCTTTTTTATCGAGAAGGGCGCGAAGGCGCTGGTGGTGGCCTGCAATACTGCGACCGCCGCTGGCGTCACCGAATTGCGCGAGCTGTATCCGCAATTGCCGATCATCGCCATGGAACCGGCCGTCAAGCCCGCCGCCCTGGCCACGCGAAGTGGTGTCGTCGGCGTGCTGGCGACCACCGGAACGCTGAAGAGCGCCCGCTTTGCCGCGTTGCTTGATCGCTTTGCCGCAGATGTCCGGGTGATCACTCAGCCGTGCCCCGGCTTGGTCGAGCGCATCGAGGCAGGCGATCTGAACAGTGCCGAAACGCGCGCCATGCTGATGACGTGGGTCGGGCCGCTGCTGGCACAAGGCTGCGACACGCTGATTCTGGGTTGCACGCATTACCCCTTTATAAGGCCGCTGCTCAGCGAGCTACTGCCTGGAAACGTCCGCCTGATTGATACCGGAGCAGCCGTCGCGCGACACTTGCGCGATCTGCTGGCGGAGCGCCATCTGCTCGCCAGCGGGGTGGCCTCCGAGCATTTCTATTGCAGCGGCGATCCGCGGCGAATGGCCAGCGTGTTGCCTATACTTTGGGGCAAAAACGCGAAAGTCGAGTTTTTCCCCCGCTAGGAACTCCAAGCGCAGCGGGGTTTCTCAAATATGCTGGCACCAAAAAACCAAACAAATGCAGTGTTTGATAAGGAAGTTCTCATGAAAAAACTGTTCTCCCTGGCTGCAGTGGCGGCACTCTCTGTAGGTTCGGTGGCGGCTGCCCATGCCGTAGACTTTACCGTTGCGGTCGGCCAGACCGACGAGTCGACCATGACCTATCGCCTGGGTGCGCAATTCGATTTCGGCACCAGCTGGTTCCAGACCAGCGTGGGCCGACTGACCGGCTACTGGGATGCCGGTTATACCTACTGGGAGGGCGACGAGTCGTCGAGCAATCACAGCATTTCGCTGGCCCCGGTCTTCGTCTACGAGTTCGCTGGTGAATCGGTCAAACCCTATGTCGAGGCAGGCATCGGCGTCGCGGCGTTCGAGAACACCGAGGTCGAGGGCAACGGTCTCGGTTCGTCTTTCCAGTTCGAGGATCGGATCGGTGCAGGCCTGCGTTTCGCCGGTGGCCACGAAGTGGGTGTGCGCGCAATCCACTATTCCAACGCCGGCATCAAGAAGCCGAATGATGGTGTCGAAAGCTACGCCTTGCATTACCGAATGGCCTTCTAAGCAGGCCGTCCTGAGGTGCTGCAGGGCGGTTCGCCAGCCCTGCACTGCCGATAGCGTTCAGCCATATGCCGTGGCGCTGCCCTTGCGCTCTTCGTGGCAATCTTCCGAGCCCAGCTCGAACTCCCTGCAGATCAATGGCCGGTTTTCGTAGATCCTGCAGCGCATGCTGTCCCGATCAAGCGCCGCGCACCAGCCATCTTCCAGGCGTAGCATGACTTCGCCGCCCCAGCTGTCGGTGTCGATATAGCGCTGCGGAACGCCGGTATCGCTGAACAGCAACACTTCGAGTCGACAGCAGCAGGCCGCGCAGGTGGCGCAGCTCACGCTGGTGTCTTCGAGTTGTAGGTGGGGAATGGTCGAATCGTTCATCGCGCCAGTCTAGTCGATACGCTCGACCGGGCGCCCACTCAGGGCGCCGAGTGGTGGCACCAGCAAAGCCGGTGTCACGCTTTTACAGATCTTCGTTCAGCTGCTTGTTGCGCCAACCATCCCCGCCGGGGAGCAGGAGGTTGAGCAGCAGGGCGATGATCGCGCACAGCGAGATGCCGGACAGGGTGAATTCACCGAAGCCGAACGCCATGCCGCCGATGCCGAACACCAGCGTCACCGAAACGATAATGAGGTTGCGTGCCTCGGACAGGTCGACCTGATGACGAATCAACGTGCTTAGACCCACCACGGCAATCGAGCCGAACAGCAGACAGAGAATGCCACCCATAACCGGAACCGGAATGCTCAGCAAGCCGGCGCCGAATTTGCCGATGAACGCCAGGGCGATGGCGAATACCGCCGCCCAGGTCATGATCTTCGGGTTGTAGTTCTTGGTCAGCATCACCGCGCCGGTCACTTCGGCATAGGTGGTATTCGGCGGGCCGCCGAAAAGGCCGGCTGCCGAGGTGGCCACGCCATCGCCCAGTAGCGTGCGGTGCAAGCCTGGCTTCTTGACGTAGTTGTTGCCTGTCACGCTGCCGATGGCCACCACGCCGCCGATATGCTCGATGGCTGGTGCCAGGGCGACCGGCACCATGAACAGGATGGCGCCGATATTGAACTCCGGTGCGACGAAGCTCGGCATCGCTAGCCAGGGTGCGGCCGCGATACCGCTGGTATCCACCACGCCGAAAGCAAACGACAGCCCGTAGCCGACCGCAACGCCGGCGAGAATCGGTACCAGGCGAAACAAGCCCTTGCCCAGCACCGCCACGAGCAGGGTCGTGACAAGTGCCGGCATCGAGATCAGCATCGCCGTCTGGTAGGGGATCAACTGGGCGCTGCCATCGCCGGCCTTGCCCATGGCCATGTTCACCGCCACAGGTGACAGCGCCAGACCGATCGAAATGATCACTGGGGCGATGACCACCGGCGGCAGCAGGCGATCGATGAAGCCGGGGCCCTTCAGGCGCACCGCGAAGCCGAGCAGCATGTAGACAAGTCCGGCAGCGACCACGCCACCCATGACCGCCGGCAGGCCGAACTCACCCTTAGCCGCAATGATCGGTGCGATAAAGGCGAAGCTGGAGGCCAGGAATACCGGTACCTGACGCCGCGTGATCAGCTGGAACAGCAGGGTGCCAAGGCCGGCGGTAAACAGCGCTACGTTGGGGTCCATGCCGGTGATCAGCGGCATCAGCACCAGGGCGCCGAAGGCCACGAACAGCATCTGTGCGCCGGCCAGTACCTGCCGGCCAAGCGGCTCGTCGGTATGCGACATGCTCAGATGTCCTTCTGCTTGGTGCCGAAGATCTTGTCGCCAGCGTCACCCAGGCCCGGGACGATGTAGCCGTGTTCGTCGAGACGCTCATCGATGGATGCCGTGAAAATCAGCACGTCCGGGTGTGCTTTTTCCACAGCGGCGATGCCTTCCGGGGCGGCGACCAGCACCAAAGCACGGATTTCCTTGCAACCGGCCTTCTTCAGCATGTCGATTGTGGCGACCATCGAGCCGCCGGTGGCGAGCATGGGGTCGATGATGATGGCCAGGCGCTGTTCGATTTCCGGAACCAGTTTTTCCAAATAGGTCTGCGCCTGCAGCGTTTCCTCATTACGGGCGATGCCTACCGCACTGACCTTGGCGCCCGGGATCAGGCTGAGCACGCCGTCGAGCATGCCGATGCCCGCACGCAGGATGGGTACGACGGTGATCTTCTTGCCGGATATCTTCTCGACCTGCACCGGGCCGCACCAGCCGTCGATGCTGTAATGTTCCAGCGGCAGATCAGAAGTTGCTTCATAAGTGAGGATCGAGCCCACTTCCTGAGCCAGTTCACGGAAGTTTTTGGTGCTGATGTCGGCGCGGCGCATCAGGCCGAGCTTGTGGCGGATCAGCGGATGGCGGATCTCTCGAATGGGCATTGTGGGCTCCGGCGGGCAAATAAACCGGCTTAGATTAAAGCATCGCCGGGTCAGCGGCTATTCGTGCGTCATCCGGCCAGCGGACTTGCTGCGCGCGGCGAGGGTGGGTATCTTCCCCGCCCTTTCGCGAACGGCCAAAACCGGGCTGTTCGGTCAGGTTTTTCGCTGTCCGGGTTCGCCTGGCATTACGGCGATTCAACCGCACGAGCTGCCAGCCCCGGCTGGTGCTCCCAACTAAATTCTCTGGGGGAATCGCTTCATGTCCGTCGATCTCGCACATATCCGCCAAGTCATGGCCGAGGCTGACTGCCTGTACACCGAAGAACAGGTAGAAGCTGCAATCAGCCAGGTCGCCGATACGATCAACGGCGAGCTGGCCGACCGCAATCCTGTGGTCTTCTGCGTCATGAATGGCGGCCTGATCTTTTCCGGCAAGCTCGTCCCTAAGCTGAACTTCCCGCTCGAACTGTCCTACCTGCATGCCACTCGTTATCGCAATGAAACCAGTGGCGGTGAGCTCTTCTGGAAAGCCAAGCCGGAAATCTCCTTCATCGATCGCGACGTGCTGATCATTGATGACATCCTGGATGAAGGACACACCCTGGGTGCGATCATCGATTTTTGTCGCCACGCGGGCGCCGCCGCGGTGCATACAGCGGTGCTGATCGACAAGGATCATCAGCGTAAGGCCCGCCCGGATCTCAAAGCCGATTATGTTGGCCTCAGCTGTATCGACCGCTACATTTTTGGTTACGGCATGGACTACAAGGGCTACTGGCGCAACGCCCCTGGTATCTACGCCGTAAAGGGCATGTAAGCGTCTCGGCGGAGCTCATTGTCATGCGCGCCCGCAATGAGTGCGCAGCCACACGGCCGCGACGATTCGCCGACCTGGCGGCAGTCATGCGCGCTGCGATCTGGGAGCTGCGGCAGTTACGTTTCGATTGGCCCCATATGCGCTTCCTAAAGTAACGCAGCGGTGGCGTGTCCGCGCCTGATCCGCTCGTTCTCGCGCTGGCTGCGTTTGGTGTTTCACAATGCCGGCTGCCTTGATCCAGATGGATTGGGCTGCTTATCGGCATGGTGAATACTACTTTCGGATAGCCAGCCGACATTTCTTCATTTCAACCGCACGAAAGGCTCTGCGGCGGGCTTTGCGCTTCTAGCGTTCACGGCTAAGCTCAGAACATCCTTAAATACGCATGGCTGAACGAAATCACGCTGAAAGCCAATGCTGGAAAGGCTATTCATACTAAAGGATTACAAGCTAAATCAAACCTTAGTGCGCTTAACCCTCCTTCTACGTCTGGGTAGGGTTTACGCACTTCGAACCAATCAGGAGCGCCTCATGACAAAAACAACAAGGCAAGGAATCTTCCAGCCGAAGTCCCTAGCTCTCGCCGTAGCGCTGGGCACTGCCGCCCCGGCTTACGCCGTGAGCTTCAATATCGGCGAGATCGAAGGGCAATTCGACTCGGCGATGTCCATCGGTGCCAGCTGGTCCATGGCGGACAGGGACAGGGATCTGGTCGGCATCAACAACGGCGGTACCGGCTTTACCCAGACCGGCGACGATGGTCGTCTGAACTTCAAGAAGGGCGAGACCTTCTCCAAGATTTTCAAGGGTGTGCACGATCTCGAGCTTCGTTATCGCGATAGCGGTGCCTTCGTTCGCGGCAAGTATTGGTATGACTTCGAGCTGAAGGATGAGAGTCGTCTTTTCAAGGACATCAGCGACAGCAACCGGAAAGAAGCCGCTCAATCATCCGGCGCGCAAATTCTGGACGCGTTCGTCTATCACAATTATTCCGTTGGTGATCTGCCCGGGACCGTCCGTCTTGGGAAGCAGGTAGTGAGCTGGGGCGAAAGTACCTTTATCGGTAACAGCATAAACTCCATCAATCCCTTGGACGCTGCAGCATTCCGCCGGCCGGGTGCTGAGATCAAAGAGGGGCTGATTCCGGTCAATATGTTCTACATCTCGCAGAGCCTGACCGACCGGTTGAGCATGGAGGCGTTCTATCAACTCGAGTGGGATCAGACCGTTGCCGATAATTGCGGTACTTTCTTCGCTGTAGATGTCGTTCAGGATGGTTGTGATGCCAACTACCACGTGGGCAGCCCGGCAATCGCTCCTCTTCAACCCGTCGCTGCTGCGTTCGGGCAGGGGTTCGAAGTCACTCCTGAGGGTGTGGTTTTGCCGCGAGCTGGCGACCGGGATGCACGTGATTCGGGGCAGTTCGGTCTTGCATTGCGCTGGTTGGGTGATGCCACCGAGTATGGTGCGTATTTCATGAATTACCACAGTCGGACGCCAAACGTCAGTACGCGATCTGCTGGCTTGGCTACCGCAGCGCAGCTGCCTGGCATTATCGGTACAGCTAATGGGCTCGTGCCTGGTGCTGGCTCTGGTTTGGCGCAGAGCGTCATGCTTGGCAACGGCCGCTATTACCTTGAGTACCCCGAAGATATCCAGCTTTACGGCCTTAGCTTCTCTACGACATTGCCCACTGGCACCGCGTGGTCTGGTGAGATCAGCTATCGACCCAATGCACCGGTTCAGCTGAATACTCAAGACCTCACTCGGGCTTTGCTTAATCCCCTTGCGCCGGGAACCTCTCCCATTGAAAGTACTTTCGGTGCAGAAAATCGCGGCTACAACCGCAAGGAAATCACCCAGTTGCAGACCACATTCACTCACTTCTTCGATCAAGTACTGGGCGCTGGTAGGGTGACCGTGGTGGGCGAGGTCGGCTACACGCATGTCGGCGGTCTCGAGAGCACCAGCGAACTGCGCTATGGGCGTGATCCTATCTACGGCACCCCGGATGATCCAGCCGCTTTGGCCCGCTACGGCCGCCACGGTTTCGTCACCGCCAACTCCTGGGGCTACCGCCTGCGTGGCATCGCGGACTACGACAACGTCTTCGCCGGCATCAACCTCAAGCCCAACCTGTCCTTCTCCCACGACGTCGACGGCTACGGCCCCAACGGTCTGTTCAACGAAGGCTCCAAGGCGGTCAGCATTGGTCTGGATGCCGAGTACCAGAATATGTACACCGCCAGCCTGTCCTACACCGATTTCTTCGGCGGCGACTACAACACGCTGGTTGACCGCGACTTCCTCGCGTTCAGCGTGGGCGTGAACTTCTAAGGAGACCAGCCGAGTGTCCGGCCGATGAGGATGATCGGCCGGACATCAGCGACAGGCATGGGCCTCCGGCCTATAACAAGATCAAGAGGAACTGGAATCGTATGAAAAAAACAGGAAAGCTATTGAGTGTCTTGGCCTTCTCCCTGCTCGCGAGCAGTGTGATGGCTGCCGTTTCCCCAGAAGAAGCCGCCAAGCTCGGTACATCGCTGACGCCGCTGGGCGCAGAAAAAGCCGGTAACGCCGACGGCAGCATCCCTGAGTGGACCGGTGGTCTCAAGACCGACGCGGCCCCCCTCAACAATGGGCATCTGACTAACCCGTTCAAGGACGAGCAGCCGAAGTTCGTCATCACCTCGCAGAACGCCGAACAGTACAAGGACAAGCTGACCGCAGGTCAGATGGCCATGTTCAAGCGCTATCCGGAAACCTACAAGATTCGCGTGTTCCCGACTCATCGTTCGGTCGCCGTGCCGGATGAGATCTATGAGGCTGCGAAGAAGAGTGCTGTGAATACCGAACTCGTCGAGGGCGGCAACGGTATCGCCAACTTCACCGACAGCCGTTATTACGCATTCCCGATTCCGAAGAATGGTCTGGAAGTGGTGTGGAACCATATCACCCGCTATCGCGGTGGCAACGTCCGTCGCAATATCGTCCAGGCTACCCCGCAAACCAACGGTAGCTACACCATGGTTCACTTCGAGGACGAAGTGGCGTTCCCGCTGGGTATGACGGATCTGGATCCCGAGCGCGCCAAGAACGCGCTGCTTTTCTTCAAACAGCGGGTGACTGCGCCGTCTCGCCTGGCAGGGAACGTCCTGCTGGTGCACGACTCGCTGGATCAGGTTAAGGAGCCCCGTCAGGCCTGGATCTACAACGCTGGCCAGCGTCGGGTACGCCGCGCGCCGCAAGTTGCATACGACGGGCCGGGTACCGCTTCGGACGGTATGCGCACCACGGATAACTTCGATATGTTCAGCGGCGCACCTGATCGCTACGACTGGAAGTTGATCGGCAAGAAAGAGCTGTACATCCCGTACAACAGCTATGAAATCGCTTCCAGCGAACTGAAGTACGACGACGTCATCAAGGCTGGCCACGTCAATCAGGATCTGGCGCGTTACGAGCTACACCGCGTCTGGGAGATTGAAGCCACGCTCAAGAGTGGCGAGCGCAACATCTACGCCAAGCGCCGTTTCTTCGTCGACGAGGATAGCTGGACCATCGTCCAGTCGGAGCTGTACGACGGTCGTGGTCAGCTTTGGCGTGTAGGCGAGGCCCACTCGCTGCAGTACTACCAGCACAAGGTGCCGGCTTACGCGTTCGAGGCGCTCTACGACATCATCTCCGGCCGCTACATCGCGATCGGCATGAGTAACGAGGAGAAGCCGCACGAATACGGCTATCGTGCCTCCGCTCGGGACTTCACGCCGGCTGCCCTGCGTAACGCAGGGGTGCGCTGATCGACTGACATTTAACCTGTGAATAAGGCGGCCAGGTGGCCGCCTTTTTTTTTGCGGCGAACCAGTGGATGATAATTTCCATTCGGTGCCCGAGGTCAGGACGATCGCATTGCTGGAACACTGGGCCCAATATGCGACGTGTGCAACGACAAGGCTGGCGTTTCGGCTGCCCGTGGTAACGACCGAGCGCGATGCCTGGCACAGACCGCGCTGTGTTTCAATGGACTGATTCGAACAAGAGAACCTTTGCCATGTCCGTACGCTTCATTCCTGATGCGCTCAGTGCAGAGGCAGGTGCCGTAGAGCAACTCGCATCCATTCCTCGGCTGCCGCCGCTGCATATCGACCGGCCCAGGCTGGTTCGTGCGCTGCTCGATACCGATTGCCGTCTGCGCCTGATCTGCGCCCCAGCCGGGTTTGGCAAGACCGTGCTGATGAGCGAGTGCGCGCGCTTGGTGCCTCCGGGCACACGCCTGGTGTGGCTGGATCTCGGCGGGCGGGCATGTACGGTTCAGGCGCTTTACGGCCAGTTGAGCGATGCGTTGGGGGAGCGGACGGGCAAGGATGATCGTTCCGAGAACGACATGCTGGCGCTGCTGCGACAAGTCCGGCAGCCGCTGTGGATCATGCTCGACGACTACCCGCGTGATTACAGCCCGGAACTCGATGCTTGCATTGATATGTTGTTGGACATGGGGCCGGCACAAATCAGTTGGTGGGTATCCAGTCGCCGCCAGCCAGCGTGGAAGCTTCCACGGCTCCTGCTGCAAGGGCACCTTCTGGAGCTGGAGGCGGAAGCGCTGGCGTTCACCGCCGAAGAGCTCGAGCAACTCCTGAGCGTCCATCGTCTGACGCTCTCGTCCGAGACTTTTCAGCAATTGCATCATGTGATGGAGGGGTGGCCGGCTGGAGTCTGTCTGATGTTGCTCCACGCCGATGAGCAGGCGCTGCGTGAGCGTCTGGTTGCCGGGACGCCATTGCTGCGTGATTACGTCCAGCGTGAGGTCATGGCTGGACTGAGCGATGAAGTGCGGCGGGCCATGCTGGCACTGGCGCGTATGCCGCGTTTCTCGGCAGAGCTTTGCGACCATGTGCTCGACGGTGTTGGTCGCGAAATCCTCGATATCCTCAAGACGCTCCAGCTCTTCATTCGGCAGATCGATAACTGCGGTGAGTGGTTTCGCCTGTGGAAGCCGCTGGCGCTGATGCTGCAGCGCTCCGCAGAAACGACCGCGCCGACCCAGGCCCATCTGCGTGCCTGTCAGTGGTTCGCCAGTCGCGGCGAGATGCGCGAGGCGGTAGAGCATGCATTATGGGCCGGCCAGCCTGAGGTCGCTGCCAACTACCTGCAGCGTTACGGACAGGAACAGTTGCTGATCGGCGATAACGTATCGCGCTTTCTGAAATGGCGAAGCGAGCTGCCACAGGACCTGTTCGCCAGCACCACGCGCCTGATCGTTTTGCAGGGCTGGGCGCTGATCATTTCGGCGCGACTTGATGAAGTGGATGACTGTCTGGCCGAGCTGGCCAAGTTCTTCCCCCAACCCGATGCGCGCCGGCAAGCCCAGTTATTGGCTCAGTGGCAGGCCCTTCGGGGGTTTCTGGCCCGCCTGCGCGGTGAGCCCGAGGCACGCCAGAACTGCCTGCAGGCGCTCGAGGTACTGTCCGATCACGCCTGGGCGCAGCGCGTGCTCTGTTATCAGGTGCTTACGCAGCAAGCGATGGCTGAAGGTGAGCTCGAGCTTGCCCAGCAATACAACAGCGAAGGCATGAAACTCGCACGGCTAAAAGGTAGCGTGCTCTACGAAGTGATGCTCAGCGTCGATCGAATCCAGTTGCTTGAGCTCACCGGTGAGTTCGAGCGTGCGGTCGGCGTGCTCAACGAGACACTCCAGGCGTTGCGTGACTCCGTCCGGCGCAGCCCTCTCATCGGCAGGTTGCAACTGCTGCAGGGGCATCTACTGGCTTACCAGGGGCTCGACGAGCCGGCGCAGGAGGCATATCAGCTCGGTAAGGCGGAGACCGAAACCTGCGGTGATTCCTACTGTTTCTTCGGTTATGTCGGGCTTGCCGAGCTTGCCGCGCGCAGTCACGAGTTTGCCTGCGCCTATCACTGGCTGCGGGACGCCGAGCGCCTGTCTCAGTGGCGACATGTACCTGAGGCGAGATTCCGCGGCATCCTGCCGCTGATAAACGGTGTGGCCTGGCTGCATCAGGGCGAGCTGCGCAAGGCGCGTGGTGCGCTGTATCAGGTACTGGAATTGTATGAAGGACGGGGTTACCTGTCGCCGTCCGGATTCTACGAGCTGTTGCCTCGGGTGCGGCGCTATCTGGCGGTCATCGATGTGCTCGAGGGACAGCCAGCACGAGCGATCACAGCCTTGCGTGAGCAGATCGAGCAGAACCTGCTTGCCCAGCGTCTGGGGCTTGCATGCGAGTGTCGTTTCAGTCTGGCGGAAGCGTTACAGGCCGATGGCCAGGTCGCCGAGGCGGAGCTGGAGCTGCGTCTGGCGCTCAGCGAGGCCGCGCGTCAGCATCTGGTCAAGCCCTTGTACGAACTACAGTATCGGCAGCCGCAATGGCTGGCGCGAGTGCTACCCGCAGCGAAGGGCGAATCGCTTCGGCAGCGGCTGCTGAGCTACGAGCGTGAGCCGGAAGTGACGCTCCCGGCAGCGGATGAAACGGTGCTCAGCAACCGCGAACTGACGGTGTTGCGGCTGATCGCCCAGGGGTGCTCGAACCAGGAAATTGCCGAACAGCTGTTCATATCCCTACATACCGTGAAGACCCATGCGCGCAGGATTAACACGAAGCTGGGCGTCGCGCGCCGTACCCAGGCGGTGGCGAAGGCCAAAGCGCTGGCCTGGCTCTGAGAACAAGCAGTTATCCAAGGGATCATTCATCGTCGCGCCTGAAACAGCAAAGTTCAGGCGCGACGATTCGCTGCAAGCCTGGCAGCTGTCAGACGAAGATGGATTCTTGTTTTTATTGGGTAAGTTTCGGGGCGGAGCGGCGCAACCTGCAGGCAGTCAGGTTGATGACATTACACTGGTGCGGGTTGCAAGCCTCCGTGGGACATCCGTTGTGGTAACTGCTCGCCGCGCTCGATGGCCAGACTGACTTGCAGGCTGGTGATGAGTCGCTGCAATTGCTGTTGATCGCGCCATTGGTCGGCACTGATGTAGCGCTTCACTGCAACGCCTTCCGAGCCCGTCAATGTCAGCAGAATGCTGCCATCGGGCTTCTCGATGCTGAAGTTGACGTTGTAGCGCGGACGAAACACATCACTGATCTTCTGAAATGGACTCGTCATGCCTGGATACCTGTGTGAGGGGTTGCCAGCAATGGACCAGGCAAGGCGATGACAAGTTTCCCGGGCGCAACGGCATGACCGCCGCAAAAATGTCGCTGGCATACCTGCTATCTCATTTCATGCTTGCGCAGTCAGTTCCGTCAGAACATCGGGGCTGCTCTTGAATGCCTTGGCAAACAACTCGCGGTGCCTGGCCATGTAGATGCCGATGTCTTCGGCTTGCTGTTCGCTCAGCGAAGGCGAAGCTTGCTGCAGCACCGCAGCTAGCGCTTCTGCCAGCTCAAGCATCTTGTCGTGACGATCGGCTTCGGCTTTATCCATGAACAAACGCTCCAGGTCCCGGCTGCTGCGGTACACCACTTCGACGGCCATTTACCACCTCGGTCATTGGCAGATTGATACTGTTTATTTGTACAGCATAAGCGGCTGCGGCGAAGATTGAAAGTCTGCGCAGGAAGCGGAGTTTCGTCAGTTCTTGAATCGGCCTTGCACGCGCTCGGCCCGAAACTCCAGTGTGGCGGCGCGGTAACCGGCGCGCAGCAGCGGTAGCGGCACGCAGGATTCCCAGCTTGCGCCAGGCTGCAGGCCACCTGCCCCCTGGTAGTCCGGTGCATCGTAGGCGCGTCGCGCCAGGTTGGTGCGCGAGCCCGGCGCATAGGCGGCGACTTCCCACTGCAGGCTCTGCAACTTCTTGTCGGTGTGATTGTGCAGGCGCACATGCAGCGGCTGCCCGCCGGCGCAGCGACGAGGGTCGTGAGTCAGCTGAATTTCGATACGAGCGAGCAACTGCTCTTCGCGATGCTC
Source organism: Stutzerimonas kunmingensis (assembly GCF_032106285.1). Taxonomy (GTDB): domain Bacteria; phylum Pseudomonadota; class Gammaproteobacteria; order Pseudomonadales; family Pseudomonadaceae; genus Stutzerimonas; species Stutzerimonas kunmingensis_B. Next base: position 31,222 of record NZ_DAMCPO010000033.1, read on the forward strand.
CTGCCAGAGTACCCAGCCAGCGACCAAGGCAAGGCCGAGCACGGCACCCAGTGAAATGGGTACGGCCCTGAATGGATAGCGGATCAGCAGCACCAGCCAGGTCAGGATGAGCAGAGCGCCAATCAGCATGGTCGAGTACCGACGATCAGGTGGTTGGGCAGCATGAACGTTCTCCGTTGCGATGGGGGCATGCTAACCCGTGGCGGCGGACCCCGGGCAACAACGAAGTGGCAAGCATTTGTCGCAGGATGTCAGTCGTCCACTTTGCTGCGGCTGGCCAGACGTTCCAGTGCGGCGCGAAGCTTGGGGTCGCGGATGCCATCAGCTGCCGCCTGAATGCTGTCGGCGGCGTTGCTCGAAAGTGGTTGCGTACGCGCCGGCGTGTGCCTGGGCGGGGGCGGTGGCTGTACCTTGAACTGGATACGCGTCAGGCCCGCGAACTCTTCGAGCACTTCCAGCTGACGTTGCAGACGCCGCTGCTGGTAGCGCAGCCGTGTCGCCCAGTGGCCGTCAGTGACGATAAGCAGCAGACAACCTTCGCGCCAGGATGCCACGCGGCAGTGTTCGCGTGCTGCGGGCTGCAACTGGCTCTCCAGCAGCTGTTGCAGACGATCGAGCCGAAGGGCTTCGCCGAACAAAGCTCTGAGCGGCTTCGCTTCGCGCAACAATGAGGCAGGAGCACGAGCCGGCGACGGGCGAAAGGCCATGATGGTCCGAGATGCTTGGTAGAAGCGTGAATGGTAGCAGAAGCCGGTTCGGGGAATATCCTGCTGCCTCCGGCTTTGGCGTGCTGCGCAAAGGCCCTGTCTAGAGGGTTTATCGCCTGCCAGCTGCGAATATACAGGTACCCGGTAGCGCGTCCGTTGCGTCATGGCGCTGCGCAGTCAGGCACCTTTCCTCACTGCCGTTTCCGAGTAGAATGGCCCCTTTGCACGCAGCCGTGACCTCGCGGACGTGCCTCCATCCCCAGCATGGAAGTCTTTGTCGATATGTTTGCGCCTTTATTGAAGAAACTCTTTGGAAGCAAGAATGAGCGTGAGGTCAAACGCATGCTCAAGGCGGTGCAGTCCGTCAATGCCCTCGAAGAGCAGATGCTGTCGCTCTCCGACGAGCAACTGCGCAGCAAGACCGAAGAGTTCAAGGCCCGTCTCGAGAAAGGCGAAACCCTCGATCAGATCCTTCCCGAAGCATTCGCCGTCTGTCGTGAAGCCGGCAAGCGCGTCATGGGCATGCGCCACTTCGATGTGCAGCTGATCGGTGGCATGACCCTGCACGAAGGGCGCATCGCCGAGATGCGTACCGGTGAAGGCAAGACCCTGGTTGCAACCCTGGCCGTTTACCTCAATGCGCTGGCCGGCAAAGGTGTGCACGTAGTCACGGTCAACGACTACCTGGCGCGACGCGATGCCAACTGGATGCGCCCGCTGTACGAATTCCTCGGCCTCTCGGTCGGCATCGTCACCCCGTTCCAGCCGCCGGAAGAAAAGCGCGCTGCCTACGCAGCCGACATTACCTATGGCACCAACAACGAGTTCGGCTTCGACTACCTGCGTGACAACATGGCGTTCAGCCTGCAGGAAAAGAACCAGCGCGAACTCAACTTCGCCGTAATCGACGAAGTCGACTCCATTCTGATCGATGAAGCGCGCACACCGCTGATCATTTCCGGGCAGGCTGAAGACAGCTCCAAGCTTTACCAGCAGATCAACCTGCTCATTCCACGCCTTACCCAGCACATCGAGGAAGAGGAGGGAGTCGTTACTCAGGAAGGGCATTTCTCCATCGATGAGAAAACCCGCCAGGTCGAGCTGAACGAACAGGGTCACCAGTATATCGAGGAGCTGCTGACCCAGGCCGGTCTGCTGGCCGAGGGCGAAAGCCTCTATTCGGCGCATAACCTCGGTTTGCTGACACATGTGTATTCTGGCCTGCGCGCCCACAAGCTGTTCCATCGCAACGTCGAATACATCGTGCAGAACAACCAGGTGCTGCTGATCGACGAGCACACCGGCCGCACCATGCCGGGCCGCCGCCTTTCCGAAGGTCTGCATCAGGCCATCGAAGCGAAGGAAGGCCTGCAGATTCAGCCCGAGAGCCAGACCCTGGCTTCGACCACCTTCCAGAACTACTTCCGCCTGTACAAGAAGCTGTCCGGCATGACCGGTACCGCCGACACTGAAGCCTTCGAATTCCAGCAGATCTACAACCTGCCGGTCGTGGTCATCCCGACCAACCGCCCGCTGGCGCGCAAGGACTTCAACGACCTGGTCTATCTGACCCAGGAAGAGAAGTTCGCCGCGATCATCTCCGACATCAAGGAGTGCCGGGAGCAGGGCCGTCCGGTGCTGGTCGGTACAGCCACCATCGAGTCCTCCGAATACGTGTCGCGCCTGCTGGAGGCCGAAGGTTTCGAGCACAAGGTGCTCAACGCCAAGCACCACGACAAGGAAGCCGAAATCATTGCCCAGGCGGGCCGCCCCGGTGCCGTGACCATCGCCACCAACATGGCCGGTCGTGGTACCGACATCCTGTTGGGCGGCAACTGGGAAGTGGAAGTCGCGGCGCTGGAAAACCCGACCGAAGAGCAGGTTGCGCAGATCAAGGCGGATTGGCAGAAGCGTCACCAGCAGGTGCTCGAAGCGGGCGGCCTACATGTGATCGCCTCCGAGCGTCATGAATCCCGTCGTATCGACAACCAGTTGCGCGGTCGTGCCGGTCGTCAGGGCGACCCGGGATCGAGCCGTTTCTATCTGTCGCTGGAAGACAGCCTGATGCGCATCTTCGCCTCTGATCGGGTGAAGAACTTCATGAAGGCGCTGGGCATGGAGTCCGGCGAGGCCATCGAGCACCGCATGGTCACCAACGCCATTGAAAAGGCGCAGCGCAAGGTTGAAGGCCGCAACTTCGACATGCGCAAGCAGCTGCTCGAGTACGACGACGTGGCCAACGAGCAGCGCAAGGTGATCTACCACATGCGCAATAGCCTGCTCGCAGCCGATGAAATCGGCCAGACCATCGCCGAATTCCGCCAGGAGGCGCTGGACGCCGCGATCAGCGCGCACATTCCGCCGCAGTCGCTGCCGGAACAGTGGGATATCCCGGGGCTGGAGGCGGTGCTCTACAGCGATTTCGGTACGCGTCTGCCGGTCCAGCAGTGGCTCGACGAGGACGAGAAACTCTACGAGGAAACGCTGCGCGAGCGCATTCTCGAAGCGCTGTTGGCCGCCTACAACGAGAAGGAAGAGCTGGCTGGCGTCGAGGCACTGCGTTCCTTCGAGAAGCAGATCGTGCTGCGTGTGCTGGATGATCTGTGGAAAGACCACCTCTCGACCATGGACCACCTGCGTCACGGCATCCACCTGCGCGGCTACGCGCAGAAGAACCCGAAGCAGGAATACAAGCGCGAGTCCTTCACGCTGTTCCAGGATCTGCTTGAATCGATCAAGCGCGACAGCATCCGCGTGCTGTCCCATGTGCAGGTTCGTCGAGAAGATCCGGCCGAAGAAGAAGCCCGTCTGCGCCGCGAAGCCGAAGAGCTGGCCAAGCGCATGCAGTTCCAGCATGCCGAGGTGTCCGCGCTGGATCAGCCGGAGGAGGAGCCCGAGGTCGAAGGTCAGGCCGACGTCGCCGCGGCGCCGGTGCGTACCGAACCGAAGATCGGTCGCAACGAGCCTTGCCCGTGCGGATCGGGCAAGAAGTACAAGCATTGCCACGGGCAGGTTCAGTAAGTCCGACCTCGCCTGATGATTCCGCGCCGCGACCGGCTTCTGCCGCTCGCGGCGTTTTTGTCGCAACCCCTTTCTCGGCCTGTTGGCCATCCATTGTTCTGAAGGAGCGCATCCATGGCTGTCGGTCTTGGTCCTTTACCTACCCTGCATCCGGTACCCGGTTTCGAACTCGGCATCGCCTCCGCCGGCATTAAGCGACCGGGCCGCAAGGATGTGGTGATCATGCGCTGTGCCGAGGGCTCCCGTGTCGCCGGCGTGACCACCACCAACGCCTTTTGCGCTGCCCCCGTGCTCGTCACCCGCGAACGCATGCACGGCCCGGTGCGTTACCTGCTGACCAACACCGGTAACGCCAATGCCGGAACCGGCCCGCAAGGTCTTGCCGACGCCCGTCACACCTGTGCGGCCCTCGCGGCCATCACCGGAATCGACGAGACGGCCGTGCTGCCTTTCTCGACTGGCGTGATCGGTGAGCCGCTGCCGGTACAGAAGATCGAATCGGCATTGCAGGCTGCACTCGACGATCTGTCGCCGGACCACTGGGCCGAGGCCGCGACCGGCATCATGACCACCGATACGCTGCCCAAAGGTGCCAGCCGTCAGTTCCAGCACGATGGCGTGACGGTGACCGTCACCGGTATCAGCAAGGGCGCCGGGATGATCCGGCCGAACATGGCGACCATGCTTGGCTATATCGCCACCGATGCCAAGGTCGCCGGCAGCGTGTTGCAGGATCTGGTGCGCGATGCGGCGAACAAGTCGTTCAACCGCATCACCATCGACGGTGATACCTCTACCAACGATTGCTGCATGCTGATCGCCACCGGTCAGGCGGCGCTGCCGGAGATCACCTCCGCCTCCGGCGAGCTGTTCGCCAAGCTCAGGCAGGCGGTGCTGGAAGTCTTCATGGAAGTGGCTCAGGCCATCGTTCGCGATGGCGAAGGCGCGACCAAGTTCGTCACGGTTCAGGTCAACGGCGGTGGCAATCATCAGGAGTGCCTGGACGTCGCCTATGCCGTCGCGCATTCGCCGCTGATCAAGACCGCGCTGTTCGCCTCGGACCCGAACTGGGGCCGCATTCTCGCTGCGGTCGGCTACGCCGGCGTGCCAGATCTGGATGTGAGCAAGATCGATGTGTTCCTCGGCGAGGTCTGCATCGCCAGCCAGGGCGGGCGCTCGCCCAGCTACACGGAAGAGCAGGGCGCGGCGGTAATGGCCCGTGAGGAAATCACCATCCGTATCGAACTCGGTCGTGGAGATTGCAGCGAGACCATCTGGACCACCGACCTGTCCCACGAGTACGTGAAGATCAACGCCGAATACCGGACCTGATCGAATCCTGCCCTTAGCTATTCCCGTTGTGCATGGCCCCATGTGCAACGGGAATTGCCATTTGCGCTTGCCGCGCTTTAACGTCCGCTGACTCTTCCGAAGGCAACTCGAGGTGCATCGGTCATGGCTCTGCAACTGGTAGTCGGCGACAAGAACTATTCATCCTGGTCGCTGCGCGCCGCGCTGGCAGTGGAACTGTCCGGCGCTGCGTGCGAACAGGTTCCGGTCTCGCTCTATCGGCAGGACAGCCGAGCCCGGCTGCTGGCTTACTCGCCCACCGGCAAGGTGCCGGTGCTTCTGACCGAGGACGGCCCGGTGTGGGATTCGCTGGCAATCGCCGAATACCTGGCCGAGCAGTTCCCTGATGCAAACCTGTGGCCGCGCGAGCGCTATGCGCGAGCATTGGCGCGAAGTATCTGCGCGGAGATGCACAGCGGCTTTCAGGCGCTGCGCAGCCATCTGCCGATGGATATGGCGCGCGACCAGGCCTTGCCCGAGCTTCCCGATGCAGTGCAGGCAGACATCGAGCGAATCTGCGCCATCTGGAGCGATTGCCGCGAGCGCTTTGGCCGGAGTGGTGATTATCTGTTTGGCCAGCCAAGCATTGCCGACGCCTTCTATGCGCCGGTGGCTTCGCGCCTGCGCAGTTATCAGGTGGCCTTGCCAGCTGCCGCAGCGAGCTACGTCGAGACGATCCATCAGTGGCCGGCTTTTCAGCGCTGGCATCGAAGTGCCCTGCAGGAAGTGCGAAAGTGAAACGAATCCATGTCGCCGCAGCCGTTATTCGTGGTGCCGACGAGCGCGTACTGATCGCCAAGCGCCCGCTCGACAAGCACCAGGGTGGGTTGTGGGAGTTTCCCGGCGGCAAGGTCGAGGCTGGTGAGCGCGTCGAGGCGGCGCTGGCGCGTGAGCTGCTGGAGGAACTGGGCATCGTTGTCACCGCGGCGCAGCCGTTGATCCAAGTGCGCCACGATTATCCGGACAAGCAAGTGCTGCTCGATGTCTGGGAGGTGCAGGCGTTTACCGGTGAACCCCACGGGGCGGAAGGCCAGCCGCTGATGTGGGTGACGGCGGATCAACTGACGAACTACAGCTTCCCGGCTGCGAACCAGCCGATCGTGGCGGCTGCGCGGCTGCCGCACCGTTATCTGATAACGCCGGATGGCCTCGCCCCGCAACGGTTGCTCGATGGGCTCGCGCAAGCGCTGGATGACGGCATACGGCTGATCCAGCTGCGTGTGCCGTCGCTACCGCCTACCGACTACCGTGCGTTGGCAGAGCGGGCGCTGCCCTTGTGCGAGGGGCGGGCTCAGCTGATGCTCAAGGGCCCGCTACAGTGGGCATGCGATTATCCCGAGGCTGGCTGGCATCTGACCGCCAGGCAGCTGCGTGAGCATGCGGGGCGGGAACGACCGATCGCGGCGAACCGCTGGTTGGCGGCGTCCTGTCACGATGCCGAGGAGCTGGCGCTGGCAGCCGCATTGGGAGTAGATTTCGTCACGTTGTCGCCAGTGCTGGCGACCGCCAGCCATCCGGATGCCTCACCGTTGGGCTGGGCGCAGGTCGCGGATTTGCTGCTAGGCTTCGACCGACCGGCCTACCTGCTGGGCGGACTTCAGGCGTCCGACCTGTCCCCGGCACGCCAGGCAGGTGCGCAGGGTGTCGCTGCGATTCGAGCGTTCTGGCCGGATTGAACGGCTGACGCTGATGCAGGTCACTGGCGATGCTGCTGTAAACCCGATAAATGCGTCTTCGATAGATGAAAGCAATCGCGGTCATTCCCTTAATCAATTAACGGTATGCTGCTAGCTGCGTTATCGTAGGCCCCGTCAAAGTTTCTGAACCCCCTAAAGGAGTTAGCAGATGTCGCTGATCAACACTCAAGTTCAACCCTTCAAAGTCAATGCCTTCCACAATGGCAAGTTCATTGAAGTCACCGAAGAATCCCTGAAGGGCAAGTGGTCCGTGCTGATCTTCATGCCGGCTGCCTTCACCTTCAACTGCCCGACTGAAATCGAAGACGCTGCCAACAGCTACGCCGAATTCCAGAAGGCCGGTACCGAAGTTTACATCGTCACCACCGACACCCACTTCTCGCACAAGGTCTGGCACGAGACTTCCCCTGCCGTTGGCAAGGCGCAGTTCCCGCTGATCGGTGACCCGACTCACCAGCTGACCCGCGCTTTCGGTGTGCACATCGAAGAAGAAGGTCTGGCCCTGCGTGGCACCTTCCTGATCAACCCGGAAGGCGTGATCAAGACCGTCGAAATCCACTCCAACGAGATCGCTCGTGACGTGTCGGAAACCCTGCGCAAGCTGAAAGCTGCTCAGTACACCGCCGCTCACCCGGGTGAAGTTTGCCCGGCCAAGTGGAAAGAAGGCGAGAAGACCCTGGCTCCTTCGCTGGACCTGGTCGGCAAGATCTAAGGCTTCGCCTATCTGCCCTGCGTGCTGGAGGGCTTTTCAAAGCCCTCTGGCAACCCAACGCCTGGACGCGAACCGTCCGGGCGTTTTATTTCCTGAATTCCGTACGGGGTACCGCTGCTCATGTTGGACACCAATCTCAAGACCCAGTTGAAAGCCTACCTGGAGAAGGTCACCCAGCCCTTCGAGATCGTCGCGTCCCTTGGTGACGGCGAGAAGTCCCAGGAAATGCTGAGTCTGCTGCAGGACATCGCCGGCCTCAGCGACAAGATCACCCTCAAGACCGACGGTGATGATGCACGCAAGCCGTCGTTCTCGCTCAACCGCATCGGCGGCAACATCAGCCTGCGTTTTGCCGGCATCCCCATGGGCCACGAATTCACCTCGCTGGTGCTGGCCCTGCTGCAAGTCGGCGGTCATCCGTCGAAGACCGCGCCGGAAGTGATCGAGCAGATCAGGGCGCTGGATGGCGACTACCGCTTCGAAACCTACTTCTCGCTGTCCTGCCAGAACTGCCCGGACGTGGTGCAGGCGCTGAACCTCATGGCGGTGCTGAATCCGAACATCAAGCACGTGGCCATCGACGGCGCGCTGTTCCAAGACGAAGTCGAGGCGCGCCAGATCATGTCGGTGCCGAGCATCTACCTTAACGGCGAGCTGTTCACCCAGGGCCGCATGAGCGAGGAAGAGATCCTCGCCAAGC
>NZ_DAMCPO010000034.1:0-39269 GCF_032106285.1 Stutzerimonas kunmingensis
GCTTTGCCAGCGAATCGGCGAAGTATTCCCGAAAATCGATGCCGTGCTTCTGTTCGATCTGGCGGTAGTCGACGCGGCTATGGCACATCAGCGACACGATGACATCACGGCGCAGGCAGTCATCGTCGCTCAGCTTGTATCCGCGCTGCACCGGCAGCATGCCCTCGTTGAGGCGCGCGTAATACTGCGATAGCTCCTTGACGTTCTGGCTGTAGCTGTCGGCGACCTTGCCTATGGAGGAAATGCCCAGCCCGATCAGGTCGCAATCGGCGTGGGTCGAATAACCCTGGAAGTTGCGTTGCAGCGTGCCATTGGCGCGGGCAAGGGCCAGTTCGTCTTCCGGCAGGGAGAAGTGATCCATGCCGATATAGATGTAGCCGGCGGCGGTAAGGCGCTGGATGGTCAGTTCCAGCAGCTCGAGCTTGCGCTCCGGCGGTGGCATGTCCTCTGGGCGGATCAGCTTCTGTGCGCGTACCAGCTCCGGCAGGTGGGCATAGCTGTAAGCGGCGATGCGGTCCGGACGAATGTCGATGATCTTGTCCAGCGTGGTGTCGAAGCTGGCGACCGTCTGCAGCGGCAGGCCGTAGATCAGGTCGACGCTGATGGACTTGAACTGTGCGTCGCGGGCGGCCTGGACCAGCTCGCGGGTCTGGTCCTCGGTCTGGATGCGATTGACGGCGATCTGCACCTGCTCGTCGAAATCCTGCACGCCGAAGCTCAGGCGGTTGAAGCCCAGCTTGCGCAGGCCGTGGATCTGCTCGGGCGTGACGGTGCGCGGGTCCACCTCCAGCGAGAACTCGTGGTTGTCGCTGTCATCCATGTTGAACGCCTGATGCAGGCACGCCATCAGGTCGGCTAGCTGCTCGCTGGTGAAATAGGTCGGTGTGCCACCGCCGAGGTGCAGCTGAGTGAGCTTGCGCGAACGATCGAACAGTTCGCCCTGCATGGCAATCTCGCGCTTGAGGTATTCGAGGTACTCGACGGCGCGCTCGGTCTTGTGGGTGATGATCTTGTTGCAGGCGCAGTAATAGCAAAGGCTCTTGCAGAACGGAATGTGGATGTATACCGACAGCGGCTTGGGCGTTTGTGCCTGATTGCTGCGTGCAGCGGCGGCACGGTAATCATCCTGGGCGAAGGCCTGGTGAAACTGGGGGGCCGTGGGGTAGGAGGTGTAGCGCGGACCTGGACGGTCGTATTTCTCGACCAGGGCGCGGTCGAAGCTCGGCAGTTGGTCCATGTTCGTTTTACCTAAGGTTGAATTCGGAGTCGGGCGCGGAACGCGGTGTCACCCTCGGGTGTGTCCGGCTCAGGCAGGTCATGGGCGCGGATTATGGACGATTCGGTCCGGCGCGCCGACTGTCTCAGATCAAGAATAGCGCCCCGGCGGCACTCCGAACCGCACCGTTGGGCGATTCGAAATGCGTACCGGGCGCGGCCGGGAAGGCCGCGCCGCAGTGGTCAGAGCTTGAACTGGCCGACCAGACGGTTCAGCTCGGTTGCCAGACGCACCAGCTCGTCGCTGATCTGCGAGGTCTGGGATGCGTCAGCCGAAGTGGTGTCCGCAATACGGCTGATGGTCGTGATGTTGCGATTGATCTCTTCGGCAACCGCACTCTGCTGTTCGGCAGCCGTTGCGATCTGGGTGTTCATCTCGTTGATGGTGCCGACTTCGTCGGCGATCACGGCGAGACTCTGGGCAGCCTTCTCGACGCATTGCGAACCCGACCGGGCACGCAGTTGTGCTTCGCTCATGGCCTGCACCGCATTACGAACGCCGCTTTGCAGCTGTTCGATCATGGCCTGGATTTCTTCGGTGGATTTCTGCGTGCGCGAAGCCAGGGTACGTACCTCATCGGCCACCACCGCAAAGCCGCGGCCCTGTTCGCCGGCGCGCGCCGCTTCGATGGCTGCGTTCAGCGCCAGCAGGTTGGTCTGCTCGGCGATGCCGTTGATCACGCCGAGCACCATGTCGATGCTGGCGCTGTCGCTCTCGACCCGCTGGATGACCTGGGCGGCTTTCTCGATCTCGGCGATCAGCACTTCGATGCCGTCCAGTGCCTCGGTGGCGACCTTCACGCCGGCTTTTGATTCGTTGTCGGCGCCGGTCGATGCCGTGGCGGTCTGGCTGGCATTGCGTGCCACTTCCTGCACGGTCGCGCTCATCTCGTTCATCGCCGAGGCGACCATGTCGGTCTCGCTGCGCTGCTCGTTGACGGCAGCCAGGGTCTTCTCTGCAACATGGGATACCCGCTCGGAGACATCACTGAGCTGATGGGTAACGCCCGCGACGGCCTCCAGGCTATGGCGAAACTTGCCGATCATGCGGTTGAAGGCATCGCCCATCGCGCCGATTTCGTCCTTCGCACCCACTTCGACGCTGCGGCTGAGGTCTTCGTCCTCGGCCATGGTATTCATGGTGTGGCGCATGGCAGTGATGCGGCGGATGATGACGTGGCGCACGGTCAGGCACATGACCACCACGCCGATGAACAGCAGCAGCAACTGAATCCCGCCGCTGATCATGATGTTGCGGTCGACTTCCTGGTCCAGCGCCTTGAGGTCATAGCTGATGCGCACAGCGCCCATTACCGTGTTCTCGCCAACCTGGTGGCAGGTCAGGCAGTTGGTACCGCGGTAGTCCGCGTGGGCCAGGATGGGATTGATGACGGTCAGCACACGGCCACCGTTCTGCTTGTTGACCTCGATGATCGCCTCGCCGCTCAGCGCGCGGCGATCCAGCGCGTCGGCCGGGGCTTGGTGGTCATAGCCAGGGCCGAACACCTTGGTGACTTCTTCCCCGCGGATGATGCGCGCATCGATAACGCCTGGGCGCGCGAGGATCTTGTTCCGCAGCACCTCTCGCTGAGCCATGGTGCCGGTCAGCATCATGGTGTTGATGCTATCGAAATAGGAGTCGGCGGCATCCTTGGTCTGCTGCTCCACAACCTGGAGCACGAGCCGCTTCTCCGTACTGGCAGAGAAGAACAACGAGGCAGACATGATCGCCACCAGGACCAGCACCAGGGCCAGGTTGATCTTTGTCTGCACGGACATTTGTCGGGAGGCGGAGCTGTTGTTCATGGTTTTCCTTAGTACTACTGCCACGCGGGGTCAGCTGCCATTGCAGCACTGCTGCGCTGCCGATACTTGCGGCGCAGCATTGAGCAGGCAGTCACCTGCTGATATCGGCGTGCTGTGCGTATTCTTGAAACCAACCGCAGGTGATAGCCATGCGCCATTATTGGGCGGCGCTATGGTATTGCTTTTCGGCACGAGAGAAGTGCTTCGGGCGACCGACAACAGTGCAATTGCACATTTCCCTGATTCAGGTCATGGGTCGACCGGCTCTCTTTCGGTGCAAGGTGCGACAAAGGTGTAATGATCGTTGGCTATGGGTATTCGTGGTTGCGCGTCTGCTTATTCGGCCTCACTGGCACGGTGAAAAAACACCGACAGATGGCTTTACAGAGCGCCCCGACCGCCATTAGCGTGGCGACCCGCCGGAGCAGCGAAACCAGTGCCTCCGAGAGGCAGGCACATAATCTGCATCGAGCGTGAATGTCGCTGCGAACCCCGCTGCAAAACGATGGTCGTAGGCTCTACGCCGGCATGGCCGGGCAACACCGCAAGGCAGCTGCTGTTCTCGATGGCAGTGCATCGACTGGAACCTTTATTTCAAGGACTCACATGATCAAGAAATGCCTTTTTCCCGCTGCCGGATATGGCACCCGTTTTCTTCCTGCAACCAAAGCCATGCCCAAGGAAATGCTGCCGGTGGTGAACAAGCCCCTGATTCAGTACGGGGTTGAAGAGGCGCTGGCGGCGGGGCTGAACCAGATCGCGATCGTCACCGGGCGTGGCAAGCGCTCGCTGGAAGACCATTTCGACATCAGCTACGAGTTGGAGCACCAGATCCGCAACACCGACAAGGAAAAGTACCTGGTCGGTATTCGCCGCCTGATCGACGAATGCAGCTTCTCCTACACCCGCCAGGTGGAGATGAAGGGCTTGGGGCATGCGATTCTCAGCGGCCGCCCGCTGATCGGCGATGAGCCGTTCGCCGTGGTCCTGGCTGACGACCTTTGCATCAACCTCAATGGCGATCCGGTCCTGGCGCAGATGGTCAAGCTCTACAACCAGTTCCGCTGCTCGATCGTTGCCATTCAGGAAGTGCCGCCGGAAGAGACCAGCAAATACGGTGTGATCGCCGGCGAGATGATCCGCGACGACATCTACCGCGTCAGCCACATGGTCGAGAAGCCCAAGCCGGAAGATGCGCCGTCCAACATGGCGATCATCGGTCGCTACATCCTGACTCCGGACATCTTCGATCTGATCGAGCAGACCGAGCCGGGCAAGGGCGGTGAGATTCAGATCACCGACGCGCTGATGCGCCAGGCTCAGGATGGTTGCGTGCTGGCATACAAGTTCAAGGGCCAGCGCTTCGACTGCGGTAGCGCCGAGGGCTACATCGCGGCGACCAACTTCTGCTACGAACACTTCTACCTGACCGGCAAGGCGTTCTGAAGCAATTGGGCCACCTAAGGGTGGCCCAGTCACTTCCGGGCCTGCTTCAAGGCTCCGGCATATCCTCGGCACCCGGTCCAAGCGGCTGCCCGTAGCTGAATTCGACATAGTTGCCCGCAGGATCGCGCAAACCGCAGTAGTAGCCCACCGGATAGGGTTCTTCGCGCGGCTCCCATATCAGACAGCCTTCCCTGCGCGCCAGGTCGGCAACCGCATCCACTTCCTCTCGACTGGCCAGCGCGAAGCCGAAATGGCTGTAGTCGTCCATCGCCAGTGATCGATCCTTGCCGCCCGGCATCATCACGAAGATGAACTCGCGCTCTTTTCCAGGCTCCGCCATCCAGACGATGCGTGAGCCCTTTCCGGGGCGCTCGTGAAACACGTGCATGCCGCAGAAGCGCTCATAGAACGCGATACAGGCGTCCAGATCGGGCACGTGCAGAGCCAGGTGGGTGAGAGTAGGGCGCATGCGGCACTCCTTCGGTGATTCAGGCCGAAAGCCTGGGTTATGCTGTTCGCTACAGAAGGAGACAACATTACATGGCTTACGACTTCGATCTATTCGTCATCGGTGCAGGTTCCGGTGGCGTGCGTGCGGCGCGCTTCGCTGCAGGTTTTGGCGCGAAGGTGGCGGTTGCGGAAAGCCGTTACCTGGGCGGTACCTGTGTCAACGTCGGTTGTGTGCCGAAGAAGCTACTGGTCTACGGCGCGCATTACGCCGAAGACATTGGCCAGGCACAGGGCTACGGCTGGACCATCGACGGCGCGACCTTCGACTGGAAGACCCTGATTGCCAACAAGGACCGGGAAATCCAGCGACTGAACGGCATCTACCGCAGCATCCTGGTGGATAGCGGCGTGACCCTGCTGCAAGCGCATGCGCGTCTGGTCGATGCCCATACCGTCGAAGTCGAGGGCAAGCAGTACACGGCCGAGCACATCCTGATCGCCACTGGCGGCTGGCCCCACGTGCCGGCGATCCCGGGGCGTGAGCACGCCATCACGTCCAATGAAGCTTTCTACCTCGAATCCTTGCCGCGACGCGTGCTGGTGGTCGGTGGTGGCTATATCGCCGTCGAGTTCGCCTCGATATTCCATGGCTGCGGTGCCGATACCAAGCTGCTCTATCGCGGTGAATTGTTCCTGCGCGGTTTCGATGGCTCGCTCCGCGATCACCTGAAGGACGAGATGATCAAGAAGGGCGTGGATCTGCGGTTCAACGCCGACATCGTGCATATCGACAAGCAGGCCGATGGCAGCCTGCTCGCGACGCTGGAAGACGGCCGCACGCTGGAAGCGGACTGCATCTTCTACGCGACAGGCCGCCGTCCGATGCTGGACAACCTGGGGCTGGAAAAGGCCGGCGTAGCGCTGGATGCCCGAGGTTTCATTGCCGTTGACGATGAATACCGTACCTCGGTGTCTTCGATTCTGGCGATCGGCGACGTAATCGGTCGCGTGCAGCTGACACCCGTCGCACTGGCTGAGGGCATGGCCGTGGCGCGGCGGCTATTCAAGCCGGAGCAATATCGCAAGGTCGATTACACGACCATCCCGACCGCGGTGTTCAGTCTGCCGAACATGGCAACTGTCGGGCTGACCGAGGAGGAGGCGCGCGAGCAGGGCTACAAGGTAACGATCTTCGAAAGTCGTTTCCGGCCGATGAAGCTGACCATGACCGATAGCCTCGAGCGCAGCCTGATGAAGCTGGTGGTGGATGCTGAGACCGACCGTGTGCTCGGCTGCCATATGGCGGGACCGGATGCCGGCGAGATCATGCAGGGGCTGGGCGTGGCGCTGAAGGCCGGGGCCACCAAGCAAGTGTTCGACGACACGCTGGGCATCCACCCGACGGCCGCCGAAGAGTTCGTCACCATGCGCACACCGGCGGCGATCTGAAAGCATGCTGGCAGCCGCCTGCGGCGGCGCGCCAGATCACTCAGTGATGATGCCCTGGCGCAGCTCCGCCGGCAGCCGGGGCGTCTACCTCGATGCTCACCTCGGTGGTGATCTCGCCGCCGTCCTCGAACTGCAGCGTCACCGGGAAGCTCTCCCCAGCCACCAGCGGCTGCTTAAGCCCGAACAGCATCACGTGATTGCCACCCGGCTTGAACTCCACCTTGCCAGCCGCGGGCACGTCGACCGCCTCGACCTGCTGCATCTTCATCATGTCGCCCTGATGCACATGGGTGTGCAGCTCGGTCTTTTCGGCACGTGAGGTCTGCGCCCCGATCAGGCGCTGTGGCTGCTGACCACGGTTTTCCAGTATGAAGTACACCGCGCCAGTCGGAGCGCTGGGCGGCATCGCCCGCGACCACGCCTGGCTGACAGCCAGCTCAATGGTGGCCGCTTGTGTCGAAGCCTGATGGTCGTTGTGGTGCTCCTGCGCAAGGGCAGGCAAGCAGAGTGCCGCAAAAGTACCAGCGGCCAGTAAGCGAAGCAGCATGAGAGAACTCCCGTTCTGTTGAGATGCGCCATATTACGCCGCTGGCCCTGCAGCGGTACGTCTGGGTAGTCGACTTATCGGCAGGCCATGGCCTGCGTGCCGCGCGATGGAGAGGAGGGTGCAGCAATTTGCCACAGGTATGTCTGTGACACTATATTGCGACGCCTGCACTTGCAGCCGTCGAGGACTTCTGTAGCACCTGGTTTTTCTGAACGAAGCGTTTATCAAGCGCGGCTGATCGGCTTCCTGCACCAAGTGATTGCTCCGACCCTGGTGCTCGGCCATGATCGGCGGCCGCTCGGACAAGCTCGGTACTCCCGGCCATCAGAAGTCGGGCAAACCGATCAATACACTTTCTTTTTCACGCCCCGACGGTTTTTGGGGCATACGAGCTTGTCGTTTCTTGCAAAGCGCAGGACGCGTCATGTGTTTATACGGACATGATTTATATGAGTTCTGGAAAGTTCGGATTTCTTCCCACCTGCCTGTCTGTCGTCGCCCTTGCTGCTATTTTCACTACCGCCTGGTGGCTTCATCCTGAGCGAGCGGTTGCCGGTTTCGCCGTAGCTGGCAGTCCCCATGCATTGCCGCTCGCCAGCAAGGGGCCGTTTTACAGCACCCGCTTCGCATCCTCCGATCTCGACGAGTTTGTCCATGCCTCCTCGGTGACCTCCTTGCCGGATGGTGGCCTGATGGCCGTATGGTTTGCCGGTTCACGCGAAGGGGCTGCGGACGTTCAGGTGCGCGGCGCGCGATTCGACGCGATTGCGACGGAGTGGGGCGAGGAACTGGTCCTGGCAACTCGCGAGTCGACCCAGAAGGCGACCCAGAAGCACATACGCAAGCTCGGCAATCCGGTCATTGCGCTGGCTCCCGACAACAGGCTGTGGCTGTTCTATGTGTCGGTATCGATCGGTGGCTGGGCTGGCAGCGCCATCAACGCCATGTATTCGGATGATCTCGGAGAAACCTGGTCGACTCCCAGGCAGCTGATCACCACCCCCTTCTTGAACATCAGCACACTGGTGCGCAATGCCCCGGTATTCCATCAGGACGGCACCATAGGACTGCCCGTCTACCACGAGTTCCTCGGCAAGTTCGCCGAGTATTTGTACATCAGCCCGAACGGCGAGGTGACCGGTAAAAGTCGAATCAGCAAAGGCAACGATTCACTGCAGCCGACAGTGGTGCCGATGGACGAGCAACATGCCGTTGCCATGCTGCGCTATGCAGGTGCCAGCCATCATCGCGTGCTCGCCAGCCGCACCGCGGATGCCGGCAGAACCTGGAGCAAGCCTTATCCGATCGACCCGGCCAACCCCAATTCCGCGCTCGCAGCGGTGGCCACGCCCAACCATGGCCTGCTGGTTGCCCTGAATGATCTGGAGGACGGACGTTTCCGGCTTCGCCTGATGGAAACCGACTCGAGCCTCGATCTCTGGAAGCCGGTGATTGACCTGGACGAATCGCCTGACCCGGAGGGCAACCCGTTCACCCCGGAGGTATATCGGGAAATCATCGGCGACAAGTTTCGCCTTTCCAGCGGGCCGCGGCGGCTATCGCTGGTGGACGAGTTTCTGACAAACCTGGATAAGCGCGTCTGCAAGACCCATGGCTGCGATTTCGAGTACGAGTATCCCTACTTCATCAGGAGCGCCGACGGTCTCTACCACCTGGTCTATTCCTGGAACAATACCTTCATCAAACACGTCAGCTTCAATGATGCCTGGCTACTGGAGCAGCTCTGATGCCTGAACTCTGGCAAGCGCATCTGACCTTCGGGTTACTCGCTTTCATCGTCACGCCTGGATTTGGCCTCGGCCGAGGGTTTCAATGGCTTCGCCTTCTCCTCCTGCTAGGGATCAGCTTCATTCCCGTGGACGGTCTGTCACTGGCCGCCTACATGCGCAGCTTCACTGATGACGTGGCCATCACGACGCTGGTGGCGCTGGCATTTTTCGCGGCGGTGCGCTTGGGACTGATGGCGATGCCGCCGCAGAACGCGCGCGTGCAATTGTTGATCGTGATGGCGGGGCTGGCGCTTTTTCTCTACCCGGCAACGATGGGCCTGTCCTATCTGGACCCCTATCAACTCGGTTACGCCCCCCGCCCGCTGATCGCGGTGGTGGGCGTGCTTGCCCTGGGATTGCTGCTGCTCAGGATCTGGTTGGGGGCTTCCATGCTCGGCCTTGCCACCTTGGCGTTCAGCCTGGGGAGCAAGCCGTCGCCCAATTACTGGGACTATCTGCTAGACCCCTTCATCGCCTTGTTCAGCTGCGGGGCGTTGCTCGTCTATGCCTGCAAGGCACTCGTGCGCAAGCCAATGCCCGCGTGACGAAAATTACTCCAGCCGACCTGTGATGGCCCGGCTGCGCTATTTGACGATTCGATAGATTCGAGGTTGGGACAATGGGTTGGCTTCAGTCGCGGCGCCTGCATTACTGGTTCGGTGCAGTCGGGATTCTGTTCATTGCGCTCGCAGCATTGCGCGGGATTTTCTTCGTCGGTTTCTCCGGGCTGGAGCCCAGCGCGCTCGGCACGGTCGATGCCGTACCCGAAACGCTCGGGATCGGCCTGCGCTTCGACCTTCGCCTGGCGATCCTGTTGATGTTGCCGATCGCGCTGTTGGCGTGGCTGCCGGTCTGGAACCTGACCCGCTCCCGCGTCCTTCGCTGGGTGGCGCGGCTCTATCTGGCACTGGCGCTTGGTGCAGTGCTGCTGGTCTACATCATCGATTTTGGCCACTACGCCTATCTCGGGGTGCGCATCAATGCCACCGTCTTGCGCTTTCTGGAGGACGCGCAGATCTCCACCGATATGGTCTGGCAAACCTACCCCGTGGTCTGGATCACCCTTGGCTGGGCGGCGGCAACCGCTCTGGTCTGGTGGCTGCTGCTGCGCTTTGAGCGGGTCACGCTGGATCGTCCGGCAAAGCGAATCAGCCGGCTTTCGCTGATCTGGGGTAGCGCGCTGATGGTGGTGGCTGTCTTCGTCGCCATCCTCGGGCGTTTCGACAATATCAACCTGGAAAACCCCGTGCCGCTGCGCTGGAGTGATGCTTTTTTCTCGGGCGACAACCAGATCGCAGCCCTTGGCCTGAATCCGGTGATCTTCCTCTACGACACGCTGAAGGTGCCCAATCAGCCGTATGACCGGGAACAGGTCGAGGCCCATTACGATGTCGTCAGCCGTTACCTAGGCGTCGACCAGCCTGATGCGAAAACGCTTAATTTCAGCCGGGAGCAGGGCGTTCAACCCTATGCGATTGACGGAAAGCGGCCGAATGTCGTCTTCGTCATGCTCGAATCCCTGGGAACCACCGCGGTGGGCGCCTACGGCAATCCGCTCAATCCAACTCCCAATATCGACCGGCTGGCCAAGCAGAGCTGGTTCTTCAAGAACTTCTACGTGCCCGTGACCGGCACCGCGAAGACCGTTTGGGCGAGCATATCCGGCGTACCAGACGTTTCCCGGCAGGAAACCGCGACGCGCAATCCGCTGATCACCCGCCAACACAGCCTCGTCAACGCGCTGCAGGACTACGACAAGTACTACATGATTGGCGGCAATTCCGGCTGGGCCAATATGAATGCCCTGATCCGCCAGAGCATCGACGACATCCAGCTATATGAAGAGCGCCACTGGAACTCTCCGATGGTGGATGTGTGGGGAATCTCCGATCTGGACCTGTTCAAGGAAAGTGACCGGCTGCTGCGAGAGCAGGGGGAGGGCAAGCCCTTCTTTGCCTATATCCAGACGGCGGGCAACCATCGTCCGTTTACCATACCCAAGCAGAACGACGGCTTCGAAGCCCTCGATCTACCTTTGGAAAAGGTGCAGGGCGCCGGTTCCCGCAGCGTGGCGCAGTACAACGCGGTCCGCCTTCTGGATTTCAACATCGGCCGCCTGATGGAGATTGCGAAGGAAGGCGGCTGGTACGACAACACCATCTTCGTCATGTTTGGCGACCACAACACGCGCATCGCCCAGATTCCGCACATGCTGCCGGCATACGAAAAGCTGGGGCTCGAGAGCAATAACGTTCCGTTATTGATCCATGCGCCCAAGCTGCTGGAGCCACGAGTGATCGAAGAGGCCGTGGGTCTGGCCGATCTGCTACCGACCGTACTGGGCATGGCCGGCATGGAGTTTCGCAACGGTGCAATGGGACGCGACATCCAGCAGCCGGCTCCTGAAGGGGAGCGAGTGGTTCCACTCGTGCTCCGCGAAGGCACATTCCCGCTGATTGGTGGCGTGACCAAGGACTTTCTTCTGCAGATGCAGCACGACGGCAGCCAGCCGACCTTGCACGAAATTGCATCACCGGAGCCTCTGGTCGACGTAGCCGACCGGTATCCCGAGGAATACCAGCGACTTGTCGCCCTGACACGGGGACTGCACGAGGCATCGCGCCTGATGCTCTATCAGAACGTCAGGAAGGACTGAGTTCCAGGGCGGTGACTGCCTATCCGCGAGCTGTCTGACACTGCGCGCGGCTGGGCAGATCGGGCGAGCATGAGCGTGACAGCGCCAGGCTCAATAGAGAATCATCACCCAGGTGACCGCTACCATCACCAGCGACAGCAGTTGCGCCGCGCTGCCCATGTCCTTGGCGTTCTTGGAAAGCGGGTGCAGTTCGAGCGAGATTCGGTCGATTGCTGCCTCTATCGCCGAATTGACGAGCTCGACCACCAGTGTCAACAACGGCACGATCACCAGTAACAAGCGTTCGATTCGGCTGACGTCGAGCGTGAACGCCAGTGGTATCAGGATAGCGTTGAGCAGCAGCAGCTGTCTGAAGGCAGCTTCGCCGGCAATCGCAGCACGGATACCTGCAATGGAGTATCCCAGCGCTCTCAGGATTCGCCTGAGACCTGAGTGCCCCTTGAGCGATTGCGCGTTGAGTTCTTCGATGCTGCTCATGTTCAACTTCCTGGCAGAATTGTGGCGAGTATAAGCATCCCGCGGCAGAGCGCGCGTGCTGATCGTGGCTAAACGAATACGGGGTCATGCCGAGATAAGGGGAAAATTCACTCACTTCCCCTCTATCCATATGATTAATATCACAATTTTAAAAAACCACATGGGTATCGCGATGCGGCGATTCTGACGTGTGTCACCCAGGTCGATCGCTGCTACACGGCGAGGAAAACATGGTTGGTGCCGACGTGGGTTACAGGTGTAGGAACAAACAGTTCCCTGATGCTTAGGAATGAGGTCGATTAACAACCTCAGAAGATCCTTCAGTTGAACCGGTCGCGGCAAATCAGGCAGCCGGAATGAATGATTCTATAATCACTCTATAATTGACTATAAAGACCGTCCTAGAGCGGCAGCTAGGCTGCTCCCTGTGACTTGAGGCTTCCCCTCCCTGTCAGACTTGTTTCGCACGTCTGGGTATTGCGCCCCCGCTAGCCGTTAGCAGCCTGGCATCCTCGTCTGGGCACTGGTTTGGACCGGCTGTGAGAGAATGAGGCTGGCCAGTACGACAACAATGCTGGGAGCAATGATTGGCCCATATGCCCAAAACCTATGGCACGCATTGTTCAGGGGGATGTTATGGACAAGCTCTACGACAGGCTGGTTTTGCCGGGTATCCGGATTTTTTGGTTGATTGGCTCATATCATGATGACGGAACCAACCATCAGCTCAGCGGATTACCTGGTTGATGACGACTCTTCTTCACGGCCCCTGCAAGTTTGCAGCAACGCCCAGGTTCGCATGCCGAGATACGCAGTGAGGCTTCGCGATCAACACACCATGCATTCACAATGTCACTGCAAGGTCCGGCATGTCTCTGCTCAGTCCTTACGGCCTGAGCTAGCCCTATACAGCTGTTGTTTGCTCTCCTCGCTGATCCCCGTCAGGATGCCGCAGGCATTGATCTCCCGACCCTCGTTGCAACTCGCCCTCAGTGAAACGAGTTGTTGCTCAAGCGCTTGCAGAGCAGTTATCTGCGACCGCACATGAGAGATGTGGTCATCGAGCATGGCGTTGACGGCGGTACAAGGCTTTCGATGACGCGCAACTGCACGACCAACCTGATGCCAAGACCCGGCGCAAGCTGCAAGACCAGCGCCGCATGGCCTATCGCCGGGCTATCGAACACTATGCCGAGCAATGCCAGCTGCAACGCGAGCTTGCCGACTTCCCCGAGTTGAGCGGTGCTCGGCGGGCAGCCTGAGCCCGCCCGTCGGTGTGCCGAATTCGGCATGCCTCCAGCGTAAAGCGATCAAGCGGTCACGGCGAGAGCGGGTCAATGTAGCAGGCTGACTGCAAGGAGCCTGCTATGACCCGACTGACCCTTACCGAAGCCCATGAACTGGCTGCCGACATTCTTCGCCATGCCGGTTTCAGCGAAGCCTTCGTCCAGGCCATCGCCACCACCGTCACCGCTGGCGAGCGTGATGGCTGTACGTCTCATGGCCTGTGGCGTCTGCTGGGTATCGTGCGTACGCTGAAGGCTGGCAAGGCGGTGCCCGATGCCGAGCCACAGGTATTCGATCAGGCACCTTCGCTGGTGCGGGTGGATGCCTGTGGCGGCTTTTCACAGCTGGCTTTCGCTGCCGGCTTGCCACTGCTGGCCGAGAAAGCCCGCAGCAATGGCATTGCCGCCATGGCGATCAACCGCTGTGTGCACTTTTCCGCATTGTGGGCGGAGATGGAGGCGATCACCGAGCTGGGCCTGGTGGCGTTGGCCTGCAACCCCACCCAGGCCTACGTTGCCCCGACTGGCGGTAGCCGCCCTTTGTTCGGCACCAACCCCATTGCGTTCGGTTGGCCGCGCAGCGGGAGCCACCCTTTCGTCTTTGACTTCGCCACGAGTGCTGTGGCTCGTGGCGAGATTGAGTTGCACCGTCGTTCCGGCAAGCCGCTGCCTAGCGGCTGGGGCGTGGATCGCCAAGGCCAACCCAGCGATGATGCGGCTGAAGTGCTCGACCATGGTGCCATGCTGACCTTTGGCGGGCACAAGGGCTCGGCGCTCTCGGCGATGATCGAGTTGATTGCCGGGCCGCTGATCGGTGACCTCACCAGTGTCGAGTCCGGCGTGTTCGATGCCGGGCACAATGCTTTGCCGTATCACGGTGAGCTGATCATCGCGTTCGATCCGCAGCGCTTTCTCGGCGAGCAGGCCGAGGTCCACTTGGCTCGTGCCGAGAGTCTGTTTGAGGCGATTCAGGGCCAGGGCGCGCGGCTGCCTTCGCAACGCCGCTACGAGGCGCGAGCCAAAAGCCTGGTGGCGGGTGTGGAAATCGCCGACAGCCTTTATCAGGACCTGGTTGCCCTGCGCGGCTGAGATCAAAAAAGCCCCGGCAAGCCGGGGCAGAGGGGGGAAAGCGCTGGTTACCGAGCCGACACAGATTTCAGGCCAGCGCTTCCCGCGTCGTGACACCGTCGACCAACCGCACAATGCCCAGCGGATTGGCGTTTTTCAGGACGTCCGGCAGCAAGGCGTCCGGGCAGTTCTGGTAGCACACCGGACGCAGGAAGCGGTCGATAGCCAGGGTGCCGACCGAGGTGCCGCGTGCGTCCGAGGTGGCCGGGTAGGGGCCGCCATGTACCATGGCATCGCAGACTTCCACGCCGGTTGGATAACCGTTGAACAGTACGCGGCCGACCTTCTGTTCCAGCAGTGACAAAAGGTCGCCGTGGGCCTGCAAGTCATCCGGTTCGGCGGTCAGGGTGGCCGTCAGTTGGCCGCGCAGGCCTTGCAGGGCGCGGATCAACTCGGCCTTGTCGGCGACTTCGACAAGCACGGTCACGGGGCCAAAAACTTCTTCCTGCAGCAGTTCGTCGCCCTCGATCAGCAGGCCGGCATCGGCCTGGAATAGGTGCGGCAGTGCCTGCCGGCCTTCCTGTGGCTGGCCGGCCAGATGGCGAATGCGCGGGTGTGCGTGCAGCGCCGCCAGACCTTTCTCGTAGCTTTTCAGCGTGCCGGCATTGAGCATGGTCTGCGCCGGGCGCTGGCCGATTTCGGCGATCAGATTGGCGGTGAACAGGCTGAAGTCCGGCGAGGCGATGCCGATTACCAGGCCGGGGTTGGTGCAGAACTGGCCGCAGCCGAGTACCACCGAGTCGGCCAGTTCGCGGGCGATCTGCTCGCCGCGCTTTGCCAGCGCGCCCGGCAGCAGCACGACCGGGTTGATCGAACTCATCTCGGCGAATACCGGGATCGGCTGCGGGCGCGCTGCCGCCATGTCGCACAGGGCACGGCCGCCATGCAGCGAACCGGTGAAGCCGACGGCCTGGATCGCCGGGTGCTTGACCAGCGCCTCACCGACGCCACTGCCGTAGATCATGTTGAACACGCCGGCTGGCATGCCGGTTTTGCTGGCGGCACGCAGGATTGCTTCGCCGACGAAGGCGGCAGTGGCCATATGGCCGCTGTGTGCCTTGAACACCACCGGGCAGCCGGCGGCCAGAGCCGAAGCGGTATCGCCGCCGGCTGTGGAGAAGGCCAGCGGGAAGTTGCTGGCGCCGAACACCGCTACCGGGCCGAGGCCAATGCGGCATTGGCGTAGATCGACGCGCGGCAGGGGCTGGCGATCCGGCAGGGCACGGTCAATGCGGGCGCCGTGGAAATCACCCCGACGCAGCACCTTGGCGAACAGGCGCATCTGCCCGCTGGTGCGGCCGCGCTCGCCCTGGATGCGCCCGGTTGGTAACGCGGTTTCGCGGCAGACGATGGCGACGAAGTCATCGCCCAACCCGTCGAGTTCATCGGCGATGGCGTCGAGAAACTCGGCGCGGCGCACGGCTGGCAGGCTGCGAAATGCCGGGTAGGCGGCCTCGGCGCTGTGTGCTGCGCTTTCCACTTCTTCGGCGGTGGCCTGATGGAAACGGAACGGCAGGGCCTCGCCGGTACTGGCGTCGAGGCTCTGCAAGGTGACGGAACCGGCGGCGCTGAACAGCTCGCCGATGATGTTGTAGCCGATACGGTCGGACATGTGAACTCCAGATAGACGTTGGGACGCGCCTCGGCGAGAGGCGCGCGATCAGGTCAGAACAGCTGCTTCGGCAGCCAGGTGGCGATGCCGGGCATGGCCAGGATCAGTAGGAACAGCAGTAACTGGATGGCGATGAACGGCAGCACCCCGCGGTACATAACGCCGTAGCTGTAGCCCGGTGGGGCGATGGATTTGAGGTAGAACACCGAGGGCGCCAGCGGCGGCGTCAGGTAGCAGGTTTGCACCACCACCATGAACATCACCGCGAACCACACCGGGTCGATACCGGCAGCCTTGATCAATGGGGTGAAGATCGGTACGAAAATCAGCACTAGGGAAATCCAGTCCAGCACCATGCCGGCGAAGAACACCAAGGTCATCAGGATGAGGATCAGCACGTAGGGGCTGAAATTCATCTCTTCCATGAATTCGCCGATCATCCAGCCACCGCCACCCGCGGCGAATATGGCGGTGAACATGATGCCGCCGGCGACGATCAGCATGATCATCGAGGTGATCTTGATGGTGCTGATCAGCGCTTCGATCAGGCGTGCCACGCTCAGCTCACGGAACCAGATGGCCAGCAAGCCGGCACCGAAGGCACCGACCGCAGCCGATTCGGTGGGCGAGGCGATGCCGGCGAGCATCGAGCCGAGCACGGCGGCGATCAGCAGCAGCGGCGGGATCAGCGCGCTGAGGGTGATCTTCAGCTTCTCGCCCAGCGGCGTGGCCTTCATCTCCGGCACGGCCGGTGCCAGCGAGGGCTTCAGCCAGCAGGCGATGATGATGTAGAGCAGGAACATGCCGAGCATCAGCAGGCCGGGGAACAGCGTGGCGGCGAACAGCTGGCCGATCGACAGCTGTGCCATCGAGGCATACACGACGACGATCACCGACGGCGGAATGATCGCCCCCAGCGAGCCGCCGCCGCAGATGGTGCCGGAGATCAGCGCACGGTCGTACTTGTATTTGGACATGGCCGGGATGGCCATCATGCCCACCACGATTTCCACCGCGCCGACCACGCCGGAGCTGGCGGCGAAGATGCCGCACATCAGCATCGAGGAGATCGCCAGGCCGCCGGAGAAGCCCCCGAGCCACAGCTGCAGTGCATTGAACAGGCGCTGCGCCAGGCCGGTTCGCTCCAGGATCGCGCCCATCAGCACGAACAGCGGAATCGCCGACAGGGCGAAGTTGGTCGAGGCCTGCAGCAGCGAGCCGTACATCTGCTGGAGGATGTTGTCGCCGAACAGGAACATGCCGAACAGGAACGACACGCTGATCAGCGAGAAGGACACCGGGACGCCGAGGAAGATGAACAGGAACAGCAGGACGAACATCAGTACAGGTAGGTATTCCATCATCGGTCAGTGTTCCTTGGAGCCGGGCTGCTTGCGATTGCCGATGAACAGCACGGCATCGACGATGAGCTGGTAGGTCAGGCCGGCGAGGCCGAGCGCCAGCGCCAGGTAGAACGGCCACATGAGTGGCGCCCAGGGGCTGACATGTTCCACTTCGCCAGTGGCGAAAGCGTGCCAGGCGCGTCGCCCGGCGACGAAGGTCAGGCCGCCGATGGTGGGCACCAGTACCAGCAGGTAGAACGCCGCGTTGAACCAGCGCTGGGCGGCCGGTTTGAGCCGCGAGGAAAGAAAGTCGACACGCACATGAGCTTCTTCCTTCAGCGCGTAGGCGCAACCCAGCAGGAAGATGCAGCCATTGAGCATGTAGGAAACATCGAAGGCCCAGAGCGTCGGGCTGTGCAGGGCATAGCGGGCGAAGACCTCGTAGATCATCATCAGCACTAGTGCCAGGGTCATGCAGGCGGCCATGCAGAGCAGGGCCTGTGCTGGCCAGTTGTACCATTTGTTGTTCATAACTCCTCCTGCGGCCGGCCAACGGTGGTGGCCGGCCTTGTCTCGTCAGTCGTGGTACTTAATGTCTGTAGAGATAGGAGGAGTTTTCCGACCAGCGCTGCAGGTAGTCGCTGTAGTCCTTGAAGATGGCCTTGGCGTCGATGTCGTCCGCCTTGCGCGCTTCCAGTTTGTCGGCGATCAGCTTGTTGCCGCGCTGGGCCAGGTCGTCGGTGATGCTCTTGTCCAGCTGGATGATTTCGATGCCGGCCTTGCGGTAGGTGTCCATCGCCTTCATGTCGCGGTCGAGGAAGTGGAAGTAGCTCTGCAGGGTGGTCAGCTTGGCGGCTTCTTCCAGCTTGGCGCGGGTCTTCTCGTCGATGGCGTTCCAGTTCTCCTCGGTCATGAAGAACTCCCAGACGAACGACGGTTGGTGCACGCCGGGGGTGAGCAGGTAAGGCGCCACTTCGTGGAAGCCTTCGGTCAGGTTGGCCCCTGGGGTGGCCCACTCGACGGCGTCCACGCCCTTGCGTTGCAGCAGGGTGTAGATCTCGCCTGGCGGTATCACAGTAGGCGAAGCGCCGACCTGCTGGATGACCTCGGCCCAGGCACCGGCGGTGCGGAATTTCAGGCCCTTGAAGTCTTCCAGTCTCTCGATCTTCTTGTTGGCGTGCGCCAGCACTTCGGTGCTGCCGACGCCCACGACCAGGCTGTGTAGGCCCATGTTCTTGCGGCGGAATTCCTGCAGGTACTTTAGGCCATCGCCTTCATACAGCCAGGCCAGGGTTTCCTCGCCGGACATGCCGCCCGGATAACCAGCGAACACGTTGTTCAGCGGATCCTGGTTGACCAGGTAGGTGGGGGTGGAGTGACCGGCCTTGAGCACGCCGTTCTGCACCGACTCGTAGACCTGGAACGGCGGCACGATGACGCCGGCGCCGACCGGGCGAATCTTCACCTCGCCGTCGGTGAGCAGCGCGGCGTTGCTGGCGAAGCGCTTGAGGAAGTTGTCGAAGAAGAAACTGCCTTCCGGCACGGAGGTTGGTACCGAGTAGGTGTAGCTGGCCGCCTGGCTGGTAGCGCAGCAAAGCGCGAGGCCGAGAGCGGCGAAAAGCTGGGTAGTCTTGTTGATCATCCTGTTGCCCTTGGTCTTTATCGTGTTTGCCCGGTGCACGGATTGCGCATTCGTCAGGCAAGGTAGGTGAAGCCAAAGAAGCGGGAGGGATGGCCTCCCGCGTCCATACAGCAATTAACGGGTGGTGCCCGTTCGGCAAGCACGGACGTCCAGCGATCAGGCGCTGGCCGACCAGTTGGCGTACCACTGGCGGAACAGCTTGTACTGGATCTCGGCGTAGTTGCGCTGGGCCTTGCTGAGCACATCGGTTTCGTTGAAGTGCAGGGTGTATTCCGGGTCGCCACCCAGCACCATCAGGTGCTTGTAGTAGAGAACCAGGTCGGTGCCTTCGTCGAAGGTCGACAGCACATTCAGTGCTTCGGACAGCTCATGGGCGCGGCGGCGGGCAATGGCGTCGCCCTTGGCGGCCTGCTTGCTCAGCTCGACCAGTTGCAGCACTTCGCGCGGCAGGACGTTGCCGATGCCGGTGATGGCGCCTGTGGCACCGCAGTTGACGAAGCCATGCATCACCTGGGTATCGACGCCGGCCATGAGGATCACATCGTCATCCTGGGAGGTGATGTGCTCGGCGGCGTAGGACATGGCGGCGGCGCCACCGAACTCTTTGAAGCCGATCAGATTGGGGTACTTTTGACGCAGCTTGAAGAACAGGTCGGCGCGGGTGGCAAAGCCGTAGTGCGGGCTGTTGTAGATCACCGCCGGCAGCTTCGGTGCCGCTTCGAGAATGGCGGCGAAGTGCGCTTCCTGGGCGGTCAGCGAGGCGCCACGGGACAGCACGCGGGGAATAACCATCAGGCCATGGGCGCCGACCTTGGCGGCATGGGCGGCGTGGGATACGGCTTCCCTGCTGTTCACCGCGCCGGTGCCGACGATGGTTGGGATGCCGGCTGCCACCAGGCGCGCCACACCTTCCTGGCGCTCGGCTTCGGTGAGCAACGGCCAGTCGCCCATGGAACCGCAGTAGACCACGGCGCTCATGCCGGTCTCGATCAGCTGCTTGCCCTTGCGCACCAGGGCGTCGAAGTCCGGCTTGCGCTCGGCGGTGCAGGGTGTCATCAGGGCGGGGATGGTTCCGGTGAAGATGTTGCTGCTCATAGTGTTGCCTCCAGGCAGAATTAAAGTATTTCGTATACGAAAATAAACGGTCGTAGTAAACCCTCTATTTCCATGGTGTGGGCCTGAGCCCGGTTCACTGCATATTTGTGGGAGCGGACTTGTCCGCGATCTTTTAGTCCTGAACATTCGCGGACAAGTCCGCTCCCACAGTGATTGCTCGATTCTTTTGTTGCCTTTCTACAGCTTCAATTCCACCGGCCAGGTGTCCGAGAGGCGATAGCCGATCGGCCACGGATCGCTCGGGTCGAGCATGTGCTGGTGCGTACCGGTGATCCAGGCGCGCCCGGACAGGCATGGGTAGATCGCGGTGCGGCCGGCGACTTCGGTCAGCGAGTCGATGCGGCAGTGGAATTGTGAGCCGATAATCGAGCGGCCGATGAATCGTTCGCCCACCGCCAATTGGCCCTTGGCATGCATGACCGCCATGCGCGCCGAGCAGCCTGTACCGCAAGGTGAGCGGTCGATCTTGCCGGGGCGGATGACCACGGCATTGGCGCCCGTGGCGATGCCGTTCTCGTGCACCACCGGGGCGGCGATCTGACAGAAGGAAATATGGCTCCAGTCCGGGTTCAGTGGGTGGCTGAAACCGAGTTGCTGGTTGGCTGCCTGGGTGATCTTGAGTCCCGTGGCGACCAGGTCCGCCGCTTCGTCCGGGGCGATGGAGAAGCCCAGCTTGTGTGCATCGACGATGACGAAACTGTCGCCACCGTAAGCGGTATCCACCTGCAGCGAGCCGAGGCTTTCGACCTCGATCCAGGCGTCGAGCTTGTCGGCGAAGGACGGCACGTTCTTCACCTCGACGCGCTCGGCCTTGCCGTCCTTGCAGTCGGCGACCACTTCCACCAGGCCGCCGGGGGCTTCCAGGGTCAGCCGGGTCTGCGGCTCGGTCATTGGCAGGATGCCGCTGTCGAGCAGCACGGTGGCCACGCACAGCGAGTTGGAGCCGGACATCGGCGGCACGTCGGCCGGTTCCATGATGATCCAACCCATCTGCGCCTTGGGATTCTTCGCCGGCACCAGCAGGTTGACGTGGCGGAACACGCCACCGCGCGGCTCGTTGAGCACGAAGTTGCGTAGGAAGTCGTCCTGTTCGATCCAGCGCGACTGCTGCCACAGAGTATCGCCCGGTGGCGGCGCGACGCCGCCGACGATGACGTCACCGACCTCGCCCTCGGCGTGGCAGCTGACCACATGAATGACTTTGCTGGAGCGCATGGCGCAACCCTCTTAGTTGACCGACTTGAGGAAGTCAGCGGTTTCCGGCTTCTGCGGATTGCCGATCACCTGATCGGGCGTGCCGATCTCGTGCACCAGGCCGTTGCGGAAGAACGCCACGCGGTCGGACACGTCCCGCGCGAAGCGGATTTCGTGGGTCACCAGCACCATGGTCATGCCGTCTTCGGCGAGCATGCGCATGGTGTCGAGTACCTCACCCACCAGTTGTGGGTCGAGGGCGCTGGTGGCTTCGTCGAACAGCATGTAGTCCGGGCTCATGGCCAGTGCGCGGGCGATTGCCATGCGCTGCTGCTGGCCGCCAGAGAGCTTGCCGGGGAACACCTTGAGCTTCTCGCCCAGGCCAACGTGGGTCAGTTGCTGCACGGCGATAGCCTCGGCTTCCTGCTTGCTCAGGCCTAGCACTTTGCGCGGTGCCAGCATCACGTTTTCCAGCACGGTCAGGTGCGGGAAGGCGTTCCATTGCTGGAAGACGATGCCGATTTTCTGCCGCAGCTTGTTGATGTCGGTGGAGGGCGCATGCACCTCGGTGCCGTCGACGCGGATGCTGCCGCTCTTGATCGACTCCAGGCCGTTGATGCACATCAGCAGGGTCGATTTGCCGGAACCGGAGCCGCCAATGATCGACACCACCTCGCCCTTGTTCACCGTCAGGCTGACGCCCTTGATGACTTCGAGGTCGCCGAAGGATTTGTGGACATTGTCGATCTCAATCATTTTCCTGCCACCTTTTTTCCAGCTGGGCGCCGAGTTGGGCGACGACCAGGCTCATGACGTAATAGATGAGGCCGGCGATGCACAGCACCAGCAGCGGCTCTTGAATGCGTGTGACGATGGTCTGCGAGGCGCGCAGCAGCTCGACGATGCCGATCCACATGACCAGCGCGGTGTCCTTCATCACGCTGAGCACCAGGTTCAGCCAGCCAGGGAAGGCTACGCGGGTGGCCATCGGCAGGACGATGTAGCGCAGGTCCTGCAGGTAGCTCAGGCCCAGCGAACGGCTGGCGCGGCGCAGGGTGAACGGCACCGACAGCACGCCGGCCCGCACGATCTCGGTGAAGTAGGCGGCGGCGTAGATGCCGAGCACGATGCAGCCCACGGTGAAGGCGCTGATATCGATGCCGGCGATGCTCTTGAACGAGTTGAACAGGACGAACTGGATCAGCAGCGGCACGCTGCGGAACACGTCGAGCACCCAGGCCAGTGGCAGGGTGGCGCGCGGAAGCAGGGCACGCAGCAGGCCGAACAACAGGCCGGCGAAGGAACCGAGCAGGATGGCCCAGAAGGTCAGTTGCAGGGTGACCCAGGCGCCGTCGAGCAGGAAGAGGAAGTCGTTCCAGGTGAAGCTGGTATTGAACATGTAAGTGCTTCCTCAGTAACGGAACAGGCGCCAGGCCATGAGCCGGGCTACCGCTACGATCGCCTTGGCGATCAGGTAATAAAGCACCGCCGCGATGGCAAAGAACTCGAAGGTGCGGAAGGTCTTGACGTTGTAGTCCTGGGTGACGCCGGTGAGGTCGTTGTTGAGGCCGACGATCACCCCCAGCGAGGTCATCAGCACAGCCCAGACCATCTGGTTGGAAAGCGGGTAGAAGACGATGCGCAGCAGTTGCGGCACGACGATCAACCGGTAGGCCTGGAAGGCGCTCATGCCCAGCGAGCGTGCAGCCCGCACTTGGGTGTCGGGCACTGCCTTGAGGCCACCGCGGAAGTTTTCCGCCAGGTAGCCGGCGTTGTTGAAGGTGATACCGGCGAGCAGGGCGATCCAGGAGCTGACGTGCCAGCCCATCGAGCCCAAACCGAAGTAGAGGATGTAGATCTGGAACAGCGACGGCGTGTTGCGTGCGATGGATACCCAGGTGTTGGCGAAGCCGCGTGCCAGCGGGTTCTTCAGCTCGCGCATCACCGTCAGCGCGAGGGCGATGAGTACGCCGAAGATCATCGACAGGGCGGCCGTCTCGAAGGTCACCCAGGCACCGGCGAGCATGTCGGGCAAAGCCCTGAACGCCTGGCGCCACTGGAAGGTGTAATCAAACATGCGTGGGGTTCTCCACAGGGAAAGCGGGTTGCAGCCAGCGCGGCAGGCGACCGCTGGCTTGGCCTGAGCAGGCGGCCTCGATGCACTCGGCCAGACTGGCGAAGTGCACCGAGCGACCGACCAGCCCTGGCGCGTAATGGGCGTATTTGCCTGAATTGGTCATCAGGGTGGAGCTGTTTGTCGGCACCACGGGCTCGCCGAGCATGCACCAGCAGGTATCGTTCAGCAGGGTCGCGCCAAAGGCTTCCAGCACGGCGGCATGGCCTGCGGCGCGGGCCTGTTCGAGCACCGCGCGGCCGCTGGTAATCACCAGGCTGACCTCCGGGTGCCGGGTGCGGCCGGCACACAGGGTGGCGAGGTGGGCGAATTCGCTGAACGAGAAATGCGGGTTGCCGAGGGCGATCAGGCCGACCCTGGCTTCCCTGGCACTGTTCAACTCATCCCAGCTGCGGCGTAGGTCGGCGTGGCTGACCTGCTCTGTCTGCAGCGTTGCACCGCTGTGAATAACCCGTTGTGGGTCGCGTGCTTCCGGGGTGATACCAGCGATATGGAACAGTGGCGCTGCCGAGCTGGTGGCGAAGGCGGCGCCAAAGGCCTTGAGATCGTCCAGCGTCGGTTGCGCCCGTTCCAGACCACAGACCAGCGGAATGCGGCTGCCACAGAGCAGACCGACGTGATAGCCGAGCAATGGATAGAAGGCGTCGTCCAGGCCGTCGAGCGCCGGCAGCTCGATGCGCAGAGCGGCCTTGCGCTGCTCATCGAGGTGGCAGCCGACCTTCGGCGCACGGCCGGTCAGGGCAATGCAGATATCCAGGTAATCGGGATACTTCAGCGTCCGGGCGCCGAGCACGCTGTTGGCGTAGACCACCGCATTGGATTCCGCCCAGACGATCTGCTCGCCCTCGCCTGGTGCGCTGTCCAGCAGATAGGGCGCACAGGTGAAGCTGAGCTGCGCGCCCATCGCCATGTAGGCATCACCGAGGGCGCTGGCCGGTTCGCCGAATGCCGCGTCGATGCCCAGTGCGCGCCAGCGCCGCTGATCCACGGAGATCGAATTGAGGGTGGTCGGCACACATACCTTGGCGCCCCAGGCCACCAGTTGTTCGGCGAAGCGCAGGCTGGCCGGGCCGGTGTAGATGCAGCCGTCGATATGCGCCTGGGTGACGTCCAGCAGTTCGCTGGCGCCTTGAAGCTCGGCCATGCGTAGCACCAGTTGCATGGCGACCTGGGCCGCCTTGCCCTGCTCGCCATCGAGCCGCGCCTGATCGTCTTCGCTCAGGCTCAGATGGGTACTGAACGGGCGCTGCCCGGCGAGTGATGCCACGCCGGTTGGCCGGGCATCGACCGGGCGCTGTGGATAAAGCTGCAAGCGCTCACCGTCCAGGCGGGCATAAGCCTGCCCGCGCAGCCGGGCAAAGGCTTCGTGACCGATGCACAGCACGGCGATGGAACGCTGGAACAGCAGCTCGGCCACCAGCACGCCGAGGGTGAGAATCTCGTCGGCCTCGGCTAGCACCAGTGCGCTGGGCGCATGCTCGCCGCTGAGCAGCTCCATCATCACGCTGCTGCCGGTGCAGGAGCCGCGCCCGCTGGGAATCGCCAGCACGCGCCTGGCCAGGTTCTGCCCGCTGAGCGGATGGTGGCGGTCGATCACCTCGCCGCTGAACGGATCGACACCGCCCCAGAAACTCAGGCCCATGTCGGCGAACAGCAACTCACCCTCGGCGCGGCCGGCCACCAGGCTGCGGCCCTGCAGCAGGTCGACAGCGGCGCTGGGTAGTGAGCGTTCCACGGTTGCAGACATCGATGGGGCTCCGTTGCGGGAGAAAGCTCGGGTGCTGCAGGAGCACACGAGCGCGATAAGGGGAGAGCGCGCCGCGAGGCGGCGCGCTGGCACCTGGGCTTAGTAGTACACGCCCGGTACGGTCAGGCTGGCCGGCTTGATTTCGTCGCCTACCCACTTCTGCCACAGTTCGTCGTAACGGCCGTTACGCACCTGCTGGTTGACGAACAGGTTGAGGTAGTTGAGCAGGCCATACTCGTTGCGCTTGGCGGCTAGGGACACGTAGTCGACGACGAAAGGCGCGTCACCGGCGACTTTCAGGCCCTTGTACTTGCCGGACTTGAGGGTGGCGGCGGCCACGGTGTTGGTCACCACGGTGGCGTCGATATGGCCCTGGGCCACGGCGAGGATGGTGTCGTTCTGCGACTGGTAGGCGCGGAAGCTGCCTTCACCCCAGGCCTTCTGATCCTTTTCCAGGGCGATGGCCTCGTAGGTGCCGCTGGTGTTGCCCAGCTTCTTGCCCTTGAGGTCGGCGTAGCTGCTGATGCCGGCGTCTTCACGGGTCAGCACGACCATCTGGAAGGCGAAGTAGGGCACGGTCATGCCCACGGTCTTGGCGCGCTCGAGGGTGTCGGAGGTGGAGGCGACGATCACGTCGGCACGGCCGGAGACCAGTGCGGGAATACGATCCGGGAACGGGGTTTCGACCACTTCGGCCTCGACGCCGAGGACCTTCGCCAGGTCGTTGCAGTAGTCCACGTCGAAGCCGGCGGGCTGGTTCTTCTCATCGCGGAAACCCATGGGTGGGAAGTCCAGAGTCACGGCGCAACGCAGCTTGCCGGAACCGATGATGTCGTCGAGCTTGTCGGCTTGAGCGGTTGCCGCCAGGGAGGCGCTCAGGGCGGTGCCGAGGGCAATGGCGAGAGTCTTTCTATTCATGTGCAGCCTCATTATTGATTGATGGGTTGGCAGATGAAACGTGCATCAGGGGATTTCGTATACGATATTTGATAAGCAAGGCTTGTGCCGGTTTTGCCCTGAACTCAGTGGCAAAATGGCAGCCCTTATTTGGCGAGGGATATAGCGAGGAATGAGCAGCGCTCGTCGCGATGCGAGGCGGCGGGTAAGTGTCACCGTGTTACATAATGAAGCATGCTGTGTGTGTGTTTGCCCCTAAATGGAACGTGTTGTCAGCGATAGCGCTGGGCATCGCGGTATTGGCTCGGGGAAAGCCCGGTCAATGCCTTGAACTGGCGGCTGAACGCGCTGTGGTCGGTATAGCCACAGCGCAGGGCTATCTCCGTGATCGGTAGGTCGCTTTGCAGCAGTTGGGTGGCGGAGCCGAGACGTGCCTTATGAATCATTTGCCGTGGGGTAAGCTGGAAGATCCGCTTGCACAGACGTTCCAGCTGCGCCACGGACAATCCTGCTAACTCGGTCAGCTCGGCCAGGCTGATAGGGCGCGCGTGGTGCTGGCGGATATAGTCGTCCACCACGGCCAGCCTCTGGTAGGCCGGATGCGTGTCATGTGCTGCCTGTAGGTCACACGATACTCCGGCCATGCCGATCACTTCACCGGCAACATTGCGCAAGGCTAGCTTATGGGTCAGGCACCACCCGGTCAGGTGTTCGGGGTATAGGTGCAGCTCAAGCTGGTTTTCCAGATGTGAGCCGGCGTGAAGAACTTGTAGATCCTGGGCGGTGTACTGCGGGCCCAGACGCGATGGGAAGACATCCTCGGCGGTGCGCCCGAGTAGCTCCTGCTTGTCCTTGAAGCCGCAGCGCCGTGCCAGCGTCTGATTGACCATCATGTAGCGCGCCTGGGGGTCCTTGATGAAGAACACCACGCCGGGCATTGCATCCAGTAACGGCGCGATCGCCGCAAGGCTGGCGAGCAGTGTGGGTAGGTCGGTGAGCGTGGAGCGTGGCAGAAGGTCTAGCATCTTGGGACTGGTAGGTGGTGGCTCCTGAGCATACGGCCCGAAGGGCCACCTGGGTAGTGCTCGAACGACGCTACTGCAGGTGGAGCAGGGTGCCGATACGCGCGGGGCTGAATGGCGGGCGTGGCGCCGCTGGCTGCCAGCCGAACAAGGCCTGCGCTGCACCGCCGCAGATGCGCCCCTGGCAGGCTCCCATGCCGCAACGGCTGGCCATCTTCGCCTGGCTCCAACCTTGGTGATCGGTGACTGCGGCCAGCGGCACATCTTCACAGCGGCAGATCAGGGTGTCCGGCTTGGCCAGGTTCTTCACCTCGTCACGCAGGGCGAAGGTGGCGTTCAGCGCACTGGCGAAGCCATGCCAGCGCTGGCGCTGTGGCCACAGGTGCTGCGCCGCATCACGGTCGCCCACTGCGGTATGGCCGGCAATGGCGCCTTCGACCAGGGCTTTTTCACTGCCGCCAAAACCGGTGCTTTCCCCGGCGGCGTAGTGATCGGCGAGGCTGGTGGCCTGCCAGGCATCGACGGCAATCGCGTTGTTGTCGATGCGGCAGCCCAGGGCTTGGCCGAGTTGCAGGTTGGGAATCAGGCCGAAGCCACAAGCCAGGCGGTCGCAGGCGATTTCGCGAATCTGCCCACCGCTATTTAGGCGCACCGCTTCCAGGCGCCCATCACCCAGGGCTTCGACGACATGGCTGTTGGCCCGGTAGCCAGGGTGGAACAGGCCGAACAATTGCAGCAGCTTGTGTGGCCAGCGTGGCAATTGCGCGGCAAAGCCGGCCAGCGCTGACCAACTCGCCTGTTCGGTGATGCTTACGACCTGGGCACCGTTTTCCTTCGCGGTAGCGGCGCTGGCCAGCAGCAATGGGCCGCTGCCGGCGATGACGATGCGCTCGCCGGCCACCGGCATGCCACCCTTGATCAGCGCCTGCAGGCCGCCGGCGCCGGTAACACCGGGTAGCGTCCAGCCGGGAAACGGCATTAACAACTCACGGGCGCCAGTGCACAGAATCAGCTTGTCGTAGGCGATGACGCGGCCCTGCTCTGGGTCTTCCACCAGCAGCGCCTTGGCCCCGGCCAGGGCGACCACGCGGGTGGCCGGCAGCAGCTCGATGTTGGCCTGTGCCTCCAGCCGTCTGCGATGCTCGCGGGCCAGCGGCGGCAGGTGCGCCTGCGGGCCGTCGCGCCAGATCTGTCCGCCAGCGGCGGGGTTGTCGTCGAGCACGGCGATGCGTGCGCCACTCGGCGCGGCAGCCAGGGCGGCGGCCATACCGGCAGGGCCGGCACCGATGATGAGGATGTCCACCTTCATGGCCGGCTCTCCACCTGCATGCCATCGCGGCAAAGGGTCTGGCAGGCCAGGCGGCGCTGGCCGTCGATGGTTACCCGGCATTCCTGGCAGATACCCATGCCACACACCGGCGCACGGCGCTGGCCGCTGACCGAGGTGCGGCTGGTGCCATCACCGCCGAGCATCAGCGCGGCGGCGACCGTGGTACCGGGGGCCACCTGCAGCGGGTGGCCGTCGAGAATCAGTTCAGGCATGCGCGCGTACTCCGGCGAAGCGCTGCGGCAGATAGGGTTCCAGCGCCAGTGGCGCGGTTTCACCGAGCAACTGGGCAATCAGAAGGTCGGCGCTGCCCGGCGCGGTGGTAACACCGAGGCCTTCGTGGCCGACCGCCAGCCACAGGCCGGGGCGCTGCGGATGTTCACCGAGCAGCGGCAGGCCGTCCGGGCTGGCGGCGCGAAAGCCGGTCCAGGCGCGGATGCCGTTGAGCTGGGCCAGGCCTGGCACGTAATCGACGGCGCGCTGCAGCATCTTCGCCAGCATCCACGGTTCGATTTCCGGGTCGGTGGTATTGAACTGCCGCGAGGCGCCGATGAACAGCTGGCCGGTTGGGCGTGGCTGGATATTGGCGGCGGTCGACGGGCCAGTGGCGTTGTGCGCGCTGGTGACGTAACCCAGCTCCACCAGGGTGTGGCTGATTCGCCCCGGGTAACGGTCGGTGATCAGCAGGTGGCCTTTCTTCGGTTCGATCGGCAGTTCCGGGCATAGTGTGCTGGCATGAGTACCGCCAGCGAGGATCACCGCTTGGGCGCTGAGCCTGCTACCACTTTCCAGGCGTACTCGGTTGCCGTCGATCTCCACGACATGCGCCTGGCGGCACTCGATCAGTGGATGGTCGAGCAGCCAGCGCGCCGCGTTGGGTGCATAGAGAATGCCGTCACCGATTACCCGCAGGCCGCCGTGCAGACCGTCGCGCAGCTCTGGTTCGGCGTTGTGCAGGGCTTGCGCGCCGAGCAGCTCGCAGTCCAGGCCATGCTCGCGCAGTACCTGATACTTGGCCTCGGCCACGGCCATTTCCTCGGCATTGGCGGCCAGCCACAGGGTGCCGTTCTGCCGATAGGCGCAGTCGTCCGGCATGTCCCGTGACCAGTCGCGCCAGCGCTGCACCGAATACTGGCTGAGCGCCAGTTCGGCCGGGTTGTCGTCGAGCACGATCAGGTGGCCCATGCCGGCAGCCGTCGCCGCACGCAGGCCCGCGTCAAGCACCAGCACGCGTTGGCCACGGCTGGCCAGTTCATGGGCGCAGGCGGCGCCGACGATACCGGCGCCGATGACGATGAAGTCGGCGCCGTCACTCACGGAACGATGCCCCAGGCGAACGGATCGTCTTCTTCGATGAGTAGGGTGGCCTCGGCGCTGATATTGGCCCGGCCACGAATGGTGGGGATGATGCGGCCGTTTTCGGCCTGCTCGTAGCTGCCTTCGAACTGGCTACCGATCACGCTGGCCTGGCGCCAGATCGAGCCGGGCAGCAGCTTGCCGTCGGCGGCCAGGCAGGCCAGCTTGGCGCTGGTACCGGTGCCACAGGGCGAGCGGTCGTAGGCCTTGCCGGGGCAGAGCACGAAGTTACGGCTATCGGCTTCGGCGTCATCGGCGAACAGCTCGATATGGTCGATCAGGCCGCCATCCTCACCACGAATTCCTTGCTCTTCCAGCGCTTTCTGCACCGCATAGGTGTAAGCGGTAAGTGCTTCGACGTTATCGCCAGCGATGCGTTGGCCGTGCTCGCTGATCAAAAAGAACCAGTTGCCGCCCCAGGCGATGTCGCCGGTCACTTTACCGTGGCCTGGCACATCCAGTGTTACCGCTTGGCGGTAACGGTAGGCAGGTACGTTGCGCACGCTCACCGAACGGTCGTCGTGCAGGGTCGCCTCGACGGTGCCGACCGGGGTTTCGATCTTGTGCACGCCTGGCCCGATGCGGCCCATATGCGCCAGGGAAACCACCAGGCCGATGGTGCCGTGGCCGCACATGCCGAGGTAGCCGGTGTTGTTGAAGAAGATGACTCCGGCACAGGCGCTGGGATCGACAGGCTCGCATAACAGGGCACCGACCAGCACGTCGCTGCCGCGCGGCTCGAGCACGCTGGCTGCACGCCATTGATCGTGCTGGCTGGCCAGCAACTGCTTGCGCTCGGCCATGCTGCCGTTGCCCAGGTCAGGAAAACCGCGGGTGACCAGACGGGTCGGTTCACCGCCGGTGTGGGAGTCGATTACCTCGATGCGTTTCATGTGACCATGCCTGTGTGCCATTTGGGTGGCTACAGAGTGACGCGAGGCGGCCGCTCCGGCTTGAAGGATTTGTGTCAATCGGATGATGAAATTAGCACAGTCACAAGCTCGACCTTCTGCTACCGGTTGATGTGGAAGCTGCTGTGTTGCTCATCTGGCTACAACGTTCTGCTCGATGCGGTATGCAGGCGGATCTGCCACTGATCGGCAGATTGCGCCAGGGCTGCCTGGGGCAGACTGCCGAGCTGGCGCTGCTTTCGACGGAGGATCAGCGATGGCCCGGCAGATGTGCGAAGAGGCTGCTGCAGACACCGGTTATATGTTCGTCGAGCAGTGCAGCTGCATGATCTACATTGCCTGCACGGCAGGCATCGATGATTGCACGATGTTCGTGATCAGCGCGATCCTTACCTTCGGACAGGCTCATCTGCATGCGCAAATAGCGTTCCAGTTTGTCGTGGATCGAGCGGATGAGGCTGACCAGAAAAGGTCGCTGGGCTGGTTCGTAGAGGCAGGCGTGCAGCTTCCAGTTAAGTTCGGCCCAGTGACCCACATCGACTTCGCCAACGAACTCCTCACAAATGCTTTCGGCGTGAGCGAAGGTCTCTTCGGTCATATTGGGGATGGCCAGGCGCAGCACTTTGTCTTCAAGCAGGATGCGCACTTCGAACATCTGCGCCAGTTCCGGCTCGGAGATGCGTGTTACCACAGCTCCCTTGTTACGTTGGAACATGACCAGGCCTTCGGCCTCCAAACGCTTGAGCGCTTCACGTACGGGAATCTTGCTGACGTTGAACAGGCTCGCCACGTCGTCCTGCCTGATTGGCTCGCCCTCAGCGATATCGCCCGCAACGATTGCGTCACGCAGGTGTTTGGCTATGACCTCCGAGGCAGTTGGTGTAAGGCCGAGGTTGGGGGCGTTGAAGCGAGCAAGAGGCAAGGCGGACTACTCTGATGGTTGCTTAATATACTTTATACGAAATTTCATGAGCGAAACGCAGGTGCCATCCATCGGCTTGCCCGATTCTACGAACTTATTGCCCGGTTCTGCCGATCTCTGTGGTCGGCGGCGACAGGTGCTTTTGTGCCCACTACAGTGATGATCTGGCCCCCTGTGTGCGGGGTTGACCGTGACCACCGGCAAGCCATGCCGGAACCATCAGACACCATCAGAACAAGGTGGGCAGACCATGATTACCCTGAATCTCAATGGCCAGGACCACGAGCTTGACGTGGCCGACGATATGCCGCTGCTCTGGGCATTGCGCGACGTTGCCAATCTCACCGGCACCAAGTACGGCTGTGGCATGGCGCTGTGCGGCGCCTGCACGGTGAACGTCGAAGGCCAGCCGACCCGCTCCTGTATCACGCCAGTGTCGGCGGTAGCCGGCAAGCGCATCAGTACCATCGAGGCGGTCGGCGAAGATGCCATAGGCAAGGTGGTTCAGGAGGCCTGGAGGCAACTCGATGTGGTCCAGTGCGGTTACTGCCAGTCCGGGCAGATCATGGCGGCGACGGCCTTGCTGAGTAGCAACAAGGCGCCGAGCGACGCCGATATCGATGCGGCCATGAGCGGCAATATCTGCCGCTGCGCGACCTACGTGCGGATTCGCGCCGCGATTCACGAAGCTGCCGACAAACTGGCCTGAGGAGGCGCATAGACATGGGCAAGATAGAAACTCCCGATAGCGCCACTCGCGGCATCCTCAATGTCAGCCGTCGCACCCTGCTCAAGGGTGGCGGTGGCCTGGCGCTGGGCATTTTCTTCGCGCCGCTGCTGCGCGGCATGGATGCGCTGGCCGCAGCAGGCGGCCCGCTGGAGCCGAACGCCTTCGTGCGAATCGACCTCGATGGCACGGTGACCGTTCTGGCCAAACACCTGGAAATGGGCCAGGGCAGCTACACCGGCCTGGCCACCTTGCTTGCCGAAGAACTGGATGCCGACTGGGACAAGGTGCGCGTCGAAGGCGCGCCGGCCGATGTGAAACGCTACAACAACCTCGCCTTTGGCCCGATGCAGGGTACCGGCGGCAGCACCGCCATGGCCAACTCCTGGGAGCAGATGCGCAACGCCGGTGCGACCGCCAAGGCCATGCTGGTGGCGGCTGCCGCGCAGCGTTGGAGCGTGCCGGTGAGTGAAATCAGCGTCGACAAGGGCGTGGTCATTCACGCCGGTTCAGGTCGCAGTGCCGGCTTCGGTGAGCTGGTCGAGGCGGCAGCCTCGCTACCGGTGCCGGAGCAGGTGCAACTCAAGAACCCGAAGGACTTCAAGCTGATCGGCAAGCGCGAGCTGCGCCGCAAGGACAGTCAGGGCAAGACCGATGGCAGCGCCGTCTTCACCCAGGACTTCAAGCTGCCCGGCATGCTGGTGGCGATGGTCGCCTACCCGCCGCGTTTCGGCGGTGTGCCGCGCAAGGTGGACAGCATCAAGGCCAAGGCCGTGCGTGATGTGGTCGAGGTGGTGGAGTTTCGCGATCTGCCCCATGGCCGTTCGGGTGTCGCCGTGTTGGCGAAGAACACCTGGGCGGCGCGCCAGGGTCGCGATGCGCTGGTGATCGACTGGGATGAGAGCCAGGCCTTCACCCTGGGCAGCGAGGAAATTCTCGCGCAATACCGCGACGATGCGGGCAAGCCAGGTCGGCCGGCCACGAGCAAGGGCGACGCCGATGCGGCGCTGGCCCAGGCGGCGAAAACCGTCGAGGCCGACTACGAGTTCCCCTATCTGGCGCATGCGGCGATGGAGCCGATGAACTGCCTGGTCAAGCTGTCCAGCGATCGCTGCGAAATCTGGAACGGCGAGCAGTTCCAGACCGTCGACCAGGCCATCATCAGCAGCTATCTGGGCCTCAAGCCCGAACAGGTCTCGCTGACCCAGCTATACGCCGGCGGCAGTTTCGGCCGTCGCGCCAGCTCGGTGTCGGATTATCTACTGGAGGCGGTGGCGATTACCAAGGCCGCGCGCGACAAGGGCGTGGATGCGCCGGTGAAAATGGTCTGGACGCGTGAGGACGATACCCGTGGCGGTTATTTCCGGCCGCTGTACCTGCACCGCGTACGCATCGGCCTGGATGAGGCCGGCAAGCTGCAGGCCTGGCACAACCGTATCGTTGGGCAGTCGATCATGACCGGTACCTCGATGGAGCCCTTCATGATCAAGGAAGGCATCGACCATACCTCGGTCGAGGGTCTCTCCAATCTCTCCTACGCCGTGCCCAACCTGCAGGTGGAGCTGAGCACGCCGACCAATATCAAGGTGCCGGTGCTGTGGTGGCGTTCGGTCGGTCATACCCACACCGGTTACGTCGCCGAAACCATGATCGATGAGGCCGCCGTCGCTGCAGGGCAGGACCCTTACGCCTTCCGTCATGCGCTGCTGGAAAGTCATCCGCGTCACCGCGGTGCGCTGGAGCTGGCCGCCAAGCAGGCCGGCTGGGACAAACCGCTGGCGGCGGGTGCCGAGGGCGAGAAGCGCGGGCGTGGCATTGCCGTGCACGAGTCGTTCGGCTCGTTCGTGGCGCAGGTGGCCGAAGTCACGGTGAAGGCCGATGGCAGCTACCGTCTGGATCGCGTGGTGTGCGCCGTGGACTGTGGCATCGCGATCAACCCGGATGTAATCAAGGCGCAGATGGAAGGCGGCATCGGCTTCGCCCTGGCGGCTGCCCAGCACAGCGCGATCACCCTGAAGGAAGGGCGGGTCGAGCAATCGAACTTCCACGACTTCCGGGTGCTGCGCATGAACGAGATGCCTAAGGTCGAGGTGCATATCGTACCGTCCGCGGAGAACCCGACCGGTGTCGGTGAGCCCGGTGTGCCGCCGCTGGCTCCGGCGCTGGCCAACGCGCTGTTCGCAGCGACCGGCGTGCGCTTGCGCAAGCTGCCGTTCCCGGCGCAGATCAAGGCCTGACCGAAGACGCGGTAAACAAACGCCCGGGCAATTGCTCGGGCGTTTTGGTTTGTGAAGGCGCTGTGGGAGGCGCTTCAGCGGCGAGCTTTGCGATGGATCGCGGCTGAAGCCGCTCCTACGCAATCGTGTCGGGTGCGCTCAGAGGGCGGTCAGACGGGGTGCTGCTTCCAGCTCGCTTGCGCCCTGCGGCGTTGGCGTATGGATCGCCGCCTGGCGATGCTTGAGCATGCCGCCTGTGCGCTGGTTAATGGCGGCCGTCATCTCGGCGAGGATCGCCGTGGCCACGCTCTCCGGTGTATCGCCGCCGATATCCAGGCCGATGGGATAGTGCAGGCGCTCCAGCGCTGGTAACTGCGCGCTGTGTTGGCGAATCTCATCCAGCAGGCGTTCGGTGCGGTCACGTGGTCCCAGTTGGCCGATATAGGCAGGCGCGCCCAGCAATACGCTGCCCAGCCAATGGCGATCCTGACTGTAACTGTGGCTCATGATCGCCACCATGGCGCCGTCGGTGAGTGTGTGCAGCTCGTAAGGTGGGCGGGCATCGATCTGCAGCACGGTGTCGGCGTCGGGGAAGCGTTCGGCGCGGGCGAAATGCGCGCGGCCATCGACCACGGTGACGTGCCAGTCCAGCAGCTTGGCCATATGTGTCAGCGGCTGCGCATCGTGCCCGGCGCCGAAGATCACCAGCCGCCGTTGCGGTGCCAGGTATTCGCAGAACACCTCGATCTCGCCACGCTCATCACGGTAGCTGCGCAGCGAGGAGCGGCCATCGGTCAGGGTTCGCTGCAAATCGGCTCGAACCTCGGCGTCGAGTACGGAATCGAGCAGGCAGCCGTTGTCGCTGAGTGATGGATGCAGATAAAGACGCTCGCCCACACGTACACGGGCGTTGCGATAGCTGCCGATCACCGTGGCGATCGCCCCGGCCTGGCCGCTTTCACGCACCTGGCGCAGCAACTCGAGCACCGCCAGCGGCTTTTCCGCGCTGTGGCGTTCGAGCAATACGTGCTCGGTGCCGTTGCAGCCAAGGCCGAAGGTCAGCGCGGCGTCCTGATCGTCATCGTCGTCCTGGGTGGCCGTGCTGTAGCGGCGGATCACGGCGTCGCCGCCATCGGTCAGCCACCAGGCCTTCTTCGCTACCTCGGACTCCAGGCAGCCGCCGCTGATGGTGCCCACGGTGCCGCCGTAGAGCGGGATCAGCATGCGCGCGCCGGGGCGGCGGTAGGCCGAGCCTTCGACCTTGACCACGGTGGCGAGCACGGCCTGGCCGTTGTCGCGTTCGAGCGCGCGGATGGCGCCGAGCAGGGCGCTGATTCCCGACAGCATAGGTTTCTCCCAGGCAGGTTTTGGTGGAGCGATCCCAGGCTGCCAATGTCCCGTATGCCAGTTAAGAAGGGTTAGGCCGATCCTGCGAGATTCTTGCCCGATCCTGCGCTGCCTGCCTGAAAGCGCTCGGCCAGTTTGCCGATATGCGCGCGCTCGGTGCGGATGAAGTCGACGAACGCCTGTGCCACCGGGGACAGGCGCCGGCCGCGGATATTCACCACGCACCAGCTGCGTTGCAGTGGCAATTCGGCCACTGGCAGCTCGCGCAGCAGGCCGTACTGCAACTCCAGGCGTA
This sequence comes from Stutzerimonas kunmingensis, assembly GCF_032106285.1. GTDB lineage: Bacteria > Pseudomonadota > Gammaproteobacteria > Pseudomonadales > Pseudomonadaceae > Stutzerimonas > Stutzerimonas kunmingensis_B. The sequence goes on from NZ_DAMCPO010000034.1 coordinate 36,119, forward strand.
CGGGGGGGCATGCCGAGATAAGGCAAAAATTAGGACATTTGTTCTGTAACCTGCTGTGTCTAAAGGATTAATTTTGAGAGGCGCTGCTCAGTTGCGGTGGCTAAATATTGATCAATTATCTCTGCCGAGATAATTGCAGATAATTCCCGCCGTCCGTACTCAGCGCGAGTTCATAAGATTGGAGAGATGCCGAGTTAGAGGGCCTGCGAACAGCTTTGGTCGAGGCTTTGCGCTTCGACGCATATGGCTGCTTAGCACTGGGGGCTCTCCCAGAAGCGACAAAGGCGGCCTCAACGAGACCGCCTCAAACCAAGTTTCATCACCGGTACACGTACCCGGGAGAGGAAGCTCTTGGGCAGGTTTCAATAATAACACCGATCAAAGCGTCACTGCCGAGTAGCCTTCAAGTAATGTTCATTCGGTCTCTCTCGAAACTACGGTGCGGATGGTTCGAAGCCATCATGCGCAAACTCGGGGCCAAGATGACATTATCAAATGGCCAATTATCCTGGAGGCAGTTATGGGAAGACTCCGCGAAAAACTGGGTTTGCCGAAAGGCCACTACTACCTGCACGTCGCCGTGCTGGCGGGCCTGCCGATTTCGTTGATCTCCGATTTGGCGAGCGAGCTGGATCGATCAGCGGCGCAGATTGTGGAGTGGGTCACTGCGGCCCCCGACAGTACCGTGATGTCTATGCAGGCAGGTGAGGTGTTCTGTCGTCTTATCGAGATCCTCGATGCGCTATTGGAGCTGCACGAAGGTGATCTAGGAGGTTCGCTCCGCTGGCTAACGGCACCGAATGTCGTGCTGTCCAATGAGAAGCCGGTCGAGCTACTGGTAACCGGATTTGGTACGCGCGCTGTACGGCAGGCTATTCGTTCGATTGAATATGGACTGCCAGTTTGATCCCCGCCGAGGGCGGCCTTTGAGCTGGAAACAGAGGGTCATGTACCCGTTTCATTACCGCTGGTAGTGAGCAGCGTATGCCCGAGCAGTTTCAGGTGCGTGATGGCTTCGGCCAAGCGCTCCTGCAGGATCTGCGCTTGCTGCGCCTGGGTTGCGGAGGTCTCGCTTAACCGAGACACCTCCTCCTGCAATGTGCTGCAGCGCTGTTCCAGGGCCTCATTCGCGCGTTCAGCTCCGATCAACGTGCGCTGAGCGGCTTCCAAGGCCTGGACCTTCTGCGCCAATAGCTGTTGCTGTGCATGCTGCTCTTTTTGCAGCTGCCGCGCCTCTGTCAGCAGGCGCGCATTGTCGCGGTTCAGTTGGGTCAACTCGTCCTGTTTGACGATCAGGGTCTGCTGCAATTGCCGTAGTTCCAGTTGCAGTTGCTGCATCTGCGACTCGTGGCGACGCTGCTCCTGCTCACGCTGTTCCTTGCTGGCCTGGCGATAGTGCTCCAGGGCATCACGAGCATGTTGATGCTTATCTTCCAACGAGAGGATTTGCTCATCGCGATCCCGCAGGCGCGTTTCTTGGTCTTGGTTGGCTTGCTGTAGGCGGGCATTCCCGACCTCAGCCTGCTGACGCATCTGTCGTTCCTGCAGTAGCGCTTGCTGGGCAGTCTGGAGCTGCTCCGTGAGCTCAATGCACTGACCTTCCAGCTGCTGGATACGGCTTTCTGCCTGCTGAACCTGGTTCTGGTAATCAAGTCGTTCCCAAGCCAGTTGCTCGCGCTCGTGCGCCACCTCGGCCTTCGCTTCCTCCCTGAGCTGATCCGCCAACTGGCCCACCAGGTTGGCCAACTGCTCGCTGAGCGGCAGTACGACAGTGCTCCGATCGGAGTCAGCGTCTTCGAGTTCTTTCAGGTAGCGGTGAATGGTGGTTTTTGAACCAGTGTTTCCCAGTTCGACCCGTATCGCATCGATGCTGGGGTTCTCTCCTCGCGCCAGGATGGCCTGGCGGGCCTTCTGAACCAGCGCCTTATTAATGCCGCCGCGGGCCATGGTCTGCTCCTACGATTTCGTATTGGATTACATACTACGTATTTACATACTAATTTGTTCTGAAGTAAAGCAGGATTTGAAGGATGAAATAAGATAAAATAATGGAGGCTTATTTAATGGGATGGGCGAAAATGGCTATTTTTCAGTCGTTTTCCAGTACACATAGGGCAAACCCCAGGCGATGAAGGACGTCGAGCGCTATCTGCATGCCGGCACGCGGGAAAACACCCACCGCAGCTACCAGTCGGCCGTCGAACACTTCGAGGTGACTTGGGGCGGCTTCCTACCGGCGACCGGTGACAGCATCGTGCGCTACCTGGTGGACTACGCCGACACTCTGAGCCTCAGTACGATGAAGCAGCGGCTGGCAGCCCTCGCCCAGTGGCACATCAACCAAGGCTTCCCCGATCCAACCAAAACACCCACAGTGCGCCAGGTACTCAAGGGCATCCGCACCCTGCATCCGGCGCAGGCTAAGCAAGCAGCCCCACTGCAGGTGCAGCATCTAGAACAGGCAGTTCAGTGGCTGAATCAGGAGGTCGAACGCGCTCAGCAGTCGGGCGACTTGGCAAGTCTGCTACGAAGCCGACGCGACATGGCGTTATTGCTGGTCGGCTTCTGGCGGGGGTTCCGCAGCGACGAGCTCTGCCGCTTGCAGGTTGAGCATGTCCAGGTTGAGGCCGGCGCCGGCATGACCTTGTTCTTGCCGCAGAGCAAGGGGGATCGGGAGAACCTTGGCACGACCCATTACGCTCCAGCCCTGAAACGCCTCTGTCCGGTACAGGCTTATCTCGACTGGATCAGTGTCGCCGGCATAGTACGAGGGGCCGTGTTCCGCCGCCTGGATCGCTGGGGGCACCTGAATGACAGAGCGCTGCATCCCGGCAGCCTGATCAGCCTGCTACGCCAGATATTGCAGCGTGCGGGTATCCCGGCTGAGCTGTATACCAGTCATTCGCTGCGCCGCGGCTTCGCCACCTGGGCCACGGCCAATGGCTGGGATCTCAAGGCACTGATGACCTACGTGGGCTGGAAGGACATGAAGTCAGCCATGCGCTATATCGACCCCGCTATTTCTTTTGGTGGCCTAGCAGCTCGACCCGCCCTTGAACTTAATGCTGGCACTTTGACTCACTCGCCAGCTTCTCACTAGGGAAGGTCTGAAAAAGACTTCCCGAATCTGGTGAAATACGCCGATCCCGCC
>NZ_DAMCPO010000035.1:0-39181 GCF_032106285.1 Stutzerimonas kunmingensis
TGCTTCCCTGACTGTCAACTCGCTCTTCCCCCAGACTCCGCGAAGAACCTTTTTTATTGCCGCTGGACTCTCATCAGGGACTGCGTCCCAGGTTATTCGCTTCCTACTCGGTCAGCGGCTCTCCCAGCCGCTGACGCCACCAGCCCTGCGCCACAACCGAGCAGCCCCAGCCCAGCAGCACGCCCAACACATTGGCCAGCATGTCCCAGCGCGAGGCGGTCCGATAAGGCAGCATGCCCTGCCCGATCTCGATCGACAGTGCCGCAATAACTGTCAGACCCAGCCCCCACAGGAATGGCACCCGCGGGAACGCCAGACGAAGGGTGAACGCCAGCGCGGCGAAACCCAGCAGATGATGCAGCTTGTCTTGCTGATCGAACAACTGCGGTACCGGCTCCGGCTTCAAGCCGTTGAACAGGACGACCGCCAGCACGATCAGAAAGGGCAGCATTCGCATATAGGGCATCAGGTGGCGTCTCTCACTTCAAGGGATCAACAGAACAGAGGGAAACGCCCTCACCGCGACCTCTGACCCGGGAAAGACCATAAAGATCAACGCGTCAGCCGAGCGGCGTTATTCCGCAGAGCGGCACAAACAAAAATGCCCGCATCCTTCGATGCGGGCATCAGCAAAGCCTACGCGGTCAGACCGGGCTTAAGCCTCGGTCTTGCCGACAGCGGACTTGATCAGGGTCTGCAGCTCGCCGTTCTCGAACATCTCGAGGATGATGTCGCTGCCACCGACTAGCTCACCATTCACCCACAGCTGCGGGAAGGTCGGCCAGTTGGCATAGGTCGGCAGGCTGGCACGAATTTCCGGGTTCTGCAGGATGTCGACATAAGCGAACTTCTCGCCACAGCCCATTACCGCCTGGGTCGCGCGAGCGGAAAAGCCGCACTGCGGGGCGTTGGGCGAACCCTTCATGTAAAGCAGCACCGGGTTGTTGGCGATCTGTTCTTTGATGGTTTCGATGATATCCATGGAGTACCTCGGCTAGACACGGTTGCCGCGCATTGTAACGGAAAAAACGTGGGAAAGCCGAGCGGAGGACTCGGCTTTGTTGCGGCGCAAAGGCCGTCAGCACGGCGATTCAGCCCACCGGAGGCCGTGGGCTGCGGATTTGCGCCTATGCTCGCTTTCTGGATAAGATCGCGCCTTTCCCGTTTCGTCGCTCCCCGTGCGACCCCCAGTCGTCGGTCCCCTTTTTCTGTCGAAAAGCACTGGATCGCGCTGCGGCAATAAAGGTAGTTGATATGAGCGCAAGGCATTTTCTCTCACTGATGGACTGCACGCCCCAGGAGCTGAACAGCCTGGTCCGCCGCGGCATCGAGCTGAAGGATCTGCGCGAGCGCGGCGTCCTGTTCGAACCCCTGAAGAATCGCGTGCTGGGCATGATCTTCGAGAAGGCCTCGACCCGCACCCGACTGTCGTTCGAAGCCGGCATGATCCAGCTCGGCGGCCAGGCGATCTTCCTGTCCCCGCGCGACACCCAGCTCGGGCGCGGCGAGCCGATCAGCGATTCGGCCATCGTCATGTCGCGCATGCTCGATGCGGTGATGATCCGCACGTTCGCCCACTCGACCCTCACCGACTTTGCCGCCAACTCGAGCGTGCCGGTCATCAACGGTCTTTCCGATGACCTGCACCCCTGCCAGCTGATGGCCGATATGCAGACCTTCCATGAGCACCGCGGCAGCATCGGCGGCAAGACGGTGGCCTGGATCGGCGACGGCAACAACATGTGCAATACCTATATAGAAGCCTCCATCCAGTTCGACTTCCAGCTCAAGGTCGCCTGCCCCGAGGGCTACGAGCCCGACGCCGAACTGATGGCGCGCGCCGGTGATCGCGTGCAGGTAATGCGTGATCCGCGCGAAGCGGCTGCAGGCGCACACCTGATCAGCACCGACGTCTGGGCCTCCATGGGCCAGGAAGACGAGGCCGCCGCGCGCCTGGCCACGTTCCGCCCCTATCAGGTGGACCGCGCTCTGCTCGATTGCGCTGCCGAGGACGTGCTGTTCATGCATTGCCTGCCGGCCCACCGCGGCGAGGAGATCAGCCACGACCTGCTCGACGATCCGCGCTCCGTGGCCTGGGATCAGGCCGAGAACCGCCTGCATGTACAGAAGGCGCTGCTGGAGTTTCTCGTCGAGCCGGCCTACCACCACGCATGAAACACGAGCCGCCGCTGCTGCAACTGCGTGACCTGGCCTGCGGCTACGGCGAGCAGAGCATCGTCCAGCACCTCAACCTGCATCTGAACCGCGGCGACATCGGCTGCCTGCTGGGCCCGTCCGGTTGCGGCAAGACCACTACGCTGCGTGCCATCGCCGGCTTCGAGCCGGTGCACCAGGGCGAAATCCACCTGGCGGAGTCGGTCATTTCCCGCTCGGGCTTCACCCTGGCGCCGGAGAAGCGCCGCATCGGCATGGTCTTTCAGGACTACGCGCTGTTTCCCCATCTGACCGTGGCGGAGAACATCGCCTTCGGGATTCGCAAGCAGCCTGACTGCTCGCGAATCGTCTCCGAAATGCTCGAACTGGTGCACCTGGCCGCCCTTGGCAAACGTTATCCGCATGAGCTCTCCGGCGGACAGCAGCAGCGCGTCGCACTGGCCCGCGCCCTGGCGCCCGAGCCTGCACTTTTGCTGCTGGACGAGCCGTTCTCCAACCTCGACGTGGAACTGCGCCGGCGCCTCAGCCATGAAGTGCGCGAGATTCTCAAGGCGCGCAACACCAGCGCCATTCTGGTCACCCATGATCAGGAAGAAGCCTTTGCCGTCAGCGATCAGGTCGGCGTGTTCAAGGATGGCCGGCTGGAGCAGTGGGACACCCCGTTCAACCTCTATCACGAGCCACTGACGCCCTTCGTCGCCAGCTTTATCGGCCAGGGCTACTTCATCCGCGGGCAGCTGCTCGACCCGGAAACCGTGCAGACCGAACTCGGCCTGATCCGCGGCAACCGTGCCTACACCTGGCCCGCGGGCAGCTCGGTCGATGTGCTGCTGCGCCCGGACGACATCGTCTACAAGCCGGACAGCCCGCTGCGGGCGCTGATCGTCGGCAAGACCTTTCTCGGCGCATCGACGCTGTACCGGCTGCAGCTGCCCACCGGCAATCAGCTGGTGGCGATCTTCACCAGCCATGCGGACTACCCCACCGGGCAGGAAGTCGGCATCGCCATCGCCGCCGACCATCTGGTGGTCTTTCCGGCACAGGGCAGCGTCGCCGCCCATGAAACGCTGCAGCCGACAACAGCGGCGCGCTAACCCTTCTGCCGGCGCTGGCGGAAGAACTCGCTGAGCACCGCCCCGCACTCCTCGGCCAGCACGCCGCCCTCGACCAGCACCCGGTGGTTGAGAAAGCCCTGATCGAAAAACTGGCCGCGACTGACAACCACGCCGGCCTTCGGCTCGGTGGCGCCATAGACGACGCGCTGGATCCGCGAATGCACGATCAGACCGGCGCACATGCTGCACGGCTCCAGCGTGACGTAGAGCGTCACGCCGGGTAGCCGATAGTTCTGCAGCACCTGCGCCGCATCCCGCACCGCGACCATTTCCGCATGAGCACTGGGGTCGTGTCGGGAGATCGGGCAGTTGAAGCCGCGCCCAATGATCTGCCCATCCTGCACCAGCACAGCGCCGACCGGCACCTCTCCCAACGCAGCGCCCTGCGCCGCCAGCGCCAGGGCTTCGCGCATGAAGCGCTCGTCCTGGCTGCGGTCGATTATCTGCGGCTTCCTCACTGCCCTACTCCGCCCTGTCTCATACCACCTCGATCGCTGCCATCAACCCGGTTTCCATGTGGTCGATGACATGACAGTGAAACATCCAGACACCCGGATTATCGGCGACCAGCGCGATACGGGCCGTCTCGTTCTTGCCCAGTAGGTAGGTATCGGTGAACCACGGATCGATCTTGCGGCGATTGGACGAGATCACCTTGAAGGTCATACCGTGCAGATGAATCGGATGCTGGTACTGACTGAGATTGCGCAGCTCGAAGATGTAATGGCCATCCTTTTTCAGCGTAGCAATCGGGCGATCGGCACAGGTCTTGTCGTTGATGTCCCAAGCCTCGCCGTTGATCTGCCAGAAGGTATAGGCGCCGCCCTGCGCGGCGTCTGTCGACAAGGTACCGGCCCACTCGAAGTTGAAGCGCAGCGTTTCCGCGCGCTGCAGATCCGGCTCCGCCACGGGATTAGCCGGCAACGCCGGCGGCCAGTCGCCGGCGACTTCGTCATGCGCCACCGAGCGCAGCGTCGCCAGCCGTAGCGGACCATTGCGCAAGGACAGCTCCGTGCCAGCGTCCGGCACCTTCAGCGCCAGGTCGATACGCATGCCCGGACCGAGCCAGTACTCCTTGCCCAGCGGCATCGGAGCGACCGGATGTCCATCGAGCGCATAGATGCGCGCCTCGCTATCTGGCAGGTTCAGCCGATAGGTCAGGGTGTTGTCGAGATTCAGCAGCCGCAGCCGCACGACCTGCCCGGCCGGCAGATCAAGCGTGGGTGCATGTGTGCCATTCACCGTCGACAGCACGCCCGGCGTGCCGCCACGGGCCGCCTCGCGCGGCACGCTGAATTCGGTGAACGCCCCCTGCTTGTCGACATGCCAGCTTTTCAGGTTGAGCGTGCGCTCGTGCCTGAAACCGCTTGGTTCGCGCTCCTCGACAATCAGCGGACCGACCAGCCCGCGACCCAGCTGCGCGGCACTGCTGGTGTGCGGGTGATACCAGAAGCTGCCGGCATCGTGCAGCTGGAAGCGATAGTCGAAGAACTCGCCGGGCAACACCGGCAACTGCGATACGTAGGGCACGCCATCCATTTCCAGCGGCAGACGAATGCCATGCCAATGGATGGTGGTGGGCTCGGGCAGATTGTTGATGAAGCGCACCCGCAGCCAGTCGCCCTGACGGCCACGCAGCTCCAGGCCAGGCGCTTGCCCGCCATAGGCCCAGGCAGGCGTGACGTGACCAGGCACCAGCTCCACGTCCAGCGGGGCGGCAATCAATTCGTAGTCATGAGTGGTGATGTCGGCCGGGCGACCGAGCCAGTAGCGCGCGCCACTGCCGGCGAGACCGACGACACCAAGACCGGCCAGGCCGGTGAGAATCTGTCTACGGGTAAAGGACATGCATGGGCTCCAGCCAGTCCGAATTGATGGGCCCATCAGGCTCGACGCGCCTCTCTGCGGAGGCTGCGCATAGCATGAGGGCAGCCTGGGCTGCCCTCATTGCTTCAGATCATTCCCACTCGATCATCAACAGGCCATCTTAGGCCGTGTGGTTAAAGGGATTGGCTGTGATCGATATAGGGCTTACCGTCACATTTACCGTTAACTCTGCAGAGCTCTTACAGACGCGGGGGATAAAGCAATCTGCTGGATGATACCCCTAGCGGCAACATAATCAATCATCATTCATGTTTAGCTATCACCAACTCCTTGACCAGCCCACGGCATTGTCCGCTAGGCCTTCCGCGGCCTGATTACGCGCTTAGTGTGTGCCCTAGCGGTGTAACTGCCCTGATCAAACTTGGCACCGCAACTCCGTGTTGAAGTTGAGATCAACTCTCCGACTTCCTGTGACAAGCGGTACTTTGAATGCGATGCACCGCGCTCTTCGCTGCAGCGTTCCGAATATAATTCCCAGAGGTTGTGTAGCGCTGTCTGCCGATCTGCGAGGCATAGGGCGAAGTAGTCGCGCTTCGTCTTCAGGAGCTATCCATGCCGTCGCTCTGCGGCTGTACACTGGGGTGGTTAGTGATATCAAACCGACATCCCGAGCAAGAGCCGTGTTTGTTAACGGTGCATGTTGAGTCGTTATCGCTTAACCATTTTGGGCAACAAGCGAAGACGTGACAAATGCCTTCATGCGATAACCTGGCCTGAGCCACATCTAATTGCCTCATTGTGGTAACAGTCCACTTTCTCAAGCTTCAGGAGCGACGCCGGTCTTCACCAAGCACTTAGATATGTCTGTTTTACATAATACGGCAGCTTGCCTATCCTTTAAGATATAACGGTATTTTTAGGAGTTCGTTCAACGCGGCCAGATTTAATTGGATTTATTCGGCTGGTCGATAAGTTGCACTCTGCTGGCGCAGCCCGCGTTCAGGCTCGCTGTGGTTAACGCTCAATCCCTAACGCGCTGAGATAGGCCACCAGAGCACGGGGAATCTCCTGCAGCCAAATACGGTTTCTTCAGGAGCCGAGCGGAACATTCCGGATGGCATGGCTAAAAGGATTGCGCTGTAAGCATGCAAATCCTCATCAGTCGCATTCGGGAGCCGTAGGTGCAAAGCCTTTTCATAGATAGATCGAACTGCCGCGCGAAGCACTGGCGACTGCAGCTGGCGATCGCCTAACGCGGGGCCAAGCAGTACTTGAATGTCCTGGTGATTAGTAATGTATTCGAGAAAAGGAAAGATTAGCCGCTCCACCATTTGTGTAGCGGTGAGATGCTTCCATACTTGATCGTCGATAAGCTCCAACCGCTCGGTGATGGCACACAATGCGTCGGTATGGCGCTGATTAACAGCTGCGATGACGCTTTTCTTGTCTGGAAAGAAGTGATACAGCGAACCGATGGAGGTGCCTGACTCCTTTGCGAGGTGATGCATCGTCAGGCCCGCTTCGCCATCACGCTGCAACACTCTTGCGCAGGCATCGAGAATGGAAGCGACACGCTCGTGTCCACGATCCTGCTGTGGTTTGCGGGGTGTCCGGCCTGCTTTCGCAGATGGACGCGCGATGGGCGCTGTTTCGTCCGTCGTTGAGGTCATGGCCTGAATGCTAGCGGAACGCAGCGAAGCATGCAGCAATACTAGACAGATTATTCTAGTTTAGTAATATGCGCAGTCTCACTCCCCGATCGACTCGCATGGCCCAGCCCCGGTATCTGAAGCCCAACACGAAGCGGGAGCCTCACGAGCAGCCATCGATGCCCGTCGACGCCATTGCGCGGCAGCCGGGCGCCTGCTGCCTACCCGGAACTCAACGTCTCAACCCGTCTCCCGCTGATCACGTTTCGGCTGCAGCGAAGCGGAAAGCTCTTTCTGACATCCGGCAGTCCGCCGCGCAGGCGAAGCGCGTCGATTCGAGCTGTGGCGCGGGATTCTGGCTCGGCCGCTGGAAATTGCCCGCGACCGCTATCGGGGCGGCTACTCCATCCATCTCGAAGAACCCGACGCCCAGCGCAACCTGTTCAACACCGAGCCGGCGGTCCTCCCGTTCTTTTCCACCTATCAAGAGGGATCATTGATGAAATACCGCACCCAACTCCGACCAGGCCTGCTGGCCATGCTGCTGGCCGCTTGCGCCGCGGCAGAAGCCGATACGCTCTCGATCAAGGCGGAGAACGACATCATCTCCTCCGGAAGCGATGGCCATTACAGCAATGGACTGGAACTGAGCTGGGGCTTCGAGCCCGAACAGGATCACTGGACTCGTAGCGTCGCCAATCTCCTGCCGGGCTGGTCGGGCAGCGCGGTGGACAGCGTCGCCTACCGTTTCGGCCACCAGATCTATACCCCCGACGAGATCGAAAACAATGGACTGATCAAGGACGACCGCCCATATGCGGGGCTGATGTTCGCCGGGGTGTCGCTGTTTTCGGACACCCGGCACGAGGGCTGGCGTTCGGCCGAGGAATTGCACCTGGACGTCGGCATCGTCGGTCCGGCCGCAGGCGGCAAGCGACTGCAGCGCGCCGTGCACAAGGTCACCGGCAGCGACGAGCCCAACGGCTGGGAGCATCAACTGGAGAACGAGCCTTTCGTCAACCTGGCCTACCAGCACCGCTGGTGGCTGCAGGAGCGCATGGGCGGGCTGGAACTGGAGTACGGCCCCAGCCTGGGCTTCTCGCTCGGCAATCTGTACACCTACGCATCGACAGGCCTGGGGGCGCGGCTCGGGCAGAACCTGCAGCGTAGCTTCAGCATTCCTTCGGTCACTCCTGGGCAAAGCGGCAACCAGTTCTTCCACGCGGGCAGCGGGTTCGGTTGGTACGGCTTCGCCAATCTCGAGGGCCGCTATATGGCGCAGAACATGCTCCTCGACGGCAACACGTTCGAGGACAGCCATTCGGTGGATCGCCGCGAATGGGTCGGCGACGCCACGCTCGGCGGCGTGCTGACCTGGAGCCGCTGGCAACTGGCGTTCGCCAGCGTCTGGCGCACCCGCGAGTTCGAGGGACAACAGGAGCACGACCAGTTCGGCTCGATCACGCTCTCGACCTGGTTGTAATGCTGACGAGGGGCGCTGCGAGGCCCAAGCAAACCATCTCAACAGGAAGAAACTGGAAATGGATGAATTGAATGTAATGCTTTCCATACTGCTGGTGGCGCTCCTGACGATGACTGTCGGGTTCGCCGCGCGCGAGAGGAACTGGGGGGTTGCATTGATCGGACTGGGCATCGTCGGTGTGTTTTCGGTGCTGGGATACAAGATGTACATCACTTACGGCGGTGCGTGACAGGCTCCGTATTCTTGGCGGCCGAAAAAGCCATGCATGGCGCCGGTACTGCGAATGCCGGTGGCCGCTTCCTTTTTCACATTCGAGTTCCTCAGTTTGAATCGTCAACCAGCTCCGCTCCGCGGACAGTTATATGGCTCCATCCTCCGGCGGGGAGCGTTCCTCGTGCTTCTGCTGCTGATGCTGGGCGGTTGCGCCGGGGTCAAGGTGTCCGCCCTCGAAACCAGGGACTACATGTCCCTGCGCCGCGGGGATGTGCTGAGCACAGGGCAACTCAGCGCTTCGGTGGGGACCGCGCTGCAGGTGGTCGGCATCGGCCAGGACGAATGCAAGGCAGCCGCTGCCGTCTGCCTTCGAACGCTGGGCGAGTCGAAAGCGCTGGGCGACGAGCAACGGCTGTCGGTATTGGCCGAACTCTGGCTGCAGGAAGCGTTGCGGCTGGATCGATCGGCGCAGACCGATGCGCAGACCGACGCCATGCTGGATGCTTACCTGGAAAGCGCCCGGCACGCTTACGCTTACCTGTTCATGACCGAGCGCACGGTGGGGCAGAGGGCCCTGGACGATAGGCAGACCCAGGTGCGCGACTATTACAACTTCTCCGTGCAAAAGGCGTTGACCGGGCTCTTTGCGCGCTATCAAGGCAACCCGCCACAGGCTGGCGAAGGCCAGGGCGACTTCGTGCTGCATAGCGGCCGCTGGCAGATTCAGGGTACGGTGGGCAATGTCCGTCTGGCTGGCGGCCGGGACCTGCCGGAGGCGCTGATTCCAGCGGCTTCGCTTTCCTTTAAGGGCTTGCGTAACCAGTATCGGCGGGACGGGTTGGGAGCAGAACTGGTCGCCATGACTGACCGCAGAGTGGTGAGAAAGGACAGTGCGGAGCTGGCCTGGAGCGAGACGCCGTTCCCGGCCGTCACTGCAGTGGCGAGTTTTCCGGGAACGACCCTGGACGAGGTTCTGAGCACGCAAAGGGTGCATATCGTCGGCTACGACCCATTTCGCCAGGACAGCATCACGATGGCCGGGCGAGAGATCCCACTGGCGGCTAGCTTCACCTCTGGCTACGGGCTCTGGCTGGCTCGTTCGGGATTTGCCTCCCAGTCATTGCTGACACTAGTGGGCAAGGGCGAGGTACTGGAAAAGCCACACGTCTATCTGATGCAGCCCTACGATCCGAACCGCCGCATCATCATCATGCTGCATGGCCTGGCCAGCAGTCCGGAAGCCTGGATCAATGTCGCCAACGAGGTGCTGGGCGACGAAGCCCTGCGGCAAAACTACCAGATCTGGCAAGTCTATTACCCGACAAACGCCCCGCTGGCATTCAACAACAAGGCGATCCGTACGGCCCTTGAGCAGACCCTTGAGCACTTCGATCCGAGCGGAACGGCCCAGGCCTCTCGGGATATGGTGGTAATCGGGCATAGCATGGGTGGGGTGCTGTCGCGGTTGATGCTGTCGTCTTCCGGAGATCGTCTGTGGGACGCCCTGCTTGAGAGGTATCCGCTTCAGGGGCGTAGGCTCGAGCGGGTGCAGAAGGAGGTCGGCCCCTATGTGAGGTTCGAGCCCTTGCCCGATGTCAGCCGCGCGATCTTCGTCGCGGCCCCGCACCGCGGCACGCCATTCGCCGAGAACCGCATTTCCCGTTGGGCCGCTGGCCTCGTCAAGCTGCCGGCCTCGGTGCTTGGGCGGATCACCGATGTTGCGCAATTGCTGATCGTCCCGGGCTCGGCCAATGCCGAGGTGTTGACCCGGCCACTCAACAGCATCGACAATCTCAGCAGCAACGACCCCTTTGTCAGGCTGAGCGCCGACCTGCCCATCTCGCCTGCGGTGCGCTACCACTCGATCATCGGCAACTACACCCCCGCGTTGTCACTGCTGGATTCCAGCGATGGTGTGGTGCCGTATTCCAGTGCCCATCTGGCCGCGGCAGAGTCGGAAATCGTGATTCCTTTCGGCCACAGCGTGCAGGAGACGCCCGAGGCCATCATGGAAATCCGCCGCATTCTGCACGTTCATCTGCACGAGTCCGACGGCGACCGGTTCGCGGGACCGGTACCATGACCCTGCGTGTTTTCCTGCAGGTGCTGGCTTCGCTGGCAATGCTGCTGGCGACAGCCTGGGGGGGCATGGCGCTGTGGTATCAGTTGCCGATGATGGCTGCGGGCAAGAGCGCGTCGATAGCCCTGTGGTGCATCCTCGCCTCGGCGCTGCTCATCGCGCTCTGGCGGCTTCGGCCCTGGATTGCGATTTGCGGCTACCTGTCGCTGTTCGCGCTGTTGCAGGTTTGGTGGAACTCCCTAGAGCCCTCGAACCATCGGGTCTGGACCGATGATCTGATGGGAATGACCCACGGACGTGCGGAGGGCAGTCAGGTAACCTTGCACAACGTGCGCAATTTCGACTGGCGCAGCGACGAGGACTATGACCCACGTTGGGAAACCCGCCGCTACGATCTGGATCAGCTGACGTCGGTCGATTTGGCGACCTCTTACTGGGGGATGCCGGCCATCGCTCACGTTCTGGTTTCGTTCGGCTTCGATGATGGCCAGTTCGTGGTATTCACGGTGGAAATCCGCAAAGAGCGTGGCGAAAGCTATTCGGAAATTGGCGGCTTCTTCAAACAGTTCGAACTGAGCATCGTTGCCGCCGACGAGCGAGACGCGTTGCGGGTGCGCACCAACGTTCGCAACGAAGATGTCTATCTGTATCGGGTAAATATGTCCGAAGAGGCGATGCGGGCGCTCTTCCTGTCCTACATCCAGCAGACAAATCAGCTGCAGCAAGAACCTCGTTTCTACAACACCATTACCGCCAACTGCACCACCATCGTCTTTGAGATGATGCGCCAGATCATCCGCGGGTTGCCGCTAGATTACAGGCTGCTGCTCACCGGCTATCTACCCGGATATGTCCAGGATGTAGGCGGTTTAGAGCAGAATCTTAAACTAGAGGAGTTGCGTCAGCAGGGACGAATCACCGAACGGGCTCGGCGGGCAGGTAACAATATGGACTTTTCTCGGGTAATACGCGATGGTGTGCCCGGCTGGTAAGGGAAGGTCCAGTATTGATTTCGCACTAGAGCACAAACCTCTGTGCTAGTTCTGCCAGTGGCCGACGCAAGGAAAATGCCGGCTCCCCGCTGACGAGGCGAACTTCGGAATGGCTAAGTTTCATCGTTCTAGCACAATCATAGTCATGACGTGAACGTATTCGTCGCTGATATTCTGTGATGTTTGACGACGATCCGGGTCGCAGTCGATACCATGAGCGCGGTCTTGAGGAGCCGCTGTTTCGTCCGCGCACAGGTAACGGCTGCAGAATTGAATGAGGATAGGACCGCTCAGTTTCTGCTTGAATGTCTCAGGTTCAACCTCCTCTGGATTCTAGTCCCGACGCAACCCTGCAGCATACCCACCGCATCGTCCAATCTGCCGATGCCGCTGAATCCTCCGAATTCAGCAAAGTCGGCTGCAGCGGCCAGTTTGGGCCCCATAGAACCGGCCGGCAGATCGAGCGCACGCCCTTCCTCCACGCTCAAACTCCTGATCGCCGCTGCGCTGTCCGTGCCGAAATCCCGATAGATCGCATCGACATCAGTCAGCAGCAATAGGGCATCGGCCTGGAGCTGTTGCGCCAGCAGGGCGCTGGCTGCGTCTTTGTCGATGACCGCCTCAACGCCGACGGTACTACCGTCTTCGTTGCGTAGTATCGGAATGCCCCCACCACCGCCGCAGATCACGACTACGCCTTGTTCCAACAGCAACTTGATCACCCGCATGTCAGGGATTTCAAGCGGCTTGGGAGAGGGCACCACTCTTCGCCATCTGTCGCCATCTTGAGCGATATGCCAACCGGCGGTTTTGGCCCGGGATTCGGCTTCGGCCCGTTCATACACGGGTCCGATGAATTTGGTCGGGTTATCGAACGCTGGGTCATGCTGATCCACCACGACTTGTGTCAGCAACGTAGCTACTGGTCGGTCGTGATTCAGCGCATTCTCCAGCTCCTGTTCGATGACGTAGCCAATCATGCCTTCGGTTTCAGCCCCCAACATATCCAGAGGATAGGCCTCGTCCGGTTTGTAGGCAGCGCCCTGCAAAGCCAGAAGCCCCACCTGAGGGCCGTTGCCATGGGTAATGACCAGATCATGGCCAGCCCGTACGATGGCCGCTAGCCCCTGGGCGGCGATCCGCACATTGGATCGTTGGGTACGCGCGGTCAGAGGTTCGCCCCGCTTCAATAGGGCGTTGCCGCCCAGGGCTGCTACTACCAGCATGTCAGGCTCCCAGGGTGGCGACCAGCACCGCCTTGATGGTGTGCATGCGGTTTTCCGCCTGATCAAAAACGATCGAGGCGGGGCTTTCGAAAACCTCGTCCGTGACTTCCATGGCGTCGATACCGAATTTTTGCTGAATCTCCTTACCAATCGTCGTCTCGGTGTTGTGGAAGGCCGGCAGGCAGTGCATGAAGTGCGCCCGCGGATTGCCGGTTTTTTCCATAAGTGCGGTATTGACCTGATAAGGCAGCAACAGCTTGATCCGCTCGGCCCATTTTTCCTCGGGCTCGCCCATCGACACCCAAACATCGGTATAGACGAAATCCACACCGGCGACCGCGCTATCGATATCCTCTGTGATCATGATCCGGGCGCCGGTGGTGCTGGCAATTCGCTGTGCTTCCTGCTGGATATTAGTATGCGGCCAGCAGACCTTTGGAGCACACAGACGAACGTCCATGCCCATTTTGGCGCCGCCGATCAGCAGGCTGTCCCCTATATTGTTGGCGGCATCGCCAATAAAAACATAGGATATGTCACGCAATGGTTTTTCCACATGCTCCTGCATGGTCAGAAAGTCAGCCAGTATCTGCGTTGGGTGGAATTCATCCGTCAAGCCGTTGTAGACCGGCACACCAGCATGCTCGGCTAACTCCTCAACCACGGTCTGGCCGAAGCCCCGGTATTCGATGGCATCATAGACGCGCCCCAACACCCGGGCGGTATCCTTGACCGATTCCTTGTGGCCAATATGAGTGCCAGTCGGCCCCAGATAGGTGACTTTGGCGCCCTGATCAAAGGCCGCCACCTCGAAACCTACCCGCGTGCGGGTGGAGTCTTTCTCGAAGATCAGGGCGATTTCCTTGCCACACAACTGTGGCACTTCGGTACCAGCATATTTGGCTGCTTTCAGGTCGGCTGCCAGTTTCAGCAGGAAACCGATTTCGCGCGGGCTGAAATCCCGCAGCGTGAGAAAGTGTCGGCTTTTCAGATTGAAGGCCATTGCATGCTCCTCGAGTGTCAGATGGCGTCGCGTATGGTCGGGCAGCTCATGCAACGTCCACCGCCGCGGCCTCGGCCCAGCTCTGCGCCGGGAACTTTCAGGACTTCGATTCCGGCCGCTTCCAGAGCGGCGTTAGTGTCGTCATTGCGGTCATAGCCAATGACCACGCCCGGACTCAAGGCCAGAACGTTGTTACCATCATTCCATTGCTCGCGTTCACGCTCGGCGGGCGTATCGCCTCCGGTGGGGATCACGGTCAGGGATTCATAGCCGAGCACGTCGGCGACCACGTCGAACATCGGGCGAGGATCCTGACTGAACGTCAGGTGCTTGCCGCTCGTACCGGGACGCAAGTCATAACAAACCATTTGATCGGCGACTTCCTTGAAGGCGGTAACAACATTGCCGCCGCAGAAGGTGAACACCGTATCCAGGTGCATGGACGCTCGGCTTTTGGGGATATGGCAGGCCACCACGCGATTGACCGTGCCGCGTTCAAACAGTGCATTGGCCATTTGCCCGATCGCCTGGGGTGATGAGCGCTCGCCCATGCCGACCAGCACGGTGCCATTGCCGACCGGCATGATGTCGCCGCCCTCCAGGGTGGCCAGCGCATGATCCTTGAGCGGATCCCCCCAGAGCACCTCGACCTTGCCAGAAAATTTTGGATGAAACCGGTAGATTGCCGCCGTCAGCAGCGTTTCGGGTTTACGTGCGGCCCAGTACATGGGGTTCAGGGTGACGCCACCGTAGATCCAGGCGCTGTTGTCGCGGGTAAAGAGGAAGTTCGGCAGGGGCGGCAGGACAAAGCCATAAGGCCCCAAGTGGTTGCCGAACAGACCGCTCGGATCGAACGGCAGATCGTTCACTTGCAAGCCACCGATCAAGAATTCGGCCAGGGTGTGTCCCGGTAGTTCTTCCATCCAGGCCCGCAAGTCAGAGACCATACCGACACCAATATGATTCCAGCTGATCCGGTGGTCAAGAATCCAGCTTCGCGCTTCGGCGATGTCGAGGATTTCGGCCAGCAGTTGATTGACGTCCAGCACCTCCACCCCTCGGGCACGCATCAGGTTCGCGAATACATCGTGATCCTTTTGCGCCTGCTTGACCCAGAACACATCATCAAACAACAGGGCGTCGCAATTGCTGGGCGTTAGCCTGCGATGGGCAAGGCCGGGTCGACAAACGATGACTTGCCGCAGAATACCTGTCTCGGAGTGAACACCAAGAGCATGTTCAGACATGTGCCACCTCATTTATCAGGGAATTACAGGAAGACACCGATGCTGATCACCAAGGTGATGAACACGGTCAGGATCGCCAGCAAGGGCCAGATGAATACGAGCCAGCGGTCATAGGAGACCCGACCTATGGCCAGGCCGCCGATCACCACCGCGAAGGTCGGGTTGATTAGATTCACCAGGCCGTTGGCTGATTGATAAGCCGTCACCACCAGGTCGCGGCTGACATTGGCAAAGTCCGCCAGGGGGGCAAGAATGGGCATCGACAGTACGGCAAGACCGGATGACGAAGGCACGAGGAAGCTCATGCCTGTCTCGATCCAGAACATCAGGTTGATGAAGCCCAGTTCCGACATGTCGGCCAGGCGCAATTCAGCGCTGTGCAGAATCGTGTCGGCAATCATGCCCTGCTCCATGATGACAACGATGCCTCGCGCCAGACCAACGACCAGAGCCACCCCAAGCAGATCGCGGGCACCGTCTACGAAGCTGCCGGTCAGCTTTTTCTCGCCTAGGCGGGCGACAAGGCCAGCGACGATCGCAGCACCTAGGAACAGTGCGCCCATCTTGTCCATCCACCAGCCCTGGGAGGAAACACCCCAGATCATGACCACAAAGGTCAGTGCAAAGATAGACAGGACCAGTTTCTGGGTCAGGCTCAGCTTGACGTCGCCTAAATCGTCATGCCCCTGTAGAAAAATTTTGCGGTGGGCATCGCGCTGTTTGGCTACCACGGAGCGCGAAGGGTCGGCCTTGACTCGTTTGGCATAGCACATCACGTAGGCGGCACAGATCACCAGCCCACCTACCAGCAGCACTAGACGCAGCAGCATGCCGTCCGTAAAGGGAATGCTCGCCGCATTGGAGGCGATGACGGTGGCGAATGGATTGATGGTCGAGCCCAGCACGCCGACTCCGGCGCCGATCAGAATCACCGCTACCCCGGTCACCGCATCGTAGCCGGCGGCAATGACGATCGGAATCAGAATGCCGTAGAACGCAAGGGTTTCCTCGGCCATGCCGTAAGTCGTGCCGCCAAGCGCGAACAGCGTCATCAGGATCGGAATCATCCATATCTCTCGGCCTTCCAGATGTTGCATGACGCTGCGTATACCGGTGTCGATCGCACCGGTGGCATTTATCACCCCGAGAAAGCCGCCCAGAAACAGCACGAACAGCGCCACGTCGATGGCGTTGGCGACATAGCTTTCTGGATCATAAAAACCCGCAATGGGAGCCAGCATGACGTCCATAAAGCCCTGGGGGATGGGCTCGACCACTTGGTAAGTACCTGGCACAGCCACTTCACGACCGACCTCTTCATTCATCACCCGCTCATACTTTCCGGCGGGAATAACCCAGCTCAGCGCAGCAACTAGAACGATCAGTAGCAGCAGGATGGTATAGGCCGTTGGAAAGCGGCTTGTCAGATCCTCTTCCGGGTTTTGCGCGGTAGTGTTTTCTTCAGCCATGGTGGCTCTCCTTCTCTGTGGCCTCACTGAAGACTGCGATAGCGCAGCTAGTGGTGCCGGTAGATTGGCAGTGATCCTTCGATCAACGGTAGCGGGGCAATAAAAAACCGTCCAGTCGTTTGTTTTTGTGAGCGATTTAAATGCGTTGGAGTTGATTAAGATCTATCTATTGAGCAACAAATGCGGGAGTAGCATTCCTTTATGCATCCCCAGCTTTACTGTGAGCATTGGGGCGCCTAGCCAATGGCGATTGATAGCAGAGGTGAGGACAACCGCACCATCGCCGTCGGCGTGCCTAGCTCTCCGCCAGAGGTACTAAGGGGAGAGGTGTATACCGTTGACGTTGAGGTGACCGCATCGGTTTGAATTCAGCGGCAAGGGCTGGAGGGTTAACCTGGAAGGTCGACGTTTTTCGGAACTGGATCTGGAGCGCACACGACAGCGTTATTGAATGCCCCGCAGAAACGGGCGAGCCAAGTTCTGATCGGGGCGATCAGATCCTATCAGTCAACACTTGCTTCGCACGATACGAGCATTTGTTTACGAGTACACGCGGCAGCCAGTCACGCCATCTGGCCGATGGTTTTGCGAAAGCGTGCCAACGACAGGAAAAACAGCACCGTGCCGATCAGGGCCAGCGCCAGGAACGGCTGCCATACCGTCTCCAGGCCCGCGTCCCGGTAAAGGATGGCCTGGCTCAGCTCCACGAAATGGGTGGTGGGTGCGATCAGCATGATGTTCTGCACTATCTCGGGCATGCTCTCGCGGGGCGTGTCGCCGCCGGATAGCATCTGCAGCGGCATGATGGTGAGCATCATCAACATGCCGAATTGGGGCATGTTGCGCGCCAGGGTGGCGATGAAGATGCCCATCGAGGTGGTGGCGAACAGGCTGAGCGCCGCGCCGGCGAAGAACAGCGCAATGGAACCCTCGACGGGAACGCCCAGGACGCCGCGCACCATGAGATTGAGGGACAGGAAGGAGGCGATCAGCACGACCAGGGCCATCGACCAGACCTTGGAGAGCATGATCTGCGCGGGCGTGACCGGCATCACCAGCAGGTGCTCGATGGTGCCGTGCTCGCGCTCCCGGATCAGCGCCGCGCCGGTCAGGATGATGGACAACAGCGTGATGTGGTTGATGATCTGCACCACCGAGCCGAACCAGGCCTTGTCCAGTGCGGGGTTGAAGCGGGCGCGCAATGCCAGATCCACGGGTGGCGCGTCGGTGCCGCGGTAACGCTTGACGAACTCATTGACTTCGCCGGTGAAGATCTGCTGGATATAGCCACTGCCGGTGAAGGCCTGGCTCATGCGGGTGGCGTCGACATTGAGCTGCACGGCAGGCGATCGCCCCGCCAGCACGTCGCGCTGGAAGTTGGGCGGAATGACCAGAGCGAAGGTGTACAGCCCCGCGTCCATGCCCGGGTCCACGTCCCCATAGTCGATCATGGCCGGTGGCGTGAACTGCGGGGGGTAGAAGGCCGAGGCAACCCGCTGGGACAGCGCCGAATTATCCTCGTCGACGATGGCGATGGGCGCGTTGTGCAGCGTCTCCGGCATGGACGTGGCCTTGGTGTAGACCGACGCGGTGAACACATAGACGATGAGCACAAGCATCATCGGATCGCGCCAAAGACTCCACAGCTCCTTGACACCAAGGTCGTAGATGTTGGCCAGGTTTCTTCTGCGCATCTCAACGCTCCTGCTTCTTGAGTAGCAAAACAGCCACGCCGAGAATGACCGGAACCGAAATGAGCATCGACCACAGCGGCCCCGTCAGGTCGGCCAGGCCGAGTGATTTGTTGAACACGCCACGGCTGATGGAGATCATGTGCGTGGCGGGGTAGATCTCGCCGATGAACTTGCTGGAGCCTTCAAGCGAGGACACCGGATCGATCAGGCCGGCGAACTGGGTGGCAGGAATGATGGTGCCGATCATGGCGAAGAACATGGCGGCGATCTGGCTGCGCGTGACGGCCGAGGCCAGCAGCCCCATGCCTGTCGCGGCGAAGGAGAAGATCAGCGCGGCCAGCGACAGGGTGAAGAAGCTGCCCGTGACCGGCACACCGAAGACGGTGACCGCGAGCAGGCTCATCAGCAGGAAGTTCACCATGGCCAGACCGACATAGGGCAGTTGCTTGCCAAGCAGGAACTCGATGCGCGTGACCGGCGTCACGTACAGATTGGTAATCGAGCCTGTCTCCTTCTCGCGCACCACCGCCAGCGCGGTCAGCATCGCCGGCAGCATGAGCAGCAACAGGGGAATCACCCCCGGCACCATGGCCGGCAGGCTCTTGACATCGGGGTTGTAGCGAAAGCGTGTCTCGACGCTCGCATTTCCTGCGGCGCTGGCACCGCTGCGTTCGCTGGCCTGTACGAGCAGCCAGTGCTGGTGCATGCCCTGAACGTAGCCCTGGACGGTTTCCGCGCGTTGCGGCATGGCGCCGTCGATCCAGGCACCTATCTGCACGTTCTGGCCTCGCAACACATCGCGAGAGAAGCCAGGGGGGATCTCAATGGCCAGCGACAGTTCGCCGTTGCGCATGCGTCGATCAAGGTCCTCGTAGTCGATGATCGGCGCGTGCTCGGTGAAGTAGCGCGATCCGGCCAAGTTCAGCGTGTAGTTCTGGCTAAGCGTGGTCTGGTCGCGATCGAGCACCGCATAGCTCAGGTCCTCGACGTCCATGGTGATGCCGAAGCCGATCACGAACATCAGCAGCAGCGAACCGCCCAGCGCCAGCGTGGCGCGTACCGGGTCCCGCTGCAATTCCAGCGTCTCGCGCCACAGATAGCTGAACATTCGCTGCAGACTGAAACCGCCAGAGCCGTGCCCGCCGTGTTCAGCGGGCGCCGCCGATGGTTGCTCCTCGTGATCGGCGGCCCCGGGCTGGCTGGCCGGCGCCGCCGTGCCGCCCTCGGCTTCGACGAGGTAGCCGATGAAGGCCTCTTCAAGGGTTTTGGCGCCGCGCTTCTCGACCAGTCTGGCGGGCACGTCGCTGTCGAGCACCTTGCCCGCATGCATCATCGACATGCGGTCGCAGCGCTCTGCCTCGTTCATGAAGTGGGTGGAAATGAAGACCGTCACCCGGTCACGCCGCGACAGCTCGATGAGCAGTCGCCAGAACGCATCGCGCGCCACCGGGTCGACGCCCGAAGTCGGTTCGTCCAGAATCAGCAGTTCTGGCTTGTGCACCATGGCGACCGCCAGCGACAGGCGTTGGCGTATGCCCAGAGGCAGACTGGCCGGCAGGCTGTCGATGACGTCCACCAGCCCGAAGCGCTCCACCATCTCATCGACGCGAGCAGGAATGTCCTCCGGGGACACACTGAAGAGCTTGGCGTGCAACTCCAGGTTCTGGCGTACCGTGATTTCGCTGTAGAGCGAGAACGCTTGGGACATGTAGCCGACGCGGCGGCGGGTGCCCAGATCATGCGGGTTCACTTCATGGCCGAACAGCCAGGCCCGACCCTCGCTCGCCGGCAACAGGCCGGTAAGCATCTTCATCGTCGTGGACTTGCCGCACCCGTTGGAGCCGAGGAAGCCGAAGATTTCACCGCGCCGGATGCGGAAGGACACGCTATCGACGGCAACGAAGTCGCCAAAGCGCATGGTCAGCCCCTCGGCCTCGATGGCGATATCGTCCGCGCCGCCATCCGACAAGGGGGGAATGACTACCGCTTGGTGTCCGCGCTTTTTCTCTTCCGGGAGCAGGCGGATGAATGCCTCTTCCAGGTTCGGGCTGCCTGTTCTTGCCAGCAATTCCTTCGGCGTGCCGGTGGCGAGGACCTTGCCGTCGTCGATGGCGGCCAGCCAGTCGAAGCGCTGGGCCTCATCCATGTAGGCCGTGGCCACAATCACGCTCATGCCGGGGCGATCGGCGCGGATACGGTCAATCAGATCCCAGAACTGCGCGCGCGCCAGCGGGTCCACGCCAGTCGTCGGCTCATCGAGAATCAGAAAATCCGGGTCATGAATCAGCGCGCAGCACAGGCCGAGTTTTTGCTTCATGCCCCCGGACAGCTTGCCTGCCGGGCGCTCCAGGAATTTGAACAGGCCAGTGGCCTGAGTGAGCTCATCGATACGCTGGCGGCGCTCTGCGGCGCCATGACCGAACAGGCGCGCGAAGAATTGCAGATTCTCCTCGACCGAGAGCGTCGGGTACAGGTTCTTGCCCAGTCCCTGCGGCATGTAGGCGATGCGCGGGCATACCTGCTTGCGATGGGCCTTGCTGGCCATGTCGCCACCCAGCACCTCGACCGTGCCCTCCTGGATGATGCGCACACCCGCCAGCAATGAGAGCAGACTGGATTTGCCCACGCCGTCGGGGCCGATCAGGCCGACCATCCGTCCGGCGGGAATGTCCAGATCGATGCCATCCAGGGCGATGACGTCGCCGTAACGCAAGCGCACCTGACGGACGCTTGCAACGGTCGTGGGCTGCGCACTCGCACTGTGGCTCATACCTTACTCCGGCACGCGAACGGAGAGGTTTTGAGGCCACTCGGCATTGGCGTCGAGTTTGATCCAGGCCACGCCGGGCAACCCGGTCTTGACCTGATTGAGGTGCTCACGCAGCAACTCCTGCGAAATCTGCGCGCGCACGCGAAACATCAGTTTCTGCCGCTCGCTCGCGGTTTCTACCGTCTTGGGAGTAAATTGCGCCACACTGGCGACGAAGGAAACGCTCGCTGGAATAACAAACTCCGGCGCGGCATCCAGAATGATGCGGACCTCGGAACCCAGCGCGACGCGGCCGGCCACGGTCTCGGGCAGGAAGAAGGTGATGTAGACGTCCGACAGGTCGATAAGATTCAGGACGCGTCCGCCCGATCCCAGCACCTCGCCGGGTTGCGCCACCCGCACCTGCACCCGACCGTCACGCGGCGAGCGCAGTTCGCTGTCGCGGATGTCCGCTTCGATGCGATTGATGCTGGCCGTGGCAGCGGACACGCTGGACCTCGCGCCGACGAGCTGCGCCTTGGCGGCCTCAACCGCGGCGCGGGCAGCGGCGGTCTGTGCTTTGCTGGCCGCGAGCGTCGCCTGTGCGCCCCGCACGCGCGCCCGGTCATCGTCCAGCTCCTGTATCGAGGCGGCGCCTTCTTGGGATAATGTCTGCGAACGTTTCAGCCGCCGTTGCGCGGCATCGAGCTCCGACTCGCGCTGACCGACGAGTGCCTGCGCCGCAACCACGTCGGCTTCACGCAGCGCCACCTGGGCCTGTGCTGCGGTCACCGAGTGCTCGGCCTGTTCACGCATGGCGAAGGCTTCGTCGCGCTGCGCCTCAAGCGTTTCCAGTTGCATCCTGGCCAGTGGCTGGCCCGCTGAGACGAAATCGCCTTCACGTACGAGGATGTCTTCGATACGACCGGGAAGCTTAGTGGCGATATCGATCTCGGTGGCTTCGATCCGGCCGTTGCCGCTGACGAACCCTTCGCCGGGTCCGCTGTCGGCAAGCTCCGTCCAGCCCCACCAGGCCAGCGCGATAACAACCGCTGCAGCGGCAGCGACCAGGAGTTTTTTCTTGAGAGAGGGTGAGACAGTCATAGGTTCGGCGTGCCTTAACGGGTTAATGGCGTGGGAGCGGGCGTCGAGGTTGCACCCTGGGTTTCGTCGGTTGCAGCGAGGGTGCCGCCGCCGAGCGCGGCATACAGTGCCACCTGGCTAGACAGCAGCGCACGGCGCGCCTGTACCAGCTGTTGTCCGGCATCCAGCAGATCGCGTTGGGCGTCCAGCACCTCCAGGAAAGCGGCCGAACCGTTGTCGTAGCGCAACTGGGCCAGCCGGGCGCGTTCGCTTTGTGCTTCCAGATTGGCCCGCTGGATCGTCAATTGCTCAGCCAGCCAGTACTTGGCGCTCAGTGCATCAGCCACCTCGCGAAAGGCCGTTTGAATGGTTTTCTCGTATCCGGCGACGGCGATGTCGCGGCGCACCTCGCTCAGTTCCAAGTTTGCGCGCCGCCGCCCGCCATCGAAGATGGGCAGCGACAAGGTAGGCATGAAGGTCCAGGCGCGGCTGCCGGAATCGAACAGGCCGTCAAGATCGGAACTGGCCGTGCCGAAGCTGCCGGTCAGCGCAATGCGCGGCAAGAACGCCGCACGGGCCGCGCCGATGTTGGCATCGCCGGCACGCAATTGGTGTTCGGCGGAAATGATGTCCGGGCGACTGACCAGCAGCTCCGAGGGCAGGCCGGCCCGGAGTTCGGCCAGCACCGTTGTTTCATCGAAGGGTGCCTTGGTGGGCAGCGGGCCAGGATCGGCACCTACCAGCAGTGCCAGCGCGTGCAGTTGCGTGGCGCGTGCTTGCTCAAGCTGGGTTAGCAGCGCCTGAGCCTGGTTCAGCAAAGTTTGGACTTGAGTGAGGTCCAGCTTCGAGGTCGAGCCGACTTCAACGCGGCGCCGGAAAATGCGATAGGACTCCTCGCGGGTCGCGACGGTTTGACGGGCGATAGCCACGCGTTCGTCTATCTCGCGCAAGCCAAGATAACCGTCGGCCACCTGGGCGATCAGCGCCAGGTGGACGGCCTGGCGGGCCGCGTCGGAAGCCAGCCAGCTTTGCAGGGCGGCGTCTTCCAGGTTGCGGACCCGGCCCCACAGATCCAGCTCCCAGGTGCTCAAACCCACCTCGGCCCGATATTCGCCGCCCACCTGCGACCGGCCCGACATGTTCAGATCGCCAGGGACGCGGGCGCGTCCACCCTGGGCACCCACGCCCACGGCAGGAAATCGATCCGAGCGCTGAATGCGGAATGCGGCGCTGGCTTCCTCGACACGCAGCGCGGCCAGGCGCAGATCGCGGTTGTTCTCCAGCGCTGTCTCGATGAGGCGTTGCAGCAAGGGGTCGGTGAAGTATGCCTGCCAGGTAAGCTCCCGCGCATGGGCACCGTCTGCATCTAATACAAGATGGCTTGGCCAAACTTCGGGCACCGGCAGCGGCGGGATTTCAGGAGCGGGAGCGAGAGTCATGCATCCGGTCAATACGACGGCGCTCAGAACCAGCGAGGCAGTGCGGGGTCGGAACTCAGAAAATATGAGAGAAGCTGAGAGCATTGTCACGTTCCGTACGAGTATCAGGCTGAATGGGGTCTGGTTGAAGAGGTGTAGCCCGCGTACAGCAGCGTCAGGCCGGTGGCGCTATCCTTGTTTGCTGACGGGAAGGAACGCCGCAACACTTCGATAGCCAGCGATGTGTTGCGATCGCAGGCGGCCTCGATCACGGCTCACACCTCGCATTTGTTACCTAGGATTGTTTCGTATGTGCCATACGCCATCGCGCGCAGCTTAGAAACAAACGTCCGGACGGTTTTTTGATTATACGTGACAAATCCCGCTCTACAATGAGCGATTCTCTAATCATCGATCACCTTTCAATTGAACTGCTTTGGTCTAACATTGGCCCATTATTTCAGGTGGCATCGGTGACCGACCTATGGGAATATTCCTCAGATTTTTGACAGGGCCGCTGAATGCCAGCCAAGAAAGACGACGTGCCAGACAAGCGCCGCTATCTATCCTCGGCAGCCAGGAAAGAGGAAATACTGGACGCGGCTCTGATAGAGTTCTCTGATCGGACATATAATGCCGTGTCGATGGAGCGCCTTGCGGAATATGCGGGCTTATCCAAAGCAGGTATCTACGCCCACTTCAAAAGTAAGGAAGAAATTTTTCACGCCTTGCTTGAGCGTATTACGAAGCAGCTCTCCGATTTCCAGGGCTGGCTGCCTGATGAAGATCTTTCGCTACCAGAGTTGGTCGACATCTATCTGGATCGTCTGTACACAACGTTTGAATCCCCCTCCACGATATCGATCTTCCGATTACTTCTGGCCGAAAGCGCTAGAGCGCCGGAGCTGGTAAAGCGTTGGCACGAGGAGGTTGTGCACGGGTTACGAGAGCGGGCGCAGCTCATTATCCAACGCAACATAGACCGGGGGGTTGTTCGTCCGTGCATCTTGACAGAGCACTTTTTCCCGCTGGCGCTCGCGCCTGCACTGCTGTGGCTGAACTCCTCAATACTATCTAGGGGTAATCCGTCTATGCCGCTGATGCAAGTGCGGAATGCGCATCGGCAGTTACTGCTTGATCTCCTTGAGCCAAGATGAAGGAATATCCAGAATCAACTGCAGGGCACCGAATTTGATTCACAGGATGAGCTGATACCCCCAAGCAGCACATATGGCTTGGCCTATTTAGGTGTCATTATCCAAGTCTATGATGAGCGACGTCCTCGTATAAGCGAGCAGCTCACTTATTAGGTGTACCCCCAGCTTGGCTTGGCAGACGAAGTTGAGCACTGCTATCCATGCCTAGAGTTGTCTTAGGACCCGCAGGTATATCTGGAATCCCCATCCATGAAACCCGCTGGTTATATGTGATCTCTCTTTTTCTGACGAGAGATTATGCCGCCACTTCCCGAAGCCCGTTCCACGTAAAGGCCCGACGCTACGACCGCTTGGTCGGCTTCCTCAAGACGTAGCCGTGCTTGATTGCTGGATCAAAAGCGTCGAGCGTGAGGCAGCACTTTTCATTCGAAACGCTGGAAGCTGATTGATAACGCTCCCAGTGTTTCGGCCCCAGATGAATAACGTTCCGATAGCTCGCAGCGAGCCAGAGGCGAAAACCATAGGGCAATAGGCTTGCCACAACAGTCTTGTCAGCTCCTCAGTCAGCCGCTAACCAACGAAACTCAGCAGAATCCCCGCAGCAACAGCCGAGCCGATCACCCCTGCCACATTGGGCCCCATAGCATGCATAAGTAGGAAGTTTTGCGGATTCGCCTCAAGCCCTACCTTGTTCGACACTCGCGCCGCCATTGGCACTGCCGAAACGCCAGCCGACCCAATCAGCGGGTTGATTTTATTTGCGCTGAACATGTTCATGACCTTGGCCATCAGCACGCCTGCCGCTGTACCGCCGCAGAACGCAACCATGCCAAGCAGCAGAATTCCTAGGGTTTTCATCTGCAGAAAGGCTTCGGCGGATAGCTTGGAGCCGACGGTCAGTCCCAAGGCAATGGTCACGATGTTGATCAGTGCGTTGCGAGAGGTGTCAGCCAGGCGATCTACAACCCCACACTCGCGCAAGAGATTACCAAAGGCGAACATGCCCACCAGCGGAGCGGCGTCGGGCAAGAGCATGCCAATCATCAGGGCAAGCATCAGCGGGAATACGATCTTTTCCACCTGCCCGACATGGCGCAGCTGCGTCATGACGATGGCGCGCTCTTCCTTGGTGGTCAGCACGCGCATGATCGGCGGCTGAATCAACGGAACCAGCGCCATGTACGAGTAGGCCGCCACGGCAATCGGACCCAGCAGGTGCGGTGCGAGCTTGGCAGTAACGAATATCGAGGTAGGTCCGTCCGCACCGCCGATGATGGCGATCGAAGCCGCTTCGCGCATGCTGAACTCCATACCCGGAATCCCCATCGCTGCCAGTCCCAACGCACCGAGCAAGGTGGCGAAGATACCGAACTGCGCTGCCGCACCGAGCAGCAGGGTCTTGGGGTTGGCCAGCATCGGACCGAAATCCGTCATCGCACCCACGCCCATGAAGATCAGCAGGGGGAACACGCTGGTCGGCAGACCTACCTCGTAGAACAGGTGCAGGATGCCGGCACCCTCGGCCATGTTGGCGACCGGAATGTTGGCGAGCAGGCCCCCGAAGCCGATCGGGATCAACAGCAACGGTTCGAACCCCTTGCGAATCGCCAGATAGATCAATGCCAGGCACACCACGATCATCAGCAGCTGACCAGGCTCTATGTGATAGAGACCGGTGCTGTGCCACAGCTTGAGTAACTTATCCATGCAGCAGCACTCCTTAAGCGATGGTCAGCAGGCTGTCGCCTACCAACACCGCGTCGCCGACCTTGACATTCACACCTGAAACGGTGCCCGCCTTGAATGCACGGATCTCGGTTTCCATCTTCATGGCTTCGAGGATGATCACCAGATCGCCCTCCTGAACCAACTGACCGGGCTGTACGAGCACCTTGAAGATATTGCCTGCCAGCGGTGCTGGCTGAGGCTCACCAGTGCCAGCGGCCGGTGCAGAAGCAGTTGCAGCTGTTGCGCCAGAAGCGTCACCGATCGGCTTGAGCCCCTCGATGTTGCCACCTTCATTGACCTGTACCACGTACGACTTGCCGTTGACCTCGACGGTGTAAACCTCGGGTACGCCCGCTTCGCGTGGTGCCTGCTCGTTGCCGGTCGGCATCGGCTCGAAGGCGGCGGCGTTGCCGCGGTTCTCGAGAAACTTGAGGCCGATCTGGGGGAACAGCGCATAGGTAAGAACGTCGTCGATCTCATCCTTGGCCAGCTTGATGCCTTTCTCCTGAGCCAGACCCTTCAGCTCGGCGGTCAGCTTGTCCATTTCCGGCTGCAGCAGGTCGGCGGGGCGGCAGGTGATGACTTGCGCACCGTCGAGCACGCGTTGCTGCAGTTCGGTATTGAAAGGCGCCGGCGCCGCGCCATATTCGCCTTTCAGAATGCCGGCGGTCTCCTTGGTGATGGACTTGAAGCGCTCGCCGGTGAGCACGTTAATGACAGCCTGTGTGCCAACGATCTGCGAAGTGGGTGTCACCAGCGGGATGAAGCCGAGGTCTTCGCGGACGCGAGGGATCTCGGCCAATACCTGGTCAAACTTGTCGAGCGCGCCCTGCTCCTTCAGCTGGCCTTCCATATTGGTCAGCATGCCGCCAGGCACCTGTGCCACGAGGATGCGTGAATCGACGCCCCTGAGCGTGCCTTCGAATTTCGCGTATTTCTTGCGTACCTCGCGGAAATAGGCGGCGATTTCTTCCAGCAGTTCCAGATCGAGCCCGGTGTCGCGCTCGGTGCCCTGCAAAATCGCCACCACCGATTCGGTCGGCGAATGCCCGTAGGTCATCGAGAGCGACGAAATAGCGGTATCGACGTTGTCGATGCCAGCCTCAACGGCTTTTAGGATGGCTGCCGTCGACAGGCCCGCCGTAGCGTGACACTGCATATGGATCGGAATGGACAGGCTCGTCTTAAGGCGTGAAACCAGCTCGAAGGCCGTATAAGGCGTGAGGATCCCGGCCATGTCCTTGATCGCGACCGAATCGGCGCTCATGTCTTCGATCCGCTTGGCCAGATCGACCCACATGTCCAGGGTATGCACGGGACTGGTGGTGTAGGAAATGGTGCCCTGGGCATGCTTACCCTGCTGCTTGACAGCACGCAGCGCGGTTTCCAGGTTGCGTGGATCGTTCATCGCGTCGAACACGCGGAACACATCGACGCCGTTGACCGCCGCCCGCTCGACGAACTTTTCCACCACATCATCGGCGTAGTGCCGATAGCCCAGCAGGTTCTGACCGCGCAGCAGCATTTGCTGGCGAGTATTGGGCATCGCTTTCTTCAGTTCGCGGATACGCTCCCACGGGTCTTCGCCCAGGTAGCGAATGCACGCATCGAAGGTCGCGCCACCCCAGGATTCAACCGACCAGAAGCCCACCTGATCGAGTTTGCCGGCAATCGGCAGCATGTCTTCAAGACGAACACGGGTGGCCAGAATGGATTGATGGGCGTCACGTAGCACCACGTCGGTAATGCCGAGCGGCTGTTTTACAGAAGTCATGAGGGAATTCCCTTTCTGATCACCCGCGACGCGCGCGGTGCTGATGAATGGCGGACTGAATGGCGCTCAACT
Organism: Stutzerimonas kunmingensis; assembly: GCF_032106285.1. Lineage (GTDB taxonomy): Bacteria > Pseudomonadota > Gammaproteobacteria > Pseudomonadales > Pseudomonadaceae > Stutzerimonas > Stutzerimonas kunmingensis_B. The sequence goes on from NZ_DAMCPO010000035.1 coordinate 28,155, forward strand.
CGTCGCCACTCAATTCAATAGAGGCAGCGGGACTCGGCGCTGTTCGCACGGCCGGACTCGGCGCTGGTTCGAAACGACCCACGCAGAACGACATCAGTCGGATGCAATAGATGAGCAGGACAAGAAATACGAAGACAGAGCCTATGCCGAACAGCATAAGCTCGACGCCTTCCCAGAGAAGCTGGTTAGAGGTCATAACAAAAACCGCCTGGTTAGTTTCGAATTAGATAGCAACCACGTCGATCTTGGCCCTGGCCGCGGACTCACGGAACTCGGCGATCTGGTCGAAGCTCAGGTAGCGGTACACATCCGCCGCCATGGTGTCGATCTGAGCGGCGTAGACCATGTACTCCTCGACAGTCGGCAGACGACCAATAATCGAAGCAACGGCTGCCAGTTCGGCAGAAGCGAGGTAGACGTTAGTGGCGTCACCCAGACGGTTGGGGAAGTTACGAGTCGAGGTGGAGACCACTGTCGAGCCGGTTTCCACGCGTGCCTGGTTGCCCATGCACAGCGAGCAGCCCGGCATTTCTAGGCGCGCGCCGGCGCGGTTGTAGATGCCGTAGTAGCCTTCCTCGGTCAGCTGGTGCTGGTCCATCTTGGTTGGCGGCGACAGCCACAGACGCGTCGGCAGCGCGCCTTCGACCTTATCCAGCAGCTTGCCGGCAGCACGGAAGTGACCGATGTTAGTCATGCACGAACCGATGAACACTTCGTCGATCTTCTCGCCCTGCACGCTGGAGAGCAGACGGGCGTCGTCCGGGTCGTTCGGTGCGCAGAGAACCGGCTCGGTGACTTCGGACAGGTCGATCTCGATGACTTGGGTGTATTCGGCGTCGGCGTCAGCACTCATCAGTTGCGGGTTGGCCAGCCAGGCTTCCATCGCCTGAGCACGGCGCTCCAGGGTGCGCGCGTCGCCGTAGCCTTCGCTGATCATCCAGCGCAGCAGGGTGGTGTTGGACTGCAGGTATTCGGCAATCGCCGCTTCCGGCAGCTTGATGGTGCAGCCAGCAGCCGAACGTTCAGCCGAGGCGTCCGACAGTTCGAACGCCTGCTCGACGGTCAGCTCGTTGAGGCCTTCGATTTCGAGGATACGGCCGGAGAAGATGTTCTTCTTGCCCTTTTTCTCGACGGTCAGCAGGCCTTTCTTGATCGCGTAGTACGGGATCGCATGCACCAGGTCGCGCAGGGTGATGCCGGGCTGCATCTTGCCCTTGAAGCGCACCAGTACTGACTCGGGCATGTCTAGCGGCATCACACCAGTGGCGGCGGCAAAGGCAACCAGACCCGAACCGGCCGGGAAGGAGATGCCGATCGGGAAGCGGGTGTGCGAGTCACCACCGGTACCGACGGTGTCCGGCAGCAGCATGCGGTTCAGCCAGCTGTGGATGATGCCGTCACCCGGACGCAGGGAAACACCGCCGCGGGTCATCATGAAGTCCGGCAGGGTGTGGTGGGTGTTGACGTCGATCGGTTTCGGGTAGGCCGCCGTGTGGCAGAAGGACTGCATCACCAAATCAGTGGAGAAGCCCAGGCAGGCCAAGTCTTTCAGCTCGTCGCGGGTCATCGGCCCCGTGGTGTCCTGGGAACCGACGGTGGTCATCTTCGGTTCGCAATAGGTGCCCGGACGGACGCCTGCACCTTCCGGCAGACCGCAGGCGCGGCCGACCATCTTTTGCGCCAGGGTGAAGCCCTTGGTGCTTTCGGCAGGCGCTTCCGGCTTCTTGAACAGGTCGGAAGGACCCATGCCCAGTTCGGCACGCGCCTTCTCGGTCAGGCCGCGACCGATGATCAGCGGAATACGCCCGCCAGCACGCACTTCGTCCAGCAGGACCGGGGTTTTCAGCTCGAATGTGGCCAACACGTCATCGGTGCCGTGCCGGGTTACCTTGCCGGCCAGCGGGTATACGTCGATCACGTCGCCCATGTTCAGCTTGGCAACATCGAACTCGATCGGCAGGGCACCGGCGTCTTCCATGGTGTTGTAGAAGATCGGGGCAATCTTGTTGCCGAAGCAGAAGCCACCGCCACGCTTGTTCGGCACGTAAGGGATGTCGTCGCCGAAGAACCACAGCACCGAGTTGGTGGCCGATTTGCGGGAGGAACCCGTTCCGACCACGTCGCCGACATAGGCGACCGGGTAGCCCTTGGCCTTGACTTCTTCGATCTGCTTGAGCGGACCGATGGAACCCGGTGCGTCAGGCGTGATGCCGTCGCGCGCCATTTTCAACATCGCCAGCGCGTGCAGCGGAATATCCGGACGCGACCAGGCATCGGGCGCCGGCGACAGGTCATCCGTGTTGGTTTCGCCGGGCACCTTGAACACGGTCAGGGTGTACTTCTCGGCGATCGGGGCGCGGCTTTTGAACCACTCGCCCTCGGCCCAGGACTGCAGAATGGCCTTGGCGTAAACGTTGCCGTTCTTGGCTTTCTCAGAGACATCGTAGAAAGCGTCGAACATCAGCAGCGTGTGCTTGAGTTCTTCGGCGGCGGCAGCGGCCAGCTCGGCGCTGTCCAGCAGCTCGACCAGGGTCACGATGTTGTAACCGCCCTGCATGGTACCGAGCAGTTCCACCGCGCGCTGTTTGCTGATCAGCGGGGAAGTGGCTTCGCCCTTGGCGATGGCGGCGAGAAAGCCTGCCTTGATATAGGCCGCTTCGTCCACGCCCGCGGGGACGCGGTGGGTGATCAGGTCGAGAAGAAATTCTTCTTCGCCAGCAGGCGGGCTTTTAAGGAGCTCGACCAGGCCTGCGGTCTGCTCGGCATTAAGCGGCTGGGGCACGACGCCCTGGGCGGCACGCTCTTCTACGTGTTTGCGATAGGCTTCAAGCACGGTGACTCCTCTAAATGGTAACTTGTCGGCGCAAGAAAAAGTGATATGTCACAGAACTACGGCTCGTGCGCTGAGATGAGAAATCTCAGAACGCCCCCCCGGCACCCGCACGCATCCTTCCATCAGGATGCGAGCGCTGCGGCTCATGCTTGCCTTCAGCACAGTCCACACGTCGTTGACCTTGCGGGCTTCGGCGCCTACTCGCAGGGTGCCGGACGGATGCCCGAACACCACTTCAGTACGCTCTCCGCCTCCTGCCGCCAGGTTGACCAATGTTCCCGGAATGGATGCCGCTGTAGCGATAGCGACTGCTGCAGTGCCCATCATCGCGTGGTGCAACTTGCCCATCGACAAGGCACGCACCAGCAGGTCCACATCATCGGCCCGCACCGCTTTACCGCTGGACGAAACGTAATCGGAAGGCTCGGAGACGAACGCCACCTTTGGCGTATGCTGACGCTTGGCTGCCTCCCCGATCTCCTTGATCAGTCCCATGCGCAACGCACCATGAGCACGAATGACTTCAAACCTAGCTAACGTCTCGAGATCGCTGTTAATCACATCCTGCAATTCCGTGCCGGTAAAGCCTATCTCTTTGGCGTTGATGAAAATCGTCGGAATGCCTGCGTTGATCATGGTCGCTTTGAGAACACCGATACCCGGCACATCAAGATCATCGACGAGATTGCCCGTGGGGAACATCGAGCCACCGCCCTCACCTTCGTCTGCTGGGTCGATGAACTCCAGCACGATCTCGGCGGAGGGAAAGGTCACGCCGTCCAGCTCGAAGTCACCGGCCTCCTGTACCGCGCCATTGCTTACCGGCACGTGGGCGATGATGGTCTTGCCGATGTTGGCCTGCCAGATGCGCACACTGCAGACGCCGTCGCGCGGTATCCGCACAGGATCGACCAGCCCAGCGTGCAAGGCGAAGGCACCAGCAGCCGTGGAGAGGTTGCCGCAATTGCCGCTCCAATCGACAAAAGCGCTGTCGATCGAGACCTGGCCATAAAGGTATTCGACGTCGTGTTCGGGCCGATCGCTTTTGGACAGAATCACGCACTTGCTGGTACTGGACGTCGCACCGCCCATACCGTCAGTGTGCTTGTCGTAGGGGTCCGGGCTGCCGATCACGCGCATGAACAGCTTATCGCGCGCCTCGCCTGGCACTTGCGCGGAGGGCGGCAAATCCTGCAGACGGAAGAAAACGCCCTTGCTGGTGCCACCACGCATGTAGGTGGCTGGGATTTTCAGTTGCGGTGCATGAGCCATGGAAACCTTGCCTTATCGAACGCCGCGACCACCGGCCGCTGTATGAACCCATCAGTGTGCGGCGGACGGCACTGCTTTATCCCAGCCGTGCCGCTGCCAACTAGTCAGGATGCTTGGTTAAGGAAGTCTTTGGCGAAACGCTGCAGCACTCCGCCAGCGTCATAGATCGATACTTCCTCGGCCGTGTCGAGCCGGCAAATGACTGGCACCTCAAGCCGCTCGCCGCTCTTGCGGATGATCACCAGGGTCAGCGTGGCGCGTGGAGTGCGCTCGCCGATCACGTCATAGGTCTCGCTACCGTCGATGCCCAGCGTCTTGCGTGTGGTGCCGGGCTGAAACTCCAGCGGCAGCACGCCCATTCCAACCAGGTTGGTCCGGTGGATGCGCTCGAAGCCTTCGGCCACGATCGCCTCGACGCCGGCCAATCGCACACCCTTGGCGGCCCAATCGCGAGAAGAACCCTGACCGTAGTCCGCACCGGCAATGATGATCAGCGGCTGTTTGCGCTCCATGTAGGTTTCGATCGCCTCCCACATGCGCATGACTTTGCCTTCCGGCTCGACGCGGGTCAGCGAACCCTTCTTCACTTGGCCGTCGACTACGGCCATCTCGTTGACCAGTTGCGGGTTGGCGAAGGTGGCGCGCTGAGCGGTAAGGTGATCGCCGCGGTGGGTCGCGTACGAATTGAAGTCCTCTTCCGGCAGGCCCATTTTCGCCAGATATTCACCAGCCGCACTGTCCAGCAGAATCGCGTTGGATGGCGATAGGTGATCGGTGGTGATGTTGTCTGGCAGTACAGCCAGTGGGCGCATGCCCTTGAGCGAGCGTTCACCCGCGAGCGCGCCTTCCCAGTAAGGCGGGCGACGGATATAGGTCGACGTCGGCCGCCAGTCATACAGCGGGCTTTCGGCTTCGTCCACCGTCCCCAGATCGAACATCGGGATGTAAATCTGCTTGAACTGCTCGGGCTTCACCGACGCGGCAACGATGCGATCGATCTCTTCATCGCTCGGCCACAGATCCTTCAGGGTAATCGGCTGGCCAGACGGATCATGGCCCAGCACGTCTTTTTCAATGTCGAAACGCACGGTGCCGGCGATGGCGTAGGCAACCACCAGCGGTGGCGATGCGAGAAAGGCCTGCTTGGCGTAAGGATGAATGCGGCCATCGAAGTTGCGGTTGCCCGACAGCACGGCGGTGGCGTACAGGTCGCGATCGATGATTTCCTGCTGAATCTTCGGATCCAGCACACCGGACATGCCATTGCAGGTGGTGCACGCGTAGGCGACGATGCCGAAACCAAGCTTTTCCAGTTCCGACAACAGCCCCGCATCCTCCAGATACAGCTTGGCGACCTTAGAGCCCGGCGCGAAGGAGGTTTTGACCCAGGGCTTGCGCACCAGCCCCAGCACGTTGGCCTTCTTGGCCAGCAAACCGGCCGCGACCACGTTGCGCGGGTTCGAGGTGTTGGTACAGCTGGTGATCGCAGCGATGATGACCGCGCCGTCTGGCATGAGCCCCTGTGCTTCCTCGGCGAGCGCCCGGTCCAGGTCCGTGGCGATGCCGCGCTCGTGAAGCGCGGATGTCGGCAAGCGACGATGCGGATTGGACGGCCCGGCCATGGTGCGTTCGACGCTGGACAAATCAAACTCCAGCACCCGCTCGTATTCAGCACCAACCAGCGCATCGGCCCAGAGCCCGGTGGTTTTTGCGTACTGCTCGACCAGCGCCACCTGTTCCGGCTCGCGGCCGGTCAGTACTAGATAATCGATGGTCTGCTGGTCGATGTAGAACATCGCCGCAGTGGCGCCGTACTCGGGGCACATGTTGGAGATCGTGGCGCGATCACCGATGGTCAGGCTGGCCGCGCCTTCGCCGAAGAACTCGACGTACGCACCGACCACCCGCTCCTTGCGAAGGAACTCGGTCAAGGCCAGGACGATGTCAGTACAGGTGATGCCGGGCTGATGTTTACCCGTCAGCTTAACGCCAACGATATCCGGCAGACGCATCATCGAAGCGCGGCCAAGCATCACGGTTTCGGCTTCCAGACCGCCGACGCCGACGGCGATCACACCCAGGGCATCGACGTGTGGGGTGTGGCTGTCGGTTCCCACGCAGGTATCCGGGAAGGCTACGCCACCCCGCGCCTGGATAACCGGCGACATCTTCTCAAGGTTGATCTGGTGCATGATGCCGTTACCGGCCGGGATCACATCGACGTTCTTGAAAGCCGTCTTGGTCCACTCGATGAAGTGAAAGCGATCCTCGTTGCGGCGCTCTTCTACCGCACGGTTCTTCTCGAACGCATCGGGATCGAAGCCGGCGAATTCCACTGCCAAGGAATGATCGACGATCAACTGGGTCGGCACGACCGGATTGACCTTCGACGGATCACCGCCCTGCTCGGCAATCGCATCGCGCAGACCGGCCAGATCCACGAGCGCGGTCTGCCCGAGGATGTCGTGGCAGACCACGCGAGCCGGATACCAAGGGAAATCCAGATCTCGACGACGCTCGACGATCTGCTTCAGCGAGTCGCTCAGCATGGCAGGATCGCAACGCCGAACCAGCTGTTCGGCCAGTACGCGCGAGGTATAGGGCAGCTTGTCGTAGGCACCCGGCTGAATAGTTTCGACCGCAGCGCGGGTATCAAAGTAATCCAGCAGGGTGCCGGGTAGCGGTTTGCGGTGTTCTGTATTCATGCCGAAAAAACTCGATCCAATGGATATTCGTAGGCCAGGTCGGAGGAGCGCCGCTCACGCGGCCTCCCGGGCTGATCAGCGCTCGGCTATCGGGACAACTTTGCGCTGTTCCGGGCCGACGTATTCGGCGCTCGGCCGGATGATGCGATTGTTGGCCCGCTGCTCAATGACATGCGATGCCCAACCGGTTACGCGAGAGCAGACGAAGATCGGCGTGAACAGCTTGGTCGGGATGCCCATGAAGTGATACGCGGAGGCATGATAGAAATCGGCGTTGGGAAACAGCTTCTTTTGCGCCCACATGGTTTCGTCGACGGCTACCGACACCGGGAACAGAACAGTGTCGCCCACTTCATCGGCGAGCTTCTTGGCCCACACCTTGATGACTTCGTTGCGCGGGTCGGACTCCTTGTAGATCGCGTGGCCGAAGCCCATGATCTTGTCCTTGCGCTCGAGCATGCCGAGGATGCCCTGCACCGCATCTTCCGCAGATGTCCATTGCTGGATCATGTCCATCGCCGCCTCGTTGGCGCCGCCGTGCAGCGGGCCTCGCAGTGAGCCGATGGCGCCGGTGACGCAGGAGTACATGTCCGACAGGGTCGAGGCACAGACCCGCGCGGTGAACGTCGATGCGTTGAATTCGTGCTCGGCGTAAAGAATCAACGAAACGTTCATCACCTTGACGTGCAGCTCGCTCGGCTTCTCGCCATGCAGCAGGGCAAGAAAATGGCCACCCAAGGTGTCTTCATCGCTGGTGCAGTCGATCCGAGTCTTCCCGTGCGTAAAGCGATACCAGTAGCACATGATCGCCGGGAATGCGGCCATCAAACGCTCAGCCACGTCGCGCTGTTGCTCGAAAGAATGCTCCGGCTCCAGCGTACCCAGTACAGAGGCACCCGTGCGCATCACGTCCATCGGGTGAGCATCGGCCGGAATCCGCTCCAGCACTTCCTTCAACGCGTCCGGGAGGTCGCGCATGGTCTTCAGCCGTTCTTTGTAGTCGGCCAGTTGCTGCTCGGTAGGCAACTCACCATAAAACAGTAGGTAGGCGACTTCCTCGAACTCGCTTTGTGCCGCCAGATCTCGCACGTCGTAACCACGGTAGGTCAGGCCCGCACCGGTCTTGCCCACAGTGCATAGCGCGGTCTGCCCAGCGACTTGTCCACGCAGGCCCGCGCCACTCAAAACTTTTGCTTCAGCCATTGCTCTCTCCTTATTGGATTTGTTCTGGATACTGCAAATTGCTCGTCAAACGGACGGAGCACCTATTAAGCGCCCCGCCCTGCTTCAGCCTTTCTTCTGGGCGAACAACGCATCGAGGCTTTGCTCGAAGGCGTGATAGTTGATGCGGTCGTACAGCTCCATGCGGGTCTGCATGGTGTCGATCACGTTCTTCTGCGTCCCATCGCGCCGAATCGCGGTGTAGACGTTTTCAGCCGCCTTGTTCATAGCGCGGAACGCAGACAGTGGATACAGCACCAGCGAAACATCAGCACTGGCCAGTTCGTCCGTGGTGTACAGCGGCGTCGAGCCGAACTCCGTGATGTTGGCAAGAATCGGCGCGCCGACCTTTTCGGCGAACAGCTTGTACATCGACAGCTCGGTTATCGCCTCCGGGAAGACCATGTCGGCACCCGCCTCGACGCAGGCCTGGGCCCGCTCCAGCGCCGAATCCAGCCCCTCGACCGCCAGCGCATCGGTACGCGCCATGATCACGAAACTGTCGTCGGTACGCGCGTCGACGGCTGCCTTGATCCGATCAACCATTTCCTGTTGAGAAACGATTTCCTTGTTCGGCCGATGACCGCAACGCTTGGCGCCGACCTGATCCTCGATATGAATCGCAGCGGCGCCGAACTTGATCATCGACTTGACGGTGCGAGCGACGTTGAAGGCCGAAGAACCGAAGCCGGTATCGACATCGACCAGCAGCGGCAGATCGCAAACGTCGGTGATGCGGCGCACGTCCGTCAGCACATCGTCCAGACCGCTTATGCCGAGGTCCGGCAAACCGAGTGAACCGGCCGCAACGCCACCACCCGACAGGTAGATCGCCTTGAAGCCGGCACGCTTGGCCAGCAACGCATGGTTGGCGTTGATGGCGCCAACTACCTGCAGGGGATGCTCGCTTGCCACCGCATCACGAAAACGCTGGCCGGGGGTAGGAAATGTCATGCCTCACCTCTTGTTTGTGGTGTCTGTGCCTGAGCGGCCTGGTAGTGGCGCGCGATGTTGCGTTTGGACCCGCCGATATGGCGACGCATCAGCAACTCGGCCAGCTCGCCGTCACGGTCGGCAATGGCATCGAGAATCCGGTGATGTTCGGCAAAAGCCTGACGCGGGCGATTCGGGGTAGCGGAAAACTGGATGCGGTACATCCGTACCAGCTGATACAGCTCGCCACAGAGCATCTGAGTCAACGTGCGGTTGCCGCTACCCTGGATGATTCGGTAGTGGAAATCGAAGTCGCCTTCCTGCTGGTATTAGCCGACGCCGGCCTGGAACGCCTCGTCCTGCTCATGGGTGTTCAATACGCGCCGCAGCTCTGCGATCTCGGCCTCGCTCATACGCTCCGCGGCAAGTCGACAGGCCATGCCCTCCAGCGACTCACGGATCTCATAGAGCTCGATCAGCTCGGCGTGGCTCAACGACACCACACGAGCCCCCACATGCGGCACACGGACCAGCAGCTTCTGCCCTTCAAGACGATGTATCGCCTCACGCAGCGGGCCGCGGCTTATGCCGTACGTGCGCGCAAGCTCGGGCTCGGAGATTTTGCTGCCAGGGGGTATCTCGCCCTTCACGATGGCAGTTTGGATGCGACGAAACACGTGCTCCGAAAGCGTCTCGCTGCTGAGCTGCATGTGTGTCACGACTTCAGTTAGCTTTAACATATTGTTGACACATATCCATTTTTTAATGAATTTATTCCAAATAAAAGCCACCGTCAACGATGATTGTCGACACATTGTTGAAGCAAGCTGACTTTGTTTTGTGACCTGTCGCACGCCTTGGGGATCTGCTCGGCTAGGACATAGCCCGAGGCTCAGCCATATCACCGGTTGCTCACATCGCCAAAGCAAGCGAAGAAGTGGTATTGGCAGATCGTCATGACTTGAGAGATTTAGTATTAACCAGCTGCAGGGCCGCTCGGCATGGTTGCACTTCTTCCAGGCCGCGCCGATGTCGTAGCCGCCGGCCGCCTTGGTACAGGAACAAGACTAGAAGTCATGTTGAGATCTCTTCTACTGACTGGCTCGCCACCTCGCAGCAAATCTGCCGGACGAAATCGCCCAGCACCCTTGTGCGGTCGATGCTCGTTGTACTCAGGTCGCCCGTCATTTGCTCCTCCGACCTGAACTACGTGCATCGAAGACGAAGTTCATTGATCACACCTGATTCGGAGCGCTCGGTAGGTCTAGGTGTTCGCGCTCTACTGCGCCGCCTCACGTCAAGCCAGCGGCTCGGTACATGCGATAGATCTGCTTGTGGTCATCCATGCTAGCTAGCGTGCGACTGGAGAACGCACCTTACTAATGAATTCATTCAAATCAATGCCGGCGAAATAGCAGGCTGGAGAATCTAGGGCTGTTGCCTAAGGATGCGTTTTTATGGCGAACTGACAGATATCGAAGTAGTTGTAGCAATTGCCAACTAGATAACTCGCGAAACCAAACCTGACAGAAGAGTACGGAACCGGTTGGTTGTGGCCTTGCTTCGATTTCTATCTGCAGTTGCCTACGCTTAAAAAAGCGCGACTGAGACCTCGCGCCACACATGCGCTTCGATTTGCGCCGGCATAGGACCTTTACGTTGGGTTCGCCCTCAACCGGCGCGCCCCATCAGCTAAGCCATTGCGCTCCAATCCATCAAGATAATTACGAGCACGGTGAAACTGGGGGCTGATCTGATCAAGCACGCTCTCAGGAAGACGAAGCCATTCGGTGACACCGCGATAGACATGACGCATTGGACCGGCGAGCCCTTCACGAGAGGAGTGCCTGAAAAACGGTGTTTCCATGGAAACAATCACGGTAATCAAAAGCTTTTCTTGAAACTACCAACGGCGGTCACGTTCGTGCTTCCCTGCGCCAGGACTATGGTCATCTACAGCAAATGAACCGAGGCGGCTTAATGTACTACGGCTTAAACGCTAGTTCTTACCTAGTGTCCCGAGCGGGTAGTTCGTTTATTTAACAACATATCGATATACTGGC
>NZ_DAMCPO010000036.1:0-38867 GCF_032106285.1 Stutzerimonas kunmingensis
AGTGGGCCAAGTCAGATAGAGCGTCATCAACGACAAACGCTGTATCAGCTGATGGCCGTCTCGTCCGGTGATCTCGTTGGCGTAGCCGAGGGTGGGGAAGTACAGCAGCCCGAGTTCGCGTGCGCGCTGGCCTGCGCTCATCGCCTCTTCGCTGTTGGCGCCGCCGAAGATCATCGCTGCGCCCTGTTTGGCGAAACGGTCGACGTTGGCACGCGCCTTTTCCGCGCGCGCGGCCGAATTCAGGCTGACCAGCTCCAGGCGTCGGCCCAGCAAACCACCACCCTGGTTGATCTGGTCGACGGCAAGCAGGGCGCCACGGCGTAGTTCCAGACCTTCGGACTTGTAGTTGCCGGTGCTCGGGTAGTTGAGACCCAGACGGATCGGTTCGGCCGCATGGGCGCTTTGTAGTGTGAAGACGAGGAAGGCGATGATCAGGGTAGGGTGAAGCATGGCTCTTATCCTTCTGAGCGAGGGGGCATCCGTTTTAGGGGGTAGGGTGGGCCTGACGGAATTGTCTTTTCCGGCCGAATAGGTGCGACTTTCGGTGCCGCCCGGCATTGGCAGCGGGCGGAATCACGCGTCTTTCTTGGCCTGCGGCGGCGTATTGCTACCAAGGGAGGAGGAAAATCGGTACTGCGGGCAATTGTTGGCGAGGCGGTGCAAACCAAGAATCAACCACAGACCGGGAAAATTTCCCGGCATAACAATGAACCCGCAGAGGTAGCCGCAATGAAGCACACCGGTCTTCGCAAGCCCTTCGCCTTGACGGCGCTATGCGCCGCGGTGGCGATGTCCAGCCTGCACGCCTGGGCCGTAACCGACCAGGAAATCCTCAACGATGCCAAATCCACCGATCAGATCGTCACCAACGGTCTGGGTTTGCAGGGCCAGCGCTACAGTACGCTGGACACGTTGAATACCAATAACATCAATCAGTTGCGACCGGTTTGGGGCTTCTCTCTCGGCGGTGAAAAGCAGCGCGGTCAGGAAGCGCAGCCGCTGATCAAGGACGGCGTGATGTACATCACCGGCTCCTACTCGCGTGTATATGCACTGGACGCCCGTACCGGCAAGGAACTGTGGCAGTACGATGCCCGCCTGCCCGACGGCATCATGCCGTGCTGTGACGTGATCAACCGTGGTGTCGCGCTGTATGGCGATCTGGTGATCTTCGGCACCCTGGATGCCAAGCTGGTCGCCCTGAACAAGGACACCGGCAAGGTGGTCTGGAAGAAGACTGTCGCCGACTACAAGGCCGGCTACTCGCTGACCGCCGCGCCGCTGGTGGTGAACGGCAAGCTGATCACCGGCGTCTCCGGTGGTGAGTTCGGCGTGGTCGGCAAGGTCGAGGCCTACGACGCGAAGAATGGTGAGCTGCTGTGGACCCGTCCGACCGTGGAAGGCCACATGGGTTACGTCTGGAAAGACGGCAAGAAGGTCGAGAGCGGCATCTCCGGCGGCGAAGCCGGCAAGACCTGGCCGGGCGACCTGTGGAAGACCGGCGGTGCAGCTCCATGGCTGGGCGGCTACTACGATCCGGACACCGATTCGCTGCTGTTCGGTACCGGTAACCCGGCGCCGTGGAACTCGCACCTGCGCCCTGGCGACAACCTGTACTCGTCCTCGCGTCTGGCGCTGGACCCGAATGACGGCTCGATCAAGTGGCACTTCCAGTCCACCCCGCATGACGGCTGGGACTTCGACGGCGTCAACGAGCTGATCTCCTTCGATTACAAGGACGGCGGCAAGACCATCAAGGCTGCCGGCACCGCAGACCGTAACGGCTTCTTCTACGTGCTCGATCGCACCAACGGCAAGTTCATCCGTGGCTTCCCGTTCGTTGACAAGATCACCTGGGCCAAGGGCCTGGACAAGGCTGGCCGTCCGATCTACGACGAAGCCCACCGCCCGGGCAATCCTGCCGACGCGGACAAGGGCAAGTCGGTGTTCGTCGCACCGTCCTTCCTCGGTGGCAAGAACTGGATGCCAATGGCCTACAGCCAGGACACCGGCCTGTTCTACGTGCCGTCCAACGAGTGGGGCATGGACATCTGGAACGAAGGCGTATCCTACAAGAAGGGTGCCGCCTACCTGGGTGCCGGCTTCACCATCAAGCCGCTCAACGACGACTTCATCGGTGTGCTGCGCGCAATCGATCCGAAGACCGGCAAGGAAGTATGGCGCTACAACAACTACGCTCCGCTGTGGGGCGGCGTGTTGGCCACCAAGGGCAATCTGGTGTTCACCGGCAACCCTGAGGGCTACCTGATGGCCTTCGACGCCAAGACCGGCAAGAAGGTCTACGAGTTCAACACCGGCTCGGGCGTCATCGGTTCTCCGGTCACCTGGGAAATGGATGGCGAGCAGTACGTTTCCGTTCTCTCCGGCTGGGGTGGTGCGGTACCGCTGTGGGGCGGCGAGGTCGCCAAGCGCGTGAAGGACTTCAACCAGGGCGGTATGCTCTGGACCTTCAAGCTGCCGAAGGATCTGGTCGCCAAGCGCTGATCAGCCTGCGTTATGCAAACCCGGCGACCGTCGGGTTTGCGCAAACAGAACCCCGGTCGTCATGGCCGGGGTTTTGTCGTTCTGGCGCCAGGGAAAGGCAGCTCATGCCTGGCGATAGGCGCTGGGGGTAACGCCCACCTCGCGGCGGAAAACTTGGGAGAAGTGGCTCGGGCTCGAATAGCCCACTTCCAGCCCGATATCGATGACGCTGCGCTGCGTTTCAATCAGCAACCGTCGCGCCCGTGCCATGCGCAGGCCGATGAAGTACTGAGACGGCGAAAGCCCGGTGGCTCGTTTGAACATCCGGCTGAAGTGGTACTCGCTCAGCTCGGCGGTTCGTGCCAGCTGAGCAAGACTGAAATCGTCGGCCAACTGCGCATCCATCGCCTCGACGACCCGGCGCAGCTTGTAGGCCGGCAAGGCGTTGCTGCGCCGGACGGCGTCTTGCCGATCCCGATAGTGGCGCACCAGATGCACGGCCAGTGCCTGGGCCAGGCCGCGAACGCAGAGCGGGCTGGGCTGGCGCTGCTCGACCAGCTCGTGGTGCAGCTTCTCCATCAACCAGCGAACCGTGTCGTCGTGGGCGCCGGAGACGTCCCGCAAGGCAACCGCTGTGCTCTGCGGCCCGAGCAGTTCCCGTGCGGCCTGGTCGATGAGCGGCAGGCCGAGATACAGGTGCATCACCTCGAATTGCTCACCTTCCAGCGTCTGCCAGCGCATTTCGTACGGCTCGTGGGTATCGGTCAGGAAGAAGTCGCCGGCGCTGACGGTTGCTGCGCTCCATTGCCCACCCGGCGCACGTTCCTCGACTCGTGCCGCACCGGCCAGTACCAGCACCAGCAGCGGCTCCAACACTGCCGGTACCTGTATCGGCTCGACGATCGTGCGATGGCTGAACAGCTGCACCACCACGTCCTGCATCGGCGGCTGCTGTGCGGTCGCGCGCGCTTCACCAGGCAGGTAATGGCTCATCGACTGGGGGCTGGTCTGCCCCGCATGGGGTCGTGGCGGCGGTTGTGATGACCGCGGCATGACGTGCTCCTGGCAAACATTTGAAAGCGTTCAGCGCGGAAAGTTTAGCGCAGGACCCTGCGCGCCGGCAGATCACTGCTGCGCGCAAAACCGCAACAGCCAGCGCAAGCGTGCGAAAGCCCGGCCTCCGGCGATGGGAGACAGTTAACCCATCGCGCCTCGTGGCGCAGCCCGAAAGAGAGGAGAGCACCATGACTGATTCGAATCACATCGTCGTTCAGGAAGTTGCAGGCAAGGTCGCGCTGGTCACCGGCGCCGCCAGCGGCATCGGCAGGGCGATTGCCTTGTTGTTGCACGATCGGGGTGCCAAGGTCATCGCCGAAGACATCAATCCGGCTGTCGAGGATCTCGCTCGGCCGGGGCTGGTGCCGCTGCTGGCGGACATTACCAAGGATGGCGCAGCCGAACGTGCGGTCGGCCTGGCCATCGAGCATTTCGGCCGGCTGGATGTCCTGGTCAACAACGCCGGCATCATCATCAACAAGCGAGTGGTGGACATGAGCCGCGAGGATTGGGAGCGCATCCAGGCGGTCAATGCCACGGCGGCGTTCCTGCATTGTCGCGAAGCGGTCAAGGCGATGATGCCCAACCGCTCGGGGGCGATCGTCAACATCGCTTCCTACGCGTCCTATTTCGCCTTCCCGACCATCGCCGCCTATACGGCATCCAAAGGCGCGCTGGCGCAGCTGACCCGCACGCTGGCGCTGGAGGCGATCGAGCATGGCATCCGGGTCAACGCCATCGGTGTTGGCGATGTGGTGACCAACATCCTCAACGACGTGGTCGAGGACGGGCCGGGCTTTCTTGCCCAGCATGGCGAAGCCGCACCCATCGGGCGCGCGGCGCAACCGGAGGAGATCGCCGAGATCGTCGCTTTTCTCGCCTCGGAGCGGGCCAGCTTCATGGTGGGCTCGGTGGTCATGGCCGATGGCGGCATGACGGTTACGGCCGGCTGAGCCGCTGCGCAGAAACACGAACCCCGCCAGCAGGCGGGGTTCGGTGCTTACGTAGACGGGCGCGGGATCAGTCTTCCAGCGAGCCCATTGCGGTGGTGTTGAAGCCGCCGTCGACGTAGAGGATCTCACCGCTAATGCCGGAAGCCAGGTCCGAGCAGAGGAAGGCGCCGGCATTGCCGACTTCGTCGATGGTGACGTTGCGACGCATAGGGGTCTGCTTCTCGTTGGCAGCCAGCATCTTGCGGAAGCTGGCGATGCCGGAGGCGGCCAGGGTACGGATCGGACCGGCAGAGATGCAGTTCACGCGAGTGCCTTCCGGGCCGAGGCTGCCGGCCAGGTAGCGAACGCCAGCTTCCAGGCTGGCCTTGGCCATGCCCATGACATTGTAGTTCGGCATGGTGCGCTCGGCACCCAGGTAGGAGAGGGTCAGCAGGCTGCCGTTGCGGCCCTTCATCATCTCGCGACCGGCCTTGGCCAGGGCTACGAAGCTGTAGGCGCTGATGTCGTGGGCGATCTTGAAGCCTTCACGGGTGGTGACTTCAGTGAAGTCGCCGTTGAGCTGGTCGCCCGGAGCGAAGCCGACCGAGTGCACGATGCAGTCCAGGCCGTCCCACTTCTTGCTCAGTTCTTCGAATACGCGCGCGATCTCTTCATCGTTGGCGACGTCGCAGGGGAAGCACAGCTCAGGGCTCGAGCCCCAACCGGAAGCGAATTCCTCGACGCGACCCTTGAGCTTGTCGCCCTGGTAGGTGAAAGCCAGTTCTGCACCTTCGCGATGCATGGCGGCGGCGATGCCGGAGGCAATCGAAAGTTTGCTGGCAACGCCGACGATCAGTACGCGCTTACCGGTGAGAAAACCCATGTGCTTGTCCCTCTTCTGGTTGTTCGGCAGTGCCGGGCGCCATGAAGGCGGATTCCAGCAGCTGCTGTGTATACGGATGTTGTGGTGCCGCAAAAATGTCAGCGGCCGCACCTTGTTCCACTACCTGGCCCTGCTTGACCACCATCATCTGGTGGCTCAGCGCCCTGACCACCGCCAGGTCATGGCTGATGAACAGGTAGGTCAGGTTGTACTTGGCCTGCAACGAGCGCAGAAGCTCTACCACCTGGCGCTGTACCGTGCGATCGAGCGCCGAGGTCGGCTCGTCGAGCAGTATCAGCGCCGGCTTCAACACCAGAGCCCGGGCAATGGCAATGCGCTGCCGTTGTCCGCCGGAAAACTCATGGGGATAGCGATGCCGGGTTTCCGGATCGAGGCCAACCTCCACAAGCGCGTCAATGATTGCCTGCTCCTGCTCCTTGGCATTGCCCATCCGGTGGATGTGCAACCCTTCGCCAATGATCTGCCCGACCGACATACGCGGGCTCAGGCTACCGAAGGGGTCCTGAAAGACCACCTGCATCTGCCGCCGCAACGGCCGTACCTGGCGCTGCGACAGGCTTTGCAGTTGCTGACCCTGGAAGCGGATCTCGCCCCGACTACCCAACAATCGAAGGATAGCCAATCCAAGCGTGGACTTGCCGGAGCCGCTCTCGCCGACGATACCCAGCGTCTGCCCCTTGGGCAGGCTGAAGTTCACTCCGTCCAGCGCCTTGATATGGTCGACGGTGCGACGCAGCAAGCCCTTCTTTATCGGGAACCACACCCGCAGGTCGTCCACTTCCAGCAATGGCGCCGCTTCTTCGACCGCCACCGGACCGCCACTGGGCTCGGCCGCGAGCAGTTCCTGGGTATACGGATGCTGAGGTGCGCGGAACAGATCTTCACACAACGCCTGTTCGACGACGCGACCGCGCTGCATGACACATACGCGATGGGCAATGCGCCGAACCAGGTTGAGGTCGTGGCTGATCAGCAGCAGTGCCATGCCCAGGCGTGCCTGCAACTCCTTTAGCAGTTCGAGGATTTTCAGCTGCACGGTGACGTCGAGGGCCGTGGTCGGCTCGTCGGCGATCAGCAGTTCAGGCTCGTTGGCCAGCGCCATGGCGATGACCACCCGTTGCCGCTGGCCGCCCGACAGCTCGTGCGGGTAGGCGCGGATGCGCTTGCGCGGCTCCGGGATACCGACCAGTTCCAGCAACTCCAGGGTGCGAGCGGTTGCGGCCTTGCCGCGCAGGCCCTTGTGAATCTCCAGCACCTCGTTGATCTGCTTGCCCACGGTGTGCAGCGGGTTGAGCGAGGTCATCGGCTCCTGGAAGACCATGGCGATGCGATTGCCACGGATTTTACGCATGGCCTTTTCGTCGGCCTTGAGCAAGTCCTGCCCGTGGAAGAGGATCTGCCCTTGCGGATGGCGAGCGAGCGGGTAGGGCAGCAGTCGCAGGATGGAATGAGCCGTCACGGACTTGCCCGAGCCGCTTTCCCCGACCAGGGCCAGGGTTTCGCCCTTGCGAATGTCGAATGTCACGCCTTCGACGACACGCTGGACCTGTTCGCCGGTGACGAACTCGACGGCCAGATCGCGGACCTCGACCAGATTCTCGGCTATCGGTTGTTCGGCCATGTTATTTCCTTGGGTCGAAGGCATCGCGCGCCGCCTCCCCGATAAACACCAGCAGGGTCAGCATGACCGCCAGCACCATGAAGGCGCTGATGCCCAGCCAGGGCGCCTGCAGATTGGCCTTGCCCTGGGCGACCAGTTCACCGAGCGACGGCGAGCCGGCCGGCAGACCGAAACCGAGAAAGTCCAGCGCGGTGAGCGTGCCGATGGCGCCGGTGAGGATGAACGGCATGAAGGTCATGGTGGAAACCATGGCGTTCGGCAGGATGTGGCGGAACATGATGGCGCCGTTCTGCATGCCCAGCGCACGAGCGGCGCGCACGTACTCGAGGTTGCGCCCACGGAGGAATTCGGCACGCACGACGTCCACCAGGCTCATCCAGGAGAACAGCAGCATGATGCCCAGCAGCCACCAGAAGTTCGGCTGCACGAAGCTGGCCAGAATGATCAGCAGATAGAGCACCGGCAGCCCGGACCAGATTTCCAGCAGGCGCTGACCAACCAGGTCGACCCAGCCGCCATAGAAGCCCTGCAGGGCGCCGGCGATGACGCCGATCACCGAGCTGATCAGGGTTAGGGTCAGGGCGAACAGCACCGAGATGCGAAAGCCGTAGATCACCCGGGCGAGCACATCGCGGCCCTGGTCATCGGTGCCCAGCCAGTTCTCCAGTGACGGCGGCGCAGGGGCGGGCACCTGCAGTTCGTAGTTGATGCTCGAATAGTTGAAGGGAATGACCGGCCAGACCATCCAGCCGTCCTTCTCGGCAATCAGTTCCTGGATGTACGGGCTCTTGTAGTTCGCCTGCAGCGGAAACTCGCCGCCGAAGGCCGTTTCCGGATAACGCTTGAACACCGGGAAGAACCATTCGCCGTCGTAGCGCACCACGATCGGCTTGTCGTTGGCGATGATCTCCGCGCCAAGGCTGAGTACGAACAGCGCGAGGAAGATCCACAGCGACCACCAGCCACGCTTGTGTGCCTTGAACAGCGCCAGCCGGCGCTGGTTGAGGGGGGACAACTGCATCTCAGGCCTCCCTGCTTTCGAAATCGATGCGCGGGTCGACCAGGGTGTAGGTCAGGTCGCCGATCAGCTTCACCACCAGTCCGAGCAGCGTGAAGAGGAAGAGGGTGCCGAACACCACCGGATAGTCGCGGTTGATTGCCGCCTCGAAGCTGAGCAGGCCGAGCCCGTCAAGGGAGAAGATCACCTCGATCAGCAGCGAGCCGGTGAAGAACATGCCGATGAAGGCAGACGGAAAGCCGGCGATGATGATCAACATGGCATTGCGGAACACGTGGCCGTAGAGCACGCGATTCTTGCTCAGGCCCTTGGCCCGCGCCGTGATCACGTACTGCTTGTTGATCTCGTCGAGAAAGCTGTTCTTGGTCAGCAGCGTCAGCGTCGCGAAGTTGCCGATCACCAGCGCGGTGACGGGCAGGGCCAGGTGCCAGAAGTAGTCGATGATCTTGCCGGCCAGGGTCAGGTCATCGAAGTTGGCCGACGTCAGTCCGCGCAACGGGAACCAATTCCAGTAACTGCCGCCAGCGAAAAGCACGATCAGCAGAATGGCGAACAGGAACGCCGGTATGGCGTAGCCGACGATGATCGCCGAGCTGGTCCAGACGTCGAACTTGCTGCCGTGACGCGTGGCCTTGGCGATGCCCAGCGGGATCGAGGCCAGGTACATGATCAAGGTGCTCCACAGACCCAGCGAGATGGAAACCGGCATCTTCTCGATGATCAGGTCGGTCACCTTGGCGTCACGGAAGAAGCTCTCGCCGAAATCCAGCCGCAGATAGTTGCTGAGCATGATCCAGAAGCGCTCTGCGGGTGGTTTGTCGAAGCCGTACAGGCGCTCGATCTCGGCGATCAGCTCGGGATCCAGACCCTGGCCACCCCGGTAACTGGTGCCGGCGACCGCGACTTCCGAGCCACCGCCAGAGATCCGGCTGGTGGCGCCTTCGAAGCCTTCCAGCTTGGCGATTGCCTGCTCCACCGGGCCGCCAGGTGCGGCCTGGATGATGATGAAATTGATCAGCAGAATGCCGAACAGCGTGGGGATGATCAGCAGCAGTCGGCGAACGATGTAAGCCAGCATGCTTAGCGCTCCGCCTCGACGCTATCAGCCGGGACCGCAGCGCCAGCTTCCTCGGCCTTCTTCGCTTCGACGGGATCGGCGACAGGTGTCTTGACGTCGGGTTTGCGCCACCAGGTCATCAGGCCGATGTCCTGCCGGGGCGTCACCTCTGGATGCGCGAGGTGATTCCAGTACGCCACGCGCCAGGTCTTTATGTGCCAGTTCGGCACTACGTAATGCCCCCAGAGCAGCACACGATCGAGCGCGCGGGTGTAGGTGATCAATTCCTTGCGCGAATCGGCCCCTATCAAACCTTCCACAAGGCTGTCGACTGCCGGGTCCTTGAGACCGATGAAGTTACGGCTGCCCGGGTTGTCGGCGCTTGCCGAGTGCCAGAACTCGCGTTGCTCGTTGCCGGGCGAGTTGGATTGGCCGAAGCCGCTGACGATCATGTCGTAGTCGCGCGAACGCAGGCGGTTGATGTACTGCGAAACATCGACCCGTCGGATCTCCAGTTCGATTCCGAGGTCGGCCAGATTGCGCTTGTAAGGCAGCAGCACCCGTTCGAACTCGGCCTGGACCAGCAGGAACTCGAGCTTCACCGGCTTGCCGGCAGCGTCCAGCATGCGGTCGTTCTCGACCTTCCAGCCTGCTTCGGTGAGCAGCCGGTATGCCTTGCGCTGCTGTTCGCGGATCACACCATTGCCTTCGGTACGTGGCAGCTCGAACGGTTTATCGAACACCTCGTCCGGGATCTTGCCGCGAAGCGGCTCGAGCACTTTCAGCTCGTCGTCATTCGGCAAGCCGGATGACGCCAGCTCGGAGTTGTCGAAGTAGCTGCGGGTGCGGGTGTAGGCACCATTGAAAAGCTGGCGATTGGTCCATTCGAAGTCGAACAGGAGCCCGAGGGCTTCACGGACGCGGCGGTCCTCCAGCTGCGGGCGGCGGATATTGAAGATGAAGCCCTGCATTCCCGCAGGGTTCTCGTTCGCAATTTCGTCACGAACGATCCGACCGTCCCTCACCGCTGGTATGTCATAGGCGGTGGCCCAGCTTTTGGCTGTGCGCTCCTCCCAATAATCAAAGTGCCCGGCCTTGAACGCCTGCAAGGCGACGGTGTTGTCGCGGTAGTAATCGAAATTGATGTGATCGAAGTTGTAGAAACCGCGATTCACCGGGAGGTCCTTGCCCCAGTAGTCCGCTACGCGCTCATAGCGGATCGAGCGGCCGGCCTGGACCTTCTCGACGCGGTATGGGCCACTGCCCAGAGGCGGTTCGAGGCTGCCCGAAGCGAATTCCTTTCCTTCCCACCAATGCTTCGGCAACACCGGCATCTGCCCGAGGATCATCGGCAGTTCGCGATTGCCAGCGTGCTTGAAATCGAAGCGCACCCGCCTCGGGCTTTCCGCTGTCACTTTCTCCACATCGGCGTAGTAGGCGCGGTACTGCGGGGCACCCTGGCTCATCAGGGTTTCGAAGGTGAACACCACATCCTCGGCCTCTACCGGCTCGCCGTCATGGAAGCGTGCCTGCGGGCGCAAGTGGAAGCGCACCCAGCTGTTGTTCGGTCCCTTTTCTATCTTTTCTGCCAGCAGGCCGTAGACGGTGAAGGGTTCGTCCAGGCTGTTGGTGGTGAGGGTGTCGTAGATCAGACCGATATCGTCGGCTGCAACGCCCTTGTTGATGAAGGGGTTGAGCGAGTCGAAGCCGCCGAAACCAGCCTGTCGCAACGTCCCACCCTTGGGAGCGTCTGGGTTGGCATATTCGAAATGCTGGAAATTGGCCGGGTACTTCGGCTTCTCGTCATACAGCGTCAGGGCATGGCGAGGAGCGGCTTCGGCGATAGCAGCGAGGCAGAGCAGCCCCAGCAGCCCGGCGCGGAGCAGCGGATGGCGCGCGCGATCATTCATTTGGTCTTCTCCAGGCTCTTCAGCCACCAGGCGCGCAAACCCAGCGTATAGGGTGGCGTGGTGACGTGGGCGAACCGATTGCGGTACGCCATGCGGTGGTTACTGATGAACCAGTTCGGAATGGTGTAGTGGTTCCACAGCAGCACGCGGTCGATTGCGCGGGCGGCGGCGACTTGCTCGTCGCGGGTCTGCGCGGCGAGCAGCTTGTCAATCAGGTCGTCGACGATCGGATTGGCGATGCCGGCATAGTTGCGACCGCCCTTGACGTCGACCTGACTGGAATGAAAGTACAGATACTGCTCGATCCCGGGGCTGAGGCTCTGCGCCAGCGTCATCAGAATCATGTCGTAGTCGTAGTGATCGAGGCGCTGCTTGTACTGCGCGCTATCGACGGTACGCAGGTTGGCCTGAATGCCGATGCGTGCCAGATTCTCGACGTAGGGCTGAAGGATGCGCTCGAGCCTCGGGTTGACCAGCAGGATCTCGAAGCGCAGCGGCTGTCCGGCGCTGTTCAACAGACCTGCATCCGAGGCTTTCCAGCCCGCCTCGGCGAGCAGCTTCAGCGCATGGCGCAGGGTTTCCCGCGGAATTCCACGCCCTTCGGTCTTCGGTAGCTGGAATGGCTCGGTGAACAGTTCGGGCGGGAGCTGCTTGCGGTACGGCGAGAGCAACAGCCACTCGCCACCTTCGGGCTTGCCTGTCGCCGTGAAGTCGCTGTTGGGGTAGTAGCTTTCGCTGCGGCGGTAGGCGCCGTAGAACAGGGCACGATTGGTCCATTCGAAGTCGAACATCAGGCCGAGCGCTTCGCGCACACGATTGTCGGCGAAGGTCGCGCGGCGCCCGTTCATGAACAGCGCCTGGGTCTGGGTCGGAATCTGGTGGGGGATTTCAGCGCGAATGATGTCGCCGCGCATCACCGCCGGAAACTGGTAGCCATTGGCCCAGTTCTTCGCCTGGTGCTCGATAAAGAAGTCGAACTCGCCGACCTTGAAGGCTTCGAAGGCCACCACGCTATCGCGATAGAACTCGACCGAGACTCGGTTGAAATTGTATTTCCCCTGATTGGCCGGCAGCTTGGCGCCCCACCAGTCCCGCACTCGCTCGAAGACCACCTGCCGGCCTGGCTGCACATGCGTGATGCGGTAGGGGCCGCTGCCCAGTGGGGGTTCGAAGGTGGTCGCGCTGAAGTCTCGATTCTTCCAGTAGTGCTGTGGCAGCACAGGCAACTCGCCCAGACGCATGATCAGCAGCGGATTTTTCGGTTGCTCGAATACGAAGCGAATGCGATGTCGGTTGAGGATGTCGACCCGCTTCACCCCCTGCAGGTTGGAGCGGTACTGGGGGTGCCCATCCTTTATCAGGGTGCGATAGGAGAAGGCGACGTCATAGGCGGTAATCGGCTTGCCGTCATGAAAGCGGGCTTCCTTGCGCAGGTTGAAAACCACCCAGCTGTAGTTATCGCTGTGCTCCACCGACTCGGCAATCAGACCGTAGCTGGAGGCAGGTTCGTCGCCGGACGGGTCGTAGATGCCAGTGCCGACCATCAGTGGCTCGTTCAGCTCGCTGATGCCGTATTGCAGAAAGCCGGGCGCCGAACTCAGGCTGGTGCCCTTGAAAGTGTAGGGGTTCAGGGTGTCGAACGTCCCGGAGGCCATCAGTTTGATTTGGCCACCCTTCGGTGCGCGCGGATTCACCCAATCGAAGTGGGTGAAGTTGGCCGGATACTTAAGAGTGCCGAACTGCGCATAACCATGGCTTTCGCTGATGGTGGCGAAGGCGGGAAAGCTCAAGGCCAGGCAGGTCAGTAACGGTAGCAGGGCTCGCATCAGACGGGGAATCCGATCCTTGGCGCGTAGGGGCTTCTCGGGCCGGTACAGTAACAGCTTGTATGCGCTGGAAAAAGGCCGGGCAACTCGGGCAAACTGCCGGTCATTTCCCGTAATGGCATTGTGCAGAGGTGACCTCTTGGATGTACGTGCCCAGGGTCTTCAGGCATGGATAGACCGCCTGAATCAATCGGAGCTGCCTGCGCTGGCGTCCGTGGTCAAGGATCTGCAGCGCCTTGCCGTGCATGAACATGCTTCGGTGCAGCAACTGGCCGATGTACTGCTTCGTGATGCCTCGCTGACTTCCAAGGTGCTGCGGGTCGGCAACAGCAGCTATTACAACCCCTCCCAGGAGACCATCAAGACGATTTCTCGGGCCATCGTGATGATCGGCTTCGAGAACGTGCGCCTGATCAGTCTGTCGGTCACGCTGATCGACAGCCTGCTCGAGCGCGCCCCGAGGGAGCAGCTGCTGGAACTGCTGGCCCGTTCGTTTCACGCCGCGGTGCAAGCCCGCAACATCGCCGGCTATGTGCTTTCGCGTCACGAGGAAGAAGTATTCATTGCCGCGCTGCTCTACAACGTGGGCGAGCTGGCGTTCTGGGGCTGCGGTGGAGAGCAGGCGGATGAGCTGGCCCTGCAGCTGACGCAGCCGGGAATCAAGCCTGACGATGCGGTGCAGAGCGTGTTGGGCACCAGCTTCCGGCAGCTCAGCCTGGGTCTGGTCAGAAGCTGGAACCTGGGAGAGTTGACCAGTCTTGCGCACACTCAGGTGGCCAGCAGCGATCCGGCCGCTCGCGCGGTAGCGCTGGGCGTGCAGATCAGCGAAGCCGCACTCGGAGGCTGGGAGTGCGAGCGGATGACGTCACTGACCAGGGCCGTGGCCGAGTTCACCGGCGTGGACGAAGCTGATGCGTTGCAGCAGATACTCGCCAGCGCCGATGAAACCGTGCAGGTGGCGACCACATTTGGCGCCAGTCGTCTGGGCCGGCTCATTCCCAGTACCGATCCCGAGCAGATCCGCCTGCAGCAGGCCCAGCGTCAGGCAGCCTTGCTGCAACCGGATCTGTTGCTGATGCAACAGGCGCTGCAGGACCTGGGGCTCATGGCCTCGGGCGGCGGCGATGCCACGTTGATTCTGGATACGCTGCTGAAGGGGCTGCACCGCGGGGTTGGCCTGGAACGTGTGATGGTGGCGGTGCTGGCCGATCGGCAGACGCGTTTCAAGGTGCGTTGCGCCGTCGGTGAAGGGACCGAGACCTGGATTCAGGGCTTCGTGCTTCCCGCTGACCAACCCGAACAGCCGAACGTGTTCAGTTACGCACTGCGTCATCGGCAGTCGCTCTGGATGGGCGTGCCGGCAAGTTATAACTTGGCCGACCTGGTGACCCAGCCGCTGCGACAGTGGTTTGGCAATGGCATGTTCTTCATCGCACCGCTGATGGCGGGGACGCGTGAAATAGGTGTGATTTACGGCGATTGCCGGCTTTCGGGGCGGGCGCTGAAACACGAACAGTTCGTCGCGTTTCAGCGCTTTACCCAGCTGACTGGACGCTGTCTGGAGTCCCTGAGCAAGCGTCCGGCTGGGTGAATGGCGGAGGGCTAGTTGGCGAGGTATAGCGTCAGCAGCTGGCCGGGGCGCAGCACGCTGGTGCCTTTCGGGTTCCAGGTCTTCAGGTTGTTCAGCTGTACGTTGAAGCGCTTAGCGATCTGGTACAGCGAGTCGCCTTTCTGCACTTTGTAATAGGTAGGCGAATTTCCCTTGCTCTGCGCTTTGGCTACTGCTGGGCCCTGCAGGAACAGCGCTTGGCCCACTTTGAGCTGGCTGCCGGAGAGCTTGTTCCAGCGCTGCAAGTCGCGTACCGAGACGCGCTGAGCCTTGGCGATGTCCCAGAGATTGTCGCCAGATTTGACCCGGTAGCTGCGCGGCGTGGCGGCCGGCTGACGCGCTACAGCGTGCAGCAACTCCCGCGAAGCGCCGGCATCACCGCTGGTTGGGAGGCTGAGGACCTGCCCGATCCGCAACGTGTCGCTCTTCAACCGGTTCACGTCGCGGATGATGTTGACGGTCAGATGATGACGGTTGGCGATGACGCCCAGGGTGTCTCCTGCGCGCACCTGATACTGCTGCCAGTCGACCAGGTCCTGCGGCTTCATCAGCGCCAGGTTGGCTGCCAGCATTTCAGCCTTTTCCATTGGCACCAGCAGCTGCTGCGGACCATCCAGGGTAATTCGGCGGGTGAAGGCAGGATTCAGCTGGTAGAGCTCGTCCTCGTCCAGGTCGGCGAGTTTGGCGACCCGCGCCAGATCCATGCGCTGCTTGAGCGCGATGACTTCGAAGTAGGGCTCGTTGGCGATCGGATTGAGATTAATGCCATAGGCCTCGGGGGCCTGGATCAATTGCGACAGGGCCAGCAGCTTCGGCACGTAGTCGCGGGTTTCCTGCGGCAATGGCAGGTTCCAGTAGTCGGTCGGCAGGCCTAGCTTCTGGTTGCGTTCGATGGCCCGGCTCACGGTGCCTTCACCCGAGTTGTAGGCAGCCAGTGCCAGCAGCCAGTCACCGTTGAACAGGCCGTGCAGGTAGCTCAGATAACGCAGGGCTGCATTGGTCGAGGCGGTGATGTCACGGCGGCCGTCGTACCAGCTTGTCTGCCGAAGATTGAAGTGCCGGCCGGTGGCGGGAATGAACTGCCAGAGCCCGACGGCATGGGCGGGCGAATAGGCGAAGGGATCGTAGGAGCTTTCGATGATCGGCAGCAAAGCCAGTTCCAGCGGCATGTCGCGCTCTTCTAGGCGCTCGACAATGTAGTGGATATAGGGGCTGCCGCGCTCGCTGGCGATTTCGATGGATCTTGGGCGACTGGAGAACAGCAGGCGCTGTTGCTCGATGCGGGGGTTGCTGTCCAGATGCTCTTGAAGCTTGTAACCCTCGCGGATTCGCTCCCAGATGTCCTGGTGTTCGGTGATGACGGGGGTGTCGTTCAGCCAGAAGGGCTCTTGTGCCACAGGCGCCGTGGTGCGGCTTGCCTGATCGCGTGCATCATCACGCACGGCGTTGCTCTGACAGCCCGCTAGGGCGACGCAAACGGCTAGAGCCAACGCCCGACCAGAGGCTGCCAAGGCGTCCGGTTCGAGGCGTTTCTTGGGAGCTGGCGGCATTGGCTGGAATCTTCCCCGGAAACAAAATTCGGGGGATTCTAGGAACGCCCCCTGATGGGGTCAAGGCTGCATGCCGCGTTTCGGGAACCTGTCGACCTTGTCAGAAGGTGTCCTTCCAGGCACGCAAAGCCGCGAAAACCGCCACATCGCCGTCTAGCTGGCCGCCGCTGCGCTCGCTTGCCGCATGCTGAACGGCGGCGACACCACAACGCAGAAAAGGGTTGGTCGCGCGCTCGATATCCATTCTGCTTGGCAGGCTGAAGCGGTTCGATTCGCGCAGTTCGGTCACCTCGCGCATGCGTTTTCCAATGGCCGGGTTGTCCGGTTCCACTGCCCGGGCAAAGCGCAGATTGCTCAGCGTGTATTCGTGGGTGCAGTAGACGAGGGTGCTATCCGGTGTATCGGCCAGGCGCTGCAGCGAGCGGAACATCTGCTCGGGCGTGCCTTCGAACAGACGCCCGCAGCCGGCGGCGAACAGCGTATCGCCACAGAGCAGCCAGGGCTGCACGGGGTCGGCATGGAAATAAGCGATATGGCCAAGCGTGTGGCCAGGGACGGCGACGACCTGCAAGTCCGTCCCGAGTACCTCGAGGTGCTGGCCGTCGCTCAGCGCCTCGTCGCGCACGGGAATGTTCTCGGCCGCCGGTCCATGAACGCGCGCGCCGGTCTGTGTCTTGAGCCGTTCGACGCCGCCGACGTGGTCGTGATGGTGGTGGGTAATCAGGATGTCACTGAGCTGCCAGTCCGAGTGGTCGCGCAGCCACTTCAGGACTGGCGTGGCATCACCGGGATCGACGGCAGCGCAGCGTTGAGTGGCCTCGTCCAGAAGCAACCAGATGTAGTTGTCGGTGAAGGCGGGCAGGGCTTCGATCTTCAACATGGGCGGGTCGCCAATTGAGTGACAAAGGCGCATCCTAGCAGTCCCATGGGAAAGTTGAACCCGAGCGAACTCAGCGCCGCGCAGATCGCGCGGCGAACGGAGCCGAGCGATGAACGATCGACCGTCCACCCAAGGCAGCGACCATTGGCTGTCCATGATCAATGCGGCGTCCGCCTGGTTCGAGGGGCCGCTGGGCCAGCAGCTGCTGGTTCAGGAGAAGCAAGTCCTGACCGAAGAGCTGGCGCGTTGTTTCGGCAGCTATCTGGTGCACAACGGTCCGTTCAGCGGCGAGCCGGTGCAACCACAGAACATCAAACGCAGCGTTCGCCTCGGTGCGCCACTGCCTGGTGTGGAGATTCATTGCGAGGAGCAGGCCTGGCCGCTCGGCGAGCATGCTGCTGATGTCGTGGTGCTGCAGCATGCATTGGATTTCAGCCTGTCGCCCCATGGGTTGTTGCGTGAAGCGGCGCGTGGCGTTCGTCCGGGCGGGCATCTGCTGATCGTCGGTATCAACCCCTGGAGTGCCTGGGGCCTGCGTCATCTGGTCTCGCGCGAGGCGTTTCGGCAGGCGCGTTGCATTCGTCCGTCAAGGGTAGGGGACTGGCTGAACCTGCTGGGATTCGCGCTGGAGAAACGTCGCTTCGGATGCTATTGTCCGCCGCTTTCTTCGAGCGACTGGCAGGCGCGGTTGTCTCGTCTGGAGTCCGTCGGGCAGCAGTTGCAGGCGCCAACTGGCGGTTTCTATCTGCTGGTCGCGCGCAAGTTGATGATCGGCCTGCGGCCCTTGCGCCAGGAGCGCCGCGAACGCATGGGCAAGCTATTGCCGATGCCCGTCGCCAAAGTCAGCCGCCGCGAAGCCGAACAACACCGACTCCCTTGACGCCCCGAGCCTGTCGGCAAACAGAGTAAGCAATCCACATGAGCGACGATTGGGTCGAGATCTACACCGACGGTGCCTGCAAGGGCAATCCCGGCCCGGGCGGCTGGGGGGCGCTACTTATTTATAAGGGCGTCAAGCGTGAGCTCTGGGGCGGCGAGCCCGACACCACCAACAACCGCATGGAGCTCATGGCGGCAATCCGCGGGTTGGCGGAGCTGAAGCGCTCGTGCAAGGTTCGTTTGGTGACCGACTCGCAGTACGTCATGCAGGGCATCAACGACTGGATGCCCAACTGGAAGAAGCGCGGGTGGAAAACGGCGAGCAAGCAGCCGGTTAAGAATGCCGACCTTTGGCAGCAGCTCGACGAGCAGGTCAACCGCCATCAGGTGAGCTGGGAGTGGGTTCGCGGTCATACCGGCCATCCCGGTAACGAGCATGCCGACCTGCTTGCGAATCGCGGCGTAGTACAGGCCAAACGACAACCGATTGTGTAAGTGAGCTAAACGATATGCGCAGCGTAGTGCTGTTCCACCCAGTGCGCATCACTGTAAACGTGCGCTGAGCCCCCTCTTTTGATCTCTACTCCTCTAAAAATGCGGGTTTAAGGCTGGTGTTTTGGTGGATCAGTTTCTTTCGTTAAGAGCTGGCAGGGGAAAATGTAAACCGTGCGCCTCTAATTGGGCCCATCGTTTACATTTTGGATTTGGGGGGCGACCCCCAGTGTTTCAGATACTCATCGCCATTAGGTCATGATGCATAGGCAAGGTAAAAGCCTCAATGCTTTTTGCGCCTGAGGCTCACCTGGGCCTAGGTTTGAGGTCTTACAGGGACGGTCTCAGGCTGGGGTTTTCAGTTTTCTACCTGTGTCGATCTGACTGCGGCGGTTTTAGATCCTGCCTTGGGTTTTAATTCAACGTGCACCAAGGTTGCTTTGATGGACATCTAACTCAGCTTGGATCTGCGAAAGTAACGCCTGCGCATCAAGCGAGGGGTCCTTTCTCAGGTAGGCGAGAAGAAGGAGTGTTGCGGGATGAAGGGTCAAAATTCCTGCGATTTGCTCCACCTTATCTAGTGATGCTTTCCACTTCCCTCGCTCAAGCGCACTGATATAGCTCTGGCTTGGGCCAAGGCCCTCCTGTGGCAGCCCGCGCGATTGCCGAATGTCTTTCATTACCAATCCAAGTGCTTTGTTCAGTTCCACTTTGCACTCTCGCAAAGGGAACGATGAAGCCTTCTTGGTGATAATTCGGCTATGCTATATATAGCTTAATTTCGAGTATCCACAGATGTTTACTACCTATAGGCATGCTGAAATCCCGTTCGAGCCTCTATTTGGGGACCACTATCAAATGTGGCAATACGTGGAGCACAGGCAGCATCGTCCATGGTTCTACGTGACGGTTCGCGAAGCCAGCGATGGTGTGTCCTGGGACACGATGCTCTTGATCCCGAACGAGGATGCTTTTGAGTCACTTCTTGGGGAGCAGTCTCCAGATCTGCAGATTGCGTCGGTCGCATTGGTTGTACCTGCGCGCTTGAACGGGACGGACAGCTGGAGCATGGAGCCGCTAACCGAGCTGGTGAAAGTTCACGATCAAGCAAAGCAGGTGTTTGGCTATGAGTTCAAAACCGGCACGGGGAGGTGTTACGTGGAGAGTCGCCACGAAGGGGCGGTAGGGGGAACTAAGGCGAGAATATATTGTTCGGCAGCGCCTAGCGCGGTCGCTGAATCTTGAAGCAGCCCATGCTTAGGCATGACACAGGGTCCCGTCATGATTCTGACTGATCTCTTGAACTGCACGATTCGGATTGTTCTCGGCGCCGGAGAGTTGTTAGCAGCGGAATGTGAGCTTGCATCGGGTCCACGTGGATATGGGGACAAGGCGGAGGTCGACGTAGAGATTGAAGCCCTGCTGAGAGAAGAGCTTCTGGCTGCTCTGGACTGCGATTTTTGGGGGGAGGAAACGGGCTCAACATTGACTGGTGCTGAGTATTGTTGGGTAGTTGATCCTAACGACGGCACCCGGGATTTCCTTCGGGGCTTCAGAGGGACAGCGCTCTCTGTCGGCCTATTGAGGGGGGCAGAGCCTGTCCTCGGCGTGGTTCATGCGCCGGTCACGAACGGGAGAGGACCAGACTGTATCGCTTGGTGCGAGGGGCTGGCCGGCATCAGTAGAAATGGACAGATTTTGAAAAGCTCGATTAGTACACTCCAGCTAGGAGCGGACAGCAACGTGCTGGTAAGTACGGGAGCTTTGGCGAGGCCAGAGGTCAACGCAGCGCTTTGCGCTCCTTCTGTGTGCTTACCGATGCCTAGTATTGCCTACCGACTGGCTACGGTCGCCGTTGGAGATGGTGTTGCGGCAGTCTCAGTTGTTCCTGTATCTGCTCATGATGTGGTGGCTGGACACGCAATTCTGCGGGGAGCTGGCGGCGTCCTGATCAATCAATCTGGCGAACCTATTACCTATGACTCTGTTGCGAAGCTCTCAAAGGTTTCGAGTCGATGTTTCGGTGGAGCGCCGCAGGCATGCACTGTCCTAGTAGATAGAGATTGGAGTCAGGTTTTCGCTTAGACGGTGAGATTAGGCATCGCGGGCGCGTAGCTGATAACAGCTTCTAGCGAGTTGTAGCTATCGGCCAATAAGTGCCGCACAAATCCCGGCGGGTGCAGATTTCCGGGCGGTTTGCGCCAGATCAGTTGGAGACGCTTTTCAAGCCCCGGGATGGGAAGAGCTACCAGCGCGCCACTGCGAACTTCGTCTTGTACTGCGGAAGCCATCACCAACGACACGCCGAGTCCCGCCCTGACTGCTTGTTTGACTGCCTCGGTGCTGCCTAGCTGCATACCGCTGCGAGGCACGCCCAGCTCGCCAAAGTATTCGGTCAGAAGCCGTCCGGTACCGCTACCCGGTTCACCTCCCAGCATCGGCAGGTCCACCAGACGATCGCGTTCTATGCACCCTGCTTCAGCCAGCGGATGGTCGGGGCTGACGATAAGTACCAGCGGCTCGACCCGCCAGAGGCGGTGTTCGAAGTCGGGGTGAGGTAGCCACCATTCCATGATCGCGGCGTCGAGCTGGCCCGCCAGTAGCTGGTCGGCCACATCCGGGTTGGCGGCGATGCGCAGATCCACCTCGCCCCTCTCATTTGCGGTCGTCAGATAGCTGCGCACGAATGGCTGGAGAAGGTAGGTGCCGATGTTGGAGCTGGCCCCGACGCGCTCACTATTTCCATGCAGGGCTTCTAGCGCCCGGGCGTGCATGTCGAGCAAGGCGGTCGCATGCGGCATGAAGGCCAGCGCACGTGTGGTAGGCTGGCAGCCTCTACGACTGCGCTGCACCAGCGTTACGCCGACCTGCTCTTCAAGCTTCTGCAAGTGCTGCGACACCGTCGGCTGGGCCAGCCCCAACGCCCTCGCCGCGCTCTGAAAACTGCCTGTTTGAACGATCGCTACCAGGCTCTTCAGCCAGACCGGATTCAACATGCGGCAGGCTCGGCCTGGGGCAGACGGTTCGCAGCGTTGATTGGGCGCGCACCTGCCAACGCCTGGATGATGCTCTGCGCTGCACAACGTTCAATCTCCAGGCGCACCGCGCGCACTGCCGACCCTATGTGCGGAGTGAAGAGCGTATTCGGATGCGCGAGCAGCGCAGGATCGATCAGCCGCGGCCGGTCCGCGCGAGCCCAGTCTTCCATTTCGAATACATCCGCCGCATACCCGCCGAGCTGGCCTCGCTCAAGCGCCGCGAGCACGGCGGCTTCATCCACTACCGAACCACGACAGGGGTTTACAAGCAGAGCGCCCGGCCGTACGAGGGCAAGCAGCTCGGCGTTGACCAGATGCTCAGTATCGGCATTCAAGGGAAGCGCCAGCAGGATGAAGTCCGAGCTGGCGAAGAGTTCGCTGCACGCCACCTGGCGCAGGCCGAGCCGTTGCTCGGTTTGTGTATCCAGAGCCTTCGCCTCGTGGTACTGCAGGGTCGCGCCCCATCCCTGCAAGCGCTCAGCCATGGCCTGTCCGATGGCGCCCATGCCAAGGATGCCGACCGTCGCGTTATCCAGCCCCGTGCCGTAGAACTGTGGTTGCCAGCCCTGGAACTCGCCAGAGCGGACGAACGCATCTGCTGCGCGCAGATGCCGCCCCAGCCCCACCGCCAGTCCGATCGCCAGCTCGGCAGTCGGGACCGTCAACAGATCAGGCACGAAGGTCAACCAGACCCCGCGGGCAGTACAGGCGTCCACATCGAAATTGTCGAAGCCCTTGAGCGCGCAGCCGACCACACGCAGCTCGGGGCAGGCTTGGAGAAATTCTGCATCGACCCGATCGGGCATGAACGCCATCATCGCCTGAGCATCGCGGCAGCGGCGCAGAATTTCCTCGCGCGTCAGCGTGCTGTCGCTCTGGTTGGTCATCAGCTCGCAATGTGGCGCCAGCAGTTGCAGGATCTCATCGTGTACTCGGTGAGTTATAACGAGTTTCGGCAGCATGGTTTGTCCTATTTGAAACGTTTGCGCAGCACGCCACTGAAGGCGTCTACTAGCGTGACCATGGCCAGGATGACCAGCAGGATTGCTGCAACCTCCTGGTACTGCATGATGCGCAGCGAGCCCATGAGTTCGAAGCCGATACCGCCGGCGCCAACCATGCCCATCACGGTGGAGGCGCGAAAGTTGTATTCCCAGCGGTAGATCGCCACGTCGGCGAACTGCGGAGTCACCTGTGGCAAAACCGCGTGCAGCAGCACTTGCATCGGCGTAGCCCCCGCCGCCCGAGCGGCTTCCACCGGCGCTTCGTCGACGTGCTCGATGGCCTCGGCGAAGAACTTGCCGACCATGCCGATCGAATGCAGACCCAGGGCAAGCACGCCCGGCAAGGCGCCGAACCCTACGGCTGCAACGAAGATGATGCCCATGATCAGCTCCGGCACCGACCGCAGGGCATTGAGCAGCACCCGGGCAACACCGAACACAAGGGGGTGCGGCGCCGTATTGCGCGCTGCAACGAAGGCCACCACCAGCGAGAACACCACTGCGATGGCCGTGCCGGCGATGCTCATCGCCAGCGTGTCGATCAACGGGCGAATCCAGCTTCGATAGCCCGAAAAGTCTGGCGGCATGGCCTCGCCTGCCAGGGTCGCGATGGAGGGCAGCCCGTTCAGCAGCGTGGTGGCATCGAGCAGCCCCACGTACCAGCAGGCCAACAGCACCACTCCGAGTACAATTGCCACCTGCCCCAGCTGGCGCCACCAACCGAGGCCGAAGCCTCGAAGGATGTGCTCGCGTTGCTCTGCAGGCAGCGCCTGCACGTCATGATGAGTAGACATATCGGTGCTCACATCGTGGCGAAGTCGAGGCCGAGCAGCGATCCCATGTTGCGAATCACATCGTAGTCGGCGTCGGTGATTGGCGCGAAGGCCTCGGCTTTGAAGTTGCGCAGCACTTCGGGATCGTCGATACCGACGAATACATCCCGCACCTTGGTTTTCAGCTCGGGGCTCAGGTTCGAGCGCATCGCCCAGGGGTATTGGGGATATTCGCCGCTGTAACCAAGTACTTTCACCTTGCTCGGATCGATTAGGCCACGTTCGGCTACTTGATTGAAAATTACCTCCGACAGCCCACCCGCATCGGCGTTTCCGTTCGCCACGTTGACGGCAACGGCGTCATGCGTGCCCACAAAATGTTGTTCGTAGTCCTGCCCACCCGTCAGCTCGGCCGTCTCAAGAAGCACGGTTTTGGGAATCAGATGGCTGGACGTCGATGCCCGGTCACCATAGGCCATCTTCTTGCCCTTAAGGTCGGCATACTCATTCACGCCTGACGCCACATTGGCGATAATCACTGAGCGATAGGTCGGCTTGCCGTCGATGACCATGGCAGCGAAGGGCTCGATGTCGCTTTTGCTTTTGGCCATGACGTAGGACAGCGGACCGAAATACGCCAGGTCGATACGGCCAAAGCGCATCGCCTCAATCATCGAGGAATAGTCGGTGGTTACGATCAGCTGCACCTTCTTGTCCAGATGCTCTTCCAGATAATCCTTCAGCGGCTGGTTTCGCTTGATCAACTCCGAGGCGTTTTCGTCCGGCAGCAGCGCAACCTTTAGCACATCCGGATCGGCATCGGCCGCTACGGCGGACAGACTTGAAACAGCGGACAGCAAACAGGTCAATAAGAGAGCGGATAAGCGTTTCATCGGGACATCTCCAGTGAAGGTGCGAGCATGACAGGGGTTTCAGCCGGAGCAGTTGCTGGCTGAGTCGTAGAGCGGCCTGCATAGATGCGCTCAAGCTGCGCATCGGTGAGTTCCGAGGGCGCGGCATCGAAAACGATCTGAGAATCGGCCAGCCCGACGACGCGATCGGCGAAGCGGCGGGCATATTCGAGTTGATGCAGCGAAACGATGGCGGTGATGCCGTCTTCCTTGCAGATGTCGCGCAGCAGTCCGAGAACACGGACCGAAGTGGCCGGGTCGAGACTGGCTACCGGCTCATCGGCAAGAATGATCGCGGGCTGTTGCGCTAGCGCACGCGCGATGCCTACCCGCTGCTGCTGGCCACCGGACAGTTTGTCCACCCGGCTTAGCGCCTTGTCTGCCAGACCGACCCGAGCGAGGCAACTGAGCGCAATCTCCTGATCGGCACGCGGCAGAGGAAACAGCGAGCGGAGCGTGTTGTGAAAGGCCAGCCGACCGGTAAGCACATTAGCCAGTGCACTTTGACGTTCGATTAGCTGGTGGTGCTGAAAGATCATGGCGGTACGCCGACGATGCTGACGCAAGGCCGAGCCGCTGCCGAGCTCACCGAGCTCGCTGGTGACACTGCCGCGAGTGGGCGTGACGAGTCGATTGAGGCTACGGAGCAAGGTCGACTTGCCTGCGCCCGAGAGACCAAGCAGCACGGTGAACTCACCACGCCGAAATGCAATCGAGGTATCGCGTAGGGCTGTCACGCCGCCTGGGTAGACGACGCTCAACCGGTCGACCCGCAGCACGGCGTCCTGTATCGGATGGGGCGTCATTTGATCACCTTTCGCAATATTGCTGGCCGCACAATTGCGGTTCGCGATGCAAAGGGTAGAAATTCCTTGTTAACGCACTGCTTCTAAATGATGACATTTCGATGAATGCTTCGAATCTGCCGTAGCGGGGCGGCAAGCGAAGCCGTGGAAGAACGGGCGCAACGTAGCGTCTTTCTTCACGCGGGATACAGGAGGCTTTGATTGATACTGCTGCGGATTCGCTACAGTAACGTTGGGCCAGAACGTAATGCCATCCAAGCAAGAGAGCGCACACTAGCGGCCAGAAGCGGACCGTAACGTCTGCCAGCAGCATTCAAGCAGTTACCATTGTCGCCGATAACTAGGGATAGGAGCATTATCAGCAAATGCGGGGGCATAATTGCCAGTGCAAATGTTCAGTATTGGGCAAGATTTGTGATATTGCTGCGAACTAGGAGACATCGTCAGGAGGACATGTGGTTCGTCATTTTTTGCGCGGCAACTTTTATCGTGTTCGGCGCATCTTCTGTTCTGAAGAGGTGCCTGCCCAAAAATTGTGGAAGCTGGCCCCGCTTACCCCTACGTACCTAGCGAAAGAGCATAGCGGCTATGCCTCTGCTATCGAAGCTGCCCTCGCGGACGATCAAATCCGCAACATCGCGTTGTCCGGCAACTACGGAGTCGGTAAGAGCAGCATCTTGCGGGAAGTCGCGCGGCGGCAGGACCATCGTACTCTGGAACTTTCTCTCTCGACGCTTGCGCCTATCGAGGCCTCCCAGCTTGACGAGTCGGTGCCCATCCAGGCCACGACCCCGACTAACCGTGTCCAGCAGGAGATCGTTAAGCAGCTGCTCTACCGAGAATATCCGAGCAGAACTCCTGGCTCTCGGTTCCGGCGTATTGAGCGCTTTCGATGGTGGCGGGCGACTGGAACTTCGGTATTGCTGGGGCTTGTCGTCGCTGTCATTTTCCTGCTGACTGGATGGACGGGACAGATTACTTATGTGTTTGCGCCATATGTAGATATCGGCGTTTGGGCTCACCCCGCCATTTGGAGTGCTGCGGCGCTAATGGCCTTGCTGGTGAGCTGGTTATTCTATGGGAAGCTGCATATCAAGCAGTTCTCAGCCGGGTCGGCAACCGTCACCCTCGACGAAAGCTCCGTTTCGTACTTTGACCAATACCTCGACGAGATCGTGTACTTCTTTGAGGTCTCAGACCGAGATGTCGTCATCTTCGAGGACATCGATCGGTTCAATGACTCTCACATCTTCGAAACGCTTCGGGCGCTGAACACTTTGCTCAACGCCTCGCCCCAGATCAAAAAGCCAATCCGCTTCATCTATGCCATCAAAGATAGCATCTTCGACCGCATCGGCCTGGAGGCAGAAGGCCGCAAGTCTGATAGAGAAGTGCTAGCGACGGACGATCCGGCACAGGCCGAGGCTGTGCGCGCCAACCGCACGAAATTCTTCGATCTGGTTATTCCGGTGGTTCCCTTTATCACGCACCGGAGCGCTCGAAACTTAGCGATACAGCTGCTTGATCAGGTTGAGCACGACGTAGCTACGGAGCTGCTCGACTTAGCAGCGCAGTATGTGCCGGATATGCGGCTGCTCAAGAACGTGTGCAACGAGTTCATCGTCTTTCGCGACCGGATTTTCTCCGGAGACGGCGAGCAGCTTAACCTGAATGAGACCGACCTGTTTGCGATGATGCTCTACAAGAGCACGCACCTCGCAGACTTTGAGATGATCCGGCTCGGCAAGAGCAAGTTGGACATGCTCTACAAGCTCAGCCGTGATTTGGTGAGTGAGAACATCAAGCGAATCGAGGGCGAACGTCGTGTGCTTCACCAGCGAATTGCGCGACTCAACGGGGCGAGCGCCTGCTAGCGCATGTGCAGCGGACAGCTCAGGCTGTGGGCTTCCCGACACAGTACGCAAGATACACGCTCGCGCACGCAGACATGTCTCCGGAGGACCTCAAGGGAGAGCAGTTCTGGACAAATTTTGTCTCGCCAGGCCTAGACTCTCCACTCCAATGGCATAACAACAATAACTACCGTCAGACGCTGACGTTCACTCGTGAAAGCCTTGTGGCTGCGCTAGGTGATCCCCTCGACGCCGACAGCTGGAACGAAGCGGATCGTAAGGCGCTTACTGAGCACATTGACGAGGCGACGGAGGAAATCAAGTTCCTGCGGAGCGCAGATCTTAGTGATCTCGTCGAACGACCAGAGTTCCTCGTCGAGTACAAGGACAGAAACCAGTCTTTCGAGGCAATCGCGAAGGCGATCCTGAATCCAGGCTTGGCGTACCAGCTCGTCTGTGCTGGTTACATTAACCGCAACTTCACGCTCTACACGTCAACCTTCCACGGTGATCGGGTGGGTTCTGCTGCTACGAACTTCATCATCCACCATGTTGAGCGAGACCGAATGGACGAGCACTTCGAGCTTAGTCCGGAGGACGTGGACGCAGTTGTCCGCGAGCGGGGCAAGAACGCGTTGAAAGAGCCTGCCCTTTACAACATCGCAATCCTCGACCATTTACTGGCAACGGACGTCGATGCGGCCGACATTATGATCCGCTCGCTGGCTGGCCTCGGGAAGAGACAGGCGAGTTTTCTGCAAGCGTACTTAACCTCAGGTAAAGAGCGCGTACGGTTCGTCAAACGGTTCACGGTCGAATGTACACGAGTGCTCACCTACCTCTTGAGCCAAGTGGACCTGGACGACGCTTCGCGGTTAGAGCTGGTGGATGTGGCGCTAGCCCACCTGACGCTGTCGAAGCAGCGGACAGATTCAGAGGTGTCTGCGTACTTGTCGGCGCACTACGCTGAGTTCACGGCGCTTACGTCTGGCGCGATCGCGCCGGCTCAGGCCGAGCGTATCGGAGTCCTCTTCGAGGATGCTGGCATTACCGTGCCTCGCCTAGAGCCGCTGGGTCAGCAGGTTCGTCCGTCATTCGTGTCCCGCAATTTGTATGAGGTCACGCACGAAAACCTCGCGATCGCCATCGATAACACGACAACCGTGGCGCTCGACGTTATCCGTGCTAGGAGCACGACGGTATACGATTATGTGCTCGGGCATTTGAGTGCGTACTTGAACGCCGTTAGGGGCGAGTCCGCGACGATCGATGCGAACGAGCACTTTCTCGCTGTGATCGAAGATGTGCTCGCAAACGAAGCACCTTGCCTTGGTGATGTGATCGAGCATGCTGCTCCAGAGTGTGAGGTTGCGGATTTCGCAGAGGTTTCTGAGGCTGCGTGGCCGGCGCTAGCCGAACATAGGCGCGTCCCAGCTACGTTCAGCAACGTCAGCCGCTACGTCGAGACTATCGGGGCGGTCGATGCGCAGCTGGCAAAGATGCTGGCTGCCGCTGCCGTGATCACCGAGAACAGCGCCGCTGACGAGGAGCCGAAGACTGCGTTGGCGACCGCAATCCTTGCGGCAAGGGGGCAGCTCCCATCCGCAGCGCTACGGGTGAAACTGGTTGAGAGTTTGAGCCTGAACGACTATCTCGGCATTGACGAAATCGCGGCGGAAGTTGGCGACCTCTTCGCGCTGCTGCTAAAGCACAACCTCATTGAGGATGATGCAGCTTCCTACGAGCACCTTGCAACGACGGACTGGCCGACGCGCAAAGCGTTTATCCGAGAATCGCGAAATTTTACGCGCTACATGACTCCGGCGTTGGTGGGCGCGGATCTGTCACAGATCCTGATAGGCGATGAGATTGATCCGGCGATCAAGCGTGTGGTAGTCGAGCAAGCGCCAAGGTATGCGGAGGTGGCCAGCCGTCAAGGACTGAACGAACTGGCAAGATTCGCTACCCAATCCAAGCTCGAACTCTCACCCGAAGTTGTGCAGAAGATGGCGCAAGGGGAGGTCTCTGCGCAGCAGATTTTATTGCTACTAGCGCCACACTTGGATGTGATTAACCGCGATCAGCTCTTCACTATCCTGCAAGCACTTGGCGGCGACTACGCCGAACTCACTGAGGTGGGCCGCATTAAATTGCGTGTGCCGAATACGCCTGCTGATCGTGCGCTCCTGGAACGTCTAAAACGAGAAGGTACTGTCAGCACGTATGACGAGCGTAAGGCAGTGATTGAGGTAAATAGGAAGCGTAAGTGAGACTACGGTATCCGGATTACCCAGTACGATGATGAATAGCACCGAAAGCCTCCGCCGAACGAGCGTAAGCGTCTGGCCAACACACCTCCCTGATCCCTCCAGCTAGCGGCATGGTGTCCACCTGTTTTTGGTGGACACCATTTCAAGCCCCTTGCAGAGGATCTCCCGTGCCAGGCCAACGCCGCTCCTATCCCAAATCCTTCAAGGCCCAGATCGTTGAGGAGTGTACCCAGCCCGGCGCCTCGGTTGCCGGCGTGGCCTTGAGCCACGGCCTTAACGCCAATCTCGTGCACAAGTGGATTCGCCGCCAGCAGGCACAACTGCCCGCGGTACCCTCAGATTTTATTCCAATTCCTCTCGTCCCGAGCGGGCCGGCTACCCCGAGTGCGGCCGACAGGGCCATCCAGATCGCAATTCCCCATCGGACCGGCAAACTGTCGGTGCAGTGGCCGGGCAACGACCCTGAAGGCTGCGCCCGCTTTCTGCGTGAGCTACTGAAGTGATCCGCATCGAGCGCATCTGGCTCGCCACCGAGCCGCTGGACATGCGCGCCGGCACCGAAACCGCGTTGGCCCGGGTGGTTCAAGTGTTCGGTGCGGCGCAGCCGCACTGTGCCTACCTGTTCACCAACAAGCGCGCCAATCGGATGAAGGTGCTGGTGCACGATGGCTTCGGCATCTGGCTGGCCGCTCGCAGGCTCAATCGAGGGCGCTTCGTCTGGTCGGGCAATTGGCAGGGACAGCAAGTGGAACTCAACCCCGAGCAGTTGCAGGCCCTGGTGATCGGCCTGCCCTGGCAGCGTCTTGGGCCCAATGCCGAGATCAGGCTCCTGTAGCCGACGTGCAATTAGGCCAATGGCCTATCGCCGAGGGTGCCGGGATTCCTCACACTCGACGCCATGAACCCTGCCGCTTTCGATCAGCTGACACCCGAGCAACTGCGCCAACTGGCCGCGCAGTTGAGTCAGCGCGTCGATCACCTGGAAACGCTCAACCAGCGGTTGAACCACGAACTCGCCGTGCTGCGGCGCCACCGCTTCGCCCGCCGCAGCGAGCAGCTCAATGCCGACCAGCTCAATCTGCTCGACGAGATGATCGATGCCGACATCGCCGCCATCGAGGCAGAGCTTGAGGCGGCCCGACCAGAGTCCGCCAAGCGCGAGCTACGGCAGCAGCCCAAGCGAGCGCCTCTGCCGGCCGAACTGCCGCGCACGCTGATACTTCACGAGCCGGACAGCACCCAGTGTGCCTGCGGCTGCCAGCTCAAGCGCATCGGCGAAGACGTCAGCGAGAAGCTCGACTACACCCCGGGCACCTTCACCGTCGAGCGGCATATCCGTGGCAAGTGGGTCTGCGCCGCGTGTGAAACGTTGATCCAGGCCCCAGTGCCTGCGCAGGTGATCGACAAGGGCATCCCGACTGCGGGGCTGCTGGCTCAGGTCATGGTGGCCAAGTTCGCCGATCACCTGCCGCTGTACCGCCAGGAAAAGATCTTCGCCCGCGCCGGGCTGGCCATCGCGCGTTCCACCCTAGCGCAATGGGTCGGCGCTTGCGGCGTCCAGCTGCAACCTCTGGTCGATGCCCTGCGCGACTGCCTGCTCCAGCAGGACGTCATCCTCGCCGACGAAACCCCGGTGCAGATGCTCGCCCCGGGCACAAAGAAGACCCAGCGGGCTTACGTCTGGGCCTATGCGCCCAGCCCCTTCGCCGACCTCAAGGCCGTGGTCTACGACTTCAGGCCGAGTCGGGCCGGTGAGCATGCGCGCAGCTTCCTGGGCGACTGGCAAGGCAAACTGGTCTGCGACGACTTCGCCGGCTACAAGGCCAGCTTCGAGCAAGGCGTGACCGAGATCGGCTGCATGGCCCATGCACGGCGCAAGTTCTTCGACCTGCATGCTGCCAACCAGAGCCAGCTGGCCGAGCAGGCCCTCCAGTACATCGGTCAGCTCTACGATGTGGAACGCGAAGGGCGAGAGCTGCTCGCCGAACAGCGACGGCAACTGCGCCAGGATAAAGCCAAGTCGATCATCGATGGCCTGCATAGCTGGATGCTTGGGCAGCGGCAGAAGGTGCCGGAGGGCAGCGCGATCGCCAAGGCACTCGACTACAGCCTCAAGCGTTGGGCAGCGTTGGTGCGCTACCTGGATGACGGCAACCTACCCATCGACAACAACTGGATCGAGAACCAGATCCGCCCCTGGGCCCTGGGACGCGCCAACTGGCTGTTTGCCGGCTCGCTACGCAGTGGCCAGCGTGGCGCAGCCTTGATGACGCTGATCCAGTCAGCCCGCCTGAACGGACACGATCCGTACGCCTACCTGAAGGACGTGCTCACGCGCCTGCCGACGCAAAAGGCCAGCGCCCTGGCCGAGCTGCTGCCGCACAACTGGTATCCGCCGGCAAGGTGTGATGCCCGTTCGCTTACGAACGAGCCGCCTCTGCGAATATATAAAGTACCACTACAGTTCCTCGCAGCCTTCACCAATGGCCACTCTTGGCCGGTTAGCGACGGCCTGGCTTCGACCGTCGCTATGCATGGTCAAACCTCGGTCTGTTCCGCCATCTCTAGGGCATCATCGACCTCAATCCCCAGATATCGAACGGTGCTCTCCAGCTTCGTATGGCCGAGCAACAGTTGAACTGCCCGCAGGTTCTTCGTCCTGCGATAGATCAGCGATGCCTTCGTACGTCTTATTGTGTGAATGCCATACAGGGCTGGATCAGGGCCAATGGCTTTCACCCAACCTTTGACGATACGAGCGTATTGACGAGTGGATAGATGGTCTGAGATATGCAGCCGGCTCGGAAAAAGGCAATCCTCGCTGCGGGGCTGGGCATGATGTATGGCGATGTGCCGTTCCCTAAGATCAAATGGATTTTCCAGAATCTCAACAAAGCCGAGGTCCTGCTGACCTTCAATGTCGATTTTTTGGTTACGTATCTAGCCGACCGCCAAGCGAACCGGAAAGCCATTGCAAATATCGGCTTGGATCAGCATGTGCCATGGGACATGCTTAAACAGCTGAAGGCGCATCAGCCACGGAGCTGGCAATACCTGATCCAGCGCTATCTGTCCGAGGGGATCAAGCAGGAAAGCGGTGCCCAGTACATGACCGTCTTCTTCATTCGTCCGGCCGGCAGCAACCCGATGGCCTATTGGTTTATCCATCTGGCGAACAACTACCGCGCTAACGATGTGATGAAGAAGATCCACTGGAAATACGGCAACAACTTTTCCCATATGCTGTCGCCTTC
Organism: Stutzerimonas kunmingensis; assembly: GCF_032106285.1. Taxonomy (GTDB): domain Bacteria; phylum Pseudomonadota; class Gammaproteobacteria; order Pseudomonadales; family Pseudomonadaceae; genus Stutzerimonas; species Stutzerimonas kunmingensis_B. Next base: position 32,128 of record NZ_DAMCPO010000036.1, read on the forward strand.
CAGCTTTTTCGGCTACGACGCCAATCGGGATATCGCCGTGACAGGCCAACACGATTTGCTGTTGGATGAGCATCACTTCGACGATGCCACCGATGACCGCGTCCGAGGAGAACTTTCAGAGCTCTTGCCCAAACAGGTCTACGAGGTAGAACGGCAACCTTTTTTGGGCCTGATGAGCGGATTGACCAACTACACCATGGCTGACGAGCTTCGCGTAAAGCAGGCACTCGACATTGCTGTCGCGACCGGTGATCTGCTGGCGGTCGACAAGAACGGCAAAACAAGGCGTCGAAAAGGCACAAGCATCAAGTCGACAGATATCCTGATAGCGCCCCCGCAAAGACCCATCTTCTTCGTGCCACCTCTGAAGAAATCCAGTTCAGAAAACTGAGAGGGGCGGCATCGCTCTTCGGGTGGGCGGTTCGCCTCCAACGGTAGAGGTACCGGCATGATACAAGCAGTAGTTTTCGATGTGTTTGGCACGCTTCTCCAGATAGGTGAGCGCCGCCATCCTTTCCGCCAACTGATGCAGAACCTGCGGCTTCAGGGCAAAACACCAAGGCCGGATGACGCACGGACTCTGATGACTCGAAATCTGGGCTTGGCTGGAGCTGCCGATTATTTCGGTGCGCAGTTGAGCAACTCTGAGTTAGCTAGCCTTGAAAGCGACCTTTTCACCGAGCTGGCCAGCGTTCGCCTTTTCGATGATGCGTTGGAGTCGCTAAATCAGCTAAAGGACGCCGGCCTGAATCTCGCGTTGTGCTCCAATCTCGCAGCCCCATATGCGATTCCGGCCAAACTGTTACTGCCGTCGTTCGATGTTTACGGATGGAGCTTTGAGGTTGGGACAATAAAGCCTGAGCCCGCAATCTATCGTCAGATGATCGAACAGCTTGGCTGCGAAGCCTCCGCTATCGCAATGATCGGTGACACGTTGCAAGCCGATATGCTTGGTCCAATTGGGCAAGGCATGCGGGGCTACCACCTACAGCGTGAAGGAAAAGCCGATCAGTGCGGCTTCGTCTCGCTGATGGACTTTGCAGCCCACGTTCTGCAATACCCACCATCCGCCAACGGCTAAAGCGGCGTCGCCAGTTTTAGCTGACGCCGCTAGACCCGGATGGCTTACAGGCATGAAGACACCCTTTTTCTGTAACGGGAGCTCCTTCAACCCTTGAGTGCCAGAATACGCCGAGCGCCGTTGAGAACGATGAATCCCACAACGGTACCGATAATCAGGTCTGGGTAGTTGGACCCAGTCCAAGCGACGAGCGCTCCGGCGACTATAACGCCCATGTTGATGACCACATCATTGGCGGAGAATATCCAGCTCGCTTTCATGTGAGCACCACCTTCCCGGTGTTTGGAAATCAGCAGCAAACAACCCGTGTTGGCGAGCAATGCCAGGAACGCGACGGCCATCATTATCAGCGACTCGGGCTCGCTGCCGAATATAAAGCGTCTGACCACCTCTACGAGCACGCCGAGGGCCAAAATCAGCTGGAGCACACCAGCAAGGTGTGCAGCACGCACCTGCAGATTGACGCTGCGCCCAACCGCATAAAGGGCCAGGCCGTACACTGCCGCGTCAGCGAACATGTCGAGCGAATCGGCAATCAGACCTGCGGACCTGGCAATCAGGCCAGCAGTCATCTCTACCACGAACATGAAGGCGTTGATGCCTAGCAGTAAACGTAGGGAGCGGGATTCCTGTGTAGAGTTCGCCGGATTCTCGGCGGCTTTGATCATCTCTGGGTCTGCCGCGACAGTTTTCTGAAGAGTGGCGCCTAGCCCTAACGTCGCCAGCTTTTTGGTTATGGGCTCAACGGCACTGTCATGCATGACATCTAACCGACGGTCCGACAGATCAAAAGTCAGCTTCCGAACTCCGTCCAAACCATTCAGCGCCAAGCGGATCATTCGCTCTTCTGATGGACAATCCATCTTGGGCACGGCGTAAACACTGACCCATTGCCCCGTCGTATCGGAAGGGTTTTGCACATCGGCATCAGCGGCTGGCGTCGCATCGCAGCCGCAGGGACCATCGGACTTGCTCATGATACGGCTCCACTTGAAATCGAAGATGGGATCATTAAAAGCCTTATAGCTACTATAAGGTCAATAACGCAGAGCCGATGAGGATTCACACGATGCGCATTGGTCAGTTAGCAAGGCTAATAGGGATTGATACACAGACGATCCGCTTCTATGAGCAGCAGGGCTTGTTGCCACCGCCTGATCGCCAGGCGAACGGCTATCGTGTCTACACCGAGAAGCATGGCGAGCGGCTAGCTTTCATCCGGCGCTGCCGAATCTTGAATCTGTCACTTCCAGAGATTCACGCACTCCAAAGCTACCAGGATGACCCTCGCCAGCCTTGTACGGCCGTCAATGCCTTACTCGATGATCACATTTCTCAAGTCAGATCCCAGATAACCGCTCTGCAATCACTCGAACGACAACTCGTTTCACTGCGGGCTAATTGCAACGATGGGCGGGAAGTTGAGGCTTGCGGCATTCTCGCCGGAATTAGCGAGGACGCATGCATTAAATGAACGGCGTTGGGGCTTGCGGGCCTGGTTACCCGGCCAACGCGCATGCCCTCGAAATGGTTGTTTGTCCCTGTGGTTTTTGCCCCTTCGTAGTGATGGCTGTCTCCGTGCGGTATCACTTTGAGTCAGGCCTGCCGAGGAAACGTGAGTTCAAACGTGGTCTGACCGTCTTTGCTGGCGACGGCCACGTGGCCTTTGTGGAGGTTCATCACTGAACGGACAATCGCTAGCCCCAAGCCTGCTCCACGAGGTTGTATGCCGTTCACGCGGTAAAAGCGGTCGAACAGGTGTGGGAGATGATCCGATTCGATAGTCGCGCCATGATTGGTGACAGTCAGCGAGACAATGTCTACGTTCTCCTCAAGGATCTTAAGTTCGACCGTGCTGCCAGTATTCGAATGCCGCAACGCGTTGGATAACAGGTTGGAAATCGCCCGTTGGACCATAAGCCGATTTCCTAAAACCACGGCATCGCCCGTTACTGTCGTTGCAACTCCCGCTTCTTCGGCGAGGACTTCGAAGTATTCACATACGCGCCTCGCCTCACTTCCTAAGGATAATTTTTCGAGCTTCAGTGCCGGGCTGGAGTGGCTGGCCTGGGCAAGAAACAGCATGTCTGACACGATTCGATCCATGCGTTCGAGCTCTTCGACCGACGATTCGAGCACTTCGCGATACTGCTCTTTGCTTCGCTCTCGTACCAAAGTCACCTGCGCCTTGCCTATTAGGTTGTTCAACGGAGTTTTCAACTCATGGGCCACATCGTCCGAGAACTGTGTCAGTTGCTGAACGCCGTCATCGAGTCGATGAAGCATTACGTTGAGGCTGTGCGCCAATGCCTGGAGCTCTTGTGGGAGCCGATCGCTACAGATTCGGGGTGATAGGTCCTGTGTCGATACCTTAGTCGCCAACGCCCGGAACCTGCGCAGCGGTCGCAAACCATTTTGAGCGATTAGCCACCCAGCCAATCCGATTAATATCAGTAGCATCGGCACGGTCACTAAGGCCGAGCGCAGGAACGCAGCCACCAGCCGTTGATCGGCACTGCGGTCTTGCGAAAGTAAAAGCGTCATTGGAGCCAGTCCCGGGACTTGAATTCGCTTGCGCCCGCTTAGCATCTGCACCCCATCTTTCGTTGTCCAGCCAAGATAGTCGCCGTCCCTGCTCACAAGATCCAGCTGCTGCAGCTCTTTGGCGAAGCGGCCGATACTGAAAATGTGTGATTTCGCTGTATCGCCGATGACTGTAATCGAAAGGTTGTCATGGCCGAGTACCGTATCGCTCAGTACGTGTTGCCAGGAACGGCCCATACGGGTTTTGGTGTCTTCGAGGAGTCCATGATCGATCTGCGAGAGCTTGGCCGTCACTTCCTCCTGGGCGCGCAGTTCCAGTTGGCGCACCAGTACCCAGTAGCTCAGTGCAATCAGCAGCGCGACCAAAGCGGCGCCGGTAAGTGTGATTTGAAGCGCGAGACGCGATGCGAGGCTGAGTGGCTTCAAGGCCGCGCCTCCAGCACGTAGCCCACACCCCGGATGGTGTGTATCAGGCGATCGCCGAAGGGTTCGTCCACTTTCATCCGCAGGCGACGAATCGCAACATCCACCACATTGGTGTCGCAGTCGAAGTTGATGTCCCACACCAGGGCAGTTATTTCGGTACGCGTGAGGACTTCGCCAGTCCGGCGCATGAGCAGATGCAATAACGCAAATTCTTTGCTGGTGAGATCAATACGCTGACCATTCCGGTAGGCCCGATGCCGGCTTGGGTCCAGTTCGAGGTCGGCTACACGCAGGTTGCTTGGAAGTGCGACTGCCTCGCCTCGCCGCAACAGTGACCGGATACGAGCGAGCAGCTCAGGGAACTGAAACGGCTTGACCAGATAGTCATCAGCACCCAGCTCCAAACCGCGGACTTTTTGCTCTAAGCGACCATTGGCGGTCAGCATGATGACGCGTGTCTGCTTACGCCGCCTGATGAGTTCGAGCACCTCCCACCCATCCATGTTTGGCAGATTCACATCCAGTAGCACGATGTCATAGTCGTTCTGCAGTGCCAGGTGAAATCCATCTAGCCCATCACTTACGCAATCGACGATGTACCCACATTCGATAAGACCCTGCTGCAGATATTCCGCAGCTTTGATCTCGTCTTCTACAACCAGAATGCGCATGTTTTCAGGTAACTCGGCAAGGAGGTGCGTGGTAAGCGGAACCAAAAATAATCCATGTAGTAACTATAGGGTCAAGACGAAAGAGGCTTGGCTCTAGGGTGAAAGGCAGAGGCGAAATGACCTGCACAGGGAAGCGGGAAGCACTTTAACGCGGTAAAAGTCCTGCGGGGCTGTCTTGCAAATTTGTAATCTACCTGTCATTTGGTTGGCCCGCAGCGCAAGGAGGTGCACTTAAGCAAAAAAAGGCGCCCTACGGGCGCCTGAAACACATCTTCAAACCAAGGGAGCACAAAAAGAAGATGTGGTGTTGCTCGTAGTGCTTCACAGGATCGAGAGCGGGTACTCGGCGATGAATCGAACCTCATTGAGGTCGGACTCGAAAGCAGTCGCCCGTGTTGTAGCCTGGCGCACCCGCAGAGAGAGGTCCTTGAACGAGCCTGTCTGTACAACGTAGCGTGCTTCGACGTCGCGTTCCCAGCGCTTCTGTCCGGACAGAGGCGCGCCGTTATCGTCTTGGCGCATATATACCTCATTTGCGTTGCTGTAATCGGCGCCCCAGCCGCGGGCGTAGCGAGTCATGAACGTAAGCCCAGGTATGCCGTAACCCGCCATGTTCAGGTCATAACGCAGCATCCAGGACTGCTCTTTAGGTGAGTTGAAATCACTGTACTGGATGGAGTTATTCAGGTAGATCGAGTCCGCCTGGCGCAAGTAGTCAAAGTCGTTGTTACCGTTGTTTCGCTGATACGACGCCGTGACGGTGTGCGCGCCGAAGGCGACACCCAGGCTGGAGCTCCAGATGTTGTTGTTGAACTCGCCCAGCAACTCGCGGCCTTCGTCGGTTGCCTTGTAGTAGTTGAAACTGCCCAGCAACGCGACGACATCGGAAAGCGGATAGGTGGCCGATAGACCGAAGTAATGTTGGTTCCAGGCATCCTTGAGCCGGCTGGTATACAGGCTAAGACTAAGATTTTCGTTGACGCTATAGTCGCCGCCTGCGTAGCCGAGCCAAGGCGAGTCGACGCCGCCGCCATAAAACGTGACGAAGTCATCGTTCGTGTTGCTGGTATTGGGCTGGCTCATCGCGTGCAGGCGGCCGCCCTGGAGGGTGAGGTCGTCCAGCGAGTTGTTCACAACGGTGACACCCTTGAAAGACTCCGGCAGCAGCCGTGCGTCACCAAAGTGCACGACAGGAGTAGCGGGAAATACATCGCCTGCCTTGATCTCGGTGCCCAAGAACCGTGCTTTCACGGCCCCCCCTACTCGAGAAAAGTCATCCTCGGCATCGCCGGCGCTATTGTAGGGGAGAAGATCGACGGTTCCGCCAGCACCGGAACGTCCTGATCCAGAATCGAGCTTGAGGCCGAGCATGGCGAAGGCGTCGACGCCGATCCCCACCGAGCCTTGGGTATATCCGGACTCGAAGAAGGCCATCAGCCCGTGAGCCCACTCCTCAGAGTAGCCATTGCCGGTCGCACTCTCACCGTCGCGAAAATCTCGATTGAAATAATAGTTGCGATTTATCAGCGATAGCGTGCTGCCTTCGATGAAGCCCTCCGCTGTTTCCGATTGGGCAAAGACCGGGGCGCTGCCCAATGCCAGTGAAAGGGCTGTTAGTGAAAAAACGGCCATTTTGCTCATGATGATGCTCCTGGTGTACGGCAGGTCAGTGCTCAAATGACGCCTTTCGCTTTTTTTTAGCGCTTAGGCAAGTTCTTCCCTGCAGATGACCGCAGGATTAGCGGCAAATTACTATTTTGTTATCTGAGAGGCAAGCAATCGCGCATATCCTCGATTACAGATTTGTAATGTTGCGGTCACGCGGTCGTTATCCACTCTTCTTTAAAGTCAGCCCCATGGCCATCAGTTATCTCCCCGGCTTGGCGAGGCTGATAAAAACGGCGGTTGCAGGAGCTGAGTGCAACACGGTTATTGAATTGAAACCGGAGCATCATGCCGCATTGCCATGGCATTTTGCATGACCTCTCCCATCACCTCGATGGGGCATTTGAAGTCGA
>NZ_DAMCPO010000037.1:0-32116 GCF_032106285.1 Stutzerimonas kunmingensis
TGTCGGCACTGCGCACCCTCGGCGTGCCGTACACCGAAGAAGACATCGCCGGCGCCAAGGATGCCGTCCGTGGCAAGACCGAAATGGACGCCATGGTGGCTTACCTGCAAGTACTCGGCACTGCACTCACCAACAAACGGTAACGCATGATGGAAATCGGGACTCTTCGCGGCTTGGGCACAATTCTGGTATTCGTCGCCTTTATCGGCGTGGTGCTCTGGGCTTACAGCAGCAAACGCAAGAATAGCTTCGACGAAGCCGCCAACCTGCCCTTCGCGGACGACGAGACCGACGCCAAGAAGCGTGATGAAGAAGCTTCCAGGAGTAAGAAATAAATGACCTCGTTTTGGAGTTGGTACGTCACCCTGCTGAGCCTCGGCACCATTGCCGCGCTGGTCTGGCTGCTACTGGCAACTCGCAAGGGCCAACGCCCTGACAGCACTGAAGAAACCGTTGGCCATTCCTATGACGGTATCGAGGAATACGACAACCCGCTGCCGCGCTGGTGGTTCATGCTGTTCGTCGGCACCGTCATCTTCGCCCTCGGCTACCTGGTGCTGTACCCCGGCCTGGGCAACTGGAAAGGCATCCTGCCGGGCTATGAAGGTGGCTGGACTCAGGTCAAGGAATGGCAGCGCGAGATGGACAAGGCGGACGAGCAGTACGGTCCGCTTTTCGCCAAGTACGCCGCCATGCCTGTAGAGGAAGTCGCCAAGGATGCTCAGGCGTTGAAGATGGGCGGTCGCCTGTTCGCCTCCAACTGCTCGGTCTGCCACGGCTCCGATGCCAAGGGCGCCTACGGCTTCCCGAACCTGACCGACAACGATTGGCTGTGGGGCGGCGAGCCGGAAACCATCAAGACCACAATCCTGCACGGCCGCCAGGCGGCGATGCCGGCCTGGCGGGACGTGATCGGCGAAGAAGGCATCCGCAACGTTGCCGGCTATGTGCGCAGCCTGTCCGGTCGTGATACCCCAGAGGGTATCAGCGTCGACATTGAGCAGGGTCAAAAAATCTTCGCGACCAACTGTGTAGTCTGCCATGGACCGGAAGCCAAGGGCGTTGCAGCCATGGGCGCGCCGAACCTGACCGACAATGTCTGGCTATATGGTTCGAGTTTTGCCCAGATCCAGCAAACCCTTCGCTACGGTCGCAATGGCCGCATGCCGGCCCAGGAAGCAATCCTTGGCAACGACAAGGTGCACTTGCTGGCGGCTTACGTTTACAGCCTGTCGCAGCAGCCGGAGCAGTGATACACAGGGTCGGGGTGACGACCTGTCGCACCCGACCCCAACGCTCCGGGCGTACCATTCGCAGCTGGACAGAAAAATGATCCTGGTCGGCACGCATCGGCCAGGACACCCACCTTCCGCCGTGGTACGCACTCGATGACTGAGCAGATCCCCGTTCGTGATGTAACCCCCCCGTCCAAGGCCGGAGCGTCAGCTGACCTTTACGCCGCGCGTGAAAAGATCTACACCCGAGCCTTCAGCGGCCTGTTCCGCAACCTGCGACGCGTTGGCGGCGCAGTACTCTTCATCCTCTTCTTCGGGACCGTCTGGCTCAACTGGAACGGCCGTCAAGCCGTCTGGTGGGACCTGCCAGAGCGCAAATTCCACATCTTCGGGGCGACATTCTGGCCCCAAGATTTCATGCTGTTGTCGTGGCTACTGATCATCTGCGCCTTCGGCCTGTTCTTCATCACCGTCTTCGCCGGCCGCGTCTGGTGTGGCTACACATGCCCGCAGAGCGTGTTCACCTGGGTATTCATGTGGGCCGAGAAGATCACCGAGGGTGATCGCAATCAGCGGATGAAGCTCGACAAGGCGCCGATGAGCGCCAACAAGTTTCTTCGCAAACTGGCCAAGCATGCCATCTGGCTCGCGGTCGGCATCCTCGTGGCGATCACCTTCGTCGGTTACTTCACCCCGATCCGCGATCTGGTGCCCGACCTGCTCACCCTGAACGTCAACGGCTGGGCAGCGTTCTGGATCGGCTTCTTCACCCTCGCCACCTACGGCAGTGCTGGCTACCTGCGTGAGCAGGTGTGCATCTACATGTGCCCCTACGCACGCTTCCAGAGCGTGATGTTCGACAAGGACACCCTGATCGTTTCCTACGATCCGCGTCGCGGCGAGAAGCGCGGCCCGCGCAAGAAAGACGCCGACTACAAGGCAATAGGCCTTGGCGACTGCATCGACTGCACCATGTGCGTTCAGGTCTGTCCGACCGGCATCGACATCCGCGACGGCCTGCAGATCGAGTGCATCGGCTGCGCCGCCTGTATCGACGCCTGCGACGCCATCATGGACAAGATGAACTACCCGCGCGGCCTGATCAGCTATACCACCGAACACAATCTGTCCGGCCAGAAGACCCATCTGCTGCGCCCGCGCCTGATCGGTTACGCCGTCGCGCTCCTGGCCATGATGGGGCTGTTCTCCTACGCCGTGTATGATCGCCCGCTGGTAAAACTCGACGTGCTCAAGGATCGCGTGCTCTACCGCGAGAACGAGCAGGGCAATATCGAGAACGTCTACACCCTCAAGGTCATGAACAAGGCTCAGCAAGAACAGACCTTCGTGATCGAAGCGACCGGCCTCAACGGTCTGGTCTACGAAGGCCGTAACGAGATCCGCGCCGAGGGCGGCGAGCTCGTCACGATCCCGGTCGAGTTGTCCATCGCCGCCGAGAAGCTGCCCTCGAGCACCAATGAAATCGTCTTCCACATTCGCTCGGTAGACGACGACTCGATAAACGACGATGCAGACAGCCGTTTCATCGGCCCAAGCATCCGCTAAGTAAGGTAACGCATGCGCTCTGATAACGAACAAACGCGTTGGTACACCCAGTTCTGGGCCTGGTTTGTCATCGCCATCCTGCTGAGCTCTGTGGTGCTGGGTCTGTCCCTGCTGACGTTGGCGATCAAGAATGCCGACACCCTGGTCGCGGACAACTATTACGACGCCGGCAAGGGCATCAACCAGTCGCTGGAGCGCGAGAAACTGGCAGAGCGCCTGGAGATGCAGGCACGCATCGCCCTCAATGACGAACGCGGCCTGGCCGAAGTGCAGCTGAGCGGCGCAAGCCGCCCGCAACAACTGGTGCTTAACCTGATCTCTCCGACCCAACCCGAGCGCGACCGTCGCATCATCCTGCAGCCGCAGGGTGAAGGCATCTATCAGGGCCAGATGCAGGAATCGATCAGTGGCCGCCGCTTCATCGAGCTACTCGGTCGCGAAGGTGATCAGGACTGGCGCCTGTACGGGGAAAAAACCATCGAAACCGGCCGCGCCCTCGAACTGAAGCCTTGAGCCGCTGATGGCAAAGCCTCTCCCCTGCTACCACTGCGGCCTGCCGGTGCCAGCCGGCAGTCCGTTCCAGGCCCGCGTGCTGGGTGAGACGCGGGCCTTGTGCTGCCCAGGCTGCCAGGCCGTCGCTGAAGCCATCGTCAAAGGTGGGCTGGAGAGCTACTACCAGCACCGCAGCGACACCGCCATCAACCCGCAGACTCTCCCTCAGGAACTGAGCGAAGAGATGGCGCTGTACGACCGCGAGGACGTCCAACAGCCGTTCGTACAGCACCAGGGCGATCTGGCAAGCACTTCGCTGATGATCGAAGGGATCAGCTGCGCCGCCTGCGGCTGGCTGATCGAACGCCACTTGCGCAACCTGCACGGCGTGGCCGAGGCCAGCCTCAACCTGTCCAATCATCGCCTGAACGTACGCTGGAGCGACGCACAGCTGCCGCTCAGCGAGCTGCTCGGCGAGCTGCGACGGATCGGCTACGCAGCACACCCCTACCAGGCCGACCAGGCTGCCGAGCGCCTGGCCAGCGAGAACCGCCGTTCGCTGCGCCAGCTGGGCGTAGCCGGGCTGCTGTGGATGCAGGTAATGATGGCCACCATGGCCACCTGGCCCGAGTTCAACCTGGACCTGTCGGAGAGCTTCTTCGTCACCCTTCGCTGGACCGCCCTGCTGCTCACCACGCCGATCGTCTTCTACTGCTGCACCGACTTCTTCAAAGGAGCACTGCGCGATTTGCGCACCCGCCACCTGACCATGGACGTGTCGGTGTCGCTGGCGATCGGCGGTGCGTACGTCGCCGGCATCTGGTCCACCATCACCGGCCAGGGTGAACTCTATTTCGACGCGGTGGGCATGTTTGCCCTTTTCCTGCTGGCCGGGCGCTACCTGGAGCGGCGCGCGCGCGAACGCACCGCAGCCGCCACCGCACAACTGGTCAATTTGCTGCCTGCGTCCTGCCTGAAACTCGACGCAGACGGTCACAGCAATCGCATCCTGCTCAGCGAGCTGCAGCTCGGCGACCGCGTACTGGTGCAACCCGGTGCGTTGATTCCGGCAGACGGCCTCATCATCAGCGGTCAGTCCAGCGTCGATGAATCGGTACTGACCGGTGAGTACCTGCCCCTGCCCCGCGGCGTGGACGATGCAGTAACCGCTGGCACGCTGAACGTCGAAGGCCCGCTGACCGTGGAAGTCCAGGCCTTGGGCGACGACACCCGTTTATCCGCCATTGTCCGCCTGCTGGAGCGTGCTCAGGCAGACAAACCGAAGCTTGCCGAGCTGGCCGACCGCGTCGCGCAGTGGTTTTTGCTGGTGGTGCTGCTCGTTGCAACCGTCGTCGGGGTGGTCTGGTGGCAGATCGATCCGCAACGCGCGTTCTGGATCGTTCTTGCATTGCTCGTCGCGACCTGCCCATGCGCGCTGTCGCTGGCGACACCCACAGCACTTACCACGGCCACCGGTACGCTGCACAAGCTCGGTCTGCTGCTGACCCGCGGGCATGTGCTCGAAGGCCTGAATCATATCGATACCGTGGTGTTCGACAAGACCGGTACCCTGACCGAGGGCCGCCTGACACTTAGCGCCGTGCACCCGCTCGGAGCTTTGAATGCCGATGCCTGCCTGGCGCTGGCCGCAGCCCTGGAGAACCGCTCCGAACACCCGATTGCCCGCGCCTTCGGACGTGCGCCGCTGGCGGCGGAATCGGTCGAAACGGTGCCGGGCCTGGGCCTGCAAGGCAACGTTGAAGGTCGCAACCTGCGGATCGGTCAGCCCAGCTTCGTCGCCGAAGGCTTCGCCCAACCGGCACCCGCTATTCCCGGCGACCAGGGGCAATGGCTGTTGTTGGGCGACGATCAAGGCCCGCTGGCCTGGCTGGTATTGGACGATCGGCTTCGCGACGATGCCCCGGCACTCCTCGAGGCCTGCCGCGCCCGTGGCTGGCAGACGCTACTGCTATCCGGTGACAGCTCACCGATGGTCGGCCAGATTGCCAGGGAACTGGGCATCGATGAGGCCGAAGGCGGCATGACCCCTGCCGCCAAGCTCTCCCGATTGCAGGCATTGCAGGCCGCCGGACACCGGGTGCTAATGCTCGGCGACGGCGTCAACGACGTCCCGGTGCTTGCCGCAGCGGATATCAGCGTCGCTATGGGCTCGGCGACCGACCTGGCCAAGACCAGTGCTGATGCGGTGCTGCTATCCAACCGCCTAGGCAGCTTGGCGCAGGCATTCGACGTCGCACGCCGCAGCCGCCGCATCATCATCGAGAACCTGGCCTGGGCAAGCCTGTACAATGGCCTGATTCTGCCCTTCGCCGCCTTTGGCTGGGTCACCCCACTATGGGCCGCGCTGGGGATGTCGCTCAGCTCGCTGCTGGTGGTTTTGAACGCCTTGCGGCTGACACGTCAGCCGGCAAGTCACGGCTGAATCTGCTGCAACGCACGTCATTGGCGCAGCGGCGCACTTTACGCAGCTGAAGACTTCGCTTCGGATCCTGGAGGTCCTAATGGCCGCTCTGTACATCCTCATCCCTGTTGCCGTGGTCCTGGTGGCCGTCGCAATCTGGGTGTTCTTCTGGGCGGTGGACAGCGGGCAGTTCGACGATCTCGACGGACCGGCGCACAGCATCCTGTTCGACGACGACGAGCCGCAGAAGCCTTCCGCAGTCGATGCAGTGGAATCCTCGGAAGATCAGCCGGAGCAACGCAAAGGTGACTGAACTGCTGCCCCTGCTGCTGTCAGCACTGGTCTTGGGACTACTGGGAGGCGGCCATTGCCTCGGCATGTGCGGCGGCCTGATGGGTGCACTGACCATGGCCATTCCACCGGATCAGCGCGGCAGGCGCCTGCGCCTCCTGGTCGCCTACAACCTCGGACGCGTATCAAGCTATGCCGTTGCCGGATTCCTGATCGGCCTGGCGGGCTTGGCCGTTGCCAACAGTCCAGCGGCCATGGCGTTACGAGTCGTCGCCGCACTTCTGCTGATCACCATGGGCCTGTACCTCGCCGGCTGGTGGAGCGGGCTGACACGCATCGAGTCGCTAGGGCGCGGACTCTGGCGTCATATCCAGCCTATCGCTAGCAAATTCATGCCAGTAACGAGCGTTCCACGCGCCCTGATACTGGGGGCGCTGTGGGGCTGGCTACCGTGCGGCCTGGTCTACAGCACCCTGTTGTGGTCAGCCAGCCAGGGCGATGCACTGGATAGCGCTTTGCTGATGCTGGCGTTCGGCATCGGCACCTGGCCGGTGTTGCTTGCCACCGGCCTTGCTGCCGAGCGATTGACAGTGTTGCTGCGCAAGCGCGGCGTGCGCGTCGTCGGCGGGGTAATGGTGATTCTGTTCGGTATCTGGACGCTGCCAGGCCCTCATCAGCAGTGGCTGATGGGGCATACCTCAGCGCCATCTCACGAGACACACGCGCACTAGCGGAAGGCTTGCGAGCGCTCAGGGCTCCTTGGGCAACTGGCGCTTGTGAGCAGTCTTGTCGTAGGTATCGATGATGATCCGGGCCGCCTCGTCCGGTACCGGCTTACCCTGCAGAAAATCATCGATGTTGCGGTAGCTGACACCGTGAGCGGCCTCATCGGGCTTGCCAGGTGACAGCTCTTCGAGATCCGCGGTTGGCACCTTGTGCACCAACTGATCGGGAGCGCCCAATGCCGCGGCTATCTGCCGGACCTGATCCTTCACCAGACCCGCCAGTGGCGTCAGGTCGCACGCGCCATCACCGAACTTGGTGAAGAAGCCCATCACCGCCTCTGCCGCATGGTCGGTACCGATGACCAGGCCCTGGCGCGCGTTGGCGATCGTGTACTGAGCAACCATGCGCATCCGCGCCTTGGTATTGCCCAGCACGAAATCACGCTGCGCCGGGCTCAAAGGATCAAGCGCCTGCGTGGCGGCAGCCAGGCCCAGCACCGCGGTGCCGATGTTCACGGTGTGGCACTCGTCGGGCTTGATCGCATCCACCGCCAGCTGCGCTTCATGCTCGTCATGCTGCACCTGATAAGGCAGGCGCACGGCGATGAAGCGATAGTCGTCGCCTTCCCCTGCTTCGCGCATGCCGGCGACCGCCCGCTGGGCCAGCAGACCCGCCGTGGTCGAATCGACGCCACCACTGATCCCGAGCACCAAGGTCTTCAGGCCCGACTCGCGCAAGCAGGTCTGGATGAAGCTCACCCGACGATCAATCTCGGCCTGTACCGACTCCGGCCCGGTAAATGGTGCGCAGACGTTGAGCGCGGTTGCGATTTCCTGCTGGCGGCTGTGCATGAATCTCTCCTCTGGCGATATGAAGGCGCTGCTGAAGCATAAGACGCTGACGTGATCATCTGACCGCCAATCAGCGCGATCCTTCCGGATGTCGGCGCCGATCTGGCCCAGCGCGCTAGGGTCGGATCAAGTTTGATACAGGTCAAGTCCGCCGCAATGCCCTGCCCCTAGAATCCAGCGACCGCCGTCATGACCGGGAACGCCACATGCTCGACTCCATTCGCTGGGATTCCGACCTGATCCGTCGCTACGATCAAGCCGGCCCGCGCTATACGTCGTACCCGACCGCGGCCCAGTTCAATGAAAAGGTCGGCTCGTTCGACCTGCTGCACGCATTGCGCGGCAGCCGCCAGGCGTCACGCCCGCTGTCGCTGTACGTCCATCTGCCATTCTGCGCCAACGCGTGCTACTACTGCGGTCGCAACAAAGTGGTGACCAACGACCGGACACGCGCACAGCCCTATCTGGAACGCCTCGAGAAAGAAATCGAGCTGATCACCTGCCACCTGGGCAAGGACCAGGTGGTCGAGCAGCTGCACTTTGGCGGCGGCACACCTACCTTTCTCAGCCATGATCAACTGCGTCGGCTGATGGGCCATCTGCGCCAGCACTTCAACCTGCAGGACGATGATCATGGCGACTTCAGTATCGAGATCGACCCCCGGGAAGCGGATTGGCCAACCATCGGCCTGCTCCGCGAACTAGGTTTCAACCGCATCAGCATCGGCGTGCAGGATCTGGACCCGGACATCCAGCGCGCCATCAATCGCATGCAGACCCTGGAGCAAACACGCACCATCATCGAGGCGGCCCGCACGCTGCAGTACCACTCGCTGAGCATCGATCTGATATACGGCCTGCCGCTGCAGACGCCAGCACGCTTCGCCAGAACCGTTGAAGCGATCATTGACCTGCAGCCGGACCGGCTCTCGCTGTTCAACTATGCTCATCTGCCTGAGCAATACGCGCCGCAGCGCCGTATCAACGCCAACGACCTGCCGGCGCCCGCCGAAAAGCTGGCCATGCTGGAGCAGAGCATTCATTTGCTCACCGACGCGGGATACCGCTACATAGGCGTGGACCACTTCGCCCTGCCGGACGATGAACTGGCCATGGCGCAAGAAGATGGCAGCTTGCAGCGCAACTTCCAGGGCTACACCACCCATGGCCATTGCGATCTGGTGGGCCTCGGCGTTTCGGCCATCAGCCAGATCGGTGATCTCTACTGCCAGAACACCAGCGACATCGAACAATACCAATATCAGCTGGATCAGCATCAGCTAGCCACCGCCAGAGGCTTACGCTGCAAACAGGACGACCATATCCGCCGCACCGTCATCCAGTCTCTGATCTGCGATTTCGAGCTGAGCTTCACGAAAATCGAGAGCGAGCATGACATCGAGTTCAGACAGTACTTCGCCGAAGGCTGGCCGATGCTCGAGCAGATGGCCGCTGATGGGATGATCGAGATCACCGAGAGCCATCTGCTGATTCAGCCTGCTGGCCGGCTACTGGTTCGCTCGATATGCATGCTCTTCGACCACTATCTCCCCGAGCAGGTCAGCCAGGCCAGTCGCGCCTGATCTAGAGCGCCTCAGGCTATCGACCAAATGATTGCCCTGCGACCCTTGAGCCGATTGGCCATCGCCGACATCCTGAGTTAACCTTGCGCGCTATAACTAGGTTTCCAGGAAGCCCTCTATGTCCGAATCGATCAAGGTCCGTGCGCAGCGGCAAGCTCATTGCAAGGATTGCAGCCTGTCCGGGCTGTGTCTGCCCCTGTCGCTGAACATGCAGGACATGGACGCTTTGGACGACATCGTCAAACGCGGCCGCCCCCTGAAGAAAGGCGAAACCCTGTTCCGCCAGGGCGACGTGTTCAGTTCCGTATTCGCCGTACGCTCCGGCGCGTTGCGGACGTTCAGCGTTACCGATGGCGGCGAGGAGCAGATCACCGGCTTCCACCTGCCCAGCGAGCTGGTCGGTCTTTCCGGCATGGATACCGAAAGCTATCCAGTCACCGCGCAGGCATTGGAAACCACCTCGGTTTGCGAAATTCCCTTCGAACGACTCGACGAACTGAGCGTCCTGCTGCCGCAGCTGCGTCGCCAGCTCATGCGCATCATGAGCCGCGAAATCCGCGATGATCAGCAGATGATGTTGTTGCTGTCGAAAAAGACCGCCGATGAGCGCATCGCGACCTTCCTCATCAACCTTTCTGCACGCTTCAGCGCACGCGGCTTCTCGGCCAATCAGTTCCGCCTGCCGATGTCGCGCAACGAGATCGGCAATTACCTGGGCCTGGCGGTCGAGACCGTTTCCCGTGTATTCACCCGTTTTCAGCAGAGTGGCTTACTCGAGGCCGAGGGCAAGGAAGTACGCATTCTGGATTCCATCGGACTGTGCGCCCTAGCCGGCGGCGCAATGGATGTCTGAGTCAGCGCGTTTGGAGTAACAGATCAGATGATCTTCGACGAGTTCAGCATCAAGACCCTGATCCGCCCGGTGCAGGACTTTCCCCGCCCGGGTGTGGTGTTTCGCGACATCACCCCGCTATTCCAGTCGCCAAAGGCGCTACGCATGGTGGCTGACAGCTTCATTCAGCGCTATGTGGAGGCCGACTTCACACATATCGGCGCGCTTGATGCGCGAGGGTTCCTGGTCGGCTCGATTCTCGCCTATGAGCTGAACAAACCTCTGGTGCTGTTTCGCAAGCAGGGCAAGCTGCCGGCCGACGTGCTGTCGCAGGCCTACAGCACCGAATATGGCGAAGCGCATCTGGAGATTCACGCCGACAGCCTTTGCGAGGGCGATTCGGTGCTGTTGTTCGATGACCTGATTGCGACCGGCGGCACGCTGCTAGCCGCCGCACAGCTTGTGCGACGCATGCGCGCGAGCATTCATGAAGCGGCTGCCATCATTGATTTGCCCGAACTGGGCGGATCGCAGAAACTTCAGGACATTGGCATTCCCACGTTCACTCTGACCGCCTTCGCCCTAAGCGACCGCTGACGGCGAATGTGCCGCGCAGCTGCTAGGTAAAGGATCTGCCCGTGTTAATGACGTTAAGGCGCAGCCTGCTTATCCTAGTTCTGGCCTGTACTCCTCCCGTGTTCGCACTCGATCGCGATGCACTGCTGGACCAGGCGAATATCCTGCTGCTGCCGCGTGAACGGCCCATTCCCCAGCTCGAGCTGATCGACCAGGACGGCCTGCCTTTCAGTACTTCGTCGCTGCAGGGGCGCTGGCACATCCTGTTCTTCGGCTTTACCGCCTGCCCCGACATCTGCCCGACCACGCTGAGCGACATGCGTCGGTTGCTCAGCCGGCTACCGCCCGAGACTCGCGAGCAGCTGCAGGTGGTATTGGTCAGCGCCGATCCCGCGCGCGATACGCCGGAACAACTCAAGGCCTACCTGAGCTACTACCGCGCCGGCTTCAGCGGCTTGACCGGCGACATGGAGCAACTGCTAAGGCTATCCAGGGCGCTGGGCCTCCCTTTCGTTCCGGCGCGCGAAACAGAAGGCGACTACAGTGTCAGTCATAGCGGAAATCTGGCCTTGGTCGCACCGGATGGCAGCCTGCGCGGGCATATTCGTGCGCCGCTGAAACTGGAGGGCTTGCAGCGGATGCTGCCGCAGATACTCGAGAACGAACGCTGAACCTGGCCATCGAAGCCGAATTACCGAATCAGTGGCAGTCCAGGGTATCGGCCAGCACGTATGCCTGAAACGCCACCTCATCGACCCATTGCTGGGTCAGCCCCGCCAACCGCCCTTCTGCCAACCATTGCGCCAAGAGTGCGTTGATCTGCTGCTGCAGGTTAGCGTCATCGGCGACGGTCAGGCTTAGCTGCCACCCGGCATCGAAAATCGACGGTAACAGGTGCTTGTAGCGCCGCCACTCGGGCAAGGTGGCGATCTCCGTCAGCAGCACATCATCTTCGACAACCGCAGCGCACTCACCAAGCTTGAGTCCGATCAGCGCATGCGCCGCGCTCGGATATTCCCGAGGCACCGCCGCGAAGCGCTCGCTAAGCAACGCTCCATATGGACTCGCGTGATTGACGCAAACCGTCTGCCCCTGAAGATCGGACCAGGCAAGCAACTCACCTTCCGTCGCACTTAGCGCGGCAGGCACAGCATGATAGTAAGTGGCCGGGCCGACCCGATCGCCTGCGACCAGGCGCACTTCAGCGTCATCTGCGCTGACCACGGAAGACCCGGAACGCCCAAGCGCTTCGGCCAATTGCTCGATCAGCGCCGACTCGAAACTCTCCGTTTCGCTGCTGGACAACACCCGATGTTCGGGCAGTTGCACCCGCAACGACTCGGCCATCGACGCGACCGGCATCAACAGGACGAGCCAAATGGCAATGCGCGAGGGAACAGACATGCAATGGCCTCAGACGTACTGATAGCGAAGCATCCGCTGCTTGAACTTCTCCAGTACAACCTGATCGATCAGCGTGGCGAGAATGGCGATGACCAGAATGTTCATCATCACGCCAACCATGTCAGCAATCTCGCCCGAGTACGCGAGCGAACGCCCGAGCCCCTGGCCGAAACCAATCAGCATCTCGGCGGAGATCAGTGCACGCCAGGCGTTACCGAAGGCCAGCTGCGCGCCGGTGATCAGCTCAGGCATCACGGCGGGCAGATAAACGCGGCGCAGCAGCTGCCAGCGCGAGGCACCCATCACCCGCGCCGCGGCGACGTGCACCGGCTGCACGCTCTCGGTGGCATTCATCACCGACAGCGCCATCGGGAAGAAAGCGGCCAGGGCGACCACCACGATGATCGGCAGATTGCCGAAACCCATCACGATCAGAAACAACGGCACCCAGGCGATCGACGGAATCGACTGCAGAATGACGATGGCCGAGCGCAGGATCTCCCGAAAGAAGAACAGTACCCCACCCACCAGGCCGAAACCGATACCGAACAGCAGCGCGAAGCTGTAGCCACTGCCGAGGCGACTCATGCTGCCGTAAAGCCCTTCGCGGAACTCTGGCTCCTGGATAGTACTGAACAGACGCTCGAAGACGGTCGGGATACCTGGCATCAGAAAGGCCGGCAAACTCCATGCTGCGGCCTGCCAGATCAGAAGAATGAACAGGATGGCCAGAACGACCGCAAGGTACTTCTTTGGGCCAGTAAGACGGCGAGCCTGACTCATGGATGCGCTACCTCCGTCTTGATACCCAGCAGACTGAGAATTTCCTTACGCTCGGCAGCGAAGTCGGACAGGTCGTGGCTCTTCTCGCAATGGGTGAAGTTGAAGGTTTTCAGCACGCGAGTCGGCCGCGCGCTGAACACCAGAACGTGATCGGCCAGGTAAAGGGCCTCATCGACATCATGGGTGACCAACAGCACCGTCGGCTGATGCTCCTCGATCAGTTCACGCAACACGTCCTGCAATGCCATTCGGGTCAGGGCATCAAGGGCGCCAAACGGCTCGTCCAGCAACAGCACCTCGGGTTTGGCGATGAATGCGCGGGCAAGGGCCGTGCGTTGGCGCATGCCGCCGGAGACCTGATGCGGGTAGTAATGCTCGAATCCATTGAGGCCGACCCGCTCGAGCCAAGCCTGCGCCTGTTCGAATGCGCTGGCCTTGGCCACGCCCTGCAGTTCCAGCGCCATGGCAACGTTGCCCTGCAGGCTGAGCCAGGGATAGAGGGCATGCTCCTGGAACACCAGCGTACGTCGAGGGCTCGGCTCGGTGATCGGTTTTTCGTCAGCAAGCACGCGGCCCGCGCTGGGCTTCTCCAGCCCGGCAACCAGATGCAGCAGGGTCGACTTGCCGCAACCCGAAGGTCCAACCAGAGCCACCAGTTCACCCTGGGCGAACTCACCGCTGAAGCCCTTGATGACTTCGAGCTGCCCGAAGCGCTTGTCTACTTCTTCAAACCTGAGTTGCATAAAAATCCGCAAATCCAGAAACGAAATTGCCCGGCAATGCGGGCGATGCAAACGGCCCGGCACAAAGGCCGGACCCGTGTAGTTTCAAACCAGAGTCAAGCAATCAGAGTTCGCGAGCTTCCTGCCAGGACAGATCGACGATGGCACTGGTGTCGAACGGCTTGCCATCGCGGGTCTTCAGCGAACCGAGCTCCTGCAGAATGTCCGCCAGCTCTTGGATGCGCGCCAGATCGTCCTTGCCAAGCTTGGCGCTGAAGGTCTGGGTTCCGATCGCCTCCTCAATGACAACCTCGCGAGCGAGCTCACCACGCTTGAGCGTCTTCAGGGTCGGCTCGGCGATGAAGTAGTCGGCGATCAGCTTGGCTGCCTCGGCAGGCTGCTTGTCGAGCATTTCGATGGCATCGCGCTGGGCGTCCAGCGACTTCCAGACGGCATCCTTGCGCTTGGCCAGGGTATCGCCGGAGGTGATCACCACCATGCACGGGAATGGCCACACTTCACCGATCTCGTAGACCTGCTGAACCGGGGCAACCAGCTGCGCGATGCGATCATACGGCTCGAAAAGGAACGCCGCATCGACACGCCCGGACACCAGCGACTGCACCGCAACGGCCGGGCTGACACCCATGATGTTGACGTCGCTCGGCTTGAGTTCGGCATTCTTCAAGGTCACGCCACGCAGCACTGCATCGGCGGTGCTCCCCTCTTTCTGCGAAGCGAGGATCTTGCCCTTCAGGTCGGCAACCTTCTCGATACCCGACCCCTCAAGCGCCACGATGGAGTGGTAGCCCTGCTGAGCACCACCGACCACCTTGAGGTCAGCACCTTTGGAGGCCCAGGCCACCGCGTTGGTAAAGCCGAGGACGCCGGTATCCAACTGCCCGCCGACGATCGCCTTGATCAGGTCGGTACCGGAACTGAACTCGATCAGCTCGACGTCAAGGCCATGCTTCTTATACAGACCGGCCTCGTGTGCAACCATGGCCTGGGCATCGTCCATCACACGGATGTAGCCAACCTTGAACTTCTCCTGCGCCTGAGCAAACGCGCTCAGCAGCAGCAGAGCTGGAACCAGCCAATGCTTTGCTTTCATTTCGACCTCGATTCGGATAGCCAGCACATATAACCAGAACGAAGGACTATATTCGTTTTAGTTATCTAACGTTGATGGCTTAGAACTTTACCTGAATCACCCAGAAAACTGCACTACCGAGGTGGCATATCGTCAGTACTTCGGGTTATAGGCGGATTGTCTTGCGGCCGGCCAGTGCGTGGGCCAGGGTTCCGCCGTCGACCAGGTCCAGCTCGCCGCCCAGTGGAACGCCATGAGCGATTCGGCTGATGGTCAGCCCCTTTGGAATCAGCATCTGCGCGATGTAATGCGCCGTTGCCTCGCCTTCCACCGTCGGGTTTGTCGCGAGAATGACTTCAGTGAACGCACCGTCTGCAACACGCGCCAGAAGCTCGGGAATGCCGATCGCTTCAGGACCCAAACCATCGAGCGGCGACAGATGCCCCTTGAGCACGAAGTAGCGCCCGCGAAAGCCCGTCTGCTCGACGGCGAAAACGTCCACCGGGCTCTGCACCACGCAGAGCAGCGAATCGTCGCGTCGCGGGTCGGCGCATTGCGGGCACAGGTCGTCTTCGGTAAGGGTACGACACTGCCGGCAGTAGCCGACCCCTTCCATCGCTTTGCTCAGCGCTTGCGCCAGGCGTAAGCCGCCGCTGCGATCCCGCTCCAGTAGCTGCAATGCCATGCGCTGTGCAGTTTTCTGGCCCACGCCGGGAAGAATGCGCAGGGCGTCGATGAGTTGGCGGATCAGGGGACTGAAGCTCATAAATTAAGCGTCGCTATGCAAAGGGGCAGCACAGTGCCAGGGATTCAGGCGGCTTGCAGGACCAGAGGCAAGAAAGCGGGACATCGGAGTCTACTGCGCGTAAATGACGATGCCCCGCCCTTCGAGAAGCGCGCCCATGCGCGCCGATTGGCCGTTCGAGTTAGAAAGGCATCTTGAAGCCTGGCGGAAGCTGCATGCCGGCGGTCATGCCGGCCATCTTGTCCTGGCTGTTCTGCTCGATCTTGCGTACCGCGTCATTGACGGCGGCAGCGATCAGGTCTTCCAGGATTTCCTTGTCTTCCTGCATCAGGCTGTCGTCGAGGCTGACGCGCTTGACGTCATGGCGACCGTTCATCACCACGCTGACCAGCCCGGCGCCAGACTGGCCCGTCACCTCGGCGTTCGCCAGTTCCTCCTGCATCTTCTGCATTTTTTCCTGCATCTGCTGCGCCTGCTTCATCAGGCCGGCCATGCCACCTTTCATCATGGGAATCACCTCAATTAATCAGGTTTCGGAGTGTTCTACGGGTTCGATGGTGCCTTCGCGGATCACAGCGGCGAACTGCTGCATGAGCTGCCGGACCAGGGGATCTGCGTGAATCGACTGTTCCGCTGCACGCTGCCGCTCGGCACGGCGACGCTGAGCGGCCTGCGCAGGAGTTTCCTGCTCCGGCTTCTGCAGCACGATCTCGAGCTGTAGCGTACGCCCGTGGTATTGATTCAGGGCGTCGTTGAGTCGTCGCTGTTGCGTGGGGTTGAATAGTGCGCTCTGCGCAGGATCGAGATGCATCAGCCAACGGTCGCCTTCCACGGCAATCAACGTACAGTTGGCGGCAATGCTGCCGGTAAGACCGGACAAGCCGAGCTTGAGATACAGCTCCAGCCACTCGGCAGCCAGCCCGGTCGCAGGCTCTACCGCAGGCAGTGGCTCGACGGGCTCCGGCTCATCCCTTGAGTGTTCCAGTTCGTCCAGATAGGCCTCGGCCTGGTTCTCGACCTCGAAGTAGTCCTCGTCCGTCAGCGGCGGTTCGTCATCATCCGGCTCTTCGACCTGTACCACGGACGCCACGTGATCGGCAGCGCCGTCCACCGGTACAGGTTCGGGTAAAACGGCATCAGCCTCGACCGCGACGGGCGGTACGTCAGGCGGCTCATTCCACGGCACATCGATGACAGGCGCGGCCTGCGGCGCTTCCACCACATGAGTGGCGACCGGGGTCACTGCCGAGGGCGTGGGAGCCGGCGCGTTCACTGGCATGGTAACGGCCGGCGCAACGGGGGCGGGCTCTGGCGCAGCTGCTACGGCAATCGCAGCGGATGGAGTGGAAGACACGCCAGCGGGAGCGGAATCGGCCACCGCTGCGGGCTTGGAATCAGCTGTGGCCGGGCTGATTCCCAGTGTCTTTAGCGGTGTTCGCGGTGCGCCATCACTGCCTGCAGGACGAAATGCCAGCATGCGCAGCAGCACCATTTCGAAACCGCTGCGAGGATCAGGCGCCAGCGGCAGATCGCGCCGGCCGATCAATCCCATCTGATAGTAGAACTGCACATCTTCGGCCGGTAGCGCCTGAGCCAACGCCAGCACGCGATCACGATCGCCCTGGCCATTGTCCACTGCCTCCGGCAGCGCCTGGGCGATGGCGACGCGGTGCAGCACATTGAGGATTTCGGCCAGCACGCCAGCCCAGTCCGGCCCCTGCTCCGCCAAGTGGCGAACGGCCTCGAGCAACGCTCTGGCATCGCCATCAAGCAATGCCTGCAGCACACCATAGACCTGACCATGATCGAGGGTGCCGAGCATGGCGCGCACATCGGCGGCCAGCACCTTGCCTTCACCGAAGGCGATCGCCTGATCGGTCAGGCTCATCGCATCGCGCATCGAGCCATCGGCGGCACGCCCCAGCAGCCACAACGCATCGTCTTCGAAGGGAACGTTCTCGACGCCCAGCACATGAGTGAGGTGCTCGACCACCCGCTCGGGCGGCATGTTCTTCAGGGAGAATTGCAGGCAGCGCGAGAGGATGGTGACCGGCAGCTTTTGCGGATCGGTGGTCGCCAGCAGGAACTTGACGTGGGGCGGCGGCTCCTCGAGGGTTTTGAGCAGCGCATTGAATGAGTGCGACGAGAGCATGTGCACTTCGTCGATCAGGTAAACCTTGTAGCGCCCGCGGCTCGGCGCGTACTGCACGTTGTCCAGCAGCTCGCGGGTGTCTTCGACCTTGGTACGGCTCGCGGCGTCCACCTCGATCAGATCGACGAAGCGCCCCTCGTCGATTTCCCGGCATACCGAACACACACCGCAGGGCGTCGAGCTGACCCCGGTTTCACAGTTCAGGCACTTGGCGATGATCCGCGCAATGGTCGTCTTGCCCACGCCTCGCGTGCCGGTGAACAGGTAAGCGTGGTGCAGGCGCTGGTTGTCCAGCGCGTTGATCAGGGCCTTGAGCACATGCGTCTGGCCGACCATTTCGCGGAACGAGCGCGGACGCCATTTTCGTGCAAGAACCTGATAACTCATAACACCATCGCGGGGGGACAAGGCAGAGGACGGGTAATGCTAGCGGAGCAGGATGGAAATTGCATCCGGGCTGCACTCGAACCGCCGGCTAGCCCAGCAATCGCGCACCAAGCGCCTCGACTATCGTAGCCAGCGCCGGGTTGTGCCCGCCGATCCGCACCTTGAGGCCATCGATCTCGCGCCTCGGCGGATACTGTTTGCGCAGCAGATCGAACCCGGCCCGACGCTGCGCCTCATCGCCAAGCAGGCTGCGGCGGAAGTCGGCATCGTCGCGTCGCGGGTCGTAGACCGCCCGGCACAGTGTGGCCAGCATCTCGGCGGGCTCTGCGGAGGATGCAAACGCCAGCTCGGTGAGTGCCGGGCCGGGCATCAGCTGCGCCAGTTCGATAGCCGGCTCGACACCACGCGCAGCGCAAAGCGCCGCGTATATCTGCGCCGTACCACGCAGCTTGCCATCCAGACTATACCCGGCGATGTGCGGCGTAGCGATACGGCACAAGCCGGCCAGTGCGACGTCGACCTGAGGCTCGCCTTCCCAGACATCCAGCACGGCTTCCAGGTCCGGCCGCTGCAATAGCAGGTCGCGCAGCGCGGCATTGTCCACCACAGCCCCCCGACTGGCATTGATCAGCCAGGTACCGGGTCGCAACCTCGACAGTCGCGCCTGATCGAACAGGTGAAAGGTCGGCCAGTCGCCCCCCAGGGTCAGCGGCGTGTGCAGGCTGATCACATCGCACTCCGCGAGGATCTCATCCAGCGAGGCGAAATCGCCTGCCTCGCGGACCTGCCGCGGTGGATCGCAGACGCGCACGTCCCAGCCAAGCCCGCGCAGCACTTCGAGCAGCCGCCCACCCACCTCACCGGCACCGACCACACCGAAGCGCCGCCGGGCCAGCGCTTCACCGCGCACCTCCGACAGCGCGAGCAAACTGCCCAGCACATAGTCGACCACGCCCCGCGCGTTGCACCCCGGTGCGCTGGCCCACTCGATGCCGGCCTGCTCGAAATAATCCAGATCCAGATGATCGGTGCCTATCGTGCAGGTCCCGACGAATCGCACTGCGCTGCCTTCCAGCATCTCGCGGTCGACCCGCGTCACCGAGCGCACCAGCAGCACGTCGACATTCTCCAGCGCGGCTCGATTGATGCTGCGGCCGGGCATGCGGCGAATCTCGCCGAAACCGGCAAAGAACTCATCGACCAGCGGAATGTTTTCATCGGCGAGGATATGCATTGCACGGCTCCGGTGAGGGGGAGCACATTCTAGACGGCTTGCCACTGCTTTGCCGCCTTCCTGAGCGTAGCCACGCGGCGTAGACTAGCGCGCTTCTTGTATACAACCGGAACGCCCTGTAATGCCCACTGAGCTCAGACTCAGACGGGTCCGCCTCGAATTGCGCACCCTCTTTGCCCTTGCCCTACCCATGATGATCGCCCAGCTGGCCAGCACGGCGATGGGTTTCGTCGATACCGTTATGGCCGGACGCGTAAGCCCGCAGGATCTGGCCGCCGTCGCGCTAGGCAACTCGATCTGGGTGCCGGTCTATCTGCTCGTCTGCGGAATCACCCTGGCGACCACGCCGAACGTCGCACAGCGCTTCGGCGCAGGGCGGCATGGCGAAATCGGCCCGCTGGTTCGCCAGGCGTTGTGGATGGGCGGCGGCATCGGTGTGCTCAGTGCATCATTGATGTGGAACGCGGAGCCCGTCCTGCATCTGCTGAGCGTCGATCAAGCGCTGGTCGATCCGACCATGGCTTACCTGCGCGCCGTCGCCTGCGGCTTCCCGGCGGTCGCGCTGTATCAGGTGCTGCGCTGCTTCAGCGACGGACTGGGCCATCCGCGGCCAAGCATGGTGATCGGTATCCTCGGCCTGCTGCTGAACATTCCGCTGAACTATGTGTTCATCTACGGCAAGTTCGGCGTGCCGGCGATGGGCGGTGTCGGTTGCGGCGTTTCCACGGCATTGGTGATGCTGTTCATGTTGGTGGCGATGAGCGTCTGGGTTAAGCGCGCACCGGCCTATCAGGCCAGTCAGCTGTTTTCCCACTTCGAATGGCCACGCTGGCCGATGCTGCGTCATCTGCTTTCGGTCGGCGTACCAATCGGGGTCGCGGTGTTTGCCGAGGCCAGCATCTTCTCGGTGATCGCCCTGCTGATCGGCGCCCTCGGGGCAACGGTCGTCGCCGGTCACCAGATCGCACTGAACTTCACGTCGCTGATCTTCATGATTCCACTGTCGCTGGGTATGGCGGTGACCGTGCGTATTGGTCAGGAGCTGGGCCGCAACGCTCCACGCGACGCTCGCTTTGTCGCCGGCGTCGGGATCGGCGCCGCCCTGGTATATGCCTGCTTTTCCGCCAGCGCCATGCTGCTGTTCAGCGAGCAGATCGCGCGAATCTATACCCCGGATCCGGCCGTGGTCGCCGTCGCTGCCAGCCTGTTCCTCTACGCCGCGCTGTTCCAGTTCTCCGATGTGGTTCAGGTCACGGCTGCTGGCGCGTTGCGCGGCTATCAGGACACCCGCATGACGATGGTCTACACCCTCTTCGCCTACTGGGGGATCGGTTTGCCGTTGGGCTATCTGCTCGGCCTGACCGACCACCTCGGCGCCGCCAGTGGGCCTGCCGGTCTATGGCAAGGCCTGATCGCCGGCCTGAGCTGCGCAGCTCTGTTGCTCAGCGTGCGCCTGGCCCGCAGCGCCCGACGCGAGATTCGTCGGCACACTGCGCTTCGCAGGGCGGCCGTCTGACAAAGGTCGGGATGGGGCGGTGCGGATCATAGGCTGCGGTCGATTCGGCCGTCGGAGCGCGCCAGGTAACCCGTGCCACACTCCCAAAGCAGTGCAGCGCGGTCCTCGGTACCAAGTGCGTCGAGTCCACCACGCAGCGCATAGGCGGTGAAGCCGAGCTGCGTCAGTAGGAACACCGCGTTGGCGCTGCGCTTGCCGCTTTCGCAATAGCAAAGGTAGGGCCGCTGCGGGTCCAGCAGACGGGTTTTCAAACGCAGCAGGTGCAGCGGCATGTGCAGCGCCTGCATGGCATGGCCCTGCTCGTAATCATCAAGCAGACGCACATCCAGCCACTGCGCACCGCACGCCAGCAGATCAGCCACGCCATCCAGATCGACTTCGCCAACCACCGGTGCCTTGAGCAGCTCGAGAAAGTCCGCCCGCGCCAGGCGGAGCACCCGACCATCCTCGACCATCGCGACACTGGCATTACGCGGTCGCTCTTCGAGTAGCGCCTCTTCGCCGAAACAGGCTCCGGGTTCCAGCTCGGCCAACAGCTGCTCGCTGCTGCCGGCGGCCTTCAGGACCTGCGCGCAGCCGCTCTTGAGGAAATAGCAGCAGTCCCCGGCTTCCCCTTCACGTAGCAGGGTTTGCCCGGCGGATACTTCGATCTCCACGAGGCGGCTGAGCATGCTGCGAATATTTGCCGGTGGAACCTGGGCGAACAGCGGATTCTCCAGCAGGCGCTCCAGCCACTCCCCGTCCTCGCCCTCCATCGACAGCTGCAGCAGCACATCTTGCAGGGCTTGGCGCCAGGAAAGCAGCCGCTCCAACTCCGCGCTGTCCACCGTCAGCAGCTGGCAGTCATCCAGCGCCCTCGCCTCCTGCAGGCGGCCCGCAGCAAGGCTGTGTAGAGCAGCCGATGTGCCCGCCACCAGCCGCGTTGGCTGCCCGTCGTGATCGGTCAACAGCAGGCTGCCCGACATCAGGTAATGACGTTTCGAACTCAGCTCATCAACAAGGTCGAGCAACTGCCCAGGCGCAAGCGCGAGGGGCACTATGCGCACGCGAAGCTCCCACAACTGGCGTGGCGACAAGCCATTGAGCGGGACCAGATTACGCAGCTGATCGGGGTGCAGCGGTTTGTTCATCCGAGAAAATCCAAACGTCTATCCGTCAATCAGCTTCTGCAGCTGGCCCTGAGCAGCACGGCGCCCTTGCAGTCCACCGGTATGGACGAATATCAGCCGCGTGCCGGCGGGAAAATAACCGCGCTCGACATAAAGGCGCAATGCCATCATGGTCTTTGCAGTGTATATCGGATCGAGCGGCACGCCACCCTGGCGCTCGGTATCGAGAATGAACTGCGCCAACTCCCTGTCGAAGCGACCAAATCCGCCACGACTGGCGTCCAGCAGTTCATAGCCGCTGGACGCCATACCGGCTTGCGCGAGCAAGTTGGCGACGCCGGCATCGACGGCGTGGGAAGGCGGCCCTGCCAGCGCGCCGAACACCCGATGCCTACCTGCCTCGCCGATGACCAGACCTGCCAGCGTCGTCCCGGTGCCGGCGGCCAGCCAGAGCGCGTCGTAGTCCTTCCAGCCGAGCGACGCGAGCGCGGACTCCACTCTCGGAACGAGTCCGGCGCACCCCAGGGCGCCGGGCAAACCGCCGCCACCTTCAGGGATGCAGTAGAAACCTGGATATCGCGCTCGCCATGGCGTCCAGAAGGTAGGCAGATTGCGCTCCCGGTACCCTGCGTAGCCGAGCCAATGCAGCTGCATGCCCCAGCCACGTAGATCGGCGACCGTTGGCGTTACCTGCTCATGGCCGCGCAGCAGGCCGACAGTAGGCAGGCCGAGTCGGCGGCCGGCTGCAGCCAGCGCATGCAGATGATTGGAGTGCGGGCCGCCGAGACTGATCAGCCCCGGCGCAGCGACAGAACGCGCTGCATCGAGATGCTTTACCAATTTGAACCACTTGTTGCCGGACAGCTCGGGATCCAGCAGATCGAGCCGCAGCACCGCAACCTCGACCCCGCTGCGCGCGAGCCAGTCCAATGACAGCGGCTGCAGGATCAGCGGAGCATCGAAGCCGAGATCGGATTGAACGGAGGACAAACCGCTCAGCTGCCGGTGCGCTGCCGGTCTTCCTTGCGGTGCCGGGCGCAGCAGTTGGATTCGCCGATCACGAAGCGACTCGGCGCATCAATCTTGTCCAGGGGCATCGCGCAACGCTCACCGCTGGAAAGCGCCGCGACGCAGGCCGGCTTCTGATAATGCTCCAGCCACTGTCGGTACTGCTCCTCGGAGACAAAGCACTTGGCAGCCGCATAAGCCAGAGGATTGGCGCGGTAGCGGGCCAGGTCCTGCAATGCGATCGTCAGATGCCCGGCACCCGGGTGGTAGGCCATGAACACGACCCCTTGTCGAGACAGTTCCTCCAGCACCCGGTCACCGCTGTGGCGCAGCGTTTCGCACTCGGTCTTGAGCCGCTGGATTTCCTCTTCCAGCTGTGCATCCAGTTCGTTGCGGTAGGCCAGCTCGACATCGCGGATCGCCACCTGCTCCTTGTACTCCGCAATCGCCGCCGCGATACGGGCCTGGGCTTCATGCTCGAACTGCTCCCGGGCGGCGCCGATCTCAACCCGACCGCTGACCTCCAGCGTACGCAGCTGCTTGCTCATTTCCTCACGCGCTTTCTGGAAACTCTCGCCCTGGGCGGTCATCTGCGCATGCAGGCTGGCGTTCAGCTCGGTCTGCTGTTGCAATTTCTGCTGCAGCGTGCGGATCTCCTCCTGCAGTGCCTTGCGTTCCTTCTCCGCGGCAGCCGTGAGCTTGAGCGCGTCTTCTTCGCGCAGACGCTCGAGGTTGGTAATGCGTTGGCGCTGTTGCTTGATCAGCAGCGCAGCCTTCTGCCGCTGTTCACGCTCATGGCTTTCGGAACGTTTCGCGGCTGCTTCCTTGCCGGCCTCGGCTGCATACCAGGTGTCTTCGGCGACCATCTGCAGACGTTCCGCAGGTACGGCCTGAGGCGTCTCCTCTTCGACCAGCAGGCCGAGCTGGTTGCGCTTGATGGTCTCGCGCAACACAACCAGATCATTGCGTTCGGGACCGACCTTGGGATCCCACATGTGCATCTGGTGCCAGGAGACCGGGCACTGGCTGCGGCAGGCCAGGCGAATCGGTCCGGCCCCCATGTCCGGACCACGCCCGGTACGCTCGGCCAA
This sequence comes from Stutzerimonas kunmingensis, assembly GCF_032106285.1. Lineage (GTDB taxonomy): Bacteria > Pseudomonadota > Gammaproteobacteria > Pseudomonadales > Pseudomonadaceae > Stutzerimonas > Stutzerimonas kunmingensis_B. Next base: position 23,819 of record NZ_DAMCPO010000037.1, read on the forward strand.
CTGACGCAGGGGAATGTTCCAACCGGCGTCGGCAGAGCCGTCATCATTGAAGTCGAGACAGAAAAACACCGCGGCGCGCACCTGCAGCCGCGGATTGATCATTACGTAGACTGCATGCATCTGGCGGTCTGCGAACTCGGGTAGAGCGACCACCCCATCCAGCACCGCTTCGAACTCGGGATACAGCATTTCCTTGCAGATGGAGCCCTCATTGAAGAACAGGACGGCTTCGACCATCTGCGGTTTGTTCTGCATGCTCGATTTCCTTTATCGCCCGCAACTGCGAGCCAGCGATTAGCGAAACGAGCGGCCATCCGATGCCGTCGTCCCGTTGGTGCCGCAAGTTTAGGGGAAATGTTCGCGCAGGCAATGTGACTGGGTTGGCAGGGAGTCGCCGCATCGGACGCCGTTCGACCAGGCGCCCAGCGGATTTGCGATGAGCTTAGCTAAATCACTTGCCGCGGTAGGCAGCGAGACGTCGCTTCATCTCGTCGCCCAGGGCCTGCAAGCCACTCATGGGCCGGATCATGACCTCGAATTCGACAATCTTCCCTTCGTCATCGAAGCGGATCATGTCGATGCCCTTGAGCTCACGGTCACCCACCCGGGCGCTGAACTCGAGGACTACATCCGCACCCTGAGCGCTGGCCAGCTCACGGTGGTAGCGAAAGTCCTCGAAAACCTGCAGCACGGTGTTGAGGATCAGGTTCACCGTCGCTGCCCCCTCATACGGCGTGTGAGCCATCGGCGAGCGAAACACCGCCTGCGGATGCAGCAGCTCTGGCAGCCGGCTCAGGTCTCGCTCAGCGATCATTCGGTGCCAGGCCTGCAGGCTATTGGCAGCCCCCGGTTGCAGCGCGATTGCAGTTTCCATGCGTGATCCTCTTTGCGGATGTGCCGTTGGCCTAGAGCGCCGCAGCCAGGCGACAGCCCTGATTGATCGCGCGCTTGGCGTCCAGTTCGGCGGCGACGTCCGCGCCACCAATCAGATGCACCCGCGCGCCAGCGGCCTCAAGCCCTTCCTGCAGCTCACGCAACGGCTCCTGCCCGGCGCAGAGAATCACCGTATCCACCGGCAGTACCTGCGGCTCGCCTTCGCCCACGCGGATGTGCAGTCCGGCGTCATCGATCTGCAGGTACTCCACCGAATTGAGCATCTGCACGTGCTTGTTCTTCAGTCCGGTACGGTGGATCCAGCCAGTGGTCTTGCCCAGCCCGTTACCCACCTTGGACTTCTTGCGCTGCAGCAGATAGACCTGACGCTTGGGCGCATGCGGAGCCGGCTGGATGCCGGCGATACCGCCGCGCACCGACAGCCCGAGATCGATACCCCACTCCTTCCAGAAGGCTTCACGATCCAGGCTGGTGGATTCGCCGTCGTGGGTGATGTATTCCGACACGTCGAAGCCGATACCGCCTGCGCCGATCACCGCGACGCGCTGGCCGACCGGCTTGCGCTCCAGAATCGCATCCAGGTAGCCAATCACCTTCGGATGGTCGACCCCGGGAATTGCAGGCACTCGCGGCGCGATCCCGGTCGCCAGGATGATCTCGTCGAAGCCACCGGCCAGCAGCGCTTCCACCGTCGCGCGGGTGTTCAGACGAACCTCGACTCCGGTTTCTTCGAGGCGGTTCTTGAAGTAGCGCAGGGTTTCGTAGAACTCCTCCTTGCCCGGCACCCGCTTGGCAACATTGAATTGCCCGCCGATTTCGGCAGACGAATCGAACAGCGTCACCTCATGACCGCGCTCCGCTGCGATGGTCGCAGCGGCGAGCCCCGCAGGCCCGGCACCGACGACGGCGATCTTCTTCACCGCGGTAGTGGGGATGTAGTTCAGCTCGGTTTCGTAGCAGGCACGCGGATTGACCAGGCAGGTGGTCAGCTTGCCGCTGAAGGTGTGGTCCAGACAGGCCTGGTTGCAGCCGATGCAGGTGTTGATGCGCTCGCTGTGACCGGCGGCGGCCTTGTTGACGAATTCCGGATCGGCGAGGAACGGCCGCGCCATGGAGACCATGTCCGCATCGCCCTCGGCCAGCACCTGCTCGGCGACCTCCGGGGTATTGATCCGGTTGGTGGTGATCAGCGGAATGCTTACCTCGCCCCGCAGCTTGGCGGTCACCTTGGTGAACGCGGCGCGTGGCACCTTGGTGGCGATGGTCGGAATCCGCGCCTCGTGCCAACCGATGCCGGTATTGATCAGCGTGGCGCCCGCCTGCTCGATGGCCTTGGCCAGCTGCACCACCTCTTCCCAGACACTGCCGCCTTCGATGAGGTCGAGCATCGACAGGCGATAGATGATGATGAAGTCGCTGCCCACCGCTTCGCGCACGCGGCGCACGATCTCCACCGGCAAGCGCATGCGATTCTCGTAGCTGCCACCCCAGCGATCGGTGCGGTGGTTGGTGTGCGCCACCAGGAACTGATTGATGAAGTAGCCTTCCGAACCCATGATCTCGACGCCGTCATAACCGGCTTGCTGGGCCAGGCTTGCGCAGTTGACGAAGTCGCGGATCTGCTTCTCGATGCCCTCCTCGTCCAGTTCGCGCGGGGTGAACGGATTGATCGGCGCCTGGATAGCGCTCGGCGCCACCAGCTGCGGGCTGTAGGCGTAACGCCCGGCATGCAGGATCTGCATGCAGATCTTGCCGCCAGCTTCGTGAACCGCCTGGGTAACGATCTTGTGCTCTTCGGCCTCCTCCGGCGTGGACAGCTTGGCCGCCCCGGCGCGCACCGAGCCTTCCTCATTGGGGCCAACGCCACCGGTGACGATCAGGCCGACGCCGCCGCGAGCGCGCTCGGCGAAGAATGCCGCCATCCGCTCGAAGCCGTTGGGCATTTCCTCCAGGCCCGTGTGCATGGATCCCATCAGGGTACGGTTGCGCAAGGTGGTAAAGCCCAGATCGAGCGGAGCCAGCAGTTTCGGGAAAGCGGTCATCGAAGCATCCTCATCATGACGAGTGCCGAGCCTCATGGGGCTACGGTCGGTATGCAGCGACGATAAACAGCGAAGGTGCCGTACTCAATGATCCAAAGTGACAACTTTTTGATCCTTCTGCGCAAAAAGCTTGGCAACAGGCGCCGCGTTACCTACGCTGACGCAATCCCTCACTGCCCTGCCTCACATGCGCACCTCAATCAATATCGTGCTGTTGCTCGTCCTCGCGGCAGCCTCATTTGCCGTCTACCTCGACTGGACGCAAGACCGTCGTAGCGGCCCACTGCTGTCCGATCTGCGTACGCTACCCATTGAGGACCACGGGCAGGCCGGAAGCGCAGGCAACCTGCTGGGCATCGAGACGCGGCTGCAGCCAGCCGACTACCAGAGCCGCGAGCGGCTGCAACTCAAGTTTCGCACCTACCTCAAGCAGGCGGCCGAAGCCGGAATGCTCAGCGAGCGAACCGTCGTGGTGCTCCCCGAACACGTTGGCACTGGCCTGTTCGCCCTGGGCGAAAAGCCGGAAGTGCAGCAGGCCCGCACCCTGCGCGATGCGATGCAGTGGATGGCGCTCAGCAATCCCGGCAGCTATCTGCGCGCCCTGCCGGATAATCAGGGCGACGATCGGCGTACCGGTGCGGTGTTGCGACTCAAGGCCCGACAGATGGCAGAGGAATACCAGAACGTCTTCGGCGGCCTCGCCAGAGAGTTCGGCGTTACCTTGGTGGCTGGCTCGATCGTGCTGCCGGAGCCCTATCTGGAGAACGATCAGCTGATGATCGGCGATGGCCCGCTGCGCCAGGTAAGCCTGACCTTTGACGGTCGCGGCAAGCCCCTCGGAACGCTGCAGTACAAGCAGGCGTTGAGCCGTTACGAACGCCGCTACAGCGTTGCCCCCATCCCCGAGCGTCGACGGCTGATTGAAACACCGGCGGGCTCGCTGGCAGTGCTGCTGGGCTGCGATGCCTACCTCGAGCAACCGCCTGCCGAAGCGAAACTGCTGGCTGTACCCGGCGCGCTGGCAGATCCGCAGGCGAGCTGTGGCAGTACACATTCCGACGCGCTCAGCGCAAGACCGCACATGGCCGTGCATACCCTCGCCTTGCCCTGGAATCTGCTCGGCTCGCCGCGCCGCCCGGCGCCCCCGGGCCACGGCGTCCCGGTCCAGGTACGCAATCAATGGCTCGGCAGCACCCCATGAATGCGCAACGGGTGCGCCTGGGCGATCTGTCGGTCGGCTTTCTGCACAGCCTTAACGATGCGTTGCAGCTGTACGGCCATGACCCTCAGCCGCTTTTGCTGGCCTACGGACTGGATGGCGAGCGGCTCGCTGAGCCGCATGCCCGCCTCTCGATCCCCCGTTACATGCGGCTCGGGCATGCGGCAATCCAGCTGGCTGGCGATCCCGCTCTGGGCCTGGAGATGGGCCGCCTGCGCAAGCCCGGGCACCTCGGCCTCGCTGGGCTGACCGCCGCTCAGGCGCCCACCGTGCGCGAAGCGGCACGGGCGCTGATCCGTTACGAGGCGCTGTACGCATCCAACTACCGCGGCAGTTCGAGTTTTCACGAAGATGCGTCAGGCGCCTGGCTGCGCTTTTATTCCATCAGCCCTTACAACGCCTACAACCGCTTCGTCGTCGATACCGTGCTCGCCAGCTGGATCTCGCAGCTCAGCCGCTTGAGCGGTCAGCCGCTGGTGCCGATGGCGATCCACATCGAGTTCGAAGCCCCTGACTACGCCTCGCGCTACGACGAGCAGTTCGGCCGGCCGGTAATCTTCGGCGCCGAAGCGAATCAGTTGCAGCTGGATCAGCGCAGCCTGGCTTTGCGCAACCCGGATCATTGCCCCGGCACCTGGCGGCATCTGCTGGAGCTGTGTGAAGCCGAACTGGAACGGCGCACCCGCACCCGCAGTCTGCGCGAGCGGGTCGCACAGATTCTCGGGCCGATGCTCAAGGGCCAGGAGCCGGACCTGCAACAGATCGCTGCACGTCTGCAAATGCCGGCCTGGACACTGCGACGCAAGCTGGCCGAGGAAGACAGCAGCTATCGCGCGATCCTCAACGACACCCGCCGCGACCTGGCGATGGCCTACATTCGCGACACCGAATCCGCTTTCGGCGAGATCGCCTGGCTGCTTGGTTTTTCCTCAGCCGAGGCGTTTCAGCGTGCCTTCAAGCGCTGGAGCGGGCAGACGCCGGGAGACTATCGCCGGGCGCAGCGGCGCGGCGCGTAAACGGCGCATATGCGAGCGGCGCTCAGAGTTCGACCGCATCGTCGGCACAGTCCGGGTGATCCTGCTCAGCGGCATGCCATTCCAGTAGTTCGTCCTGATAGTCGTCCATCGCTAGATTCCTCAGTCGTCGGCGGTTGCCCAAGGCTTGATGCCTGTCTGTGCATCAAGGTTCATGCCAGCAGGCTACAACCGGCAAATGAAGGAATCGTGACGTGCCTTGAGCCTCGCGGGCGGCCAGATCACGGGGCACGCGCGAGTGGCACGCCCCAAACCGGGGCGCGCCTTCAGGGTGAAGACAACCCCGCCGCATTCATCGCCAGGCGCAGCAGCCAGGCGACGATGCCGAGCGCCAGCACGCTGCCACTCCAGATCAGCACCAACCAGCTCATGCGCTGCCAGAGCGGTCGCTGCTCAGGCTGTGCGGGCGGCTTGTTATCCAGATCAGCCATCAGTGATACCCGTCCTCGGCACTGACCTTGCCGCGGAACACGTAATAGCTCCAGGCCGTGTACATCAGGATCAGCGGCAGAATGAGCAGTGCTCCGACCAGGGTGAAGCCCTGACTCTGAGGCGGTGCGGCCGCCTCCCAGATGCTAACCGACGGAGGAATGATGTTTGGCCAGAGGCTGATGCCCAGACCGCTATAGCCGAGGAAGATCAGCGCCAGCGTCAGCAGGAATGGCGTGTAGTTGGCGTAGCGCTGAATCGAGCGCAGCAGTCCGAATGCGCAGAGCAGCACCAGCACCGGAACCGGCATGAAATACAGCAGGTTGGGCATGCTGAACCAGCGCTCGGCGATATCCGGATGGGTCAGCGGCGTCCACAGGCTGACGATGCCGGTAACCACCAGCACCGCCCACACCAGCGGAATGCCGATGTCGTGCATGCGCCGTTGCAGGTCGCCGGCAGTGCGCATCATCAGCCAGGTACAGCCGAGCAGCGCATAGGCAACGATCAGCGCCAGTCCGCAGAACAGCGAGAACGGCGTCAACCAGTCCAGTGCCCCGCCGGCATAGGCCCGATCCTCGACCGGCAACCCGCTGATGAATGCACCAAGCACCACGCCCTGGAAGAAGGTGGCGACCAGCGAGCCGCCGATAAAGGCCTTGTCCCAGACATGCTGGCGCTCGCGGACCACCTTGAAGCGGAACTCGAACGCCACGCCGCGGAAGATCAGCCCCATCAGCATGAAGATGATCGGCAGATAGAGCGCGGACAGCACCACCGAATAGGCCAGCGGAAACGCGGCGAACAGCCCGGCACCGCCGAGTACCAGCCAGGTCTCGTTGCCGTCCCAGATCGGCGCAACGGTGTTCATCATCACGTCGCGCTCCGAGGCGTCCTGCACGAAGGGAAAAAGGATGCCGACGCCGAGATCGAAACCGTCCATCACCACGTACATCATGATGCCGAAGATGATGATCACCGCCCAGATCAGTGAAAGATCGATACCCATGGCTCAGTTCCTCTCGCCCAGTTGATCGCTTTGTCCCTCGGGAAGGGCTTCGTCCGCCGCGGAGATCGGTCGCATCGGCGTGCGCGCCTCGCCGGGCCCACCGGTACCTTTCTCGCGCCCTTCGCTGATCACCGGACCTATGCGCACCAGGCGCAGGACGTACACCATGCCCACCCCGAACACGGCGAAGTAGACGACCACGAACATCGCGAGAGTGAGCCCCAGCTGGCCGGCGCCGTGATTGGATACGGCATCGGCGGTGCGCATCAGGCCATAGATCACCCAGGGCTGACGCCCGATCTCGGTGGTGTACCAGCCAGCCAAGATGGCGATCAGCCCGGAAGGCCCCATCAGCAACACCAGCCGCAGGAACGCGCGTGAGCTGTACATCCGGTCGCCCCGCCGCAACAGCAGACTCCAGATACCGGTGACGATCATCAGCAGGCCGAGCGCGACCATGATCCGGAACGTCCAGAACACGATCGTCGAGTTCGGCCGGTCCTCGGGCGGGAAGTCCTTCAGCGCCGGAATCGGTTCGGTCAGGCTGTGATTGAGGATCAGGCTGGCCAGATAGGGAAGCTCGATCTTGTAGCGCGTTTCCTCGGCCTCCATGTCCGGCCAGCCGAACAGCAACAGTGGCGTCGGCCCGCCTTCGGAGTTGTCCCAGTGCCCTTCCATCGCGGCGATCTTCGCCGGCTGATATTCGAGGGTGTTCAGCCCATGAAAATCACCGATCACCGCCTGCACCGGTGCCACCAGGAGGGCCATCCACATGGCCATCGAGAGCATCTTGCGGATCGCCGGGTTGTCCTTGCCGCGCAACAGCTGCCAGGCCGCCGACGCGCCGACGAAGAACGCCGTGGCGAGGAACGCGGCGACCGCCATGTGCGCCAGTCGATAAGGGAACGACGGGTTGAAGATGATCGCCAGCCAGTCCACCGGCACCACGATGCCGTCGATGATCTCGTGCCCCTGCGGCGTGTGCATCCAGCTGTTGGACGCCAGAATCCAGAAGGTCGAGATCAGCGTGCCCACGGCCACCATGAGCGTGGAAAAGAAATGCAGGCGTTCGCCAACCCGATTCCAGCCGAACAGCATGACCCCGAGGAAACCCGCCTCCAGGAAGAACGCGGTCAGCACCTCATAGGCCAGCAGCGGACCGGTGACGCTGCCGGCGAACTCGGAGTAGGCACTCCAGTTGGTGCCGAACTGGTACGCCATGACGATTCCCGACACCACACCCATGCCGAAATTGACCGCGAATATCTTCAGCCAGAAGTGATAGAGGTCGCGATAGACCTCCTGCCGGGTCTTCAGCCAGAGCCCCTCGAGCACGGCGAGAAAGCTGGCGAGCCCGATGGTGATCGCCGGGAAGATGATGTGAAAGGTTATGGTGAAAGCGAACTGGACGCGCGCCAGCTCTAGTGCTTCCAATCCGAACATGGGCAACAACTCCTCGTCAAATGAGCGCCCGCGTCGTCGATGACGGTAAAAACGGGGTCCAGCACAAGTGACAGCAGAACGCGCCAAGGGTGCGCCGCGCGTGCCGCGCCATCTCGTCGCGCCCTCTGGATCGGCGGTCGATCCATCGCGCTCCAGCGGTCTATGCTGGTCGTAGCCGCGTCAGCCTTGGAGTACCACCGGTGCCGATTCACACCTTCATCCCGCCAT
>NZ_DAMCPO010000038.1:0-31742 GCF_032106285.1 Stutzerimonas kunmingensis
TTACCTGCTTCCCTGACTGTCAACTCGCTCTTCCCCCAGACTCCGCGAAGAACCTAAAAAAACGCCGGGAGACCGGCGTTTTTCGTTTCAGTCGCGCTGCCGTCTTGGCAGTACGTCCTTTAGCTTGTCGTGCATGCTCATCACCGCCTTCTCGGTGGTTTCCCAGTCGATACAGGCATCGGTGATCGATACGCCGTACTTGAGATCACTCAGATCCTTCGGAATGGACTGGTTACCCCAGCCAAGGTGGCTTTCCACCATCAGGCCAACGATGGAGTTGTTGCCTTCCAGAATCTGATTGGAGACGTTGTCCATTACCAGCGGCTGCAGGGCAGGGTCCTTGTTGGAGTTCGCGTGGCTGCAGTCGATCATCACATTGGGGCGGATGCCCGCCTTCTTCAGATCCTGCTCGCACAGCGCGACGCTGACCGAGTCGTAGTTGGGCTTGCCGTTGCCACCGCGCAGGACCACATGCCCGTAGTTGTTGCCCTTGGTGGTGACGATGGAGACGCCGCCGGACTGGTTGATGCCGAGGAAGCGGTGCGGGCTGGAAACCGACTGCAGGGCGTTGATTGCCACGGTCAGGCTGCCGTCGGTGCCGTTCTTGAAGCCGACAGCGGAGGACAGGCCCGAGGCCATCTCGCGGTGCGTCTGGGATTCGGTGGTGCGTGCGCCAATCGCTGACCAGCTGATCAGGTCCTGCAGGTATTGCGGCGAAATCGGATCGAGCGCTTCGGTCGCGGTGGGCAGGCCCATCTCGGCGAGGTCGAGAAGCAGCTTGCGGCCGATGTGCAGGCCGTCCTGGATCTTGAACGAGTCGTCCATGTACGGATCGTTGATCAGGCCTTTCCAGCCGACCGTGGTGCGCGGCTTCTCGAAATACACCCGCATGACGAGGAAGAGGCTGTCGGACACCTTTTCTGCCAGCACCTTGAGACGCTCGGCGTACTCGTGGGCGGCCTTCAGATCGTGAATGGAGCAAGGGCCGATCACTATGAACAGGCGGTGATCCTTGCCGTCGAGAATGTCGCGTACCACCTGGCGCCCGTGGGAGACGGTCTGCAGTGCCGAGGCGGTCAGCGGAATTTCACGCTTCAGTTGCTCTGGCGTGATGAGAGTCACGTTGGAGGCAACGTTAAGGTCGTCGATTGGTAAATCAGCCATTTGTTACTCGTCAGGAATCACGGGAGCCGTCCGCCAGCGATCCCGGTGCGGCGGAACACAGCCTGAGGGCGCAGCGGGGAAACGGAACCTTATCGCTAAAGGCCGCACTCGACAACGAGATTGATGGCCTATTGAGGCTTGCCCCCAGTGCACCCATCACGCTGCCACGCCAGTCACTGGGACGTTGCGTGCCGGACTGCTATCGTTCGACCTTTTACCGGCTGGCGCGGCGAGCGCAGCCGGTCCCCAGATCTGGAGTGCTTATGTCTGCTATGAGTCCACGTATCGGCATCATCGGCACCGGTGCCATCGGCGGTTTTTACGGGTTGATGCTGGCGCGTGCCGGCTACGATGTGCACTTTCTGTTGCGTAGCGAATACGCCGCGGTGTGCGAGCGCGGCTTACAGGTGAACAGTGCCGTTCATGGAGCGCTGCAGTTGGAGCGGCCGCAGGTCTACCGCGATGCGGTAAAGATGCCGGCGTGCGACTGGTTGCTGGTCGGTGCCAAAAGCACCAGCAATGAAGCACTCGCGCCGATCATCGCGCAGCTGGCCGCTCCTGATTGCAAGGTCGTTGTACTGCAGAACGGTTTGGGGGTGGAAGATGCCATCAGGCCATTCCTCCCTGACACCGTACATCTGCTCGGTGGCTTGTGTGCGATCTGTGCCCATCGCTCGGCGCCCGGCGTGGTGGAGCATCAGGCACTGGGCGGGGTGAATCTCGGTTACCACTCTGGACCGGCCGGCGGCGACGAGCAGGCACAACTTGCGTTGCTGAACGCGATGGTCGAGATGTTCCGTCAGGCAGGCGTGGACTCGTCGCCGATGCCCAGCCTGGCACAGGCGCGCTGGATGAAGCTGGTATGGAATGTCCCGTTCAACGGGCTGTCGGCGTTGCTCGACGCGGGCACCGAGTCACTGCTCAGTAGCGATCACGCGCGCGCGCAGGTCAAGGCGATCATGCAAGAGGTCTGCACGGCGGCGCACGCGCTGGGCTGCTCGCTGCCGGAGGACTTTCCGGAAAAGCTGCTGATGGGCACTGCGCGTATGCCCGATTACCTGCCCAGCATGTATCACGATCGTTTTCAGAACCGGCCGATGGAGCTTGAAGCGATCTATGCGGCACCGCTCGCTGCCGCAGCGCAGATTGGCGTTTCGATGCCCAGAACGGAGATGTTGTATCACCTGTTGCGTTTTCTGGAGCAGCGCACTGGTGGCTGAGCAAACGCCAGGCCCGGTTTTCGCCGCGCTGCTAAGCTCAACGGCAGTCGCGGCGAGTCAGACCAAAGGTCGCACAGCAAACGCCAGGCGGAACATCTATCATCCGTTGGCGCGTCGTTCATAAGGTTATAAGTGTTGCGGCAGGCGCAGTGGTGCCTTTGCCTTGAGGGATTTCTATGAAGCTTCAACAACTGCGTTACATCTGGGAAGTGGCGCACCATGACCTCAACGTTTCGGCAACGGCGCAGAGTCTGTTCACCTCGCAACCCGGAATCAGCAAGCAGATCCGACTGTTGGAAGACGAGCTCGGCGTCGAGGTGTTCGCCCGCAGCGGCAAGCATCTGACCCGTGTCACGCCAGCGGGGGAGCGCATCATCACGACGGCAGGCGAGATCCTGCGCAAATGCGAGAGCATCAAGCAGATCGCTCAGGAGTTCTCCAACGAAAAGAAGGGCGCCCTGAGTATCGCCACCACCCATACCCAGGCGCGCTACGCATTGCCCCAGGTTATTAGCAGCTTTATCAAGCAATACCCTGACGTTTCCCTGCACATGCACCAGGGTACGCCGATGCAGATCGCCGAGATGGCCGCCGACGGCACTGTCGACTTCGCCATTGCCACCGAAGGGCTGGAGTTGTTCGGTGATCTGGTGATGATGCCCTGCTATCGCTGGAACCGTTGTGTGATCGTGCCTCAGGGGCATCCGCTGGCAAAGCTCGAAAAGCTCACGCTCGAAGCACTCGCCGAGCATCCGATCGTGACCTACGTATTCGGGTTCACCGGCCGGTCCAAGCTCGACGAGGCGTTCGGGCATCGCGGGCTTTCGCCGAAAGTGGTCTTCACCGCCGCCGATGCCGACGTGATCAAGACCTATGTGCGGCTTGGGCTGGGTGTCGGGATCGTTGCGCGAATGGCTGTGGATTCCAAGCTCGACTCCGATCTGGTTGTACTGGATGCCAGCGAGCTGTTCGAATCCAGTGTCACCAAGATCGGCTTCCGCCGCGGCACCTTCTTGCGCGGCTTCATGTGCGACTTCATCCAGCAGTTTGCCCCGCACCTGGATAGGGACATGCTGGAGAAGGCGATCCAGTGCCGTAACAAGGCGGAACTGGATGAGCTGTTCGACGGCATGGAACTGCCGACTTACTGAGCCATGCCGAGCAGGCCGGGAGCCCAGCCTGCTGTCCTTTTATCGTTGCTTCGCTGCCGGCCCTGACTGAGTTTCAGTTCTTGGCGATCAGATTGCCGGCATGCAGCCCGCATTCCTTGTGAGTGGCTTCCTCCCACCACCAGCGACCTTCGCGCTCGTGCTGATTGGGCAGTACCGGGCGGGTGCAGGGCTCGCAGCCGATGCTGATGAAACCGCGCTCGTGCAGGCTGTTGTAGGGGATTTCCAGCATGCGGATGTAGCCCCAGACTTCCTCGCTGGTCATCTGCGCCAATGGGTTGAACTTGTACAGTGCGTTATCCGCCGTGGAGAAGGCCGTATCCAGTTCCAGTACGGATACCTGGCTGCGTGTGCCGGGGCTCTGATCGCGGCGCTGTCCGGTAGCCCAGGCGCGGACTGTGGCCAGTTTGCGTCGCAGCGGCTCGATCTTGCGAATTCCACAGCATTCCTCATGACCGTCACGATAGAAACTGAACAGTCCTTTCTCGCTTACCAGCGGCTGCAGTAATGCGGGATCTGGCGTCATGATCTCGATGGAGATGCTGTAGTGATCGCGCACCTGCTCGATGAAACGGTAGGTTTCGCTATGCAGTCGCCCGGTATCAAGGGTGAACACCTTGACGTTCTTGTTCAGCTTCCAGGCCATGTCCAGCAGAACGACGTCTTCGGCGCCACTGAAGGAAATCCACAGATCATCGCCGAACAGGTCGAAGGCGAGCTTTAGAACGTCTTGCGGGGGTTTCTCGGCGTAGGCTGTGGCCAACGCGGCGACGTCGATAGAGGGGCTCATCGGGCGGCTTCCTTATAGATGGCATTGGCGCTTCGGCGCTCTGAGGCCGCGGATGGTAGCAAAAGGCGTTTATGCCGCTAAATAACGTTTAGGCACTCTGATCAGCTGCTTCGGGTATAAGCCTTGCGTTGCTTCGGTGGCGAGCTGCCGTTAGAGTGCCGCCTTCAATTTTCTGCATTGAGGAGTGGCCCCGTGGAAATAGCCTGTCTCGACCTGGAAGGTGTGCTGGTTCCGGAAATCTGGATCGCCTTTGCCGAGGCCACCGGAATCGAATCGCTCCGGGCGACCACGCGGGACATTCCCGACTACGACGTGTTGATGAAGCAGCGCCTGCGCATCCTCGATGAGCACGGCCTGAAGCTCGCCGACATCCAGAAGGTGATTGCGACGCTGAAGCCACTGGAAGGCGCGCCTGAGTTCGTCGACTGGCTGCGCGAGCGCTTCCAGGTGGTGATCCTGTCCGACACCTTCTACGAATTCTCGCAGCCGCTGATGCGCCAGTTGGGGTTCCCGACGCTGCTTTGTCACCGCCTGATCAATGACGAAACCGATCGCGTCGTGGACTATCAGCTGCGTCAGAAGGACCCCAAGCGTCAGTCGGTCATTGCGCTGAAGAGCCTCTACTACCGCGTCATTGCTGCGGGCGATTCCTACAACGACACCACCATGCTCAGCGAGGCCCATGCCGGCATCCTGTTCCATGCGCCGGACAACGTCATCGCCGAGTTCCCGCAGTTCCCGGCAGTGCACACCTTCGACGAGCTGAAGCAGGAATTCCTCAAGGCATCGAACCGCAAGCTCGCGCTCTAGTGAGTGAGGAAGCGACCGGTGCATGGCCGGTCGCTTCAGTCTGGTAGCTGCTCCAGTGTCTGCAGCAGCACCTTCACCTTGTCGATCGATTCCTGGTACTCCGCCTGCCAGTCCGAGTCGGCGACTATGCCACCGCCGCCCCAGCAGCTGGCTTGCCCATCGTGGATGAGCAGTGTGCGAATGGCGATGGAGCTGTCCATTTCCCCCCTGACATCGACGTACAGCAACGATCCGCAATAGATTGCGCGGCGCGTCGGTTCCAGCTCGTCGATGATCTGCATGGCGCGGATCTTCGGCGCTCCGGTGATCGAGCCGCCGGGAAAGCTGCCGGCCAGCAGATCGAACGCGTCGTGGCCATCGGCCAGTTCGCCGGTCACGCAGCTCACCAAGTGATGCACGTTGGGGTAGCTTTCCAGTGCGAACAGCTGCGGAACGCGCACGCTGCCGATGCGGCAGCTGCGGCCGAGGTCGTTGCGCAGCAGGTCGACGATCATCAGGTTTTCGGCACGATCCTTGTCGCTGGCGAGCAGCGCTTGCGCTTGTGCGGCGTCGCTGTGCTCGTCCGCACCGCGTGGACGGGTGCCTTTGATCGGGCGGGTTTCAACGTGGCCCTGCTGCAGGCGCAGGAAGCGCTCCGGCGAGAGGCTGGCAATGGCGCCGTCTTCCAGTGCGACGAAGCCGGCGTACGGCGTTGGGCAAGCTTCTCGCAGCGCGCGATAGGCGCTCCATGGGTCACCCGAGCAGCCGGCACGAAAACGCTGGGTGAAATTGACCTGATAGCAGTCACCGGCCTGGATGTAGGTCTGAATGCGCTCGATGCCGTTCCGGTAAGTGTCGACAGAAAGATCGGCAGCGAAACGGCTGTGCAGCCTGAATGGAGCGCTTTCGACGGTGGTGGCTGAATCGAACAGCGCGATCAGTCGCATCTGCTCGGAAGAAGTCGTTGCTGGGTGAAACACCAACTGACTGGTGCGCCTCTGGTGATCGCTGATCAGCGCCCAGCCATAAAGGCCGAAACGCGCCAGTGGCAGACCGTTGTCGTCGAGGGCGCGCTGGGGCAGGGTCTCGAGGCGGGCACCGAAGTCGTAGCTCAACAGGCCGATCAGGCCTCCAGCAAACGGCAGCTCACAGCTCTCGGGTAGCTCGGCGGAGCCGAGTCCGCGCAACGCCTGGCGCAAACGGTGGAAGTAATCACGCCCTGATTCATCGTCGCGTGGCTCGTGCACAGCCAGTGGCCAGGCGCTGAGAATGTCGAAGCGCCCACGCTCGGCCTTCGGCCTGCCCGAATCGAGCAGCACCGCACCTGGGACATGGCGGATGCGCTCGAACCAATAGGCGGGATCGGCCTGGTAGGGCAGGGCATGCAGCGTGCAGATGGACATGGGTCGAGTCGATGAGGGGGCAGCCCGAGAGGATACGCGGGCTCCCCGGCTTGCGTCATTCAGGCGTGGGGCGGGACATGGCCGAACAGCTCCTGGGAGAACTTCACCCGTTCCTCCGGCGTTTCCTGGATACCTTTCTCCTTGAGTTCCGCCAGGCGGTTCTCGACTGCATGGGCCCGGTGCGTCAGCCCACAGTCGTTGGCGATCTGGATGTTCAGGCCAGGGCGCGCGTTCAGCTCGAGAATGAGCGGGCCCTTTTCCTGATCGAGCACCATGTCGACACCGATATATCCGAGCCCGCAGAGCTCGTAACAGCCGGCGGCGAGCTTCATGAAGCCGTCCCAGTTTGGCAACTGCACGCCGTCCACCGCGTTAGTTGTGTCCGGGTGTTTGGTGATCTTGTTGTTCAGCCAGGTCCCGCGCAGGGTGATGCCGGTGGCCAGATCCACACCGACGCCGATGGCGCCCTGGTGCAGGTTGGCCTTGCCTCCGGATTGACGGGTTGGCAGGCGCAGCATCGCCATGACCGGGTAGCCCATCAGCACGATGATGCGAATGTCCGGCACACCTTCGTAGCTGATGCTCTTGAAGATCGGATCGGGCGTGACGCGATATTCGATCAGTGCGCGGTCACGATGGCCGCCCAGCGAGTACAGCCCGGTGAGGATATTGGAGATCTGATGCTCGATCTCCTCATGGGTCATGATCTTGCCCGAGACGGTCCTGTAGCGGCCTTCGAAACGGTCGGCGATCACTAGGATGCCGTCGCCGCCGGCGCCCTGCGCCGGCTTGACGACGAAATCGGTGTGATCCTTGACGATATCCTTGAGCTTGTCGATGTCCTTTTCGGTTTCGATGATGCCGTACATCTCCGGCACATGAATGCCGGCCTCGATGGCGCGCTCCTTGGTGATGATCTTGTCATCGACGATCGGATACAGGTTGCGCTTGTTGTACTTGAGCACATAGTCCGCGTTGCGGCGGTTGATGCCCATGATTCCCTTGGCCTCGAGGGCCTTCCACGTCTTGATCAGACCGAACATGGCTCAATCCTTCAGAAAGGCTTTGAAGCGGAACAGCTCGGTCAGGCGGTAGCCGCGGTAGCGACCCATCGCCAGCATGAAGCCCACCATGATCAGAAGCACCGCCGGGAAGGTGAAGATGAAGTAGGTCAGCTCCTGAATGTTCATCAGCATGAAGGCCAGGCTCGCGGCGATCAGGGTGCCGACCGCCACCTTGAAGGCATGGCCGCCGCCACGTTCTTCCCAGGTGATCGACAGGCGCTCGATGGTCATGGTCAGAATCACCATCGGGAACAGGGAGACCGACAGGCCGCGCTCCAAGCCGAGCTTGTGACTGAGCAGGCTGATCACGGCGATCAGCACCACGACGAACGTCAGTACCACCGAGAGGCGCGGCAGCATCTGCAGTTTCAGATGTTCCAGGTACGAACGCAGCGACAGGCCCAGCGCCGTGATCAGCGTGAACAGGATGATGCCGAAGCCGATCTGGGTTTCGCGGAATGCCAGGGCAATCAGTACCGGGGTGAAGGTGCCGAGGGTCTGCAGGCCGCCGAGGTTGCGCAGGATCAGGATCACCAGCACGCCGATCGGGATCATGATCATGATCTGGTAGGTCTGCTGGGTCTGTAGGGGCAGGCCATACAGCGAGTACTCGAGGAAGTCGGCGTCGGTGTTCTCGTCGGTCAGCTTGGCCAGGCGGATGGCGTTCATTTCGCTGTTGTTGAGCGTGAAGGTCACCTGCGGATTGCGTCCGCCTTCCAGATTGATCAGCGGCTCGTCACCGGTCCACCAGACCAAGCGGTCATTCGGCAGGCCTTGCTCGCCGGTGCCGGGGTTGAAGAAGAGCCACTTGTCGCCGTTAAAGCTGCGTAGCCAGAGCTCCGGGGTTTGCGGCTGGTCTGCGTTCAGGCGAATGGTATGCACGCGCTCCATCGGCACGTGAGCGATGGACAGCAGCAATTCGATGACGCGTGCCTTGTTCGGGATGGATGCATCGCCGCCCAGTAGCAGCTTGACGTTGTCATCGTTGGGATTGTTGACCCGCTTGATGGCTTCGCTGATGAAGGTTTCCACATCAGCGGAATGCTGACGAATCGGAGAAAGCAGCGCTTCCGCAGCGATCTTCTCGGCGCCTTCCACCGGAAGACTGTCGCGGAAGATCGGCCCGGTGGCCTTGGTCTGCTCACCGCTGTAGCGCTTGGTGAGCACGAGGCGGTAATAGAGCGTCTGGTTTCCGCTCGCACGGCGCGCAGACCAGGTGACGCGGCGGTTGCCGTCGGCCCGGTTGATGCTGACGCCGTAGTTGTTGGATATGAAGCTTTCGTTGAGGCTGACGAATTCCTGATTCAGTGGCGGCACGTACATCTGCAGCTTGACCGGCTCGCGTGGGCTGGCCTGGAACTCGACCTTGGCGTCGATATTCCACAGGTCATCGGTTTCGTCTTCGGTAACCGGAATGCCCAGTATGAAGATCTGGTAGGCGGTGATCGAAATTCCCAGAGCGACGAGGATGAAGATCAGGACTTTCAGATGCAGAGTGAGAGCGCGCATGGGTATTACTCGTCAGCGTCAGATTCGTTGAGGCAACCGGGTTTGCCGGCAATAAAGGTGCGACTTGGGTCGACCAGGGCGCCGAAGCGGGTGAGCGCGTCGGAACCGATCAAAAGTGGGTATTGGAAAGCGGTACGGTCCGTGAGGTTCACTTCGATTGTGCGTTTGGCCTTGCCCAGGCACAGATCGAGTTCGATAACCGGGCGCGCCGTATAGGTTTTTTCCTCTTCCGGATCATAGTCGCCAGCCCGGCGCTTGATCTTGCTGATGCGTGCCAGCGGACGCTCGATGGGGTGTGCGTGGGCGCTGTCGACGGCAAGGTAGAAGCGCACCCACGACTCGCCTTCACGCTTGAATCGGGTGATGTCACGCGCACTGAGCGACGCGGTTTGGGCGCCGGTGTCGAGCTTGGCGTCCACTTCCAGATTGAAGTCAGGGATTCCAACGTGTTCGTTCAGACCGTAAATCGTATTGTCGGCAGCGGTGCCGATCGCGGGCAGGAGTAATGTACAGAACAGCAGGAAGTGGGCTTTTACTCTCATGGAACCTGTTGTCTTAAGGAAGGGATGACTGGAGATCGAGTGGCGACAGGCATTGCGGGCAAGCGCCGGGGGCGCGAAAGGCTGGCATTCTAGCATGCTGGTTTCACGGCGCTACAAGGCGCTCTGCCCTGGCTCAAGCTAATCTCGACCAAGTTGCCGCTTTTACGACTTTAGTAAAGGTGTCGACAATCTGCGTAGATGGGCTGTTGACTGGTCGGCAATGCAGGCGTACTTTCGCCGCATCGAAACCTGAATTGTCGACAATCATGCTGGATACCGTTGAGCTTCACCCATCCGCGCAACAGCTCGACAGTGGCACGCTGGCCGAGCATGTGTTTCGTCTGATCCAGGCTGCCATCGTCAAAGGCGAGATTGCCCCGGGTAGCAAGATCTCCGAGCCGGAGCTGGCGCGTACCTATGGCATAAGCCGCGGGCCGTTGCGCGAGGCGATCCACCGGCTGGAAGGGCAGAAGCTGCTGGTCCGCGTGCCGCATGTTGGCGCGAGGGTTGTGTCGCTCAGCCATGCCGAGTTGATCGAGCTTTACGAGATTCGTGAATCCCTGGAAGGCATGGCCTGCCGCCTGGCGGCCGAACGCATGACTGAGGCGGAAATCGACGACCTGCGTCGGGTACTGAGCACCCACGAGCGCGATGAGGCGTTTCAGGCCGGTGTCGGCTATTACCAGCAGGAAGGCGATTTCGACTTCCATTACCGGATCATTCAGGGCAGCGGCAACCGCACACTGGCCAAGCTGCTGTGCGACGAGCTCTATCAGCTGGTGCGCATGTACCGCATCCAGTTCTCCACCACGCCGAACCGTCCGCATCAGGCCTTCGCCGAACACCACCGGATTCTCGATGCCATCGCCGAACGCGATGGCGAACTGGCGGAGCTGCTGATGCGCCGCCATATCGCCGCTTCCAAGCGCAATGTCGAACGTCACTTCACGGGCGTTCTTGAGCAAACACCACATGAAAGGGGTAATGCATGACTCTTCCTTCTGCCGGTCAGCGTTTCCGTGACGCCGTCGCCAGCGAGCATCCGCTCCAGGTCGTCGGCGCGATCAACGCCAACCACGCCTTGCTGGCCAAGCGTGCCGGCTTCAAGGCCATCTATCTGTCCGGCGGCGGCGTTGCTGCCGGTTCGCTGGGTCTGCCGGATCTTGGCATCACCGGGCTCGACGATGTGCTGACCGACGTGCGCCGCATCACCGATGTCTGCGATCTGCCGCTGCTGGTGGATGTCGACACCGGCTTCGGCTCCTCGGCGTTCAACGTGGCGCGTACCGTCAAGTCGATGATCAAATTCGGCGCCGCGGCGATCCACATCGAGGACCAGGTCGGTGCCAAGCGTTGCGGCCATCGTCCAAACAAGGAAATCGTCTCGCAGCAGGAGATGGTCGACCGCATCAAGGCGGCCGTGGACGCGCGCACCGACGACAGCTTCGTGATCATGGCGCGTACCGATGCGCTGGCGGTGGAAGGTCTGAACTCCGCGCTGGATCGTGCCGCGGCCTGCATCGAAGCAGGTGCCGACATGATCTTCCCCGAGGCCATCACCGAGTTGGCGATGTACAAGACCTTCGCCGACCGCGTGCAGGCGCCAATTCTGGCCAACATCACCGAGTTCGGTGCCACGCCGCTTTACACCACCGAAGAGCTGGCCAGCGTCGACGTCTCCCTGGTGCTCTACCCGCTGTCGGCGTTCCGTGCCATGAACAAGGCCGCGGAAAATGTCTACACCGCGCTGCGCCGTGACGGCACGCAGAAGAACGTGATCGACACCATGCAAACCCGCATGGAGCTCTACGATCGCATCAACTATCACACGTTCGAGCAGCACCTCGACGCGCTGTTCGCTCAGAAGAAGAGCTGACGAGAAGGCCCCATTGGGTTTGCCAATGGGGCCTTTGCGATCCATTTTTCAACGTGATTTGCAGTATCCAGAACAAATCCAAGAAGGAGATAGCAATGGCTGAAGCAAAAGTTTTGAGCGGCGCGGGCCTGCGCGGACAGATCGCCGGACAGACCGCCTTGTGTACCGTGGGCAAGACCGGTGCCGGGTTGACCTATCGTGGTTACGACGTGCGCGACCTGGCGGCCGAGTGCGATTTCGAGGAAGTGGCCTACCTGCTGTTCTATGGTGAGCTGCCGAACACCCAGCAACTGGCCGATTACAAGAATCGCCTGAAGACCATGCGTGACCTGCCGCAGGCACTGAAGGAAGTGCTGGAACGCATCCCGGCGAGCGCGCACCCGATGGATGTCATGCGTACCGGTTCGTCCGTACTTGGCACGCTGGAGCCGGAGCTCAGCTTCGACCAGCAGCGCGACGTTGCCGAGCGGCTGATGGCCGCTTTCCCGGCGATCATGTGCTACTGGTATCGCTTCACCCACGACGGTGTTCGCATCAACTGCACCAGTGATGAAGAGACCCTGGGCGGCCATTTCCTCGCGCTGCTGCACGACAAGAAGCCGAGCGACCTGCACGTCAAGGTGATGAACGTCTCGCTGATCCTCTACGCCGAGCACGAGTTCAACGCCTCGACCTTTACCGCCCGTGTCTGTGCTTCGACGCTCTCCGACCTCTATTCCTGCGTGACCGGTGCCATCGGTTCGCTGCGCGGTCCGCTGCATGGCGGCGCCAACGAAGCGGCGATGGACATGATCGAGCAGTGGAAGAGTCCGGAAGAAGCCCGCGAAGCGATCCTCGGCATGCTCGAGCGCAAGGACAAGATCATGGGCTTCGGCCACGCGATCTACAGCGTTTCCGACCCGCGCAACGAGGTCATCAAGGTCTGGGCCGAAAAGCTCGCGGACGAAGTGGGCGATACCGTGCTTTATCCGGTCTCGGTGGTTGTCGACGAAACCATGTGGGAGCAGAAGAAGCTCTTCCCGAACGCCGACTTCTACCATGCGTCCGCCTATCACTTCATGGGGATCCCGACCAAGCTGTTCACGCCGATCTTCGTCTGCTCGCGCGTCACCGGCTGGGCATCCCATGTGTTCGAACAACGCAGCAACAACCGGATCATTCGGCCCAGCGCCGAGTACATCGGTCCGGAGCAGCGCAAGGTTGTCCCGATCGCCCAGCGTTGATCGGAGCGGGGGAGTTCGTCGTCGGGCTCCCCGCACCTTGCCCCACAGAACATTACTGAATTGAGTTCTTCCGGCATGAATACAGAACACCGCAAACCTTTGCCAGGTACTGGGCTTGACTACTTCGACACCCGTGAGGCGATCGAAGCCATTCAACCGGGTGCCTACGACAAGCTGCCCTATACCTCCCGCGTCCTGGCCGAACAGCTGGTGCGTCGCTGTGAGCCCGAAGCGCTGACCGATTCGCTGAAGCAGATCATCGAGCGCAAGCGCGACCTCGATTTTCCGTGGTATCCGGCTCGTGTAGTCTGCCATGACATCCTCGGCCAGACCGCGCTGGTCGATCTCGCCGGCCTGCGCGATGCGATTGCGGAGCAGGGCGGCGACCCGGCGAAGGTCAACCCGGTGGTGCCGACCCAGCTGATCGTCGACCACTCGCTGGCGGTTGAATTTGCAGGCTTCGACCCGGATGCGTTCGAGAAGAACCGTGCCGTCGAGGAGCGCCGCAACGAGGACCGCTTCCACTTCATCGAGTGGACCAAGACCGCGTTCAAGAACGTCGACGTGATCCCGGCCGGCAACGGCATCATGCACCAGATCAATCTGGAGAAGATGTCGCCGGTGATTCAGGCCCGTGGCGGCGTTGCCTTTCCGGACACCTGCGTGGGTACCGACTCGCACACCCCGCACGTCGATGCGCTGGGTGTGATCGCCATCGGCGTTGGCGGCCTGGAGGCCGAAACCGTGATGCTCGGTCTGCCTTCAATGATGCGCCTGCCTGACATCGTCGGCGTACATCTGACCGGCAAGCGTCAGCCTGGCATCACCGCCACCGATATCGTCCTCGCGCTGACTGAGTTCCTGCGCAAGGAACGTGTGGTCGGAGCTTGGGTCGAGTTCTTCGGAGAAGGCGCCGACAGCCTTACCATCGGCGATCGCGCGACCATCTCCAACATGTGTCCGGAATACGGCGCCACCGCTTCGATGTTCTACATCGATCAGCAGACCATCGATTACCTCAAGCTGACCGGTCGCGAGCCGGAGCAGGTTGCGCTCGTCGAGCAGTACGCCAAGGAAACGGGCCTGTGGGCGACGGCTCTGGAAGGCGCCGAATACGAGCGCGTGCTCGAATTCGATCTGTCCAGCGTGGTGCGCAACATGGCGGGCCCGTCCAACCCGCACAAGCGTCTGCCGACCTCGGCGCTGCACGAGCGTGGCATCGCCGACGAAGACAAGCTGGCTGCAGCGCGCGCCGAAGAGGCCGAAGGTCTGCTGCCCGATGGTGCAGTGATCATTGCCGCTATCACCAGCTGCACCAACACCTCCAACCCGCGCAACGTGGTGGCCGCCGGCCTACTGGCGAAAAAGGCCAACGAGTTGGGCTTGGTGCGCAAGCCTTGGGTGAAGACATCCTTCGCGCCGGGTTCCAAGGTCGCCAAGCTGTACCTGGAAGAAGCTGGGCTGCTCAGCGAGCTGGAAAAACTCGGTTTCGGCATCGTCGCCTACGCCTGCACCACCTGTAACGGCATGTCCGGTGCGCTGGACCCGGTGATCCAGCAGGAAATCATCGAGCGCGACCTGTACGCCACTGCAGTTCTCTCCGGTAACCGCAACTTCGATGGCCGTATCCACCCGTATGCCAAGCAGGCCTTCCTCGCCTCGCCGCCGCTGGTGGTCGCGTACGCCATCGCCGGTACCGTGCGTTTCGATATCGAGCAGGACGTGCTGGGCACCGACAAGAACGGCAATCCGATCACCCTGAAGGACCTCTGGCCATCCGACGAGGAGATCGACGCCATCGTCGCGTCCTCGGTGAAGCCCGAGCAGTTCAAGCAGATCTACATCCCGATGTTCGATCTGGGCACCATCGAGGAAGCCAAAAGCCCGCTATACGACTGGCGTCCGATGTCCACCTACATCCGTCGTCCGCCGTACTGGGAAGGCGCGTTGGCTGGCGAGCGCACACTGAAAGGCATGCGTCCGTTGGCGATCCTGCCGGACAACATCACCACCGATCACCTGTCGCCATCCAACGCGATCTTGCTGGATTCGGCCGCCGGTGAGTACCTGGCCAAGATGGGCCTGCCGGAAGAGGACTTCAATTCCTACGCAACCCACCGCGGCGACCATCTGACCGCGCAGCGGGCGACGTTCGCCAACCCGCAGCTGGTCAACGAGATGGCGGTGGTCGACGGCAAGGTGCAGAAGGGTTCGCTGGCGCGCGTCGAGCCGGAAGGCAAGGTGATGCGCATGTGGGAAGCCATCGAAACCTACATGACTCGCAAGCAGAACCTGATCATCGTGGCCGGTGCCGACTACGGCCAAGGCAGCTCGCGTGACTGGGCGGCCAAGGGCGTGCGCCTGGCGGGTGTCGAGGTGATCGTCGCCGAAGGCTTCGAGCGTATCCACCGTACCAACCTGGTGGGCATGGGCGTGCTGCCGGTCGAGTTCAAACCGGGCACTACGCGCCTGACCCTTGGCCTCGATGGCACCGAAACCTTCGATATCGAAGGCGAGCTGTCGCCGCGCTGCGACCTGACGCTGGTCATTCATCACAAGAGCGGTGAAGAAACCCGCGCTCCGGTCACCTGCCGCCTCGATACGGCGGCGGAAGTCAGCGTCTACCAGGCCGGCGGCGTGCTGCAGCGTTTCGCCAAGGACTTCCTCGGGCAGGCGTGACCGGCCGTCCTCGTAGGGTGGATGGCGCTTTTCCATCCACCGCACCAGCCCGCGCGGTGGATCGGTCAAGCGTGATCCACCCTACAACCCAATCATCTTCCAGCCAGGACTCACTCATGGCTCATCAAACCCAGATCAGAATTCCCGCGACCTACATGCGTGGCGGCACCAGCAAGGGCGTGTTCTTCCGCTTGCAGGACCTGCCGGAAAGCTGCCAGGTGCCGGGCGCTGCGCGCGACAAGCTGTTCTTGCGCGTGATCGGTAGTCCCGACCCTTATTCGGCGCACATCGACGGCATGGGCGGCGCCACGTCCAGCACCAGCAAATGCGTCATCCTGTCCAAGAGCACTCGACCTGATCATGACGTCGAGTATCTCTATGGTCAGGTGTCGATCGACAAGCCCTTCGTCGACTGGAGCGGCAACTGCGGCAACCTTTCAACCGGCGCCGGCGCGTTCGCGCTGCATGCCGGCCTGGTGGATGCCGAGCGTATTCCGCAGAACGGCACCTGTGTGGTGCGGATCTGGCAGGCCAACATCGGCAAGACCATCATCGCCCACGTGCCGGTGGCCAACGGCCAGGTGCAGGAGACCGGCGATTTCGAGCTGGACGGCGTGACCTTTCCGGCTGCCGAGATCGTGCTGGAATTCCTCGATCCGTCCGACGACGGCGAGGAGGGCGGTTCGATGTTTCCCACCGGCAATCTGATCGATGAGCTGGAGGTCCCGGGCATCGGTACGCTCAAGGCGACCATGATCAGCGCCGGCATTCCCACTGTGTTCGTCAATGCCGAGGACATCGGCTACCAGGGCACAGAACTGCGTGAGGACATCAATGGCAATCCGGATGCTCTGGCTCGTCTGGAGTCGATTCGTGTGGCCGGTGCTCTGCGAATGGGCTTGATCAAGACCGCGGAGGAGGCGCTGACCCGTCAGCACACGCCGAAGGTTGCGTTCGTTTCCCAGCCGAAAAGCTATCGGGCGTCTTCCGGCAAGAACATCGAGGCAGGTGAGGTCGATCTGCTCGTTCGGGCGTTGTCCATGGGCAAGCTGCACCACGCCATGATGGGCACCTGTGCGGTGGCCATCGGTACGGCGGCGGCGGTGCCTGGCACGCTGGTGAATCTCGCGGCAGGTGGTGGCGAGCGTCAGGCCGTGCGCTTCGGGCATCCGTCCGGCACGCTGCGGGTCGGTGCCGAGGCGAAGCAGATCGACGGTCAGTGGACGGTTACCAAAGCGATCATGAGCCGCAGCGCGCGCGTACTGATGGAAGGCTGGGTACGTGTGCCAGGTGACACTTTCTGATGCGCTTCAACTGCCGGAAATCGAATTCTTCCGGCTGAAAAACGCAAAAAGTCCGCACCAAGCGGACTTTTTGTTGTCTAGCGAAGCGGCACTTATTTGAGCCGACGCTCGACGCCTTTCTCCACGAGGATCTTTGCAGAGATTTCCTCGACGGAGAAATGGGTCGAGTTGATGTAGTTGATGTTCTCGCGGCGGAACAGGCTTTCCACCTCGCGGACTTCGAATTCGCACTGAGCGAAGCTGGCATAACGACTGTTGGGTTTGCGTTCGTGGCGAATGGCGGCCAGGCGATCCGGGTCGATGGTCAAGCCGAACAGTTTGTCCTTGTACTCCTTGAGAGCGCTCGGCAACTGCAGACGCTCCATGTCGTCCTCGGTCAGGGGGTAGTTGGCAGCGCGGATGCCGTACTGCATCGCCATATACAGGCAGGTCGGTGTTTTGCCGCAGCGGGAAACGCCGACGAGGATGAGGTCCGCCTTGTCGTAGTAGCGAGTGCGGGCGCCGTCATCGTTATCGAGGGCGAAGTTAACCGCCTCGATACGCTCCATGTAATTGGCGTTGTGGCTGATGGAGTGGGATTTACCAACGGAGTAGGAGGAACGTGACATCAGCTCATGTTCCAACGGCGCAAGAAAGGAAGAGAAGATGTCGATCATGAAGCCATTGGATTCGGCCAGAATGTCACGGATTTCCTGGTTCACCAGTGTGTCGAAGATGATCGGCCGGCCACCGTCCTTTTCCGCGGCATTATTGATTTGCTGTACCATGGCCCGCGCTTTTTCGGCGGTGTCTATGTATGGGCGGGTCAGCTTCGTGAAGGTAATGTTCTCGAACTGTGCCAGAAGACTCTGGCCCAGGGTTTCCGCGGTGATGCCTGTGCCGTCAGAAATGAAGAAAGCAGTTCGTTTCATGTGCCTTGGGCCTTAAGTCGAGAACGGTTCCCAGCTATAGTAGGCCCTTCGCCGAGCCCGGTTGGCGGGCATTGTTACTTATTTTGCAGGGTCGGGCCACAGTCGTGCGGCCAGGCTCCGGTTGAGTTTCCAACACTAATGTGGAGAGATCACCTTGGTAGAGTACGTAGTTTCCCTCGATAAGCTCGGCAATCATGACGTTGAGCGTGTAGGGGGCAAGAACGCCTCCCTCGGCGAGATGATCAGCAACCTCGCAGGCGCGGGTGTTTCGGTGCCTGGCGGTTTCGCCACTACGGCCCAGGCCTATCGTGATTTCATGGAGCTCAGCGGTCTCAACGAGCAGATCCATGCGCTTCTCGATGCGCTGGACGTGGATGACGTCAATGCCCTCGCCAAAGCTGGCGCGCAGATTCGCGGCTGGGTGATGGAAGCTGAATTCCCGCCTCAACTGGATGCCGACATCCGCACCGCATTCGCGGAAATGTCCGGCGGCAATGACAACATGGCGGTCGCGGTACGCTCCTCGGCCACCGCCGAAGACCTGCCGGACGCCTCCTTCGCGGGCCAGCAGGAAACCTTCCTCAATATACGCGGCGTGGACAACGTGATCCGCGCAACCAAGGAAGTGTTCGCTTCCCTGTTCAACGACCGTGCGATTGCCTATCGCGTGCACCAGGGCTTTGACCACAAGCTGGTTGCCCTGTCCGCCGGCGTGCAGCGCATGGTGCGTTCGGAAACCGGCACTGCAGGTGTCATGTTCACTTTGGACACCGAATCCGGCTTCCGCGGTGTGGTGTTCATCACCGGCGCGTACGGCCTGGGTGAGACTGTCGTTCAGGGCGCGGTCAATCCGGACGAATTCTATGTCCACAAGCACACGCTGGAAGCCGGTCGCCCGGCAATCCTGCGCCGCAACCTGGGCAGCAAGGCAATCAAGATGGTGTACGGCGCCGAAGCCAGCGCCGGCAAGTCGGTCAAGACGGTCGACGTCGACCAGGCCGATCGCATGCGCTTCTGTCTGACCGACGAAGAAGTGACCAACCTCGCCAAGCAGGCCATGACCATCGAGAAGCACTACGGGCGTCCGATGGACATCGAGTGGGCCAAAGATGGCGACGACAACCAGTTGTATATCGTCCAGGCACGTCCGGAAACCGTTAAGAGCCGCAGCAGCGCCAATGTCATGGAGCGCTACCTGCTGAAGGAAAAAGGCACCGTGCTGGTCGAAGGTCGTGCCATCGGTCAGCGAATCGGCGCCGGCCCGGTCAAGGTCATCCACGACGTCAGCGAAATGGACAAGGTTCAGCCGGGCGACGTGCTGGTTTCCGACATGACCGACCCGGATTGGGAACCGGTGATGAAGCGCGCCAGCGCCATCGTCACCAACCGTGGCGGCCGCACCTGCCACGCGGCGATCATCGCCCGCGAGCTGGGGATTCCGGCGGTCGTGGGTTGCGGTAATGCCACCGAGTTGCTGAAGGACGGTCAGCGCGTGACCGTTTCCTGCGCCGAAGGCGACACCGGTCTGATCTTCGATGGCGAGCTGGGCTTCGACATTCGTCAGAACTCCATCGACGCCATGCCGGAACTGCCGTTCAAGATCATGATGAACGTCGGCAACCCTGACCGTGCCTTCGACTTCGCGCATCTGCCGAACGAGGGCGTCGGCCTGGCCCGCCTCGAGTTCATCATCAACCGCATGATCGGCGTGCACCCCAAGGCGCTGCTGAACTTCGACGGTCTGCCTGCAGATGTGAAGAGCAGCGTGGAGAAGCGCATCGCCGGCTACGACGATCCCGTCAACTTCTACGTCGAGAAGCTGGTCGAGGGCGTAAGCACCCTGGCCGCCGCGTTCTGGCCGAAAAAGGTCATCGTGCGCCTGTCGGACTTCAAGTCGAACGAGTACGCCAATCTCATCGGCGGCAAGCTGTACGAGCCGGAAGAAGAGAACCCGATGCTCGGCTTCCGCGGTGCGTCCCGCTATATCAGCGATTCGTTCCGTGACTGCTTCGAGCTCGAATGCCGCGCGATGAAGAAAGTCCGCGACGTGATGGGCCTGACCAATGTCGAGCTGATGGTGCCTTTCGTCCGCACTCTGGGCGAAGCGTCGCAGGTCATCGATCTGCTGGCGAAGTACGGCCTCAAGCGCGGCGAGAATGGCCTGCGCGTCATCATGATGTGCGAGCTGCCGTCCAATGCGCTGCTGGCAGATGAGTTCCTGGAGTTCTTCGATGGCTTCTCCATCGGCTCGAACGACATGACCCAGCTGACCCTCGGCCTGGACCGCGACTCCGGCATCATCGCCCACCTGTTCGATGAGCGTAATCCGGCGGTGAAAAAGCTGTTGGCCAACGCCATCCAGGCATGCAACAAGGCCGGCAAGTACATCGGTATCTGTGGTCAGGGTCCTTCGGATCACCCGGATCTGGCCAAGTGGCTGATGGAGCAGGGCATCGAGAGCGTCTCCCTGAATCCGGACTCGGTGCTCGATACCTGGTTCTTCCTGGCCGATCGCGAGATCTGACGGTTGAGTCGGTAACAAAAAACGGGGCGTCAGCCCCGTTTTCATTGGTGCTGATAATCGTCATTCCAGCGATTTCGTTCCGCCTAGAGCGTCCAGCGGCTAATATGCGCGCCTATATGGCTGTACGCTGGATGTCGCCGTAATTTCCAAGCAGAAGGAGTTTCCCATGCAATACGTCACGCCTGATCTGTGCGATGCCTATCCGGACCTGGTGCAGGTCGTCGAGCCGCTGTTCAGCAACTTCGGTGGTCGCGATTCCTTCGGTGGCGAGATCGTGACCATCAAGTGTTTCGAGGACAATTCGCTGGTCAAGGACCAGGTCGACGTCGACGGTACGGGCAAGGTGCTGGTGGTCGATGGCGGCGGCTCGCTGCGTCGTGCGCTGCTGGGTGACATGCTTGCCGAGAAAGCCGCACGCAATGGTTGGGAAGGTCTGGTTATCTACGGTTGCGTTCGTGACGTCGATGTTCTCGCGCAGACCGAGCTTGGCGTTCAGGCCCTGGCCAGTCATCCCATGAAGACCGACAAGCGCGGCATCGGTGATCTCAACGTTCCGGTGACGTTTTGCGGTGTGACGTTCCGTCCCGGTGAATACGTATACGCCGATAACAACGGCATCATCGTGTCGCCTGAGCCGCTTTCCATGCCGGAGTAAAGCCGGCTCTAACGGCTGTGCGTGCCATCACTCCTGAGCCCGGCGATGCCGGGCTTTTCATGACCAGCGACGGAACGGATAGATGCGGGAAACCGAAAGCGAACAGCGCGGGCTGATCCACGCCTTTGTTCTCGATGGCAGCGGTGGGGCTCGCCAGATTGGCTATAGCGATCTGCCTGAGCTGCAGCTTGCGGCCAATGAGAGCATCTGGCTGCACTGGGATCGTGGTCAGCCCCAGGCGCAGGATTGGCTGCGCAGGCAAAGCGGGCTCAGTGGGTTCGCTTGCGATGTGCTGCTTGAGGAGAACACGCGCCCGCGCGTCTTGGCGCTGCCGCAGGAAGGGCTCTTGCTGTTCTTGCGGGGGGTGAATCTGAACCCCGATGCCGAGCCGGAAGACATGGTTTCCGTGCGCGTATTCGCCGATCAAAAGCGGGTCATTTCGCTTCGACTTCGGCCGCTGCGCTCCACCGAAGTAGTGATTCGATTGCTGTCGGAAGGTAGGGGGCCGAAATCGACCTCTGAACTGCTGCTCTATCTGGCAGAGGCGATGACAGAGCGAGTCGATGATCTGGTCACTCAGCTGGCCGAGCGCATTGACACCGTGGAAGAGCGGCTCGAGGGAGATGAGCAATACACCCTGGAACATGCTTCGATGCTTTCCTTGCGCCGGCAGGCCGCGAGCCTGCGGCGCTTCCTGCTGCCGCAGCGCGAGCTCTACGGCCAGATGACGCGTAATGAACCTAGCTGGTTCGCCGAGGATGACACGGAATACTGGAACGAGCTGAGTAACCGGCTCATCCGTTATCTGGAAGAACTTGAGATGGTCCGCGAGCGCGTGAATCTGGTGTTGGAGTCGGAGCATCGCAGGCTGAGCGAGCGGATGAACCGCACCATGTACCTGCTGGCTATAATTACCGGCTTTTTTCTGCCGCTCAGCTTCCTGACTGGGCTGCTGGGGATCAATGTTGGTGGTATTCCCGGGGCCGAGTTTTCCTACGGGTTCGTCGTTGCCTGCCTGCTCATCGGCGGCGTTGCGCTGTTGCAATGGTGGATACTGCGCCGCCTGCGTTGGGTGTGAATGTGACTCCCACCTAACCGTAAGCCGTCTAGACCACATACTTTAGCGAGGTTTGCATGCGCGATCCCTTCGAAGAATCCCTGCGCGATCTGCTCAACAAGCCCTCGGTTCATGATGACGACGCTTGTCTGGGCCGTGTGTTGAAAACGGCCAACCGGCAGGTTGGTGCCGGTGACCTGTTTGCACTGATCGGTCACTGGCTGCAGGCCTTGATGATCGCAGTCAACAGCGGCTCAGGTCATGTCGCTCCGGTTTCTCGCCGAGAAACACCTAACTGTTCGTTCGATAAGGCTGATTGATCATGGAATTCGATCCCTGGACCCAGAGTCTGTTGTCGGCGATGAGCTCCCTTTGGGCTTCCGTCGCCGCGTTCATTCCCCGATTGTTCGGCGCATTGGTCGTCGTCCTGCTTGGTTTCGTCGTCGCAAAGCTCCTCGACACCCTGCTTTCCAAAGTGCTTGCCAAGGTGGGCCTGGACCGGCTGATGGCGGGTACCGGTCTGACCAAGCTGCTGGGGCGGGCGGGGATCCGCATTCCGGTTTCCGCGCTGATCGGCAAGGTCGTGTACTGGTTTGTGCTGCTCATTTTTCTGGTTTCAGCCGCTGAATCGCTGGGGCTTGAGCGAGTGTCGGCAACGCTGGATATGCTGGCCCTCTACGTACCTAAAGTCTTTGGCGCGGCACTGATTCTGCTAGCAGGCGTGCTCTTGGCGCAGTTGCTCAGCGGCCTGGTGCGTGGCGCTGCCGAGAGTGTCGGGCTGGACTATGCCAACGGCCTGGCGCGGATGGCGCAGGGGCTCGTGATCATCATCAGCATCTCCGTTGCGATCGGGCAGCTCGAGGTCAAGACCGAACTCCTCAACTATGTCATCGCCATCGTGCTGATCACCGTCGGCTTGGCAGTTGCGCTTGCGTTTGGACTCGGCAGTCGCGAGCTGGTATCGCAGATACTGGCTGGCATCTATGTGCGTGAGCTTTACGAGGTAGGGCAGCGCGTGTGCCTGGCGGATATCGAAGGACAGATCGAGGAAATCGGAACGGTCAAGACATTGCTACTGACCGACGACGGCGAACTGACCTCTGTCGCTAACAGAGTACTGCTCGAACAACGCGTCGGCAGCCGTTAGCCTTGCGATTCTGGTAAAGTACGTCGCCTTTTTTCCGGTTTCCTTAATGGTGGCCGTGCCTCCGACTGCCGGCTCGAAGCGTCTTGACTAAAACCCCATCGTCCATATCGCGCTACGACCCTCGCCAGCTCACCGACGAAGAGCTGGTGCAGCATGCTCATGTCGAACTATTTCATATAACGCGCGCATATGAAGAGCTTATGCGGCGATATCAGCGCACACTGTTCAATGTATGTGCGCGTTACTTGGGGAACGAGCGGGACGCCGACGATGTATGTCAGGAAGTTATGCTCAAGGTTTTATATGGGCTGAAAAACTTCGAGGGCAAATCGAAATTCAAGACGTGGCTATATAGCATCACTTATAACGAATGCATTACTCAATATCGTAAGGAGCGCCGCAAGCGGCGTTTGCTTGACGCACTCAGCCTCGACCCGCTTGAAGAGGCATCCGACGAGAAGGCGCCGAGAATCGAGGAGAAGACTGGGCTCGACCGGTGGCTCGTGCATGTGAATCCGATCGATCGAGAGATACTGGTGTTGCGTTTTGTTGCTGAACTTGAGTTTCAAGAAATCGCGGACATCATGCATATGGGTTTGAGTGCAACGAAGATGCGATACAAGCGTGCGCTCGATAAGCTGCGGGAAAAATTTTCCGATACTACTGAAACTTAATCCTGGAAACTTGTCTTATACCTTGCGAACAGCTTGGGCATACAGACAGCCGGTTTCCTTAGATTGTTCTGATTCTAACCACCAGATGGGGATTTACGGATGAAACTTAAAAACACCTTAGGCGTCGTTATCGGTTCGATGGTTGCCGCCACTTCTCTCAGCGCGCTGGCCCAAGGACAGGGCGCCGTAGAGGTGGAAGCGTTCGGTAAGCACTATTTCACCGATAGCTCGCGTGACGTGCAGCGTGACGGCGAGCTTTATGGCGCTGGCGCCAGCTACTTCCTTACCGACGATGTTTCCCTGGGCCTGTCCTACGGCGAATACCATGACCTGACCTCCAAGGATCCGGTCGGCGCCGATGGCAGCCACAAGAACATCAAGGGTAGCCTTACTTCGCTGGATGCTGCCTACCACTTCGGCGCGCCAGGCGTAGGCCTGCGTCCGTACGTCTCCGCTGGTGTGGCTCATCAGAGCATCGGCCAGGCGACTCGTGGCGGTCGTGACAGCAGCACCTTCGCTAATGTTGGTACCGGTCTCAAGTACTACTTCACCGAGAACTTCTTTGCCAAGGCCAGCGTCGACGGCATGTACAACATCGATGCAGACGAGGCTGAGTGGATGGCTGGTGTTGGTGTCGGTCTGAACTTCGGTGGTGGTGCTCGCGAGGTTGCAGCAGTCGAGCCGACTCCAGAGCCGGCTCCGGCTCCGATTGTCGACAACGAACCAGAGCCTGCTCCTGAGCTGGTCCGTGTCGAACTGGACGTCAAGTTCGATTTCGACAAGTCGCGCGTTCGTGAAGAAAGCTACAGCGACATCAAGAACCTCGCTGACTTCATGCAGCAGTACCCGCAGACCAACACCACTGTTGAAGGTCACACTGACTCCGTTGGTACTGACCAGTACAACCAGCGTCTGTCCGAGCGTCGTGCCGAAGCAGTGCGCAACGTTCTGGTCAACGAATACGGTGTTGAGGGTGGCCGCGTGAACTCCGCAGGTTACGGTGAGTCCCGTCCGGTTGCCGACAACGCCACTGAGGAAGGTCGTCAGATCAACCGTCGCGTTGAAGCAGAAGTGGAAGCTCAGGTTCAGTAATCTGAGTTAGCTACGCCTAGAAGAGCCCGGCTAGTCCGGGCTTTTCTTTGTCTGTGGGAAAAGACTATCTCTAGTGGCAATCCCTTTTTCCCGATGGCGTTTTTTCTGCGGCTGTGCTGCGCGGTGATGGCAGGTGTGGCCGGTGCGCATTGCTGTAGCAGCGTGCGTGTGCAGGCGTTGGTCGCCGCTCTGATTGGCGAAGGGGGCAGCGGCGATGGAGGCAATAAAAAACCCCGCCGAGGCGGGGTTTTTTTATTGCCTTACGGCGTCATCAGACTTCGACGACCTTGATCTTGGCCTTCTCCGCAGCGTCACGGAATTCGGCGATCTGGTCGAAAGACAGGTAGCGATAGATATCGGCAGCCATGCTGTCGATGTTCTTCGCGTATTCCATGTACTCCTCGACGGTCGGCAGCTTGCCGGTGATGGACGCTACTGCCGCCAGCTCTGCCGAAGCCAGGTAGACGTTAGTGGCGTCACCCAGACGATTCGGGAAGTTACGAGTGGAGGTAGAGACCACAGTGGAACCGGTTTGCACGCGAGCCTGGTTACCCATGCACAGCGAGCAGCCCGGCATTTCCATGCGCGCGCCAGCCTTGCCGTAGATGCCGTAATAGCCTTCCTCGGTCAGCTGATGAGCGTCCATCTTGGTCGGCGGAGCCAGCCACAGACGGGTCGGAATGCCACCCTTGACCTTGTCGAGCAGCTTGCCGGCAGCGCGGAAGTGGCCGATGTTGGTCATGCAGGAGCCGATGAAGACTTCGTCGATCTTCTCGCCAGCAACGGTGGACAGCAGGCGGGCATCGTCCGGGTCGTTCGGCGCGCAGAGCACGGGCTCTTTCACTTCGGCCAGGTCGATTTCGATCACCGCAGCGTATTCGGCGTCCTTATCTGCTTCCAGCAGCTTCGGATCGGCGACCCACGCTTCCATCGCTTGAGCGCGGCGCTCCAGGGTGCGGGCATCACCGTAACCTTCGCTGATCATCCAGCGCAGCATGGTGATGTTGGACTTCAGGTACTCGGCGATCGAGTCTTCCGGCAGCTTGATGGTGCAGCCGGCAGCCGAACGCTCGGCGGAGGCGTCGGACAGCTCGAATGCCTGCTCCACGGTCAGTTGGTTGAGACCTTCGATCTCGAGAATGCGACCGGAGAAGATGTTCTTCTTGCCCTTCTTCTCGACAGTCAGCAGACCCTGCTGGATGGCGTAGTAGGGGATGGCATGAACCAGGTCACGCAGGGTGATGCCGGGCTGCATCTGGCCCTTGAAACGCACCAGTACGGATTCCGGCATGTCCAGCGGCATAACGCCAGTGGCGGCGGCGAAGGCGACCAGGCCGGAGCCGGCCGGGAAGGAGATGCCGATCGGGAAGCGGGTGTGCGAGTCACCACCGGTACCAACGGTATCCGGCAGCAGCATGCGGTTCAGCCAGCTGTGGATGATGCCGTCGCCCGGACGCAGGGACACGCCGCTGCGGTTCATGATGAAGTCCGGCAGGGTGTGGTGGGTGTTGACGTCGATCGGCTTTGGATAGGCAGCGGTGTGGCAGAACGACTGCATGACCAGATCGGCGGAGAAGCCCAGGCAAGCCAGGTCTTTCAGCTCGTCGCGAGTCATCGGGCCAGTGGTGTCCTGCGAGCCGACGGTGGTCATCTTCGGTTCGCAGTAGGTGCCCGGACGAACGCCCTTGCCTTCCGGCAAGCCGCAGGCGCGACCGACCATCTTCTGCGCGAGGGTGAAACCTTTGCCACTGTCAGTCGGCGCTTCCGGCTTCTTGAACAGGGTGGACGGTGCCAGACCCAGCTCGGCGCGGGCCTTCTCGGTCAGGCCGCGGCCGATGATCAGCGGAATACGACCGCCAGCACGGACTTCGTCCAGCAGGACGTCGGTCTTCAGTTCGAAAGTGGTGACGACTTCATCGGTGCCGTGCTTGCAAACCTTGCCAGCGTATGGATAGACGTCGATCACGTCGCCCATGGCCAGGTTGCTGCAGTCGAATTCGATCGGCAGGGCACCGGCATCTTCCATGGTGTTGTAGAAGATCGGGGCGATCTTTGTGCCGAAGCAGAAGCCACCGGCGCGCTTGTTCGGCACGTTCGGGATGTCGTCACCGAAGAACCACAGCACGGAGTTGGTGGCCGACTTGCGCGAGGAGCCGGTACCGACCACGTCGCCGACATAAGCAACTGGGAAGCCCTTAGCTTTCAGTTCTTCCATCTGCTTGATTGGGCCGACCGAGCCCGGTACGTCCGGGTTGATGCCGTCACGGGCCATTTTCAGCATGGCCAGCGCGTGCAGCGGGATGTCAGGGCGCGACCAGGCGTCTGGAGCAGGCGACAGATCGTCGGTGTTGGTTTCGCCAGTGACCTTGAATACGGACAGGGAAACTTTTTCGGCAACTGCCGGGCGGTTGGTGAACCACTCGCCTTCGGCCCAGGACTGCATCACAGCCTTGGCATGCTCGTTACCGGCCTTGGCTTTTTCGGCCACGTCGTGGAAAGCGTCGAACATCAGCAGGGTGTGCTTCAGTTGCTCGGCGGCAACAGCGGCCAGTTCGGCGTTATCCAGCAGCTCGACCAGAGTGGCGATGTTGTAGCCGCCCTGCATGGTGCCCAGCAGTTCGACAGCGCGCTGCTTGCTCAGCAATGGCGAGGAGGTTTCACCTTTGGCCAGGGCGGACAGGAAGCCGGCCTTGACGTAGGCGGCTTCGTCGACGCCAGCGGGGACGCGGTTGGTGATTAGGTCAACGAGGAATTCTTCTTCGCCGGCTGGCGGATTCTTCAGCAGCTCAACCAGGCCTGCGGTTTGCTCGGCGTTCAGCGGCTGGGGCACGACGCCCTGGGCGGCACGCTCTTCTACGTGTTTGCGATAGGCTTCAAGCACAGTTTTTACCCTCATCATTGGTCCCTTGGGTGTTTCGGGACGCGCATCCGGAAGCTGTTTTCAAAGTTTTACGCCGGGCGGGCGAGGCCGGATGGGCAGGGTAAAGATAAATCTGCGCATCCGGCACGCAGCCGGTTCAACTGTGCTCGTGACGCTTTGAAAACAGCTTCGTATGGAATGTGGCGCCAAAAACGGCGGGCCGATACTACTGGAAATGGCCCAAAAAGTTAAGTCGAGCGCCAGCGACGGCCGCCGCCAAGGCGTCGTGAGCTTGCGTGAAAAGATTTCGCTCGGGCCCGCGGGGCCTGGGCTTGTGGCGGCGCCAGAGGGGGCCACGCTTTAAACAAGGATGACCCTGGTAGGACAAAAGTCTAAGATGCTCGGCCCGCCATCAACCTGCTTCGGTCATGTCCTCACAGCGCATCAAAACCCCTTGCATTGGTCTGTGCTCGACGGTGTACGGCGATATCGTCTGCCGTGGGTGCAAGCGATTCCATCATGAGGTGGTTAACTGGAACGCCTATGGCGAAGAGGAAAAGCGGGCGGTATGGCGGCGTCTGGAAATCCTCCTGGCGCAGGTCATGACGGCCAAACTCGAAGTGTTCGATGCTCAGCTGTTGCGCCAGCAGCTGGAGGCTCGGCAGATCCGCTTTGTAGTGGAGCAGTCTCCCTACTGCTGGGCCTATCAGTTGATCGCGCGCGGTGCGCGGCTGATTCAGCAGCTCGAAGCCTATGGCGTTGCTTTGCTACCCGAATTCCGTGATCGACCGCTGCCTGAACTGCGCGACGCGATCGATCAGGAGTTCTTCCTGCTTTCCGAGGCTCATTACGAGCGCTACATCGCGCCACGCTTTCTAGCGGAAGGTATCGACTTCAGGGTCTGATGAAGCCCACGGGGCAGCGCTTTCGTTCGGAGCGGTCTGACTCAGTGGCGAACCAGGTCTTCGAGGTGATCGATGATGTCGTTGGGCTTGAGTACCAGGACATCGCTTTCCAGCGTGTCGAGCACCACCTCGGCAGTGTTACCCATCAGCGCGCCAGAGAATCCGGTCCTCGCCACCGTGCCGATCACTGTGACGACGGCCTTGAGCTGGTGGCAAACGCGCGGAATCAGCGCATCGGCAGGGCCTTCCTCGACATGTAGCTGAGCGTCAGGAATCTGAAACTCTTCCTGGAACTGCTTGCAGGCATCTCTATACCGAGCTTCGATGGTTTCCTTGAGTTGGAACGCCGGGTCGGCGGCGGAAAGCATCGCTGAAGGATGCGCACTGATGACGTGCAGCTTGCCGTCGGCGAGGCTGGCGATCTCGTAGCCGTGATTGATGATGGTCGCGTGCAGCGTGCGGTGTTCCAGATCGGCGTTGCCGACGTCCACCGCGGCGAGAATGTTTCCACCTGTCCATGGCTTGTCAGTTTTCACCATCAGCACCGGGCTGGGGCAATAACGCAGCAGCTTCCAGTCCTCGGGAGTGAGCAGGGCGCGCTTGAGGGGGTTGTCCGGCACGTGCTGCTTGACCACCAACCCGCAACCTTCGGCCTGCTGCACGTTGATGATGGTCTGATGGATGCTCTCGTGCCACGCCTGCTGGGTGGACACCTGATGGCCCTCGCTAGCCAGCTGTTCGCTCAGTGCGGTCAGGTGGGCACCGTGGTCGTGCTTGGTATCGCACACCAGCAGGTGCAGGCGGGACTGGCTGACACTTGCGATCAGTCGCGCACGTTTGAGTGCCAGCTCTTGCGGCTGGTTCGGGTCAATTACCACGAGGATGCAGCGAATGGCTTGCATGATCGGCTCCATTTCCAGATTCAGGTTGGTCAACTATAGACAAGCCTGCGATGCCGGCCGTGATGTATATCAAGCAAGGCTGGCTGCTCCGCGCGGCATTCGCAATAATGCCCGTCCGGTGTCCGGCGGTGCCATTTAACTGTCGGCTTATTAAGTTCCTGAATATGCAAGGCTAGACATGCTTCCTGATCTCAACGAATTCCTCGGTTGTGCCACACCCGCCGCATGGGTGGATGCAGCGTTGCAGAATCAGGATGTGATGCTCATTGATCATGGAAACTGCGAGAAGAAGGCGGCAGGTGCGGCGTTCCAGTTGATGTTCCGCTACGTTGACAAACCGGACCTGCAGAACAAGATGTCGCGCCTCGCCCGTGAGGAGCTGCGTCATTTCGAGCAGGTACTGGCAATCGTTCGCCGACGAGAGATCCAGCTGCGGAACGTTGGGTCGTCACGCTATGCAGCCGGCCTGCGCGAACTCGTACGCAATCATGAGCCGTACCGGCTGACTGATACGCTGGTGATCGGTGCCTTTATCGAGGCACGCTCCTGTGAGCGTTTCGCCATGTTGGTGCCGCATCTGGATGAGGAGCTGGGCAAGTTCTATCACGGGCTGCTCAAGTCGGAAGCGCGGCACTTTCAGGACTATCTCAAGCTGGCGTACCAATATGGCGATGCGGCCGATGTCGATACGGCGATCATTCGGGTACGTGAACGCGAGCGCGAACTCATCGAAAGCCCGGACGCCGAGTTTCGCTTTCACAGCGGCGTGCCGCTGGCGGCTTAGTTCAGATCGAACGGGGCTTGCTGAAAGCCGCTCTCGTCGGCCTGTAGCGCCCAGCCTTGCTGGTCCCAGTCGCCGAGCACGATGCGCCGTGCCGGGCGGCCGTCGACTTCCAGTTCGTGTGTCGCGGGGCGATGGGTGTGGCCATGGATCAGGGTCCGCACGCCATGCTCGGCGAGTACTCGAGGGATCAGCTCCGGGGTGACATCGATTATGTCCGAAGCCTTCATGCGCGTCTGGGTGCGACTTTCATTGCGCAGCTTGCGCGCGAGTTTTCGGCGAGTGGACAGCGGCAGATTACGCAGGATGAACAGGCTGAGCGGATTGCGCAGCAAACGCCGTAGCCGCATGTAGCCTTCGTCGCGGGTGCACAGGCTGTCGCCATGCATCAGAAGGACGCGCTCACCGCCGAGCTCGACCACACTCGGGTCGCCCAGCAGCGTACAGCCAGCCGCGCGGCAGAAGCCCTTGCCCAGCATGAAGTCACGGTTGCCGTGCATCAGGTAAATGCGCGTACCGCGTTCGCTCAGGGCGCGTAACGCGTCGGCGATCGATTGCTGGAAGGGTGTCATGGCATCGTCGCCGATCCAGACCTCAAAAAAGTCGCCGAGTATGTACAGCGCTTCGGCCTGGCGCGCGCGAGTGGCGAGAAAATGCAGAAACGCCCGGGTAATGTCCGGGCGTTCCTCTTCCAGGTGCAGATCGGAGATCAGCAGGATCACTCGCGACTACTCGACGATTTCCGCTTTCTCGATCACCACGTCTTCCACTGGAACGTCCTGGTGACCGGATTTCATGGTGGTCGCCACGGCCTTGATCTTCTCGACCACGTCCATGCCTTCGGTCACCTCGCCGAACACGGCGTAACCCCAGCCCTGAACGGTTGGCGCGCTGTGGTCGAGGAAGTCGTTGTCCTTCACGTTGATGAAGAACTGCGCGGAGGCAGAGTGCGGCTCCATGGTGCGGGCCATGGCCAGGGTGCCGGTCTTGTTCGACAGGCCATTGTTGGCCTCGTTCTTGATAGGGGCGCGAGTCGGCTTCTGCTTCATGCCAGACTCGAAACCGCCGCCCTGGATCATGAAGTTGCTGATCACGCGGTGGAAGATGGTGCCGTCGTAGTGACCGCTCTTCACGTATTCCTTGAAGTTGGCAGTGGTTTCCGGTGCCTTGTCTTCGAACAGGTTGACGGTGATGACGCCGTAGTTGGTGTGCAGTTTGATCATCGGGGAGAGGTTCCGTTTTCGTGGGGCTGGCCAAGTGCGGGACAGGCCGCTGCAAGGGTCGTCGTACCGAATGCCGTCAGGCGCTGATGGCAGTGCCGCCTTGGGCGCATTGCTCTGTCAGGGGGTTGACGGGTCCGCTATGATAAGCGCTTTGGTGCGACACGTGTGCACGTGTCGCGCTTGGTTTGGTTAACTGCACCATGGCTCCAAACCCTTTGTTTCAAGGGGTTAATGCTTAAAACAGCAGCTAATGTACCCGGCTCAGCCTGGTAATCCTAC
>NZ_DAMCPO010000039.1:0-30054 GCF_032106285.1 Stutzerimonas kunmingensis
TCTTCCTGAAAATCAAGGCTGCCTTCCCCGGGAAAGCGCGATGAACCAAAAAAAAAGCGGCCTCAAGGGCCGCTCGTTCAACCATCCGGTTGGAATACACACTTGTCCGATCACGCAGATAGACGCCGCCATTCTGTGCAGCCAGCGCCGTGGCCGAAACTGCACATTGGTCTAACAGACCATTGGCGGACTTGCCTCAGGGCGCAGCGTTGGCTGCGCGCGCGGCCTCGATCAGGTCCTTGCCGATATCGGCTTCGAACTTCTTCCAGGCCGGCTGCACCGCGTCGCGCCAGCGGGCGCGCTGTTCGTCGGTCAGCACCAGAATCTCGCTCTTGCCCGAGTCGATGACGCCCTGCTTGGCCTTCTCGTTCAGCGCTTCGGCCTGGCGATTCACCTCTGCGGTGACCTCATCGATGATCGCCTCCAGCTCGCCACGCACATCCGCGGGCAGGCTGTCCCAGAACTTGGTGTTGGTGATCAGCAGGTAGTTGCCGATGCCGTGGCCGGACTCGGTGATGTACTTCTGCACCTCGTGGTACTTCTGGCTGTAGATGTTCGACCAGGGGTTGTCCTGGGCATTGACCACGCCGGTCTGCAGGCCCTGGTAGATCTCGGCGAAGGCCATCTTGCGCGGCACCGCCCGCAGCGCGGTGTACTGCGCGGCCTGCAGGTCCGACGGCTGCACGCGGAATTTCAGCCCGCGGGCGTCGGCCGGCTCGCGCAGGGGCTTGTTGGCAGTGAAGTGGCGCATGCCGTTGAGCCAGTAGGCCAGGCCGGTGATGCCCTTGTCCTCCATCGACTTGAGCATGGCGCGGCCCTTGTCCGACTGCTGGAAGCGCTGCGCGGCAGGCATGTCGTCGAACAGGAACATCAGGTCGAACAGCTGCAGCTGCTTGGTGTACTGCTCGAGCTTCGACGGTGCCGGCGCCAGCAGCTGCACCTCGTTCATCAGCAGCGCTTCCATCTCCTTGCCATCGCCGTACAGCGAGGAGTTGGCGAACACCTGCACTTCTACCTGGCCGGGCAGGCGCTCTTCCACGAGCTTCTTGAACATCAGCGCGCCCTGGCCCTTCGGCGTGCTGTCGGCGGTGATATGAGAGAACTTGATCAGGATCGGATCGGCCTGAGCGCCGAGCACGGTAAACAGCGCCGAAGCGGCGAGCAGTCGGGTGATGCCACGTGAAAGTCGTGCCATGGGGTGAGCTCCGTTTTGTAGTTGTGTGAGCCATATCGCTGGCCCGACTCTACCCCGCCGCCCCCGCGGACTGAATTGCTATTTGGCCAAGCAAGACTTCGCGTTTGGCGAAGGCAGCAGCGCAATCACCAGGCCCGGCGCGCTCCTTCAGCCATTGCCTTCGCGAGCGGTGAGGTGCTCGAGCATCTGCCTCGCAGTCACCGACAGGCTTTCCAGATTGCGCACGCCGAGCTTCAGCTCGCGTCGCGCCCAGGCATCGGTCAACGGCACGATGGCTACGTCCAGCGCCGGCAGGTAGTTGCGCACCACCTGCTCGGGCAGCACGCCGATGCCCATGCCAGTGTGGATCATCCGGCAGATCGCCTCGAAGCTGCGTACCTGGATGCGCAGACGCAGCGGCGTGCCCATCTGCTGTGCCGACTGCTGCAGCAGGGCATGCAGCGAGGCGTCCTGCTGCAGGCCAATGAAGTCGAAGCCAGCAGCATCACGCAGGGCGATTTCTGCACGCCCGGCCAGCACATGCTCGCGTGGCGTGACCAGCACCAGCCGGTCCTCGCGGTAGGGAAACACCTGCAGGTCCTCGGCCGGCATGTGCCCGGCGAAGATGCCGATATCGGTCAGCCCTTCGCGCAACGCACGCAGGGTGTCGCTGCTGACGCGCTCCTCCAGGTCGATCTTCACTTCCGCGTGCTGACGGGTGAAGGTACTCAGGTCCTCGGGCAGGAATTCGATCACCGCCGAGGTATTGGCGTGGATGCGCACATGGCCCTTTACGCCCTGGCTGAATTCGCTGAGATCGGCGTCCAGCTGTTGCAGGTTATCCAGTAGGTTGCGCGCGTGGTGCAGCAGTGCGTGCCCCGCCGGCGTCAGCTCGACGCCCTTGGGCTGACGATAGAGCAGGCTGACGCCGAGCTGCCCTTCCAGATCGCTGACGCGCTTGCTCACCGCCGCCAGCGCCAGATGCTCGCGCTCGGCAGCGCGAGTCAGGCTACGGGTCTCGGCGATGGCGACGAACAGCCGAAGGGTGACGAAATCGATGCGGCGCATATTGGATTCCCGTATTCGCGGTAGACGAAGCATGCGCCGCTCAGCCCAAGCTTTTCAAAGCTTCTTTCGTCTTAGCCTTCGTGAGGCGCGAAACCTCACTTGGCCAACGGCCAATTGTCCGCTGCCGATGCGTCGGTCATGCTCGGCACCATGAATCAACCGGCACAGGTGTCGTGATGAGCGAACAGACAAACAAGAACCTGCCGCTGCAGGGCCTCAAGGTAATCGAGATGGGCCAGCTGATCGCCGGCCCTTTCGCCAGCAAGCTGCTCGGCGAATTCGGCGCCGATGTGGTCAAGATCGAGCCGCCCAAGGTCGGCGACCCGTTGCGTAAGTGGCGCAAGGTCAAGGACGGCACCTCGCTCTGGTGGCATGTGCAGTCGCGCAACAAGCGCTCGGTGACGCTGGATCTCAAGGCCGCGGAAGGCCAGGCAATCGTCCGCCAGCTGGTGGCCGAAGCCGACATCCTGGTGGAGAACTTCCGCCCCGGCACGCTGGAAGAATGGGGCCTGGGCTGGGATGAGCTGTCGAAGCTGAACCCGCGGCTGATCATGCTGCGCATTTCCGGCTACGGCCAGACCGGACCCTATCGTGACCTACCCGGCTTCGGCGTGATCGGCGAAGCCATGGGTGGCCTGCGCTACCTCTCCGGCTATCCGGGCCAGCCGCCGGTGCGGGTTGGCGTCAGCATCGGCGATTCGCTGTCCTCGCTGTATGGCGTGATCGGCGTATTGCTTGCCCTGCAGGAGCGCAACCGTAGCGGCCAGGGCCAGGAGATCGACGTGGCGCTGTACGAGTCGGTGTTCGCTATGATGGAAAGCCTCGTGCCCGAATACGACGCCTTCGGCTACGTACGCGAGCCGGCTGGCAGTGCCCTGCCCGGCATCACGCCGTCCAATTCCTATTTGTGCAACGACGGCGCCTACGTGCTGATCGCCGGCAATGGCGACAGCATCTACAAGCGCCTGATGACCCTGATGGGCCGCCAGGACCTCGCCGATGATCCGAGCTTCGCCCACAACGACGGCCGCGCCCAGCACGCCGAGCTGATCGATGCCGCCATCGGCGAATGGACCATCCAGCACAGCCGCGACGAGGTGATCGAAGCGCTCAAGGGCGCCCGCGTGCCGGCCGGCTATCCCTACACCGCCGCCGATATCGTCAAGGACCCGCACTACCTGGCGCGGCAGATGATTGAGCAGGTGCAGACCTTTGCCGGCCCGCTCAAGGTGCCGGGCGTGCTGCCCAAGCTATCGCGCACGCCGGGACGCATCGGCGAAGGCGGCCCGCAGCTGGGCGAACACACCGACGACGTGCTGGCCGGCCTCGGCCTCACCGATTTACAACGCCAGGGCCTGCGCGAGCGGGGAGTCATCTGACACTGCTCGTAGGGTGGATGACGCTTTTTTCATCCACCGCGACATCCGGAAACGGTGGGATGGAGGTTCATCCACCCTACGAACTACAGCTCTACGTAGGGTGGACAACGCGAAGCTTGTCCACCAGCCAGCAAGCCACAATGGCGGATGGGTAAAGCGTCATCCACCCTACGCCCAGGCACAACCGACAGGATTCCCATGAATAAACGCCTGTATATCCAGGAAGTCGCCACCCGCGACGGCTTCCAGATCGAAGCGGACTTCGT
Source organism: Stutzerimonas kunmingensis (assembly GCF_032106285.1). Lineage (GTDB taxonomy): Bacteria > Pseudomonadota > Gammaproteobacteria > Pseudomonadales > Pseudomonadaceae > Stutzerimonas > Stutzerimonas kunmingensis_B. The sequence goes on from NZ_DAMCPO010000039.1 coordinate 3,888, forward strand.
GCCGACCGACGCCAAGATCGCCCTGATCGACCGCCTCTCGCAAACCGGGCTGGCGAAGATCGAGGTCACCTCCTTCACCTCGCCCAAGGCCATCCCCAACCTGCGCGACGCCGAGGACGTGATGCGCGGCATCCGCCGTGTGGAGGGCGTCGAGTACACCGTACTGGTGCCCAACGTAAAGGGCTGCGAGCGCGCGCTGGCCTGCGAGGTGGACGAGATCAACCTGGTGATGTCGGCCAGCGACACCCACGGCCTGGCCAACCTGCGCATGACGCCCGAACAGTCGCTGGTGCAGTTCCGCGAGATCATCGAAGTCACCCGCGGCAGTGGCGTGTTCATCAACGCCTCGCTATCGACCGCCTTCGGCTGCCCCTTCGAGGGCGACGTGCCCGAGCGGCGCATCTATGAGCTGGTGCAACGCCTGCTGGAAATCGGCGTGCAGGGCATCACCCTCTGCGACACCACCGGCATAGCCGACCCGGCGCAGGTCGAGCGTATCTGCCGCGAAGTGCTGAACAGCTGGCCACAGGCAGTATTCACCGTACACTTCCACAATACCCGCGGCATGGGCCTGGCCAACGCGCTGGCAGCGCTGAACGCCGGTATCGACCGCTTCGACGCCTCCCTCGGCGGGCTCGGCGGCTGCCCGTACGCGCCGGGTGCCAGCGGCAACATCTGCACCGAAGATCTCGTGCATATGCTCCAGCGCATGGGCCTGAACACCGGCGTCGATCTCGACCGCCTGCTGCAATGCGCCGCCGACCTGCCCCAACTGGTCGGCCACGACGTGCCGGGCGCCGTGCTCAAGGCCGGCAAGGCCGATCGTCGTTATGCGAAGCCGAAGTGGATGCAGGAAGCCGGCGTTTGACCGCATGTGGAGCGCCTGTTGGACGGTGTGGTGGCATGAGCGGTGTTTAAGCCGGAACTGGCACAACGCAAGGCCGCCCCTTACGGCAGGATTGAACAATGAGCTGATGGTTCTTGTTGTGAAGCAATACTGTCGGAACAGGCGAGACCTACAGCAGAACAAGGCCGATAAGACAATGATTATCTCTGTGATCGTTTGAATGCTTGGCCCCTGCTGCACGAACTACAAACTAGCCAGGGTGCAGGCTCATTTCGACCCACCGCAATTCCAGCAAGACATGAAATTATCAGGATTGCTTTCCTTGCAATTTTTACACAACCATTCGACTTCAACGCCTGAATTATTTGATTCTTGTTCGTACTGATAGCGCCCAACTAATCTGGCAGCTGTTTCAAATTTTTCAGAGGGCACCCAAAGCTCAGGGCGTATTGGTCTATGAAAAGAAACAATTGAACGAACAGAGCCTTGATATTCATTAATTATCCTTGTGGCAATGCCGCTGCTTTGCAGGTAGCTTGCCATAAGATTTACCTGAACCAGGCTGTCAGCCTCTAATAGCTTTCGCACAATTGAAGAACCTAACGTTTGGTTAAGGGGCGGGCTTTAGCCCGTCCCAGTGAGCGAAGCGAACGATTTGAACCAGTTGTTATAAATATGACTTCTCGATCTCTGTGAGTAGTTCATCGATTTTTATGCCTGAAGCTTTTCCCATTAAGAAGCGACTGGTATAGCGATCTAGTAGCTCTTGATTTGGTGCAACATGTTGCTTAACTTTTGTTCTGTATTCTGAAATTTTCTCAGGCTCCTCTCCTAGCCGAGTCTCCATTATTTCAGTAAGTAAATCCTCTCTTCTTTTTTGCCCGCCAGCGCCTTTGCATTTTTCCTTGATATATCTGGTTAGGGTTCTGAAGAGAAACTCTGCGCTATGAAAATAGTTAAACTCACTCCCGAGCTTTTGGCATGCGTGAGCTAATGAGCCTGAGGAAAACAGCTCGCGATAAAATTCTGGAACTCGGTCTTCAATATGCCCAATTTTTATTTCTTGCTCGGGTGCTATTAGGCACAAAAATGGAGCGACTTTCTCAAAACTAATTGGCAGGATTGCATGAAGGCCATGACACGCCGTCATTAAAACAACCAGCTCGTTATTAAGCTTGGTGTTTAAAATCCTAAGACTATCAATGACTGATCCCCAGTCAATAAACTCTCCAGTTTTACCAATTTCTAAACCCCGCTCTTGGGATCCGTGCATGTCAAAGTGGATAATTGGCCTAAGCCCCTTATCAATTTCGTAAAATATTTCCTCTAGTAGCTGAAAGTAACCGTCGCCACTATTTATTCGTGCGTGCAAAAAAACTAAAGTCGCCTCCATTACTAGAGGTGTCGCTTATGCTCTCAACTAAGCGGCGAGTTATTCCTTCTTCTCCCGGTCTAGAGCTTGTGACTAGATATACAGTGTTGACGTTGAAGGGTATGTTTGGATTCATGTTTATAACGTTTGGTTAAGGGGCGGGCTTTAGCCCGTCCCAGTGAGCGAAGCGACGGTTTGAACCAGTTGTTAGGCATCGGCGCCGCCAACTCTATTTAAAAAAGCTTCACGCATATCTTCAGGCAGATTACTTACAATAGATTTAACCCTTTCTTGAAAGAGCCTCTGAAACTCATTTTGCGCCCACACTCCCGCAACTGTGTGGCAGTGCATGTCGTAATCGTTAACTTCGATGTCGTAAAAAGTGCGAGGGTGAGTAAGTTTGTTGCGAGCTGATTTTGCGAACAAGAAATCTCTAAAATCTTCGCCGTCCGTTGAAAGCCGATAGCTTAAATCCCAGACCTTTGCTGCGAGTTTAAATGTTCTCTTTATATTTTGGTCTAGCGGCAAGAATTTTCCTGGCTCGGCTCCAACAATTAACAGCGATCCCAGAGTTTCTTGCTCCTTTGGGGTGAGTTTTCCAGAATAAACGCCAGCCCTAATGGTTGATCGGATTTCAACCTTTACGCATTCGGCTATTGCTTCAATGTAGGAGAAAATTGCTCGAACAACACAGCGCCGAAGGAACTGGGACTCTCGGTCTACCTCCAGATTTGCGTAGGCCTGATCAATGTCTCCTCGAAGGGCTTGCAGAAGCTCATAGGTACGAATAAAGCCTTCGCCTTTATCGATTCGAGGGGATCCAGGCATAAACTTCTCCGATGCCTAACGTTTGGTTAAGGGGCGGGCTTTAGCCCGTCCCAGTGAGCGAAGCGAACGGTTTGAACCAGTTGTTAGAGGTTGCTACCACTGGCCGAATGCTTTTGCCCTACATCAAATATTGCTGAATCTAGAGCAAATGTTTCGCGCATGCCATCCGAGGTCGTTGATGTCCAAGCGACCTCTCGCTGGATAAGTGACTCGATAGCATTGCCTGATAGACCTAGCTTATTTACTTGGCTCCAAGTGAGAACTGAGCCGCCGGACTGTACAAAGGCTTGCACTACAGATTTCTCGTGTGTACTCAAGCGGGAATAAATTCTCTTTGCTTCTTCTAGCTCTTCACGACTTTGTGCCCGCCTTACTGCGCTTACATGAAGCCCAGTTGCTATTAGCCGAACTAGCGGGAACGCAATAACTGCTGAAAAGGCGGCAATAACCCAATCCAATGTCAAAAGATAAACCGACAAACCAACGATGCCGGCAACAGATGTTGCGATGCTTCGCCCCGCATCTGTCTCGGCGTATATACGCTCTGCCCATTTCTCCAGTGCTTTCAACTTGCACCTCTAACTATAATTAGACACCAAGTGGTGTATAAGGCGCCGAACGGGTTTGGTGTATAACATTCCGTTCGCCACTCTCTCCGAGCCTCTAGCTCGGGCCTCTCAGCGACGACGGGTGTTTATACACCAGCTCTGGGAAGCGTGAAATTGATGTCATCAAACATTGCCTCGCCTGCGAGCTACCGCACACGCTCCACCATTGCCGTGTCGATAAGGCTTCCAGATTCCATGCCGTGTAGAGCCGCAACAAAAATTGGCAAGCACAAGCGGCAGGCCCCTAGAAAAACCAACCACTGCAGGCCAGAGAAACGGTTAGGTCTCGCCGCCTGCAACATGTAGCAACGGCTCAATCCCCCTGACAGAACTGTAGGATCGCCTCGGCTACTGCCTGTGGCGCCTCGCGCTGGGGGAAGTGGCCGACGCCTGGCAGCAACTGACGGTGGTATGGGCCGCTGAATAAGGCCTCACGCCCGGCCGAGGTTTCCGGTGCGTTGCAGGTATCGGCCTCGCCGTGCAGCACCAGCGTCGGCACGGCGAGCACCGGGGCCGGTTGCAGCAGCGCCTCGTCCGATGCATATGCAGGATCGCCATCGACAAAGCCCCAGCGGTGGCGATAGGAATGCAGTACCACGGCAGCCCAATCCGGGTTGTCGAACGCCTCCAGCGCCTGGATGAAATCAGCCTCGGCGTACCAGCCGGCCGGTGACCAGGTATCCCACAGCAACCGCGTGAAGGCCGCGCGATCCTCGACTACCGTCTGCTCGCCGCGCGGGGTGGCCATGTACCAGTGGTACCAGTAGTTGCGCGTCTGGCTGAGCGAGATGTGCTGGTTCGGGTCATTGGTGCCGTAGCCCACCGCGAGCATTACCAGCCGTGCGGCGGCGTGATGGCGCAGCCCGCAGGCATTGGCCACCGCCCGCGCGCCCCAGTCATGGCCGACCAGCACCGGCTGGTCGAGGCGCAATGCGTCGATGAAATCCAGCAGGTCGCGCCCCAGCGCGGTGAGCTGACCGCTACGTGGGGTCAGCGCGTCGCGAAAGCGTGTCTGGCCGAAGCCGCGCAGCGTCGGGCAGAGCACGCGGTAGCCCGCTGCGGCCAGGCGCTCGGCTACGGGCTCCCAGCCTTCGGGGCAATCCGGCCAGCCGTGCACGAGCACGGCCACCTGCTGGCCGCGGGGGTTCCATTCGAGATAAGCGATATCCAGCACGGGTGTGCTGACCGTGGCGTAACGACTCATGCCGGCGTCTCCTTGCGCGCTTTGGTCGGTCAGCATAAGCCTGGTTTCAGGCATAAAAAAACGGGCCGGTCACATCGGACAGGCCCTTTCGTTCTCCGCCGCTTGGTGCCTCTGGAGGCTCAGGAGCGGTTGGCCGCCTGCGCCGCTTCGATCAGCTCGGCGCCGATCTCATTCTCGAACTTCTTCCACACCGGTTTCATCGCCTCGCGCCACTGGGCGCGCTGCTCGGGGGTCAGCTCGATGATTTCGGTCTTGCCGGAGGCCGCGATGGCCTGGCGCGCCTGCTGGTTGAGGTCGTCAGCCTGGCGGTTCACCTCGGAGGTGACCTCTTCCATGATCGTTTCCAGCTCGCCGCGCACGTCTTCCGGCAGGCCGTTCCAGAACTTGGTGTTGGTGATCACCATGTAGTCGATCAGACCGTGGTCGGAGGCGGTCATGTAAGGCTGGACCTCGTGCACCTTCTGGCTTTCATAGTTCGACCAGGTGTTCTCGGTGCCATTGACCACGCCGGTCTGCAAGCCCTGGTAGACCTCGGCGAAGCTCATCTTGCGGGGGTTGGCGCGCACCGCCTTGAACTGCTCGTCGAGCACTGCCGAGGCCTGTACGCGGAACTTCAGCCCGCGGGCATCCTTCGGCTCGCGCAGCGGCTTGTTCGCCGAAAGCTGCTTCATGCCGTTGTGCCAGTAGGCCAGGCCGGTGATGTTCTTGTCCTCCATCGCGCGCAGCAGTGCCTTGCCCTGCGGGCCGCTCTGGAAACGATCGGCTGCCGCCAGGTCGTCGAACAGGAACGGCAGGTCATAGATCTGAATGGCCTTGGCGTAATGCTCGAACTTGGCCAGCGACGGCGCCAGCATGTGCACGTCACCGAGCAGCAGGGCCTCCATTTCCTTGCCGTCGCCGAACAGCGAGGAGTTCGGATACACCTCGACCTTCACCTTGCCCGGCAGGCGTTCCTCGGCGAGTTTCTTGAACAGCAGGGCGCCCTGCCCCTTTGGTGTGTTGTCCGCCACCACATGGGCGAACTTTATGGTCACGGGATCGGCATGCACCAGCCCGGCGACGGTGAAAGAAAGCGCGCAGGCGAGTGCCTTGAGCTTGTTACTCAGCATGGAAGTACCCTCTTGTTTTTGTCGGTTGGTACGTTTCGCGGGCAAGCGTTGCGGTCAGGGCACCGCTTGCCCGGCACGTTGCAGCAGGCGACGGGCACGGCCGATGACGGGGGCGTCGACCATCTGTCCGTCCACCACGAAAACCCCATCGCCGGAAGCTCCGGCGGCGAGGATGCGTTGCGCCCAGTCCAGCTCCGCGGCACTGGGCATCAGGGTTTCGTGCACCACGGCCACCTGGCTCGGGTGGATGCACAGCAGGCCGCCAAAGCCCATGTCACGCGCGTCGGCAGCGGCACGGGTGAGGCCATCGAGGTTCTTGATGTCGGGAAAGACGCTGTCCAGCGGTGCTGCCAGCCCGGCCAATCGCGACTGCAGCAGCAGCGCATAGCGTGCCTGGTCAAGCATGCGCTCGGCGCCGGCGGTGCCATTGGCCAGGCCGAGATCGAGGCCCAGGTCCAGCGCGCCGAAGGACAGCCGCTCGACACCCTGGGCGTGGGCAATTTCCGCCAGATTGGCCAGCCCGCGGGTACTTTCGACGATTGGCCAGACCGGCTTGCCGCAGCTGGCCGCCAGCGCAACCTGCACCGCGCTTTCGACCTTCGGCAGCAGCACGCCGGTGACACCGGCATGACGGGCACAGAGCGCCAGGTCCGCGGCCTGCTCGGCATGGGTTGGCGCGTTGATGCGCACCAGCAGGCGCGCCGCCGAGTTGGCCGCGAGGAAGGCATCGAGGTTGCCCCTCGCCTCTGCCTTAAGGTTCTCCGCGACCGCATCCTCGAGGTCGACGATGACCGCGTCGGCGCCGCTCGCCAGCGCCTTGGGAATGCGTTCCGGGCGGGTCGCCGGGACGAACAGCGCGCTACGGATGATCGATGAGTTCATGGGCCGGCTCCTGGGCACGCTCATACCGCGCCCTGCTCGTGCAAGCGCTGAATGTCGCCGGGGGCGTAACCCAGCTCGGCCAGCAGGCTGTCGGTGTGCTGGCCCAAGGCGGGGATCGGATCCATGCGCGGGGCGAAGGCACTGTTGCGTCCCGGCGGCAGCAGCGCTGGCAGGCGACCTGCCGGGCTGTCCACCTCGCTCCAGCGCTGGCGGGCCTTGAGCTGCGGATGCGCCCAGACACCGGCCATGTCGTTGACATGCGCATTGGCGATGGGCGCGGCATCCAGCCGGGCGATCACCTCTTCGGCGCTCAGGCGACTGAACGCCTCGACGATGAGCGCACGCAATTCGGTGCGATGCTCCGAACGCCGGGCGTTGCTCGAGAAGCGCTCGTCCTGCGTCAGTTCCGGCTGCAGCAGCACCTTGTCGCAGAACGCCAGCCACTCACGCTCGTTCTGCAGACCGAGCATCACCGTGCCGCCGTCGCCGGTGGGGAACGGGCCGTAGGGGTAGATGGTGGCGTGGGCGGCGCCGGCACGCGGCGGCGGCGGCGCGCCCTTGTAGGCGTAATACAACGGGTAGCCCATCCACTCCACCAGGCTTTCGAGCATGGAGACGTCGACGCGGCTGCCCTCGCCCGTCTTGTCGCGCAGCATCAGCGCCGAGAGCACTCCGGTGTAGGCGTACATGCCCGCGGCGATATCGGCGATGGAGCAGCCGGCCTTGGCCATCTCGGTTTCGCCCGGCCCGCCAGTGACGGAGAGGAAGCCGCCCTCGCTCTGGATCAGCAGGTCATAGGCCTTCTTCTGCTCGTAGGGACCGCCTTCGCCGTAGCCGGAGATGTCGCAGACGATCAGCCGCGGAAAGCGCTCGTGCAGCGCCTCGAAGGACAGCCCCATGCGCGCCGCGGCACCGGGCGCCAGGTTCTGCACCAGCACGTCGGCCTTGGTCAGGAGCTGGTCGAGCACCTGGGCGGCGGCGTCCTGTTTCACGTCCAGGCTCAGGCTTTCCTTGGAGCGGTTGGTCCAGACGAAATGCGAGGCCAGCCCGTCGACCCGCTCGTCGTAGCCGCGGGCGAAGTCGCCGGCACCGGGCCGCTCGATCTTGATCACCCGCGCGCCGAGGTCGGCCAGCTGGCGCGTGCAGAACGGCGCGGCGATGGCGTGCTCGAGGCTGACCACGGTGATGCCATCGAGTGGGCGGGGTTTGACTTGGGTGTCGTTCATGTTCGGTTCCTGCAAATTCGGCGTAGGGTGGAAATCGCCGAAGCCATTTCCACGCGTTTGTTCCAGCCCCTAGGGCTCTGGCGCCACATTGGTGGATAAGGCTTCGCCGTCATCCACCCTACGATTCAGTTCAGGCCAATGCGTCCAGCCGCTGCAGCTCGCGCAGGCGCCAGACCGTATCAATCAGCGCGCCCGCCTCGTCATCGCTGCGCGCCGCGGAGAACTGCACCAGGCGGCGGAACTTGTCCTCCAGCTCGGCGCGGCTCAGCGTGTTGCCCGGGTCGCCCTTCGGCTCGTCGATGGCGCCGTGCAGCGTGCGGCCATCGGCGGTGGTCACTTCGACGCGACCGAGCCAGCGTGCCGGGTAGGCGCCGTCCACCTCGGGATCGAGCGTCATCGAGACCTTCTCGCGGAACTCGCCGACGCGCGGGTCGCTGAGCGCATGGCTGTGGAATTCGGTCAGGCCGGCCTTGCCGTACAGGGCGATCAGCCCCAGCACGGTGCCCATGGAGAATTTGGCCTGATGCACCGTCTGCGGCACCGTCACGCGGCCGAGCACGTCGATCGCGCCCTGGTGCACGCGGGTGGTGACCGAGGCGATGTCATCGGCCCCGAGCCCTTCGCGCTGCATCAGCGCCAGCAGCGCATCGGCCGCCGGGTGGGTATGCCGGCAGGAGGCGTGGAACTTGAATGAGGTTTCCGCCAGCGCCCAGCGCGTGCCGAGCCGGTCGGACAGCTTGCTCGGCTCGGCATCGCGGGACATGCCCGCCGCCATGCCCTGCTCGCCTTCGAGGATGTTCTGCGCGCCGGTCAGGCCATCGGCGGTCAGGTAGGCGGCGAGCAGGCCATCGGCAGCCGCCTTGGCGGTGTGCAGCTGCTTGGAGTCCGCCGCGTCACGAAGAAACTCCCACAGCCCCGCCGCTTGCGTACCGGCGCTGCCGAGCAGATGGGTGAACTGCTGCTGGTCGAAATCCATCAACTTGCCAACGGCCACCGCGGCAGCCAGGGTGCCGACGGTCGCCGTGGTGTGGAAGATGCGGTAATGCGAGCGGCCGAGAAACTCGCCGATGCGGATGCCCGCCTCGTAGCCGGCCACCGAGGCCACCAACAGCTCTCGGCCGGACTTGCCGAGATCCTGCGCCGCCGCCAGCGCAGCGGGAAACACGACCGTGGCTGGGTGCAACACGGAGCTATTGTGCAGGTCGTCCTGCTCCACCAGATGCGAGCTGGCGGCATTCACCAGCGCGGCGAAATAGGCCGAGCTGCTATGGCCGTTGACCAGAATGCGCGCCGGCCCGTCGGCCGGGCCCATCTTCTGCGCGTAACGCTCGAACAGCGGAATCGGATGCGAGCCGGCGCTGGCCAGGGCCGAGCCGAGCCAGTCGAGAAAGAGGTCTTCGGTGCGAGCGAGCACCGGCTCGGGGATCTGCTCGTAGGTGAGCCCGGCTAGGAATTCGGTCAGGGCACGGGTGTGCTGGCTCATGCGTTGGGCTCCAGCGGATTCTCTAACGGATTGGACAGTTCGATGAGGTTCAGATCGGGGTCGCGCACATACACCGAGCGGATCGGGCCGGTGGCGCCGGTGCGTTGCACTGGGCCTTCGATGATCGAGACGCCCTGCGTTTCCAGATGCGCAATGACTCGATCCAACGGCGTGGCGACGATAAAGCACAGGTCCGCCGAACCCGGCGTCGGGCGCTCGGCCTTGGGTTCGAACTCGTGCCCGGCCTGATGCAGGTTGATCTTCTGGTTGCCGAAGGCCAGCGCCTTGCGCCCTTCGCCGAAGGTCACCACCTGCATGCCGAGCACCCGGGTGTAGAAGTCCACCGTCTTTTCGATATCGGCGACGGTGAGGACCAGATGGTCGAGATGGCTGATATTCATGACGCACATCCTCTTTTTCGTAGGGTGGAAATCGCGATGCATTTCCACCACCTGTGTCGCCTGTTTCGATACGCGTGGAAAAGGCTTCGCCGTTTTCCACCCTACATTCGGCTCCGTTAAAACGAGCGCGGCAGCTCCAGCAGATGCTCCGCCACGTACGAAAGAATCAGGTTGGTTGAGATCGGCGCCACCTGGTACAGGCGCGTCTCGCGAAACTTGCGCTCGACGTCGTATTCGTTGGCGAAGCCGAAGCCGCCGTGGGTCTGCAGGCAGGCGTTGGCGGCTTCCCAGCTGGCCTTGGCCGCCAGGTATTTGGCCATGTTGGCCGCGGCTCCGGCGTTGCGGCCGCTGTCGTATTCCTCGCAGGCGCGCCAGCGCATCAGGTCGGCCGCTTCCAGCTCGATATGCGCTTCGGCGATGGGGAACTGCACCCCCTGGTTCTGCCCGATAGGCCGGCCGAACACCACGCGGTCGCGGGCATAGGCGGCGGACTTCTCGACAAACCAGCGGCCGTCCCCGATGCACTCGGCGGCGATCAGCGTGCGTTCGGCATTCAGCCCATCGAGGATGTAACGAAAGCCCTTGCCCTCCTCGCCAATCAGGCTGCTGGCGGGGATTTCCAGATTGTCGAAGAACAGCTCGTTGGTTTCGTGATTGACCATGTTGGCGATCGGCTGCACGGTCAGGCCGTTGCCGATGGCCTCACGCAGGTCGACGAGAAAGATCGACATGCCCTCGGACTTGCGCTGCACCTCGGGCAGCGGCGTAGTGCGCGCCAGCAGGATCATCAGGTCCGAGTGCTGGATGCGCGAAATCCACACCTTCTGGCCATTGATCACGTACTTGTCGCCCTGGCGCACCGCGGTGGTCTTGATCTTGGTGGTGTCGGTGCCGGTGGTGGGTTCGGTCACGCCCATGGACTGCAGGCGCAGCTCGCCGCTGGCCAGCCTCGGCAGGTAGTAGCGCTTCTGCTCCTCGCTGCCGTTTCTGAGCAGGGTGAACATGTTGTACATCTGCCCGTGGATGGTCCCGGAGTTGCCTCCGCAGTGGTTCACTTCCTCGAGAATCACCGAGGCTTCGGCCAGACCAAGACCCGAGCCGCCGTATTCCTCCGGAATCATCGCCGACAACCAGCCGGCTTCGGTCATCGCGGTGACGAAGGCTTCCGGGAAGCCCTTCTCCTCGTCGATCTTGCGCCAGTATTCGGCGGGAAACTCCGCACAGAGGGCGCGCACGCCTTCGCGGATGGCCTTGAGTTCTTCGTGCTTGGAGTCTTGGTGGTTGTGATTCGTCGTCATCTCAATACGTTCTCGTTGTTAGAGAGGGCGCCCCCTCACCCCAGCCCTCTCCCCAGAGGGGCGAGGGAGCTATCCGGTGTACGTCGGAAGTCATGCCTTGGCAGATGGCATCGCGTGTACACCGATCTAGAAACCGGACACCGACCAGTCCCCTCGCCCCCTTGGGGAGAGGGTTAGGGTGAGGGGGCGGAGTCCCGCCATACACCTCAGTCGAGTTCCACTTCGGCTTTCTGCGCCAGGCCGTTGTGATCGCCGGCCCAGAGTTCGGCCCTGCCCGGCGCCACGATGCGACCGCCGACCTCGAACGGCTGCGGTGCGATCAGCGGGCGCAGGCCGCGGTAGGCAAAGCGCCGCAGGCGGGCATCGGGATTGGCGCGGCAGAAGGCGCGCAGGTTCAGCGTGGCGATCAGCGGGCCGTGAACGACCAGACCGGCATAGCCCTCGGCCTCGGTGACGTAGGGCCAGTCGTAATGGATGCGATGGCCGTTGAAGGTGACCGCCGAATAGCGGAACAGCAGCGTCGGCGTCGGCGTTACCGCCTCGCGCCAGCCACCGGCGACCATGGGTTCGCCGCTGCTGGTTTTCGGCGGGCTCGGCTCACGGTAGACGATGTCCTGCTCTTCTCGGATGGCCAGACGACCGTCCTGCAAGTAGTCGTGCTGCACGGTGACGAACAGCAGCGCACCGGTGCGCCCGTGTTTTTCCTCGATGTGCTTGATGGTCGATACCCGCCGCGCCTCGCCACCGGCTTCCAGCGGACGAAGAAACTCGACCCGGCCACCGGCCCACATGCGGTTGCGGTTATCGGCCGGGGGCAGGAAGCCGCCGCGCGCAGGGTGACCATCCTCGCCCAGGCCGCTCTCGGCGATGGGCTCCTGAAAGAAGCACCATTGCCACAACGGCGGCAACGCCTCGCCATGAGCGGGGGTGGTTTCGCCGAATGTGGCGGCGATGCGCATCAGCAGGTTGCGGCTGAGCTGGTCGTGCACTTCTTCGCTGCGGCCAATCCAGGCAGAGATATCGGTCATTGCGGCTTCCGGTCGTTGTCTTTGTTTCACTGGAGAATGCTACGAAGGCGGCGTTCCGTGAATTTGTATTTACCGACACCAGCGTTCGGCTAAGCTGAACGCCGTTCCAAGTACCGGTATCAAGCATGCATTTCGATCTGGCGGACCTGCGTCTGTTCATCCATATCGCCGAATCCCCGAGCCTGACCCAGGGCGCGCGTCGTGCCCATCTGTCACCGGCAGCGGCCAGCGCTCGCATCAAGGCGCTGGAAAGCCAGCTCGACAGCCGCCTCCTCTATCGCGACAGCCGCGGTGTCGAGCTGACGCCGGCCGGACACAAGCTGCTGCAGCACGCGCGGCTGATCATGCGTCAGGTCGATTACCTGAAGAGCGAGTTCACCGAATACGGCACCGATTCGGCCGGACATATCCGTATCTTCGCCAACACCACCGCGGTGACCGAATTTCTGCCGGAAGTGCTGGCCGGCTTTCTTGCCGAGCGCCCCGGCGTAACCGTTGACCTGCAGGAAAGGCTGAGCCGCGACATCGTCCGTGGCGTGCTCGACGGCAGCACCGACATGGGCATCATCGCCGGGCCGGTGCGCGCCGAGGGACTGCAGGTGCTGCACTTCAGCACCGACCGCCTGCTGCTCGCCGTGCCGATCGGCCATCCGCTGACAGGCGAGCGACAGGTCACGCTGCGCCAGACGCTGGCCTACCAGCACATCGGCCTGCATGAGGGCAGCACGCTGCTGACCTTCCTGCGCGATCAGGTGGAAAAACTCGGTGGTCAGCTATCGCTGCGCATCCAGGTCTCCAGCTTCGAAGCGGTGTGCCGGATGATCGAGGCCGGTGTGGGCATCGGTATCATTCCCGAATCCGCGGCAAGGCGGCACAGCCGCACCATGCAGCTTGCGCTGGTGGCACTGGACGAACCCTGGGCGGTGCGCGAGCGCAGCATTCTGGTTCGCGAACTGGACGCGCTGCCCGGCAGCGTGCGTGCGCTGATCGCAACCCTGGTCCCCACGCAATTCTGAAATCCCGGCCCACCGAACATTTGCCCGTCAGCACTGCCGAAACCGGTACGCACCGCAATCCGGAATCCTGCATGGACACGTCGAGCAACCGGCTGTTTCGCCTCTACCAGCGCATCGTCAGCAGCATCGCCTTCTACCCCGCGCTGATCACGCTCGGCCTGGTGCTGCTGTGCATCGTCAGCATCTGGCTGGAGATGACCTACCTGCAGGCCTACAAGGAGGACATCAAACTTGGCCTGGTCAACAACGCGGAAAATGCCCGCCTAATCCTCGGCACCCTGGTTGGCGGCATCGTCTCGCTGATGGTGTTCAGTTTCAGCATGGTGATGGTGGTGCTCAACTCGGCGTCCTCGACACTCTCGCCGCGCGTCATCCCGAGCCTGATCAGCAGCCGCAACCACCAGTTCATCCTCGGAATCTATCTGGGCACCATCATCGACTCGCTGCTGCTGATCCTGACTATTCAGGAAGGCGACGACATAAACATCCCGAGCCTCGGCATCTTTCTCGCGCTGGGGCTGGGGATCGTCAGCCTGTGCCTGTTCATTACTTTCATACGCGGTATCTCGCAATCGATTCAGGTCGATTACATCCTCAATAGCCTGTTCAAGAAGACCCTGAAGGAACTGCAGGTGCAGCAAGGCAAGTTCGGTCAGTTCAGCGAACGCCAACAGTGGCCGGATGATCAGGGCTGGCCGGTTACCCGCTCGACCCGTGCTGGCTACTTCAAGGCCTTCAACAGTGAGGCGGCCAAGGCGCTGCTGCAGAAGCACGACCTGCGCATGACCATTGAGGTGCACAACGGCTTTTTCGTGATGCCTGGCCACCCACTGTTCAGGCTTAGCCGCCAGGTCGATGAGGAAGTGACCGAGACGCTACTCGATGCCTTCGACTTCTATGTCGAGGAGTACGCGAATCAGCATTATTTCTTTGGTTTCAAGCAGATATCCGAGATCGCCAGCAAGGCACTAAGCCCAGGCATCAATGACCCGGGCACGGCGATAAAGGCGATCGACATGCTTGGCGTGCTGTTCGCCAAGCGCCTGAAGCTGCCGGATTTCGACGTTGCCAGCGAGCCGGACGAACCGCCTCGGCTATACAATCGCGAGCTGGAGCTGCAACAGATGCTCCTGGCCGTACTGGGGCCGCCACGGCACTATGGCGGCGGCGATACCCAGGTCGTGCTCAGCCTGCTGCAGTGTTTCAAGAACCTCTTGTTCTGCGATCCTGAGCCCGAAACCGAAGCCGTTCTGCTGGCGCATGCGCAGGCAGTGCTCGACAAGGCGAAGGAAAGCATCGCCCTGCGGCCGGACCGCGAGGCAATAGACGCTGCCGTGCAGCAGCTCAACGAGGCCATCAGCCACAACGCTCCGCTGGAAAATCCGATGTGCGCGGAATCCTGAACGGGAAAAACTGCCCAAGCAACCGGCGGCAGAGCCCAGCGGAGCACATCGTCCGCACATAATGTTTCACGGTGGCCAGCGAACAAGCAGGTTGCCATCACCGTATTAGTTGCCTAGGGTTGTTCGACATGAAGTCCTTGATTGCCCCCATCAGTTCGTTGCTGGGCGGAGTAGCTTTGCTGCTGCTCGGCCACGGGCTGCTCAACACACTCCTGACTCTTCGCGGCGTTGCCGAAGGCTACTCCACCGGCATGATCGGTCTGCTGATGTCCGGCTATTTTGCCGGCTTCCTGATCGGCACCTGGCTGGCGCCCTCGCTGATCCGCCGCATCGGCCATATCCGCACCTTCGCCTTCTATGCCGCGCTGGCGGCGGTCGCCGTACTGGTGCACGTGCTGATCGTCAACCCGTGGGTGTGGCTGGTGCTGCGGGTGCTCTACGGGGTGTCGCTGGTCACGCTGTACATGGTCATCGAAAGCTGGCTGAACGCGCAGGTCAGCGGCGAGAAGCGCGGCCAGGTGTTCGCCCTGTACATGGCGGTCAACCTCGGCGCGCTGGCGGCTGCCCAACAGCTGTTGAGCCTCGACACACCGATGAATTTCACGCTGTTCGCGCTGGCCGCCATCCTCATCAGTAGCGCGCTAATGCCGATCACCCTGACCCGCCAGGCGCAACCCGCGCTGCCGGACATGCCAGCCACCGACTTGCTGCAACTGGCGCGCATCGCCCCGCTGCCGTTGATGGCGGCCGGTATTTCCGGGCTCACGCTGGGCGGCTTCTGGGGCCTGGCGCCGGTATATGCGAGCCAGGTCGGTTTCGATGCCGCCGGTGTCGGCCTGCTGATGAGCATCACGATTCTCGGCGGCGCGGTGCTGCAATGGCCGATCGGGTTGTTCTCGGACAAGCATGACCGGCGCGTCGTGCTGCTCTGGGTGGTGGCGATCGCCGCGGTTCTGGCGCTGGTGATCACACCGATCCTGTCCGGCTCGCTGCTGCTGGGGCTGATGTTTCTCTGGGGCGGGCTGGCATTTTCGATTTATTCGATCGCCGTTGCGCAGATGGTTGATCAGTTGCACCCGGACGAAATCCTTTCGGGTTCCAGCGGCCTGTTGCTCGCCAACGGCTTCGGTGCGGCGTTCGGCCCGGTGGTCGCCGGTGGTCTGATGCACCTGTTCGGCCATATCGCCCTGCCGCTGTTCTTCGCCGTGTCGCTGGGCATCCTCGCGATCTACTCGTTCTGGCGCCCGCGTCGCGTAGTGGATCTGGTCACCGAGCCGCACGGTCATTTCACACCCATGCTGCGTACCAGCCATACCGTGCTGGAGCTGATGCCCGACACCCCGGAAGTCGAAGCTGATGCTGCGCCGGCCAACGAGGCGGAAATGGTCGACGAGCATCCGGTCGCGCAGGACGAGCCAATGCCACCACGGACCGGCACCCTGTAGCCGGCTGCTCCGCGGGCGACGTGGCGACACACACCGATCAGAAGTCGACCTTGCCCCGCCCTGCCTTGATCGCGCCGCGCTTGGTTTTGCCTTCGAGCCGGCGCTTCTTCGAACCGAGCGTCGGCTTGGTCGGGCGGCGCGCCTTCTCCACCTTGGCCACGCTGCGAATCAGTTCCGCCAGTCGCTCCAGCGCATCGAGGCGGTTGTGCTCCTGGGTTCGATACCGCTGCGCCTTGATGACGACCACGCCTTCGCTGGTGATCCGGCTATCGCGCAGGGCCAGCAGCCGCTCCTTGTAGAACGGCGGCAATGACGACGCTTGGATGTCGAAGCGCAAGTGCAACGCGCTGGAAACCTTGTTGACGTTCTGCCCGCCCGCACCCTGGGCGCGGATGGCAGTCAGTTCGATCTCGGCATCCGGCAACTGCACGGCATTGGAAATTTCCAGCATGAAAGCTCGCGGCGGACGATGGGTGTCGGTGATTGTCCTATGACCTGCGCGCCACTGACACACTTTTTAGAACATTGGCCGTCAGCTGCCGGCAGCCGTTCGGCTAAGGTAAACGCCCGCCCCAACGGATCTGAACATGGACTCGATCACCCAGGCTCTACTCGGTGCCAGTGTACAAGGCGCGATGCTCGGTCGCTGGCAGGGTCGCAAGGCGCTCGTTTACGGCGCGGTGCTCGGGACCCTGCCGGACCTCGATGTGGTCATCGACTACGGCGATGCGGTCGCCAACATGACCTATCACCGCGGCTTCAGCCATTCGTTGTTCGTGCTGAGTCTGCTCGCCGTTCTGCTGACCTGGCTGATCAGGCGATTCCGCCCGGACGAGCGATACACCGGTACACGCCAGTTCCTCAGCATCTGGTTGGTGCTGATCACTCACGTCCTGCTGGACGCCTTCACCAGCTATGGCACGCAGCTGCTCTGGCCACTGACCACGCCTCCTATCGCCTGGTCCAGCGTGTTCATCATCGACCCCCTGTACAGCGTGCCACTGCTCATTGCGGTGCTGGCGGGTCTGCTGTTTGGCCTGAGCGGACGCAGGGCCAGATGGCCCGCCTACGCCCTGGCCATTTCCACCTGTTACCTGGGGTTCACCCTGGCCGGCAAACAGATGGCCGAGCACCGCGTGCAGGCGACCATGGCAAGCCAGGGGATCCAGGCGGAGCAGATGTTCAGCACACCAACACCCTTCAACAGCCTGCTGTGGCGGGTGATTCTGGTGGATGGCGAGCACTATTACGAAACGCTGGTCAGCTGGTGGGATGCTGGACCACCCAGCCTCGTGCGGCTTCCACGCAACGCGCAGCTGGCCGCGGAGCTCAATGGCTCAGAGCAGCACGAACGCTTGAAATGGTTTACCGGAAACGTGCTGCGCTATGACGTGGATGGCGATCAGCTACTGGTGACCGACCTGCGGCTGGGCATGACCGGCTTTCATCCATTCCGCTTTCCGCTGGCAGAGCGCTCTGCCGAAGGCTGGCAGCTTATCGCGCAACCCGAACGACTGCCGGCCAACCGGGGCGACATGAGCCGCCTGGTCAGCCTGTGGCAGCGCATCTGGCAGCAGGAGCCAGCGCTACCTCTGGCCGCCTGGGCCGCTGAACTGAACGGCAGTCGCTGAAGAAAGCGGCTCAAGGAGCTTGAGCCGCATACACCCCTACGCGGGTCAGGTGCGGAACTGACGAACCAGTTCCTGCAATTCCAGTCCCAGGCGTGCCAGCTCGGCACTGGCACTGGCGGTGTGCTCGGTGGCACTGGCGCTCTGGTCACCGATATCCCGCACGCGGGTCACGCTCTCTGAAATGTTCTCGGCCACGGCGCTCTGCTGCTCGGCAGCTGCCGCAATCTGCTGGTTCATCTGCTCGATGGTCGACACCGACTCCGTGATCCGGCCAAGCGCGACGCCGGCCTCGTTGGCCAGATCTACCGTCCGTTGAGTCAGGTCACGGCTGCTCTGCATCTGCTCCACCGCCTGCTGCGCAACCCGCTGCAGGTTGGCGATAAGCCCCTCGATTTCCTCGGTGGAATCATGGGTACGCCGCGCCAGGGCACGAACCTCGTCAGCCACCACGGCGAAGCCGCGGCCCTGCTCGCCGGCACGGGCCGCTTCGATGGCCGCATTGAGTGCCAACAGATTGGTTTGCTCGGCAACCGCTCGAATCACCTCGAGCACGCTACCGATGCGTCCACTTTCGGCGTGCAACGCTTCGATCGCATGCGCCGACTGATTCACCTCGCCGGCCAGGTTGCCGATCTGTCCAACGGCATCCTGCACCACCAGATCGCCCTGCCGCGCCTGCTGATCCGCCTGGCGCGCGGCAATGGAAGCCTGCTCAGCATTGCGTGCGACCTCCTGCACCGTCGCAGCCATCTCGTGCATCGCGGTGGCCACCTGCTCGGTCTCGACGCGCTGAGTCTGTACACCGGCGCTGGTCTGCGCAGTCACGGCGGAGAGCTGATCGGCGGCTGCAGCGATCTGGCTGACGCCGCCACCGATGCGGCCGATCAGATTGCGCAGGCTTTCGGTCATGTCGTGCATGGCGTTCTGCAGTTGCCCGACCTCGTCACGACGCGAGCTTGCCGCGGAGTACGTCAGATCACCGCTGGCGACCCGCTGGGCCTGCTGGACGGTGCTGCGAAGCGGGCCGACGATCATTCGCGAGATCACCGTGGCGGCCAGCATGACGACGAAAATGGCCAGCGCGCCAATCACGCCGAGCAACATGTAGCTGCTGCTTTTCTGTTGTTGCATGGCGCTGCTGGCATTGGCCAAGGCCTCGTCGGCAGCAGCGATCACGACTTCGGACTGCTGGGCCATCGACTGTTCCAGCGCGAGGCGCTCACTACGATTCTGACGAAACTCGTCGAACGCCAGCCTGTACTGGTCCAGCTCGGCCAGAGCCTTGTCCATGGAAGCCTTCTGGTCATCGTTCAGCCAGATCTTGAGATTGCTGCCGATGGTGGTCACGTTCCCGTACAAGTCGCTCCAGCTGGTGGCTGCTTCATCCGAGCTGTTGGCAATGTAGACATTCTCCAGGGTACGCATGTCCAGGATCTGCTTGGTCAGGCCCGAAGTCGCCTCGGCGACGGTCAGCGGATCGCTTCCCTTGAGCCGATCTCCCTCCAGCCGCAGCACCCGTACCGCGTCGTA
Organism: Stutzerimonas kunmingensis; assembly: GCF_032106285.1. GTDB lineage: Bacteria > Pseudomonadota > Gammaproteobacteria > Pseudomonadales > Pseudomonadaceae > Stutzerimonas > Stutzerimonas kunmingensis_B. The sequence continues at coordinate 23,199 of NZ_DAMCPO010000039.1, forward strand.
CATGTCCAGCTCGATGAACTCGAACTCCTCGCGACTGACCTGAGCGGCCTCCTGCATCCGCGTACGTAGCGCCACGCCGCGCTCGATCAGCTGCATGTAGCGGTCGAACTTTTGCGCGTATTCATCCGCACCCTGGCTGATCCGCGTCAGATAGGCCCGCTCGGCGGCATCGGAGCTGGTGGTCAGGCCGGCGAGCTTCTGATTCAGTTGCTGCAGCGAGCCATGCAACGCCTCGGCCGAAGATGACTGACGGGTCAGCGCGTAGTCCCGCTCGGCACCACGCGCCGCCAGAATAGAGGCGTTGACGCTGGAAAGCTGCTCGATCTGCCGGGCCCTGCCAAGGATTTCATCGACGGCAACGAACCCGGTACCGGCCACTCCAAGCGTGAGCAGCAGTACCAGGCCGAAACCACTGATGAGCTTTTTGCCGACCGAGAGATTAGTGAGTGAATTCAGCACTGGTTCCATCAGAGAAGTTCCACAAAAGAGGCACGAACGGGAAGTCGGCAGAGATTACTAATAGTTGAGCGTTGCGGCTGGATATTTTTGGCGCCTTAAGACTGACGGTAAGTGCCAACGACCTTCCCCTGTCGCGGCCGCCGCCAGGACATCCACCTATGGGTGCGGATCAGCTGCGGCTTTCAGCCAAGCCCCAGCGGCGAACTCGGTGACCCGCTGCGGGTGTATGACGTGCCTGCGACAGCTAGTGCTGCAGGTGCCCATAGAGCCGAGCGTAAAGCCCACCCTCGGCGATGAGCTGCTGGTGGCCGCCGTCTTCGGCGATGCGGCCACCGTCGAAGACCAATACACGATCCGCCTGTTTCACCGCCGACAGGCGATGGGCAATGATCAGCGTCGTACGCCCCTGAAGGAAACGATTGAGGCCTTGGTGCAGGGCATACTCCGTCGCCGCATCCAGCGCAGAGGTGGCTTCATCGAGAATCACGACCTTCGGCTCGGCCAGGATCATGCGTGCTACGGCCAGGCGCTGCCGCTGACCGCCGGACAGACGCACGCCGGAACGGCCGACGATGCTGTCCAGACCGTTCGGTAATTGACGAATGGTAGCGGCCAGCTGAGCGATCTCCAACGCCCGCCAGCAGGCGTCGTCATCTCGCTCGCGGCCCATCATCAGGTTGGCTCGCACGCTGTCGTTGAACAGTGCGGGATGCTGCAGCACTACTGCAACGTTGTCGCGCACAGTGCCCAGCCCGATCTCTTCAAGCGGCACGCCTCCGAACTGGATCTGCCCGGCCTGCGGCTGATAGAGACCCAGCAGCAGTTGCACCAGGGTGCTCTTGCCGCCACCGCTGGCCCCGACGATTGCGACCTTCTCGCCCGGCGCGATGCTGAGATCAAGCCCTTCGAGAATCGGTTCATCCTGATAGGCAAAGCGCAGACCTCGTACATCGATCGCCACCGTCGTATCGCCGGCGAAAGGATCGCGTCCCCCGGCGTACTGCGGCTCGTCCGCCCGCGCCAGCAGCTGGTTGATGCGGCCCAGCGCACCGCCAGCTGCGTAGAAGGCGTACTGCAGGCTCAACAGTTGCTCCACCGGACCGATCATGAACCAGAGGTAGCTGAAGACCGCCAGCATCTGGCCGATCGACAGATCGGAAAACAGCACAGTGAGCATTGCCGCGGCGCGAAACACGTCAATGCCGAACTGGAACAGCAGGCCACTGGCACGGTTGGACGCGTCGGTCTTCCACTGCGAAGCAACCGCGTAGTCGCGTACCTCCCGCGCGCGCAAACCCAGGCGACCGAGGAAGAAACCCTGCCGGTTGCCGGCGCGCACTTCCTGGATGGCGTCGAGTGTTTCCGTGAGCGCCTGGGTGAAGCGCGACGTGCTGTCGTTCTCCAGCTTCTTCAGGTGCTTTACGCGCTTGCCCAGCTGCACCGTGGCGTAGATCACCAGCGGATTGAACAGGAGAATCAACAACGCCAGCTGCCAGTGCATCCACACCAGAATGGCCGCCGTGCCGAGAATCGACAGCACGGCCACCAGCAGACGGCTGAGCGTATCGCCGATGAACTTGTCGATAGTCTCCAGATCAGTGACCAGGTGCGCCGCCACCGTGCCGCCGCCGAGGCTTTCGTATTCCGCCAGGGCAATGCGCTTGAGCCGCTCGATCAGCCGCACGCGAATGCGATAAACGATGTCCTTCGAAAGCCGAGCGAACAGGCGCGCCTGCAGCACGTTGAACACCAGCGCAGAAGACCGCAATACCAGGGTCACGCCGAGCATGAGCCCGATATAGCCGACAGCGGTTTCCCAGCTGGCAGGCAGAAAGCGATCCATGATCTGCAGCGCCGAGTCGCCCGCTCCGAGTAGCACCTCGTCGACCAACAGCGGCAGCAGCAACGGAATCGGCACACTGCAGAGCGTCGCCAGCACGGCAACCAGATTCGCCAGGATCAGCGCTTTGCGATGGTGCAATGCGAGCCGGCGTATCTCTGCCCAGCTGAGTTGGTCAGGCATGGGCGTTACGCTCCAGCCAGCGTTCCAGTAGCGGGCTTAGTGCAGACAGCGGTTGATAACCGTTGGTGACCAGCGCCAGTTGCCCTTCGTGCTCGGCCAGCAGTGTGGGGAAGCCGGCAATGCCGAGGTTCTCGACCCAGGTAAAGTCAGCCACGGTGGCTGCCTTGGTGGCCGGGTCGTCATAACGCTCGGCGAACTGACTCCGCGAAAGACCTGCGGTCTCGGCCAGGTCCACCAGCACCGCTGGCTGGGTCACATCGAACCCGTGCTGGTAGAACGCCTGCTGAATCGCCAATGACAGCGACCAGACGCGAGATTCATCGAGGCTGCGAGCAGCGACAAGCGCACGGCAAGCGGGCTCCGTGTCGTAGATCAACGCGTCAGGCAAGCCCTTATCCAGATTGAACGACTGACCTGTCGCCGAGTGCACGGCCTGCCAGTAGGACAGCGTGCGCTGCCGCCCTGCCTGATCCATAACGCCCTGCTCGCGACGCAGCCCGCCCACCCTCAGCTCTAGCGATACGCCCTGAGCCGCGGCTTGCTCGGCCAGCGCCGTCATTACCGGCGCGAATCCCCAGCACCATGAGCACATTGGGTCCATCACATAGATCAGTCGGGCCACTTCAAGACTCCACAACTACCTGGTGGGCCGACGCACGGCCAGTTGGCTTCAGCGATACAGTTCTCGGAGGTCGCGGCCGATGGGATGCGGCTGGTTGCGCTGACGTGCCAGCTCGATCTGTTTCTGCCGCTCGCGAGCACCGGCGCGCGTTTTTTCGCTCAGCGTATTCCAGCAATGAGGACAGCTGATACCCGCAGCGTAGTGCTCCGATTGCCGGTCTTCCACGGATAGCGGGGTACGGCAGGCATGGCATAGATCGAACTCGCCGACACTGAGATCATGGCGCACGGTCACGCGGTTATCGAACACGAAGCAGTCGCCTTGCCAGCGACTTTGCGTCTCCGGCACCTCCTCCAGATACTTGAGGATGCCGCCCTTGAGGTGATAAACCTCCTCAAAGCCCTCACCAAGCATATAGCTCGACGCCTTCTCGCAGCGAATGCCGCCGGTGCAGAACATTGCGACCTTCTTATGCTTTGCCGGGTCGTAGTGAGCCTTTATGTAGTCAGGAAAGTCTCGGAACGATTTGGTCTTCGGGTCGACCGCACCTTCGAACGTACCGATTGCCACTTCGTAGTCGTTACGGGTGTCGATCAGCAACACTTCCGGATCGGCGATCAGCGCGTTCCAGTCTTGCGGCTCGACATAGGTTCCAACCTGCCGATTCGGATTGACACCCTCAACGCCGAGCGTGACGATCTCCTTCTTCAGCTTGACCTTGGTGCGATAGAAAGGCTGCTCGTCGCAGTACGATTCCTTGTGGTCGATGTCGGTAAGGCGGTCATCGAGCCGAAACCATTCAAGCAGCGCATTGATGGCCTCGCGGGTACCGGAGACCGTGCCATTGATACCCTCCTCGGCCAACAACAAGGTGCCCTTGATGCCATTGTGCGTGAGGGTTTCGAGCAGGGGTTCGCGCAGCGCAACGTAATCAGGCAGCGATACGAACTTGTACAGCGCTGCCACAACGATTTTTCGTGTCATGGGTACTTCCGCCAGTGGTCACCCGCGTAAAGGGTGGACCGGATACAAACGAAAGCGCCGGCGTGGGCCGGCGCGGGGAGGAAGTCTAACAAAGAACGGCAAGAATGGTCCCGTGCGAGACGGCGCGCTATTTATGCCCACCAGCACAAACCGGTGATGCCGGGGCCGTGCCTTGTTGCGCCCACTCCTCAGGCGTATAGGTATGCAGCGCAAGGGCATGGATCTGTTGCATCAGTGCCCCCATCGCGGCATAAGCCTTTTGGTGGCGCTTGACCGAATTCAGTCCGGTGAACTGCTCGCTGACGATCACGGCTTTGTAATGTGTTTCCTGCCCGCGACTGTGTGTGTGGCTTTCATCGAGCACTTCAAGGTGCTCGGGCTGCAAGGCTTGCAGGGCGTCTTGGATCAAATCGAGCTTGCGCATAGCAGGGTCTCTTAAGGCTTCTGTTTCTCGAGTTCGGCCGTCATCTCGGACAGCATGTTATTCACTTCCGGCACCGCGCTTTCCAACTTGACCTGGGTAAGCTGAGCCGAGCGAGCATTGAGCTCCGGCAGCTTGCTGAGCATCTTCTTGCCGAGTGGCGACTCATAAAAATCGATCAGCTGATTCAGTTCCGCTTCGGAGAACTGGCTGGTGTACAAAGCGACCAGATCCGGCTTCAGCTTGTCCCACCCTATAGCCTTGTCCAAAGCAGTATTGGCCTGAGCCTGATAGCGCTCAAGCAGCGCCTTCTTGGTATCTGGCGCCTGCGCTTCGGCAAAACGCTGCGCAAACATCTGCTGCACTTGGGCATAAACAGGTACGGCGAGCCGGTCAGCATTGGCAAGCTGCAGAAAACGTTCTGCACTTCCCGCATGGCTCGCACTATCGGCAAAAGCCGATGAACTGATACAGATGAACAGCGCTGCAGCGCGCAGGGTCTGGACACGAAAAGTCGACATTGGAAATCCTTGGGCTGGCTATAGGTAGCCCTCAATGGACACATTCTGCGCTCGGAGTTCCAATGCCTCAAGCGGCCGAAGGCAAAGCTACGGAACTGCCGATGCCGCACGGCAGCCTAACCAGCAATATTGAGCAGGAGCATGGCATGACGCGTATAGAGACCGACAGTCTGGGGCAAGTCGAAGTACCGGAACAGGCTTACTGGGGCGCACAGACGCAGCGATCGCTGAGCAACTTCGCGATTGGTAGCGAGCGAATGCCGATCCAGGTGCTGCATGCGTTAGCGCTAATCAAGAAAGCTGCAGCGCGTGTAAACAATCGAATTGGTGATCTGCCGCCCGACATCGCGCGCCTGATCGAGCAAGCCGCGGATGAGGTTCTGCATGGTCAGCACGACGACCAGTTTCCGCTGGTCGTCTGGCAAACCGGCAGCGGCACGCAGAGCAATATGAACGTCAACGAGGTGATCGCGGGTCGCGCCAATGAGCTGGCGGGCGGCAACCGAGGCGGCAAGGCGCCAGTCCATCCGAACGATCACGTTAATCGCGCGCAGAGCTCCAACGACTGCTTCCCGACAGCGATGCACATTGCGGCCGCCAAAGCCGTGCACAGCCAACTGCTGCCTGCCATTGCAGAACTGTCCGGTGGATTGGCAGAGCTTGCAGTGCGACACAATAAGCTGATCAAGACCGGACGCACCCATCTGATGGATGCAACTCCGATTACCTTCGGCCAGGAGATGTCGGCGTTCGTCGCGCAGCTCGATATCGCCGAACGCACGATCCGTCAGTGCCTGCCGGCTGTTTATGAACTGGCGCAGGGGGGTACTGCGGTAGGCACCGGTTTGAACTCGCCGCACGGCTTCGCCGAAGCCATCGCAGCGGAGCTGGCCGCTCTCGCGGGCCTCCCCTTCGTCTCTGCCCCAAACAAGTTCGCCGCGCTGGCCGGACATGAGCCGCTGGTCGCGATGTCCGGTGCGCTGAAGACGCTGGCCGTCGCGTTGATGAAGTTGGCCAATGATCTTCGTCTGCTCGGCTCCGGTCCGCGCGGGGGATTCGCTGAGGTGCGATTGCCAGCCAACGAACCAGGTAGTTCGATCATGCCCGGCAAGGTCAATCCAACCCAATGCGAAGCCTTATCAATGCTCGCTTGCCAGGTCATGGGCAATGACATGACGATCAGCTTTGCAGCGAGTCAAGGACATCTGCAATTGAACGTATTCAAGCCGGTGATCATTCATAACCTGCTTCAATCGGTCCAACTGCTGTCCGATGGATGCCGAAACTTCAACGCTCATTGCATTTCCGGATTAGAGCCGGACCCGGCGCGTATGGCCGAGCATCTGGAACGCGGGCTTATGCTGGTAACCGCACTGAATCCTCACATCGGCTATGACCGGGCAGCCGAAATCGCCAAGAAGGCCTATGCGCAAGGCACCACATTGCGCGAAGCAGCCATGGAGCTCGGTTACCTTACCAGCGAGGAGTTCGATCAATGGGTTCGTCCAGAGACGATGCTTGAAGCCGGACAAAGGGAATAACGGTGTAGCGGAAGCGTCTGTCTGCTGGGTGCTCTCAACACGCCTGCCGCCAACCTTAGGTCGCGCGCTGTGCCGGCTGGGGCTGCCTAAGACCGGCCGGAGCAATGTATCTAGACGACAGCTGCGGGCGGCTCCAGCTCAAGCATTAACTAGTGCCGGCCAAGACCCAACGGCTGGCTCTGCTCCAGCACTTCGGGGGTGTTAGGACTGAACGCTACGTGGTTGTCGGGGGGTAAGCGTTCATTCCAAGACATCCTGCCATCCCGCTGACTTCCGCCCTAGAGT
>NZ_DAMCPO010000040.1:0-24520 GCF_032106285.1 Stutzerimonas kunmingensis
CGCCAGTATATCGATATGTTGTTAAATAAACGAACTACCCGCTCGGGACACTAGGCAGTGAACTGCCACCCAGCCCGTTCAGATCGAGTTGAAGGCCGCCTTGCGCGCGCGTTGCCAGCAGCGCAGCCGCTGAGCCAGCTCGTCTAAGCTGGTCAGACCCACGCGTTGTGCGCGATTCATCAGGATCAGAGCGATTTCCGCGGTGGCCATGGCATCGGCGGAGGCGTTGTGCCGCTGAGGGATATGGATGTTGAAGTAGTCGAGCCAGTGATCCAGCCCGCCGCGATGGATCATCGCCTCGGGAAACAGCATGGGCGCCAGGTCGGCCACATCGAGGAAGGTGTGTTCCAGCGAGTAGCCCAGTTCGTTCTTCAACGCGCGACCTAGCATGCGCTGATCAAAGGGCGCGTGAAAGGCGAGGATGACGCTGCCCGCGGCGAACTCCATGAAACTGAGCAGCGCTTCGGACGGTGGCAAGCCGTTGGCCAGCTCGCTCGGGGCGATCCCGTGGATCAGTACGCTTTCAGTGACCTTGACCTGACGGCAGAGGGTGCATTCGAACTGCTGGGAATAGTCGATGGCGCCGTCTTCGATGACCACTGCGCCGATGGCGATGACCAGGTCGCGCTTGAGGTGCAGCCCGGTGGTTTCCAGATCCAGCACCACCAGACGCTGCTGCCGCAACGGGACCGCCTGTGGCGGCAGCGGGCGCGCCAGCTCGGCAACACGTTGCTGCTGCTCGGGAGGCAGCTTCGGACCGCGGGGGTTGAACCAGAACATACTCATAGTTGATAGCGCACCGCGAGACTGGCCTGTAACCGCTGGGCCTGGCGAAAGGACTCGCGCAGGATTCGGCGGTCCAGCACGTTGAGAGTATCCGGATCCAGGCGGTTGGAATAGGGCAGTCCATCGCGTGCCTGCTGTTGATGGTGCTGCATACGAGTCTGCTGGATGAAGTGGTAGGCCTCTTCATAGGCCGCGCCATCCTTCGCTTCGATGACGCCTTTCTCCACCAGCTTGCGCAGCCGCTCGAGGGTGTTGCAGGTGCCGATGTCGTTGCTCAGTGCAAGCAGGCGGGCGCCATCGACGAAGGGTGTCAGGCCCTGCACCTTGAGGTCGAGCGTGTCTTTGCCTTCGCCCTTGCGCGCCACGACGAAATCACGGAAGCGGCCCACCGGCGGGCGATGACGCAAGGCGTTTTCGGCCATCATGCGCTGGAACAGGCGGTTGTCGTTGATTTCCTCGAGCAGGTCGCGGCGCAGCTGTTCGCAGCCTTCCGAAGGCCCCCAGATGCTGCGCAGATCGAAATAGATGGTGCTGCCGAGCAGATTTTCCGGCGTTGCCTCGCGCACGAAGGAGCTGAAGCGGCGGCTCCATTCCTGGCGCGACAGGCACAGCTGCGGGTTGCTGGCCATGATGTTGCCTTTGCACAGCGTGAAACCGCAGGTGTCTAGGTCACGGTTGATGCGTTCGGCGAGCGGCAGCAGTCGTCCGCGGATATGCGCGGCCTCCGCGGCGTCGGCGGCCTCGAAGAGGATGCCGTTGTCCTGGTCGGTGTACAGGGTCTGCTCCTGGCGGCCTTCGCTGCCGAAACACAGCCAGGTGAAGGGCACGCCCGGATCGCCAATGTGCTGGATGGCCAGCTCGATCACCCGGCATACGGTGTGATCATTGAGCAGCGTGACGATATGGGTGATCTGGGTCGACGAGGCGCCGTGGGCGAGCATGTTGTCGACCAGTTGCTTGATGCGATCGCGGATGACCACCAGCGCATCGACGCGATCGGCGTGACGGATGGTCTGCGCCAGGTGCACCAGATCCACGCGCTGCAGGGAAAACAGGTCGCGCTCGGAAATTACGCCACGCAGCAGGCCATTCTCCACTACGCAAACATGGGCGATGTGCCGTTCGGTCATGGCGATAGCCGCGTCGAAGGCTGTGGCGTCCGGCGGCAGGTAGAACGGATCGTGCGTCATGAACTGGGAGATCGGCTGGCTCAGGTCGGTGGTGCCGGTACCGATTACCCGTCGCAGATCGCGCAGTGTGAAGATGCCTTGCGGGTGCAAAGCTTCATCGACGATGACGATGCTGCCGACATTGCTCTCCTGCATCATCGCGACCGCCTCGTTGATCGGCTTGGACGGTAGGCAGGACACCGGGTGGTGAAGCGCCAGCTCGCCGATGCTTGTTTCGAGCGAGTACTGCTCGCCGAGGTTTTCCACCGCGCGCATCTGCGCCTGCTGGTTGACCAGATCGAGCAGGCTGCTGACGCCGCGCATGGCGAAATCACGGAACACCGGAGACTTGGACACCAGTTGGACGAAGGCGGGCTTGCCGAGCAGGAAGCAGAAGGTGTCTTCGGCGGCCAGATGCGCGGTGCGGGTCGCTCGTTCGCCCATGAGCGCGGCCATCGGGAAGCATTCGCCCACGATGACCTCGAAGGTGGTGTCGGTGCCGCGCTTGGCAGTATGCGGGCGCTGACCATGCACGCGGCCCTGCTTGACGATATAAAACTGCTGCACCACCCCGTCTTCGGGGGAAATGATGCAATCGCCTTCGGCATAGAAGCGCAGCGCACAGTTCTCCACCAGGTAGGCCAGGTGGGCCGGCTCCATCTGGTTGAACGGAGCGTACTTGCGCAGAAACTCCATGGTGCCGTGGATGTTCTGCAGTACAGCCGTCTTCCCAGCGTCGGGTGTGCTCATGGTTGGCTTCCATTTTTTGGTAATGGTGGGCTGCAGGTCAGTCGGACCCAATTGGACGTAAGTCTAGTCAGCTCAAGGGGCGGGGGAGCTGATCAGGGTCAGCCTCATGTTTCGCGCTGTTGCGGTGAAACGCGGGCATGAAAAAGCCGGCCACCGGTGCCGGCTCCTTTGCTTCGTCATTGAGCTCAGGGCAGGGTGAACAGGACCTTGACCGAGTCATTGACGGCCGCACTGTCGACGTAGCCGATGGCATCGGCTTCAGCCGCGACCCTGGCCACTACGGCGGCGTCATCGGCGACGCTCGGCAGCGGCTGGCCCTTGCCGGTGAAGATCAGGCCCGACCAATAGGACTTGAGCTGCGACTCGTTCTTGCTGGTCACGCCGGCGTAGAAGGCTTCCTTGGCCGGGTTCCAGCCCGCCTGGTCGACGCCCTTCAATGACTTGTCCTTGCCCAGGAAGATGTTGGCGACTTCGGACTGTGACGGTGCCTTGGCTGCGCCGGGATTGACGATCACGGCGACCTCGGCCTGAGCCAGCGAAGCCAGGCCGAACAGCGCGGCAGCGCCGAGAATGCGAATGGATGCTTTCATCGGGACGCTCCTCAGAATACGAAATCGACGCCGACGGAAACGATGTCACCGTCGTAGTTGCGGGCCGGGGCAATCCCGACGGCGTTGTCGAAGACCTCTTGAGCGCTACGGGTGAACACGCCGTCATAGCCGTTCTTGGTATCGACGCGCTTGTACTCGCCCTTCACCACCACGGTCGGTGCGGCCTGGTAGTTCAGGCCAGGGTCCAGGAGCTCTGACGGCCACCGTTGTCGTCCAGCTGTGCGTAGGTGACATGCGGCAGGAAATCGCCGAAACGACGGCCGCCCATCAGGTAGAAGGAGTCGATCGCTTCCATGTCATCGTTCTCGATCATGCGCGAGGTCCACTCGTTGCTGCTGACCCAGGTGCCGTTGTCGTACTGGTAGCCGATCGAAGTGAACTTGCCTTTTTCCTTGTCCAGATCCAGCAGGCTGAGGGTTCGCATCGTGCCGCCGCCAACATCCACCGTGCCGCTGATATCGGTGGTGATATCCGCCTCGACATAACCGATGCGCAGCATGCCGAAATCGTTGGTGGCCAGGCTGACGCTGGCGCCGAACAGGTTGCCGTAGTCGATATCGAACTGCTCGTCGTAGGCGTAGTAGTCGCGGTTCTTTGCCTGACCGCCGGCGACCTGGAAGGTCACCGAGCCGTACGACAGCGGCACGGTGTAGACCGCATCGACGCCTTCGTAGTTGGTCACCTGGACCTGGCTGTAGACCTCGTCGGGCAGGCGCAGCCAGGGGTAGCTGTAGCCGACGTCGAGGCTTTCGGAATACATGTAGACCGGGCTGCGCAGGCGGCCGGCGCGGAGCATCAGCTGGTCGTTGGCCTGCAGCGACAGGTAGGCCCATTCCAGGTTGGCTTTCCACTCGTCCTGTTGCGCCTTGGCCGTGGCCTGGACAGTCACGCCCAGGGTGTCGGTGATGCCGTAGCTCAGCTGCGCGCCGAACTTGGACAGCTGATCGCCGCGCCAAGAGTCGTTGGTCTGGCCCTGGATGCCGTAGCTGCGACCATCATCTTCGCCGCTGAGGTGGGTGAAACCGACGGTACCGAAACCGTTGAAGCGATGTTCACCCTGTTCCAGGGCGAAGGCAGGGGTGACGGCCAGGCAGACAGCTGCCAGACCGGCGACACGAAGTGCAGTCATTGGATGCTCCAGAAAATCGTTAAACACGGAATTGGCCCGTAGCCGCGCGCAGGTGGTCTCCGGTACTCACCAGTTGCTCGCCAAGGCGGGCGGTGGCTTCGGCGCCGTTTGCGGTTGCTTGTGCGTCCTGCTGCAACACTTGAGTTTCTTGTCTGATGGAACTCGACAGGCCGATCTGCTCCTGGGTGAACTGGGCGATGCCGGCGTTGAGTTCGTCGATCTGGTTGACCGTGCCGGCGATGGCTTCCAGCAGCTGAGTGGCCTCGATGGAGCGCTCGATGCTGGCGCGGGACTTCTCGCCATTGCTGGTCATCACGTTGAGCACGGTGTTGGCGCTGTTCTGCAGGCGCTGGATGATCTGCTGGATCTCGGCGGTGGACGCCGCGGTCTTCTGCGCCAGATTGCGCACCTCGTCTGCGACGACCGCAAAGCCGCGGCCCTGCTCGCCGGCGCGGGCGGCTTCGATGGCGGCGTTGAGTGCCAGCAGGTTGGTCTGTTCGGCGATGCTGCGGATGACGGTCAGCACCGAGCCGACTTCCTGGGTTTCTTCCTCCAGTTGTTCCATGGCCTTGACCGCGCCCATCACGCTGTCGCCCAGGTCACTGATGCCGGTCGACAGGCTGCCGACATGCTCGCGCGCAGTGGCCGCCTGCCGCGCCGCAGAATTGGCTTCGTCGGATGCCTGCTGCGAGCGCTGCGCGACTTCCTGAATGCTGCCGGTCATGGTGAGGATGTCGCGGGTTATCGAATCAGTGTGGTGCTGCTGCGACTTGGCGTTCTCTTCCGAACCCTGGGTGAGTTTGTACAGCTCCTTGGAGACCTGACCCAGCGGGTTGGCGGCCTCGATGATCTGGCGGATGGTGCGCTGCAGCTTGTCGAGGAAGCTGTTGAACAGCTCGATCATCGCGCCGATCTCATCGTTGGACTCGACGTTGACGCGCTGGGTCAGATCGCCGTCGCCGCGGACGATCGACTGCAGCGAGGTGATCACGCCGCGGATATTGACCATCACGCTGCGGATCACCAACCAGGCGCCGAGGCTGACCAGCACCACCAGTACCAGACTGAGAATGATGCCCAGGCGGGTGGTCGCCGCGTTGGCTTCGCGGGTCTGCACCAGGGTCTGCTGGAAATCGTCGTAGGCCTGGGCGCGGAAGTCGCTGCCGAGCTTCTGCGCCTGCGCCAGATCACTGGCCATACGATCCAGGCTGGGTCGCAGGTCGTCGAACGAGGCGCTGCCGTCGATCAACTTGGTCGACGCGGCGAGTGCATTGTCGGCGTAGTCGCGCACCGCCTTGCGCCAGTCGCTCAATGCCTGATGCTGCTGACGCTGCTCGCTCAACAGCGACGCCAGGGCCTGCTGCTGGCTGTCGATCTGCTGCAGGACCTCGCGCGCTTCGTCGAGAATGCCCGGCTCGCCCGCCGCCACTGCGTTGTTCAGCAACGCCGGCACGCGGGAGAACTGGAAGATCACCGCGTCGGCTTTTTCCAGGGTCGGATAGCTGCGGGTCTCCAGCAGAACCAGCCGTGAGTCGGTTGCCGAGAGCTGTAACGAGGTGTAGACCACATACAGCACGAGTCCGACCAGGGCGACGGCGGGTACTAGGGAAAGCTTGGCGGTCAGCGAGAGGTTCTTCAGCATGCATCGAACTCCAGTGCAGGGGCTACGGGTACTACGAAGAGCACGTTGATGGCCAAATGCCAGTTTCTGGGGCAATTGTGACCGAAAACCGCATTCGGGTCACGTTATCGGTTGTAACAGAGTTAACTTGAGGGCCGCCGGGCGGATTGCGGGCATAAAAAAACCGCCCCGAAGGGCGGTTCCTGTGCAGCTCGGACGCGGGTTACAGGCCGTTTTTGGCCTTGAACTCGCGGCGACGGCGGTGCAGTACCGGCTCGGTGTAGCCGTTGGGCTGCTTGGTGCCTTCGAGGACCAGCTCCAGGGCAGCCTGGAAGGCCACGCTGTTGTCGAAGTCCGGCGCCATTGGGCGGTACAGCGGGTCGCCCTGGTTCTGACGGTCAACCACCGGCGCCATGCGCTTGAGGCTTGCGAGCACCTGATCCTTGGTAACGACGCCATGACGCATCCAGTTGGCTACGTGCTGGCTGGAGATACGCAGGGTGGCGCGGTCTTCCATCAGCGCGATGTCGTTGATGTCCGGTACCTTGGAGCAACCGACGCCCTGTTCGACCCAGCGGACCATGTAGCCGAGGATGCCCTGCGAGTTGTTGTCCAGCTCGTTCTGCTTCTCTTCCTCGCTCCAGTTGGTGTCTTGCGCCAGCGGGATGGTGAGGATGTCGTCGATGGACGCCTTCTCGCGCTTGGCCAGCTCCACCTGACGCGCCTGCACGTCGATCTTGTGGTAGTGCATGGCGTGCAGGGTGGCAGCGGTTGGCGACGGTACCCAGGCGGTGTTGGCGCCGGCCATGGGGTGGCCGACCTTCTGCTCGAGCATCGCAGCCATCAGGTCAGGCATGGCCCACATGCCCTTGCCGATCTGCGCCTTGCCCTGCAGGCCGCAGGCCAGACCCACGTCTACGTTGTTGTTCTCGTAGGCGCTGATCCACTTCTCGGCCTTCATGGCTGCCTTGCGCACCATCGGGCCGGCTTCCATGGAGGTGTGGATTTCGTCACCGGTGCGGTCGAGGAAGCCGGTGTTGATGAACACCACGCGCTCGCGCGCTTCCTTGATGCAGGCCTTGAGGTTGATCGTGGTACGACGCTCCTCGTCCATGATGCCGACCTTCAGGGTGTTGCGCGGCAGACCGAGGACGTCCTCGACGCGGCCGAACAGCTCGGTGGCGAAAGCCACTTCTTCCGGGCCGTGCATCTTCGGCTTGACGATGTACATCGAGCCGGTGCGGGTGTTCTTGCGGCTGGTGTTGCCGTTGAGGTTGTGCACCGCGATCAGGCTGGTGAACAGACCGTCCATGATGCCTTCCGGCACCTCGTTGCCTTCCTTGTCGAGGATGGCGTCGTTGGTCATCAGGTGACCGACGTTACGGATGAACAGCAGGGAGCGGCCATGCAGGGTCAGCTCGCCGTTGCCGTCGGCCTTGGTGTAGACGCGGTCCGGGTTCATCGCGCGAGTGATGCGCTTGCCGCCCTTTTCCAGCTCCTCGACCAGGTCGCCTTTCATCAGGCCGAGCCAGTTGCGGTAGACGATGGTCTTGTCGTCGGCGTCGACGGCGGCGATGGAGTCTTCGCAGTCCATGATGGTGGTCAGCGCCGATTCCATCAGGATGTCTTTCACGCCGGCCGCGTCGGTCTGGCCGATCGGGCTGGCCGGGTCGATCTGGATCTCGAAGTGAATGCCGTTGTTCTTCAGCAGCACGGCGATCGGTGCGCTGGCTTCGCCCTGGAAGCCCTGCAGCTGGGCCGGGTTCTTCAGGCCGGTGGTGCTGCCGTCCTTGAGCGAAACGACCAGCTTGCCGCCTTCGATGCGGTAGCCGGTGGAGTCGACGTGCGAGCCGCTTTCCAGCGGTGCGGCTTCATTGAGGAAGTTGCGCGCGTAGGCGATGACCTTGTTGCCGCGGATCTCGTTGTAGCCCGGGCCCTTGCTGGCGCCGTCTTCTTCGGAGATCGCGTCGGTGCCGTACAGGGCGTCGTACAGCGAGCCCCAGCGGGCGTTGGCGGCGTTCAGGGCGAAGCGCGCGTTCATGATCGGCACCACCAGCTGCGGGCCGGCCATGCGGGCGATTTCTTCGTCGACGTTCTCGGTGGTGGCCTGGAAGTCTTCGGCTTCCGGCAGCAGGTAGCCGATTTCCTGCAGGAAGCTCTTGTACGCCACGGCGTCGTGGGCCTGACCGGCGCGAGCCTGGTGCCAGGCATCGATCTGCGCCTGCAGCTCGTCGCGCTTGGCCAGCAGCGCGCGGTTCTTCGGCGCCAGGTCGTGGATGACGCTGTCGGCGCCAGCCCAGAAGGCGGCGGCATCGACGCCGGTACCGGGAATCGCTTCGTTGTTCACGAAGTCGTACAGGACTTTGGCGACCTGCAGGCCACCGACTTGAACGCGCTCAGTCATTACTCGCCTCACTTGGTTCTTCTAATTCGACGGACAGTTTCGTTTCTTGTAGTCCGAGTCGCCGGATACTACATGAAGCGCCGGGGAAAATCAGTCCGCCGAAAGAGCCGGTCTTTCGCCCTGGCAGCCCTGTGTGGCGATGACGCGGGGCTGTCGTCGAGACGAGTGCCTTGCTATACCTAATGGGCCTTCGCTACCGCGTTGGCGCTTTCCCAGCACAGGAGCCGTCCATGGATCACCTCGTTCTTACTGTTATCGCCGAAGATCAGCCCGGTTTGGTCAAACGACTGGCAAAGTGCATCGCCGATCACGGCGGCAACTGGCTGGAGAGCCGGATGTCGCGCATGGCCGGACAGTTCGCCGGCATCCTGCGCGTGGCCGTGCCGCAGCAGGCGCATGCCGAGCTGACCGCCGCGTTGCAGGGGCTTGAGGCGCAGGGCATTCGCGTCCTGCTGGCGCACAGCGGCACGGAGCCAGCGGCGAGCTGGCAGGAAATTCAGCTGGAGCTGGTCGGCAACGACCGCCCGGGCATTGTCCGCGACATTACCCATCTGCTGGCCACACACGGCGTCAACCTGGAAAGCCTGGATACCGAGGTGCTGCCGGCGCCGATGAGCAGCGAGCTGCTGTTCCGTGCCGAAGTGCGTCTGGCCGTGCCGAGCGAGCTGTCGCTGGAGGTCCTGCAACAGCGTCTGGAAGCCCTGGCCGATGACCTGATGGTCGAACTCAAGCTGCAGCCGACAGAGAAATCCTAGTCGTTCGCCGGCATTTTCAGCCGGCGCTTTTGCGCATGATGCGCCAGGCGTCCAGGCTGTACACCGCAAGCCCGGCCCAGATGCAGAAGAAGGCCAATTGACGATCGACCGGGAACGGCTCGTCGAACAACTGCACGGCGAGGATCAGCAGCAGCGTCGGCGTCAGGTACTGCAAAAAGCCCAGCGTCGAATACGGCAGGTGGCGCGCGGCGGCGTTGAAGCCGAGCAGCGGGATCAGCGTCACCGGGCCTGCGGCCATTAGCCAGAGCGCGTCGCTGCTGGTCCAGAACGCAGGTTCCGTACTCGTGCCGCTGCTGAACCAGAACAGCCAGACCAGCGCTACCGGCAACAATATCCAGGTTTCCACCACCAGCCCGGGCAACGCGGCCACCGGTGCCAGCTTGCGTAGCAGACCGTAGCTGCCGAAGCTCAGCGCCAGCACGATGGAAATCCACGGGAATTCGCCGAGCATCAGCAGCTGCAGGCTGACGCCGACGGTGGCCATCGCCACCGCCAGCCACTGCAGCGGGCGCAGCCGCTCGCGCAGCACAATCATGCCGAGCAGCACGTTGACCAGCGGATTGATGTAGTAGCCCAGGCTGGCTTCGACCATCCGGTCGTGGTTCACCGCCCAGACGTAGATCAGCCAGTTGGCGGCGATCAGCACACTGGAGATGCCGAGCACGCCAAGCCGTCGCGGATGTGCCAGCAGTTCGCGCCACCAGCCGGGGTGGCGCCAGACCAGCAGCACCAGCGAACCGAACACCGCCGACCAGATCACCCGCTGGGTAACGATCTCCAGCGCGCCGTACTGTTCGAGTGCCTTGAAGTAGAGCGGGAACATGCCCCAGATGCTGAACGTGGCCAGCCCCAGCAGATAACCCTTGCGCAGATTGGCGGTAGCCATGACGTCCTTCGACGAGCAGCGGAGAGCCGGCCATTTTGCGCCTTTGTCCGGAGGAGAGAAAGATTAGGCGGCTAACGTAAAGCCACGGCGCGACCAGCTGCGCCGATCCGACGGATGAGGGAACGCGCGAAGGCTCGCTCCGTCTCATCTGCATCGCCAATCGAAACGGCGTCGCGTTCAGGCGACGTGCGTACGGAGGTCGCAATGCGCTTGCAGAATCAGGTGGCTCTGGTCACCGGCAGTACTCACGGCATCGGCCTCGGCATCGCCGTGCGCCTGGCCGAGGAGGGGGCCGACGTGGTCATCAACGGTCGCGAGGAAGATGACGAGGCCCGTGCGAGCCTCGAGCAAGTACGCGCCGTGGGGCGGCGGGTCTGCTTCATCGCCGCGGACGTCAGCCAGGTCGAGCAATGCCAGCGGCTGGTGCGCGAGAGCATCGAGCGCATGGGCCGACTGGATATCCTGGTGAACAACGCCGGGGTACAGACCCACGCCGCATTTCTCGACGCCGAGGAGGGCGACTACGACCGGGTACTCGACGTCAACCTGCGCGGGCCGTTCTTCCTCGCCCAGGCCTTCGCCCGCTATTTGCGCGAGCAGGGCCGTGGCGGGCGGATCATCAACAACAGTTCGGTGCACGAGGAATTGCCGCACCCCAACTTCACCGCCTACTGTGCGAGCAAGGGCGGGCTGAAAATGCTCATGCGCAACATCGCCATCGAACTCGCGCCGCTGGGCATCACGGTGAACAACGTGGCGCCGGGCGCAGTGGAAACGCCGATCAATCGCGAGCTGATGAACCAGCCGGAGAAGCTCGCCAGCCTGCTGCAGAACATCCCCGTCGGACGCCTGGGCAGGCCACGCGATGTGGCCGGAGTCGTCGCCTTTCTGGCTTCTCCGGATGCCGACTACATCACCGGGACTACCCTGGTGGTCGATGGCGGTCTGTTATGGAATTACAGCGAACAATGACCAGTAGCCAGTCGTACCAGCCGTTCAGTCATGACGTCAGCGCCATCTCGCTGGCCGATACCCTAAGCCCCGCCGATCGCTATCAGGAGCTGTTCGTCGCGGTGCAGATGCAGCGCATCTTTCCCGACAGCAAGACCTTCGTCGACTGCGCGCCGCGGCGCCATTCCGAAGTCATCCTCGAGGCTTACCGCGCCCGCTGCAATGAGCCCGGCTTCGATCTCGGCGCCTTCGTCCACGAGTACTTCAGCCTTTACGAGATGCCGGTCAGGGAATTCGTCGCCAACCCCGACGACAGCCTGGCCGAACACATCGACCGGCTCTGGCCGGTGCTCACCCGGCAGCCGCAGGACCATCCGGAGCATTCCTCGCTGCTGCCACTGCCGCACCCGTATGTGGTGCCAGGCGGGCGCTTCACCGAGCTGTATTACTGGGATTCCTACTTCACCATGCTCGGCCTGGACGAGAGCGGGCACTGCGATCTGCTGCGTTCGATGGCGGACAACTTCGCCTACCTGATCGACACCTACGGCCATGTGCCCAATGGCAACCGAACCTACTACCTCGGCCGCTCGCAGCCGCCGGTGTTCGCCCTGATGACCGAGCTGTTCGAGGAAAATGGCGTGTACCGGGCCAGCGATTACCTGCCGCAGCTGCACAAGGAATATGCCTTCTGGATGGAGGGTGCCGATGCGTTGCGCCCCGGTGAGCGGCACCGGCGCTGCGTCTGCCTGGCCGACGGCGTGGTGCTCAACCGTTACTGGGACGAGCGCGATACGCCGCGCGAGGAGTCCTATCGCGAAGACGTCGAGACCGCCCGCGCCAGTTGCCGGCCGCGGCACGAGGTTTATCGTGACCTGCGCGCCGGTGCCGAATCGGGCTGGGACTTCAGCTCACGCTGGCTGGACGATGCGCACCGGCTGGCGACCATCCGCACCACCAGCATCCTGCCCATCGACCTCAATGCGTTGCTCTACAAGCTCGAGCGGCAGATCGCCGAGCTGTCGGCGGTGAAGGGCCAGCAGGCCTGTGCCGAGAGTTTTGCCCGGCGCGCCGAAATTCGCCTGGCAGCGATCGACCACTACCTGTGGAATCCACGCGCCGGCGCCTACTTCGACTATGACTGGCGGCGCGGCCGGCAACGCGACAACCTCACCGCCGCGACCCTGGCGCCGCTGTTCGTGCGCATGGCCAGTGCCGAGCAGGCGGCAGCGGTCGCGGCAACCGTGCGCGCCCGCCTGCTGGCTCCGGGTGGGCTGGCCACTACCGAGATCAGTGGCAGCGGCGAGCAGTGGGATCGCCCCAATGGCTGGGCGCCGCTGCAGTGGATCGCCATTCGCGGCCTGCAGCACTACGGCCATGACGCGCTGGCGCTGGACATCGAGGAGCGCTGGCTGACCATTGTCAGCCACCTGTTCGAGCGCGAGAACAAGCTGGTGGAGAAATACGTGCTGCGGCCCTGTACCGAGCACGCCAAAGGCGGCGAATATCCCCTGCAGGACGGCTTCGGCTGGACCAACGGCGTCACGCGCAAGCTCATGCAGCAGGACCCCAGCCATCAGGCCAACCGCTGCCGGGCCGGCCACTGTCGCCCGCCGGCCTAGGACATCTGGCGCGATGGTTGCGCGCAATCTCCCTACAAATGCAATGGATCAATAGTTATCGTACAACTGCTGGGCTATGATGACGGTTGCTTCCGCTTCTCAGAGATCGCCGTCCATGGATAACCAGAGCGCCCAGCCACGCGCCCGTCGCAAACATCGCAGCCTCGCCCAGGAGCTGGTCGCCGAACTGTCGCAGCAGATCCGCGACGGCATGTTGAAGCGCGGCGACAAGCTGCCGACCGAGTCCGCCATCATGCAGACGCAGGGTGTGAGTCGCACGGTGGTGCGCGAGGCGATCTCGCGCCTGCAGGCCTCGGGGCTGGTGGAAACGCGGCACGGCATCGGCACCTTCGTGCTGGATACGCCGAGCACCACCGGGCTGCGCATCGACCCAGCGACCATCGGCACCCTGCGCGACCTGCTGGCGATTCTGGAATTGCGCATCAGCCTGGAAGTGGAATCGGCCGGGCTGGCTGCGCAGCGTCGCTCGCCCGAGCAACTGGCCGCGATGCGCGCCTTTCTCGATCAGCTCAACCAGAGCGCGGCGCACTCCAGCGATGCGGTGTCATCGGATTTCCAGTTCCATCTGCAGATCGCCGAAGCCACCGGCAACCGCTACTTCACCGACATCATGAGTCATCTGGGCACCACGCTGATCCCGCGCAGCCGGGTCAATTCCGCACGGCTGGCCCATGACGATCAGCAGCATTACCAGGCGCGCCTGGGCCGCGAGCACGAGCAGATCTACGAGGCCATCGAGCGCCAGGACCCGGAATCCGCGCGGGCGGCCATGCGGCTGCACCTGACCAACAGCCGCGAGCGGCTGCGCCAGGCCCACGAAAGCGCCGAAGCGGAAGTGCTGCAGAACTGATCGCCGCCCCGGCGCAGCTGGCGCCGGGTACGTCGACAGCCCTAGCGGCGGTACGCCAGCAGGACGATACCGCCGACCACGATCAGGCCGCCGACCACCTGCATGGCCCCGAGTACCTGCCCGAGGATCAGCCAGCCCAGCACCATGTCGGCCACCGGCTCCATGTTCATCACCGGCGCATTGCGCGCGATGTTCAGCCGCGGCATGCAGATGAACAGCGTCGAGAACGCCGCGCCGTAGAGCAACACCAGGCAGGCGAGGGCGATCCAGCCGGCGGTTGCATTGGGCAGGCCGAGCCCACCCGGAATCAGGTCGCTGGCGCCGAGCAGGGCGGAGGCGGTGAATACCACGATCAGCGTCAGCATGCTGCGCACCGAGCCGGCCATGCTCGACAGCTTGTGCTCGGTGACCCACAGCGCCACCGCGAAGACGGCGGCAGCGGTCAGGCTGAACAGGATTCCCGCGGTCCATTGTTCATCCGCTGTCGCGCTGCTGAGCAGGCGTCCCGGAACATCCAGCACCAGCACCAGGCCGAACAGGATCAGGCCCATGATCGCCAGCGCCACGCGGGTCGGCCGCGGCCCGCCCAGCGCCCAGGTGAGCAGCGCCAGGAGGATCGGCGACAGGTTCACTACCAGCAGCGCCAGCGCCACCGGAATGCGCGCCACCGCCGAATAGATGCAGAAGCTCTGCACCGCGATCAGCAGACCCAGGAGGATCTGCCAGCGCCAGGTGGCCGGGCTCAGGCGCAGCGATTCGCGACGCCAGAACACCAGCGCGGCCAGCGCCAGCAGGGTCACCCCGGCGCGGCAGAGCATGGCCAGCAGCAGGCCGGTGCCGTGATCGAAGGCGATCCGCGCGGCGATGTGGTTGGCCGCGAACGAACAGGCCAGGGTGGCCAGGACCAGTACAGCGATGTGGCGTGGAAATGGCGTGGCGGTTTGCATGGGATAAACCAGTCCTCTGAGACCCTGTACGGAATACGTTGCGTTCGGTTACCGGGGTATCCCGGTAAGCGGCGGCCAGTGCATGCCTGGTCCGCGAATTCGTCGGTCGGCAAAGTAAAACGCCGCCCGGGTGGGCGGCGTCCTCGTTCCCCGTCTCTGTGCAGTCAGAGCACTACGCTCGGCAGCCACAGCGAAATCATCGGGATATAGGTCACCGCCATCAGCACGGCGAACAGCGCGGCATAGAACGGCAGCAGCGCCTTCACGGTGTTCTCGATGGTGACCTTGCCGATGGCGGCACCGACGAAGAGTACCGCACCGACCGGCGGGGTAATCAGGCCGATCCCCAGGTTGACCAGCATGATCATGCCGAAGTGCACCGGGTCGACGCCGAACGACGTCACCACCGGCAGCAGGATCGGCGTGAGGATCAGGATCAGCGGCGCCATGTCCATCAGCGTGCCCAGCACCAGCAGCATCAGGTTGACGCACATGAGGATCACGTAGCGGTTGTCCGACAGGGTCAGGAACGCGGTGGTGATCTTCGACGGGATCTGCATCAACGTCATGATGTAGCCGAAGCTGGCGGCGAAGGCGATCAGGATCATCACGATGGAAAGCGTGCGCACCGTGCGGTGCAGCATCTTCGGCAGCTCGCGCCACTTGTAGTCGCGGTAGATGAACATGGTGACGAAGAAGGCCCAGACCACCGCCACCGCGGCGGACTCGGTGGCGGTGAACACGCCGGAGAGAATGCCGCCGAGGATGATCACCATGGTCATCAGGCCCCACAGCGCCTCGACGCAGATCTTCAGCGCCTGGCGCAGCGGCACCACTTCGCCCTTGGGGTAGTTGCGCTTGCGGGCGAACAGCAGGCAGAGCGCGGCCATGGCGGTGCTGAGCAGCAGGCCCGGGCCGATGCCGGCGACGAACAGCGCGGAGATCGACACGGTGCCGCCGGCCGCCAGCGAGTAGATCACCGAGTTGTGGCTGGGGGGGGTCAAGAGTGCCTGCACCGAACCGGAGATGGTCACCGCGGTGGAGAACTCCCGCGGGTAGCCCTTCTTTTCCATTTCCGGGATCAGCACCGAGCCGACCGAGGCCGTGTCCGCCAGGGACGAGCCGGAGATGGCGCCGAAAAAGGTCGAGGCGGTGATATTGACCAGTGACAGGCCGCCGCGGACGAAGCCGACCAGCACCCCGGCGAAGGCGACCAGGCGGCGGGCCATGCCGCCTTCGGCCATGATCGCGCCGGCCAGGACGAAGAACGGAATGGCCAGCAGGGAGAATTTGTTCACGCCGCCGGCGATCTGGATCATCACGGCGTGCAGTGGAATATCGATCCACCAGGCACCGACCAGAGTGGCCAGGCCGAGGGAGTAGGCTACCGGAACGCGTAGCAGGATAAGGACGATGAAGCTGCCCAACAGGACGACGGCATCCATTACACGGACTCCTTGGACTCTTCGCGGGCTTCGTAGTCGACGACACGGCGCTTGCTCTGGTCGCCGTACAGCAGTTGCTCGATGACGAACAGCAGGGTGATGAAGCCGCCCAGTGGAATCGGCGCATAGCTGAAACCGACGCGCATCCAGGGCAGGGTGCTCAGGTACTGGTTCCAGGTGGCAACGCACAGCTTGTAGCCCCAGATCAGCATGAACAGGCTGATGGCCGCCATGGCCAGGCGCACGAACAGGATGATGAAGGGCTGGGCCAGCGGCGGCAGGCGATCGCTGAGCACCTGCACGGCCATGTGCGCGCCGGCGCGGTAGCTGGCGGCGGCGCCAACGAAGGTGAACAGCACCATCAGCAGAATGGCGATCGGCTCGGGCCAGCCGAGGCCCTGGCCCAGTGCGTAACGGCTGAACACGCCCCAGGGGATGATCGTCGCCATGATCACGATCGCCGTGGCCGCGGCGATGACGCAGGAGCGATAGATGGCGTCATTGACGCCCAGAACCAGGTTTTTCATGAGAGTCCACCGGTTGCAGCGCGACGGCACGGGCCGCCGCGATGCGCTTGCACGAGGATTACTGAACGGCTTCGATGCGCTTGATCAGTTCGGCGTAGGGCGCGCCGTACTTCTCGCGGATCGGCGCGGTGGCGTCGAAGAAGGGTTTCTTGTCGATTTCTATGAACTCGACCCCGGCTTCCTTGAGCTTGGCTTCGCTGGCGGCGGACTTTTCGTCCCACAACTTGCGCTCTTCGAACTGCGCTTCCTTGGCAAACTTCTTCACCAGGTCCTGCTGCTCGGCACTGAGCTTGTTCCAGGTGGTCTTGGATATCACGATCGGCTCGGGCAGGATCAGGTGGCCGGTCAGGCTGTAGTACTTGGCGTTGCGGAAGTGGTTGTGCTCAAGCATGGTCGGCGGGTTGTTCTCGGCACCGTCGATCACGCCGCTCTGCAATGCGCTGAAGATCTCGCCGGTGTCCATGGCGATACCGCTGGCGCCCAGGGCGTTGAAGGTTTCGATGAACATCGGGTTGCCGATCACGCGGATCTTCATGCCCTTGAGGTCTTCCAGACTGCGTACCGGCTCCTTGGTGTAGAGGTTGCGCACGCCGCCATCCATCCAGGCCAGGCCGACCATGTTGAATTCGGAGTTGGTGATCTTGTTGAGGATCTCCTGGCCGATGTCGCCATCGATGACCTTGCGCATGTGTTCATGGTCGCGGAACACGAACGGCATGTTGAACACGTTGACGTCCGGGACCACCGGTCCGAGGGTGCCGAGGCTTACGCGGGTCATCTGTACCGCGCCGAGCTGCACCTGCTCGACCACTTCCTTTTCCGAGCCGAGAACACCGCCGGCGAACATGCGGTAATCCAGTTCGCCCTTGGTGGCTTCGGCGATCTTCTTGCCCATGTTCTCCTGCGCGACCACCGTGGGGTAGCCGGCCGGGTGGATCTCGGCAATCTTCAGCGTCATGGCATGTGCCAGCCCGCTGACGCAGAAGGCGAAGGGTAGGGCGGTAACGAGCAACTTGCGTTTGAGGTTCATGACACTCTCCATCTTGTTTTTGTTGGTGTGCAGCGTTGCGAGAAGCGAGGTTGGGCACGCAGCGGCCCTTCCCTGGTGAGTCAGTTGAAAGCGGGTTCCTCCAGTCCGGTGACGCCTGGGTTCAGGGCGAAGACGCCACCGGCCAGCGGCTGGTCGCTCAGATTGCCGCCGGGGCGGATCGAGGTGACGAACAGAGTGTCCAAACGCGAGCCGCCGAACGCGCACATGGTCGGTTTCTTCACCGGTACCGCGAGCGAGCGGTCCAGGCGGCCATCCGGGGTGAAACGGTGGATCAGCCCGGCGTCGTTGCCGCAGATCCAGTAGCAGCCGTCGGCATCCACCGCGGCGCCGTCGGGCCGGCCGGGGTGATCGAGCATGTCGACGAACAGGCGCCGGCCAGTCGGCGTGCCGCTGTCCGTGTCGTAATCGAAGGCCCAGATCTTCTGCACGCTGGGGTGCGAATCGGACAGGTACATGGTTCGTCCGTCAGGGCTGAAGGCCAGGCCGTTGGGCACGATGAAACCGTCGAGCTGCGGCCGCAGTGGTGCATCGTTGGCATCGTCATCCAGCCGGTAGAGCGCGCCGACTGGATGCCCGGCGGCCATGTCCAGCGCCATGCTGCCGGCCCAGAAACGGCCCTGGCGATCACAGCGGCCATCGTTCATGCGCATATCGGCCAACTGGTGCTCGATGGCCGCCAGCGCGTGGCTGTCGAGTCGGCCGTCCGGGCGCGTCTGCAGGGCGAAGAAGCCGGTCTCCATGCCGGCCACCCAGCCATCGCCGTGGCGCGCGATGCAGGCCAGCATCTGCTCGCCCTGCCAGCGGGAAACCTGGCCGTCGGCAGCGTTCCAGCGCAGCAGTTCGCGATTGGGGATGTCGACCCAATACAGCGCCTGTTCGGCGGCGACCCAGACCGGGCTTTCGCCGGTGGCGCAGCGCAGGTCGGCGATGAGTTCAGCTTCACTGGCCATTGCGTTTCTCTTTGTTGTTGTAGGCGGGCGAAGGGGGTCGATCAGTCGAAGGGGCCAGCCGCGACGAAGGCGCCGCCCTGGTAGACGCCAGCCGGGTCGTCAGCGCTGTACGGCGGTTGCTGCTCGACCTTGTCGCGGAACGCTTCGGAGCTGTCCTGCGCTTGGAAGCCCAGGTGCTCGGCCAGATGGTTGTCCCACCACACGTCGCGGTTGGCGGACATGCCGTAGACCACGGTATGGCCGACCGCTGGCGTGAACAGCGCGCAGCGCATCAGCTCGGTGAGGTCGCGGAAACTGAGCCAGGTGCTCATCATCCGGCGGTTGGCAGGCTCGGGAAACGAGGAGCCGATGCGGATGCTGACGGTCTCGATGCCGTAGCGATCGTGGTAGAAATTCGCCATGTCCTCGCCGTAGGACTTGGACAGGCCGTAGTAGCCATCCGGGCGGCGTGGTGCGTGGGCATCCAGGGTTTCGGTCTGCGGGTAGAAGCCGATCACGTGGTTGGAACTGGCGAAGACCACACGCTTGATGCCGTGCAGGCGGGCTGCTTCGTAGATGTGGAAGGTGCCGCGGATATTGGCGTCGAGGATTTCTTCGAACGGTCGCTCTACGGAGACGCCGCCGAAATGGGCGATGGCATCGACGCCTTCGCACAGGGCATGCACGGCCGCCTTGTCGGCGAGGTCGCAGGGCACGACTTCCTCGTGTTCACCGGCTGCCGGAGCCATCGGCGCGATATCGGACAGTCGGATGATGCGGGCGTAGGGCTGCAGCTTTTCGCGTAAGACCTTGCCAAGGCCGCCTGCCGCTCCGGTGAGCAGAAGACGGCCAAGCGTGGGATTGGGAGTGGTAGTCATCGGGGTGCCTGTCATTATTGTTCTTGAAGTCATCTGTTGTCATATGACATGTGCCAAATATCAGCATCTAGTCACATGAATGTCAACACGCTTAAAGTCGTATTTGATGACATATGTTGCTTCTCAGTGTCACTTCCGTTGTGTTGTCCAAGCTAAAGCGCCGCGACAGAGGGCTCCAGAGTAGCGGCGCCCAAGATTGATAAAAGCGGGACGCTGCCAGCAATATTTTCGATAGTTGTATGATGACCGTTCGAAAACAGAGAGCGTAACGAGGTCGTGCGCGGCCAGCACAATGCCGACGCGCTGCTGGTGCACACGGTAATGACTGCTATGGAGGCTGCCAAACTCGGTGTCCTGAGCGGCCGCGATCGGCCGCTGCGGCTCAGAATTGCCTGACCAACGCTGCGGCGAGGATGCCGGCGGCAATCGCCGGCAGCGGCTTCTTCAGCACCAGCATGGTCACTGCCGTGGCTAGCAGCGCCAATCGCGCGCCAGCATCACCCTGCAAGGCCATCGGCGCGACGATCGCCACCAGCACCGAGCCGGACATGGCGGTGATGAACTGGCGGACGCGGTCGCTGATGGGCACGAAGGCCATGACGAACACGCCGCCCCAGCGCGTCGCCAGGGTCACCAGTGCCATGACCAGCACCACGGTCAGCGCGCCTGCGCCCGTCGCATCAAGATTCACGCGCTTTCTCCTTCCACAGCAGCCCGGTCGCGCCACCGGCGAGGGCACCCACCACCACGTGGCTGTTCTCCGGCAGGTAACGGAAGGCGAGCAGCGAGGCGCCGGCGGCAACGCTCCAGATCACTAGCATGCGCAGGTTCTTTTCGCCGCCCACCACCATGGCCAGCAGAAAGCAGCCCATCACCATGTCCAGCCCCAGGCGCTTCGGGTCGCTGACTGCACTGCCGAAATGGATGCCCAGCCAACTGCCGACCACCCAGAACGACCAGAGCGCCAGGCCGCCACCGAGCAGCAGGCCGAAACCCGGGCGGTTGCGGTTGAAGGCCTGCATGGCCATCGCCCAGTTGGCGTCCGAGGCGATCAGCATCACCCCGTAGCGCCTGCCCGGCGGCAGCTGGCGCAACCAGGGATAGAGTGTGGCGCCCATCAGCAGGTGGCGGGCGTTGATGGCAAACACCGTGATCATCAGGGTGAGCAGCGGCACCTGCGTGCCCCACAGCTCCAGCGCGGCGAACTGCGAGGCGCCGGCGAACACCAGCGCGCTCATCGTCAGGATCACCGAATCGTCCAGCCCGGTCTGCACCGCGGCGAGGCCGAAGGCGGCGCCGAACAGGGTGACGAAGATGGAAATCGGCGCGAGCTGGCGAAAACCGGCCCAGACCATGCGCCGGTCGAAATGATGCAGCTCGCTTTCTGCGTCAGTCATGCACGAATCCTCCAGATGGCAGCGCTGGATCGAGTCATTCAACGTCCAGCCCGCCAGATTAGGGGGTGTTGCCGCGACGGAACAGCGCAGTTGGCGTCGGATCGGGCGGTACAGATTCGCGCGAGCAGTCGATCGCGCGGCAATGAAGGCTTCGGCCTATTGACGCTGCGCCTCGCTAGTCATCACCGATGCTATGGGTGGCTATGTCCGATTCTGATTTTGCAGTGTGATGGGTTGCCGACGGCTAGAAGCTGCCGGTCGCAGCAGAAGGCTTATCTGGCTGGAATGGTGCCGAACTGGACAGATCTACCGCCCGGAATCCGAGAATGATCTGCCGTGCCGGGTTTGTTCGCCGTAATAAGATATCTATTTATGACAGCTTACCGTATTTAAGATGCTATGAAATGACTTCTTAATATAGTTACAAGATTGCTTAGTGTGCGATTACTAGTATCTTATCCTTTATAGGATGTCGCTTGGTGTAACCTTATGAAAGGCTTTTTCCCTGTTCAAAGTACCTCTCTGCTTTACCGTATAGGCCTTCTGGTGAAGGAGGCGCGTCTGCGCATGGGGCTGCGCCAGGCTGACCTTGCAGAGCGGGCTGGGATTTCTCTCCGAGCTGTTCGTCACATTGAGGGGGGCAAGGCTGAAGGTGTTTCGCTGCGCGACTTTATGCTCGCGTTGTTCACCGTTGGGATTTCTGACCGGGTTTTCCAGGCGCTGATCGATGACCCAGCGCTTGATCTCGACGCTTTGGAAACCAATGCGACCAAGCGCGTCAGGCTGCCGCGCAGCAACGCGGAGGACTTCTGATGTCGCGCGCTTACATCTACATGGAGTGTCCGGAAACGGGTGAGACTGTGACGCTGGGCAGGCTGACCCTTGCTGGTCGCACGGGAACCTTCGTCTATGCGCCGGAGATCGTGGAAGCCAAGCATTGGGTGCCTGATCCGATACGGTATCCGCTCTCCACTCGACCCATTCAGGTACATAAGAATGGCGGCGTTCCCGGCTTCATTGATGATGCGATGCCAGATGGCTGGGGAGAACGCCTGTTGCGCCGCACCCGAAAGGGAGAGCTCACTCCGCTCCAGCTCCTGCTGTTATCTCCTAACGAAGATCGCGCCGGAAACATCATGGCTGGCGAAGATCGCACCCCGAGGCCGGGTATAGGCGAAAGGCCTGTGAAAATGCTTGAAGCCCAAGGGCTCGATCATTTCATAGATATTTGCGCTGCGATCTATGACAGCCAGCTGAGCGCTGAGCAGCTGGAGGCATTAAGAATACGGGACCAGCGCTCAGCTGTTGGTGGTGCCAGGCCCAAGCGCACGTACCGCTTTGATCACAAGCTGATTCTTGCCAAGCCACGCGACAAATTTGATCACTACGATCTGCCGAAATTCGAGTATGCCTGCATGACTTTTGCGGCTACCAAGGGGATGAATGTTGCCCGGACGGCACTCCATCAAAGTGAAAAAGGCAACACGTTGCTAGTGGAGCGATTCGACCGAGAATGGTCAGCGAATGATGCAAGGTTTCGCCGCATTCCGATGATGAGTGGCTTAACTCTTCTCGATGCCGAATGGCATGTGCAGCGCAGCAACGGATGGATCTACGCGGCGCTCGCCGATGAGCTGTACCGCAGAGGCGCGCCAGATTCTGATAGGCAGGCGCTCTACAGGCGAATGGCCTACAACGCTCTGGTCGGCAACAGTGACGATCATCCTCGCAACCACGCAGTGATCTGGCAGGAAGGAGCTTGGCGCCTCTCGCCCATGTATGACGTTCTTCCCGTCCTGGGAGAGGGGCATGCCCAGAGGCTGGCGATGGAAGTTGGTATCAACGGTACTCTCCTAAGTCGAGCTAACCTGCTTAGCCAGCATGAGCATTTTGCACTGACGAAAGATGAGGCGGCCGGCATACTGGACGAGGTCGCTTCTTGGGAGTCGGAGCTGATGGAGCACTATGCAGAGCATTTGGCTGGGGCTGAGCTGGATGCGGCGGTGGACGCAACAAGCAGCGGGAGGCTGCTGGCTTAGGGGCGGGCTGCGAAGGCTTTTTCTGCACTCTTGGGCCTTGCTTTAGCGTCGAGCAGCGCATTTGTCACAGGCCTGAATAGCCCCGGCTCTGGTCAACCATTTGAACGTCAACTCGTGGCCGATTCTGTTGAAAAAGTAGCGACCTCCCCATGCCGTTGGCAAAATTGCTTTGTCAGCGGGCGTGGAGGCGAACAGCATGATGGGACAGTTACCGGGAGGACAGCAGCGCCTGTTCTACTCGTTCAATCTCGAAGATCACGTCCCGGCCCAACATCTCCTGCGCAGCATCGACCAGTGCCTGGATCTCAGTGATCTGCGCGCCTATCTGGCGGATTTCTATAGCCCCATCGGGCGTCCCTCGATTGACCCGGAATTGATGGTGCGCATGCTGGTCGTCGGCTACTGCTATGGCATTCGTTCCGAGCGGCGATTGTGCGAAGAGGTGCACCTGAACCTGGCCTATCGCTGGTTCTGCCGGCTGGGTCTGGAAGACGAAGTACCTAATCACTCGACCTTCTCGAAGAATCGCCATGGCCGTTTCCGTGACAGCGATCTGTTCCGCTGGTTGTTCAATGAAGTGCTGCGGCGCTGCATGGCAGCCGGCCTAGTCAAGGGCGAAGGTTTCGCCGTCGACGCCAGCATCATCAAGGCGGATGCCAGCCGGCAACGTGGGGTGGTGGGAGATGAAGTCGATTGGAGCGATCCAAAGCTCAGCAGCCGCGCCGTGCGCGAGTACCTCGAAGCACTTGATGAAGATGCGTTGGCTGAGGCTCTTCCTAAGAAGATTTCGCTCACCGATCCTCAGTCCCGTTGGACAGCAGCACCAGGCGGCCCGGCCTTCTTTGCCTACTCCACAAATTACCTGATCGACACTGAGCACGGTGTGATCATGGATGTGGAAGCGACCCCGGCGCACCGTACCACCGAAGTCGACTCGACCAGGACGATGGTCGAGCGTGTCGAAGCGCAGTTCGACCTCACACCGGAACGCCTCATCGGCGACACCGCCTATGGCACTGCCCCGATGCTGGCCTGGATGGTCGAAGAGAAGGACATCGAGCCGCATGTGCCGGTGTGGGACAAGACTGAGCGCAAGGACGACAGTCTCTCCAGTAACGACTTCCACTGGAATCAGGAAGCCAATGAATATCGCTGCCCAACCGGCAAACCGCTACGCAGTGAATGGCGCGCCTTCACCCAGAAAAGATCGCGGGTAACCAAGGCCAACACCATCATCTACCGCTCCAGCCAAACCGACTGCGTCACCTGTCCGTTGAAAGCGAAATGCTGCCCCAACACACCGAATCGGAAGATCGTTCGCAGCATCCATGAGGCTGCCCGCGATGTGGCTCGACGCATCGCCAAGACACCGGAATACCTCGTCTCACGTTGCGAACGGAAGAAGGTGGAGATGCTTTTCGCCCATCTTAAACGGATCATGAAACTCGACCGTTTACGACTGCGTGGCCTGACAGGCGCCACTGACGAATTCACCATGGCTGCGATGGTGCAGAACCTGCGCCGCATGGCCAAGCTTTTGCCTCAAGGGCCACCGCTCACGGGATAGGTACGCCTGTGGCGAGCAGAAACCCTCGAATTAACCCTCAAACCTGAGCAAGGACGCTCAGTGAAACGCCGAAAGGTAACTTGAAGTGGCTTGCAGCCACTTCGACAGCAGGTACATCCGACCGCCTTGCTGCCGCTAAACCTACTTTTTCAACAGAATCGGCC
>NZ_DAMCPO010000041.1:0-23821 GCF_032106285.1 Stutzerimonas kunmingensis
CCAGTGGCAGCCTGACCCAAACACAATAGCCTCCGCGATACCCGGGGCGGTTCAGACTTCGAGCGCTGCAGACATCCAGGGGGCGATCCTGCGCGGGCGCTCTCGGCAATCCGAAATCTCTTCGCAGGCGTACTGCTCCTATTCAAGTACAAAATTGCTACGTGTGTCGATGACCCCGCTAATGCTGCGGCTCTAATCTTCAATCCACCGGAGGTTTTGCCTCATTCAGATGGCGAAGGGGGTATCGCATGGGTGCCGGTGGGCAAGTTCAAGCCCACCACAATCGATGTGGGAACGATCCAAAAGCGTTTTGAAGCTTTTGAGATAGATGTTGATTGGGATGTGATCGAAAAACTGCAGGCGTGCCGCAACCATCTTGAGCATCTCCATCCCGCTCACACGCTAGGTGAGGTAGCCGAATTCGTAGCGGAGCTGTTCCCGGTGCTACGGGATTTCATTCAGACGGAGCTGGGGGAGTCACCAGCAGCAATCCTCGGGGACGCGTGGCAGCTCATGCTTTTGCATCACAACTTCTTTGTAGACACCACAAAACGATGCGAAGAGGCTTGGTCTGAGGCTTACGTACCAGAAGGCATGGAGCCTTGGCTGAAAGAGTCTAAGTGCCCGGAATGCGGTTCAACTTTACTAGCGCCTGCGCAAGAAAACCTGGACGCAGGTGATAGTGTTGAACGCAACGATGACCGTTTTAAGGCTACCTGTATCGCCTGTGGATACACAGACTTGGTTGCCCCGCTCATGGTCGGCGCGCTGGAGAACGCCCATAGTTACGACCCGCGTGACGGAGGCGAGGCCAGCCTTGAGGGCTGCAATCAATGCGGCCGTGGAGCGTTCCTCATCTATGAGCAGTCCTGCCTGTGGTGTGCCGCTGAACTCGAATACACGGAATGCGAGATGTGTGAGGAGCGTCTGGGGCAAGAAGACCAAGACAATGGTGGGCTTTGTTCTTATCACGCTCACTCTTATGAGAAATTCATGCGTGAGGATTGACTCTGCCGTGGAGCGACCTGGCTTAGCACTGCAAACGGCGAAGCACTAACACTTCAGAGCGAGAAGCCTACACAAAGCATGTCGCTGCGATTTGGACGTGCCACGCACTGCTGAATTATCTCTTGTGTGCTCAGAATCAAACTCAGGCGCTTGGATCGAGTAAGCGCGGTGTAGAACATGCTGCGCTCGACGAACTCGCTGCGGGTAAGAGAGCAGATGACAGACGCTTGGTATTCGCTTCCCTGCGATTTGTGAATGGATATCGCATAGGCAAGCTTCACCCCGAGTAAGAACAAATCTGCCCGTGAGAGAGTGAAGGTCTCGCCATTGAAAGAGAAAACACCACTAGATTGACCATCGATGTTCACTAAGTCTGACATGAGTCCGGTATTACCGTTGAACAAGCTGTGTTCGTAGCTGTTCTGTGTGATGATCACAGGGTCACCAACTCGTAGCCAGTATTTCCCCATCCAGATTCCTGGCGTTTCGAATGAGTTCTGTCGGTCTGCTTGCAAGCTGTTATTGATAAGGTGGGCTGAATCGGGCATACGCTTGGAAATATGAGGTGTCAGGATCTGAGACTGAGGGAGCATTCGTTTAATCCTCGACAGTTCCCTCAACAGGTCGGCTTTATTGGAGCAGGGAACCAGATATACGCCATCGTTTTCATCTTGCCATATGGGAAGATCTGGCAGGGTTCCGGTGCGAACGTTCATTGCTACTTGTTGTAGCAAGCTGCCGGCAACTGACCGGTGTACCTGGGTCAAATGCGTTGAGGGAACCAGCGGCGACTTCGCTAAGATATGAAAGCAAATCCCAAAACCGACCGGCGATAATTGGCCTGAGTCACCTACGAGTAGTAGCGAGAACGCCTTTTTTCTAAAGGCGTTCAGCAGCTTCAACATTAGCGCGATATCAACCATGCTGGCTTCATCTACGATCACGAGCGGATCCCCACCAGTAGAAATCTGTGAGTGTTCGTCGTTAACTTTGGCCAAGAAGGTATGAATTGTGTAGGCCTCCTGCCCAGTTGCCTCCCTTGCTCTTTCTTTGGCTTTTCCACTCAACGCCAATACATAGACCGTGCGGTATGCCGTGGTGATATCGACAATCGCCTTGAGGACAGTCGTTTTGCCCGTGCCGGCAAATCCGGTCAGGGTGCTGACTCGGCTTGTTAAAGCCATTTCTATTGCCTGCTTCTGCTGATCGGCGAAGCTATAGCCATGAACCTTCTTATGCAGTTTGCAATAATCATGAATGGATTCAGCTACCTCGCTGTTAGATCTGTGCAAGAGGGCGCGCGGTGTTGCCAAAAGCTCTTTGAAACGTTGCTCCAGTTGGCTCTCGATGATGGCTGCGCCTAAGGGCTGCACCAGAGTTACCCCGTTCAGCTTATTGACGCAAATGGCGCGTCGTTCTAGAGCGCACGCTATGGCTCTCTCCGTGAGATCGCTCGTTTGAAGGTAGGCCGAAATCCAAGCTCGAACTTCATCTAGGGGACAAGCTGTGTGCCCATGATCGAGACGGCTGAGAAGAAGGTGCTCAACAATTCCGGCCAGTCGCCTTGGATCATCGCGTGCAATGCCTAGTTTTAAGGCGGCGGCTTCGATAGTTTTCCAGAGGTTTTCGTGCAGGCCATGGAACGAAATTAGGCTGTAAGGGTTTTGCTGAAGGCGCTCGACAGTATTGGACTTGCAAATTCTGATAATGCTTTTAGCCAAATCAGGGTGAAAGTCGTGCCGCATAAGAAATTCAATGGTAGCAATTTCATTTGTGAGTGTGAGCCAAGCGTTAACAATGTTCTTGGCCAAGTCAGGATTAATGACTTCCGCAAGATGGGTGACTTTTCCAGAATTGAGTATCTGAGCCAAGTTTTCGGCTGAAAATGTTCTTAAAAGTTTCGTGACCTTGGCTTTACCGAATGAGAATCCCCGAAACGTCGGGTGCTTGACGAGGAGACGCTCTAGGTAGGCAGCGGCAGGGAGATTTACGATGTGGCATTTGTTCACTTGCACGTAGTTGGTGAACTGGTCATGCCCGACTATGACCCCCTCAATTTTCCAACATTCACCCGGTTGAGGGGCGCGCGTGATCAACTTGTAGTTTGCTTTGCAAGTATAGATCCGATTCTCGCCGATGATCCTACCGGAAAAGATGGCCCCCCCGAAGCTGCCGGGTTTAACAGACGTCACCTGAATTACGCCTGACAGAACGCTCACAAAGTGAACACCCTGCCTGAGTCCAGCATCATCTCTTGCCTGCTGCTGAGCTCGCTGACACTTCCCTGCAAAGCCCTGATTTCGACCGTCAATCTTTCTACTTGCTGACGAAGCAAATCGTTCTCCTTCGATTTCTGATCGAGCAGGCTTCGCAATATGGAGGCTTCACGTCCTTTCGAATCAGCCAAGTCTATGAGAGCCGACTCTGGGTCTTTTGGTGTAACGAATTCACTGCCGATGCGCCGGATATCAGCTTGGATGATCCTCTCAAGAGTTTCCCCGCGTTCAGTAAAAATCTTGTTGGCGCTCTCAGAGAACCATTGCCGGCGATTACCACACTCATTTGCAATCCTACTGAAATTTACATCCCCGAATTGATTTACAGGGAATTTTCTCCCAGCTTGCTCTAAGTGTAAGACATATTCTCTGTACCGCCCGAATGGTGAGTTCTTCTGATTACTTGGCGCCATGGTCTTTCTCTTTATCTTTCAGCCAAAGTACAAAGGGTTCGATAAGCTCTTTTGGTGCAAGTCCTTCCAAGGGCTCAAGGTCGTTATACGCACAACTAATCTTTGTCGTATCGGTATCAACTGTAAACATACCTTCGCTAGCGTCTAGCACCAGTTTTAGCACGCGACAAGTTTTGTCGAACCTGGTCATGAAGTCCTGATCGCTAAGTATTGAGTCAGGTTGGCTGGTTAGTGAGGCTCCATGCGAACGGAGTGCTGCTTGAAGGGCAAGTACTTCCTTTTTAAGCCTTTCTAAATCAGTTTGCAGTCGGCCTGCTCGCTGCGTAGCAAGCTTCCCTACAAGCTTGTCTTTCTTGGACTCCATGTTTGTAGATGAGTCCCAGTTTTTGTAATAGATCGGCCCGATCAGTGACCAGTATTCAGTGCTTTGTATAATGGTTCTATAACCTATTTTCCTTTCATTGACAGGAAGGTCACTGTTGTAAAGTTCGGCACAGAATCTAGAGAATGGGGTTGCCCCACTGAATGAAGTTTTACCAACGAAGGATTTCAGTTTAGGAATCACCTCCTCTTTGATTCGTTTGATCCTGTAATCCCGATGTCGTTTTTGGGCGCCTGCAAAGCGATTTTGTCCAGGCTTAGCACCCTTGCTCATGCTGAGGTGCCCCTGGGGGCCGATGCTAGCCTCAGAATCGGATTCGGACGATCAAGGGCCATAGGCTTGTTCATTGCATCACTAAGTTCGCAAAGAGAGAGCCCGAGGACTTCACAGGCAGATCGGATCAAGCCCCTGAATTCGTCGATCAATGTGAAACCAGTCGGGGCATCTTGCAGCATGCGGTTAAAATCTCCGGTGAAGGCCAGTAGTTTGTTCCTGGCAACCAGAACCTGCTGCTTCAATTGTGGTGTGAAATACTCTGCATGTGACTTGGCTTCCGCAATCCGCGCAATAAGGTTGGAAAGGGTGTGGTCTTCCAGTTCTATGCGTTCCAGGTGCTCCGATACGACTTCAGGCTTTTCAACCAGAAAGCTAAGACGTGTTTTGATCTCTTTGTACATTTGCTCAAGACAGTGAGCAGTAATACTCCAAGATGTGATCTCTGACGCCAGGAATTTACGGCGGTTGGCTTTCTGTACCAGGCTTTCGGGCGAGGCGCCATTCTTTTTGGCCTCGTTTATGTGGCTTTCCAGTTCACTACACTCGTCAGTCAGCACGCGGATGTGTCCGTGAATCCTAGGTAGGTGGTCGACAGTCTTGATTGAGTAGTAGCAGCCACCGCAGGGCGTACTCAATCCTGGTATGGCACCCAGATCATTGACTACGTCCGCTGGGCACTGGTTACCAAATGGGCAGATGTGGGTTGGCATGAAGGCTAGCGAATCAATGGAGCGCTGCCTCGCAATGATTATGCCCGACTGCACTTCATCCTTGGTTTCGCGGTCGAATGAGATCGCGCCAAAATCAACCAAAGACATTTCTTTGTTTCGGCGAAATGCTTGTTGCAGCTTAGAAGTAACGTCTTCAGCCTTGATAGTAGACATGCCAGGGCGGTCAAGGAGCCAATTCTGCTCAACGCTTACCTTCTGATGCTGAGATGCTGTCTTCAAGTACGCGGGATCGACTTTAGCGTAATACATCACATGCTCTTCGGTGGCATGGCCGGTGATGTATGCGCCAATAATGTGTGGGGGCAAGATCCTGATGTATTCAGATACTACTGATACCCGGCAGGAGTGAGGAGTATGTTCGATCAGTTTGCATGCATCTTCGACAAGCTTTAATGCTTTTAAGTAGTCGCGGGGATTATCAACTGTCTCTAGATCGCCCAATGCCTCAGGCATCGCATTCGTAGACTCAATCCCTAATTGGTATCGGCAGAATAAATCAAATGAGTAAATCAATCTTTTGAAATATTTTGCGTATGACTCTGAGTTTAGTACTCCAGGCTCTCCGCCCTTTGGGAATATGGAAACTATCCTTCCGAATGGACTGTCCTGGTGGTAGTCATACCAGGCCTCTTCATTTAAAGCGGGATCGTTAAACCATGTGAGCATATTTTTCTGACGATCTAGAAGTTCAATAACATCTTTTGATACGGTTGCATCCCAAGAGTTGTTGACCTTGTCTGTATTAATGCGCAACTGGCAAATTGGCGGTAGCGGTTTTGAGCGATCTATATGTACGTCATAGGTACGCTTTTCCAGCCAGCGTATGTGGATACTTCGAATGCCTGTTTCAAGTGCAACAATGTTGTGTCGGATATATGTAAGTTGCGGGTAAAACACCCATGCACCCTTTCTTTTTACAGTATTCTCAATGATTGGCAGCGTGAACCTTGGCAGGAGGTGCAGTGCTTCGTAATTTACTGGGCAATTCTTCTTAGACTTGGGTTTCAATGGATTGAATAGTGGGTTCCGAAAGAAAACAATCGGTACATATCCAAATAGTTCGGTCTGTATGACTTTCTGAGCATCGTTCCAATTCTTGGAGTCTGTCTCCACTCGGTATTTACTAGCATAAAGGTTTATCTGCTCGTCATAAACTTTATCGGCTAGGTAAGTGCCGAAGGATTCGATTGCATAGCAATATTGTAATAGGTATGGAAAGTGCTCAGATTGGAAAGCGGCTTTGTTTGAACTGGATTTTCGTTTGACAATTGGATAGTCGATTTCTGATATTGGGTTGACGAATCCGGCCAGATCTTCGTCTGCACTAGAGTTTGAAGCGAGGTAATCGAAAAACGCGTCGATCTTGTACAGAATGTTTTGTATGCTTGCGTTTGTTCTACCTTCGCGTAGTTGGCTAAGAAATCCCTCATGCTCGTCTCCCTCCATATGTTTTCGGTTGAACTGTTTTGGGTAAGGAGGTGTAATTTCGAGGGCTGGTAGTTTGCCGAATAAGTACGTATTAAGGCTTGTAAAGCTTTTGGTGTAGGATTGATATGTTTTTATGCCCCGCGACTTTTGTAGTTGGACAAACCTTTCTTGATATTTTAGCCAGGCTCTGACAATCTTGCTGTGCTCATCAGGGTACCCAAATTCTCCGGATATTAGCGTCTTGAGGGTTGCCTTGTTGGTATTTCTAATAGGTGTATGTACTGTGCTTTGACTGCATCTGTCTGGGTACAGTAGTTGGAGGTATCGCCAAAACGCAATTGGCGAAATGGGATACTCGAACCAATCCTTTTCTTTTCTTCGCACTAGTGTTATGTGCTCTGCAAAGGATGATATTTCGTCAGGGTTAACGTCTTCGATTCTATGCCAGTCAGTGCATCGGATCATGCGCCATGCATACCATTCAAAGTTCTTTATGGCTGTGGGTTTCATAACGGTGGTAATGTCTGGTATGTTCTCATAGTTATGAGGTGAAAATGGCGCGCTAACAAGAGCCATAACTTCTGAGTAATATGGCGCTGCAAACTCAAAGTGGTTATAGTTTTTTTCATCGTTTGCGACTACTGGTTTTTTCGTGTCCGCTGGAAGCAAAACTGCTTTTTCTTGCCAAAGAAAATGCAGAATCAACAAGCAGTCCTTAGTCAGGCGTTGTAGGGACGAATTATTGAGCCAGTCATGAGCGGTCTTGGTAATGACCTTTCTTGCAACGCTGGCTTCAGGTGTTTTTTTTGTACATGAATATGCGTTGTTCACCCAGGATTCGTTATAGCAAGGTGCGTTGCTAGAATTCAGGTGATCCTCAAAAAACCTTACGATTGAGGCGTTATAGTATTCATTTCGTGATGAGCTTGTTACTTTTCTAGGGGAGATATAATTTGACTTATAGAGCTCTTTGCTTACGCATTCCTTGGCCTTGCTTATCGCGAGTTTGATTGAATTCTCTAAAGTATCTCCAGACTGGATGATAAGTATTTCTCTGGTGAGGTTAATCATTATCGAGCGCCTTGATTCGAGATGCTTCTTGCTTTAATGCTCGAAGTTGTCTGGCGTGAAATTCCTCGCGGATGGTTCTAATGGAATCTTCTCCCCGCTGTGTTACGTATTGGTTCGCATGCTGAAGGTAAGCATCAATGATGTCGGTATCGTGTTTAGCGTACTTCATTGTCGAAGTTACGCTTGTGTGGCCCATCAGGATCTTCACGTACGTGATTGGAAAGCCAGGGGCACTTTGTCCTGGAACGGGCATGTAGTTAAGTGTGTAAGTTCCATACATGTGCCTAAGCGAGTGCGGGCTAATGCCGCCAACATCTAGTAGGCCCGATTTCTTTGCGTACTTTTTGAAGGTTTTGTCTCGGCTGCTTCTGTCGCTAGCGAAGAAAGGCCTCCCGTTAGAGTTCTGAAATACGAAGTCATGATTAACGCTTGAGTTGTATTCAAAGTTTAGATACTTCTCAAGGTTCTCCCAGAATATGCCAGCGAATGGCTCAATCATGAAGGTGATTTCCGTTTCGCGGCCTTTCCATGAAAGAAGCTTGTACTCTTCCTCGGTAATTCCGGGCGTATTCCTAGCAAACGGATCACGAAGGAAAACTGCATGTTTATCGCTGTCGATATCAGGCATTCTGACCTGAAGGGCCTCACTTGTACGGGCGCCGGTTGCGGCGAGTAAGGCGAAGAATGTCATATCTCTATAAAAGGTTTTCGACCTTAAAGGCTTCGCCTGTCTGACCAAGTTGACGGATAGTTCGATGGGGTAAGCAGTGGTCTTGTGCGCTGGCTTATCGTTTTTTCTGTCCCTACGTTTTGCCTGAGGAAACAGCTTGTCTTTCTTGTGCTTTGGCAGGGTGGAGTTAAGAGCGTCACGAATGACAGCGGCTAGCCAGGAGTTTGCTTTATGGGCGGAAACTTCAAATTGGCATCGATATTCGGTGCGATTCAGATAGAACGAGCTGAATAACTGGTCGGGAAGCTTGTGGTGAGTCGTTGCCGTCACTTGAAGAAACCAACGGATTGATGCCTCTATGGTCTGCGAGAGTGAGTTATGGCTCGTGAGCTTTTCTTTTCCGAGACTTTCAGCCAGCTTGCGCGCTATAGGATTTGTGGCGCCTTTGCCGAACAGCAGGAAAGCCTGATAGCTATAGATGATGGTCTCAATGGTGATTTCGACATCTTTTGGAAACCGGGTTTTCGAAGCCTCGTACACGTAATCGATGAAGCGACCAACGTGCTCGGCGTATAGCTTTGCAGTGTTTGGCGCATAGCTCCTACGTGCAAGCCACATCGTGTAGTGGGTGAACGGTCTGAATTCCCGATCCTCATCGGCTACGCTTGGGTCAAGGTGGAGCAGGAGGTAGTTCGCTTCACTTGTGAGCGGCGCATCGACCAGCATGAAATTTTTCATAAGCGCCACTTCCAAGTACCACACTGTTTCAGCATCGAGTGTGGTGCTAATGGTGTCAACAGAAATCTTCAGAAACGGTATTTTCGGTCGTGCCCATTTGTGCGCCGAGGAGGCTGGGGTCTCTTGGATTCGCCGTTTTTGCTGGGAGTGAATGCGGTTCGCAGCGGCCTTGGCGCCCACATCACAGCCAGTCTTGGTTGAGAGGTGTTTGTGCGGAGCAGTAACGAAAAAAGCCAGACCTGGCGGTCTGGCTTTTGGGAATGGTGGGCCCCCCCGGAGTCGAACCGGGCACCAACGGATTATGCTTACCAGCTACAGCTTTCGCTGCCCCTTTCAGGTTTGTGGTCTGGACTGTCTCTTGCCTTTACGGCTCGCCCGTACAGTCTCTACACCTTCCTCTTGCGAGGCTTGGCTCGGGATCACCACGCTTACGCAGAGGCTTCCCCGAATTTGAGCGATTCTACCAAAGGGCAGAGTCAACTTACCCCAAGGCAACCCATTTGTTCAGTACCCTGCCAACAGGGTTAGGTACTGAGCTGCTAAGTCCGCTGCTCTAACCAACATGAGCTAGAGGCCCAATGACGCAACATGAAGCTATCAAAAACTGGTTCTATATGCCACACCAATGTGCGTACCACATAAGAACCGTGGACCAAAGGATTATGAGTCCTCTGCTCTAACCAACTGAGCTATAGGCCCCCAGAAGGCCGGCGGATTATACCGACGGTATGGCGGCTGCGCCAATCGAAGCTAGCTGCTCCGAGGCATACGGCAGAAAAAAGAACCCCCGGCATGCCGGGGGTTCTGGTCTTACTCGTCGAGGAAGGAGCGCAGATGCTCGCTTCTCGTCGGGTGGCGCAGCTTGCGCAGCGCCTTGGCTTCGATCTGACGGATTCGCTCGCGGGTGACATCGAACTGCTTGCCGACTTCCTCAAGGGTGTGGTCGGTGTTCATGTCGATGCCGAAGCGCATGCGCAGTACCTTGGCTTCACGAGCCGTGAGGCCGGAGAGCACTTCGCGAGTGGCTTCCTTGAGGCTTTCCACAGTGGCTACGTCAATTGGCGACTGCATGGCCGAGTCTTCGATGAAGTCGCCCAGGTGTGAGTCTTCATCGTCACCGATTGGCGTTTCCATGGAGATCGGCTCTTTGGCGATCTTCAGTACCTTGCGGATCTTGTCCTCGGGCATTTCCATGCGTTCGCCCAGCTCTTCAGGTGTGGGTTCGCGACCCATTTCCTGCAGCATCTGACGGGAGATGCGGTTGAGCTTGTTGATCGTCTCGATCATGTGAACCGGGATACGGATGGTCCGCGCCTGGTCGGCAATGGAACGAGTGATCGCCTGGCGAATCCACCAGGTGGCGTAGGTCGAGAACTTGTAGCCGCGGCGGTATTCGAACTTGTCCACCGCCTTCATAAGGCCGATGTTGCCTTCCTGGATCAGATCGAGGAACTGCAGGCCGCGGTTGGTGTACTTCTTCGCGATCGAGATGACCAGGCGCAGGTTGGCTTCAACCATCTCTTTCTTCGCACGGCGGGCTTTGGCCTCGCCGATGGACATGCGACGGTTGATGTCCTTGATGTCAGCGATGACCAGGTCGCATTCCTGTTCCAGCTCGATCAGCTTCTGCTGGCAGC
Organism: Stutzerimonas kunmingensis; assembly: GCF_032106285.1. Classification (GTDB taxonomy): domain Bacteria; phylum Pseudomonadota; class Gammaproteobacteria; order Pseudomonadales; family Pseudomonadaceae; genus Stutzerimonas; species Stutzerimonas kunmingensis_B. Next base: position 10,631 of record NZ_DAMCPO010000041.1, read on the forward strand.
GAACGATGTCTTCCTTGCGGTTGCCGATGGCTTCGGCGTACTTGCCTTTGCCGGAAGCCAGCTGCTCGGCCCAGTCGAGATTGGTCTCGTTGTTCGGGAACTGACGCAGGAAGTCGGCGCGCGGCATGCGGGCGTCACGCACGCACAGCTGCATGATGGCGCGTTCCTGAGCGCGGATCTGGCTCAGGGCGTTGCGAACGCGCTCGACCAGTGCGTCGTACTGCTTGGGTACGAGCTTGATCGGCATGAACAGGATGGCGAGTGCTTCGAGCTCCTCGACGGCCTGCTGGCTGGCGCGGCCGTGCTTCTTCAGCGCCTTCTTGGCTTTCTCCAGCTGTTCGGCGACTGCGCCGAAACGCATACGCGCGACCTCGGGGTCGGGGCCGCCATCGCCTTCTTCCTCTTCGCTGTCGGAATCGTCCTCTTCCTCATCATCCTTGTCGTCGGCCGCCGGCTTCGCGGTGGTCTGCGGAGTTTCCGGCTCGACCTCCTGAGGACCAGCAGCGCCGTCGTCGTCAGGGTCGATGTAACCGCTGAGGATGTCGGACAGGCGGCCACCTTCGGTCGTCACTCGCTCATAGTCGGCGAGAATGCTGTCGACGGTGCCGGGGAAGTGAGCGATGGCGCTCATCACTTCGCGAATGCCTTCCTCGATGCGTTTGGCGATTTCGATCTCGCCTTCGCGGGTCAGCAGTTCGACCGTGCCCATTTCACGCATGTACATGCGAACGGGATCGGTGGTTCGGCCGATGTCGGTCTCGACCGCAGCGAGTGCGGCAGCGGCCTCTTCGGCAGCGGCTTCATCGGTATCGGCTTCGGCCAGCAACAGGGCATCGGCATCCGGGGCAACCTCGAATACATTGATACCCATGTCATTGATCATGCGAATGATGTCTTCCACCTGTTCCGGATCGGAAATATCCTCCGGTAGGTGGTCGTTGACCTCTGCGTAAGTCAGGTAACCCTGCTCACGGCCACGCTGGATCAACTCTTTGAGGCGGGACTGCTGTTGCGCTTTTCCGGACATATAACCCTATCCACTGAAGGTTCTGGCGGGCTGAAAACAAGCTGAGCATTATAGCCGAGCTAGGACCTCAGACGCCAGTTGAGGTCGGTGTAGCGGGTATTGCATTACGGCTCAGCAGGTTACGCAGTTGGTCTTTTTCCTCTGCGCTGAGTTCACCTTGGCGAGCCTTACGCAGCAGGCTTTCGAGTCGGCGTTCCCGCTGTCGGGCGGCAAGGCTATTAATGGTGTCGAAAAACTGCTGTTCAAGGTTATCGGCCGAGATCAGCCATTCTTTCTCTGCAAGTGCGCGTAAAAGTCGCCCTTGGTCGGTTCCATGCCAGCGGGCGATCAGCTGCAGGCTGCGCAGCTTCGGGTTCTTCTGCAGCGTGCCAAGCAGAGCAACGAGCAATTGTGCGTATGTGTCGTCTTCTGCGGCGAAATGGCTGACGTCCTCGACCTTCTGTGCTAGCTCCGGATGGTGCAGCAGCGTCCGCAGCGTGGTCAGGGTCGGTGGCTCGACGGTAGCTGGCGTACGCGGACCGCGAGGTTTGAAGTCTGGTCGCTGTCCGGATTTTTTCCAGTCTTTCTTCCATTCCTTTTTTTCGCCGCGTTGTGGCTTGGGCGCTTCGGGAGGCTGGAAGTAGTCGGTCTCGGCGTAGTGCGAGCCCGTGTCGTAATAAGCGGCGTCGTCGTACTCGGCTGAGTTGTTGCTGGGTGCGGTAGTTGGCGCTGCTGCCATATGCTGCAGTGCTTCCCCGTTCAGGCCAGTGATCTCGGTGAGACGCTGGCGCATCAATGCGCGCAGGTTTGCACCGGGAATCTTTTCGATAAGCGGCGCTGCCAGGGTGGCCAAGTGGGCCTTGCCTTCCAATGAGCGTGGATCGGCTTCGTCGCTCAGTTGCTGGAAGAAGTAATCGGCCAGTGGCTGTGAGTGCTGCTGAATGCGCGCGCGAAAGGCATCGGTGCCCTCGGCGCGGACCAGTGTGTCCGGGTCCTCTCCGTCGGGCAGGAACAGGAAGCGTGCGCGGCGGCCATCCTGCAGGTTCGGTAGCGTTGCTTCCAGTGCTCGCCAGGCGGCTTTGCGTCCGGCCGCGTCGCCATCGAAGCAAAACAGGACGCTGGGTACGATGCGGAACAGGCGCTTGAGGTGCTCTTCGCTGGTTGCCGTACCAAGGGTGGCCACGGCGTTGCGCAAGCCTTGCTGGGCCAGTGCAATGACATCCATGTAGCCCTCGACCACCATGATCTCGTCGAGATCTCGGTTGGCCTGCCGCGCTTCGTAAAGGCCGTAGAGTTCCTGGCCCTTGTGGAATACCGGGGTTTCCGGCGAATTCAGGTACTTGGGCTTGTCGTCGCCCAGAACGCGACCGCCGAAGGCGATGACGCGGCCGCGGCTGTCGCGGATGGGGAACATCACGCGATCGCGGAAGCGGTCGTAGCGTTTGCCGTTCTCGGCGTTCTCGATCAGCAGGCCGGCGTCGATCAGCGCTTTCTGTTGCAGCGCATCGCCGCCGAGATGCTTCATCAGGTTGTCCCAGCCGGGCGGGGCGAAGCCCAATCCGAAATCCCGGGCAATCACGCCGGACAGGCCGCGGCCCTTGAGGTACTCCACGGCCGACTTACGGGTCGCGTGGCTTTTCAGGGCTTGGCGGTAGTAATCGGCGGCGGCAGCCAGCAGTGGGTAGAGCGGCGAATCGACCGGCTGGCGTGGCTTGTGTTTGCGGCCGCTTTCCTCGTGGGGGACTTCCATTCCCGCGTGCTTGGCCAGTTCCTCGACTGCCTGGGGGAAGTCCAGCTGGTCGTGGTCCATGACGAAGCCCAGCGCATTGCCGCCAGCGCCGCAGCCGAAGCAATAGTAGAACTGCTTGTCCGGACTGACGCTGAACGAGGGTGTCTTTTCCTTGTGAAAAGGGCAGAGGGCGCTGTAGTTCTTGCCGGCCTTTTTCAGTTGGATGCGCGAGCCGACCACCTCGACGATGTCGGAGCGGTTGAGCAGGTCGTCGATGAAGGATTGGGGGATCAGGCCGGCCATAGAGGTATCAGATTACGCTCGCATTGCATGAGCCGGAAATGAAAAAACTCCGGCCTTTCGCCGGCTGGCGAAGCGGAGTAAGCATGCAATGCAAAGCCCGGCCTGAGCCGGGCTTGATGCGACGTCAGCTGTACTGGATTAGTACAGGCGGACGCTGCGGCGCTGCTCGCGCTGCACTTTCTTGGCGTGACGCTTGACTGCAGCGGCAGCCTTGCGCTTGCGCTCGGAAGTCGGCTTCTCGTAGAACTCGCGCGAGCGGAGTTCGGCCAGAACGCCTGCTTTTTCGCAGGAACGCTTGAAGCGACGCAGTGCTACGTCGAAGGGTTCATTCTCTTTAACTTTGACAGCGGGCATCCAGGACTTACCTTCACTTGATTACCGGTGGCAACGCGCTTCGGCAATGACTCGCAAGCACGCTGGTTTTAAGGGTTGCGGATGTTACCCGCTCCAATTGCGGAATGCAAAGCCCCTGATCGAAAAGCGCTGGTCGGTCGGACGGCCCGACGATTAATATGCACGGCTTCATTCGCCCTCCGGAAAGGTTGAACCCATGCTGGTGCTGGGGTTGGAAACGTCCTGCGACGAGACTGGTGTCGCGCTTTACGACAGCGAACAGGGCCTGCTGGCCGACGCGCTATTCAGCCAGATCGACCTGCATCGCGTCTATGGCGGCGTGGTGCCTGAGCTCGCCTCGCGCGATCACGTGAAACGCATGCTGCCGCTGATTCGCCAGGTGCTGGAGGAGGCGGGCCGCGAGGCCGGCCAGATCGATGCGGTGGCCTATACGGCCGGTCCCGGACTGGTCGGTGCGCTGCTGGTTGGGGCCTCCTGCGCCCAGGCGCTGGCGTTGGCCTGGGGCGTGCCGGCTGTCGGCGTGCACCATATGGAAGGTCACCTGCTGGCGCCGATGCTCGAAGCGCAGCCGCCGCAATTTCCGTTCGTCGCCTTGCTGGTGTCGGGTGGCCATACGCAGCTTGTTCGCGTGGATGGCATTGGCCGGTACGAGCTGCTCGGCGAATCGGTGGACGATGCCGCTGGCGAGGCCTTCGACAAGACCGCAAAGCTGATGGGCCTGCGTTATCCCGGCGGGCCGGAAATCGCCCGTCTGGCCGAGCAGGGCGCTCCGGGACGCTTCGTCTTTCCGCGGCCGATGACTGATCGGCCCGGTCTGGATTTCAGTTTCAGCGGCCTGAAGACCTTTACCCTCAATACCTGGCAGCAGTGCCGCAGCGCGGGCGACGAATCCGGTCAGACCCGCTGCGACATCGCGCTGGCGTTCCAGCAGGCTGTGGTCGAGACGCTGACCATCAAGTGTCGCCGAGCCCTTAGGCAGACGGGCCTGAAGTCGCTGGTCATCGCCGGCGGGGTCAGCGCCAATCAGTCTCTGCGCCAGTCGCTGGAGCGGATGCTCGGTGAGTTCAAGGGTCAGGTCTTCTATGCGCGGCCACGTTTCTGCACCGACAACGGTGCGATGATCGCTTACGCTGGCTGTCAGCGCTTGCTCGCCGGGCAGCATGATGGTCCGGCGATCACCGTACAGCCGCGTTGGTCGATGGACACACTGCCGGCGATCTGATGAGCGTCAGAGCGGTCAGAAATGCCGTTCCCGGCCGGCGAACAGGTCGCGCATGTTGCTGCGATGGCGCCAGACGATCAGTGTGGCGAGCAGGCTCATCGGCAACAGCGCGCCGGGTTGCTGCCAGGCCAGCAGTGGCAGGCATAGCGGCAGGGCGATAAGGGCAGCCAGCGAGCTGGTCCGGGTCAGGCGGAATACCAGCAGCCAGGCGACTATGGCCAGCAGTGCGGCCGGCGGGTAGAGCGCGAGCAGGGTGCCGGCGGCGGTGGCGACACCCTTGCCGCCACGGAAGCGAAAATACAACGGATAGAGATGGCCGCAGACCGCTGCCAGACCGATCCAGGCCTGTTGCTGGACGGACATGTCCAGCGAGGCGGCCAGCAGTACGGGCAGCAGGCCCTTGAGCAGATCGCCGAACAGCGTGCAGATCGCCAGTCGCTTGCCTGCCAGACGAAGCATATTGGTGGCGCCGGGATTGCCGGAGCCACCGGCGCGCGGGTCGGGCATTCCGGCCAGACGGCTAAGCAGTATGGCGAATGACAGCGAGCCGATCAGGTACGCGAGCAAGGTCAGCAGCCAGAACATGGAATCCATCCGGGGCAGGGAGCCTCTGAGTCTAACGGCGCGTTTCGAGCTTGTCGTGCCGCAGGAGAACGTTGCGTGGATACAGTCTTCATCGAAGGCCTGGAAGTGGATACGGTAATCGGCGCCTACGACTGGGAGCGCGGGATTCGCCAGTGCCTGCAGCTCGACCTGACGCTGGGCTGGGACATCCGTCCCGCCGCCGAGAATGATGAGCTGGACAAGGCGCTGGACTATGCCAAGGTCGCTGCGGCCATCGATCAGTTCGCCTGCGCGGCGCGCTTCGAGCTGGTCGAAACCTTCGCCGAGCGTCTGGCGCAAAAGTTGATGAGCGAGTTCGGCATCGTCTGGCTGCGCCTGCGGGTCACCAAGCCAGGCGTCAATGCGCGTGCCCGTGCGCTGGGCGTGGAGATCGAACGCGGATGTCGCTGACCCCCGTCATGCTCGGCCTGGGCAGCAATGTGCAGCGCATCGAGCGCCTGCATGCCGGGCTCGATGCGCTGGCCGAGCTGCTGCAGGATATGCGTTGCTCGCCAGTGTTCGAGAGCCTGGCGGTGGGCTATAGGGGCGACAACTTCTACAACCTGGTGGTCGCCGGCTACACCGACCTGCCGCTGACGGAACTGGACCGCCGGCTCAAGTTCATCGAGGCGGACAACGGCCGTTACGCGCCGGATCGCAAGGGGTTGCCGCTGGATATAGATGTGCTGCTGTATGGCGAGCTGGTCGGCAACTTCCATGGCTTGCTGCTGCCGCGTGCGGAGATCTTGAAGAACGCCTTCGTGCTCTGGCCGCTGGCGTTATTGGCGCCGACCGTCAAACATCCCGCTGCAGGCGAGGCCTTTGCCGATCTGTGGGCGCAGTCATCCATCGACCAGCAGCTCTGGCCGGTGCCGTTTCAGTGGCGCGGCAGCGAGCTTACGCCTGCCGATCTGATCCGCAACCATCCTCCACAGCGCGCCTGAATCGCCTTACTGCGAATATTCCCGGCAGTAGATGCTCAGGGCATCGAGGCGCGCAGCACCGAGCGCTTTGCCCAGCTCGGCACCTTTGAATCCTTGATCCAGCAGCGGTTTGACCGGCACGGCATGGGCCGCGCTGGCCGCGCCATGCAGATAATCGGCTTCGAAGAGCAACTCGCCGGGCGCGCCTGCCAGGGCGTGCATTTCACAAGCCGCGACGAACTGCTCGAAGCGCTCCGGCCGCCGGTAGATGTCGAAATGCTGCAGCATGTCGAGCAGTGCATCGGCATGCAGTTTCTTGGCGTTGAACGCGTCATCCTGATACCTGCCGAGCAGCATCGCCAGCTCTTGGCAATCCCTCGGCGCCTTGCAGCGCTGGTTGAGTGTATCGATGGCGGCCAGACGTGGTTGCTGGCTATCGGCCGACGTTGTACAGCCAAGTAGCAGGCAGGCCCAGCGTACCGGCAGTGGCTGGGTATGTTCGGCGCACTGCCGAAGCGTGCCAAGCAGGTGCCCACCGGCAGCATTGCCCTTGGCGAAGGTGGCGGTCAGTTCCGGAAACAGCTCGGCCAGCGCGTCACAGTCCTGCAGCACCTGAATGAACACATCCGGCCGCGGCTCCATCAGCGCACGCGAAATTTCTTTCCAGCTGCGCTCCGCCGTCAGCGCCGACAACTCGCCGGAGCGTGCCAGCTGACGCATCAGCTCAAGCGTCTCTTCGGCGATACGGAAACCCAGTTCGGCATAGCGTGCGGCGAAGCGCGCCACGCGCAGAACACGCAACGGATCTTCGGCGAAAGCGGGGGAAACGTGGCGCAATAGCCGTGCCTGCAGGTCGCGCTGTCCGCCGTATGGATCGATCAGCTGGCCCTGGTCATCTTCGGCGATGGCATTGATGGTGAGATCGCGGCGCTGCAGGTCTTCTTCGAGGGTGACGTCGGGGCTGGCATGGAAGGTAAACCCCCCATAGCCACGACCGCTTTTGCGCTCGGTGCGTGCCAGGGCGTATTCCTCGCCGGTCTGCGGGTGCAGGAAAACCGGGAAGTCCGCACCGACCGGGCGGAAGCCGCTGGCCTGCATTTCTTCCGGCGTGGCACCGACCACCAGCCAATCGACCTCGGTCACCGGGCGCCCCAACAGACGGTCGCGCACCGCGCCGCCGACTTTATAGATCTGCATGTCCACCTCCGTTGGCGCGGAGGATAAAGGATATCGGCGCTGAGGCTACAGCGTGGCGGGTTAAAGAAGGGTCGCGGAGGTGGGCCGCGGCCCACTGTCAGGCGAAGTTCATGCCGGGAAAACGGTTGTCGGTCTCTGCCTCGCTGCTGGGTCTTGGTGGCATGTGATGGGTATTGACCAGCTTGTCGTCCTGCATCGACTGCAGGTGCACATCGAAGCCCCACAGCCGATGCAGATGCTTGAGCACCTCATCGGTGGACCCGCCCAATGGCTTGCGGTCGTGCTGCATGTGACGCAAGGTCAGCGAGCGATCGCCGCGACGGTCGACGTTCCATACCTGGACGTTGGGCTCGCGGTTGCCGAGGTTGTATTGCGCGGCGAGCAGTTCGCGAATGGTGTGGTAACCACTTTCATCGTGGATCGCCGGGACCAGCAGCTCGTCCTTGCGGTCATCGTCAAGGATGCTGAACAGCTTGAGATCGCGGATCACCTTCGGCGAAAGGAACTGCAGGATAAAGCTCTCGTCCTTGAAGTTGTTCATGGCGAACTTGACGGTGGTCAGCCAGTCGCTGCCGGCGATCTCCGGGAACCAGCGCTTGTCCTCCTCGGTGGGGTGCTCGCAAATCCGGCGGATGTCCTGGTACATGGCGAAGCCCAGGGTGTAGGGGTTGATGCCGCTGTAGTACGGGCTGTCGAAGCCTGGCTGGTAGATCACGCTGGTATGCGACTGCAGAAACTCCATCATGAAGCCGTCGGTGACCAGGCCCTCGTCATACAGATCGTTTAGCAGGGTGTAGTGCCAGAATGTCGCCCAGCCTTCGTTCATCACCTGGGTCTGGCGCTGTGGATAGAAGTACTGCGCGATCTTGCGCACGATACGCACCACCTCGCGCTGCCATGGCTCCAGCAGCGGGGCGTGCTTCTCGATGAAATAGAGGATGTTTTCCTGCGGCTCTGCCGGGAAACGCTGACTGTCCGCCAACCCATCGCCCTTGTCCGTGCCCTTGGGAATGGTGCGCCAGAGGTCGTTGATCTGCCGTTGCAGATGCTCCTCGCGATCCTTCTGGCGTCGGCGCTCTTCTTCCGCAGAGATGGGGTAGGGACGCTTGTAGCGGTCGACACCGTAGTTCATCAGTGCGTGGCAGGAGTCGAGCAGGTCTTCCACCGCATCGATGCCGTGACGCTCCTCGCACTGCATGATGTACTGCTTGGCGAACACCAGGTAATCGATGATCGAGCTGGCGTCGGTCCAGGTGCGGAACAGGTAGTTGCCCTTGAAGAAGCTGTTGTGCCCGTAGCTGGCGTGGGCGATCACCAGTGCCTGCATGCACATGGTGTTCTCTTCCATCAGGTAGGCGATGCAGGGATCGGAATTGATGACGATCTCGTAGGCCAGACCCATCTGCCCGCGCTTGTAGTGTTTCTCGGTGTGCAGGAACTGCTTGCCGTATGACCAGTGGTGGTAACCCAGCGGCATGCCAACCGAGGCGTAGGCGTCCATCATCTGCTCGGCGGTGATCACCTCGATCTGGTTCGGGTAGGTGTCCAGCGCGTAGCGCTCGGCGATGCGGCCGATCTCGCGGTCGTACTGCCGAATCAGGTCGAAGGTCCATTCCGAGCCGGTGGAAATGGGCTGTCGCTTCATGCTGCACACCTCAGCTGGTCATGCGCCGCTGGAAGAGTTCGCGGAACACTGGGTAGATGTCCCCGGCGCTGACCAACTGCTGTTGGGCGAACGCATCGGAAAAGGCTTCGGCGACCTGGTTGTACTCGTACCAGAGCGCCTGGTGCTCGCGCGGGGTGATTTCAACGTAGGTGAAGTACTGCACGAACGGCATGATCTGGTTGATCAGGATGTCGCGGCAGAGCGGCGAGTCGTCGTTCCAGTTGTCGCCGTCGGAAGCCTGCGCGGCGTAGATGTTCCACTCGTTGGCCGGGTAACGCTCGGCCATGATCTCCTGCATCATCTTCAGGGCGCTGGAAACGATGGTGCCGCCGGTCTCCCGCGAGTAGAAGAACTCTTCCTCGTCGACTTCCTTGGCGCTGGTGTGGTGACGGATGAACACCACATCGATCTTGTCGTAGTTCCGCTTGAGGAAAAGGTACAGCAGGATGAAGAAGCGCTTGGCGATGTCCTTGGTGGCCTGAGTCATGGAGCCGGAAACGTCCATCAGGCAGAACATCACCGCCTTGGAGCTGGGGTTAGGATGCTTGACCAGCAGGTTGTATTTCAGATCGAAGGTGTCGAGGAATGGCACGCGTTTGATGCGCGCCTTCAGCCTTTCGATCTCCTCCTCGGTGGCCTTGATGTCGCCGAAGTTGTTCGGCTCCTCAAGACGCAGTCGCTCCAGCTCTGCCTTCAGTGTGCGCAGTTGTGCACGGCTGCTGCCAGATAGCGCAATGCGTCTGGCATGGGCCGAGCGCAGCGTGCGCACGATGTTGATGCGCGACGGGTTGCCCTCGTTACTGATGCCGGCCCGCACGGTTTTGAAAGTATCGGTGCCGGTCAGGTGACGCTTGACCAGATTGGGCAGTTCGAGGTCCTCGAACATGAAATCGAGGAATTCTTCCTGGGTGATCTGGAAGACGAAGTCGTCCATGCCGTCGCCGCTATTGCTGGCCTGGCCGGCGCCCTGGCCACCGCCGCCGCCCTGCGGTCTGGGGATGCGTTCGCCGGCAACGAACTCCTTGTTGCCCGGATGGACGATGGTCTGGCGGCCGCCGCGGCCGTGGTGCAGCACCGGCTCATCGATGTCGCGGCCGGGAATGCTGATCTGCTCGCCATGTTCCATGTCGGTGATGGAGCGCCGGCCGACGGCTTCCTCCACCGCCTTCTTGATATGCCCACGGTACCGCTGCAGGAAACGCTGGCGGTTCACCGTGCTCTTGTTCTTGCCATTCAGGCGACGATCGATCACGTAGCTCATAGGCCCTCCGGGCTTGGCTGAAACCATAGGCCTGAAGCTGGAAGCGTGCCGCGGTGCTTCCAGCTTCAGGCTTCCAGCCACTTACTGCGATTTACGCACCCGCAGATACCATTCGGACAGCAGGCGAACCTGCTTCTCGGTGTAGCCACGCTCGACCATGCGCACGACGAAATCGTTGTGCTTCTTCTGGTCTTCCTTGCTCGCCTTGGCGTTGAAGCTGATGACTGGCAGCAGGTCCTCGGTGTTGGAGAACATCTTCTTCTCGATCACCACGCGCAGCTTCTCGTAGGACAGCCACGACGGATTCTTGCCATTGTTGTTGGCCCGCGCGCGCAGCACGAAGTTGACGATCTCGTTGCGGAAGTCCTTCGGATTGCTGATGCCGGCCGGCTTCTCGATCTTCTCCAGCTCCTCGTTGAGCGCAACGCGATTAAGGATCTCGCCGGTTTCCGGATCGCGGTATTCCTGATCCTGAATCCAGAAATCCGCATACAGCACGTAGCGGTCGAAGATGTTCTGCCCGTACTCGCTGTAGGACTCGAGGTAGGCAGTCTGGATCTCCTTGCCGATGAACTCGATGTAGCGAGGCGCCAGGTACTCCTTGATAAAGCGCAGGTAGCGCTCGCGCATCTCGGCCGGGAACTGTTCCTGCTCGATCTGCTGCTCCAGCACGTAGAGCAGGTGCACCGGGTTCGCCGCGATCTCGTGCGGGTCGAAGTTGAAGACCTTGGACAGGATCTTGAAGGCGAAACGAGTGGAGAGACCGTTCATGCCTTCGTCGACGCCGGCGGTGTCGCGGTATTCCTGAATCGACTTGGCTTTCGGGTCGGTGTCTTTGAGATTTTCGCCGTCATACACGCGCATCTTCGAGTAGATGTTGGAATTTTCCGGCTCCTTCAGGCGGGACAGCACGGAGAACTGCGCGAGCATCTTCAGGGTGTCCGGCGCGCAATGAGCATGGGCCAGCGAGCTGTTGGTCAGCAGCTTGTCGTAGATCTTGATCTCGTCACTGACCCGCAGGCAGTAGGGCACCTTGACGATGTAAATACGGTCGATGAAGGCTTCGTTGTTCTTGTTGTTGCGGAAGCTGTGCCATTCCGACTCGTTGGAGTGGGCCAGCAGGATGCCGCTGTAAGGAATCGCGCCGAGGCCTTCGGTGCTGTTGTAGTTGCCTTCCTGGGTGGCGGTCAGCAGCGGGTGTAGCACCTTGATCGGTGCCTTGAACATCTCGACGAATTCCATCAGACCCTGGTTGGCCCGGCACAACGCACCCGAATAACTGTAGGCGTCCGCATCGTTCTGTGGAAACTCCTCCAGTTTGCGGATATCGACCTTGCCCACCAGCGAGGAGATGTCCTGGTTGTTCTCGTCGCCCGGTTCGGTCTTGGCAACCGCGATCTGGTTGAGGATCGACGGGTACAGCTTGACCACGCGGAATTTGGATATGTCGCCGCCGAACTCCTGCAGGCGCTTGGTGGCCCAGGGCGACATGATCGAGTTCAGGTAGCGCCGAGGAATGCCGTAGTCCTCCTCGAGGATCTGCGCATCTTCGATTGGGTTGAACAGCCCCAATGGCGACTCGAACACTGGCGAGTCCTTGATTGCGTAGAAGGGCACATGCTCCATCAGCTGCTTGAGCTTCTCGGCAAGCGACGATTTACCCCCGCCCACCGGACCGAGGAGATAGAGGATCTGCTTCTTCTCTTCCAGCCCCTGCGCGGCGTGACGGAAGTAGGAAACGATCTGGTCGATGCACTCCTCCATGCCATGGAAATCCTCGAATGCCGGATAACGGCGGATCACCTTGTTGGAGAAGATGCGCGACAGTCGCGAGTCGACCGATGTGTCGACCAGTTCGGGCTCGCCGATCGCCATCAGCAGGCGCTCGGCGGCGCTGGCATAGGTACCTGGGTCCGCCTTGCACAGATCGAGATATTCCTGGAGGGAATACTCCTCCTGGCGGGTCGCTTCGAAACGTTGTTGGAAGTGGCTGAAAATGCTCATGACTTCACCTCGATCGATGCACGAATAGGCGCGTCATCAGGCACTCTGGGCCCGGCCGAAGTGGCGGCCAGTGGAGTTCCCCCGAACACCTAATGGTCGAAACCCTGAAATCCGTCAGCCGTTTCCCGGCTTCGTTTATTTGGATGGCCTGAACTCAAGGATAGTTCGGATTCGGCAAGATCAAGGGCGGGGAGGGAATTTAGGCGCTGCCGTTCGGCTGTTGATAGCGCCTAGCCCGCGGATGGCGGGCTATCGGGGGGAAATAAATTTTTACGCTTGTTCTTCGCCGCGCTCGACATCGGCCGGATAGGTGTGGCGCCAGAGTTCGAAGCCGCCGTCGAGGCTGTAGACGTCCGAAAAGCCCTGATTGACCAGATAGGCCGCTGCGCTCTGGCTGGAGTGGCCGTGATAGCAGGTGACGATCAGCGGCTGGTCGAGATCGGCGGCGGCAATGAAATCCGGCAGCGAGTGGTTGTCCAGATGCAGCGAGCCGCTGATGTGGCCGTTGGCATAGCTGTGCGGATCGCGGATGTCCACGATTACGGCGCCGCTGCTGCGCATGGTCTGCGCCTCTTCCGGTGGGATGCGTTTGAAGTCGGTCATGCGGGTTTCCCGTGTTCACATTCGCAGCGGTGCATTTCGCCGCTGTCGAGGTTCATCAAGGTCATGGCGTAGCCCCAGACGCAGCCGGTGTCCAGCGCGAAGACGTTCGGCTCGTCGCATTGACCCTCCAGCGCAGCCCAGTGACCAAAGATCAGCTTGACGTTGCGGGTCTTGCGATTGGCGTGGCTAAACCAAGGCGAGTAGCCGGCGGGGGCGCTGTCGGCGCCTTCCTTCGCTTCCAGATCGAGCGTGCCGTCGGCCTTGCAGAAACGCATGCGGGTGAAGTAGTTGGTGATCAGGCGCAGCCGCGGCACCCCGTG
>NZ_DAMCPO010000042.1:0-22875 GCF_032106285.1 Stutzerimonas kunmingensis
AGGTACATCCGACCGCCTTGCTGCCGCTAAACCTACTTTTTCAACAGAATCGGCCAAAAGCAGCCATTAGCCAGCCAGACATGTAGGTGTCCGCTGATACAGAGTTGACGTATTCGTGCCCCCTATTGGTTGATGCGTCGACGGAGCGCACAAAAAAGTCACCATTCACAGGAGCTTTAGCGCTGAATCTTCAGGTGAGCCAAAAATTGAATCGGTGGGCGCCAGCCCAACGCCCCTAGCGTGAGTTGGGCTGGCGCATGAGAGTATTCATACCGTACGGGAACAGCATGCTGCCCGTGGAATAAGTGTGAAGTCTCAGCGCTGTGGCATGCCCATATGCTGCTGATGCTGCATCATCTGATCCATCATCATCTGTTGCATGCCCATGTACCTGTCCATCATGTATTGATGCTGCTTCATCTGCTCAGGCGTCATCTGGGAGTAGTGGCTGCCCATTTGATCCCAGCCCATCATGTGGCCCCCACCCATCATCTTACCGTTACCCATCATGTGGCCCCCGCCCATCATCTGACCGTCACCCATCATATGGCCGCCCTGCATGCCCCCTCCGCAGCACCCCATCATTCCGCCGCCACGCATTCCGTTCATCATGTGCATTCCTTGCTGCATCATGGTTTGGTGCTCTTGCATCAGTTTCTGACGCTGTGCAGGGTCGCTTGCTTTCTGAATTTGGCTCATTTGCTCCTGCATTCTCTTCAGGTTTTCTTGTGCCTTCGCCATCTCTTGATCAAATTGCTCAACGCTCATTGGCTGCTGTTGAGCCTGGCTGGTGGTACTGGAGTCCTGCTGCGCAAAGGTTAAGGCCGGAAAAAGCGCAGCCGCCAAAGCGAAGGTGGCGAGTTTTGGTGCTTTCATTGCTCAGTTCCTTGCAGGTGAAAGTGGGTCGTGGGGTGAGTCACCAGTAGTCAATATAGACCTCGAAGACGGGTGTAGCCTGATGCAGGTCAAAAGTTGATCCCGTACCTGCTACAGGTTGTATTGAAGCTGCTCCGACCAAGGAGGTTGCCTGCGTGAGCGAATTTTCAGTGGCCAAGATGGACTGCCTTCTGGATGAGCAGCCTGCCTGGGCATGTCGTGCTTCAGTAGTTAAAGCCATTTGCCGCCAGGACTGCCCAGCGGCGCTGACGATGGGCGTAAAACAGGCGCGCAAAAAGCCACACGAACGGGGTGAGGATGCCGGCATCGATAGTCACGCGATCTCGGTAAAGCGTTCCGCCACTCACTTCTTGTGCCGTAATCAGGTGATCCCACTTATTGATCAGCGGGCTGTAGCCGTTGTCTCTGAGCATGAAGGCCTGAGCGTTTTCCGTCTGCGGGTAGGTAGTCACAATTGCCTGACGGCCAATGGGAAGTACGCCGAATAGCTTCAGCTTGACCCAGTAGGTGCCCTCGCTCCAGGTATCAGGAAACTCAGCCGGATCCAGCGGGCTGAAACTCAATAAGGGTGAAGCAACCTGACGCAACAGGCGTGGTTTGCGCACCTGGGCGATCACCTTTGCGAGTGGGCACGGCAGCTGGGTGGCGAGATCGACTTGCATGGGCGCAATTACCGACTGGACAGGTTTTGCTCGTCACTCGCAAGCAAGGTCTGGAGTTCTTCAGGAACCGGCATGGGCTTGAACGCACTGATTCTGGAGCGGCCTGTATTGCCGAGGGGCACCCAGATTTTGGAGAACAACAAGGCCGCGAAAATGCGCGGTATTTGCCCGGCCACCTCGCGATAATCGCCAATTTGCCAGCCGAGCGTGAGCATCAGCCAGTGTGACCTGGCATGCAGCAAAGGTTGGCGCTGAGTCAGGATGTGCGCGCGCTCCAGCCATTGAAAGGCATCTGTACTGCGCTGTTCCTGCATGGCCTGCCGGGCCTGCTGAAAGGCTTGTTCAATTGCGAGTTGCAATGCTGCTTTCATCTTCAATCCTCCAACCCTACTTTTTAAGCAGGCGCAGGCCGTTGAACACCACCAGCAGACTGACTCCCATGTCTGCAAAGACGGCCATCCACATCGTCGCCTGCCCCGTTAAGGTAATGGCGAGAAACAGGGCCTTGATCCCTAACGCCAGCACGATGTTCTGCTTGAGGATGGCGGCGGTCTGTTGAGACAGGCGGATGAAGGCCGGGATCTTGCGCAGGTCGTCATCCATCAAGGCCACATCCGCAGTTTCGATGGCAGTGTCTGTGCCTGCGGCGGCCATGGCGAAACCGATTTCAGACTTCGCCAGCGCCGGCGCATCGTTGATGCCATCGCCGACCATCCCAACAACGTAGCCGCGCGCTTGCAATGCTTCAACGGCCTGCAATTTGTCGACTGGCAGGAGATTGCCGCGTGCCTCGTCGATGCCTACCTGCTGTGCAATCGCATCTGCGGTGTGCGGGTTATCGCCGGTCAGCATTGTGGTCTTCACGCCAAGCGCGTGAAGTTCCTCAATTGCCTGGCGGCTGGAGTCCTTGACGGTATCGGCAACGGCGAACAGGGCAATGGCACGCTGCGGATTGCACAGCACCACCACTGTTTTACCTTGGCGTTCGAGACGCTCCAGCGTCGCTTCCAGCTCGGGTGAGCAGAGGCCAAGCTCTTCCACCAGACGGTGGTTACCCAGGTGGAAATCTATGCCTTCGATGGTGCCTCGAACACCTCGACCCAGTAGGGCTTCGAATCCCTCAACGGCAGCAAACGTCAGGCCATTCTCAGTGGCATGCTTGGCTATTGCCTGCGAAACCGGGTGGTCAGAGCGACTGGCGAGACTGGCAGCATGAGTACGGTAGAGTTCTGAGTCCTGTTCAACCAACGGCATGTAATCGGTCTGTACCGGCTTGCCATGAGTAATGGTTCCGGTTTTGTCGAGTGCCAGGACGCCAAGCTTGCCACCGATTTCCAGATAGACGCCGCCTTTGACCAAAATGCCTTTACGCGCCGCCGCTGCCAGGCCACTGACAATGGTGACGGGCGTCGAGATGACCAAGGCGCAAGGGCAAGCGACCACCAGCAGCACCAAGGCACGGTAGATCCAGTCGTACCAGGGCTCGGCCATGAAGAGTGGCGGCACAATGGCGATAGCCAGGGCGAATAGGAATACGACAGGGGTGTATACCTTGGCGAACTGATCGACAAAGCGCTGGGTCGGCGCACGTGAACCCTGCGCCTCTTCGACCGCGTGAATGATACGTGCCAGCGTGGTGTTGGCTGCGGCGGCCAGGACGCGGTATTCCAAGGAGCCGGCTTCGTTGATGGTTCCTGCAAAAACCGGATCGCCGATGGTTTTCTCTACAGGCAGGCTTTCCCCTGTGATGGGCGCTTGGTTGATGGTGGAATTCCCGGAAGTTACCTCGCCATCGAGACCGATTCGTTCGCCCGGTCTTACCCTGACCAATGCGCCTACGGCGATGGTTTTAACGTCAACTTCAAGCCATGTGCCATCGATCTGCTGCACCGTGGCGCGCTCCGGCGTCAGATCCATCAGGCCGCGTATGGCATTGCGCGCCCGATCCAGCGACTTCGCTTCGATCAACTCGGCGACAGAAAAGAGGAACATGACCATGGCCGCTTCTGGCCATTGTCCAATCAGCACCGCACCGGTCACCGCGATACTCATCAGCGCATTGATGTTCAGGTTACGGTTCTTCAGCGCGATCCAGCCCTTTTTATAGGTCGTCAGGCCGCACAGCAGAATGGCGAGCAGCGCCATGCCAGCCACAGCCCAATCTGGCGCAAGCTCGGCAAAGTGGATCACTTCCGCCGATACGGCGGCCACGCCCGATAGCGCCAAGGGCCACCAGGCCTTCTTGCGCGGGGTGCTTTGCGTTTCTTCGTTTGCTGTTGCGGAACCCTCAACCACTGGCGTGAAACCAAGCTCGCGAATAGCTGCCAGTGCTGCTGGCAGTGCTTCTGCTGAGTGGCTGAGCGTCAGTACGCGCTGAAGCAGGTTGAACTCCAACGCACTGATGCCGGGTAGCGAGGTCAGCTTGTCGCGGATTAGCTTTTCTTCCGTTGGGCAGTCCATCTGTTCGATTTTGATGCGGGCTTGCCCTTCAGCAGATAGCGGCTCTGCTTGCATACCCAGGGACGAGATTGCCGCTTCGATAGGCGCGGTCGACGGCAAGCTGTGCCATACCCCAAGAATCCGATTGATCAGGTTGAAGTCGAGCTTATCTATGCCTGCGAGCTTGCTCAGTTTGTCCTGAATCAGCGTCTGCTCAGTAGGGCAGTCCATTTGCGCAATGCGGAAGCTGCTGAGCCTGGAGCCGGTTACGGCATTTACTGCTGTAGCCGCTGTGGCAGAGCACTTGCTTGCTTCGTTGGAGTCACAGCAGACATCCTTTGAAACCGCTTCAGGTTTGTATTCGTCACCGCAGCAGCCAGCCATGAAGGTATCCTCGTTGAACAGTTGTGCAGAGTGAACACCCTGAAGCCACTACAGGGTCAAGCGTTTGCTGAAGAGGTAACTCATGAAGATTGGAGAGCTGGCCAAGCTTGCCGATTGCCAAGTTGAAACGGTTCGCTATTACGAGCGCGAGGGGCTGTTGCCCGCTCCGGCCCGCAGCGAGGGTAATTACCGCCTGTACAGCAGTGAGCACCTTGAGCGACTTACGTTCATCCGTAACTGCCGAACACTGGACATGACCCTGGACGAGATCAGAAGCTTGTTGGCGCTGATGGATCGGCCAGAGGGGAACTGTGAGGGTGTGAATAGCTTAGTGGATGAGCACATTGAGCATGTGCAAGCGCGCGTGACCAGCCTGCTGGCCCTGCAACAACAGCTGGTTGAGTTACGACACCGTTGCGCCTCTGAGCGCGGCGTAGACGAGTGTGGAATCCTCCAGCGCCTGAACACCACTGGCGGTGTCAGTGCGCTTCCGGATGATGGCCACACTCATGTTGGGAAAAGCCACCGCCACTAAACATGCGCCACCACCTGCCATGCGAGGCACGCTACATGGCAGGTGGTGAGTCTGGCTCAGCTGTATGCAGACGGTTAGCGCTTATTTGCTTTGTTCGACTTCAGCTTTGACCAGATCAATCAGTGGCTGCGCGCCGAAACTCAATAGCGGCTTGCCATTCACAAAGAACGTGGGCGTCTGGCGCACGCCAGCAGCCTGGGCATCCTGAGAGTCCCTTTTCAGGGCCTCGGTGATATCGCCAGCCATCATCTCCGCACGGGCCTTTTCCACATCCAAGCCTGCCGCTTCAGCAGCTTCCCAGGCCTTCTGCACCAGTGGGTCACTGTGCCATTGCGGTTGCGCCACCATGAGTGCTTCCAGAACAGGCTCGAAGACCCCCTGCTTGCGTGCAGTTTCGAGGATTCTTGCTGCTGTTTCAGAGCCTTCATGGAAGAGGACGTAACGCAGCACCAGGCGCACATCATTCGGGTTGTCAGCCAGGATCTGTTTCACTACTGGAAAGAAGGCGCGGCAGGCCTCGCAGGACGGATCGAAGAACTCAACGATGGTTACGGGCGCATTGGCGGTGCCGATAACGGGCGAATGGAAGCGCACCAACGAGCTAGCCACTGGAGCAACTGGCGGGGTCTCTTCACTTACCGAATATCGATCATAAAAGAATGCCGCAGCAGTGAAGCCGAGCGCAGTAAGAATGCTGATGACGAGGACGATTGCACGTCTGCTCATAGGGAAGACCTCCGACGGATGAGAACAAGAAGAACAGCGATAAGGGTGAATGCGACCAGCGAAAGCAGTGGCAGAGGGACGCTGCCGAAAATCGTCATGTCAGCGCTGGAGCCGGACGGGCCTGCCCCGCAGGGCTTGATGCTCTCCGGTATGGCCCCAAAGTAGAGCAGGCTGTGGTAGAGCGCGATGAGCCAGCCCACGACGGTAACCGGCAACGCATAACGCCAGACCCCGAAATCCGAGGTGTAGCAACCAACGGCCAGAATCACGACCAGTGGAAACATGAATGCGCGCTGGAACCAGCAGAGCACGCAGGGCGTTTTGCCCATGACCTCGCCGATGAACAAGGCGGCTAAGGTCGAAACCAACGCAATACCCCAGGCCATAAGCAACAGGCTCCAGGGGCTGGGAAAGCGAGTGTTTGTCTCTGTTTCCATCATGGTTGATATCTACCCTCTACAGAGGTGGGTGGCACGGGAACTACCGTCGACGCGATATCGTTCGTGGTGACGTCTTGAGCCAGTGCATCTGCCATGCCCATGAGCATCAGCACGATAGCGAGCAGTAATAAGCGCATCGGGCGGCGCAGGTGCGCAAACAACGCCCCTGGCTCGCGCGGAGAAAGCGATTGCATAAGTTGATCCTGGATTGCAGTGGTCTTTAGCCGCAGTGCGGCTGTGCTTAGATCACGCGGCTGGATCGCGGAGGGCGCTCAATCAAGTAGACCAGGCGAGTTGGTGCGGCTTCATCCGGCAGGGTAGTCAGGATGTTGCTTTCTGCCTGTGCTGGCAGGATAAGCAGCGGCCCAAGGTAAGGGGTCTCGTGCACATGGTCGGCAGTCATCGGCGAGTGCTGGTGACCTGCACAAAAGACGCAAGAGGGGGCTGCCTCTGTGAGCAAGCTACTGTGCGCGGCTTCGCTCTTGAATCCCGCTTGCGGCTCTGCACCAACCAACAGGGAAGACATATGCCAACCCATGACCAGCAGCAATGCCAGGCTCAGTGTAAGCACTACTTGGATTGTGACCTTACGCCTGGGCATCGGGATGATGTCGATATGTATAGAGGTGAGAGGTATTTGCTCCGACCCTCATGGGTATGAAGATACGGTCGCCGTACGAATTTCTCCGCAATGAGACCATTCTCGGGGAGTAGGCACAAGCACCATGGCGATACCTGTGCGGCTTAGGTGGGGCGGGCTAGGATGCATGATGGAAAAATCAGGGTAAGCGGATTAAATGGTTGATCTTACCTTTGCATGAGAGTGAGACAGACCGGCATCTCATCGGATTATCTGGTTGATGCTTCACCTACTGCTGGTGCATGTTTCCTTCGCTAATTCCAGCAAGAACCCCACACGCCTCAACTTCCCGGTCATCGTTGCAACTCGCTCTCAGTGAAACGAGTTGTTTCTCAAGCGCTTGCAGAGCGGTTATCTGCGACCGCACATGAGAGATGTGATCATCGAGCAAGGCGTTGACGGCGGTACAAGGCTGATGAGGGTCGTCCTCATAGCTCTGTAGTTCGTGAATCTCAGCCAGTGACAGGCCCAGGATTCTGCAGCGACGGATGAAGGCCAGCCCCTCACCATGCTTCTCGGTATAGACACGGTAACCGTTGTCCTGCCGATCAGGCGGCGGCAACAAGCCCTGCTGTTCATAGAAGCGGATCGTCTGTGTTTCGACCCCTACCAACTGCGCCAACTGACCAATGCGCATCAGCCTCCTCCCCAACGGATTCTTTACTCTATTGACCTTATAGTAGCTTTATAGTTTTAAATGGTACCACAACATTGTTCAAGTGGAGTCGTATCATGAGCAAATCCTGTGGTGGCGCCTGTGGCGGTGATGCAACGTCCGCAGCGGATGCCGATATACAGGCCTCCTCCGAGGCGCCAGGGAGATGGGTCAGTGTTTATGCCGTGCCGAAGATGGACTGTCCATCAGAAGAACGAATGATTCGCCTAGCCCTGAACGGCTTTGAGGAGATTCGGGCGCTGTCCTTCGACTTGTCGAACCGCCGGCTGAAGGTCGTGCATGACGGCGAGGTCGAGCCCGTCACCTCGAAACTGAAGACCTTGGGGCTAGGCGCCTCGCTTCAGGAAACCGTCGCTGCAAATCCGGAGACCATCAAGGCCGCCGAGTTTTCGGCAGCTTCTGCTAAGCAAGAATCCGGGACCCTGCGCTGGTTGCTCGGCATCAATGCACTTCTGTTCGTGGTGGAAATGACTGCCGGTCTGATCGCCCGGTCCACCGGCCTGATTGGAGAATCCCTGGACAATTTTGCCGATGCGGCGGTGTACGGGCTTGCCCTTTATGCGGTTGGACATAGCGTGAAAATGCAGGTACGTGCCGCGCATCTTGCTGGTGTACTGCAACTGATCTTGGCTGTGGGCGTGCTCGTAGAGGTGGTGAGACGCTTTGTATTCGGTAGTGAGCCTGAATCGCTGGTGATGATGGCTATCGCATTCGTCGCATTGATTGCCAATACCAGTTGTCTGCTGCTCATATCCAAACATCGGGAAGGCGGGGCGCACATGAAGGCAAGCTGGATATTCTCGGCCAACGACGTGGTGATCAACCTGGGGGTCATCACCGCCGGCGCCCTGGTCGCGTGGACCGGTTCCAATTATCCGGATCTGATTATCGGCACCATCGCGGGGGGCATTGTACTTAACGGTGCCAGACGCATTTTGGCGTTGAAGGGTTAAATAATGCTCATTATTGGCAAAAAGCTCTCGCCGTATGCCCTATTGTCCATATCGGGCCTGCTGGCAGCGTCTGATCAGGCTGTAAAGTGGCTGGTGCAGCAATCAATGGCCTATGGCGAGTATGTTTCGGTGACCCCGTTCTTTAACTGGGTGCACCTATGGAACACCGGTGCCGCATTCAGTCTTTTTGCGAATGGTGGAGGCTGGCAGCGCTACTTTTTTATCGGAATCGCGGTAGTGGTCTCGATTTTTCTGATCAAGCTGATCCTTGAAAATCGTCATAAAGGAGAAGCCATCGCTTACAGTCTTATCCTCGGTGGGGCCATGGGCAACCTGATTGACCGGGTCTTTCGCGGCTATGTTGTGGATTCCTTTGATTTCTATTGGCGAGACTGGCATTGGCCGGCCTTCAACCTGGCTGATATTGCAATTGTCCTCGGTGCCTTACTTTTCGTTTCCAGCAGCTTGTTGGGTAAAAAAGCAAACACCAATGCCGAGTCGGATGGATCTGACTGACACCTACGCCTATACAACACCATGACCGAACTTCCCGACAACATCCTTCACCTGCCGCAATACCAAGTACTGGGCTGCAAATCAACCGACGACGAAATGCACTTCCAGGTGGACGTGCCCGATCCCATCGCCTGCGAGGAATGCGGCGTGCAGGGTGAGTTCGTACGGTTCGGCAAGCGTGACGTTCCCTATCGTGATCTGCCCATCCACGGCAAGCGGGTCACTCTCTGGGTGGTCCGCCGCCGATACACCTGCCGGGCCTGCAAGACAACATTCAGGCCCCAGCTACCGGAGATGGTGGACGGATTCCGTATGACACTGCGGCTGCATGAGTACGTGGAGAAGGAATCCTTCAACCACCCCTACACCTTTGTGGCGGCACAGACCGGCCTGGACGAGAAGACGGTGCGCGACATCTTCAACGCCCGCGCCGAGTT
The DNA here is from genome assembly GCF_032106285.1 of Stutzerimonas kunmingensis. Lineage (GTDB taxonomy): Bacteria > Pseudomonadota > Gammaproteobacteria > Pseudomonadales > Pseudomonadaceae > Stutzerimonas > Stutzerimonas kunmingensis_B. The sequence goes on from NZ_DAMCPO010000042.1 coordinate 9,306, forward strand.
CCTGGGGCGCTGGCACCGCTTCGAGACGCCCCGCATCCTGGGCATTGACGAGCTATACCTGAACAAGCGCTACCGCTGCATTCTGACCAACATTGAGGAGCGAACCCTGCTCGACCTGCTGGCCACCCGCCGCCAGGACGTGGTGACCAACTACCTGATGAAGCTGAAAGACCGGCAGAAGGTCGAGATCGTCAGCATGGACATGTGGAACCCCTACCGGGCAGCGGTCAAGGCTGTGCTGCCCCAGGCCCGTATCGTGGTCGATAAGTTCCATGTGGTGCGCATGGCCAACGATGCCCTAGAGAGAGTGCGCAAGGGCCTCAGAAAGGAGCTGAAACCGTCCCAGAGCCGGACTCTCAAGGGAGACCGGAAAATCCTGCTGAAACGCGCTCACGAAGTCTCAGACCGGGAGCGCCTCATCATGGAGACCTGGACAGGCGCGTTCCCGCAACTGCTGGCCGCCTACGAGCACAAGGAGCGCTTCTACGGCATCTGGGACGCCACCACACGGCTCCAGGCAGAAGCCGCCCTGGACGAGTGGATAGCCACCATCCCGAAGGGCCAAAAGGAAGTCTGGAGCGATCTGGTCAGGGCAGTGGGAAACTGGCGCGAAGAGACCATGACCTACTTCGAGACGGACATGCCCGTCACCAACGCTTACACGGAGTCCATCAACCGACTGGCCAAGGACAAGAACCGTGAAGGGCGCGGTTACTCCTTCGAGGTGATGCGGGCACGAATGCTCTACACCACGAAGCACAAGAAGAAGGCACCGACTGCGAAGGTCTCTCCTTTCTACAAGAAAACCATCGGTTACGGACTGCCGGACTTCGCAGAGGAACTCAACTACGGAGTCGATCTATCAACCATCTGAGGGTGGTATCAGATTGATGGGGTGAAGGTGCCCCATCAACCATTAAGGAAGGTCTGAAAAAGCCGCCTGTTTTTTGACCGACTTCAGCCCTTGCCGATTTTGAAAGCGGCAAATCGATCAAAACCCGCCCGATCACCCGCTCATTTCTTGGTTTTTAGCCGCTGCGAGCTTCTCGCGGCGGCTATTCCCCGCATTACAGGCGCACCTCTCCTGCACTCATCAAATGTCTTCGCGCCATCCACAGGTTCGACAGCGCGAACAGTGTCACCAACTGAGCGGTGTTTTTCGCCAGACCACGGAAGCGCGTCTTCACATAGCCGAACTGGCGTTTGATCACTCGAAACGGATGTTCGACCTTCGCGCGCACCTGAGCTTTGGCTTGTTCGATCCTGCGCTTGGCCTTGTACAGCACGCTGCGCTTGCCCAGCTTCTTGTAGGTGCTGCGACGGGCGGCAATCTGCCAGACGACCTTCCGGTCGGCGTGCTCCGGACGTTTGTCGACGCCGGTATAACCCGCGTCGCCGCCCACCCTCTGCTCGTCGCCATGCAGCAGCTTGTCGACCTGGGTGACGTCCGCCACGTTGGCGGCAGTGCCTACCACGCTGTGCACCAGCCCTGACTCGTCATCCACGCCGATGTGCGCCTTCAGTCGGGTAAAGCAGGAGTGCAATGCTAAATGCAGGCCGCACGCTAGCTACACAATATGCACTGAAGCCCGCTATCTACGCGGCTTAGGGCTGATTTATCAAGAGTCACCGCCCATCATGGGGGTATGGGCGGAAAGGTCGGCGTTGGGCTTGGTCATCGGCTTGCGTGCGGTTCGTTGAGTGGCGGGTAAGGCTATCGGATGACGGTGCGGTCGGACCGTCCAGAGCCAGGTTGACGCGGGAAAGCCGGCAAGGTTAACACGGGCCGAGCGGCTCGACAGGTGACGACATGGGACAGCTTGAGCGGCGTTCAGGTGTCATTTGTCGGGCCGGGCACAGAAGGCGTTGACAAGCGAACCGGAGCTGTTGGTAACTCTGGCCTGTCGACAGGTTGCCGGTGCGCTTCGGGCCTCGTGTACGCCGGGCCTGCGACTCCCTCGATCACGCAGTCGTGCAGGCCCCTCGGTGCCTGTCGCGGTAGCTTGCCTGATTATCGCTCGTGCTTCGCCGCCCTGTGGATTGCAGCCCCGGTCATCCCGCCTCGGCGAATGCCTGTTCTACCCCCTCGCGTCAGTTCTTCCTGCAGTAATGCTGGCGACCTCCCTTTCTGGTCAAGTGAGCAGCAGACATGTCTCGACTACTCGGACTCGACGCCCTGCGCGGCGTTGCGGCGTTGTGCGTTGCCTATTCCCATCTGATCGCAAAAATGAAGCGTGACGGCCATTTCGATGGGCTGACCAGCGATCTGTTTCTTGTCAGCAAAACGGTACTGGATGTCGGCAAGACCAGCGTGCTGGTGCTGTTCGCCCTGAGCGGCTATTTCGTCGTTGCGGCGCTGTACAAGAGCCGCCATCGATACGAACGGCCGATCGCGGCGTTCGTCTATCAGCGCTTCTTCAGGCTGTTTCCCCTGTACTGGCTATCGCTGCTTCTCGGCGTGATGTTTCCCTGGGACGATCCGGCTCGGGTGTTCAGTCCGGCTGTCATCGCGATCAATGCGACGATGCTGCAAGGCTTCGTGTTTGTCGAAAACGTGATCGGTTTGTACTGGACGCTGCAAATAGAGCTGACCTTCTACGTGCTGTGCATTGTCATCTTCGCGCTGCGTCTGGGCGGCTCGGCCAGGCGCGATCTGCTGTTTCTGCTGGCCCAGTACGTCTTCACCCTGCTGCTCGCGTTCCTGCGCTACAAGCTGGAAATGAAGCTGCCGGTGGCTCTGCCGCTGATGCTGAGTGTGTGTTTTCTCGGCGCATTGTGGAAGGCCACGGATAACGGTCGCGCACCCGATACCGGGCATTACGCGCGCATCGCAGTGGGCCTGTTCTACCTGTTTCTGTTGCCGATCTGCGTGCTGGCCTACTCGCGCGATACCGGTATCGGGGAAACCTGGTATCGCTACTTCGTCAGCTATGCGGTGGGTGTTGCCCTCTTCATTGGCGCGACACGCATCAGTGGTAAGGGGCTGCGCTGGATCGCGCCGCTAGGCGGGATCGGCTATATCGTCTTCCTGTCTCATCCATCGGTATTCGCAATCGCCGAGCGGCTGGGCTTCGGCGCTGGAGCGCTGGCCATTCCCGGCCCGCTCTACATCGCGGTGATGCTGTTACTGGTGACGCTGTTCGGCTTCTTCGTCAAGCGAACCCTGGCAGATCCCATCCAGCGCTATGGTGATGCAGTGGTAAGCCGTCGCGGACGGAGCATCGGCGAGCGTGTCGTGCTGCCGGTTCGCCAGGATGCCTGATGGGCGACGCGTAACTCGACCATTGGCCATCCGGATGGCTGAACTCGGGAGCCCGCTGGTGTAGGGTATCGGCCACTTTCCTTTGGCCGGAGCCCTGATGAATCTCACCGAACTGGCGGCACAGCTGGGTGATGCGCTGCAACGACTGGGTGCGCAGGTCAGCACCGCGGAATCCTGCACCGGTGGTGGCATTGCCGAGGCCATCACCCGTATTGCCGGCAGCTCGGCCTGGTTCGAGGCCGGCTACATCACCTATTCCAATGCCCAGAAGACGCGCCAGCTCGGTGTACCGGCGGAGCTATTCGAGCAGGTCGGCGCGGTCAGTGCCGAAGTGGTGCAGGCCATGGCGCGGGGCGCGCAGCGCAACAGTGGTGCGCGCTTTGCGGTGGCTGTCAGCGGCATTGCCGGACCCGGCGGCGGCACGGCAGAAAAACCGGTTGGTACGGTCTGGATTGCCTGGGCCGATGACTCGCATCTGCAGGCCCAACGCTATCTATTCGCCGGTGATCGCCAGGCCGTACGTGAGCAGACGGTGGCGGCGGCGTTGCAAGGTTTGCTTGCGCTGGCGGTCGGAGAAAAACAGTTTCGGGGCTAGGCGAGTAAATTTGCCTATGTTCTAATACTGGCTACTTATACAGTTGTTGTGGCCTCCGCCCCTCTTGATCAAGTGAGGATTTGATGGACGAGAACAAGAAGCGCGCCCTGGCTGCAGCCCTGGGCCAGATCGAAAAGCAGTTCGGCAAGGGTGCAGTGATGCGCATGGGCGATCATGATCGCCAGGCCATTCCGGCCATTTCTACCGGCTCGCTGGGCCTGGATATCGCGCTTGGAATTGGCGGCCTGCCCAAGGGCCGTATCGTCGAGATCTACGGTCCGGAATCCTCCGGTAAGACCACCCTGACCCTGTCGGTAATCGCTGAAGCGCAGAAGATGGGCGCCACCTGTGCCTTCGTCGACGCCGAACACGCGCTGGACCCGGACTACGCTGGCAAGCTGGGCGTGAACGTCGACGACCTGCTGGTTTCGCAGCCTGATACCGGCGAGCAGGCGCTGGAAATCACCGACATGCTGGTGCGCTCCAACGCGGTGGATGTGATCATCGTCGACTCCGTTGCTGCACTGGTACCCAAGGCCGAGATCGAAGGCGAGATGGGCGACACGCACGTCGGCCTGCAGGATGCAGTATCACGTATTGCAGCGTAGTTTTGGTTCACTTAGGAAGTCTTCCTTCCCTACCAAGGGATACTCCCTAAGCTAATCAGTAGTATTCGATTAATTCCTAATTTGAGTGGTCGGTGAGAATGGATCAGGCAAAAAACAAAGCGTTGGAAATGGCTCTTTCTCAGATAGAGAAACAGTTTGGCAAGGGCGCCATAATGCGGCTCGGCTCAGACCGGACAATGGATATCGATGTTGTTTCGACAGGTTCCCTTGGTCTCGACATCGCTTTGGGCGTGGGTGGTCTGGCGCGTGGTCGTATTGTCGAGATCTACGGGCCAGAGTCCTCTGGTAAAACTACCCTCACTCTTTCGGTTATTGCCGAAGCTCAGCGTCAAGGTTTGACCTGTGCATTCGTGGATGCCGAACATGCTCTTGATCCAATCTACGCAGCTAAACTCGGTGTAAACATTGATGACCTCCTGTGCTCGCAGCCAGATACCGGTGAACAGGCTCTTGAGATCGTAGACATATTGACTCGTTCGGGTGCGGTTAACGTAATTGTTGTCGATTCCGTTGCTGCGCTTGTTCCAAAGGCAGAGATCGAAGGGGAGATCGGCGATTCCCATGTTGGCCTTGCCGCGCGAATGATGTCTCAGGCGATGCGGAAGATTACTGGTAACCTGAAAAATTCCAACACCATGTGTATCTTCATCAATCAGATTCGCATGAAGATCGGCGTGATGTTCGGCAGCCCGGAAACCACCACCGGTGGTAACGCGCTCAAGTTCTACGCCTCGGTGCGTCTGGATATCCGCCGTACCGGCGCGGTGAAGGAAGGCGACGAAGTGGTCGGTAGTGAAACACGCGTCAAGGTTGTCAAGAACAAAGTCGCTGCTCCATTCAGGCAAGCAGAATTCCAGATTCTCTACGGCCATGGCATCAGCAAGGCGGGTGAGATCGTTGATCTAGCTGTTGCAAATAATTTCGTTGAAAAGGCTGGCGCCTGGTACTCCTTCGAGGGTAATAAAATTGGCCAAGGTAAAGCTAATACCATGAAGTGGCTTATGGAAAACAAGGCTACCATGGACAAGCTGGAAGGCATGATTCGCGACAAGCTGATGTCGAAGCCACAGCCTGAAACATCTGCCAACCTATCCGCTCTAGAAGAGCCGGCTGACGACTAATATATCTGTCGGTGGGTGAAAGTCGGTCGTCACTGATAGTTGCTGATATACCCTTTATAATAAAGCCTAGCCTTTAAAGCTAGGTTTTATTATTTCAGGCTTAATTATTTAATATAGTTATGTAGATCTAAAAACGCGTTAGTCTTGGGTGGTTTTATTTGCACTGAGTGTGTGATGCGGCTCCTGCTATTGAGTACAGTTTATACCTCTGATCCTGAGGCGTGAATTAAGATTCAAAAACGTACGGCTTTCGCACACCGCTGGTAACCTCCAGCTGCACGGAGATGGGTGAGCTATCATTAGGTTTGGAGTACTAGTCCCCTCCGAGCTCTTCATGCTCTTGGGCAATTTGTTTTAAAAGCCTCTCTGACGTCACCCCTTCGTAGCTACTGAACGAGTCGAGCAGCACTGTGAGGGGGTGAACCCCCATAACCTCAGCGATCTCTATCATCTTCTCGATAGTGACCCCTTTCAGCCCTCGTTCCAGCATCGAGATGTGTGCTCGACTGCTAATTGACATGAACGATTCCTGGCTAAGCCCGCGAGCCTTACGAATTCTCCGCAGACTCGATCCTAGCGCTTGTCTGTAATCCATCCCTTTTCCCGTTGCATAAAAACAACGATGGAGCCAGAATGCGCCCTATAGCACTACGTCCTATAGAACGCATTTCGGAAGATCATTTATGTTCAAAACCCACGAGAGCGCCTATTACAACCTGGCGCCCGTGTTCGGGCCCGACCATCATCACTGGAGGCTCGTTGAGCGTGAAATTGCGAGCCCGTGGCTCCACGCAACGGTGAAGGTGACTGAGGGCGGCGTTGAGTACGCGAAGACAGTCATGCCCAATGACCTGCCGACGTTCCTGGAAATGGCGAATTTGAAAGGGCCTGGTGCACGTATCAGCGAGCTCCAGTTAATGAGTCCAGCGTGGATGAACGGCGCGGGACGGTGGCAGCCCGCCGCGTCAGGATAGTTGTCGTGTGAGTTGATTCGATGAGTCTTGGTCGGTGGGCGGAAGTGAGAGCCGTGTGGCGCGTTATTCGATAGAGCATCGGGAGTGGGTGGTGCGGCAGATGATGCCGCCCTTGAACCGGACGGTGCCGGAGCTGGTGGAAGCGACAGGCATTACTGATGCCACCCTGTATGCTTGGCGCAAACAGGCCAGAGCAGCGGGAGCAGTGGTGCCGGGAGATGGACAGCAGGCCGACCAGTGGTCGAGCCAGGACAAGTTTCGGGTGGTGCTGGAAAGCGCCAGCCTCAATGCGGCTGAGCTGGCGGAGTACTGCCGGCGCAAAGGCCTGTATGTCGAGCAGATCAACGCCTGGCGCGAAGCCTGCGAGCAGGCCAACAGCCTGGCTCAGCCGATCAAGACCCGGCGCGAACGCGAAGAGGAAAAGGCCGCGAAGAAGCGCATCAAGCAGCTGGAGCGTGAACTGCGGCGCAAGGATGCGGCGCTGGCAGAAACCGCGGCTCTGCTGGTGTTGCGAAAAAAAGCCGAGGCGCTCTGGGGGAAGGACGAGGACGAATGATCAGCGCCCCGGATCGCCGTGAAACGCTGCAGTTGATCGAGGACGCCGTGGCGGCGGGAGCGCGGCGGGCGCAGGCCTGCGCCGAACTGGGCCTGTCGCTGCGCAGCCTGCAGCGCTGGCAGCACTGCCCGGAGGATCGGCGTCCTTCGGCACAGCGAGCTGAGCCGGCCAACAAGCTGACCCCGCAAGAGCGCCGCCGCGTGCTGGAGGTCGCCAACCAGCCCGAGTTTGCCAGCCTGCCGCCGCAGCAGATCGTGGCGCGGCTGGCCGATCAGGGCACCTGGCTGGCCTCGGAGTCGACCTTTTACCGGTTGCTGAAGGACGCCGAACAGCAGCATCCGCGCGGCCGTAGCCGCCCACCGGTGAAACGAGCGCTGACGACCCATGTGGCCGACGGCCCGAACCAGCTGTGGTGCTGGGACATCACCTGGCTGCCGACCACGGTCAAGGGCCGTTACTTCTACTGGTACATGATCAAGGACGTCTACAGCCGGAAGCTGGTGGCCAACGAGGTGCATGAAAGTGAAAGCGCCGAGCAGGCCGCCCAGCTGCTACGCCAGGCCTGCCTACGTGAACAGCGGGCAGGCCAGCCGCTGGTACTGCACTCGGACAACGGCAGCGCGATGAAGGGCTCGACCATGCTGGCGGCCATGCAGAACCTGGGTGTGATGCCCTCGTTCAGCCGCCCGCGGGTGAGCAATGACAACGCCTATGCCGAGGCCTTGTTCCGCACGGCGAAGTACTGCCCGCTGTGGCCGGAGCGGCCCTTCGACACGCTGGAGCAGGCCAGGAACTGGGTGAACAGCTTCGTGGCCTGGTACAACCATGAACATCGCCACAGCGCCCTGAAGTTCGTGACCCCGGCGCAGCGACATACTGGCCAGGCGGAAGAGTTGCTGCGCAAGCGTATCGAGCTGTACGAGGCGGCGCGTGCACGGCACCCGGAGCGCTGGAGCGGCAACATCAGGAACTGGGTGCTGGCACCAATCGTGTGCCTGAACCCGGAGCGGGAAGCGGTACTGCAGCAAACATCAAAGGCAGCGTGACACGCTCACGCGACAACTACCTTGAAAATCGCCGGCAGCTCGAACCTATCAGACAAATTGACATAGCCAGATCAGCCGACAACGAGCTGATCCATATCTATGTGACGCATGAAGGTAAGAACTACTACGACCCTTCGCGGACGCCAGCTGAAATTCTGGAGCTGACAAACCAGCAAACCGTGTATTACACAAACCTCAGCTGACGCAGTGTCCTATGTTGAGCACGATCTTGATTCCAGAGACCAGCCGGTCAATTTCGTCTTATGCAAAACGACAGCTGGCCCATGCCTTGAAGGCTAACTATCCGGTTCCGGTAACGGGCTTTCTGGTAGATGCGTTTGTGATTGCTAACGCCGCTGTTGGGATCAGCTATCAACATGCCCGAAGGGAAAGTACGGGGCGGTTTGCCGACGGCCATCTCATACGGACATCGGACATCGTCGAACTGCGCCATAGCGACGGCCGCTGGTTCATAAAGACCCTTAACTCACTATACGTGGTGGTTACCTTCAAGCGGCACGTTGGACTCCCCTCGCTTATGGCACTTCAGCGCTTGAGGAAGTCGAGCATTGTTTTGACATCCAGACAGCTTCACTAGATGCCGTGCAAATCACACGAGATACGCCATGAAGCTCGAGTTTCTGGACATTAGTGAAAGTCAAAAAGCACTCGAAATAGCAGATTTCCTATATGGCAAAGCTTCCGCAATCAACGGCACCGATCTGAGCCGGGACGAAATCGTGCACGAGTTACACAGGCGAAATACCAAGAAGCAGTACTGCCTGGTCAAGGACTGGACTCTCGTCGAGTTAGAAATGTCCGATGAAGCGCGTCAGCAAATTGAAGCTGATGGATTCGTTGCTCGGCTGATCCACGCTAATGAGGTAGTCGAAGATTCAGCTGGCCGTTTTCCACCGGGCTATTGGGTGAGGAGCTCCTTGCAGCTGAGGTATGAAGGCGATGGCTTTTTCGAGACCAGGAGCACCATCTACGTCCTGCTTGGCGTTGGTCGCCACAAGAAAGTGCGCGATGACATCGTCTATTGCCAGTAACATGAATGGCCTTCTCAATTACGCTAAATTTCTTGAATCTCGTGATTTGCAGTGGTTCGAGTTTCCCGCTCGCAAAGCTGACCGCTGCCTGGTGCTATACCGAGGGGCGTTGATCAAGATGCGCGATGCCGGCCAGATCAGCCCATCCACGGCGTCTGAGTACATGCGCAATTGCATCATGTTCTATCGGTGGGTAAGGCATAGGGAGCTTCTTTCTCCACACGTCCAGCTGTGGCGGGAAAAGCCCTACGTCGTTAAATACTTCGACCGGGTGGGGTTCGAGCGAACGATCAGCGGAACCACCACCGACCTCAGCATCCCGAACCGTAAGCGCCCAGGCCAAACGCTTGAAGATGGGCTGTTGCCAGTCTCGGAGACCGATCGCGATGCAATTCTGGATTTCGCCGCAGAGAACGCCACGCCCGAGCTCTACCTCATGTTGGCCCTTGGATTTTTTACCGGGATGCGGCTCGGCAGCATCTGTGATCTCAAGATTCAATCTCTGGAGCGCGCCGCCCCCGACCCTTCCGCTGAAGGGCTTCTACGCCTTGCAGTTGGTCCAGGCGCAGCTCCGCCAGTGCACACGAAATTCGGTGTGACTGGCCAGGTCTGGATACCCGAAGCGTTGCGTGATGAATTGCTGGAATATGCCAAAGGCTGGCGGAGGATGGAACGAGAGGCGAAAGCCTCGCCCGAGAATCGTGACTTGCTGTTCGTGACCCGCTTTGGTAACGCCTATGGCAGGCGCGGCACCGATCAGTCATCTGCTGTGAATGTTGAGATGTCCGAGTTTCGAAAACGGGGCGTCAAAGCAGAACTACAGGTGCTCCGTAAATTCCGCTTCCATCAGTCGCGCTGCACCTTCGGTACCGAATTGGCACGTCTGGCGCTATCGGCTTGTGCCGATGTCGCTATTGTAATTGCGACGGTCAGCGACGCGTTGCTCCACGGGCCTAACTCTGAAGCCACCACCTTCAAATACATCCGATTCGTACAGGCACTGCCGATCAAACAAGCCCTCTCAAATAGCTTCATGGCGGCATTTAGCGGGATCGGCGCTGGGGCGCGGTACGATGGATAGTTCCGAATTCGACCTCACTTTCCCGATGCTTGAGTATGGGGCCACTGAAACGCCCTGGGACCTCCGGCCGCTGCTGTTTCGCGGAGGTGCAGCAGCAAAGGTGAAGCATGTGGGCCGCCAGATCGCGCAGAGCGAACTCGGCAGTCCCTTGCCGGAACGTTTCGAGCTGGTGACGCGGCTGCATGAGCACATGACTGACGACCTTGCTGGTGGCGGAAGTCGCTTCTCGGTGCAGAACAAGATCAGTGCATTGCGTCGATTCTTTGCCTGGATCGATTCAGAAAACGTGAATCTCAGTCTCGAGACGGCGGCCGACACGTTCATTCGTTGGACCGATCACTTGCTCCAGCGTCATCGAGTCGAACGTAATTTCAGCGATGGGTCCCTGTACGATCTCACCAGGCTCACGGCGACGATGCTGGACCGAGCATTGGACCGCCAAGCAAGCCTGAGCAAGAGCACACGTATTCGCAAGCCGCGCGGCAAAGGCAAGGTACATACGAGCAAAGCGGACAAGCAGAGTCTGCAAAACACCTTCGCATTCGGACACCTTCTAGCTGACGTATGCGAGGCATTGACCTGGAGGGGGACAATGGCCCCCCTCCCAGTGTGTATTTCGTTACGCACCGGCCAAGTGCTGGAACTATGGTCGGGATTGCAGAGCCCCGAGAAAGTAGCGGCCCGCCGTACCAGGCCGCAAAACCAAGCGCAAATCGAAGCATCCCTGGCGGCGCGTGCCGCCCACGATGCAGATCGGACACTGCGGACCCGTTTCCCCATCGTCAATTTACGGATCGAGAGTGAATTGCTGATGTTCATCGCCCAGACCGGTATGAACCTCCAGCAAGCACATACCCTGCGGGTTGAGCAGTTTCATTACCCCAGCCACTTAGACGGCTACCAGGTACGTACCTACAAAAAACGACGGGAAGGAGAAGTGCTATTCGAGATTTTTGCCAGTTATCGAGAGTGGTTCGAGCGCTATCTCGAATGGCGTTCCGAATGGTTTCCCAATGAGCCGGATGGTTTGCTCTTTCCGCTTATACGTAGCGGGGGACGAATCCTAGAAGAGGCGACGCAGTTCACGAACGTTACGCGCATCTGCCGCGAGCTTGGCATACCGATAGTGAGACCGCGAAAACTGCGCGGGACGCGCATCAACTGGTTGCTTCGGGAGTCCCAGAATCCCCAACAGGTTGCGGAGTTGGCCCAGCATACGGTGCAAACGCTGATACGCGTATATGCCGACCCCCATCCGCAGATCGCTATGGTGGAAATTACGCGCTTCCATCAGCAAACCGATCCGTCCCTTTCACCTCCTGCTCCTGGTAGATGTGTATCGGCCACACCTGAACCAGTGGGCACGATGCCGAAGAATGGTCCGCGACCCGACTGCATCAATGCTGCCGGTTGCCTGTTCTGTACCCAGCACCGGGATATCGAAAGTGAGGATCATGTGTGGTCTCTCGGTAGCTTGCGCCACCTCAAATCGCTTGAACTGGCACGCTACCGCCCACCCAGTTCGGGTAAGCACCTGACGACAGAGCATCCGGCCCTGCTGGTGATCGATCGGCTGACGGCCAAACTGCGCTTCTTCGAAGAAAGTAGCGAGGTCCGCAGGCTTTGGGTCGAAGAAGCCAGAGCGCGCATAAGTGAAGGTGACTACCACCCGGCCTGGGATGGCTTCATCCAATTGGCAGAACTGCGACAAAGATCAGCATGACGAAAAATATTCTTTCCGAACTTGGCCTCGGCATCGACTCGCCCCTAGCGATTCCTGATGCGCCGAACTACCGTCCGCCGTGCTGGCCACCGCAGCGTGATTGGCCGGTCATCATAGATGCCGCTGGCCAGGTGGTGAGCCGTTGGGGCGATGCCATTTGGCGGCTCGACGCGTGGGCGGGAAAACGGCTCACTCTCAATTTCGGCGATGGCCCAGCTAAGAAATATGTCGCCGCGATCGATCCTGCGAACGCCGATTTATTGCGGACCGTAATCGGCTGGTGGCTATACGGCCCCAATGGAGCCCGTGGATACCGAGGCCTGAAAACGCGCTTCGACCAGATGCGTCGGCTGTTCGTCTTGTGCACTCAAGAAGGCATTCTCGCATCCGAACTGAGTCATTTTCCGCGCGTTGCCGACCTTCTCCCGGAGGTGCTCCAGGCTTCCCGGTCCGGTGAGTTTTTGGCATTGCTGCACGAACTGTACGAGCGGCGGGATGCGCTGGGGTTCACCTTGTTGGATCGCGCAGGGTTGGCACGCCTCGCAGCGGCCATGCCCGACCACCAGAAGCTCCAGACCCCCTATATCCCGCCCCGCATTTGGCACTATCAAATCACACGCTTGCGTGAATGCCTGGATGACTTTTTGGCGCATCGAGGCCAAGTCGAGGAGTGCTTCCGCTTCTGTCTGGCTGCCTATCGGCACAACTCTGCCAGTCTCCAAGGACAACGCAGGCCACAATCGTTCTATCCGTTTCAGTGGCCGTCGGATGGATCAAACGGAAATTGGACTGGGCGGCAGTACTACGGCCCATTCATCGACACAGCGCATCGGTTTGGCATGGTGGAACTATTTCGTCGCTGGCTGGGAGTGAGCGACGACGAAATTCGCATTCAAACTCTGAGTCGCTACCTCAACCTCGTGAGCCGATCTGGACTGTGCTATCTGCTGAATTTCAGCCTCATGCGAGTCGAAGAGGCTTGGAACCTGCGCGCCGATTGCTTGCACATAGAACGTGATCCGCAGTTTGGCGACATCCATGTATTGCGCGGACGAACGACCAAGACGATGTCGGATTCTGAGGCACTTTGGGTGACGTCCCCGTCAGCTCAGGTGGCAGTTGAAGCCATGCGTGTGGTCGCAGACCTCCGCGCAGAATGCGATTCTCCCCCCGGCGAGGCCTCGGTGCCGGATGATCCGGCCAAGCGCTATCTGCTTGATTATTGCCTTGAACCGTGGGGAACGAAGTTCACCAAGATCAACCGCACGATTCGGCCATCGATTCCGAGCTATGCCCATGTGCTTCAGTGGTTCGACAAGCTGTTCGACCCTGAGCAATTGCGCATTACGCCGGAAGATTTCGCATTGGCTCGGTTGGTGACGCCGACGCTGACCGACGAGTTTGCGGTCGGCAAAATCTGGCCGTTGGCCTGGCATCAACTCCGACGAACCGGCGCAGTGAATATGCAGGCATCCGTGCGGATTCCACGCTGACTCGGACACCCATTCCACGCACATCCGGACAGTGATTC
>NZ_DAMCPO010000043.1:0-22721 GCF_032106285.1 Stutzerimonas kunmingensis
AGAATCGGCCGACTGCCTGCTCGTTTGAAGATGGAGTTTATGGAGCGCTTACCTTCGGATTGCGCCGATGCTGAAATCAGCCGTTGCCGCTTTCTGTTGACGAACGGTTGCGCGACAAGCCGCGGGCCGGTTTGCGCCCTGGTGGCTATGAGTAGGCACCCAGCAGATCGGGTGCCAACGACAACGTATCGATAGTCCCACTCGGTCGTTCACTGCTACTGAGTGTCGTCGTCTTCGTCCGACTGACAGCTCACAGTGGCGTGTGCCGCTCGTTTAGAATGAGCGCTTTACTCGGATATTCTCCCCATGTCGGAATCGGCTGCTACGCCAGAGCTTGATGAAATTCCGCTCGAGCAGCTGGTCGCCTGCCCCGAATGTGATTTGCTGATGCTCAAGCCGACGCTCAACCTCGGCGAGGTAGCCGACTGCCCGCGTTGCGGTTGTGAGTTGTTTCGTTTACGGCATCGCATCGTCGGGCCTGGCTTGGCATTGGTGCTGGCCGCGCTACTGCTGTACTTCCCAGCCAACTTTCTACCTATCATGCGCCTGAACCTGCTCGGCCGCGTAACTGACGATACGGTGTGGAGTGGAGTGTTGAGCCTGTACAACAGCGGCATGCAAGGCGTTGCTGTGGTGGTGTTTCTTTGCAGCATGGCCGTGCCGCTACTTAAGTTGCTGTGCCAGCTCGCCGTGTTGCTTTGCATTGCGTTCGGTCGAGCAAAGCCGTTGGGCGTGCTGCTTTATCGGACGTATCACCATCTACGTGAATGGGGGATGCTGGAGGTATATCTGCTTGGCATTCTGGTTTCGATCATCAAGCTCAGAGACATGGCCGAGCTGAGTCTTGGTATCGGCTTGGCATGCTTTGCTGGTTTGCTGGTCGTTCAGGTGTGGTTGGAGTTGGTAATGTCGCCGCATCAGGTTTGGGAAGCCCTTTCGGAGCGTCGTGATGCGCGCTGCTGATGCCGGATTGATGGTTTGCCATGAGTGCCATCAGCTGAACCGAGCGAACGCAGCTCAGCGTCATCACCATTGCACCCGCTGCGGAGCTCGCGTGCATATGCGCCGGCCAAATAGCATCGTCCGAACCTGGGCGCTGCTCATTACCGCGGCACTGCTTTACCTGCCAGCCAATCTTCTGCCGATCATGACGGTACGCATGCTCGGTAGTGGTACGCCGGACACGATAATGTCCGGCGTTGTCACCCTGGCAAAGCACGGAATGTTCCCTATTGCCGCAGTGGTGTTTATCGCCAGTATTCTGGTTCCCACATTCAAGCTGGTTGGGATTGCGATGTTGCTGTTCTCAGTACAGCGGCATCACCCAATGTCGCCGCGCCAACGAATACTTGTTTTTCGATTCATCGAGTGGATTGGGCGATGGTCCATGCTCGACATATTTGTCATCGCCATTCTGGTGGCAATCGTCAATTTCGGCAGCCTTGCCAGCGTCGAAGCGGGCTTTGGCGCCGTTGCCTTCGCCAGCGTGGTGATACTGACCATGCTCGCCGCCATCACTTTCGACCCACGTCTTATCTGGGATAACACGGAATCCGGGGCCACGCATGACTGACCTGCCACAAGCCAATACTCGTCCCGCTTCCAGTTGGTCTGCCATCTGGATACTGCCGCTGATCGCACTGGCGATCGGCGCGTGGTTGGCTTGGGAAGCCTATAGCGAGCGGGGCATCCACATCGAGGTGGTCTTCGAAAGTGCCGAGGGTATCGAGATCGGCAAGACGTCGGTGCTCTACAAGGGCATGACGATTGGTGTCGTGAGAGATCTGCGGCTTGGCGATGATGAACGTCGACAGGTAGTAGTCGCCGAAATCGAAATGAACAAGGATGTCGATGGCTACCTGCGCAGCGGCACGCGCTTCTGGCTGGTCAAGCCCAGTGTGACTTTAGCTGGAATTACCGGCCTGGAGACCCTTGTGTCTGGCAACTACATCGGTATCAGCCCTGCCGAAGGGGAGGAAACCCGGCGTTTCGTTGCGCTGGCGGAAGAGCCGCCCATGTCCGACACCCGTATCGGCCTGCATCTTACGCTAAAGGCCGAGCGGCTCGGCTCTTTGAACCGTGGTAGCCCAGTGTTCTACCGGCAGATCCAGGTAGGCCAGGTGAAGAACTATGTGCTGGCCGAAGACGACAGCACGGTGGAAGTGCAACTGTATATCCAGCCGGAATACGCACATCTGGTGCGCAAGCACACCCGTTTCTGGAACGCCAGCGGCGTCACCGTGGATGCTGGACTGACCGGGGTGAAATTTCGTACGGAATCGCTGGCTAGCATCGTGGCCGGGGGCATTGCCTTTGCCACGCCAGCTCACCGGCAAGACAGTCCGGCGACCGATCCGAGCATTCCGTTCAGGCTTTACGAGGATTTCGATGCGGCTCAGGCGGGTATAAAAACGCTCGTTGCGCTGCAGGACTTCGATGGGCTTCAGGCAGGCCGCACAACGGTGATCTACAAGGGCATGCAGGTCGGTTTGCTAAAGAAGCTGGATATCGATTCTGACCTCAGTGGCGCACAGGCCGAGCTTTCCATTGACCCGCTGTTCGAGGACTATCTGGTCGAGGACACACAGTTTTGGGTGGTCAAACCATCGGTTTCGGTTGCCGGGATCTCGGGACTCGAGGCCTTGGTGCGCGGCAACTACATTTCCGTGCGCCCTGGAGAGAAGGGCGCGCAGGCTAGACGCAACTTTGTTGCACGCGCCAAGGCACCGCCACTGGATATACGTTCGCCGGGCCTTCACCTGGTGCTGACCGCGGACAATCTCGGCTCGCTGGATGTCGGTAGTCCTGTGCTCTACCGCCAGGTGAGGGTTGGCTCCGTTCAAAGCTACCAGTTCTCCCGCGACCAGCAGCGAGTTGTGGTTGGCGTGCATATCGAGCAGCCCTATGCCGATCTGGTAAACAGCTCGAGCCGGTTTTGGAATGCCAGTGGCATCTCCCTGACTGGAGGGCTGTCCGGTATCGAGGTGCGCAGCGAGTCGCTGCAAAGCCTGTTGGCCGGTGGGATCGCATTCGAGACGCCTGATCCGCAAGCGGCGGCCACCAAAAAAGTGCCTCGGTTTGAACTGCACAAGGACAGGGACAGCGCGATACGGCGCGGTACGTCGGTAGAAATTCGTCTGGAGCGCGGCGATGGCTTGGCGGCCGGAACGCCGATACGCTACAAGGGCCTGGACGTCGGTGAGGTCGATAGCGTGACGCTGAGCGACGATCTGGGACATGTCGTGCTGCGCGCCCGGATAACCGCTGCAGAGTCTCGTATTGCCCGCGCGGGCACCCAGTTCTGGGTGGTACGGCCCGAGCTTGGCATCATGCGCACGGCGAATTTGGACACCCTGGTCAGCGGTCCCTACCTCGAGGTTGCTCCCGGCAAGCCGGGTGCTGCAGCCCAATCGCGTTTCGTGGGGCAGGAGCGTGAGCCGCAGAAGGCGGGAGAAGGACTCACCCTGGTACTCAGCGCGGCGCGGCTGGGGTCAATCAAACCGGGTAATGCAGTCACTTACCGTGAGGTGAAAGTCGGCGAGGTGATCGGGTACGAGCTGGGCCAGACTGCAGACCGCGTGTTGATTCGCGTGCTTATCGAGCCACGCTACGCTGCGCTGGTGCACACCGGCAGCCGGTTCTGGGAAACCAGTGGCTTCGGCGTCGACTTCAGCCTGTTCAAGGGTGCCAGCCTACGTACCGATTCGCTGGAGTCGCTGATCGAGGGCGGGGTTGCCTTCGCCACCCCCGATGGCGAGCGGATGGGGCAGCGTGCGTTGCCGGGGCAGACCTTTGCCTTGTTCAGGGAGCCGCAGGAGGAGTGGTTTGATTGGGCGCCGAAGATCGAGTTGGGGCGAGCGGCCAATGCCAAGTGACGATCGGTCCGGGACGTTATTGGTGGGCTAAAGTCCACCCTACGGCGATAGCCGGATGTGCACGAAAAAGGGCCCCGTGGGGCCCTTTTCGTTTGAGGTGGGTCAGGCCGGTTCTTCGCTCCGTTGGGCTGAACCAGTGTGCTCGCGGGCGGCCGGTTCGCGACGGCTGATGTATTTCCAGTCCGCCTCGTCGATGTAGATGCCGGTCGGCCCGCTGCCGCCCTCCAGGTCGATGGCGACGTGCGCGGAGACCTGCGGTTTGACCGACGCGAGGATCGGCACGAAGCCCAGCTGCAAGCTGGTTTCGATCAGCGCCTGCTGGTTGCGCTCGTCGATGTCTGCCGCCTCGTCGAGGTAGTAGGGCAGGCGGATGCGCCCGGCCTGATCGCGGTCCATCAGGTGCAGCAACAGGTACATGTTGGTCAGCGCTTTGATGGTCATCGTGGTGCCGTTCGACGCCGCACCGTCGATGTCGGTGTGGATCACTGGCTGGCCGCCGACCTTGGTGATCTCGAATGCCAGTTCGAACAGGTCTTTCAAGCCCAGCTGGTTGTTGTTCGCCGCCACCAGCCGCGCCAGATACTCCTTGGCTTCCTCGTTCTTCGCGTCCTGTTCGGAAGATTGGGACAGATCGAACACCGAGAGCGTCTCGCCTTCCTCGTACTGCCCAGCGCTGTGGATGATCTGATCGATGTGCTTGAGCGCATCCTTGTTCGGCGCCAGCACGATGCGGAAGCTTGCCAGGTTCGAAACCTGCCGCTTGTTGATCTCGCGGTTGAATAGCGCCAGCTGGTGTTCCAGGCTCTCGTAGTCGCTGCGGATATTGCGCAGTGTCCGTGCGATGTCGGTGACGGCGGCCCGGCGGGCCTTGGCCAGGGTCAGCGCCTCGTCCTGGCGATGCGCGTAGGCATTGACCAAGAGTTGCAGACGACGCTCGGGATCTTCCTCGCTGTCGAACTTGGCCACGCCCTTCAGTCGCACCTGGGCATACAGCGCCTCGATCTGGCCGTCGACGCGCTGCAGTGCCTGCCAGCTGTCCTGGTAGTCGTTGAGCAGCGGCAGCAGGTTGTCCAGCGAGTCGTCCACCGGGTCCATGAAGGGCGTGCCGAACGGTAGGTTGCTCGGCAGCAACTGGCGACGGCGCAGGGCGTCCTCCAGGGTGCGCTCCTTGGCTTCCAGATCGGCCAATTGTCGGCCGATCAGCTGCAGCTTGGCCGACAGGTGCTGCACGCGTTCGGCGAAGGCATCACTGGTGCGCTTGAGTTCGTCCTGGGCTGCCTCGGCCTGGGCCAGCTGTTCCAGCTTGGCGGGCTCTTCGGCGGCCAGGGTCTGGCTGCGGCGGAAGTCTTCCAGCGCTTTCTGCGCATCTAGCACGGCCTGGTACAGCGCCTCGGCCTGGGCCTTGCTCGCGGCGCGGTCGACGGCCACGGCGTGCTGGGTCTTGAGCTGTTTGAGTTCGCGTTCGAGACGATCCTTCTGGTCGCGCAGGGCGGCACGGTCGGCCAGGGCCTGCAGGGCGGGTGGCTCGATATGGGAGAGGTCGATGGACAGACCCGGCACCGAGAAGGTGTCGCCCTTGAAGCGATCCAGCACCGATTCGACGGCCTTGACCCAGTCGTCACCCTCGGCGCTAATGCCTTTATCGCCGAGCGGCAGGCTGAACAGCTGGCCATTGAACAGGCGCATCAGGCGGTCGACGTCGGCCTGCGAGAATTCCTCGCGCAGGCGCGAGTAGCTGTTGTTGTCGGCGTGGTCGAGCTGCTGCTTGACCGCCTTCAGACGCTTTTCCAGGTCGCGCAGGCGTTCGTCCAGATCCTCGCTGGAGAACTGTCGGGATTGCGCGAGCGCACCGGCCAGCTCGTCGTGGGCGTCCTTGGCGGCGAGCAGCTGCTGCTCCAGTACACGGGCATCCTCGACCAGGGCGAAGCGATTCTTCAGCACCGCCAGCTCGCCGAGCCAGCGCTGGGTTTCGCTGATCTCGCGCTCCAGTCGCATGAGCTCGCCGGTGCTGCCGCGCTGCTCGTTCTGCAGGCCGTCCTGCTCGCCACGGTAGTGCTCGGCCTGGATCACCAGCTCTTCCTTGCGCGCATCCGCGTAGTCGTGCCAAGTGCCGAGGAGGTTGTCGAGCAGCGGCGACAGGCGATGCAGCTTGCCGCGCAGCAGCTCGCGCTGGGCGACGCCGGCGGCCAGGGCCTCGACCAGTGGGCCGGCGGCCACCAGTGCCTGGTAGTCCTGCTCCATGCGGCGCACGTCGCGGAAGGCTTCTTCGGTGGCGGCGATGTAGTCGACGCTGCCCGAACGCAGGCTGTGCTCGAAGGCATCGAGGAACAGCTGCTTGAGCTTGGCCGCGGTGATCTCGCGCATGTGCAGCAGGTTGATGAACAGCGCACGGAAGGTCTTCAGACTCTGCTCGCTGGTCGAGCGCAGCGGGATCAGCGTCATGTCCAGCGGGATTGAGGTGTGCCCGCCGACCAGCAGTCGGCGCAGCTCGTCCGGCTTGGCCTCGTAGGCCTTGATGCCGGCGCGTTCGAGGTTGGCGAACAGCTCGCGCTGGCGCAGGCAGGTGCCGTTCTGCTGGTAATGGTCCAGATCCAGCGAGCCCTGGTAGACGAAGAACTGATGGCCGAAGCCGCCGCCTGGGCCGCGTCCGGCGACGCCGATCACATGCGGGCCGTGGGGCAGCATGACTTCGACCAGGATGTAACTGGTGTCCGAGGCGAAGTAGAACTTGCGCGACTGCTCCAGGCTGTACTTGCCGAAGCTCATGTCCGACATGCGCGCCAGGATCGGGAACTGCAGCGCGTTGATCGAAGCGGACTTGCCGAGGTTGTTGGCGCCGTAGACCGACAACGGGTTTTCCAGCGGGAAGATGCCGAGGCTGTAGCCGGCGGTGTTCAGCAGGGCGAAGCGGCGAATGCCGTAGCGTTCCTGGCTCATGCTTCAAGCTCCTTTTCTGCAGCGATGGCGCGGGCGAGGGCGGCTTCTTCGGACTCTTCGACGAGAGCTTCGTCCGGCTCTTCGATAAGGATGATGTCGTCCTCGCTGTCGTCTTCAGCGATCAGCTGCGGCGCTGGCAACGGCAGATCGCTGCTGTGCAGGCTGGCGGCCAGGTCGCGGTCCTGCTGTACCGACAGGCAGACATCGAGAAAGCGGTGCATCGGTGGCAGGAAACGGTAGACGCCGTTGCTGTCCTCGGCGAAGCCCAGTTGCGTCAGGCGGCGAATGATCTTTTCTTCCAGCTCGTCCTGGGTGGTGACTTCGGCCTGCTGAAAGAGGTCGCGGTACTTGTCCAGCAGCGCCGGCAGTTCATCGCGACCGAGGCTGCCGCCATCGAGCACGGCCAGCGGATCGCGGCCCTGGTCGGCCAGGTGCTCGACGAGGATGAAGGTGAACAGTGCCAGGCGCTGGGCGGTCTTGTTCACCTGCGCGCCCATCTGCTCGGGGACGAAGTAATAGAAGCCGCGCGGATCGCAGACCAGCTCGAAGCCGAGCGCCTTGAACAGTGCGCGGTACTGGTCCTGCAGGTTGGAGAGCTGGGCGTAAGGCTCCGGCTCGCTGCGCGACAGGTGATAGCCCTTGAACAGCTCGCGGAAGATTGGCGCCAGCTGGGTCATTTCCTTGAGGTCGATGTTCATTCAGGTTGCTCGCTGGATCGTTGGGTAGAAATCAACAAGGTGATTTCCACAGCGTGATTTGATGGGCTTTGGCCTGTCTGTGCTGCTGGTTGGTGCCTGCCCCTCTCCCCAGAGGGGAGAGGGGGCCGCAGGTGCGGGGAGCGGAAAGCGACGTCAACCTGAGCCTTGCGATGGGCAGGCTGCGAGGCCTGGCTGCAATGCCGGATGTGAGCGCAGTATGGAAGACCGCCCGATGGAAAGCGGCGAAGCCTTTTCCATCTTTTCGATTCGGCGTGGCTGGAGGTGGACGAGCTTCGCGTTGTCCACCCTACGTAGGGCTCAGCCATTCGCATTGGCCACCAGCGCAAAGGAGCTGAGACTGACGCGGTGCTCGCGGGTCAGGTATTCGCGGCGCTCAAGCCGGTCGCGCTGGAAGCGGGCGTCACGGGACAGGCGCGAGAACCAGTAGAGCAGTTCGTCGGTGGCGCCTTCTGGCTCCTGTTCCAGCAGCCAGGCCATCAGGTCCGGTAACGGCAGTGCCTGCTGGCAGCGCTCGATCATTTCCCGAGCGGTGCGGGGCGCGCGGTGCTGCTCGTTTTTGCGCTTGCCGCTGGCCCTGGGAAATTGCGCCGGTTTCGGTTCGAAGCGGGCCAGCGCGTAGACGTAAGCCTCTACCTGGCTGGCCGTGCCGAGGAAGGTGGTCTGTGGGCGGGTAAACAGCGGCAGCGAGGCCTGCGGTACGGCATCGAGGCCCTTCTTGCGGATCGCCGACAGCGCCAGCGCCGCACCACGGGTCACGGCGTTGTGCCGGCGGGCTTCTTCGCGCAGTGGCAGCAGCAATTCGCGCGCCTTGCGCAGGGTCAGCTGGGCAGTGGTTTGCATTTCCAGGATGCGCGCGTGGGTACGCACGAGCAGGTCGTCGTCCACCAGTTGGCCCAGGCGCTGCTGTTCGCCGAGCAACTTCATCAATACCTGCTCGACCCGGTGCACGCCCTGCTCGAAGGCGCCGTCGGCGGAGACCAGTTGAATCATCGGCTCGACGTATTCGTCCCAGGTCGCCAGCACTTCGGCATAGCGCTGACGCAGTGGAATCTGCCGGTCGCTCGTCTTGGCCCGGTCGGCCACGGCGACCAGCGCCTGCTCGTCGTTATCGAGCTTCTTCAGTACATCGCGCACGCGCATATCGAGCAGGCGCAGCTGGCGGGCCAGGTCGTTGCCGTCGCGAATTTCGAATGCATCGAGGATATGCCCGGCCAGGCGCTCCAGATGGCGCAGGTAGGCTTCGATCTCCAGGCATAGGCCGAGACGGTGCTCGCGACGCAGGTAGGCGAGGAAGTCGTGGATCTGCGCGTTCAGCTCGAAGCGGTTGGGGCTCTTGGCCACCGGCACCAGGATATCCAGGCGGATCCACTGGTCGAGCAGGGCGGTAATGTCGGTGGGCGTGCCTTCGGGCAGTTGCGCGGCGAGCTGATGACGAAGTTCGATCAGGCTCAGCGTGCCCGCATCGAAACGCTCGCACAGTGGCTCGAGCAACGTCCAGTGTTCGGCGAGGGCACGCAATACGCGCTTGGGTTCGATCATCGAGGCGCCAGTCCAGCCAGTAAAAAAGCGCGAATTGTACTGCATTGACGCCCAAGTGATGGCTCGCCGGATAATCGGAAGCGCCTGAATGGCAGGTCAGGCAATCGGCAGCACAATTCACCTGAACGTCATTGCGCGCGGGTTAGCCTGTCTAGCATCGGCTATTGCGGCGGTATCGATACTGCCGAATGTCCTGAATGATGACGAAGTGTTGAAAATCTATTCCGATATGCGTCGGTAATCGGCACAATTCGCGGCTTTTGCAAACGGGGAGCTGCCGGCTCCTGTCCGGCGAAAACCCTTGGGGGCCCGTACACATGATCAATACGCCGTATTACCTCATCGACAAGCAGAAGCTGCTGGGCAATCTGGAAAAGATCGCCTATGTGCGCGAACACTCTGGCGCCAAGGCGCTGCTGGCACTCAAGTGCTTCGCCACCTGGTCGGTATTCGACCTGATGCAGCAGTACATGGACGGCACCACCTCGTCGTCGCTGTACGAGCTCAAGCTCGGTCGGCAGAAGTTTGCCGGCGAGACCCACGCCTACAGCGTGGCCTGGGCCGACGACGAGATCGAAGAGATGGTCGCCAACTGCGACAAGATCATCTTCAACTCCATCGGCCAGCTCGAGCGCTTCGAGGCTGGCACCGAAGGCATCATCCGCGGTCTGCGTGTCAATCCGCAGGTCAGCAGCTCCGACTACCTGCTGGCCGATCCGGCGCGCCCGTTCAGCCGCCTGGGCGAACACGATCCCGCGAAGATCGAGGCGGTGATCGGCAAGATCAGCGGCTTCATGTTCCACAACAACTGTGAGAACTCCAGCCTTGAGCTGTTCGACGAGATGCTGAATGCCATCGAGGAGCGCTTCGGGCATCTGCTGGAAAAGGTCGAGTGGGTCAGCCTCGGCGGCGGTATCCATTTCACCGGCGAAGGCTATCCGCTCGATGCCTTCTGCGCACGGCTGAAAGCCTTCTCGGAGAAATTCGGCGTGCAGGTCTACCTGGAGCCGGGTGAAGCGGCAATCACCATGAGTGCGTCGCTGGAAGTGACGGTGCTCGACACCCTGTACAACGGCAAGAATCTCGCGGTGGTGGACAGCTCCATCGAGGCACACATGCTCGACCTGCTGATCTATCGCCTCAACGCCAAGATGGCGCCCAACGACGGCGAGCACAGCTACATGGTGTGCGGCAAATCCTGTCTGGCCGGCGATATCTTCGGTGAGTACCAATTCGATCGTCCGCTGGCCATCGGCGATCGTCTGTCGTTCATCGACGCGGCGGGTTACACCATGGTCAAGAAAAACTGGTTCAACGGCCTGAAAATGCCGTCCATCGTGGTAAAGCAGCTCGACGGCAGCGTCGAGGTGGTTCGCGAATTCAACTTTGACGATTACCTGTCCAGCCTTTCCTAAGGTCGGCAGCTTAAGGAGTGATCACGGAATTGAAGAAAAACGTTCTTATCATTGGTGCAGGAGGTGTCGCCAAGGTGGTGGCCCATAAGTGCGCGCAGCACAACGACGAACTCGGTCGTATTGCCATCGCGTCGCGCAACATCTCCAAATGCCAGGCCATCATCGACAGCGTGCAGGCCAAGGGGGGACTGAAGCAGCCCGGCGAAATCAAGGCTTATGCGCTGGACGCCCTGGACGTGGACGCGACCAAGGCACTGATTCGTGAGACCGAATCGCAGATCGTCATCAACGTCGGTTCTGCTTTCCTCAACATGTCCGTGCTGCGTGCCTGCATCGACACCGGCGCCGCGTATCTGGATACCGCGATCCACGAAGAGCCGGGCAAGATTTGTGAAACGCCGCCGTGGTATGGCAACTACGAATGGAAGCACCTGACCGAGTGTCAGGAGAAGGGCGTCACCGCCATCCTCGGCGTTGGTTTCGACCCAGGTGTGGTCAACGCCTACGCTGCTCTGGCGCAACAGGAATACTTCGACAAGATCGAGTCGATCGATATTCTCGACGTCAATGCCGGTTCGCACGGCAAGTATTTCGCCACCAATTTCGACCCGGAAATCAATTTCCGCGAATTCACCGGTCAGGTTTACAGCTGGCAAAACAGCCGGTGGACGACCAACCGCATGTTCGAGGTCAAACGCACCGACGACCTGCCGGTCGTCGGTGAACAGAGCCTCTACCTGACTGGCCACGACGAGGTGCACTCGCTGTCCAAGCACCTCGATGTACCGAACATCCGCTTCTGGATGAGCTTTGGCGAGCACTACATCAACGTCTTTACCGTGCTGAACAGCCTTGGCCTGCTCTCCGAGCAGCCAGTGCGCACTGCCGAAGGCCTGGAAGTGGTGCCGCTCAAGGTGGTCAAGGCCGTGCTGCCTGATCCCGCCTCGCTGGCGCCGGGTTACACCGGCAAGACCTGCATCGGCGATCTGGTCAAAGGCACGAAGGATGGGCAGCCGCGCGAGCTGTTCATCTACAACGTCGCCGACCATGAAGAGGCCTACGCCGAGACCGACAGCCAAGGCATTTCCTACACCGCTGGCGTGCCGCCGGTTGCCGCCGCGCTGCTGGTAGCGCGTGGCGAGTGGGATGCGCAGCGCATGGTCAACGTCGAAGAGCTGCCGGCCCAGCCGTTCCTCAAGCTGCTCGATGTGATGGGTCTGCCGACTCGGATCAAGGATGAGCGCGGCGACCGGGCCTGGGATCAGGCTTGATCGGCTGCGCGTCGGCCCTGCTGCGTTAAAAACAGGCTCGGACGGTGGCTTGCCACCGAACGGCCTTTAGGCCGGCCCGAAGGGCGAGCGGAGCGAGTCATGCTCATTTACAGCAGTAAACTCCGCTTCCTCGCCTGTTTTTGCCTTGCATGGCTCTAGCTCGCTCGATCAGCCTAAAGCCCGCCTAAAGGCGGGCTTTGTGTTTTCTGGCGTAGGGTGGAAAACGCCGAAGGCTTTTCCACAAATGGGGCTGGCGGAAACCGCGTTGCGGTTTTCCACCCTACGCTGCTTACGGTGGATGTAAAAAACGACATCCACCCTACGAACACACCTTCGCCTTCCCGCTTCGTCGATTTCACGCGACAATCCACGGAGTACAAGCGCCCTCCGAGAGGCGCTCGGCAGCCGTGAGGATTTCCTATGAGCAGCAATGATCGCGTCATCATCTTCGACACCACCCTGCGCGACGGCGAGCAGAGCCCCGGCGCGTCCATGACCGGTGAGGAAAAGCTGCGCATCGCCCGTGCGCTGGAGCGGCTGAAGGTGGACGTGATCGAAGCCGGCTTCGCCATCGCCAGCCCGGGCGATTTCGCCGCGGTGAAGCTGGTGGCCGACAACATCAAGGACAGCACCGTGTGCAGTCTGGCGCGCGCTGTCGATGCCGACATCGAGCGTGCCGCCGAAGCACTGGCCGGCGCCAACTCCGGGCGCATCCACACCTTTATCGCCACCAGCCCGATCCACATGCAGTACAAGCTGCGCATGCAGCCGGACCAAGTGGTCGAGCAGGCCGTGCGTGCGGTGAAGAAGGCGCGCAGCCTGTGTGCTGACGTGGAATTCTCCTGCGAAGACGCCGGCCGCTCGGAAATCGACTTCCTCTGCCGCATCATCGAGGCCGCGATCGACGCCGGCGCGCGCACCATCAACATCCCGGATACCGTCGGCTACGCCATCCCGCACCAGTACGCCGAAACCATCCGCCAGCTGCTCGAGCGCATCCCCAACGCCGACAAGGCGGTGTTCTCCGTGCATTGCCATAACGACCTCGGCCTGGCCGTGGCCAACTCGCTGGCGGCCGTTGTGGCTGGCGCGCGCCAAGTGGAATGCACCATCAACGGCCTCGGCGAACGTGCCGGCAACGCCGCGCTGGAAGAGATCGTCATGGCGATCAAGACCCGCCAGGACTTGCTCGACGTGCACACCCGCATCGAGACTGAGCACATCCTCGCTGCCTCGCGCCTGGTGTCTGGCATCACCGGCTTCCCGGTGCAGCCGAACAAGGCCATCGTCGGCGCCAACGCCTTCGCCCACGAGTCGGGCATCCACCAGGACGGCGTGCTCAAGCATCGCGAAACCTACGAGATCATGTCCGCTCAGTCGGTCGGCTGGAACGCCAACAAGATGGTCATGGGCAAGCATTCCGGCCGCGCCGCATTCCGTTCGCGTCTGGATGAACTGGGCATCCTTTTGGAAGGCGACGAGCTGAATGCCGCGTTCGCCCGCTTCAAGGAGCTGGCCGACAAGAAGCACGAAATCTTCGACGAAGACCTGCAGGCGCTGGTCTCCGACACCCTGGCCGACGAAGCGCCTGAGCACTTCAAGCTGGCCAGCCTGGAAGTCGCGAGCAAGACCGGCACCATCCCCGAAGCCAAGCTGGTGCTCAGCGTCGACGGTGCCGAGCGCAGCGCCCAGGCCCAGGGCTCCGGCCCGGTCGACGCCACCTTCAAAGCCATCGAGGCGGTCGCCGAATCGGGCGCCACGCTGCAGCTGTATTCGGTCAACGCCATCACCCAGGGCACCGACTCCCAGGGTGAAGTCACCGTGCGGCTGGAGAAGGGCGGGCGCATCGTCAACGGCAACGGCGCCGATACCGATATCGTCGTCGCGTCGGCCAAGGCTTACCTCAACGCGCTGAACCTGATGCAGGTCGGCGCCAAGGCTCACCCACAGGTGGAAGGCGTTTGATCAACGAAGCCCGGCGTCGCGCCTACCTCGACGCCATGCAGGTGGCCAGCTGGCTGCCGCGTACCGAACTGCCTTTCGCTGCGCCGTCGCGGCCGGAGCTGCTGTTGCCGGTCGCGGCCGAAACGGAGCCAGACATTGCCGTCGCACCGCCAGCCGAGGTGCCGGTGGCCGCGCCGGTAGTGGAACGGGCCCCCGCAGCACCTGTCGTCGAGCCGCCACAGGCGCCGCGTCCGCGTATCGCCATGCCGGAACCCAAGCAGCCGGAACCGGTTGCTGCTGCGGCGGTAGAACAGGCGGCCGAACCGGCCAAACCCATCGAGCCACCGCCACGTTTCTCGCTGCAGCTGATGCGCGCCGGCAACGTGTTGCTGGTGGTGGAGTTGCCCACCGGCGAATCCTTCCAGAGCCGCGACCCGGCCTACATCCTGCTCAAGGACCTGCTGCGCGCCGCACGCCTGCCGGACAAGCCGCAGCAGGTCGGCGATGGCGAGCCGATTCGCTGGCCGCTGCTGAACAAGGGCAGCCTCGACCAGGGTGGAGAAGCCGCGCGTGATTACGTGCAGGGCGTGATGGCCGCCGAGCTGGAAAACATGGGCTGCGATTGCATCTGGCTGATCGGTCGTCCGGCGCTGCGTTTCGCCGGTGAAGTGGATGTCGACGCCTGCTATCGCGAACTGGCTGTCGAGGGGCTCGGTCGCGCACTGGCGATGCCCGGCCTGGAACAGCTGATGGAGCAGCCGGCCGCCAAGGCCGAGCTGTGGAAAACCCTGCGCCGCAGCATGCCGCGCTGGCACATAGGTTCATGAGTACGTGTGATGAGTGATGCTGTCAGCTTCCGCCCGATGACCGCGGCGGACATCGAAGCCGTGTTGAAGATCGAGTACGCCGCCTTCAGCCACCCCTGGACGCGCGGCATCTTCAACGACGCGCTGAGTGCCTACGAGTGCTGGGTGATGTTCGAGGGCGAGCAGCAGGTCGGCCACGGTGTGATCAACCTGATCCTTGACGAGGCGCACCTGCTCAATATCACCGTCAAGCCGCAGAGCCAGGGCCGCGGGCTTGGACTGCGGTTGCTGGAACACCTCATGCAGCGCGCCCGCGAACGAGGCGGCCGCGAATGCTTCCTCGAAGTACGTGCGAGCAACACCACGGCCTATCGGCTTTACGAGCGTTATGGCTTCAACGAAGTTGGCCGGCGCCGGGCCTACTACCCGGCGGCAGACGGCCGTGAAGATGCGCTGGTGATGGCCTGCACCCTGCTGGATTGACTGCTGCGGGCGGAGCTCCAGCTCTGAGCCGGAGGTCGCCGGCGTCTACGTCTCGAGGTTGCCGATCTCCGACCGTTGCCGCTCTCGAAGGGTGGATCACGCGCCACCGATTCACCGTGCTCGCGTCACTGTGGATGTAAAAAGCGACATCCACCCTACGTCTACTGGACTGATACCTAGGGCAGAGGCTCCGGCGGCCGGAGCTCGTCGGCGCCCACGTCTCGCTGTTGCCAAGCTCTGAATGTTGCCGGCCTCGTAGGGTGGATCACGCTTCACCGATCCACCGTGTTCGCGTCAAGGTGGATGTAAAAGGCGACATCCACCCTACATCTACGAAGTAAGCCGAGGCCTTATGAGCTCCGGGGCCATGTCGCTTCCGCCTACCGAGTGCGGCAAATGGCTCCGCTTTATTCCCCCGGCCGCTTGTCCCGTCCGGAATCCAGTGGGGCTTCGCCTTCCAGTTCTTCGTCCGACAGCACGCTGTCGTCCTCGCGCAATACCGCATCGCCGCCGCTGAGGCCGGTGTCTTCGTCGCCTTTGGCGGGGCCGTCCCAGGGTTTGCCGTCGAGCGGGTCGTAGCGGCCGAGTTCGGCCTCGTCGAGATCCACATCGGCGCCGATCTCATGCTCGGAAACCACGCTCAGGTCCTGATCGGCCGGCTCGCCATGGCCGCGTTCGCTCGGCGAGCGTGCGCCGTCCTCGGGGATCAGCGTTTCCGGTGCCATGTCGTCCATCGTGGTCTCGCCATCCGGGACTTCACCCGCGGTCATGCCTGCTTCGGCGGCGCGTTCGGCGGAGAACTCGTCGGCCACCTGTTCACCGGGCACTTCGTCGCCGATGCGGCCCTTGCGCTCGTCACGGCGCTGATCGAAATCGAGCTGTTCGATGGAGCCCATGCGGTCTTCGGTGTTGTCGATTTCTGTTGGGGTGTAGGGTTTTTGATCGCTCATGATCGTCTCCTGTCAGAACGTCGGTCATGCAGGTTGTGACCCGGCTGCCCTGGGAAGATTCAGGGCTGTCGGCTGGCCGATAACGCCATTCGGGTCCATCCTTTCCTGCGGCCGTAGATGCCTGAGCGTCTTGAGAAAAAGGGGACGAACCACCGCGCGTGATCCGGAGTCCTACTCTGCATGAATGATCAAAACGACCAACCCGCGCCAGAGCCTCGGCGCTACGCCTTCTTCTTCGATGTCGACGGAACGCTGGCTGAGATTCAGCCCCGACCGGAGCTCGTCTTCATTCCACCGGCCACCCTCGCGGCCCTGGAACGCCTGCATGCCAGCGGCATTCCCGTCGCCGTGATCTCCGGCCGACCGCTCGCGCAGCTCGATGCGCTGCTGGCGCCCCTGCAACTTCCCGCCGCCGGCGTCCACGGTGCGGAGCGCCGCGATGCCACGGGTGAGCTGCGCAATTTGGCACTCGACAATCAGGCGCTGGCGCGCATCCAGCGTGAGTTGCAGCAGGCCTGCAGCGAGCATCCCGGTCTGCACCTGGAGAACAAGAACGTCGCCTTTGCCCTGCATTTCCGTCAGGCGCCGGAGCTGGAGGAGGTTGCCCGCACACTCGCCGAAGGCTTCGCCCAGCGTTACGCCGAGGTACTGACCCTGCAGCCCGGCAAGTGCGTGTTCGAACTCAAGCCCCGCGGCGCGAGCAAGGGCGAGGTGATCCGCGCCTTCATGCAGGAAGCGCCGTTCGCCGGCCGCACTCCAGTGTTCCTTGGCGACGACCTCACCGACGAAGCCGGCTTTGCCGCCGTCAATGCGCTCGGCGGTCGATCCATCAAGGTTGGCGACGGCGCCAGCGAGGCCCACGAACGGGTGGCGTCGGTGGCTGCCGTCGGCAGCTGGATCGAAGCGCTGCTGAACGAACTCGGTGTGCCGGCCGAGCCCAGAACAAAACCCGACTAGAGCGAGATTTACTGCCATGAGCCGTTTAGTAGTGGTTTCCAACCGCGTGGCGCCAATCAAACCGGGCAAGGTAGCCGCCGGAGGGCTGGCCGTCGGTGTCTACGATGCGCTGCGCCAGGCCGGTGGCATCTGGTTCGGCTGGAGCGGCGAGATCAATGCAACGCCAGCCATCAATACCGAGGAAGTGGGCAACATCACCTACGTCACGCTGCCGCTGAACAAGCGTGACTACGATCAGTACTACCGCGGCTTCTCCAACAACACGCTCTGGCCGATTTTTCACTATCGCATCGACTTGGCGCGCTACAGCCGCGAAGAGTACGACGGCTACCGGCGGGTCAACGGCATGCTGGCCGAGAAACTCCTACCGCTGCTTGAACCTGACGACATCATCTGGATACACGACTACCACCTGATCCCGTTCGCCGAAGCCTGTCGCCAGCTGGGCATCCGCAACCGCATCGGCTTCTTCCTGCATATCCCGTTTCCCGCGCCGGAGATCCTCACCGCGATCCCGCCGCACAACGAGCTGCTGAAGACCCTCTGCTACTACGACCTGATCGGCTTCCAGACCGACACCGACCGCCTGGCCTTCCAGGACTACATCACCCGCGAAGTGCGCGGTGTGATCGAGCCGGACGGCAGCCTGACCGCCTACGGGCAGAACTTCCGCGCCGGCGTGTACCCGATCGGCGTGGTACCGGACGAAATCCAGAAGCTCGCCGAAGGCTACAAGGGCCGCGCCCATCCCATGCGCCGGGCCAGCGATACCCGGCGCCAGACCATCATCTCGGTCGACCGCCTGGACTACTCCAAGGGCCTGGTGGAGCGCTTCCGCGCCTACGAAGAGTTTCTCGACCGCTATCCCAAACACCGCAACAACGTCGAATTTCTGCAGATCGCGCCAACCTCGCGTTCCGACGTGCGCACCTATCAGCACATCCGCGAGCAGCTGGAAAGCCAGGCCGGGCACCTCAACGGGCGCCTGTCCGATCTTGACTGGACGCCGCTGCACTATCTCAACAAGAGCTACGACCGCCGCGTGCTGATGGGCCTGTTCCGCACCGCCGACGTCGGCTTCGTCACGCCGCTGCGCGACGGCATGAACCTGGTCGCCAAAGAATACGTCGCCGCGCAGGACCCGGAAGATCCCGGCGTGCTGGTGCTGTCGCGCTTCGCCGGTGCGGCGCGCGAGCTGACCTCCGCACTGATCGTCAATCCGTACGACTGCGTCGGCATGGCCGAAGCGCTCGACCGCGCGCTGAGCATGCCGCTGGCCGAACGCAAGGACCGCTACGAGCACCTGATGCGCGCCATTCGTGCCGCCGATCTGGATGCCTGGCGCGACAACTTCATGCGTGACCTGCGCTCGTTCGTCTCCCAGCCCAGCACCACGGTCATCGAGACGGAAGAACTCGTCGAGCCGGACTGATCGCCCGCGCGAGCCGGCCTTGCTTGTCAAAGGCCAGGCCGGCTCGTAAGGTGCGGGGCCGAACCATAGGGACAACGTAGATGAGCGAGCTGGAACCGCTGTTCGAGAACAACGCCCGCTGGGCCGAGGCCATCAAGGAAGAAGACCCCACCTTCTTCGAGA
Organism: Stutzerimonas kunmingensis; assembly: GCF_032106285.1. Taxonomy (GTDB): domain Bacteria; phylum Pseudomonadota; class Gammaproteobacteria; order Pseudomonadales; family Pseudomonadaceae; genus Stutzerimonas; species Stutzerimonas kunmingensis_B. The sequence goes on from NZ_DAMCPO010000043.1 coordinate 18,491, forward strand.
AACTGTCCAAGCAGCAGGCGCCGGAATACCTGTGGATCGGCTGCTCCGATGCCCGCGTGCCCGCCAACGAGATCGTCGGCCTGCTGCCGGGCGACCTGTTCGTCCATCGCAACGTCGCCAATGTCGTGCTGCACACCGACCTCAACTGCCTGTCGGTCATCCAGTACGCGGTCGACGTGCTCAAGGTCAAACACATCCTTGTCACCGGCCATTACGGCTGCGGTGGCGTGCGCGCCTCCATGCGTGACGACCAGCTGGGTCTGATCGACGGCTGGCTGCGCAGCATCCGCGACCTCTACTACGAGCATCGCGTGCACCTTTCCAAGCTGACCAGCGAAGAGGAGCAGGTCGACCGCCTCTGCGAGCTCAACGTCATCCAGCAGGTTGCCAACGTCAGCCACACCACCATCGTCCAGAACGCCTGGCACCGCGGCCAGCCGCTGGCCGTGCACGGCTGCATCTACGGCATCAAGGATGGCCTGTGGAAGAACCTCAACGTCACCGTCAGCGGACTCGATCAGCTGCCGTCGCAATACCGCCTGCGTCCGCTGCGTAACGCCTGATGAACAGCCGCCACGCCCCGGCCTTCGCCGGTCTGCTCATCGCTGTGCTCTGCTGGAGCGGCAATGCATTGGTCGCCCGTGCCTTCTATGACCAGATCCCGCCGCTGAGCCTGTCGTTCTGGCGTTGGGTGCTGGCCACGACACTGCTGTTGCCCTTCGTGGCGAAAGGCATCTGGACCCACCGAGCGGCCCTGCGTGCTGCCGGCTGGCGCCTGCCGGTGATCGCCGCGCTCGGCATCGCCAGTTACAACTCGCTGCTCTACACCGCTGCGCAAAGCACCGAAGCGATCAACCTGACGCTGGTGAATACCTGCCTGCCGCTAGCAACCTTCATCGGCGCGGGTTTTCTGCTCGGTGAATGGCCACTGCGCCGCGCCTGGTTCGGCATGGCCGTGGCAGCGGCGGGGCTGCTCTACCTGATCAGCCGTGGCAGCTGGCAGACGTTCGCCAGCCTGTCGTTCAAGGCCGGCGACCTCATCATGCTGCTGGCAGTGCTGGTGTGGGCGCTGTACACGCTGCTGCTGCGGCGCTGGTCGAGTTTCCTTACCGTGCCACCGCTGGTGCTGCTCGGCGTGCTGATGCTGCTTGGTGTGCCGCTGATCCTGCCGTTCTACCTGTACGAACTGAGCCGGGTAGGGGGCTTCGCCGCCACGCCGGCCAACCTCGGCGCCATCGGCTACACCGCCGTGTTCGCCTCGCTGATCGCCTACCTCGCCTGGAACCACGGGGTAAAAGTCGTCGGCGCCGCCAAGGCCGCCATGGCCAGCTACCTGATGCCCGTCTTCACCGCACTGCTCGGCTGGCTGCTGCTCGGCGAGGCCCTGCAACCCTTCCACTGGATCGGCGGCACCCTGATCTTCGCCGGCCTGCTGCTGGCCACGCGGTCGTCATTTCGCTAGCGGCGCCCCACATGGCGCATCCTAGGCGCCATTGACCGTTCGTAACTAACCGTTTGAAAAGGATAAAAAATCTGCGGAGCCAGGGTTGACAGCCCAAACCGACCAGAGAATAATGCGCGCCACTTGGCTACATAGCTCAGTTGGTTAGAGCGCAGCATTCATAATGCTGATGTCCCAGGTTCAAGTCCCGGTGTAGCCACCAGACACAGGAAGGCGGTTAGCGAAAGCTAACCGCCTTTTTTGTTTTCTGGCCAGTGACTACCGCCTCCCGGATCGCCTAGCAGCACCCCTTCCGTTGATGCTGCTTCGTGAACGTTACCCCCACCGCTTCACTGGCCGTGTCTGGGTGGAAAATAAATCTGTCCCCTTTTCCGCCTAGCCACCAGACAAAACAAAGGGTTAGCGAAAGCTAGGCCTTTGTCGTTTTTGGCCCTGTTCCAGAAGCGTCCCAACGCTGTCGCCCGCCCCTCCGAAGCCAAATATCTCTGACGACTAGACCCCGACATGGTACGCCCCGCCACCTAGATAGAGCCGGCCCTCCCGGGTGAGCCATCACTTCACGTATACTCATGTCGACGATGTAGTGAAAAGGCATCACGCCCGCCGATTAAAGGCCAACCATTTTGAAAGCGGGAATTATGGGTTCGACTCCCAGCGTCGTCACAGAATTCGAGGGATGCGATGTCAGGTTCAAAAGATGCTGCCCAGCTGGGCGTAAATGACCACACGCAAGGTGTGGCCCCCAAGAACACCTACGGCACCCAAGCCTTAGCAGACTTCCTAACCGTCATAGGAAGTGGTGTAGCCGACTTAAACACCATTGCAGTTGGCCTCGCAGCAATTGGTCCCGACCATATAAAACCCGAAGGCTTAAATGTCAGCTGGTCGCCTAGCGATCCGGTAACTGCTGCACGCAAAGCACGTAAAGCAGCCGTACATGCCGCCATGGTGGTTGCCGTCGAGGCACTCAGTCAATATGTTCGCGCAATAATAAAATTGCCTCGATTTGAAAAGCTGAATGAAGAATGGCGCTTGAGGAGACCAACGCCGTCAGCTGCCGAACGCTTCTCCGAACTAACTAAGATGTTACTCAGTTCTCCCCCCCAAGGAAGAACTCCGTCTGAAGTAGATTTTCGATATAGAACATGCTGCGTGTTGCTGCTTATCCATTGGCGTAACCGCCACGTCCACACAGACTCGAACGCAGAACTTACGCATCAAGAAAAGCAGCTAATTCATTCCCAGGACAAGTACATCCGCGAAGCATATGCAGGGCTCGATGTTGATCAGCTTTTCGGAGATTTCAAAAAAAACCGTCCTACGCTGAAAGACGCTACAACGCTGATAGCGATGGCCATCCAGGAAGTTAGAGCAATGGATGAAGCTGTATTCGCCTGCCAAGATGCAGCTGATCTAAATGCTTGGCTGGATCACTACGAACTCACCGACAGAATTAAAATTATCCAGCGCGATACTAAGCCTGAGAGGCAAAGAGCTTCGATACTTCGCATGCTGCATACCCACGCCCCCTATCTAAAGCCGTGGTACGAGAAGTACCATCCGGAACCACAAGCAAGCAGTGGCGAAGCGTCCCTCGCTTAGCGCCAGCCCCTTACCGTGCGTCCAGCAGGGCTAAAGGAGACATGCTCAAAGCTGTGGCGAAGTGATCCGGAGCCAAGTGCGAATAGCGCATGGTCATCTTGATATCTCCATGACCTAAAATCCGCTGCAAGGTGAGGATGTTGCCGCCCTGCATCATGTAGTGACCGGCGAACGTATGCCGCAGGATGTGGGTCATCTGCCCAGGCGTATGCAGCTCGGTACGCTCATAAGCTTTGCGGAAAGCAGACCGGCAGGAGCTGAACAGCTTTCCATATCCCTGGATATCCCCTCGGTATTCCCCAATGCCTTGCGACTCCGAAGGCCTGCCCAGATGCTCTGCGAACCGCAGACGTCTCTAGATGGACAGTTCGAAGCCTCGTATTGGCATGGCCAGTAGGGAGAAGCTAGCGTGAGGAGCGGCCTAGGTAAATAGAAGCGGTGACTACTTCGACAGCTTTCTAGGGTACTTTTGGGGGCAGCGGAGGCGAAGATACTGGGCTTCTCTGGCCCAATAAGGGGTGATGCACATGTGATATATAATGCCGACCCTCGCATTTGCCCGGCGCACAGGCCGCAACGGTAGGGATTCCGGTGCATGGCGAGCCGTTGACCATGCCGTGCGGGCAGCGCAGAATCGCGCCATTTGGCGGGGCGGCCCCGCCTGCAGTTTTCTTCTTATGCAGTAGGGCGTGTGATGAATACGTTGCTGTCTGCGGTCTCGGTGATCGTTTGTGTGTTGGCATTCAGTGCGGGTGTGATGCTCGATGTTCGGCACAAGCCGAGTGACGAGGCGAAGCGGGTGTATACCGCGGAGCGGGTGAACGAGATTCTGCGGCGTAATACCAAGCAGAGCTGAGCCGAGAGGCAAGGCGGCGGAATAAAAAAAGGCGGCCCGAGGGTCGCCTTTTTCATGCCCGAAAAAAGCCGGGCGCAAGCCCGGCGAAGTCCAACGAGGAGAGGTGCTGCGGCGTGGTGCTTACCAGAGTGGCAGGCTGTAGCTGACGATGAAGCGGTTCTCGTCGAGATCGCTCTGGAAGTTGCTGCGCGTGGTGGCATTGCGCAGCTTGAAGCCGAGGTTTTTCAGCGGGCCGTTCTGGATGACATAGGCGATATCGGTGTTGCGCTCCCAGGTCTTGCCTTCGCTGGCGCCGGCGCCACGGTCGACGT
>NZ_DAMCPO010000044.1:0-22679 GCF_032106285.1 Stutzerimonas kunmingensis
GCTGGCGGGATTGGTGGCGATCACTACGGCGCCGCCGCAGATAATGTGGCAGAGGGACTTGTGGTGCAGTCGCATGGTATTTCCTCTTGTTGTTGTTTTGGGCCGCTCTCGGGCGGCTACAGGGCATAGAGCGAAAGGCGTGCCAGGCGCGGCGTTCGAGTGGCCACCCGCCGCAATGGCGCGTGGTAGAGCGGTCTATGGGCGGTTGGCTGGGCTTGCCGCGCGGGGTGCGGTGCGTCCGTTGGACTGGACATGTATGGCGGACGGCGGTGTTCTGCGGGGTCGAGGTGTCCAGTCGGGCAGACTGGACGGCGCCGGCGACTGAGGCCGGCGCCGTGTCAGGTCAGCGCGTGCCCCTGCGACTCTTGACGCAGACGAAGCTCGACGCGGCGTTCACGTCGCCCTTGCCGACGTACTTCGGCCAGCCGGGGTATTCGCACAGCGGGCGGGTGCGGCCGGGCACGCCGACGCTGTCGGCAACGACCTGCCGGCGCGGCGCACGGCCCTGTTCGACCCAGTCTTCCAGCGCGCTCAGCGAATCCCAGGCGGCGTTGAACACCGTGCTGGCGGCGTGGCCGTAGCCGGGGATCTCGTAGTAGCGCAGGAAGTGCTTGGTCTTGCCGGGTCCCATGTCGCGACGCACGCGCTCGTAGTACTCGGCGGTGGCGCGGGTGCTCACCAGTTGGTCGGAAGTGCCGTGTGCCATGAGGATCTTGCCGCCGGTGCGGGCGAAGGCGGTGAGGTCGGTCTGGTTGACGTCCTGGCGCAGCGACAGCTCGCTGATGCGCGCCTGCCATGGGCCGGGGTTCTGCGGGTCGAGGGTCAGCGAATTGAACGTGGGGTTGCGCGTCACGAAGTAGCGCACCCATTCATCCCAGAAGCCCGAATGGTAGGGCGCGCCCTCAGCGAAGCCGGTGCCGTGCACGGGCATCGGATAGCTTGGTTGCAGGGTGTTGAGGCCGAGGCGGTTGACCACCAGCTGCACGCCTTCACCCGGCCGGCCGAGGTCGGTGCCCCAGGTGTTGAAGCCGGGGTAGTGGGTTTCGCCGCTGGCCAGCGGGAAGTTGAAGCGGATCGGGCTGTTGAACACCCGCAGCGCCTGGATCTGCGCATCCGACAGGCAACGCTGCGAGGTATCGGCACCGCCCGGGCATCGCAGCGGTTTGCCATTGATCTTGGCGCGGGCCGGGTCGAACTGCGCATTGCAGGCCGCCTGATGGCTGATCACGCCGTCGCGCACGCCATCCAACTTGTCGCAGGCCTGCATCGCGGCTTCCAGCAGTGCGGCGCGCTTCTCCAGGCTGGGGAAGGCGCCGGGCTGGGCGAGGGCGCGGGTGATGCGGCCGAACTGCAGGTCCAGCGCCAGGGCGTTGTAGGCGGGGTAGAGGACGATGGCCCCGTTGAAGTCGGTCGGCCATTGCTGCACCACGGCCAGCGCCTCGCGGCCACCGGTGGAGCCGCCGGCGAAATAGCTGCGCTCGGGTGCGGCGCCGTAGCGTTGTTCGATCAGGTAGATGGCGGTATCGCGGGTTTTCTTCAGCGCGTCATGGGCGTAGTTGGCCAGCGCTTCGTCGTTCCAGGCAAAGGAGCCTGGGCTGAGCGGATCGGCGACGTGCCCGGAATCGCTGCCGAACACCGCATAGCCGCGGCCGAGCGGCGTGGGTTGATCGATCGGGCCGGCGGGTACGTTGCCGGCGACGTTCGGCACCGTGCCGTTGTAACCGCCGCCGCCGAACATCATCGCCTTGCGGTTCCACTGCTCGGGCAGCACCAGGCGCATGCGGATCGCCGGTGCGGCCGGATCGACCGGGCGAATCTCGGCGCTGACATCGCAATAGGCGCCGAAGGTCTGCGGTGCGCTGCCGCCAGCCGCGACCGGGGTCGCCGCGGTGACGCGCGCGCCGCTGGTGGGCAGGCCGATGGCCTCGGCCGGTATCTCGCGGCCGAGCAGCTCGGTACAGGTCGCCGCCTGGGCGGACTGGCTGGCCAGCAGCGCCACGGCGAGGGCGGCCAGGGGCAGGGAACAGCGCGCAAGCGAGTTGCAGGATGAACGCATCATTGAGGCTTTCCTTCTTCTTTTTGTCGGGCCGTGCGCCACACGGGCGCATAAGCGCTCAAGCCAATGACATGCCAGCGGACGGAAGGAAGGGAGAGCAGGCGATAGTCGGTCATCGCCGTCGGGGCGAGGGCTCTAGGGCGGGGATGCGGAAGCCGTTGGGGGAGGTAGAAAGATGTTCGGCGCGGCGGACTCAGGTGAAGCGATGTCCGGCGCGCTGGACGACTGTCCGCCGCGCCGGACACTCGGGTTGCTAGTTGTAGCGGCCGTTGATCCCGCCGACGCTGTAGCGCCCGGCGCCGAGCAGCATGATGGCCAGCGAGCCGAACAGGAACAGGCCCTGCAGTTCGATGGCCCAGCCGCCCATCGGCCCGATGTCGAACAGTTCGGCCCGGTGCGCCAGCGCCAGCGCGACGACCATGTTGCCCAGCATCAGCAGAGCGCCGAGGCGGGTATAAAGGCCAAGGATCACCAGCAGCGGCCCGACCACCTCACCCAGGTAGACGCCGTAGGCGAGGACCGTCGGCAGGCCCATGCCGGCCAGCATGCCACCGATGCCATCGACGCCGTGCAGCAGTTTGTGGATGCCGTGCAGCAGCATCAATACGCCGACCGAGAGCCTGAGAACGAGTTTGCCTGCATCGTCTGTCATCGTTGAGCGTCCCCTTGCGGCGCCGGGAATCGGCGGCCCTGCCTCCAATGTAGATCAGCCGCTGTGACATTGCCGCGTCGTCAATGACGGCCAAGCCGCGGGTTAGACCGTTCAGCGCTGGCTCAGGCCATGCTGCTGCAGCTTGCTGTAGAGGCTGGCGCGGGAGATGCCGAGCTCCATGGCGGCGCGCCGGCGGTTGCCCTTGCAGGCGGCCAGTGCGCTCTGCAGCGCGCGACGCTCGGCCTGGGCGATGGTCTGGGCCAGCGGTTGCAGCGGCAGTTCTTCGAGACTGGCTGCCGCTGCGGCTTGAACAGGTGGAGACACGGCTGCCAGATGGATGCTGGCGTCTACCGGGCGTGCCTGATCGCCGAGCAATGGCATCAAGTGTGCCGCCTGCAGCTGCGGGCCGTCGGCGGACAGTTGCGCGCGCTCCAGCAGATTGCCCAGCTCGCGCACGTTGCCGCGCCAGGGTTGCGCACAGAGCAGTGCCAGTGCCTCGGGGCTCAGCTCCATGGGCGGCTGGCCGGAGCGGTTGGCGATGTCGTCGAGCAGGTGCTCGACCACGGCGGGGATGTCGCTGGCGCGCTCGCGCAACGGCGGCACGCGCAGGGCGAGGACGTTGAGGCGGTAGTACAGGTCGTCGCGGAACTGGCCGGCGGCGACCTTGGCTTCCAGGTCGATATGCGTCGCGGCAATCACCCGCACGTTGAGCGCCTTGACCTGGTTGGAGCCGAGCGGCTCGACCTCCTGTTCCTGCAGCACACGCAAGAGCTTGGCCTGCAGCGGCAGCGGCAGGTCGCCGATCTCGTCGAGGAACAGCGTGCCGCCATTGGCCACCTCGAACTTGCCGATGCGCGCCTTGCGGTCGGCGCCGGTAAAGGCGCCGGGGGCCGTGCCGAACAGTTCGGCCTCGACCAGGCTTTCCGGGATCGCCGCGACGTTCACCGCGACGAAGGGTCCGCGTGCCCGCGGTGAGAGGTTGTGGATGCCCTGGGCCAGCAGCTCCTTGCCGGTGCCGGTTTCGCCGCGCAGCAGCACGGTGGCATCGAGCTGCGCGGCGCGCCGCGCCTGGCGCTTGATCTCGCTGGCGGCCGGGCTGTTACCGATGAAGCCGGCGATGGTGTAGCGCGCCCGGCGCGCCTTGGCCAGTTCGTTCTGGGTAGCGACCAGCTGGGTCTGCAGGCTGGTGTACTTGGACATCAGCGGCTTGAGGTGGCGGGCGCGGTCGAACAGCACGAAGCCCAGCGCGCCGACCAGGGTGCCGTCCTCGTCGCGCAGCGGAATGCGGGTGACGACGAAGTGCTCGTCGCCGAAGGCCATCAGGTCGATGATGCTCGGCAGGCCGCTTTCCACCACCTCGCGCAGGCGGCTGGCCGGCAGCACTTCCTCGATTTCCTTGCCGAGCACGCTGGCCGGATCGCGAATGCCGACCTTCTCGGCGTACTTGTCGTTGATCCAGACGATGCGCGCCTGGCGGTTGACCGCGATGGTGCCCTCGCACTGCGCGTTCAGATGATCGAACAGCAGAGGCATGGCCACGGCACGGAAGCGTTCCGGCGAAACGCCGACGATCAGGCCGTGGTTGTCGAGTGCGTCGCGGGCAATGCTCATGGGCAGTCAGGGTCCGTTCTGGGGCGACCGATTATGGTTGGCCCCGGCTGCCACGGGCAAGGCAGCCGGGCATGCTCACGGCTGGGAATACACTTCATTGGGCAGCCATGTGGCGAGCGGCGCGAAATAGAACACGAGGGCCAGACCGATCAGCTGGATGATGATGTACGGCAGCACGCCGAGGTAGACGTCGCGGGTGGTGATGCCCGGCGGGCAGACGCCCTTGATGTAGAACAGCGCGAAGCCCACCGGCGGTGTGAGGAACGAGGTCTGCAAGCAGAGCGCGAAGAGAATCGCGAACCACAGCGGATCGACGCCCATGGAAAACAGCACCGGCGCCACCAGCGGCAGGATGATCAGGGTGATCTCCACCCAGTCGAGGAAGAACCCCAGCAGGAAGGTGATCGCCAGCACCGTGAGCAGCACGCCGGTCTGGCCGAACGGCAGCCCTGTGAGCGCCGCGCGGATCACGTCGTCACCGCCCAGGCCGCGTAGTACGGCGGCGAACACCGTGGCGCCGATGAAGATGCCGAAGATGAAGGCGGCGGTACGGCTGGTCTGGTACAGCGCATCCTTGAGCACCGGCAGATTCAGGCGGCGGCTGGCCGCGGCCATCAGCAAGGCCCCGAAGGCGCCGACTGCCGAAGCCTCGGTGGTGGTGGCGATGCCGAAGAAGATCGAGCCGAGCACGGCGAAGATCAGCGCCAGCGGCGGCACCACGGCCCAGAACACGTCGAGCAGGGCACGGGCGTCGAGTTTCGGCCGGTTGGCCGGTGCCGGGGCGAAGTCCTTCTTCAACCAGGCGACGACCACGATGTAGAGGATGTACATCAGCGCCAGCATCATCCCCGGGATCAGCGCGCCCATGAACAGCTTGCCCACCGAGGCTTCCGAGGTGCCGAGGCGGTCGGCCATCAGCACCAGCATGATGCTCGGCGGAATCAGGATGCCCAGCGTGCCCACCGAGCAGGCGGTGCCCACCGCCAGGCTCTTGTTGTAATTGGCCTGCAGCATCGGCCCGATGGAGAGCATGCCGAGCAGCGCCACCGAGGCGCCGACGATGCCGGTGGAGGCGGCGAGCAGGATGCCTACCACCACCACCGTCACCGCATAGCCGCCGCGCAGCGGGCCGAGCACGCGTACCAGGCTGTGCATCAGGCGTTCGGCGATGCCGGAGCGGTCGAGCATGATGCCCATGAAGATGAACAGCGGCAGGGCCACCATCAGCTCATTGGCGACGATGCCGTAGATGCGCGCGTCGAGCACGCCGATGGTGCCGTCCCAGGTGAACCAGAGATTGGCGTCGAAGTGTTCCACTAGCACATAGCCGAGCACGGCGAACAGCAGGCCGATGCCGGCCAGCGACCAGGCGACCGGGAAGCCGAGCAGCAGCAGGCCCATGAAGCTGGCGAACATGGCGATGACGAGGATTTCTTCCAGACCCATGATTGCGACTACTCCATCAGGGCTGCGAACGAGTGCGGTCGCGCTCGTCCGAGGGGGCCGTCAGGGCCCGCGGGAAATTGAACAGCAGGGTGCTGCAGCGCAGCGTGCGGGACAGCAGCGCCAGTGCCACCAGCACGAGGCCGATGGGCAGCACGCTCTTGAAGATGAAGCGGTAGGGCAGCCCACTGGGCGCCTGGGAGCGTTCGTTGTAGAGGTAGGCCTTGTAGGCGTAGGGGATCAGCGCATCGATCATCAGCACGATCACCGGCAGCGCCAGCAGAGCGATGGCCAGCAGCTCGATCCAGGCCTGGCTGCGCAGGCTGAAGCGCTCGCGCAGCACGTCGACGCGCACATGGTCGTCGCGCACCACGGCGTAGGCGAGGGCGAGCATCAGCGCGGCGCCGAACAGGTGCCAGGACAGTTCCTCCAGCGCAATGGAACCGCGCGAGAGGGCGAAGCGGCTGAACACGTTGGCCAGCACGACCAACAGAACCGCCAGCCAGAGCCAGGCGCTGGCCTGGCCGATGGCGACCAGCAGGCGGTCCAGCGGCCGCGAAATACGGTTGTACGGCAGCGCGTCGGGCACTGGCGCATCGGGAGAGACGGGCTTGAAGGACACGGCGGACCTCGGAATCTCGGCACAGGGATAGAAGGCGGGCACGTCGCCGTGCCCGCGGGTTAGGCGCAGCCGTCAGTCGTACTTGTAGAAGTCGCGCGGCAGATAGCCCATGCCGTGCCAGATCGAGTGGTGCTGCATGAACTCGCGCTGGCTGGTCAGCACGCGCTTGAACATCTCGTCCTTGGCGGCCATCTCGTCGAGCACCTCGTCGGTGACCTTCTGCAGCTCGCGCAGTACCGGCTCGGGCAGCACCTGGGCCTTCACGCCCTGCTTCTGGTAGTCACGCAGCGCGGTCGGCTGAGCCCACTCGCTTTCGGCGAAGCCCTTGAGCGTGGCCGACTCGCACCCAATCTCGATGAGCGCGCGGCTCTCCGGCTTGAGCTTGTCCCAGACGTCCTTGTTCACCAGCAGGTGCGAGGTGGTCAGCGTCTGGTGCCAGCCGGGCATGATGTAGTTCTTGATGATCTGGTCCAGGCCCAGCATCTTGTCCACCGCCGGCTGCGAGAACTCGGTGGCGTCGATGGTCTTGCGCTCCAGCGCCTGGTAGATCTCGCCGCCCGGCACCATGGTCACCGAGGCGCCGAGCTTTTCCAGCACCTTGCCGCCGATGCCGGCAAAGCGGATACGCAGGCCGTCGAAGTCCTCCAGCTTCTCGATGGGCTTGGCGAACCAGCCGGCGCCTTCCGGGCCGATGATGCTGCACAGCATCGGGTGGATATTGCGCTGGGCGTAGATTTCCTCGAGCAGCTTCTTGCCGTCACCCTGGTAGTACCAGGCCAGGTGCGCCGGCGGCTCCATGTTGAACGGCGCGCCGGAGTACAGCGGCAGGGCCGGGATGGTGCCCTGGTCGTAGCCGATCCAGGTGTAGCCGGCCGGGTACTTGCCGCTGCTCACCGCATCCATGATCTCGAACGGCGGCACCAGCTCGCCCGGCTCGTAGTAGCGCAGCTGGATGTCGCCGCCTGAGACGGCCTTGAGCGATTCGGAAAGATGCTTGACCGGGGTGGAGAGGCCGATCAGGTGGGAGGGGAAGGCCAGCGGCACCTGCCAGCGGATCTTCTCCGCGGCGCTGGCGACGCCACTGAGCAGGCTGGCGCCGAGCAGGGTGGTCGCACCGATGGCGCAGGCGATACGGGAGAGTTTGTTCTTGGTCGACATGCAGGTTTCCTTCTTGTTGTTGTTCTGGTGCCCGAGGGCGGACGCGTAACCGCCCGTGGGTCGAGGGCGTTAACAGGCCAGAACAAGAACAGAGGCCGAGCCGATGCTGCCGATCCGGCGCCAGTCTTGTTCTTTGGTTTGTTCTGGCGTCGCGGGGTGGATTGCAGGTTCTGTGCCTATCGCTCGCGAGCGAGGAAAGGCGCGCTCTGCAGCGGCATTCGGATGATTGCAGGGCGATAGCGGTGTCCGCTGCGGCAGACACTGCTCAGGTGAACACGCGGCGGTGTCCGGAATTCTGGAACATGTCCAGTTATGTGGACGCCTGAATAGCTGACAGCGGGCAAACAAATCCGGCGTTGCGCGGGACGCGACGCCGGATGAGCGAAATGGGAGAGAGGAGAGCGATCAGCTGGCGGCTTGCTTGGCCAGGGTGCTTTCCAGGGCGCTGCGGCAGCGCTCCTCGGCGGTGTCCAGTTCCAGCTGCATCTGCTGGATATCGAGTAGCTGCTGCTCCAGCTGCTGGCGCCGCTCGGCGATCATCTGCAGCATGATGTTCAGCTGCTTCTGGTTGCCGGCCTTGGGATCGTAGAGCTCGATCAGCGTCTTGCATTCAGCCAGCGAAAAGCCGATGCGCTTGCCGCGCAGGATCAGCTTCAGCGCGACGCGATCCTTGGGTGAATAGATGCGTTCCTGACCGCGGCGGGTCGGCGTGAGCATGCCCTGTTCTTCGTAGAAGCGGATGGCGCGAGTGGTGATATCCAGCTCATTGGCCAGGTCGGAAATACTGTAGGTCTGTTTCGCCATGATTCTTCCGATCATCCTCTGTCGCGCCCGGCGAACCGGGCGCGTGTCTGCCAGCATGCCCTGCCGCGACGGTGCGCTCAGGGGCGTTCGACTGCCAAGGCTACTCCCTGGCCACCACCGATGCACAGTGTTGCCAGGCCCTTGCGAACATCGCGGCGCTGCATCTCGTGCAACAGGGTCACCAGGATGCGGCAGCCCGAGGCGCCGATCGGGTGGCCGAGGGCGATGGCGCCGCCGTTCACGTTGACCTTATCGGCATCCCAGCCCAATTCCTTACCCACCGACAGCGCCTGCACGGCGAAGGCTTCGTTGGCTTCGATCAGGTCCAGCTCGGCCAGCGACCAGTTGGCTTTTTCCAGGCAGCGGCGAGTGGCGGAAACCGGGCCGATGCCCATGATCGCCGGGTCGACGCCGGCGTTGGCGTAACCGGCGATCTTCGCCAGCACCGGCAGGCCCAGGGCCTCGGCCTTGCTGGCGCTCATCAGCACCACCGCGGCGGCGCCGTCGTTGAGGGTCGAAGCGTTGCCGGCGGTGACGCTGCCGTCCTTCTTGAAGGCCGCACGCAAGCCGCCAAGGGAGTCGGCCGTGGTGCCGGCGCGGGGCTGCTCGTCACGGGCGAAGGCGAGCGGCTCGCCCTTGCGCTGGGGAATCATGACCGGGGTGATCTCGGCATCGAAGCGGCCGCTCTCGATGGCGGCGGCGGCACGCTGCTGCGACTGCGCGGCGAAGGCGTCCTGCTGGGCGCGGTCGATGCCGTACTTGTCGGCGAGGTTCTCTGCGGTGATGCCCATGTGGTAGTCGTTGAAGGCGTCCCACAGGCCGTCGGTGATCATGCTGTCGACCATCTGTGCGTGGCCCATGCGCAGGCCGGTGCGCGCGCCGGGCATGACGTAGGGCGCCAGGCTCATGTTCTCCATACCGCCAGCGATGACCACCTCGGCGTCGCCGCAGCGGATCGCCTGCACGGCCAGGTGCACGGCCTTGAGGCCCGAGCCGCAGACCTTGTTCAGTGTCATGGCCGGTACCGCGTGCGGCAGGCCGGCCTTGATCGAGGCCTGGCGCGCGGTGTTCTGACCGGCGCCGGCGGTGAGCACATGACCGAGGATGACTTCATCGACCTGGGCCGGGTCGATGCCGGTTTTTTCCAGCAGCGCGCGGATCACGGTGGCGCCGAGTTCGACCGCCGGCACATTGGCCAGCGCGCCCTGGAAACTGCCGATGGCGGTGCGGGTTGCAGCTACGATGACGACGTCTTGCATGACGGACTCCGAATTAAAAGGCGCTACGCTGGGGCGTAACGCGAGGGCCAGGCGCGCGGCCTGACTCCGGGAAAGGGTGCCCTCGAACGACACAGGAGAAGCGGCCTCGCAGGCCGGCCAATGCCGCAGTATACGGGCGCCTAAGTGACTGGCCAGTGCTGGCGCGCCGCCGGCTTGTTGCGTTCGGGGCAGGCGGGAAAACGCGGCGGGCAAAGGTTGCTCCGGCGTCCTTCCCGCACCCAGGTTTCAGCGATGGATCGGGCTGCCGGTGGCCTCTTGCAACTCCTCGAAGCTGACGCCTTCGGCCAGCTCCACCAGCTTCAGGCCCTGCTCGGTGACGTCCAGTACGCCGAGGTCGGTGATGATCCGGTCGACCACGCCGAGGCCGGTCAGCGGCAGGTCGCAGGCCGGCAGGATCTTGTGCGCGCCGCCCTTGGCGGTGTGCTCCATCAGCACTACGACGCGCTTGACGCCGGCCACCAGATCCATCGCGCCGCCCATGCCCTTGACCATCTTGCCGGGGATCATCCAGTTGGCCAGGTCGCCCTTTTCCGACACCTGCATGGCGCCGAGGATGGCCAGGTTGATATGGCCGCCGCGGATCATCGCGAAGCTCTGCGCGTTGTCGAAAAAGCTCGAGCCGGGCAGGGCGGTGACGGTCTGCTTGCCGGCGTTGATCAGGTCCGGGTCGATCTCTTCCTCGGTCGGGAAGGGGCCGATGCCGAGCAGGCCGTTCTCGCTCTGCAGCCAGACGTCCATGCCTTCGGGGATGTAGTTGGCCACCAGGGTCGGCAGGCCGATACCGAGGTTGACGTAGAAGCCGTCCTGCAGCTCCTGGGCGGCGCGCTGCGCCATCTGTTCACGTGTCCAGGCCATGGTCTCAGCTCCTCACCGTGCGTTTTTCGATGCGTTTTTCCGGGTTCGGGTTGTGCACGATGCGATGCACGTAGATGCCCGGCAGGTGGATCTGGTCCGGGTCCAGCTCGCCGGTCTCGACGATCTCCTCCACCTCGACGACGCAGACCTCGCCGGCCATCGCTGCCAGCGGGTTAAAGTTGCGCGCGGTCTTGCGAAACAGCAGGTTGCCGGCCTTGTCGGCCTTCCACGCCTTGACCAGGGCCAGGTCGGCGGTGAGGGATTCCTCCATCACGTACCACTCGCCGTTGAACTGGCGGGTTTCCTTGCCTTCGGCCACCAGCGTGCCGTAGCCGGTCTTGGTGTAGAACGCCGGAATGCCCGCGCCGCCGGCACGCAGCTTCTCGGCCAGAGTGCCTTGCGGGGTGAATTCCAGGGCCAGTTCGCCGGCCAGGTACTGGCGCTCGAACTCCTTGTTCTCACCCACGTAGGAGGAAACCATCTTGCTGATCTGCCGCGTCTCCAACAGCAGGCCGAGACCGAAGCCGTCGACGCCGGCATTGTTGCTGATGGCAGTCAGGTCCTTCTTGCCGCTGTCGCGCAGGGCGGCGATCAGCTGCTCGGGGATGCCGCACAGGCCGAAGCCGCCGACGGCGATGGTCATGCCGTCCTCGACCAGGCCTTCCAGAGCGTGGGCGGCGCTGGGGTAAATCTTGTTCATGAATTACCTCTACTTGTTGTTCTATCTGTGCCGGGTGGTCCGATAGATGGCCGCCCGACGAATAGGGTTTAGCAAAATCGGTGCCGCTAACCGGCCTGCCTGGCGCGGGCGACCCGCGAACCGTTGGCACGCCCCAGCAGCTGGCTGATGCGCTGGCCGGCGCCGATCAACGCATCGAGGTCGATGCCGGTGGCTATGTCCAGCCCGTTGAACATGTACAGCACGTCTTCGCTGGCGACATTGCCGCTGGCGCCTTTGGCGTACGGGCAACCCCCGAGGCCGGCGACCGAGCTGTCGAACACGGCGATGCCTTCCAGAAGGCTGGCATAGATATTCGCCAGCGCCTGGCCGTAGGTGTCGTGGAAATGCCCGGCCAACCGTTCGCGCGGCACTTCACGAGCCACCATGTCGAATAGTGTGCGGGTCTTGCCCGGTGTGCCGGTGCCGATGGTGTCGCCCAGGGAAACCTCGTAGCAGCCCATGGCATACAGCTCGCGGGCGACTTCGGCGACCTTGGCTGGCGGTACCTCCCCTTCGTAGGGGCAGCCGAGCACGCAGGAAACGTAGCCACGCACACGGATGTCCTGCTCGCGGGCAGCCTCCATCAGCGGGGCGAAGCGGGCCAGGCTCTCGGCGATGGAGCAGTTGATGTTCTTCTGCGAGAAGGCTTCGGAGGCCGCACCGAACACCGCGACTTCCTTCACGCCGGCCTCGATGGCCGCTTCCAGCCCCTTCATGTTCGGCGTCAGCGCCGCGTAGGTGACACCGGCCTTGCGCTGGATTTGCGCGAAAACCTCGGCGGAACCGGCCATCTGCGGCACCCACTTGGGTGAGACGAAGCTGCCGACTTCGATGTAGCTGAGGCCAGCGGCGCTGAGGTCGTCCACCAGGCGCACCTTGTCCGCCACGCTGATGGGCTGCTGCTCGTTCTGCAGGCCGTCACGCGGGCCGACTTCCACCAGCCGGACCTGTTTGGGCAGGCTCATATGTCCTCCAGAGGGTAAATGCTTAGCGAGCCTTCACCCGTGTCGTTGAATTGTGGCGCTGCTGGTGGGCTAAAGCCCACCCTACGGATCAAGCCTCTTCCATCTCCAGCAGCACCGCGCCTTCGCTGACCATTTCGCCTTCGCTGCAGAACAGGCTCTTGACCACGCCAGCCTGGGCGCTGCGGATGCTGTGTTCCATCTTCATCGCTTCCAGCACGATCAGCGCGGTGCCGGCCTCGACATGCTGACCGGCCTCCACCAATACACGAACGATGCTGCCGTTCATCGGTGCGGTCAGGCCGCCGTGATGCTGGTGGCTGGCCTCGGCTTCGGCAATGGGGTCGAAGGTGCGCACAGCCAGCCATTCGCCGTTCCACTGCAGGTACAGCGCATCGCCCTGGCGGATCGCCTTGGGCGTGCGGACGTTTGGTTGCTGCGCTGCCGGGTCGACCTTCAGCCGGCGGCTTTCGCCATTGCACTGCAGATGCAGGCTGATCTGCGCCGGCATGCCGAAGCGCAATCCGTCGCGTTTGGACCACGGCGAATGGGTATCGTCG
Organism: Stutzerimonas kunmingensis; assembly: GCF_032106285.1. GTDB lineage: Bacteria > Pseudomonadota > Gammaproteobacteria > Pseudomonadales > Pseudomonadaceae > Stutzerimonas > Stutzerimonas kunmingensis_B. The sequence goes on from NZ_DAMCPO010000044.1 coordinate 12,725, forward strand.
CCGCGTACCTTGGTCGGTTCGGTCTGCACGAAGCACTCCGCAGCCTGCTGCCAGAAGGCATCAGATAGCTCGCCGGCCGGACGCAGCAGTTCGCTTTCGTGACGCGGGATAAAGCCGGTATCCAGCTCGGCCTCGGCGAAGGCGCGGTGGCCGACGACGCGGCGCAGGAACGCGAGGTTGGTGCGCACGCCGCCGACGGCGGTCTCGTCGAGCATGGCCAGCAGGCGCAGGCGCGCTTCCTCGCGGTTCTCGCCCCAGGCGATCAGCTTGCCGAGCATTGGGTCGTAGAACGGCGACACGGTATCGCCCTCGGCAACGCCGCTGTCGACGCGACGGCCCGGGCCATCCGCCGCTTCACGATATAGATCGAGGGTGCCGGTGGCGGGGAGGAAATCGTTGTCGGGGTCTTCGGCATACAGTCGCACTTCGATGGCATGGCCGATCAGCGGCACCTGTTCCTGACGAATCGGCAGCGGCTCGCCGCGGGCGACGCGAATCTGCCAGGCGACCAGATCGAGGCCGGTAATGGCCTCGGTGACCGGGTGCTCGACCTGCAGGCGGGTATTCATTTCCATGAAGAAGAATTCGCCACGGGCGTCGAGCAGGAATTCCACCGTGCCGGCACCGACGTAGCCGATGGCCTGGGCGGCCTTTACCGCAGCTTCGCCCATGGCGCGGCGCAGCTCGGGGGAGAGGCCTGGCGCTGGCGCCTCTTCAACCACTTTCTGATGGCGGCGCTGGATCGAGCAGTCGCGTTCGTTCAGGTACAGGCAGTTGCCGTGCTGGTCGGCGAAGACCTGGATTTCCACATGGCGCGGCTTGAGCACGTATTTCTCGACCAGCATGCGCGAATCGCCGAACGACGACTGCGCCTGGCGCTGGGCGGACGCCAGCGCCTCGGCCAGGTCCGCCTCGCGCTCGACCACCTTCATGCCCTTGCCGCCACCACCGGCGGTAGCCTTGAGCAGCACCGGGTAGCCGATCTTTTCCGCGGCGGCTCGGAAGGTTTCCACGTCCTGCGCCTCGCCGTGGTAGCCCGGCACCAGCGGCACGCCGGCTTCCTCCATCAGCGCCTTGGCGGCGGACTTGCTGCCCATGGCGTCGATGGCCGAAGCGGGCGGGCCGAGGAAGATCAGCCCTGCCTGTCCGATGGCGCGGGCGAACTCGGCGTTCTCCGAGAGAAAGCCGTAGCCCGGGTGGATCGCTTGGGCGCCGCTGGCCTTGGCCGCCTCGATCAGCTTGTCGATGCGCAGGTAGCTGTCGGCCGGCTTGGCGCCGCCGAGGTCGATGCGAATATCGGCCTCGCGGGCATGGCGCGCGCTGGCGTCGATGGCGCTGTGCACGGCAACGGTGGTCAGGCCCATGGCCTTGGCGGTGCGCATTACGCGGCAGGCGATCTCGCCGCGGTTGGCAACCAGGAGGGTCGTTATCATTTTTGTGATTCCTGCGTGGCCTGGAAGACGTTTCCCCTCACCCTAGCCCTCTCCCCTGAGGGGCGAGGGGATGACGGAGTGGGGCGAAGCAATGAAGTGGTTCGGCAATGATTGGCGTGACCGGTTGATGTGCGATCAGCGGCATGAGCGCGGACGATATGGTTAGGCAGCCGCTCCCAAACCCCACACAACCCAACCCCATCTCCCTCTTGGGGAGCGGGCCGGGGCGAGGGGGAGTTGCTACGCACATGCACTCCCGCCCAGCCATTGCACAGACCAACTCCCTCTCCCCTTTGGGGAGAGGGCTGGGGTGAGGGGGCGGTGCTGCGGCCCTGCACAATCACCCTGCCACTGCACAAGCCAACATACTCTCCTCCTTGGGAAGAGTGCCGGGGAGCGGGCTGGGGCGAGGGGGCGTTGCTACGCACATGCACTCCCGCCCAGCCATTGCACAGACCAACCCCCTCTCCCCTTTGGGGAGAGGGCTGGGGTGAGGGGGCGGTGCCAAGGACCGACACAGCCGCCCGACCACCACACAACGCAACCCTCTCACCGCGCGTACGCGACAACGTATACGAGCGAGCACCCCACAGAAGCCCAGTCATCACGCGCGCTCCTGCCAGGCGGGCGTGCGTTTTTCCAGGAAGGCGCTCAGGCCTTCCTGACCTTCCGGGCTGGTGCGCAGGCGCGCAATGGCCTGTTCGGTGGTCTGGCGCAGGTCGGCACTGAAATCGCCGTCGCCCACTTCCAGCAGCAGGTCCTTGCAGGTCTTGAGCGCCTGCGGGCTGTTGAGCAGCAGGTTGTCGACCCACTGCTCGAGCGCGGCGTCCAGTTCACTGGCCGGGTAGGTCTCGGCGAGCAGGCCGAGTTCGCGGGCACGCTTACCGTCGAAGCGTTCGGCGGTCAGCGCGTAGCGGCGGGTGGCGCGCTCGCCGATGGCCTTGACCACGAACGGGCTGATCACCGCCGGGGCCAGGCCGATGCGTACTTCTGACAGGCAGAACAGCGCATCGCTGGCGCCGATGGCCATGTCGCAGCAGGCGATCAGCCCCAGCGCGCCGCCGAAGGCCGCGCCCTGCACCACGGCCAGGGTCGGCTGCGGCAGCTGGTAGAGGCGCTGCATCAGCTCGCCCAACTCATGGGCATCAGCGAGATTGGCCTGGTAGTCGAGTTTGGCCGACTCGCGCATCCAGCCGAGATCCGCGCCAGCGGAGAAGTGCTTGCCACGCCCGCGCAGGATGAGGAAACGGATGCTCGCATCGTCCTGCACCTGGGCCAGCGCTGCGTTCAGTTCGCCGATCACCTGGGCGTCGAAGGCATTGTTCTTGTCCGCGCGGTTGAGCCAGAGGGTGGCCACGCCGCGCGCGTCTTTGTTCAGTTCGATGGTCTGGAAATCGGTCATCTCAGCATCCTCGATGCGACTGCAGGCGCCGGCGCGCTCGGCTGCCGGCGGCACGGATTACATGCGGAACACGCCGAAGCGGGTCGGCTCGATCGGCGCGTTCAACGCGGCGGACAGCGCCAGCCCCAGCACCTCGCGGGTCTGCGCCGGGTCGATCACGCCGTCGTCCCACAGCCGAGCGCTGGAGTAGTACGGATGGCCCTGGCGCTCGTACTGCTCAAGGATCGGCTGCTTGATCGCGGCTACCTCGTCGTCGCCGAGACTCTTGCCGGCGCGTTCGCTCTGTTCCTGCTTGACCTGGGCGAGTACCCCGGCGGCCTGTTCGCCGCCCATCACGGCAATGCGCGCGTTGGGCCACATCCACAGGAAGCGCGGATCGTAGGCGCGGCCGCACATGCCGTAGTTGCCGGCACCGAAGCTGCCACCGATGAGCACGGTGAACTTCGGCACCTGGGCGCAGGCCACCGCGGTGACCAGCTTGGCGCCGTGCTTGGCGATGCCGCCGGCCTCGTATTTCTGCCCGACCATGAAGCCGGTGATGTTCTGCAGGAACAGCAGCGGGATGCCGCGCTGGCAGGCCAGTTCGATGAAGTGCGCGCCTTTCTGCGCCGCCTCGGCGAAGAGGATGCCGTTGTTGGCGAGGATGGCGATCGGGTAGCCGTGCAAGTGGGCGAAACCGCAGACCAGGGTGGTGCCGAACAGCGCCTTGAATTCATCGAACTCGCTGCCGTCCACCAGCCGTGCGATCACTTCGCGTACGTCGTAGGGTTGCTTGGCCTGTGCCGGAATCACGCCGTACAGCTCGTCGGCGGCATACAGCGGTGCTCGCGGTTCGCGGGTTTGCAGCTGGCCGAGCTTGCGCCAGTTGAGGTTGGCCACGCAGCGGCGGGCGATGGAAAGCGCGTGCTCGTCGTTCTCCGCGTAGTGGTCGGCAACGCCGCTGGTCTTGCAGTGCACGTCGGCGCCGCCCAGCTCCTCGGCAGTCACCACCTCACCGGTGGCGGCCTTCACCAGCGGCGGGCCGGCGAGAAAGATGGTCGCCTGGTTGCGCACCATGATGGTTTCGTCGGCCATCGCCGGCACATAGGCGCCGCCGGCGGTGCAGGAGCCCATGACCACGGCGATCTGCGGGATGCCCATGGCGCTCATATTGGCCTGGTTGAAGAAGATCCGGCCGAAGTGCTCGCGGTCCGGGAACACCTCGTCCTGACGCGGCAGGTTGGCGCCGCCGGAGTCCACCAGGTAGATGCATGGCAGGCGGTTCTCGCGGGCGACGGTCTGCGCGCGCAGGTGCTTTTTCACCGTCAGCGGGTAGTAGGTGCCGCCTTTCACGGTGGCGTCGTTGGCGATGATCATGCACTCGATGCCTTCGACACGGCCGATACCGGCGACTACGCCGGCAGCGGCGACGTCTTCGCCATAGACCTCATGGGCGGCCAGCGGGGCGAGTTCGAGAAAGGCCGAGCCGGCGTCGAGCAGGGTATCGATGCGCTCGCGCACCAAGAGCTTGCCGCGCGAGACGTGGCGCTGCTGGGCGGTGGCGCCGCCGCCTTCGCTGACGCGACCGAGCAGGGCGCGCAGGTTGTTCACCTGTTCGAGCATCGCCGCGCTGTTGGCGGCGAACTCCGGTGAACGGGTATTGATCTGGGTGTGCAGGATGGCCATGGTTGGCTCCGTTCAATTCCATCATGGATGGCTCTGCCATCCACAGACTGCGGTGGAAAACCCTTCGCGGTTTTCCACCCTACGAGGCTGGGGGCGTTCTTTCCGCCCGCAGGCTCACCTGGATTCGTTGAACAGCTCGCGGCCGATCAGCATGCGGCGTATTTCGCTGGTGCCGGCACCGATCTCGTAGAGCTTGGCGTCGCGCAGCAGGCGACCGGTGGGGAATTCGTTGATGTAGCCGTTGCCGCCGAGGATCTGGATCGCCTGCAGGGCCATCTGTGTGGCGTTTTCGGCGCTATAGAGGATCACCCCGGCGGCGTCCTTGCGGGTGGTCTCGCCGCGGTCGCAGGCCTGCGCCACGGCATACAGATAGGCGCGGCTGGCGTTGAGCTGGGTGTACATGTCCGCCACCTTGCCCTGGATGAACTGGAACTCGCCGATGCTCTGGCCGAACTGCTTGCGATCGTGGATGTAGGGCACCACCACATCGACGCAGGCCTGCATGATCCCGGTCGGGCCGCCGGCCAGCACCACGCGTTCGTAGTCCAGGCCGCTCATCAGCACCTTGACGCCGCCGTTCTCGGCGCCCAGCACATTCTCTTGCGGCACCTCGACGTCATCGAAGAACAGCTCGCAGGTGTTGGAGCCGCGCATGCCGAGCTTGTCGAACTTGTTGCCGCGGGAGAAACCCTTCCAGTCGCGCTCGACGATGAACGCGGTGATGCCGTGCGCACCCTTGTCCAGGTCGGTCTTGGCATAGATCACGTAGGTGCTGGCGTCCGGGCCGTTGGTGATCCAGGTCTTGCTGCCGTTGAGCACGTAGCGGTCGCCGCGCTTCTCGGCGCGCAGCTTCATGGAGACCACGTCGGACCCGGCATTCGGCTCGCTCATGGCCAGCGCCCCGACGTGTTCGCCGCTGATCAGCTTGGGCAGGTAGCGGGCCTTCTGCTCGGGGGTGCCGTTGCGGTTGATCTGGTTGACGCACAGGTTGGAGTGGGCGCCGTAGGAGAGGGCGACCGAGGCCGAGCCGCGGCTGATTTCTTCCATCGCCACCACATGCGCCAGGTAGCCGAGGCCGGCGCCGCCGTACTCCTCGGAGACGGTCACGCCGAGCAGACCCATCTCGCCGAATTTTCTCCACATGTCCGCCGGGAACAGGTTGTCCTGATCGATGGCTTCGGCGCGCGGGGCAATCTCGGCGGCGACGAAGGCCTGGACCTGCTCGCGCAGCATGTCGATGGTTTCACCGAGGGCGAAATTGAGGCTGGAGTAGTTCATTGGGGCCACCTGCTTGTCTTGTAATTGTTCTGTTTTCAGAGGATTCGTTCGTCCGGCGGAGTGCAGGCCGGCGCTCTGGTAGCGGTCTGACGTCATCGACATGGATGATCGCTCGCTGCTTTACGTTAACGTAAAGGTCCGCTGCGGGTCTGTCAACACACCGCCGAGTCAGCATGTCTGCCAGCATAGGCCCGGTAAGGTGCGGCCGTCGGTTGGTGGCGCGCGGTGGTGTTTCGTCGGTGGAGGGGCACTCGGCGCGAGCCCGGCGGGACTAAACAGGCAGTGGCCGCAACGGCGGCCTGCCACCGGCGAGGAAATCCATGCCCCGCATCGGCTTCGCCTGCATGTATCGCCACCCGCAACAGAGTCTCTCGCTGAAGGAGCTGGAGCGCATCGAGCGCACCTTCAATCCGCGCAGCACCACGCTGCGCTGGATGGCCTCGGTCGGTCGCGCCGCGGCCGAAGCGAGGCTGGAGGAGATCGTCGAGCACAACCTGAGCGCTCAGCGGGTGTTGCTCGAATACGTCGCCACGTTGCCGCCGATGCTGCGCATGTTGCGCCTGTCCAGCGACTTGCTGCCGTTCTACAGCCATGCCGAGATCGCGCCGTTCTACCGTCGCGCCGAGATACGGAACCGCCTCGAGGCTGGCTTCGCCGCGATCGGCGAACTGGCACGGGCCAACGATATCCGGCTGTCGATGCATCCCGGCCAGTACTGCGTGCTGGGATCGGACAAGCCGCAGGTGGTGGAAAACAGCCTGGCGGAATTCGAATACCACGCCGACATGATCCGCATGATGGGTTACGGCCGGCGCTTCCAGGACTTCAAATGCAACCTGCATATCGCCGGGCGGCTCGGCGCCGAGGGGGTGCGTGCCGTGTGGCCGCGCCTGTCGACCGAGGCGCGCCGCTGCATCACCTTCGAGAACGACGAAAAGACCTATGGCCTGGACGACTGCCTGAGCCTCGCGGACCTCGCGCCGGTGGTGCTGGATATCCATCACTGCTGGATTCACGAGGGCCGCTACATCGAGCCGGACGACCCGCGCATCGAGCGCGTTCTGGAAAGCTGGCGCGGTGTGCGGCCGACCATGCACTACTCGCAGCCGCAGGAGAGCCTGATGGAGCTTGGCTTCGCGCCGGAGCAGAAGCTGGAACTCCCCGAGTTGCTGGAGAAGGTCAACAAGCGCGACCTCTATGCGCATAGCAAACGCATGTGGAACCACTGGACGAATCGCTATGCGTTTCAGTTTCTCGATCGCTTCGACATCATGCTCGAAGCCAAGGACAAGAACCTCGCCGCGCTGGACTTCCATCACGAGTACCGGCGTGTAGGCGCCTGACGAGGCGTCTTCGGCAGACGCATGCGCGGCATCGTTGCAGAGGCTCCGGCGCAACCGTTTTGCGCCGCTCAGGCATGCCTTCCGACACGTCGTGTCAGCGCCGATCTGGCCGCGGCTGACCCATTTATTCGTCACCAGATAATGGCCATTTGACTGCTCGAGCTTCTCGACTTTCGCCTACCCTGCGACATATTGTCAGCTAGTTACCTTTACGTTAACGTAATCGTGGCCTAGGGTGACTGTCAGCAGCGCCAGCACCCTTGCGAGCACGCCTCATAACAAACATAAGACTGAGGAAAATCGTCATGAGTCTTCCGAGCTATACCTGCGGACCGCAGAGCAAACCACTGTTGCCCATGACCATCGGCGCGGCGTTCGATCGTACCGTGGAGCGCTTTCCCCAGCGCGAGGCCCTGGTGGTGCGCCATCAGCAACTGCGTTACACCTGGACGGAACTGGCAGAGGCGGTGGACCGTTGCGCGCGTGGCCTGCTGGCCCTCGGACTGCAGGCTGGCGAACGAGTGGGCATCTGGTCGCCGAACAATGCCCAGTGGTGCATCACCCAGTTCGCTACTGCGAAGATCGGTGTGGTGCTGGTCAACATCAATCCCGCCTACCGCCTCAGCGAACTCGAATACGCCTTGAAGCAGTCCGGCTGCCGCTGGCTGATCTGCGCCGATGCCTTCAAGACGTCCGATTACCACGCCATGCTCCACGAGCTGCTGCCGGAGCTGGAAAGCGCCGCCGTCGGGGCCCTGCAGAGCCATATGCTGCCCGAGCTGCGCGGTGTGATCAGCCTGTGCGACAAGCCGGTGGACGGCATGCTGCAGTGGCAGGCGCTGATGGAGATGGCCGAGCAGGTCGGGCCCGAGCAGTTGCGCCAGTGCGGCGAGCGCCTGCAGTTCGACGACCCCATCAACATCCAGTACACCTCCGGCACCACGGGCTTTCCCAAGGGCGCCACGCTCAGCCACTACAACATCCTCAACAACGGCTACATGGTCGGCGAGAGCCTCAGGCTGACCGAGCACGACCGCCTGGTGATCCCGGTGCCGCTGTACCACTGCTTTGGCATGGTCATGGGCAACCTCGGCTGCGTCACCCACGGCACCACGATGATCTACCCGAGCGCTGCCTTCGAGCCGCTGGCCGCATTGCAGGCTGCGGCCGAGGAAAAGGCCACCGGCATGTACGGCGTGCCGACCATGTTCATCGCCATGCTCGACCATCCGGAGCGCCAGTCGCTGGACCTCAGCAGCCTGCGCACCGGCATCATGGCCGGCTCTACCTGCCCGATCGAAGTGATGAAGCGCGTCATCGACGACATGCACCTGGCCGAAATGCAGATCGCCTACGGCATGACCGAAACCAGTCCCGTGTCCACCCAGACCAGTGCCGACGACGACCTGGAACGCCGCGTGACCAGCGTCGGCCGCACCCAGCCGCACCTGGAAAGCAAGATCGTCGACGAGCACGGCGCGGTGGTGCCGCGCGGGCAGATCGGCGAACTGTGCACCCGCGGCTACAGCGTGATGCTCGGTTACTGGAACAACCCGGACGCCACCCGCGATGCCATCGACGGCGCCCGCTGGATGCACACCGGTGACCTCGCGGTAATGGACGATGAGGGTTACATCAAGATCGTCGGCCGCAACAAGGACATGATCATCCGCGGCGGCGAGAACGTGTACCCGCGCGAGATCGAGGAATTTCTCTTCACCCATCCTGCGGTCGCCGACGTGCAGGTGATCGGCGTGCCGGACAGCAAGTTCGGCGAGGAGATCGTCGCCTGGGTCAAGCTGCACCCCGGCCATCAGGTCGAGGCCGAGGCGCTGCGCGAGTTCTGCAAGGGCCGCATTGCCCACTTCAAGACGCCGCGGCACATCCGGTTCGTCGACGACTTCCCGATGACCATCAGCGGCAAGGTGCAGAAGTTCCGCATGCGCGAGATCAGCGTGGTCGAGCTGGGCATCAGCGAACAGCACTGACCGGCACCGGCCGGGTTCGCCCGGCCGGCCATTCGCTCATCCGAAATGGAGCTTTCCATGGCGCTGCCTACTACTCAGTCGATCAGCCGTTTCCCGCTGCCCGACAGCCTCGACGCACTGCCCGCCGACCTGCGCGAACGGATTCTCGCCGTGCAGGAAAAGGCCGGTTTCATCCCCAACGTGTTTCTCATGCTGGCTCATCGGCCGGCGGAGTTTCGCGCCTTCTTCGCCTATCACGATGCGCTGATGGAGCGCGAAGCCGACAGCCTGACCCAGGCCGAGAAGGAGATGATCGTGGTGGCGGTCAGCGCCGACCACGGCTGCCTGTATTGCGTGGTCGCCCATGGCGCGATTTTGCGCATCCTCGCCAAGGACGCGCAGCTGGCCGACCAGATCGCTGTCAACTACCGCACCGCGCCGATCTCCGAACGCCAGCGCACGATGCTCGATTTCGCCCTGCACCTTGCGGCAGGGCGCGGCGTGCTGGACGACGCCTGGCAAGCGCGGCTGGAAGCTCAGGGTTTCAGCCTCGACGACATCTGGGACATCGGCGCCATCGCCGGGCTGTTCGGCCTCTCCAACCGGCTGGTGTCCATGGCGCGCACCCCGCCCAACGACGAGTTCTACCTGCTGGGCCGCGTGCCCAGAAGCACCGCGCGCTGAGCGCGACACCGCATTACCGCATGAAGTGGTAATCCGAGCCCGGGCAGTTGGCAGTCGGGCTCAACAGCTGCATCAACGATCACAACAACAAGAGAGAAAGCTATGCAACTGAAACCAGCAAGCCGGACCTTCCTGCTTTCCAGCCTGGCTGCAGCCATTCTGGGCATGTCCAACACGGCTTCG
>NZ_DAMCPO010000045.1:0-21782 GCF_032106285.1 Stutzerimonas kunmingensis
ATGATGCTCCAGCTTCAATTCAATAACCGTGTTGCACTCAGCGTCTGCAACCGCCAAGCTATTAAAAACTGGGAAAGTTCTTAGCGTATCACCTGTGACTGCTCCTTTGTCTGAAAACAGTGATGTTAGAACTTACGAGATACTAATTAAAACCCCTGATGGAGTGACTCACTCTGTTGAATTTAGAGGCATGCCTGTCGGGATAAATAACGGTTAATTGTTCTTGCTCTTGACTAGCACATCCCGTAAATTTTAACTGTGCGTCATTTGCAAAACTGGCGCACAGTAATCGTTCACGCCGAAATATTAAAATGGCAGATAGTTTAAGCCTAAAATTCCAAAATTACATCTGGTGGTAGTTGCGATGAAAATTATAAAGTCGCTTCTTGCGATTGCATTAGTAGCTACATCCACGGTGGCTGTGGCTGGCTCGGCTACGGATAGCCCCATGCGCCACGATCACACTATCGGTGACGGCCATCAAGTCATGATGGATCTGCTCAAAACTGGAAAAGTATTGAGCGTGACGCCGATGAGGACTAAAACAAAAGGTCCGGAGGTGCCCAAGTTAACGGGGAACGTTCAGTCATACGAAATTAGGATACGCACGCCAGATGGAAAGCTTCATGCGGTAGAGTTCCGAGGTATGCCGGACAGTATCAACAAGCGCTAGTTTTTTCCAGCAACAAGAGCAACAAGTATCATATCTTGATAAGTTAATTAGCTCATCAGGCGAGGTAGCACATAAAGGCCCGCCGCCGTTGATCTGAGGGTCGCGGTAGGGATGGCAGTTACCTGCCACCCCCCCCCGCACAGATCCGTACGTGCGGAACTATCGCATACGGCTCCTGCCTCAGGTTCGTGACGTGAAGCGTTCCTCCGGATAGGGATGTGCAGGTCTGGCTGCACCGCTTGAGGGCTTGCCGCCATAGGGGGCAGACAGTTGCCCGAAAACCGTCAAGGCGGAGCAGGTTGCCCGGCACCGCGTGGTAGTTGAAATAGCCGCCAACCACCCGATTGAGCCACTGCCCTTGAGCCCGGACGGGCTCATGACGCGTCGACGTTGGAGTTCGTCCCGGATAGCCAGCAGCGTCGCACGCATCCGCTTCTTCGCCGTCAGTCGCAGCACTTGGAAGTCGCCGTTTCTTTTGGTGCTACAGCAGTGCGTGAACCCCAGGAAGTCAAAAGTCTCCGGTTTGCCCAAGGTCGCGCTGGGCCAGCATCTTATTTTTGAAGCGCGTTGAGGGGCGGCGAGGACCCTTCCTGTCGTATCCGCCACCGATCCTCAGCACTCAAGTCGCGCGCTTGCCATTCTATTTCATAGAGGCCGGCGGTCGAGTGCAGCGCCTGCTGGCCAACTGGTTTTTGTTCGCCACATGCAGGTCGAAGAACTTGCGCCGGGCGTGGGCCATGCAGCCGATTTCGGTGATGCCTTGCTCGAAGCTGGCCTTGTAGCCCGCGAAATTATCACAGACCAGCTTGCCGCCCCAGGAGCCGAGGGAGTTACGTGCGTGTTCGCCGGCGCGGCTCGGGCTGAAGTCGTAGACCACCGCTTTCAGGTCGGAAAACGGTCTGGTGCAGTAGGCCCAGACATAAGCCCGATGGGTTTTCTTCTCGCCCGGGGTCAGCATTTGCATGGGGTTTCGTCGGCGTGGACTACGCCTTGCGCCAGTACCGCTTCGCGCAGGGCGTCGACCAGCGGTTGGAGCTGCACGCCGGTTTGTCCGACCCACTGTGCCAATGTCGAGCGCGCGATAGCCAGACCCGCACGGCCAAAGATCTTCTCCTGCCGGTACAGCGGCAGATGATCGGCGTATTTGGCCACCATGACATGAGCCAGCAGGCCGGCAGTAGGGATGCCCTTGTCGATCACCTGGGCCGTTACCGGTGCCTGGATCAGCGTCTCGCACTGGTCGCAGACCCACTTGCCACGGATGTGTCGTTCCACCGTGAAGGTGCCCGACGTGTAGTCGAGCTTTTCGCTGACGTCCTCGCCGATCCGCTTGAGCTGGCAGCCGCAGGCACACTGGGTGTTGTCCGGTTCGTGATGGATCAGGGTGCGCGGGAACTGGGCGGGTAGCGCGGCGCGCTTGGGCTGCTGGCGGGATTGGGCGACAGGCGCAGGATGCAGCGCCTTGAGTTCGGCCTCGATGGCCGCGATGTCCGTATCGATCAGCTCATCGAGCAGGCTGATCTGGTCGGGGCTCAGCTGCTCGCTGCGCTTGGCGAACCTGTACCGCTTGAGCAGTGCGATTTCGTGGGTGAGTTGCTCGATCACTGCTTGATCGCGGTGGATCTTTTTGCCCATCGTGCCGACTTGCGACAGCAACTGCGCGGCCAAGGCGCGCAGCTGTTCAGGTGTCAACTCGTTGAGATTGGGTGCGGAAGTCATGCCGCTGATTGTCGCAAAAGCAGCTAATCAGCGGCGATTGAGCGATGGGCTAATGGCAGGTGCTACAGCACCGTGATCGATCCGCCCGAGCCCATCCGCTGCCAAGGCAAGCCAAGTACCAAGTAACGCCACCTTAAGTGACCGGAACTCTGATCGCAGGCGTTTTCTGGGGCGCTTTAAGCTTACAAAAAATTAATCATGCGTCTCCCTTCTGCATGCCATAGTTAAGGACAATGGCAAGTCGCTTGATTAGCCAGACCATGCGCGAGCTTCTAAGATCGATCAACGCTGGCAACACCAACCTTACGGCTGGTTTCGGCTTGGCTCCTTAGTTTGATTGGAACCTACACATGCAACGTAAAACCTCTAGGCGAACCTTTGTTAAAGGCTTGACTGCCGCAGGCCTCCTTGGCGGTCTTGGCTTGTGGCGAGCTCCGGTCTGGGCAGTGACTAGCCCAGGCCAGCCCAGCGTACTAAGTGGCACGGAGTTCGATCTGCTGATTGGGGAGACGCCGGTCAATATCACCGGCGCGGCCCGGACAGCGATGACTATCAATGGGACCATCCCAGGGCCGCTTCTACGTTGGCGTGAAGGGGATACCGTCACGCTGCGCGTCAGGAATAAGCTGAGCGAAGATACATCGATTCACTGGCACGGCATGATCCTGCCGGCCAACATGGATGGCGTGCCTGGATTGAGCTTCCACGGCATCGCTCCCGATGGCATGTATGTCTACAAGTTTCAGGTTAAACAAAACGGTACTTATTGGTACCACAGTCATTCAGGCCTACAAGAGCAGGTTGGTGTCTATGGCCCGTTGGTCATTGATGCTAAGGATCCCGAACCGTTCAGCTATGACCGCGACTATGTCGTCATGCTGACCGATTGGACCGATGAGGATCCCGCTCGAATCCTTTCTAAGCTCAAGAAGCAGTCAGATTATTACAACTTCCACAAGCGCACCGTCGGAGACTTCATTAACGACGTGAGCGAAGACGGCTGGGCCGCTACGATTGCGAATCGGAAAATGTGGGCTCAGATGAAGATGAGTCCCACCGACCTCGCCGACGTAAGCGGTTACACCTATACCTATCTAATGAACGGCCAAGCACCAGACGGGAACTGGACCGGTATCTTTAAGCCCGGCGAGAAGCTTCGCCTGCGGTTCATCAATGGCTCGGCCATGAGCTATTTCGATGTCCGCATTCCAGGGCTGAAGATGACTGTAGTCGCAGCCGATGGCCAATACGTCAACCCAGTTAGCGTCGACGAATTCCGCATTGCCGTGGCAGAAACCTACGATGTGATTGTCGAGCCTGCGACCGAGGAGGCTTACACGATCTTCGCCCAATCGATGGATCGCACAGGATACGCCCGTGGCACGCTAGCGGTTGCCGAAGGGCTGAGCGCTCCTGTTCCAGAAACCGATCCTCGACCACTAATCACCATGGACGACATGGGGATGGATCACGGCAGCATGGGCGGTATGGCGGGCATGGACCATGGCGGCGACATGGGCGCGATGGACCATAGCAACATGTCCGGCATGAACCACGGTGACATGCAAGGGATGGGCGACATGGGCGCAATGGCCGGCATGGATCACAGCAAAATGGGTGGGATGTCCGGGATGGACCACTCTGGAATGGCTGGGATGAGCGCAGGTATGCAATCGCACCCGCCCTCAGAGTCCAATAACCCACTGGTGGACATGCAGACCATGAGCCCAACTCATAGGCTGAACGATCCCGGTATTGGCTTACGAGACAACGGCCGCCGAGTCCTGACCTATAGCGACTTGAGAAGCACTTTCCCCGATCCGGACGGCCGTGAGCCCAGTCGGACGATCGAACTCCATCTCACCGGCCACATGGAGAAGTTCTCCTGGTCATTTGACGGTATAGAGTTCTCTGATTCGGAGCCCCTGCGGCTCAAATATGGCGAGCGGGTACGCATCACTTTGGTCAACGACACCATGATGACCCATCCGATTCATCTGCATGGTATGTGGAGCGATCTTGAGGATGAGAATGGAAAGTTCATGGTTCGCAAGCACACGATCGACATGCCTCCAGGTTCGAAGCGCAGCTACCGCGTGACAGCCGATGCACTCGGGCGTTGGGCTTATCACTGTCACCTACTGCTTCACATGGAAATGGGCATGTTTCGTGAAGTCCGAGTGGACGAGTAAGAGGAACTTTATATGGGAAATTTTATGAAGCGTAAAACTCTTATCGGCAGCGCGTTAATGTTCAGTCTGCTGGGCGTAATGAATATATCAGCTGCGTTTGCAGAGCAAACGCATGATCAGCACAAGCAACCATCGGCTTCGTCGCAAAATTCAGGCAACAAGCCGGCATCTCAGACACAAGGCTCCTCTAACTCAGAAATGGACCACGGCGACATGGGTCATGGCTCGATGGACCATGGTGAAATGGACCATGGCAAGATGGATCATGACCCGAAGGCTACTGGTACTGAGGTGGATTCGCACCATGACCACTAGATCTTCTCGCTTTGCTCTTATTGCGCTCGGAGTTTCGTTGAGCGCAGCGGCTGGACGGATAGCCAACGCCGCCGAGATGATGGATCACTCGATGCATCAAACCCCTCCTATTCCGGCAGCTCAAGCCCCTGCATCTTCTGCCAAGCCCGCGGCAATGAATCATGGCTCCGGTGGGCAAATGGACCATTCTGCAATGGGTCATGGTGCGATGGACCATAGCAAGATGAACCATGGCCAAATGAAGCATGACGATACGCTCGAAATGCCCGGCATGGTTCATCCCTCGTTCATTCCAGTATTGACCGATGCGGATAGAGAAGCGGCTTTCCCTGGTCTTCAAGGTCATACGGTCCATGACAAGTATCTGGCCTGGTTCCTTCTGCTAGATCAACTTGAGTACCAGGACGCAAATGAAGGTAGCACCCTCAGTTGGGAAGCTACTGCCTGGGTTGGTGGCGATATCAATCGGTTCTGGTTTCGCTCGGATGGTGAGCGAACGAATGGCGTTACTGAAGACGCGGAAATTCAGGCGCTTTACGGGCGTGCAATCAGTCCCTGGTGGGATGTAGTAGCAGGTGTTCGCCAGGACTTTAAGCCCGAGTCGCCGCAGACGTGGGCGGCTTTAGGCGTCCAGGGGATGGCGCTGTATGGGTTTGAGGCGGAAGCCACCGCCTTCGTCGGTGAAGGTGGGCAGACAGCAGCACGTTTTGAAGGCGAGTACGACATTCTCCTAACTAACCGGCTCATCCTCCAACCGACTGCCGAGCTCAATTTCTATGGCAAGGACGATCCTGCACGCGGAGTGGGCGCTGGTCTAGCAAATACAGAGGTGGGGCTCCGCCTCCGATACGAAATCGTTCGTGAGTTCGCACCGTACATCGGCGTCACGTGGAGCCGGGCATACGGTAATACCGCCGATATGGCGAGAGATGAAGGCGAAGACGTAGATGAGGCGCGGTTCGTTGCTGGCATCAGGCTTTGGTTTTAAGGACCCTAGATGAAAAGAATAATTATTAGCTTCGCTGCCTTCTGCGCACTAGGCCTGTTGGTGGTGGCCGGTGTTGTTTTCTCGGGACTAATAAACGTTGCCGCGGATGATCCTCATACGGGAGCCGTGCACGCTTTCTTGGAAACTGCTCGCAATCGCTCGATTGAGGTTCGCTCCGAAGACATAGTCGTGCCATCTCTCGACGATGAAGACCAAATCCGCGCCGGGGCGGGGAACTACGACTCGATGTGTGTGGGTTGTCACTTGGCGCCAGGCATGGCTGAGACCGAGCTAAGCAATGGCCTTTATCCCGCTCCACCCAGCCTGGCTGAAGCGGGGCTATACGGTGACCCAGCAAAAACATTTTGGGTCATCAAGCATGGCATCAAGGCCACTGGGATGCCTGCGTGGGGTAAAAGCATGGCTGATCCGTACATCTGGGGAATGGTGGCTTTTCTGCAGAAGCTTCCTGAACTAGATGAAGGAGCGTATCGAGCACTCGTTGCGTCTAGTAGTGGTCATCAACATGGTGGTGGGGAAACCCCAGCTGGGCACGGTGAGCAACACGGTGAGATGGCCTCGGACGACCACCATCAGGGCGACAGTAGCAGCTCGGATCACCATGGCCCTAGCAGCTCGGGTGGTGCTGCCGGCCAATCAAGCACCGGTCATCATGGTAATGACGCAAGCGACGATCATCACGCGTCAGCGCCGCCCCAGGTGGCCCAGCCAAGCACTGACCATGACCGTGCCGATGCGGAGGACAGATCTCCGACAACAAGCGATGTCCACGCAGACGGGAAGCACCACAAGCACTAACTGCACGGCCTACGCTGTTCTGAGCGAAGCTCTAGATACGCGGCACCAGGAGGGGCGATCCAGGCAATACCAGCTGTCGACGCAACGGTACCCTTACCAACGCTTCCGTTCCAAATGTTGCCTCGTGAGACGTGTCACTTCACTCAGTGAGCGGCTTGGCTCTGGATCCTTATGGACGGCTCCCTGTCGTCATTACAGGGGGCTGATCTCATCTCGTTATCCACCTAAAGAGAGGTTAACGAGGCAGTTGGGCTAACAAGCAGCTGACACTCTGGCGGCTCTCACTTGCAGACCTTCCGAATAAATATCCGTCACCAGGCGAACCTTACAGCATTGTAATTAAGTTGGTCGAACCGGGCGCGACAAGGGCATGTCGTATTTTCTGTGGTTGCTAAGACGCTGATGCGACAATTCAGCGAGTAGGCCACCGTCGAATACAACTATCGAAACCTGGAGAACGCAATGACAAATTCAATGTTCACTTCCTGCATCCAAGCTTGTTCGAACTGTGCCCTGGTGTGCGAAATGTGCGCCGCTGCTTGCCTACGCGAGGATGATGTGAAAATGATGGCTCGATGCATCGAGCTTGACCGTGACTGCGCGGACATCTGCGCGTTGGCCGCCACCCTGATGAGCCGTGAAAGTGAGTACGCAAAAGAGTTCTGCTCCCTTTGTGCAAAGATCTGCCGGGCATGTGGTGAGGAATGCGCGAAACATCAGATGGATCACTGCCAAGAGTGTGCAAAGGCGTGCATGAACTGCGCTGAGGAATGTGAGCGTATGGTTGCGTAACACCCATAACTCAATGCTCTGGCACAACCACGCTGGTGGTGCCAGAGCCGGAAAGTCAGAATCAAAAGCAGACTGCCTAGTATCGAAAAAACGCACACGCTACCTTCAATAGCCAAGAGCGAGTCATCCGCTCAAACGTCTACCAGTAGTAAAGAAAGCCCAGGGCCCTTTGTTATCGCATTCGCTGTTCTCTTCTCTCTCTGAGCGAATCGCGGCGGAAATCTCGCACCGCTGGCAAACTGAAAAAGCACCGCCTGCATTAACGACGACAGCTTCAATCTACGAGCCAATACCATCCGGCAGCGGTGTGTATGGTGGCGTACGTGCACTTAGGCGTGGGATGTAGCTACCTGAACGCAATCGATATAACGGGGCGGCGATAAGTCCAATGAGAAACACCCAGACGATGCTTGCTCTCGCTCATCACTCATCTCCCATTGGACTCTGAACACTATAACTGATCGCACCGGCGGCACTTTGGTAGCATCCGTCACCCCTCGTCCTATCTCTGTCCCGTGTGCAACCGTACTGGCAATAAGCCGCCTACAGCTTTCATGACCAACAGCAGTCACCTTTGCGCTTGTTACTGCCGGAATCATAAAGCCCTTGTTGGTTGGAAGTGGATGCAGGTTCGAAAGTGGCACGAGTCGGGGTACTGGCAGCCGCCGCAGTTCATGTCATTTTCGTCATCTGCGCCTGATCCAATATCATGCCACCAGGCTTGTCTTTGCCTTGCGTGCTATTGCTATGTTGATGATACTCATTGGCAATTACAGAGTAGCCGGTGCGGTGGCGATGACAATGCCTGCAATGAACCTTTCATGACAACCTCATCAGGTTCTACTGGTACCGGGTTGAAGAGTTTTAATTGTTGGAATCCAGGCCGGTGTGTTGTGCATATAGGTGCGGTATTCGTCGCCGAATTCTGCGAGCGCCATTTGTTCTTCGCGCTTGGCCAGTCGCACATACACCACCACTAATATCGGGAACATCACCAACGTGGGGATAGTCGGCCACTGCAGTAAAAAGCCGAACATGATCATGATAAAAGCGAGATATTGCGGGTGACGGCAGCGGGCATACCAGCCAGTGGCGGCCAGTGATCGGCTCTGTTGGGCCTTGTGCAGTACTGCCCACGCTGAGGCGAGCATAAAAAACCCCAGGACGATGACAAGGTTGCTAGCAATATGCAGCGGGTCCCAGTGAGCGTTACCCTCGAAACCTAAAAGGGTATGCCACAGATGACCGTTTTCATGGGAAAGGAAATCCACCCCCGGATATTTTTCAGTCAGCCAGCCCGACAGAAAATAGATGCTCAGTGGAAAGCCATACATTTCGGTGAACAGCGCAACCACAAATGCGGAAAATGCGCCCAGGCTGCGCCAATCGGTATTACTTTTCGGCTTGGTAAAACTGAACGCAAAAAAAATGAAAATAATTGAATTTAAGATGACTAACGTCCAGAGACCATAAGCGGATTCATTGTGCATATCCTAGCCCCTTCTGTGTTGATGGTGGTCAGTCTGATGTTTGCCCGCTTCCAGCCCACGTTGATAGGCGGCACGCCTGACATCACTGGCATCACCGGACATGGTCTCTGACGTTTCTGCACCGCCCTGCGCCCTCCTGCCATGTCCACCGTGCATAAAGATATGCATCAGCGGGCACAGCAAAATGATTAGAATCGGCAAAAATGCAAATACATGTTGGCGATGCTCCACCAGCAGAAAATAACTGACTGCCCCGATCAGACCCAACGCAGCTAGCCCTTTAGGCGACCACCAGAAAGAACTTTTTTCGTTACTCATATCCTGTCTCCACGCTGAAAGAAAATTCCGGCCTGCCGCCTGCTTTATTTCACGTGCAAGGCACCACGGTACATTTGCATCTGGCAATGAAAGGCATAGTCACCGGCCTTCAGCGCTGGCAGAGCAACTTGTATGGGTTTGTTCAGGGGGAGGGTTTCGCTGATATCCAAGCCAGGCCACAACACCACCTCGGAACAAGGCGATGCATCCTTGCGCAAAAAGGTAAGGTTGACCGGAGTATTGGCCGGCACTTGAATATTGGCCGGCGTATAGCCGCCGTTTTCCACGACGACCAGCAAACCCTGCTCGTTTAGGGCAACTTCCTGCGGCTTATACAGCCAGAACCACCAGACGATCAGGGCAATCAGGGCCAGTCCCGCAATATTGATCAGCCACATGGTTTATATCCCTCGCGCTATGACAGTTAATGTTCCTGCGCCTTGAACAGGCGCAGGCGATTGGCATTGGTTACTACGGTAACGGAGGAAAATGCCATGGCAGCGCCAGCAATGACGGGGTTCATCAGCACGCCTAGCACCGGGAACAAGACACCGGCAGCTACCGGCACGCCAGCAACATTGTAGATAAAGGCGCCAAACAGGTTTTGCTTGATATTGCGCAGGGTAGCCTTGCTCACTGCAATGGCATCAGCCAGACCGTGCAGCGACCCGCGCATCAGGGTGATATCCGCGCTTTCAATCGCCACATCGGTACCCGTGCCGATGGCAAAGCCCACGTTGGCCAGCGCCAACGCCGGTGCATCGTTGATACCGTCACCGGTCATGCCGACAATTTCATTTTGCATCTGCAGTTCGGCCACCTTGTTGGCCTTGTCTGCAGGCTGAACTTCGGCAAAGAACTCGCTAATACCCACCTTTTCCGCCACGGCTTTGGCGGTGGCGCGGTTGTCGCCAGTGAGCATGACCACGCGAATGCCATTCTTCTGCAGACGCTTGATGGCCGCAATAGAATCCTCCTTGATGGGGTCGGCCACCGCGATGATGGCGGCAAGCCGCCCGTCCACCGCAAAATACATAGGCGTTTTGGCTTCACTGGCTAGATGCTGGGCCGTTTCGATGAACTCACCGACATCGATACCGCGCTCACGCATCAGTTTTTCATTGCCGAACAGCAACGCCTGGCCGACGGCCAGTGCTTCCACACCTTGACCGGCAATGGCATTGAATGACTCGACCTTGTCGAGGGTTAAATTCCGCTCCTTGGCCGATTCAACAATGGCCAATGCCAGTGGATGTTCTGATCCGGACTCCAGGCTGGCTGCCAGTTGCAGTACCTGGTCCTGTTTGAAGCCGGTCTGGGTCACAATGTCGGTAACCTTGGGCGAGCCCAAGGTGATGGTGCCGGTTTTATCCAAAATCATGGCGCTAATCTTGGAAGCGGTTTGCAACGCCTCACCGTTGCGGATCAGGACACCCGCCTCAGCCGCTTTACCCACTCCCACCATCACCGACATTGGCGTAGCCAGGCCGAGTGCGCAGGGGCAGGCAATAATCAACACAGTCGTGGCCGAGACGATGGCAAAAGCAATGGCCGGTTCTGGCCCGAAATTCAGCCAGGTTAGCGCGCTCAGCACTGCGATGATCATCACAACCGGCACAAAATATGCTGAGATTGCATCAGCCAGGCGCCCGATGGGCGGCTTGGAGTTTTGCGCACGCTTGACCATGTCGATGATCTGCGCCAGTGCCGTGTCTTTGCCCACGCGGGTGGCCTTGAAGACCAGCGTGCCGGTTTTGTTAAGGGTTCCGGCCGCCAACTTGTCGCCAGTGGATTTTTCCACCGGCATAGGTTCGCCGGTGAGCATGGATTCATCCACGGCGGTGTGACCTTCCCGCACCTCTCCGTCCACCGGA
The DNA here is from genome assembly GCF_032106285.1 of Stutzerimonas kunmingensis. GTDB lineage: Bacteria > Pseudomonadota > Gammaproteobacteria > Pseudomonadales > Pseudomonadaceae > Stutzerimonas > Stutzerimonas kunmingensis_B. The sequence goes on from NZ_DAMCPO010000045.1 coordinate 11,181, forward strand.
ATCTTTTCACCGGGGCGTACGCGCACCAAATCGTTGAGCAACACCTGTTCGATCGCAATATCCAATTCTTCGCCGTCGCGAATCACCCGTGCGGTTTTCGCTTGCAAGCCGATCAGGCGTTTGACAGCTTCGCTGGTGCGTCCGCGCGCTTTCAGCTCCAGCGCCAGCCCCAGATCAATCAGACCGATGATGATGGCAGTGGCTTCGAAGTAGACATGCCGCGCCATCAGAGGCACTGCGTCCGGTGCGAAAACCACCACCATGGAGTAGAGCCATGCCGTGCCGGTGCCCAAGGCAATCAGGGTGTCCATGTTGGCGGAGTGATTTTTAAAGGACTGCCAGGAACCCACGTAAAAGTGACGACCCGACACGATCATCACGGCCAGGGTCAGCAGCCCCACCACCAGCCAGACAATACGCTCGACAGTAGTAGTCACCGTCATCTCGCCCACCACCAAGCTGTAGATCATCAGCGGCACACCCAGTGCCAGCGCGACCCAGGTTTGCCGCATCAGTTTTTGGTAATAGGCCAAATCGGCTTGTTCTTTTTCATCGAGCGCATCGCTTAGCGACTCACCGGCCATGGGTCTGGCGTTGTAGCCGGCCTGCTCCACCGCTTTCACCAACAACTCGGTAGCCGCTCTGCCCTGTACCTGCACCGTGCGGTTGGCGAAGTTCATTTCCGCCGTTTGCACGCCAGGCACGGCCATGAGCGCTTTTTCTATTTTGCCCACACAGCTGGCGCAGCCCGTACCTTCAATAATCAGGGTTTGATCGGTCGCCGTATTGCTGCTCACTTGGTTACCGGTAGGTGGCAGAGGGCCGTGATTGCGGGAAGCAGTGGGACTATGATTCATGGTTGAGTCCTTATTACCGAAGTCAGAATTAATACCGCCGAGGCGCCTGCAAGCTGAGCTTGGGCTTTACGAGGTAAAGTCTTCAATCAGATGGCAGAGGCTGTTGCCGCTGGGCAGCCGGTCTGGCTTACTGCCCCACTCGTTGAGTGCAGTGAGCATGCGCTTGCGCAGTTTTTGCATATCGTCAAACCGTTGCGTGGTTTGCTGCAGGCGCAGGGCAAACAGGTGGCGCACCGTGGGGCAGGCGCTTTTGCCTCCGTCGGCCTCATTTAGTATCTGCGCAACATCGGCCACAGAAAAACCTAGTCGCCGTGCACTTAAAATGAAGCGAAGACGTTGCTCATCGCGTTCACGATATATCTTATAACCATTGGTTTGATCTTTTCCGGGCACTACAAACCCGGCACGGGTGTAGTAGCGAATGCTGTCGGCGCTAATTCCGAGCTTTTTAGCCAACTCGTTAACCCGCATCGTCGTCTCCTCACTGAATATTGCGATGCAAACACGGTGGACCATCTCAGCAGCCTGCACTTGATGCAGATCAACCTGCCGCGCCTAACCTAGGATTAGTTCTATTGTCTTGTACACCTGTGTGTAACACACAGGTCAAGCGACCACCCTGTGTAATAGGCACCTTGAGTACGAAATAGAGGCGGCTGCTGACTATGCTCCGGGCGAAATCCGCTCTCAACCAGGCACTCATGGCTCCAGCTTAGGCAACTCTTCCTTACAGAGGGCTTAGGCCAAGATTTCATTTCTGTAAGCGTCAGATAGAGGCGATCGACTCGCCCACACTTTAAGGCATTGACGTCGCAGCTGGCTGCTGAGCCTGCGTGATGAACATCTTAGCGGCCCCATCGAGAAACGGCCGTCCCAGTCTGTTCATAACTCCAAGGAAGTCATTGATCCATGCAAGCCGTGTCAGACCTGATCGGACGCCACTGTCGCGGAGGCACCGTGGAATTGGTAGCACCGGACGGTCGACGCTGGCGGTTGGGCTCGGGCAACCGGTGGCCGCAGTGCGGATTCGCGATCCGCCGGTAATTAGCACCTGACCTTAGCCGCAGCTTACATGGGCGGTCACTGGGAACCCCTAGAGGCCGACCTGGCCGAGGTGCTGCCGGTCTGCATCCGCAATCTCGGCAGTCTGGAACCCGGCTTCCCCGGCGTCCGCTGATGGGCACAGTTGGAAGAACGCAACACACGACTACACGCACGGGCCAGTATCAGCCATCATTACGACAACACGACGCCAGATCGGTGCTCCACACTGCGTCCGGTACTGCGCTAATGGTTCTGAAACAGCAAATGGTTAATGAGACGATGCTCTTCTGGCGTTGGTAGGGCAGTAGCGTCTACATTCCCAGCACCTACCGATTCCGAGTCTTTTGCGAAACCAGCCGCGGGGTGAAAAGCGCCATCGGCGTTGAAAGCAACCCAGCCGTACCATTCTCGGATGACCTTGGACGGATGGTTGCCCTCCATTGCAACATACCAGTCCGCCAGTCGGAAACGTTTACCGGCAAGTGTTGAGGTAGCCTTTTCGGCTCGAACCAACGCGAGATATAGCGGGTGCGGCAGCTCCTGTACGGCGCCGGTTTCGTCGAGTAAGAACGTGAACGAAGCGTGCGACCATTGCTCTGTAGAGCCGGCTCGCTTCTCTTCCTCCCCTAAGGTAAACACGGGGGCAAAACCGCCTCCCTCTGTTCTGAAGTTGGTCGTCTGGCCTTGGTAGACCCTGGCAGCGTTCCACTGTACCTCGCCAGCATAAGCGTACGCGCGCAGGTCAAACTTCATCGGTCGTACCTGAGGGTCGGCGACGGTTCTACGCTCGCCAGGAGCTACAAGGGACTGGGCGACGTAGTTTCCGCCAACGATTTCTTCCCAAACGCGCTTGGTGAGCTTGTCTCCTCGGTATGCACCGCGACTACCAAACCCGCTGACGGGCTTGAAGAAGAGGCTACGGCGGTTTTGCCAGAGGTGCTCTGCGTTACCATGCCCGACAGGCACGGTAAGCGGGACGTATTGGGCCAATACGGCTCGGATTTGCTGACCAACGCCAATCTCTTCCAAAAAACGTCCGTTGGTTAGGTCAACCAACCGGCGTTTGTCGGCATAAAGGGCATAGGCCTGAGGGTGCGGCGTTACCGTCACGACATCAGCCAAATAAGCGCTGCGCAGCGCGCTGCAATTGTCACCTTCCAGATAGAAGTCGGTGAGTCGGTTGTAGACAAGATCCACAGGCTTTCCGTGGACCAAGAGGCAATCGTTGTGAAAGGCCAGATCGGCTGGGTCTGCAATTATGCAGCCGATTCCTGCTGACTCGAATAACCGCTGAAATAGAAGAAACTCCGGATACAGGTATTGGGCTTGTGGGCTTTCATCCAAGATCACCAGGCGCCTGAGCGGTCGTTGCTCGCCGCTCGCAGACCATTCTTGGGCGAACATATGCAGAATCGATTGTTCGAAGCCTCCGGGCCATTCCTGCCCCGGCGATAGTCCGACTACGCCGCTGCAACAACTGCGCTGCGCGCGGGCGAGCAATACGTTTAGCATCGCTCCGCCCGCATTTGTGTTTATTTCGATGAGCCCAAGCTTGTCCTCATCCAGATGAAAATCGTAGCCAAAGAAGACGCCCCGCGCGCGACGAGGGTTGTGTTGCGCAATAGGGGGGGCGGAATCCAGAGCATGCTCGCGCCAAGCGGGCAAACTCACGGTTCGCTCGATGGCTTGGATGACCTCACGCACCTGACGCAGTCGCGACGGCGAAACAAATACCGGTCGAGCAGCAAATACATGGGGGCAACGTGACTTCAATAGCTCTGACAACTCGGGATTTCCAAGCTGTTCGGACAATGCATTTGTGAGCGCAACCTGATCCAGGCTCACGCAGAAGCACGCTTCGTTGAGCGCTGCGGCCGTCGTACCGCATTTTCTCGATGAGGACGCTGTCACGGGAACCTCCAGGATCAAACATACAGGTTCGAAAGGCGTGACCTCTTTCGGTTCAGCCAGGCATTTCTCTAAAGCGTAGGTCAGGGTCGTTGTGGGCATCTGCCATTAACTAGACATAAGCCTTGGAAGCGTCATTGTAAAAGTCGTGTGTCCCTCAGCTGATTCACAAGCGATGCGCCCTTTGTGCGCTTCTACTATTGAACGAGTGATAGCCATGCCGAGGCCCGCGTTCAACGTAGTACCTTCGCGCCTTGCGGTGTCGACCCTGTAGAAACGGTCGAATATCCGGGTTTGAAGCTCGGCTGGAATAGTTATGCCGCGGTTGGAAATAGCCGTGGAAACCGAAGCGCCGCTCTCGCTTATTTCAACGCTTATGGTGCTGCGTTCCTCCGCATACCGAACTGCGTTAGAGACTATGTTTGAAATAGCCCGTCTTAGCATTGATTTGTCCCCATTCACCGATCCATCGCCTGAAAGAGCGATTTTTACATTTTTTTCCTCGGCTGCTAGCTCGTAATATTCGATAACGCTAGCGGCAATCTCAGCTATGCTGGCATCTTCGGCACTGGGCGTAATCTTTCCGTTGTCCGCCTTGGCTAGGAACAGCATGTCATCGACCATCTTTGACATGCGCCTAAGTTCTTCGAGGGCGGAATACAAAATGTTCTTGTAGTCGGTATTCTCGCGGTCGCGTAAGAGCGCGACCTCCATTTGGGTAAGCATGCTGTTCAGCGGCGTTCTTAGCTCATGCGCGATGTCCGCTGAGAAACCTGACAGCCGGAGGAAAGAATCATCCAAGCGCGAGAGCATTTCATTGAAGTTAGCAACGAGTTCATGAAGTTCGCCTGGTACTGACTCGGTCGGAATCCGCGTATCTAAGCAGTTGGCGGTTACGGTTGAAGATGTCTTGGATAGTTCGCCAATGGGCTTCAAGCCCTTTTTGATCAGAACAACACCTAGTGCCCCACTTAGAAGCGCACTGATCACGAGCGTATAAGCAAACCATTGCTGAATCATCTCGAAGAAGTGGACTCGATGCGTTACATCCAAAGCCAGATAGATGACTGCGTCTTGCCCTTCGATCCACTGATCTACTTTTCTGGTAATGCCACTGTACTGGTGCCCATCGAAATTTACTGCCCAGCGTTCCTCTTGATTATCCGTGACGAGAGGAAGCAAGCGCTCAGAAAAATTGTGGTGTGAGTAAACCGTTTTGCCGTCTATCACTACCGCAGTTGCAAACCCGAAAGAGTGCTCAATGACCGCATCGATCTTTGAGGTGGCCTCCTGTCCGAAAGCCGTACTGCTACGTAGCATATGCTCTACGGCAGCGGCTTTTTCACTCAGCACTTGCGCATCCTTGCGCTCGAAATGCAGCTGGCAGAAATAATAGAAGCTGATTGCGGCGACCATCAGCACAACCGTAACCACGAGCATGAAAACCACCGCCATTCTGCTCGTCAGTGAAACTTTTTCCATCAGTACGGTCCTGGTTAGGCCAAGCACAAAAGCAGGCAGGGCGTCCGGAGGAGCCTTACCTGCTTCGATATGGTCGTTGCAGTATCGTTCGTATTCAAGACCTGGTCTGGACCTTCACCATTTTAGCGAGCTTCCGGCTTTGACGGTCTCCTTCATCCACCACATCCTTTCATCATTCCTCGCATGTCGCCTACCCTTGATATTAACTTTGACAGGTTAGCCGTTATTTACGCCAATCGGGGCGCTCAAAAACTCTACCGTATGAATTTTCCCGTCAGGTGTCTTTACCCTCATCTCGTAGGTTTGGACTTTGGCGTTAGTACGATAGTTTTGAATCATGTCAGTCTTGCCGTTCGCCCCTGCAGGTGCAATGTTAAGCACCTCACCTTCTTTAACCAACTTCTTAAGAGTGGACTTGGTTTCCGGATCATTCAAACGATGCAGCGTGCGTTCGCTTCCGCCTTCAGCTAACGCAAAAGATGAAGCAGCAGTTAGAATAAGCGGGAAAATCACTTTGTTCATACGGTTCATGGTTTTGACCCTTTGGTTAGTTGATACCGATATGTTATAAGTGCAAGACTTACAAGAAGCTGTTCTCAACGTTACAAAGCTGTAATTTCTCTCTTTTAATCGAGCTATGCCCGTCGCATATACGGCGAGCGCTTCTGCACTTACTGTTTTTCGATGCGGGTGACCGTGGAGTCCATTCCCTGCGAGGAGAAATCGAACTGGACCTTATCGCCTTCTTTTAGCTTTTGGAGCTGGTCAGGCTTTGCTTTGAATCCCATCGTCATTGCGGGCCAGCCCAAGGCCTTGACCGGGCCGTGGGCAATGGTGACGGTCCCGCTTTCGGTATTCACCTTCTTGATCGTGCCAGTAGCCGTAGCGGTCTGTGCGGCTGATTTATGGTCAATTTGCATGTTCATGCCTTTATGATCCATAGGCATGCCATCCATGGGCTACTTGTCGGCAGCATAGGCGGCTGGGACCAAGAAAAGTGTGGCAAGGGTAATGGACATGATGTTCATGAATGTCTCTCCAGATCTGTAGGTTGCTGCGGTATGCAATTGCCGGCGGCGCAAGAGAAAAAATCTATCTATCCTTTGAGTGTGGTTTTTTGCGTTGCTTAAACGTTATTGAGTCCGAAGGGCAGTCCTCGGAATTCCACGATATGGGTCACGTCATCAGGCGTTCTGATTTTTATCTCAAACGTTTGGGGACGGCCATCATACTTGCTCCTTTGCATAACCCCACTTTTACCTGTGGCACCTGCAGGCCCTACACTTAGCACTTTGCCTTCCTCAAGTAGCGCCTTAAGTACTGGCTTGGCTTCTTTATGGCGCTGAATAACTTGATCAGAATTTTGTTCTGCCATTGCGAAAGAGGAGGCGGCAGCGAACATAGTAAAAAGGATGGTTTTGCTAATGGCTTTCATGACTAAACTCCTGATTGTTTGATGCCTATAGCTTAATGGCACAACACTTACAGTAAGCTGTTCTTCAAATTACAAAGCTGTAAGCGCAACCTTTTGTATTGCTGCGACCGCCGCGTATGTGGCGGTCGCTTGCTCCTTTGCTTTTTATGTGAATCGAATAGTCGAAACCATGCCTTTTCAAGATGAACTCTACATTCAACCAGGCCCCGTCTTTTAAGGAAGGCTGAGGTGCTTGATTTTCACGGATGTTCACCAGTGGGTTTGGTTGCGTGCTGGGCCTGCAATTGCCGGCGGCGCATCAGCAGGTAGGCTGCCGGCAGAACGAACAGGGAGAGCAACGGCGCGGTGATCATCCCGCCCACCATGGGCGCGGCAATACGGCTCATGATTTCGCTGCCGGTCCCGCCGCCCCAAAGGATGGGCAGCAGGCCAGCGATGATCACGGCGACGGTCATGGCCTTGGGGCGCACTCGCTGGACAGCACCTTCACGAATGGCGTCGAGCAGGACGCCTTCGCCATGGGCTCCAGCGTTAACCCGATCCGTCCAGGCGTTCTTCAAATACAGCAGCATAATGACGCCGAACTCAGCAGAAACGCCTGCCAGTGCGATGAATCCGATTCCTGTCGCTACGGATAGGTTGTACCCGAGCAGATATAGGAACCAGACGCCCCCGGTCAGAGCGAATGGCAGCGTAGCCATGATGAGCAGCGCCTCGCCAAAGCGGGCAAACGTTAGGTAGAGCAATACAAAAATGATCAGCAAGGTAGCCGGAACGACGAGCTTCAGCTTCGCGTTAGCGCGCTCCATGAATTCGAATTGGCCGGAATAGCTGATGCTCATGCCGGATTCGAGCTGGACCCCTTTGCTGATCTTTTCCCTCAGATCGCCCACCACAGCCGCCATGTCGCGGCCACGAACATCGACGTAAACCCAGCCCGACAGCCTTGCGTTTTCGCTTTTAAGCATGGGCGGTCCGTCTGTCACCTGTACTTTGGCCACGGTCCCCAACGTGATCTGGCTGCCTTGCGGCGTGTAGATCGGTAGGTTGCGCAGATCGGATATCGAGTCGCGCCACTCGCGGCCATAGCGGAGGTTGATCGGATACCTGGCGAGCCCTTCCACGGTTTCACCAATGGTTTGACCACCGATGGCACCGGCCACGATCGATTGCACGTCCGCGATATTCAGGCCGTAGCGTGCGGCGGCGACACGATCGATATCCACATCGATATACCTGCCGCCGGTCAGTCTCTCAGCAAGCGCCGAACTGACCCCAGGCACCGTTTTGGCGATTTTTTCCACTGCCTGGGTGGCTTTGTCGATCTGTGCCAAGTCAGTGCCATACACTTTCACCCCGATCGGGCTCTTGATACCCGTCGCCAGCATATCGATACGGTTTCGAATCGGCGGGATCCACAGATTGGCTAATCCAGGTACCTGTACGGTGCGATCCAACTCCTCAACCAGCTTGTCAGGCGTCATCCCAGGGCGCCATTGATCCTTCGGCTTGAACTGAATGGTCGTCTCGAACATTTCCAGCGGGGCGGGATCTGTAGCGGTGTCGGCTCGACCAGCCTTACCGAACACGTGTGCAACTTCTGGAACCGTTTTTATGAGCCGGTCCGTCTGCTGCAGTAGCTCAGAAGCCTTCTGAGCGGAGAGGCCTGGAAGCGCAGTGGGCATATAAAGGAGGTCACCTTCATCCAGCGGGGGCAAGAACTCCCCACCAAGGCGAGAGGCCGGCCACAAGCCTGTCAGGAAGACCAGAACAGCCACCAGCAGAGTCATCTTGGGCCAGCGCAGTACCGCGTCCAGGGCCGGCTTGTAGATCCAGATGAGGCCACGGTTGAGTGGATTACGGTGTTCGTCAGGGATTTTGCCCCTGATCCAATACCCCATGAGCACCGGAACCAGCGTGACAGACAGGCCCGCGGCGGCTGCCATTGCATAGGTTTTGGTGAACGCCAGTGGACCGAACAGCCGGCCTTCCTGCGCCTCCAGGGTGAACACTGGAATGAACGACAGCGTGATGATCAGCAGGCTGAAGAACAATGCCGGCCCCACTTCAACAGCCGCGTCAGTAATGACCTTCCAGTGCTCCTGGCCCTTCAAGGTGGAGTCAGGATGCCGCTTGTGCCAGGCCTCAATGTGCTTGTGGGCGTTTTCGATCATGACGATTGCTGCATCGACCATCGCTCCGATCGCGATCGCGATGCCACCCAACGACATGATGTTGGCGTTGATGCCTTGCCGCTGCATGATCACAAAAGCAATCAGGATGCCGATCGGCAACGACACGATGGCGACCAACGACGAGCGCAGATGCCACAGAAAAATCGCGCAAACCAACGCAACGACAATGAACTCCTCGATGAGCTTGTGCGTGAGGTTTTCAACGGCACTGTCGATCAGCTTGCTACGGTCGTACGTCGTGACGATTTCGACGCCTTGGGGCAGGCTCGCTTTCAGCTCATCCAGTTTGGTCTGAACGGCAGCGATGGTTTCCCGAGCGTTCTTGCCGCTCCGCAGGATCACCACGCCGCCGACTACCTCACCTTCACCGTCAAGCTCGCTGATGCCCCGGCGCATTTCCGGGCCGAGCTGGATATGCGCAACGTCCCCTAGCGTCACTGGCACGCCGCCGTCGAGACGCAAAGGAATGGCTCGAAAGTCTTTGAGTGTCTTGAGATACCCGGTCGCACGGACCATGAACTCGGTTTCTGCGAGTTCCAGAACACTCCCGCCGGTTTCACGGTTGGCTTCATCGATCGCCTTTGCAATCTGCTGCTGCGTCACGCCCCTGCTTGCCATGCGCACGGGATCCAGTACGACCTGATACTGCTTGACCATCCCGCCTATGGGCGCGACTTCCGCCACGTTGGGCAGTGTCTTGAGCTCATAGCGCAGGAACCAATCTTGCAAAGAGCGCAGCTGCGAGAGGTCATGTTTGCCCGTTCGGTCTACCAAAGCATATTGGTAGATCCAGCCGACACCTGTGGCGTCAGGGCCCAAAGCGGGTTTGGCGGCGGCGGGAAGCCGACTCTGCACCTGACTCAGGTACTCCAGCACCCGAGAACGGGCCCAATAGAGGTCGGTGCCGTCCTCAAACAGGACGTACACGTAGCTATCCCCGAAGAAGGAGTAGCCGCGGACCGTCTTTGCGCCGGGGACAGACAGCATGGTCGTCGTCAGTGGGTAGGTGACCTGATTCTCAACGATCCGGGGCGCCTGCCCGGGGTATGGCGTGCGGATGATGACCTGAACGTCGGAAAGGTCTGGCAATGCATCAACAGCGGTGTTTTTGACCGACCAGACACCCCAAGCCACCGCGAACACAGTAGCCAGCAGGATCAGAAAGCGGTTGGCCACTGACCAGCGAATTATGGCTGCGATCATGGCTGGCCCCCCAGCTTCTCGATGTGCTCAATGACCAGGCCCTCTTCGCTTTCACGCGCGCCGACACGGACGTGATCGCCGGTCTGCAACTTTGTTAGGAGCGATTGATCTGCAACCGGAAAGGACATTGTCATCCCAGGCATGTTCAGCGTCTTGAACGGCCCATGCGACAGGCCAACCATGCCATCTTCCAGGCTGACGATCGTACCTTCAGCCTCGTGCAGCGCAGGTTCTGTAGAAGTTGCAGGCTCCTCCAAACCCTGAGCGGTCAGCCCGCGTAGGCTCGCCTCTGAATCCAGGAGAAACTGACCGGACGCCACGACCTTCTGACCGGCTTCCAGCCCTTCAAGCACCTCTGTCTGGTCATCGAATTCCCGGCCTGTGCGAACCTCAATCGGGCGGTAACGGCCTTGATCCTCGGCCAGCATCACCAATGCGCGCCGACCGGTGCGAATGACCGCCTCGGACGGGATGACCA
>NZ_DAMCPO010000046.1:0-20297 GCF_032106285.1 Stutzerimonas kunmingensis
CTTCCCTGACTGTCAACTCGCTCTTCCCCCAGACTCCGCGAAGAACCTTTTTTTTGCCTGCAAATCAGCAAGTTGCTCAGAAGGATGCGGAACGCAACTATTCTCGCTAGGGTTTAGCTTTAGCATTCAATGACTTAGGTTTGACAGGTCGCCTGAGCGTGGCCAGACTGCTTGCATTCCCACCGCGTCAGGCAGGCTAACTACATGAAAGGCGACAAGCTGGTCATTCAGCACCTCAACAAGATCCTCGGCAATGAGCTGGTAGCCATCAACCAGTACTTCCTGCACGCGCGCATGTATGAGGACTGGGGTCTCGGCAAGCTCGGCAAGCATGAGTACGAAGAATCCATCGACGAGATGAAGCATGCGGACAAGCTGATCAAGCGCATCCTGTTCCTGGAAGGCCTGCCGAATCTGCAGGATCTGGGCAAGTTGCTGATCGGTGAGAACACTCGCGAGATGCTCGAGTGCGACCTCAGGCTGGAGCAAGGTGGCGTGCAGGATCTGAAGGTCGCCATCGCTTACTGCGAAAGCGTCGGCGACTACGGCAGTCGCGAGCTGCTGGAAGACATCCTCGAATCCGAGGAGGAACACATCGATTGGCTGGAGACGCAGTTGAGCCTGATCGACAAGGTGGGCATGGAAAACTACCTGCAGTCGCAGATGGACGACTGATTCAGTAGCAAGCCCATATAAAAACGCCCCGACTAGATCGGGGCGTTTTCGTTTGCAGCGAAGAGAACCGCTTATTCCTGCTCGGCTGCTTCAGCAGGCTGCTCGGCTGCGGGCTGCTCGGCCTCGTCACCCTTGATATCCAGCAGCTCGAGATCGAAGACCAGCACGGAGTTGGCCGGGATCAGCGGGCTCGGGCTCTGCTCGCCGTAGGCCAGTTCGCTCGGGATGTAGAGCTTGTACTTCTCGCCCACATGCATCAGCTGCAGACCTTCGACCCAACCTGGAATCACACCGCCGACCGGCAGATCAATCGGGCTGCCGCGCTTGATCGAGCTATCGAAGACGGTGCCGTCGGTCAAGCTGCCCTCGTAGTGCACGGTCACCACGTCGTTCTCGGTCGGTTGACGGCCTTCGGCCGCCTTGACGACTTCGTACTGCAGACCGGATTCGGTGGTCTTCACGCCCTCACGCTTGGCGTTGTCTTCGAGGAACTTCTTGCCAGCCTCGACCGCTTTGGCATTCATCTCAACCATGCGCTCTTCGGCACGGGTCTGCAGGAAGGTGAAAGCCTCCATCAGCTGCTCATCGGTGAGCTTCTGCTCCTTCTTGCCGATGGCATCTTCAATACCCTGCGCAACAGCCTGGGAGTCGAGATCATCCATACCCTCCTGCGCAAGGCTCTTGCCCATGTTCAGGCCGATACCATAGGACGCCTTCTGCGCCGGAGTGTCCAGTTTGACACTGGTCTGCGAGTCGCAGCCGGCCAGCACCAGGCCAACCAGGGCAACCGCAGGCGCCAAACGATGATGTCTCAGTCTCATGCTGTTTCCTTAAATACGCTGTTGGGCATTCGAAAAACCGATGGTCGAGCTTAGCAGCGCATCCCGGCACTGGCTACCGCACCCCAAGGCAAGGACCGTAAAGAGATTGCAAAGAACGGACGCGCGTAGCAATCCGATAGCAGGATCGAGCCGAGCGAGAAGCGGCACCCGTAGCTTCAGCCCAAAAAAATCCAGGCAAAAAAAAACGGCCTAGATGGCCGTTTCTTTCGTTGCTTCAGGGCGTTCAGTGGACCCGTGAAGCGAATATGGCGCAGCGGACGGGACTCGAACCCGCGACCCCCGGCGTGACAGGCCGGTATTCTAACCGACTGAACTACCGCTGCGCTAAACCTCGAGTGGTGGGTGATGACGGGATCGAACCGCCGACCCTCTGCTTGTAAGGCAGATGCTCTCCCAGCTGAGCTAATCACCCGTTTGCTCTCGAAGTGGGGCGCATTCTAGAGAGGGTTCCGCACCTTGGCAACCCCCTTTCGAAAAAAAAATTGCAGAAGTTCCAAAGACTTAGGAAAACCCTCGATTTACCAGCCGATTTTTCTCGTCCGCCGTGCATTAACATCCCGCAGGGTTGGCCTGAACTGGCCAGGCAGGAATAATGCACCCCTTTGCTTTCCGGAGATCTACCCCGCCATGTGGTTTCGTAACCTGCTCGTTTACCGTCTCACCCAGAACGTCGCTCTAGATGCCGAGACACTCGAAGCTGCACTGGCCGCCAAACCTGCCCGCCCCTGCGCCAGCCAGGAGCTGAGCACCTACGGCTTCGTCGCCCCCTTTGGTAAGGGTGAAGACGCCCCCCTGGTGCACGTCAGCCAGGGTTTCCTGCTGATCGCCACGCGCAAGGAAGAACGCATTCTTCCGGGCAGCGTCGTCAAGGATGCGCTGAAGGAAAAGGTTGACGAGATCGAAGCCGAGCAGATGCGCAAGGTCTACAAGAAGGAGCGCGACCAGATAAAAGACGAGATCATCCAGGCCTTTCTGCCGCGCGCCTTCATCCGCAAATCCGGCACCTTCGCCGCAGTCGACGCCGAGCGCGGGCTGATCCTGGTGAACTCGGCCAGCCCGAAGAAGGCCGAGGACCTGCTGTCCACCCTGCGTGAAGCGATCGGCTCGCTGCCGGTGCGCCCGCTGACCGTGAAGATCGCGCCAAGCGCCACCCTGACCGATTGGGTCAAGACGCAGAAGTCCGCAGACGATTTCTTCGTGCTCGACGAATGCGAGCTGCGCGACACCCACGAGGACGGCGGCGTGGTGCGCTGCAAGCGCCAGGACCTGACCAGCGACGAGATCCAGCAGCATATGGAAGCCGGCAAGCAGGTCACCCAGCTGTCGCTGGCCTGGCAGGACAAGCTGTCCTTCGTGCTGGACGACAAGTTGATCATCAAGCGCCTGCGCTTCGAGGAACTGCTGCAGGACCAGGCCGAGCAGGACGGTGGTGAAGACGCCCTTGCCCAGCAGGACGCCAGTTTCCTGCTGATGATGATGACCTTCCGCGAGTTCCTGCCTGCGCTGTTCGAGGCGTTCGGTGGCGAAGAAGTCCCCCAGGGCCTCTGACACCAGCCCGGGGCGCTGATCGGCGCCCCGCTCCCCTCAACGCACCTTCAGCTGCAACGCCAGCGCCCCGCCCAATCGCTCCCCCAGCGACCAGATCAGAAAACGCTCGATGAACTCCGGCGCATCGACGAACAGCGCCCCGCAGACCAGCACGCTGAGCAACGAAACAGTCAGGAAAAGCTGCGGTATCGAGAGCTTCAGCAGCACCAGCAGGACAATTGCGATGATCGCCGACGCGACCATGAACAGCGCGTTGAGAATGTTGTTCGCTGCCACCACTCGCGAGCGCTCGTGAACCACACTGCGTGACTGGATCAGGGCATACAACGGGACGATGTACAGCCCACCGAAAATCCCCAGCCCGAGGATATCCATCAGTACCCACCAGGCAGAAGGCTCGCCGAGCAGCGCAAGCCAGTCGACCGTACCCACAGGCTCCCCGTGGCCGCTCGCATGCCACCACAGCAGCACTCCGCAAAGGCTCAGGCCAATGGCTCCGAACGGGACCAGGCCGATCTCCACGTGATGCCGCGACAGCCGCTCGCAAAGCAGCGACCCCAGCGCGATGCCGACCGAAAACAGCGTCAGGATCAACGTCACCACGCTTTCATCGCCACCGAGATAGTCCTTGGCAAACGCCGGGATCTGCGTCAGGTAGGTCGCACCGAGAAACCAGAACCAGGAATTGCCCAGCATGGCCCGGGACACCGCCCGCTGCTGACCGAGCCCCAGCCGCAGAATGCGCCATGACTGACGCAGCACGCGCCAATCCATATGCAGGGTCGGCAGCGCTGCCGTACCGGCTGGAATGGCCAGACTGGTGAGATAACCGACGAGCGCGATCAGCACCACGCTGATCGCCACCAGCTCGGCGTAGCCCTCACTCGCCATCAACACACCCGCACCGATGGTGCCCCCGAGAATCGCCAGGAACGTTCCCATCTCCACCAGCGCATTGCCTCCCACCAGCTCATCCTCGGCGAGCTGCTGCGGCAGGATCGAGTACTTGACCGGACCAAACAGCGCCGACTGGGTGCCCATGCAGAACAGCACCGCAAGCAATACCGGCAGGTTGCCGAGCAACATGCCGAGCGCCCCGGCAAGCATGATCAGAATCTCGGCGAACTTGATTCGGCGAATCAGCCAGGCCTTCTTGAAGCGCTCGCCGAACTGGCCACCCAGCGCGGAGAACAGAAAGAACGGCAGGATGAACAGCAGCGCACAAAGATTGATAAGCAGACTCTTGTCGGCGCCAGTGCCGATCTTGAACAGAATCGCCAGGATCAACGCCTGCTTGAACACGTTGTCGTTGAATGCACCGAGCAGCTGCGTGCAGAAAAAAGGCAGGAAGCGACGCTTGCCGAGCAGGCGAAACTGCGAATGCGTGGTCGCCGGCCCGCCAGCTGGCACACGCCTTGTAGAGCTAGCCCCGGTCGATTCCTGATTCATATCGGCAACTGCCCGAAAGCCCAGCGCAGCAGAAAGAAGCTCAGCAGTCCGCCGGCGATAGTCGCCAGCAGGTTGCGGCTAAACGCGGCTATGACGATCGCCAACAGCCCCGCGAGCAGATAGGCATTGTCCGGACGCAACGCCCACTGCCCTTCCGGCATCAGCATTCCCGGCACCACGATGGCAGTCAGTACCGCCACCGGCACGTAATGCAGCCCCTGCTCGATAGCGCGGGGAAAGCGCAGGTTGGGCCAGGCGAAAAAGCTGTAGCGGATCACGAAGGTGATCGCCAGCATGCCGAAGATCAGCAACCAGGTCGTCATAGCGCCCCCTGCATGCGCGCAGCCGCTTCGGCGCGACGTTCGAGCCAGACGCCGACGACGATGCCGGCCATGGCGGCGGCGATCAGTCCGAGCTTGTAAGGCAGCTCCCAGGTCAGCAAGGCCACCGCGCCAGCCACCAGCGCCGAGGCCACCTGCGGGCGCGTCCGCATCATCGGCACCGCGATGCCGATGAAGGTGGCGATCATGGCGAAGTCCAGCCCCCAGCTGGCGATACCCGGAACCGCCTGACCGAAGGCGACACCCACCAGTGTCGACAGCTGCCAGTTGATGTACATGGTCAGCGCGGCTCCGAGAAAGAACCAATGCTTGTACGGCGACTCGTCGTCGCGGGCATAGCGATTCTGCACCACGGCGAAGGCCTCGTCCGTGAGCCAGAACGCCAGAGGGGCGCGCCAGCGGCCCGGCAGATGACGAACGAATGGCTGCAACGCGGCGCTGTACAAGGCGTGCCGCAGATTGACCACGAAGGTGGTCAGCAGTACCACGGCTGCGCCTACGCCACCGGTTATCAGCGTGATCGCGATGAACTGTGCGGAACCGGCGAAGACCAGCGAAGACATGCCCATGGTCTGCCAGGGCGTCAATCCGGCGCCGACGGCCAGCGTGCCGAAGATGACACCGAACGGAATCGCACCGAGGATCAACGGCAGAATGTCACGGCACCCGTGAACGAACTCTTGCGAGCGGGACATTGGAACTCCTGTAGCCAATTTTGCACCGAACCTTGCGCTGCCTATCGACCTCGTAGCGAAAGGCGTGGGTAGCGGACGGATCGACGCAAGACATGCGGCAAAGCACCGCACGATATCCGAACTGAGACGCCCAGGCGATGCGTCGCAGAGCAGTCAGTCGGCCGCGAGCCGCTGCTTGAGCTGCGGCCAGTCACGGTCGGTGATGCTGTACAGCACGGTATCGTCCAGACGACCGTCTGCCAGTCGCCGATGGTTACGCAGCAATCCTTCGCGTAGGGCACCTAGCTTTTCGATGGCCCGCTGCGAGCGGAGGTTACTGGCGGCAGTCTTCAGCTGCAGGCGAACCAACTGCCATTCTTCGAATGCGTGACGCAGCAGCAGGTACTTGATCGAGGCATTCAGCCCGGTGCCATGCTCCGCATGGTCCAGCCAGGTCCAGCCCAATTCGGCCGCCGGCAGGCTCAGGTTGAAGTCGGCGAAGCGCGTGGTGCCGACCAGCTGCTCGGCCATCCGCACACTGAAGACAACCGCGCGCCCCTCGCGCTGTTCCGCCAGCGCATGGCGGTACCAGTCCGGCCGTAGCGGCCCGCTCATATATGTCAGCTCGGCGCGGTTCCGCTCTGCCAGGGCAACCAGCTCCGGGATATCCGCTTCCATCAGCGGCTCCAGGCGCAGCGCCCCGCGTTGCAGGGTTACCGGATGGGGGCTGAGCATGACATTCTCCTGTTATTGCGTTCGGGCAAATCGGCGGTTACCAGACAGTAACCCATGGCGCAGGAAACGCCGTACTTCGCGGACGACCGGCGATATTGCTGGCGGGCCCGCGCTAGACGCATGCGACCTTGGTCGCAACCCTGCACACGGGGTGACCATTGCTGCGAAACTTCACGAACTCAGCATATTAACGAGTCACCAGGGCTGATTGAATTCGGCACCGTTACCGGCCCGCCGAGGCCTGCCTGGCACTCACCTTTCGTTTTCTGGAGTTTGCATGACGCTGTCAGGCGGGCTGATCGCCGCGGTCGCCCTCGTTTATATGGCCATTCTGTTCGCCATCGCTTTCTACGGCGACCGCAACAGCGCTTCCATGTCGCCGCGTCTGCGGCCTTGGGTCTATAGCCTTTCACTGGCGGTGTACTGCACCAGCTGGACCTTCTTCGGTGCCGTTGGCCAATCCGCCGAGCAGCTCTGGGCGTTCCTCCCTATCTATCTGGGCCCGATCCTGCTGATGCTGTTCGCACCGCATGTGATCCAGAAGATGATCATGATCAGCAAGCAGGAGAACATCACCTCCATTGCCGACTTCATCGCCGCCCGCTATGGCAAATCTCAGCTGCTGGCAGTGGTTGTTACGCTGATCTGCCTGGTTGGCGTACTGCCGTACATCGCGCTGCAGCTCAAGGGCATCGTACTCGGCGTCAACCTGCTAAGCGGCATCAACATCGAGGCAGCCGGCACCGGCACGCGCGACACCGCGCTGATCGTCTCGATCGTGCTGGCGCTGTTCACCATCCTCTTCGGCACGCGCAACCTCGATGTGACCGAGCATCACCGCGGCATGGTCCTGGCGATCGCTTTCGAATCACTGATCAAGCTGCTGGCATTCCTGGCGGTGGGCGCCTTCGTCACCTTCGGCCTGTTCGACGGCTTTGGCGATCTGTTCAATCAGGCCTATGACTCGCCGGACCTTGCCGGATTCTGGAGCGAAGGTGTCAACTGGTCAGCCATGCTGGTCCAGACCACCGTCGCGATGATGGCGATCGTCTGTCTGCCGCGGCAGTTTCACGTTTCTGTGGTGGAAAACATCGAGCCGCGCGACTTCCGTATGGCCCGCTGGGTGTTTCCGCTCTATCTGGTACTCGCCGCGGTGTTCGTCATCCCGATCGCGCTGGCGGGACAGATGCTGTTGCCCGCAGGCGTAACGCCGGATTCCTTCGTCATCAGCCTGCCGTTGGCCGAACTGCATCCCTGGCTCGCCCTGCTCGCCTTCATCGGCGGCGCCTCGGCGGCAACCGGCATGGTAATCGTCGCCAGCGTCGCGCTTTCGACCATGGTTTCCAACGACATGCTGCTGCCCTGGCTGCTGCGCCGCCAGGAAGCCGAGCGCCCGTTCGAAGCATTTCGCCACTGGATGCTCTCGGTACGTCGCATCAGCATCGTCGTGATCCTGCTGCTCGCCTATGTCAGCTACCGCCTGCTCGGCTCCACGGCATCGCTGGCTACAATCGGCCAGATCGCCTTCGCCGCCATCACTCAGCTGGCCCCGGCGATGGTTGGTGCGCTGTATTGGAAGCAGGCCAACCGTCGCGGCGTGTTCGCCGGCCTGACCGCCGGCGCGGCAATCTGGTTCTATACGCTGATTGTTCCTCTGCTGGGCTGGCCGCTGGAAATGTTCCCGGGCCTGAGCTGGATGTACAACGGCGGCCTCGGTTTCGGCCTCAGCGGACTGACCCTGGGCGTGACCCTGTCGCTGATCGGTAACGCAACGCTGTTTTTCTGGGTATCCATCCTCACCCAGACCCACGTGGCCGAGCATTGGCAGGCCAGCCGCTTTATCGGTCAGGAGATCGCCTCCCCGACCGGTGCCCGCCGTCTGCTCGCCGTACGCGTCGAAGACCTGCTGGTCCTGGCATCCCGCTTCGTCGGCGCCGAGCGCGCCGAGCAAAGCTTCCAGCGCTTCGCCCGCCGCCACGGCCAGGACTTCTCGCCCAAACTGCAAGCTGACGGCCAGTGGATCGCACATACCGAACGCCTGCTGGCGGGCGTGCTCGGCGCGTCGTCCACCCGTGCGGTGGTCAAGGCAGCGCTGGAAGGCCGCGACATGCAGGTCGACGACGTGGTGCGCATCGTCGGTGAAGCCTCGGAAGTGCTGCAGTTCAACCGCGCCCTGCTGCAAGGCGCGATCGAGAACATCACCCAGGGCATCAGCGTGGTCGACCAGTCGCTGCGCCTGGTGGCATGGAACCATCGCTATCTCGAGCTCTTCGAGTACCCGGACGGGCTGGTCTACATCGGCCGCCCGATCGCCGACATCATCCGCTACAACGCCGAGCGCGGGCTTTGCGGCCCAGGCGACCCGGACACCCACGTGGCCAAGCGCCTGTACTGGATGCGCCAGGGTCGCGCGCATACGTCCGAGCGGCTGTTCCCCAACGGCCGCGTCGTCGAGCTGATCGGCAACCCGATGCCGGGCGGCGGCTTCGTCATGAGCTTCAGTGACATCACCGCCTACCGCGAAGCCGAACGTGCCTTGAAAGATGCCAACGAAGGTCTCGAACAGCGCGTCAGCGAGCGGACCCAGGAACTGTCGCAGCTCAACCAGGCGCTGATCGAAGCCAAGAGCACCGCGGAAGCGGCCAACCAGTCGAAGACCCGCTTCCTCGCCGCCGTCAGCCACGACCTGATGCAGCCGCTCAACGCCGCACGGCTGTTCTCCGCCGCACTGTCACACCAGCAGAGCGCCCTGCCCAGCGAGGCCCAGGAACTGGTGCAGCATCTGGACAGTTCGTTGCGTTCGGCTGAAGACCTGATCACCGACCTGTTGGATATCTCGCGCCTGGAAAGCGGTCGAGTGACTCCAGATCGCAACCCCTTCCCACTCGCCACGCTGTTCGACACGCTGGGCACGGAGTTCACCGCACTGGCCCGCGAACAGGGAGTCAACTTCCGCGTGCACGGCAGCAAGCTGCGCGTCGACAGTGACATACGTCTGCTCCGTCGCGTGCTGCAGAACTTCCTCACCAATGCCTTCCGTTACGCCAAGGGCCGCGTGGTGCTCGGCGTGCGCCGGCAAGGCGCATCACTACGGCTCGAAGTCTGGGACCGCGGCCCGGGCATTCCGCATGACAAGCTGAAGGTGATCTTCGAGGAGTTTAAACGCCTGGACAGCCACCAGACCCGCGCGGAGAAGGGTCTGGGCCTGGGCCTGGCCATCGCCGACGGTCTCTGCCACGTACTCGAACACCCACTGGAAGTGCGCTCCTGGCCGGGCAAGGGCAGCGTGTTCAGCGTCACCGTGCCGGTCGCCCGTGCATTGAGCCAGCCGCGCCCGGCAGCCAAGCGTGGCGAGCCGCAGCACACCGCGTTGACCGGCACTCAGGTGCTTTGCATCGATAACGAGGACAGCATTCTGGTCGGCATGAACAGCCTGCTCACCCGCTGGGGTTGCCAGGTATGGACCGCCAGCAACCGCGCCGAATGCGAAGCGCTGCTGGCCGAGGACATTCGCCCGCAACTGGTGCTGGTCGACTATCACCTCGACGAGGGCCAGACCGGCACCGAGCTGATGGCCTGGTTGCGCACCCGGCTGGGCGAGCCGGTGCCCGGCGTGGTGATCAGTGCCGATGGCCGCCCGGAACTGGTGGCCGCGATTCACGCAAGCGGCCTGGATTTCCTCGCCAAGCCGGTCAAGCCTGCGGCGTTGCGCGCTCTGATGAGCCGGCACCTGACGCTTCAGTAGACAGGCGACCTCGGCCAGCGGGTGAAACAATCGCGGCCGAGGCCGGTTACACTGCTGGCAATTTGCACACTTGGCGGCAAGGTGGCCGATGACGCTCGAGCTTTTTCTCAACCTCGCCACGGCGCTTGCCGTCGGGCTACTGATCGGCACCGAACGTAGCTGGAGCGGCAGAGACGGCCCCGGCCAGGAGCTGGTCGCCGGGGTCCGCACCTTCGGCCTGTCGGGCCTGTTCGGCGGGCTCGCGGCGGTTAGCGTCAGCCATCTCGGCGGCTCTGCCTGGGTGGCCATGTTCGCCATGCTCGCGCTGCTGGTCATTGCCGGCTATCTGATCGATGCGCGTCGCAGCGGCGACCATGGCATGACCACCGAGGTCGCCATGCTGCTGACCTTTGTTCTCGGCAGCCTGGCGGTCGCGGAGAGCCGGCAACTCGCCGCCGCATGCGCCATCGTCGTGGCGCTGCTGCTGAGCCTGAAAGCCCCGCTGCATCAGGCGCTGAAGCGGCTCAGCGAGGCGGAACTGGGCGGCGCGCTGAAGATGCTGTTCATCTCCGTGGTGCTGCTGCCCACGCTGCCGAACCAGGGCTATGGCCCCTGGCAGGCACTCAATCCCTACACGACCTGGATGATGGTGGTACTGATCGCCGGAATCGGTTTCGCCGCATACGTGGCGATCCGTATTCTCGGCCCCCGTCACGGCCTCTTCGTCACGGCACTGCTTGGCGGCATCGTCTCCTCCACTGCGATGACCATCACGCTGGCGCGGCTGAACGCGCCGAAGCTGCGTGCCGCGCTCGCAGCTGGCCTGCTGGCGACGTCGGCGCTCATGTTTCCTCGCGTTCTACTGGAGGTGGGGCTGGTCAATCCGGCGCTGCTTCCCGGCCTGATCCTGCCTCTGGCGTGCGCCGGCGCCATCTATACAGCAGGTGCAATCTTCTATTACCTGCTGGCAGCCAAAACGCCCACAGACACTGCCGAGCCCCTGCTGAAGAACCCGTTCGAGCTGGGACCGGCGCTACGCTTCGCCGCCTTGCTGGTGTTGATCCTGCTACTGGTCGAGGGTGCACGGCGCTGGCTGGGCGATGCCGGCATCTACATGGTGTCGCTGGTCGCAGGTCTGACCGATGTGGATGCGATCACCCTCTCGCTGGCCAACAATGCCCGCGACGGGCTCAGTCATGAGGTCGCGTCGCGCGGCATCGTATTCGCCGCGCTGAGCAACAGCCTGGTCAAGGCCATGCTGATCGCCTTCATCGGTGGCCGTGAACTGGCTATCCGTACCCTGCCGATCATGTTCGCCGGGCTGCTGACTGCGCTCGCCGTGCTGCTGTTGCGTTAGCGCCGTGATCTAGTCGCCCGCCTCGCTGAGTTCCTCGGCACCGGCACGCTCCAGCCAGTCGCCCGGCAAGCGCTTGCTGGCCCGTGCAC
Source organism: Stutzerimonas kunmingensis (assembly GCF_032106285.1). Taxonomy (GTDB): domain Bacteria; phylum Pseudomonadota; class Gammaproteobacteria; order Pseudomonadales; family Pseudomonadaceae; genus Stutzerimonas; species Stutzerimonas kunmingensis_B. The sequence goes on from NZ_DAMCPO010000046.1 coordinate 11,435, forward strand.
CGAGCGACTTCAATTGCTCGGCTCGACCAACAAGGTTGCCGCGACCATCGCTAAGCTTGTTGCGCGCCGCCAGGTAAGCACGATCCACCTGCTGCAATCGGCTGCCGATCTCATCGAGATCCTGGATGAAGGCGACGAACTTGTCGTAAAGCCCGCCGGCTTTCTCGGCGATCTCCCGGGCGTTCTGGCTTTGCCGTTCCTGCCGCCAGAGGCTGTCGATGACCCGCAGGGTGGCGAGCAAGGTCGTCGGACTGACGATCACGATGTGCCGCCCATAGGCTTCCTGGAACAGATCGGGATCTGCCTGCAGGGCGGCCGCGAAAGCCGCCTCGATCGGCACGAACAGCAGCACGAAGTCGAGGCTCTGCAAGCCATCGAGGCGCTGGTAGTCCTTCAGCGAGAGCCCCTTGAGGTGGCTGCGCAGCGATTGCACATGCTGCTTGAGCGCCAGCGCCCGGCTGCCTTCATCCTCGGCGCAGGTCAGCGCCTGATAGGCGGTCAGACTGACTTTGGCATCAACCACGACCTGTTTGTCCCCGGGCAGATGGATCAGCACATCCGGCTGAAAACGCTCCCCGTCCGGGCTCTTCAGGCTGACCTGCGTATGGTACTCGCGGCCCTTCTCCAACCCGGCGTGCTCCAGCACCTTTTCCAGAACCAGCTCGCCCCAGTTGCCCTGCGTCTTCTGCCCTTGCAGCGCACGGGTCAGGTTGGTCGCTTCATCACCAAGGCGTTGGTTCAGCTGCTGCAGGCGCTCCAGCTCGCGAGCCAGGGAGAAGCGCTCGCGCGCTTCGTTCTGGTAGCTCTCCTCGACTCGCTTCTCGAACGACTGGATGCGTTCCTTCAGCGGTTCGAGCAGCTGCCCCAGGCGCTCATGGCTGGACTCGCTGAAACGCTGCTCACGCTCGTCGAAGATCTTGCCGGCCAGCTCGGCGAACTGTGCCCGCAGGTCGTCACGCGCTGCCTGCAGGTCTGCCAGCCTTTGCTGATGGGCGTTGTGCTGTTCGCGCAGTTCGGCTTCGAGTGCGGCATGGGTCGAGCTCAACCGGCGCAGTTCACCTTGCTGGGCGTCGCGCTCGGCTTGCAGGTCGGCAATGGTTTCATCATTACCGTCACGCTGCGTGCGCAACAGTTCGGCCTCGCGGCGCAGCGCAGCCAGCTCGGCCTGCTGCGCTGATTTGATGCCACTCAACTCGGCCAGCTCGATCCGACAGCTCTCCAGCTGCGCCGTCAGCCCCTCCTGCGCCAGGGTGGCCTGTCGGAGCCGCTCATCGAGCAACGCCTGTTCGGACTCGCTGACGGACAGGCGGCGCTGCAGATAAAGGCTCAGCCCAGCCAGGGCAGCCAGGCCGAGCGCCAGACCGGCCAATAGATGAAGAGGATCAAAGGACATGAAGGGCTCCGGCAAAAGTGCCGGGCAGTATAGCGAGCCGCAGGTGGGTGGTCAGGCGGGTGCCGTCAGCCCTTGATCCGCTGAAGGAAGCTCGCAGCCTCCTGGGAACCCTGTGCGGCGGCTTGCTCGAGCCACAGACGCGCCTTCGCAGGTTCGCTGTGGTCGGGCTGGCAATAAAGGCGCCCCAGCTCCAGCTGTGCCTGGCAGTCGCCTGCACGGGCCGCCTGACGCAGCAGCTCGAAACCGATACGGCGGTCGCGCTGACCATCGCACTCGCAGCACAGCAGACGCCCCAGACGACTCTGCGCTTCCACCACGCCCTCACGCGCCGGCTGCTTGAGCAGGCGCCCTGCAATCCGTTTGACACCCTGATTTCTGCCCAGGTGCTGGCTATCGAGCAACCACAGCGCCATGCGCAGCGGCAACCGTGCCGTAGGGGCGGTAGTGGCGAAGGAGGCGGAGGAGGCTGTACGCGTTCTCATGCACATCTGGGGGCTGGATGAATAAGGTCGCGCACTCTACTCCTTTTTTCCGAGAGTTAAAGTCTTGTCAAAAGCGAAAAAATTAGATCCGGATCACACCAAAAATTAATCCACAGAAGCTGTGGATAAGTCAGTGGACAAACAGAAGACAAATCTATGAATGCCACGTCTCATGGGGGCTGCGCTTAAACTGACGTTTTTTTCGCCAATGAAAAAAGTGCTTATTTTTCAATTGGTTATTAACGATCTATGAGCTCAGGCGATTTGCGACAGTTTGTCATAAGGCCTTGACAGGCGTGCTGCGCAAATGTGCACAAGTTCAGCGCATCAGGCGCAAAGCGGCTTGCCACAAGGGTTGCAGCGGCACAAGAGCGAACTTTCAGACAAAGCTGTTGTCGCCCTGCGCACCTTGCCGGAGCACGGTAGCTACGCTTGTCTGCGGCTATGCTGTACGCCTCGCATTCTGGAACTGGAAATGACGAAACCGTCGAGAATACTGCGCTGGCTGCTGGCTGGCCTGCTGCTACTGCTGCTACTTGCCGGCGGTTTCGCCTGGTATCAATGGACAGCATTCAAGCGCGAACAAGGCATCGTCGAACTCGACTGGCAGGGGCTGCGTGTCTCTTCCAGAAGCATATCGATCCGCCAGCTTGACTATGCACAGCTGACCGAGAACGGCCTCAACCTGACCGTCCGGGCTGAAAATATCGCACTGCAAGTTCCCAGCCTTTTTCAGCCATTTCCACCACAATCGCTTCAAATAGATCGTCTCAGCACGACCCTACTCTCGCTACCGCATGCCGGGAACGGGAGCTCGCCTCCGCGCGACGCCGAGCAATATGCACGCTGGGTGGCGTGGCTGCCGCAGCGAATGACCATAGCTGATCTGAGGATGGACCTCCCCTGCGCGAAAGGTCAGTGCGACGAACGGGGTAGCCTGTGGCTGGAACACGCCGGCGAAACACTGCTGCCTGTCGATGCCCGGCTGGACCTGCGCCGCAACGAACACCGTGTTTCGCTGATCGTCAGTGCACAGGGACCAGACCCCATGCACAGCCTGATCGAGGCCAGACTGCTGATCGACGAGCAGTCGCGCCTGGAAGGCCGTAACCGGCTCAACCTCCTCGGCAACACCCTGCGGTCCGATGCCACCTTTGCCATGGGCAGCTTGCCGGAAGCGCCCTGGCTGTTGAGCTGGCTAAGCGATTGGACCGGCTACGAACCTACCCCGCTGAACATGCCAGCTGACATGCGGCTTGGCGCAGGTTGGGCGCTTAGCGTGCCTCGCTCGACAGACGGCACGCTCGAATGGCGCCGTGCCGGCGGGGATCTGCGTCTCTCCGGCCACCTGCCGGCGCCATGGCCGATCATCGGGCTTGGCGAGCTGCAAGGCGATATCGACCTCGCGGCTAATGGACAGGATGGCCAGTGGCTGCCTCCCGAGCTGAAAGCCAATGTACAGCTACGCCCCGAACCGGCACTCGTCGCCGACCTTCCCGAGAATCTGCGACCTGAGCGACTGGGCATCCAGATCGAGCCCTTGGATGCCGAAACCGAACGAGACGAACTGCCGCTACAGGTCAAGCTGGACGCCCAAGGCGCCACACCGGCGACCCTGCAGGCACGGGTGCGACTGAATACCGCACCGCCATATGTACTGCAGATCGAGCAGGCGCAACTGCAACTGCGCAGTAGCAAGCTGAAGCTGGATGCACTTTCGCTAGGAGGTCTGGAGGCCACGCTGGACTTCTCCGGTCGTGCGAGCCTCGAGCAGATCGATGTACAGCTGCATAAAAGCTCACGGGCCACCCTCACCGACCTGACCAGCGGAGAACTCACTGCCCGCCAACTGCAGGCCCTGCTCTCCCAACCGCTCAGCCTGCATCTCGACCGCCGCAACTCAGAGCCGCCTAGCTGGCGCGTACAGGGGCCGCTGGACCTGCGCGTCAGCCGACTGGATCACCCGAGACTGATCTCCCAGGGCTGGCACTGGAGCGGGCAGTTGGAAGCTGATGCCACAAAACTGGCAGCGACCGGCCCATTGAGCAACGATGTCGGGCTGATACTGGCAGCAAACCTGAACAAGCGCTGGAACGGCCCACTACAGGCAAGCGGCAAGCTACAGGAGATCTTTCTGCGCGCCGGCAACCCGCTTGCCCGCAGCTTCACAGCCTGGCCGGAGATGCTCGAACTGAACAGCGGTCGCCTGCTGGCTGATGGCACGCTTTCTGTGCCAGCTGGCAGCACACCGCCATCCGCCAGGCTCACGCTGGAGGCCCGCGGACTGGCCGGCATCATCGACCGCGCCGAGATATCCGGGCTCGACGCAAGAATCGCAGCAAGCCTCGAGCGCAACCGCCTGGAGCTGGATATAACCGAGCTGCGCCTCGCTCAGCTCAACCCCGGATTCACTTTTGGCCCGCTGCTGCTGCGCGGAAACTACCGCACCGATCTCGATCATCCAGTGCAAGGCCAGCTGCGCTGGGCAACCGCGGAAACCCAAATCTTCGGCGGCAGGTTCTGGCTCGCCCCCGCCACGCTCGACCTGGCTGCACCGCAGCAACAATTAAGCGCCAAGCTGCAAGGACTGCAACTGAGCGACATGCTCGCCGCCTACCCTACCGAAGGGCTCGATGGCAGCGGCCTGATTGATGGCAGCTTCGACATTCGCCGCAGCGCACTCGGGTTCAGCGTCGACCAGGGCGAGCTGTCCGCGCGCACACCCGGCGGTGTACTGCGCTTTCGTTCGCCGAAGATAGAAGCCCTTGGCCAGTCGAACCCGGCCATGAAGATCGTCACCGAAGCCCTGCACGATTTTCATTATGATCGGCTGAGCAGTGACGTCCGCTATGATGAGAGCGGCAAACTGAACCTCGCGCTGCGCCTGAACGGCCGCAACCCAGCCCTGGAAGGAGGCCGCCCGATCAATTTTTCGATCAATCTGGAAGAGGACATTCCGGCGCTGCTGACCAGCTTGCAACTGAGCGACCGGGTAAGCGAAACAATTCAACGACGGGTGCAGGAACATCTTCAACGCCTTCAATGAGGCCCTGCAGCCCTAGCCGACACAGGAGAGAGACCGCCATGCGGTTGCGCCAATCGCTGACCATTCTGCTGCTGGCCGTGCTCGCCAGCGCCTGTACGCCGCGGGTGGAACTGGCCGTACCGAACGAGCCGATCAACATCAACCTGAACGTAAAGATCGAGCATGAGATTTACATCCGGGTGGACAAGCAGCTCGACTCGATCATTAACGAAGACAGCGGACTGTTCTGAGGACGACGATGAAAACCTATCTGAAATTGGCAAGCCTGCTGTTGGCACTCATGATCGCTCTGCCAGCGGCAGCCATGACACTCAACGAAGCCATGTCCGCCCTGGGTGACGCCAAGGCCAGCGGCTTGCTTGGCGAGAAGCCCGACGGCTATCTCGGCGTGGTGCGGTCCAGCCAGAACGCCGAGGACATCGCAAGCCAGATTAATCAGGCGCGCCGAGCCGAGTACCACCGCGTCGCCAAGCAGAACGGCATCAGCGTCAGCGACGTGGAAGCCATCGCCGGCAAGAAAGCCATCGAGAAGACGCCCTCGGGCCAGATCATTCAGCTCAACGGCAACTGGGTTCGCAAGTAACCAACGATGATGGCCGGGTCCGCCGGCCATCGCTCTTCGCGGCAGCGCCTACAGCAGCGTCAGAGCGTGTGCCCGGATCACCAGGCTCTCCTGCCGAAACCGGCGCTCCAGCTCGGCGCGATAATCTGCCCACCAACCCCTGTCCAGATCATTGACCATGACTTCGTAGACCACCGAGTCGTCATGAACCGCGTTGTCGCCCTCTTCCAGCCAATAGCCACTCGCCGGGACTCGCGAATAGGTGGTCAGGCCACCGAAACGCTCGATGAGCTCATCACGCACAGCACGGAAAGACGACTTCGGCAGCGCCTGCTGATCGTTGTCGTAAAGCGGTAGCAGCAACTGAATCAGGTACATGTCGGAGCTCCAGTGAATGTTGCTCGACATATGACCGGCCCGGCACCAGATAGATGCCGCGAGCCGGTGAACTCAGAACAAGCCGAGCTGCCCGTCGACGAGCGACGCGAAGTCATCGCCCACGAAGGGCAGAATCGCATCCGCCACGGGCTGCAGTTGCCGCGTTACATAGTGGTCGTAGTCGACAGCCGATGACCGTGTTTCCAGCGGCTCGGGCCCGGCGACCGTCATCAGGTAGCTGATCCAGCCACCGTTCTGATACTGCCGAGGCCGCCCCTGACGGTCGTTGTAGTCATCCGCCAAACGCGCGGCACGCACATGGGGTGGCACATTGCGCTGGTAGTCATCGAGCCTGCGGCGCAAGCGCTTGCGATAGATCAGCAGCTCATCCAGCTCACCGGCCAGCGTGCGCCGTACGTAGTCGCGCACGTACTCCCCGTGCGGCTGGCGGTGAAAGATGCGTTGGTAGAGCTCTTGCTGGAAGCGTTGAGCCAGCGGCGACCAGTCGGTACGCACGGTTTCCAGCCCCTTGAAGACCATGTCGTCGCTGCCATCGGGCCGGGTGATCAGTCCGGCATAACGCTTTTTGCTGCCCTCCTCCGCACCACGAATGGTGGGCATCAGAAAGCGTCGAAAATGGGTTTCGTATTGCAGCTCCAGAGCGCTGACCAGCCCGTACTCGGCCTGCAGATGCACTCGCCACCAATCATTGACGTGCTGCACCAGCTGACGGCCGATCAGCGCTGCCTCGTCATCTGAATGAGCTTTGCGCAGCCAGACGAACGTGGAATCGGTATCGCCATAGATGACGGCATGCCCCTGCGCCTCGATCAGCTCCCGGGTGCGCCGCATGATTTCGTGACCGCGCAGGGTGATGGACGAGGCCAGCCGCGTATCGAAGAAGCGGCAGCCACTGGAACCGAGCACGCCATAGAAGGCATTCATGATGATTTTCAGCGCCTGTGACAACGGCTTGTTGTGCTCGCGTTTCGCCGTCTCGCGCCCCTCCCAAACACGCTCCACGATTGCCGGCAGACAGTGCCTAGTCCGCGAGAAGCGCGCACCGCGGAAGCCGGGGATCGACTGTTCGTCATCCGGCTGGCGCAGCCCGTCGATCAACCCCACCGGGTCGATGAGAAAGGTTCGTATGATCGACGGATAGAGGCTCTTGTAATCGAGCACCAGTACTGATTCGTAAAGCCCCGGCTGCGAATTCATCACGAAACCACCCGGGCTGGCCTCCGGCTGCCGCTCGCCAAGATTCGGCGCGACGAAGCCCTGGCGATGCATCAGCGGCAGGTACAGATGCTCGAAGGCCGCGACCGAACCGCCACTGCGATCGGCAGCCAGCCCGGTTACCGTGGCGCGCTCGAGAAGGAAGGTCAGCAGTTCGGTGCGGGCGAAGATGCGTGTTACCAGCTCGCAATCCTTGAGGTTGTAGCGCGCCAGAGCCGGTTTGTCCTCGGCGAACATGCGATCGATTTCCGCCATGCGCTGGTAGGGATTGTCGATGGCCTTGCCTTCACCCAGAAGGGTCTGGGCGACATTCTCCAGGCTAAAGGAGGGGAAGCTCCAGGTCGCCGAGCGAAGCGCCTCGATGCCATCGATAATCAAGCGCCCAGCGGCCGCGGCGAAATAATGATTGCCGCGACCGCCGTGCTCGCGCCACTCCATCTCCGCACCACCGCGCCCCAGACGCAATGGCACTTGCAGGCGCTGCGAATGATCGCGCAGCACGCGCAGATCGAACTGCAGCAGATTCCAGCCGATGATCGCATCCGGGTCATGCTCGGCAAACCAGTCGTTCAGCCGCTCGAGCAACTCGCGTCGGCTATCGCAATACTGCAGAGAAAAATCGACGGTCGTGCCCTGCCCGTTTTCCGGTCCGAGCATGTAGACCTGGCGCTGGCTACAGCCCTCCAGGGCAATGGAATAGAGATCGCCACGGGAGGTGGTTTCGATATCCAGCGAAACCAGCTTGAGCGTCGGGCGATAGTCAGGCGCCGGTTTGAGCTGCGCATCGATCGACGCACCGTCGCCGCCAGACGCATCTGAAAAGGACACCGGCGCGGTGATGAAACGCTCCATCAGGTAGCGCTCGGGGGGACGGATATCGGACTCATAGACGTCCACCCCGGCCTCACGCAGCAACCGCGCGCAATCCAGCAAGCGACGGTACGAACGGCTGTACAACCCCATCACTGGCCGATGGCGGAAGTCGCACAAGGCCAGCGGTCGCAATTCCACGTCGCGCTCGCGACGTAGCAGCGCTTCAGCAAGAGGACGCTGCTCTTCGGGGATGAAAGCGACGGAATCTTGATGCGAGACACGTAGCTGCCGTGCGCCAGCGTCGGTTGCCAGCCAGAAACTGACCTCCGTACCCTCCGGCGCATCCCGCCAGTGCCGAGTCAGGATAAAGCCCCGCCGTAGCTGCGACATCACCCTCCCCTCGCTTCGCACAACACTGTGATGGCCATGCAGCAGACTGCACCTGCCGTTGAAGCATAGCCATCATCAGACAAACCCGGCCGCCGCATACCGAGGCCACAAAAAGCAAAAACCCCCGGACTCTGTCGAGTTCAGGGGCTTAGGCTATATGTAGTGGCGGAGAGATAGGGATTTGAACCCTAGGTACCCGCGAGGGTACAACGGATTTCGAATCCGTCCCGTTCGGCCACTCCGGCATCTCTCCAGCGGCGCGCATCATAGCAGCTGGAGCAGGTTTGTCGAACCCCAACTGCATAGATTTTTTACCGTTTTCAGTCTCTTGCGGCCCACCATGAGCGGACGCAGGGCGAGCCTGGTCATGCAGTTCAGTCAGGCCGTCAGACGGGTCAGCGCCTCGCGGTACTTGTCGGCAGTTCGCTGTGCAACGTCGGCCGGAACAGCTGGAGCCGGCGGCTGCTTGTTCCAGCCGGTGGATTCGAGCCAGTCACGGACGAACTGCTTGTCGAAGCTCGGCGGGTTCTTGCCTTCCTCGTAGCTATCGGCTGGCCAGAAGC
>NZ_DAMCPO010000047.1:0-18376 GCF_032106285.1 Stutzerimonas kunmingensis
GAATAGCCTTCGGCGTTGCTGATCTCCGCCACGCGTGACAGGGGCACCAGCGCACCGGAAGCCGTTCGCAGGGGAATGTGACGCACGGATTCAACGGACACGCGGGCGCTGTCGTCGAGGCGCACGGCAATATCGAAGCGCTTGACGCCGTCCAACAGTACGCTGACCGGTTCGCCGCCCAGCCCATTGCGCACGATCGTCAGCACGTCCTCGGCATTCAGCCCATACAACGCCAACTCGTCCCGGTTGACCTGGATGCGGATCTGCGGCTTGCCGAGATTGGCTTCAAGGGCAAGGTCGGCGACGCCCGGCACCGTGGCAAGGGTGCTCTTGAGGCGCCCGCTAAGCTTGTCGAGTTCGCGCAGATCCTCACCGTAGAGCTTTAGGGCAAGCGTGGCGCGCACGCCGGAAATGAGCTCTTCCACGCGCATCTGGATCGGTTGGGTGTAGCTCGGCACTACATTGGGCACCACCTTCTCCAGCGTTTCCTGCATCGCCGCTTCCAGCTCTTTGATATTCCGACCGGTGGTCCACTCGTCCTCCGGCTTGAGGGCGGTGTAGATCTCCATGTAGTTGACGTCGGCGGTGTCGCCCTTCTCGGCACGACCGATCATGGAGAGGGTGGTTTCCACTTCCGGGAATTGCTTGAAGGCTGCGGCGATGGTGTTGCTGGTGCGGATCGATTCGTTCAGCGAGGTCGATGGAATGCCGGTCACGCGCCACATGATCGAGCCTTCCTGCAGCTGTGGCATGAACTCCTTGCCCAGGAACGGGAACAGCGCCAGGCTCACGATCAGGGCTGCCACCGCACTGATCACCACCGTCCGCTTTTTGGCCAGGGCCTTGTCCAGCAATGGCCGGTAGATGCACTTGATCCGGGCGACCAGCCAGGTGTCGCGCTCCTCCTTGGGCTTGAGGATCATCGACGCCAGCACCGGAATCAGGGTCAGGCTCAGGATCAGCGAGCCGGCCATGGCGAAGGCGATGTTGAACGCCATCGGCTTGAACATCTTGCCTTCGAGGCCTTCCAGCGCAAACAGCGGCAGGAACACCACGATAATGATGATGATGGCAAAGGCGATCGGGTTGGCGACTTCCTTCGCCGCCGCCAGCACTGCCGAAGTTCTGTCGACCTTCTCGCCGTGTTCGAGGCGTTCGGCCATGATCCGGAACGCGTTTTCCACCATCACCACCGCGCCATCGACCATCATGCCGATGCCAATGGCCAAGCCGGCCAGCGACATCAGGTTGGCCGATAGTCCGGCTTGGCCCATGCCGATGAAAGCGATCAACATCGCCAGCGGCAGGGTAACGATCACCACCAGCGCCGAGCGCACCTCGCCCAGGAACAGGAACAGGATGATCGCGACCAGGATGGAGCCTTCGATCAGCGCCCGCACGGCGGTTTCCACCGCCTTGTTGACCAGGTCGGTGCGCTCGTAGATGGGGCGCAGCACCATGGTCTTGGGCAGCGCCGCCCGAACGACCTCCAGCTTGCCCTTGACGGCTTCGACGACGTTTTTTGCGTTCTCGCCGATGCGGGCCAGTGCCTGGCCCATGACGACCTCTTGGCCATCACGGGTCACGGCACCGAAGCGCGGTGCAGGGGCCTCCGTTACGCGGGCCACGTCGCGCAGGTACACCGGAACGCCGTCTTCGGACTTCAGCACGATGGCGCCAATGTCCTCGACCGACTTCAGCAAGCCCAGGCCACGGACGAGGAATTGCTCGCGGCCGACATCCATGACATTGCCGCCGACCTGGCCGTTATTGGCGGGGATGGCGTTGATGACATCGCTGAAGCCCAGGTGGCGTGCATACAAGCGCTGAGGATCGATCTGTACCTGGAACTGGCGCTCGCCGCCGCCCCAGGAACTCACGTCGTCCACGCCAGGCGCGGTGCGCAGGATCAGGCGCACCGTCCACTCCTGCCAGGTGCGCAGGTCCATGTCGGTGACCTGTTCCTTGCTGACACCCGGGGCGCGCTCGACCGTGTACCAGTACACCTGCCCCAGCCCGGACGTATTCGGGCCCATGCTTGGTTTCCCGTAGCCTTCTGGCAGGCGATCGCCGATTTCCTGCAGGCGTTCGTTGACCAGCTGACGGGCGAAGTAGATGTCCATGTCGTCCTTGAAATAGACCGACACGTACGACAGCCCGAACAGACTGACCGAACGGATTTCCTGCACCTTGGGCAAGCCGGCCAGCGCCGATTCCACCGGCGTGGTCAGCAACTGCTCGACATCCTCGGCCGCCAGGCCCGGGGATTCGGTGTAGACATTGACCTGGACCGGGGTGACGTCGGGAAACGCATCGATCGGCACGTTGCGCACGGCGCTGATGCCGAGGAAGGCCACCACCGCGAACACGATCAGGACCAGGAACTTGTAACGCAGGGACAGTTCGACCAGGCGATTCAGCATGGCGCGTTACCTCGCACCCTTGTGCGCAGTTCGCGGCTCATTCTTCTTCTCCCAACTGGGACTTGAGCATCTGCGACTTGAGCGCAAACGCGCCTGCGACCACCACCGTGTCGCCCGGCTTGAGACCGTCCCGGATCAGGGTCCGGTCGCCGATCACCTCGCCCGTGCGCACCGGCACCGGCTCCAGAGCACCTTCCGCGTTGCGGCGAAAGACGACGGTGTCACCGGCCAGTTGCACCAGTGCGTCGTTTGGCACGGCAACCTCCGTGGCGGCACGGCTGTCGGCCTGGGCGCTTCCCGTTGCCTCGAAGAACACATCGACGAAGTCACCGCTGTGCAGGCGATCGCCCTGGTTCGGCACCTTGATGCGCACGACGGCATTGCGCGTAGCGTCGGAGGTGCGGTGCGCGGCCTGCTGCACGGTACCGGCCAAGCGCTCGCCGTCAAAGAGCACCACCGCTTCCTGGCTAGGGCGGATGCGGTGTGCGGTACCCGCCTGCAGCTTGGCATCGACCCATACGACGGACTCATCGACCAGACGGAACAAGGCCTTGCCCGGTTCGATACGCTCACCGACGACGAAGTCGTCTTCGGTGATGCGGCCAGCATGCGGCGCGGTCAGCGTGAACTGGCCGTTGACGCCACCGCTGGCGGTGCCAGGCAGTCCGTAGGCCTGCGCCTTGGCCCGGGCGCGATCGACCGCGACCTTTGCTTCGGTAATGCGACGGCCGGCGACGGCTTCACGGCCAAGTGCTGAAACCCGGCGCCATTCCTGTTCGGCGATGCGCAGCTCGGCTTGCGCGTCGGAAACATCGACGCTTGTCAGTGTCGCCAGCGGCGCGCCGGCGCGGACTTCATCGCCGAGCTTGGCGTGCCGGCGCACGACCAGCGCCTCCACCTGGGGGGTGATCAAGGTCGTGCCATAGCCCGTATCCACCACTTCGCCCGGAGCGCGCAGTTCCTCGCTGAGCGCCGACGGCCGCAGTGTCTGCAAGCGGATGCCGGCGGCTTTCATCGCGGCATCGTCCATCTTCACCGAACTGGCGGCTTCTTCTTCACCGCCTTCGGCGTGGCCCTCACCACCCGCCTGTTCGGAATTCGCGGTTTCGGCCCCAGGCTTGGCCGCGCCTGCATCGGGGGATTTGGAACAAGCGGCCAGCGCCAGCAGCAATGCGGCGGTCAGCGGCAGGGTTAACAAACGCATGCGATCCATCGAAATCTCTCTCATGGGGTGCCTTCCATACCGGCCCAGCGTTCAAGCTGACCGGTGGCGGCGAGGTAGTCGGCATAGCTGCGCCACAGGCGCGCCTCAAGTTCGGCACCAGCGAGCTGGGTGTCAAGGGTCTGCTTGAGCTGCAACAGGTAATCGGCGGTGGACAGTTCGCCTTCCTGCCAGAGTTTCTCCAGCAAGCTGGCGCGGCGCTCCACATCGGTGCCCCTGCTACCTTGCCAGCGCGACCAGGCGGACTGCGCGGCACCGTAGCTGCCGATGGCGCGCTGACGATCCGCTGTCAGTTCCATTGTGGTGCGTTCAGCCACCGCTGCGGCCACATCGGCCTCGGCGGTGGCCGCCGCTACTTCGGCACGATATGAGTTGCGGACGAACAACGGAATGCTGATCGAGAAACCGACAATGTTGTCAGTCACCGGGCCGATGTCCTTGCGTCCGCCGCGAACGGCCAGTGTCGGGTTTGCTATGCGATCACGACGCGCCACCGTGACATCCCGCTCGGCAGCCAGCGCCGCCGCATGTGCGACCTGCCACTCCGGCAATTGCTCGACGCCTTCCGCAGGCGTAACAGGCGGTGGCAGGGTTTTGCTGGGCAAGAGTACGCTCGCAACCAATTCGGGGCTGCCGCCCACAGCCCGAAAGCGCGCTTCGGCTTCCCCGCGTTCTGCAATCAGCTGGGATTGCTCGGCTTGCGCTTCGTCGTGGGCGAGTTGAGCGAGATCCCGCTCGATTCCGGAAATGTCGTCGGCTGCGAACTGCTTTTCGGCCAGCATTGCAAATCGGGACACCAGTTCCAAACGGCGCTCGCCAGTACGGAACCGCTGTTGTGCCGATTGCAGATCAGCCCAACTGGCGAACCATTGTTTGACGAAATCGCGACGGTGCATTTGCGCTTCCGCCGTGGCCTGATCGACCCGCGCTGCGGCTGCATCACGGCGTACGCGGCGTTTGCCACTGATATCAAGCGTGAGGCTGAGTCCAGCAGTCGACGTACGTTCGTCGCCTTCTTCCTCGCGGGTCAGCTCGACTTCGGGGTTGTACAGCGGCTGTCCCGCTGCTGCCAGCCGTGCGCGAGCGGCAGCGAGTTGTGCTTCGGTGGCACGGTAACTGGGATGGCGCTGCCAAGCGGCCAGAAGCGCCGCGCGGAGGGGCGCCGGGGCCATGGCCCCGGGCGCTTGGGCGGCCCATGCCTGTCCTGCCAGCAAGCAGGCGAACAGCGCGATGGCCAGCCAGGCGACAGCGCGTCGGCGCGTCGAACGAACAAGGTGCATTGGAAGGATCCTCTGAATCGACAACATTCCTCGACGCTCCGCGCCGAGGGGGCAAACCACAGGCCGGTTAGGCGATCGGTGGCCTAAGTTCCAAACAAGACGTAATGCTGCGCCGCACGCCGGCGAGCAGTACCGCCACATCCTGCGGTGGGAGGGGGAAGCTGAAGAAGGTTTCGGGCGCCATAACGGCGGCGTGGTGGCAACTGCAGTGCGAACACCCGCCGGGCTCCTTCCTCGACGCACCCTCGCCATCGTCCGCTGGCACATTCACTACGGTCTCGAGCGAGGCCTTCGTACCATGGCCCAGATCAACGAAATCATGCCGGGTACACGCGGCGGCAGCGCCAATCTTCATGACGAAGATCAACAGCACCAGCACAACCAACCGCGCGGAAGTGCGCAAGCGCGCAAGCAAGGCACGGGACGCGGCGGACTTCAACCCTCCGGCATGGCCAGCAACAGGTGAGCTTTGAAATATCATTCAGGATGCCTGTCGCCTCGCCAAGCCTATAGCCGCAATGCGACCGCAATGGCGGCGTTGACGAACACGCCCGTGAGGGTTCAGTGGACGGCTACCTGAATCCCCAACACACTTAGATCCGTGCCCGCCCCCCGAAAGATAGCCGTGCACGAGCGCATGGAAGGTTTCAAAACAGGAGAAGAACTTAGCGACTTCCTTCGACCGTGTCATGGCGTCCTCCTCTCACTTGCGGGCCGAAGATAACTTCCGCAGCAAGCGCATGCCGTTGCCGACGACCAGCAGGCTCGCGCCCATGTCGGCAAACACCGCAGCCCACATCGTAGCCTGACCAGCTAAGGTGAGCACCAGGAACACCGCCTTGATGCCGAGCGCCAGAGCGATGTTCTGTGCCAAAACCCGGGCCGTGGCCTTCGACAGCCCGACGAAGGCGGGAATCTTGCGCAGGTCGTCGTCCATCAAGGCCACATCGGCGGTTTCGATGGCGGTGTCGGACCCGGCCGCGCCCATCGCAAAGCCGATATCAGCCCGCGCCAGCGCCGGGGCATCGTTGATGCCGTCGCCGACCATGCCGCTGGTGCCCTGTGCGGCGAGGGCTTCCATTTCCCGCAGCTTGTCTTCGGGCAGCAGGTTGCCCTGGGCCCGGTCGATGCCGACTTCGCGGGCGATGGCCTGCGCGGTGTGCGGATTGTCGCCAGTCAGCATCAGGGTCTTGACGCCGAGTGCGTGCAGTTCGGCAATGGCCTGTCGGCTGCTGTCCTTGACCGTGTCGGCCACGGCGAAGAGGGCCTGCACGCCATCGCTTGCCACCAGCGCCACGACGCTCTTGCCTTGTGTTTCCAAGCTGCTGAAATGCGCTTCCAACGCTGCCGAGCTGGCACCCAGCTCCTGCACCAGCCGATGGTTGCCCAAGTGGTAAAGCACACCTGCCACCTGGCCGCGTACGCCGCGGCCCGGCAAGGCGGCGAAGTCCTCGACTTCACGCACGGTCACCGCATCGTCCTGTCCCGCCACGGCAATGGCCTTGGAGACGGGGTGGTCGGAGCGAGCGGCCAAGCTGACCGCGACCGCGCGAGTCAGGCCTGGGTCCGCCTCGCCCCATGCGACGAAGTCGGTCTGCTTGGGTTTGCCGTGGGTGATCGTCCCGGTTTTGTCGAGCGCCAGCCATCGCAGCTTGCGACCATTCTCCAGGTACACGCCGCCCTTGATCAGGATGCCGTGCCGTGCCGCCGCGGCCAGTCCGCTGACGATGCTCACCGGGGTGGAGATCACCAGTGCGCAAGGACAGGCGATCACCAGCAGCACCAGCGCCCGGTAGGTCCATTCCAGCCACGCCGCGCCCATCAACAGGGGCGGCACTACCGCGACGCCGATGGCGACGGCAAACACCAGCGGGGTGTACCAGCGCGCAAACTGGTCGACGAAGCGCTGGGTGGGCGCACGATTGCCCTGCGCCGCCTCCACCGCGTGGATGATGCGCGCGAGGGTGGAATCATTGGCCGTGGCCGTGACCCGATATTCGAGCGAACCGGCTTCGTTGACGGTGCCGGCGAACACCAGATCGCCCTCGGCCTTTTCGACAGGAAGGCTCTCGCCGGTGATCGGCGCCTGGTTAATCGTGGAGCGGCCAAGGACCACCACGCCGTCCAGCGCGATGCGCTCGCCCGGCTTGACCCGCACCCGGCTATCGAGCGCGACCGTCTTGGCATCCGCCTCGACCCATCGGTTGCCGTCCTGCAGCACCGTGGCCCGTTCGGGCGCCAGGTCCATCAAGCCCCGGATCGCATTGCGCGCGCGATCCAGCGATCTGGCCTCGATCACCTCGGCCAGCGCGAACAGCACCATCACCATGGCCGCCTCCGGCCAATGGCCGATCAGCATCGCGCCGGTGACCGCGATCGACATCAGGGCGTTCATGTTGAGATTGCGGTTCTTCAGCGCAATCCAGCCCTTCTTGTAGGTCGACAGGCCGCCCGTACCGATCGCCACCAGCGCCAGTGCTATGACCAGCCACGCAGGGGCCCCGAGCCACGACATGACCTCGGCGAGCAGTGCCGCCGCGCCGGAAACGATCAACGGCCACCAGGCTGTCCGGGTCTGCACCGGTGCAGTCGAATCTGCGCTGCCGGCCGTGGCGACCGCTTCGGCCTCGAAGCCCAGCGACTTCAAGGCGGCTAGCACATCCGACAAGACACCGGTCGCGTGGCGGACGGTCAGGGTGCGTTGCACGAGATTGAAGGCCAGCGCGTCCACCCCCGGCATGCCACTCAACTTGCCGCGAATGAGGCTTTCCTCGGTGGGGCAATCCATGTTCGCGATATGCAGCGCCGTTTCAACGGCAGACGCCGTCGTCTCCAATGGCACCGCCTGCATGCCGATCGCCGCCAGCGCGTCTTCCACGGGGGCCAGCGCAGGCAACTGGTGAAGCACTGTCAGCGTGCGCTGCACCAGGTTGAACTGCAGGTCCGTCACGCCGGGCACTTGGCCGAGCTTGTTCCGGATCAGCGCCTCCTCGGCGGGGCAGTCCATGTTCGCGATGCGATAACGCATAACCTGGAGTGAAGGCGCCGGAAGTTGAGCCATGGTCGCCGAGTCACCACAGCTGTTGCAAGACGTGCTCATTGCGCGCGGTCTCCCTTGACGGCTTGCGGGGGCACGCGAGAGTTGCGCGCATTGTAATAAAAACTGCCGATAGCGATCACCGCCACGGCCAACTGCGCCAGCAGGGATTGCCAGGAGGGGTACACGCCCAGCCAATCGATACGCGGCGCGGCGACCAGCGCCTGACCGACCCAGCCAGCTTCCTGCAGCGCCGCGATGCCCTTGCCGACCAGCACGACGGCGAGCACGGCAATCAGGATCGAACTGATCGAGAAGAACTGGCCAATCGGCAGGCGCTTGCTCATGCGCAGCATCCAGTACGCCACCCCGGCCAACACGACGCTACCGGCGACCAGCCCACCCAGAATCGCGGTGCTGTTTTTCTGGTTCCACATCGCGATGAAGAACAGGATCGTCTCGAACACTTCGCGGTAGACCGCGACGAAGGCCAGCATGAACAGGAAGACCGCAGAGCGCCGGGTCAGCGCAGCCGAGACCTTGGCGTGCAGGTACTGCTGCCAACGCCCAGCCAGGCTTTTCTGGTGCATCCAGATGCCCACGCTGAGCAGCACCACTGCAGCGAACAACGCCGACACGCCTTCGGTGACCTCACGGTTGGCGCCGCTCACATCGACCAGATGGGTCGCGATGGCCCAGGTTGCCACACCCGCCAGCAACGCCCCGACCCAACCGGCGTGCACCGCCGGCAGGACCTCGCGACGTTCGGCCTTGCGCAGGAAGGCAATCATGCCGATCACGATCAACAACGCCTCGATCCCTTCGCGGAGCAGGATGGTAAAGCTGCCCAGGAACGCCGTGGTGCGATCGGTGTGCGCATCCCGCAAGACCGCCTCGGCGCGATCGAACAGCGCGCTCACCTCCGTCGCCTGCGCTGTCGCATCGGAGGCAGGAACGCGGCGGCCGATGGCATCGCGATAGCGCGCCATGGTGGTTTCGAGCCCACGCATCAGCGCGTTGTCCCGCGCGGCGAGTGTGGGCTCGACCGGTTCGACGCCATCCAGGTACGCCGACAAAGCCGCCGTCTTGGCCTGCCCGGCATCGCCCGCCTGATAGGCGCGGAGGCTCTCGGCCATCCGTTGCCGGGCCAGTGCGAGCGATTGGACTGCTGCCACGCCCGAAGCTGCGGTCTGGACGGCCTGCGGCTGCCCGCGCAGGTAAGCGATGATGGCCCGCGCCTGCGCGTCCTGACTGCCGGCGGCGATCAGATCCGCCTCGCTGGTGCGGGTCAGCGCTTCCAGCGTGGGAAGGCGCTGGTGCCAGGCCGGCGCGTCGCGCCACAGCGCTTCGCCCTCGGCCCGCATCTGCGGCGAATGCGACAAGCTGCCGACGTAGAACGCCAGCGCCCAGCGATCGGCTTCCGGCAGGGACGAGAAGCCGGTCATGGCCGTTCCCTGGATCCCTTGGGAAATCGCTTCGTACAAGGCGAAGGGACTGCGCTGGGCGGCGCGGGTGGCATCGGTGAAGGCAATGGGCGGCGGGTCCAAGCTCGCCGCAGCCGGCCCATCTCCGTGGCCGGCCGGACCGTGGCAGGCAGTGCATTGCGCGGCGTAGAGCTGCGCCCCCCGGGCCGGATCGGGCGGCGTCGCCGGCACGGCACCGACCGGGTAGTTGGCCAGCAGGCCGTCGGCCAGCCGATGCGCTAGATCGGCGACGTGCTTGGCGTCGGACTTAGACTCGACAGCGGTTACCAGCTGATCAGCTTGGGCGATCAGACCGGCCTGGCCGGGCGTCGACGGCAGTGCGGCCAATTGGGTTCGCACCGCCCCTGCAAATTCACGCATCTCCGCGTACTCGGCCTCGGACGCGACGCTGCCGGATTTCACGGCCGTGCCATAGTCGACGGCCACATAGTCCAGCAGCTGCCAGGTCTGGCGCGGGTTGACCGCGGACGGCGCGGTGGCGAAGGCTGGGAAGGACAGCCAAGCCAATAACGCGATCAGCAGGCAACGACAGAGGGAGTTGGTCACGGAGAGCGCCTAGGTGAAGGGCAATAAACGGCAATGGGAACCAGTTGCAACGGTGAGCGTACACCCCGTACCTGCTACGGAGTCAAGGGCAGGATTCCACGACAGGGCAACCTCCTCTCCCGTGCGCCATAGCCCCCGGAGGCCTCAAAGGGTAAAGTCCGTAGCAGCTATAGGGTCAAGAGGCGTCGATGAAGATTAGCGAAGCGGCCGAATCCAGCGGCTGCCATCTGGAAACCATTCGCTACTACGAGCGCGTGGGGCTGATGCCCAAACCGCGGCGAACCGCCAGCGGTTACCGCGAGTACCGCGATGACGAAGTGGACCTGCTGCGTTTCATCACCCGCAGCCGCGACCTCGGCTTCAGTCTGGATGAGATCCGCAGCCTGCTACGGCTGGAAAGCGACCGCACGCTCTCCTGCGGCGAGATCGATGCGATTGCCCGCGAGCATTTGACCGATATCCGCAGCAAGCTCCGCGAGCTCAATCGCATTGCCCGGGAATTGGACCGCACGATCAACGCATGCTCCGGAGGCGCCCGGGGCCAGTGCTCGATTCTGGCCACCTTGCGGGAGCCGATGCCGACCTCGCGGGTCAAAACGACAGACGTGCGTCGGAAGAGGTCGGCATGAACCGTCTGGTGATGCGATGCCTTGGTGGGAACTGCCCATGAGCCTGCGAATCGCATTGGTCCAGGCGGACTTTCCCGTCGGGGACATCGACGGCAACGCAGGGCGCATTGCCGAGCGGATCGCCGAGGCGCGCGATCGCTATCACGCCGACCTAGTGCTGTTTCCGGAACTCACGCTGAGCGGCTATCCGCCGGAGGATCTGCTGCTGCGGCGGCAGTTCCTGGCCGAATGCGCCGATGCCGTGCAGCGCATCGCCCAGGAAACAACCGGCATCGTCGCGGTCGTGGGGTGGCCGGAAGCGGCAGGCGCTGTCGTCTACAACGCGATCAGCATGTTGCGCGACGGCGCGGTGGCGGCCACTTACCGCAAGCGCGACTTACCCAATTACGCCGTCTTCGATGAGCGTCGGTACTTTGCGGTCGATCCGGACAGCGGGGCGTGCGTGTTCGAGCTTCAGGGCGTCACCGTGGGCTTGCTGATTTGCCAGGACCTGTGGGGGCTGGAACCGACGTTTGAAACCGCCGCAACCGGCGCGCAGCTGATTCTCGTCTCCAACGCCTCGCCCTTCGAGCGCGATAAACACGCGGAGCGGGACGCGCTGCTGTCTGAGCGCGCCCGCGACAATCAGGTCGCACTCGCTTACGTCAACCTCGTTGGCGGCCAGGATGCGGTCGTGTTCGACGGAGCCTCCTTGCTGGCCGATGCCGATGGCCAGGTGCATCCGGCGGCCATCGCCTTCGAGGAACATGTGCTGGTCGCCGATTTCGATCCGGCCTCACGCACGTTCACCCAGGTCTCCTGGCCAATCGACACCGACGTCGGCCGCGACGCTGTGGCCTGGCGCGCGATCGTGTGCGGGTTGCGCGACTACTGCCGCAAGAACGGCTTCGACCGGGTTTGGGTCGGCTTGTCGGGAGGACTGGATTCGGCGGTGGTGCTGGCGATGGCCGTGGATGCGCTGGGGAGCGACCGCGTCACCGCGGTGCGGTTGCCGTCGCGCTTCACCAGCGCGTTGAGCAACGACCTGGCGGCGGCGCAGTGCGCGACCTTGGGCGTGGCGATGCGGACGGTGCCGATCGACGCCCCGTTCCAGGGCTTTCTCGACACGCTGAGCGGGCTGTTCGCGGGTACGACGGTTGATGCGACCGAGGAAAACCTGCAGTCGCGCACGCGCGGTGCGGTGCTGATGGCGCTGAGCAACAAGCTCGGCGGATTGCTCCTGACCACCGGCAACAAGAGCGAGTACGCGGTCGGCTACACGACGATCTACGGCGACATGTGCGGCGGTTACGCCCCGCTCAAGGATGTCTACAAGACCGAGGTGAGTGCGTTGGCCCGCTGGCGCAATACCGTAGGCGGCGCGCCGGTCATCCCGCCCGAGGTGATCGCACGGCCGCCGACAGCGGAGCTGCGCGAGCACCAGACCGACCAGGACACCCTGCCGCCCTACGACGTGCTCGATGCGATCCTGTTCCGTCATATCGACCAGGAACAATCGCGCGAGGAACTCCTGGCGGCCGGATTCGCCGCCGCCGTGGTGGACCCGGTGCTGGACCTTGTGCGTCGCCACGAATGGAAGCGGCAGCAGGCGGCGCCGGGTCCGAAGATCTCGCGGCGTGCGTTTGGACGTGAACGACGCTATCCGATCACCAATGCCTATGCCCAGGCGCTCTCCACGCGGTGATCCCTTGAGCAGCGTCGACCGCTACCGAGAAGCCGCCACCCGCGCCAACACACGGCGCAGCTATGAGTCGGCGGTTCGCCACTTCGAGGTGGAATGGGGTGGGCATCTGCCTGCCACCGCCGACAGCGTGGCCCAGTATTTGGCCGATTACGCCGAGCAGTTGGCGATCAATACGCTCAAGCAGCGCCTGGCGGCACTGGCGCAATGGCACGGCGAGCATGGCTTCGTCGATCCGACGCGATCGCCGCGCGTGCGCCAGGTGCTCAAGGGTATCCAGACGTTGCATCCGGCCGTTGAGAAGCGGGCCGAACCGCTGCAACTGACCCAGCTCGCGCAGGTCATGACCTGGCTGCACACGGCCGCGGCGACCGCGGAAGGTCGCGGTGACCGAGCGGCGCAGCTGCGGCATTTGCGGGATTGCGCGCTGATCTCGCTCGGATTCTGGCGTGGCTTTCGCGGCGACGAGCTGATCCATCTCCAGGTCGAGCACGTGCGCATCGTTCCCGGCCAAGGCATGACCTGCTTTTTGCCCCGCACCAAGAGCGATCGGCGCAACGAAGGGCGGATCTTCAAGGTCCCGGCGCTGTCGCGCTGCTGCCCGGTATCGGCGACGGCCGAGTGGATCGCCGTGGCCGGCCTGACCGAAGGGCCCCTGTTTCGGGCGATTGGTCGGTGGGCCCAAGTGTCCGAAGACGCTTTGCATGCGAACAGCCTCATCCCGCTGCTGCGTCGCGCCTTCGCCGCGGCCGGATTGTCGGCATCTGACGCCTACAGCGGACACTCGCTGCGGCGCGGCTTCGCGGCCTGGGCCGATGCGAATGGCTGGGATGTGAAGACGCTGATGGAGTATGTCGGCTGGAAAGACATCAAATCGGCGATGCGCTATCTCGATGGCGCCGATCCGTTCGCGCGCGATCGGATCGAAGCAGGCCTGGTCTTGCCGGCACCGGCACCACTCGCGTTGCCGGCGCCTGTGGCAGTCGAGCCGCCGACACTCTCCGTGGACCTGAGTCTCGTGCTCACCCCGTTTACGCCTCGCGGCCGCGGGCCCCACCGGGCACGGCGTTTGATCGAGGATATCTGCCTGGCGCCTTACGGCGCCCAGCGTTCCGACGCAGATGGCACCCGTTACCGGTTGACCGTGCCGACAGTCGAGCCAGACGTCTTGGATGAAGCGATGGCGACCTTGATCGACGACATGCATCGCATCGCCGACAACCATCGCTGTTTCCTGGAGGCCTCGTTGCGCGCTGGCGATGGGCGGCATTGGGACTAGGCACGCCACCTTCTTACGTTGAGGAGCCTTGTTGACGGATGACGACCCTGCACGAGACCGCGTATCCGCGCCTGAAACCGGACCCGACCCTCAAGGAACTGCAGGACATCTACACGCCGACCGAGGCCGAGTTGGCCTTTGTTGCGGCCACCGCAACGCGACCCACGGCCCAACTGGCGGTGCTGGTCCACCTGAAATTGTTCCAGCGCCTCGGCTACTTCACGCTTTTGGCCGATGTGCCCGAGCGCATCATCCAGCACATCGCGCAGACGGCCGGCGATCGTCGTTCGGTGCCGATCGAGCAATTGCACAGCTACGACAGCTCTGGCGCGAAGCGTGGCCATATCGCGAAGCTGCGCGACTACCTGCGGGTGCGCGTGCTCGATCCCGACGGCCGCACCTGGCTGGCGACGGTTGCGGAAACGGCGGCCGAGACCAAGCACATCATTCCCGACATCGTGAATGTCCTGCTAGAGGAACTGGTCCATCACCGTTACGAGTTGCCGGCGTTCAGCACCCTGGAACGTCTGGCGATCCAGGCCCGCGAGCGAGTACACGATCGCTACTTCGGCCGCATTGCCGATGCGCTGACGCCCGCGGTCCGCGCGCTCATCGATGACCTGCTGGTGTCGCCCGACGACGCCTTCAGCGGCTGGCAGGCACTCAAGCGCGAGCCCAAGCGCCCGACAAACAAGGAGGTCCGCTTCTACCTGCAGCACATCCGCCGGTTGCAACACCTGGCCGAACAGTTGCCTGCGATCGACGTGCCGGTCCCCAAGCTCAAGCAGTACCGGGCGATGGCGCGGGCTCTGGATGCCAGCGAACTGGCCGAACTCAAACCGACCAAGCGCTATGCGCTCGCGGCGATCTTCATTCGCGCTCAATACGCCAAGACCCTCGACGATGCGGCCGACGTCTTCATCCGGCTCATCCAGAAGCTGGAAAGCTCGGCGCAGCAACGGCTCGTGGCCTATCAACTGGAACACAGCAAGCGCGCCGATCTCCTGATCGGCCAGCTCAAGGTCATCCTCCAGGCCTATCAGGTCGAGGGAACCGACACGCAACGGGTCGATGCGATCGGCAACGCGCTCGTCACCGAGGTGCCGGTGCTGCTCGCCGAGTGCGAGGAGCACATGGCGTACGCCGGCAAGAATTACCTGCCGTTCCTGTTGCAGCCGTACGCCACGATGCGCCCGTTGCTGCTCAATTGCCTGGAGATCATGGGCCTGCGCTCAACTAGCCATGATGCCACGATGGAGCGCATGATCGCGGCGCTGCAGGCGCTGCGCGGTCAACGTCGTGAGCTGATCGAGGCCAGTGCCCTCGGTCTGGATCCGGAGGGCGATTTCACCTGGTTGTCGAGCGCCTGGCGCCGGCACGTGTTCGGCAAGTCCGCCACGCTGGCCGGGCGCGGCTGGCTGCATCGCAAATACTTCGAGCTGGCCGTGCTGGCGCAGATCAAGGACGAACTGAAATCCGGCGACCTGTATATCCCGCATGGCGAACGCTATGACGACTACCGCGAACAGTTGGTGGACGAAGCGACCTTCGCCCAGGAATTGGAGGCCTACGGCGAAGTCTCCGGGTTGCCGACCGACGCCGCGGTCTTCGTGCGCGGACTGCGGGTGGAACTCGCCGCCTTGGCCGATGCCGTCGACCAGCGCTTTCCGGAGAACGTCCATGCAGAACTGGTCGACGGTCGCCTGATCCTCAAGCGCCTGCAACGCACGGAAGTGTCCCGTGCCATCGTGTCCCTCGACGGGGTGATTACCGAGCGGTTGCCGCCGACCAGCATCGTCGATGTGCTGGTCGACGCCGCGCACTGGCTGCAACTGCATAAGCACTTCCGGCCGATCGCCGGTACCGACAGCCGCGTGGACGAGTTGCTGCGCCGCGTCGTCACGACGTTGTTCTGCTACGGCTGCAACCTCGGCCCGACCCAGACGGCACGCTCGGTGAAAGGCTTCAGCCGGCGACAGATCTCCTGGCTCAACCTGAAATACGTCACCGAGGAAACCCTCGACAAGGCCATCGTCGAGGTCATCAATACCTACAACAAGTTCGAGTTGCCCGGATACTGGGGCAGCGGCAAGAGCGCCTCCGCTGATGGTACGAAATGGAGCGTGTACGAGCAGAACCTGCTGTCCGAATACCACATCCGCTATGGCGGCTACGGCGGCATCGGCTACTACCACGTTTCGGACAAGTACATTGCGTTGTTCAGCCACTTCATTCCGTGCGGCGTGCATGAAGCGGTCTACATTCTCGACGGTCTGCTGGCCAATACCTCCGATATCCAGCCGGAGATCGTGCATGGCGACACGCAGGCCCAAAGCTATCCGGTATTCGGCTTGGCGCACCTGTTGGGCATTCAGCTTATGCCGCGCATCCGCGGCATCAAGGATCTGACGTTCTTCCGACCCGAGCCGGGTCGCTCTTACAAGAACATCCAGGCGTTATTCGGCGAGAGCATCGACTGGGTCCTGATCGAAACCCACCTGCACGACATGCTGCGCGTGACCGTCTCGATCAAGCTCGGCAAGATCACTGCCTCCACGATCCTGCGTCGGCTCGGCACCTATAGCCGCAAGAACAAGCTGTACTTCGCCTTCCGCGAACTCGGCAAAGCCATCCGCACCATGTTCCTGCTGCGCTACATCGATGATGTCGATGTACGCAAAACCATTCATGCCGCCACCAACAAGAGCGAGGAGTTCAACGGGTTCATCAAGTGGTCGTTCTTCGGCGGGGAAGGGATCATCGCCGAGAACATCCTGCACGAGCAGCGCAAGATCGTGAAATACAACCAGCTCGTGGCCAACATGATCATCCTGCACAACGTGGAGCGGATGACCCGAATCCTGGCCGAGCTGCGGGACGAGGGGATGGGTATAAGCGCCGAGGTGCTCGCCGGGCTGTCCCCGTACCGGACCAGTCACATCAATCGCTTTGGGGACTACACACTCGACTTGAGCCGGAAGATCGCGCCGCTCGATTATTCGAGCCGGATCCTGGCGAGCTAGGTCGGAAGTGGGGACCTGCCGGCTTATGATTTTGGCGACTCTTTTGAGGCTAATAGGCCACTTCGTGGCCTCAGCAACGCAGTAGGCTCAGAAGCAAAAGCACGGCAACATCAAGAGCTTAAAAGGCGAACGGCTGTTTTTTACATGAATCCCTGCCGACCCTCGAGTAGGGCCCGATCCCGAATCCCTTCCAGGCTGTCGTCGCAGGTGGCCAACATGGCCTCTAGCTCGGCCAGGGTGATTGCAGTCTTCTTGCGTGGGCGTTCGCCGCGCTTGACCGCGGCTCGCCCCGCGCGACTGAGTACGGTGCGGATTGCCGGCTGCTCGCAGGGATTGGCCACTTGCTTCAGGCGGTGCGCGGTGGACAGCACGGCAACGCGATGGCGCACCGTCGCCAAGGTCCACGGGCCGATCTTAGCCTTGAGGCCAGCGGCCACCAAGGCCTGGTCGACGGCTGGTGGAAGTTCCCAGGCCAATTCGCCGTCGGTCGAGCGGCGCTGTACGTGATCGACTACGAACTGGAGCACGATGGCTTCGGGTACCGGCAAGGCCAACTCGATGCCGTAGCGCGCCGTGTGCCAGCCGGCCCAGTAGCGCAGAGCGCTGGTGTAGCTGCGAGTGGTGTTCTCGGCTGCGGCTTCGGCCAGCAGCTCGCGGACCGCATCGGCAGCCTGTTGGGCCAGCTGTTCGGGCAGGACCAAACTGGTGGCCGTCGCGGCAAGTGCGGGAACTGAAGAAATATCTTTCATACTATGTAATGTACGCTACGTTTAGACAATCATACCCACGATAATCATCACTTATCGTGAGTACGTTATCAGCAGAGCAGGGCGCCAGTACAGGAGAGTTAACATGGCCCGCGGCATCACCGAATCTGACGTCCATACCGCCGCCGACGAGCTGGTGGCCAAGGGCGAGCGCCCCACTGTCGAGCGGATCCGGGCTCACTTGGGGACAGGCTCGCCGAACACGGTGACCCGCTGGCTGGAGACATGGTGGAACCGACTTGGCACGCGCCTGCAGCCAGCGCGTCCGGACCTGGAAGATGCGCCAGCGGTGTTGGCAGAACTCGCCAGGCAATGGTGGGTGCTGGCGCTGAAGCATGCCCAGGAGGTCGCCCGTCGAGAGCTTGCATCGTCCGAGCAGGCTCTGGCTGCCGAGCGTGAAGCGCTGGAGGCCAGTTCCCGACTTGCGACTGAAGAGCTGACGCAAATGCGTGCAGAGCGTGACGTTGCAATTACCGGCGAGAAAATTGCAACGACCCAAGCTTCAGAGCTACAGCACCTGGTCGACCAGCTTCAGCTACAGATCTCTGAACTTGCAGAGCAGCGCGATCTCGAGCGTCGAAGAGCCGACCGAACCGAGACAGCGAGACAGCAACTCGATGCACGGCTTCACGATGCCCTAGAGACGGCGAAATCTGAGCGGGAGGACTGGACCGAGTACGTCAGATCTGTCGAGAATCGAGCGCTCAGCGATGTTGATCGAGCCCGCCAGGAGGTGAAGGAACTCCAGGCGCAGCAAAGGAAGGCATCCGAATAACACAGGGCCCTTGAGAAGCAGCTGCGTCAGGAAATCCAGGCCGCCCAATCAGCGGCCGCCACGGCAAGTCAGTCTGCCGATATCCTGCGCGGCAGATGTGACGCGCTCGAGGGGCAACTTTCAGGGCTTCGAGATTTGCTAGCTCAGCTGGAAGTGGCGCTCAAGCGGTCCAAAGAAGTTCGCGTCGCTACGGATGCCAGGCCGAAACGCAAGCGGTCGAAGCAATGACA
>NZ_DAMCPO010000047.1:18386-18834 GCF_032106285.1 Stutzerimonas kunmingensis
GATCCCCGCTAGTGACACGAATAAGGGCCAAATCTGGCTGTTTGGCCAGCCCGTTTGACACGAACTAGGGTCAAATTTGAAGCGAATTTGGCCCTAATTGTTGTCACTGGAGGGACTGGGGACCTCAAGAATCCCTTAGGAATCAATAAGGGGCGCGATCTAGGCACAAATGCCATCAATTAGGGACACCGACAAGCGGCGTGCCAACCAGCCCCGCAGTAGCTTGAACATAATATACATTATGCGAAATGCCATATCCGCCTTGGCGGGCTTTGTCGGCTCTGCATGGCAATGGCTGGGCCTCTGGCTCGGCTCTTGCCTGCGCCCTCAGTCCCCGGCCAAGGATGAGATCGCGGCATGATTGAGTTCGACCCGCACCACCGTATCGACCTGACTGTTGGCGCGCATCCAGAACTGACCCACTTTCGGCGGTGATGCGCGGGTAAAA
>NZ_DAMCPO010000048.1:0-16183 GCF_032106285.1 Stutzerimonas kunmingensis
GCCCGGATCAACACCGCTGGACCGGGCGAAGACACGGATCGCAAGCTCGAAAAGTCGCTCGCGCGACGCAGCCAGGCATGCGACAGCTTGAAGCGTCTGATCATGGATCAATGCGTCTGCGGCAGCGGTCAGCAGCGTTTCGAACTTTGGGTTCTGGACGATGGAGAATGCTGCGTGGCCGAGCGGACATGTGGCCTCGACCGTGTGTCCATCGTAGTAGTCGCCTACAAACAGGTACGGTTGGACGCTGCCCGACTTGGTGCACTCAACGCACTGCAACAACGATTTCATCCAGGAACCTACCTCGTAGCAGAACTGATCGACATTAATTTGGGTGATCGAATCGCGTGAGCGTGCTTAGTCCAGTACACCGGCCCGGCCGATCTCGATCAGCTCGTCCGCGTCCGCTCAGTCGGCATGATGATGCCATACCATTGCTTGGAGTTCCCCCTAGAGTCTGCTTCTGGCCGAAAGCGGACATGGGCCCAGACCGACCGTAAGGGAAGGTGGCAATGTCCGCTACCGACCCAAAGCGGACATCCGCCTGAGCGCATGCTCTGGACGCTGCTCGGCCAGGTTATTCATCGGCTTGCTAGCCGGAGCTGGGGCGCTCTATGATCTAGCCGCATCAGGGGGAGAGTCCAATATACGGTGCGCTGTGGATAAGTCGTATAATCGGACCCAGGGATCCGGTTATTAGGTAGTTTGGCCCTACAAGGAGAGTTCGATGCTCCCGCTTTTCGATAAGAACTGCGACCTCGTTGGCTGGATCGCGCCGAACGAGCACATCTTTGACACTGACATGGATTGGGTCGCTTACATCGCAAACGGCCACGCATGGTCGTCCGAATCAGGCGATTGGCTTGGTCAAGTACATGCCATCCTGTGTTTAGATCAGGGTGGTCGGCCAGTTGCTTGGAATCCTGGACAAGGTGTGGCTGGTTCTGCCCGCCCAGCAAGGCCCGCACGTGCTGCTCGAGCAGCACGCCCTGCGCGTCCGGCCCGCCCAGCTCGACCTGCGCGTCCAGCTCGGCCAGCCACTCCCGCTGGCGGCTGGTCTCAGTTGTCGTTTTCTGCGTGGCTGGCGCAGTAGCGCCTAATAATTCATTCAAGCCGAACTTGTCCGCTGGCGCGGCCAAGTCGGTTTAAGTCAGGTGTTAGGAGCGCTGTAAGAATTTTCGCTATCATGCAGAGATGAAGTTCAAGAGCAGAAATCTCCGTGAACTCGCCGAGATGATCATCGGCGATGCCGATCACTTTCACTACAGATCGAGCAGCTACATCACACGATTCTTTGAAGAATGCGATCTTGACTTTGTACATGACGGATCAACTCGATGGAGTTGGACGTCCTCAAAACTTGAGGAACTGCTCCAGGAGCCACCGTCAGGCCCCAACTTGTTGCCGGATAGCTTCGTAAAGGTCTTTCAAGTTCTTATGGAGAAATCTGACGCAACGGACGATGATCCTGACCGCTCCAAAGCTCTAAGCGCCCTCAATAAAACATTGCATAGAGAAGGCTACGAGGCCTTCTACGGAGAAAATGGCTTTCTCCATTTCAAACACATCCGTACACAGTGCGTCTCTGCTGCGCCCAATCCGCACCGCCCATTCACCACAGCGGAACTGAAGAAGCGTGACGACTTGTCTAACTACCTAGACAAGTGCTCGGAGGATGAGCTCATTGAGCGCGTACTGCTCCCCCTCTTTCGACAACTCGGCTATCACCGCATATCCGCAGCCGGCCACAAAGACAAAGCACTTGAGTACGGCAAAGATATCTGGATGCGCTACGTTCTACCAACCCAGCATGTTCTTTACTTCGGGTTACAAGCCAAGAAGGGAAAGTTGGACGCATCCGGCATGTCAAGAGCATCAAACGCGAACATCGCGGAGATCCACAATCAAACCCTAATGATGCTTGGACACGAGATATTCGACCCTGAAACAAGCAAAAAAGTGCTAGTCGATCATGCCTTCATTGTCGCTGGCGGTGAAATTACCAAGCAGGCCAGGAACTGGCTTGGCGGAAAGCTTGACGCCTCTAAGCGGAGCCAGCTGCTTTTTATGGACCGTGAGGACATCTTGAACCTTTACACCGTGAGCAGCCTTCCTCTTCCTGAAGGCGCAATTCCCGTGACACCCTTTATTGATGAGATTCCGTTCTAGTCTCGGCGCACCTAACAATTCATTCAAGCCGAAGGCGCTTCGCTGAGCGAATTAACTCAAGCGTTGGTCGATGTCCTGGACAAGCTCGCGTGGCAGCGTCGTTCCCCCGAGATCAACTCCGCATCGCGCACGGTCCAGTCCAGTGGCGGCGCGTAGCATGCCGCACGAGACAGGCCCACGTAACCGCAAGACCGGCTCAGGGGACGCGCGTGCACCTCGGTGAGGAAACGCACTGCCTCCCGCTTCTGAACCGGCCCTACAGCTTTTTTGCCATCAAGTCCTTCAGCGCTGCGTTGTTCGGCGCCATTTCCGCATACATGCGTTTGAGCCTTGCGTTCTCAGTTTCGAGGTCCTTGACCCGACGATGCTCGGACGCCTCAAGTCCGCCGTACTTGCTCTTCCACTGATAGTACGTCGCCGTGCTTATACCAGCTTGTCGACATAGATCCTTCACCGCAAGCAAGGCATCGCCTTGCTTGAGGATCGTGATGATCTGCGTCTCGGTGAACTTTGATGTGCGCATGCAAATTCCTCGCTGGCTAAAGATGCCAGAAAGTTCTCCTTATCGGGTGTCTGGCTGCAAAGGGAGCTTGCGCAGTCACGGCGGACACATAATGCGATATGCTCAATTATGGACGCACGTAGCCACAAGGGGGCCCTATGGCAAGTCATTTCACAACCGTCAAGTTTCGAAATTACAAGGCTTTCGGATCCTACTCGCTCAGCCTTACCCAGTTCAACATCATGGTAGGCGCAAATAATGCCGGAAAGTCCACGGTCATAGGTGCTTTTCGGATACTTGCAGAGGGTATCCGGAGAGCACATTCGCGCAATGCTGACTACAGCGAGTCTACGGCGACAAAAGGCTGGGGCTATCCAATTAACTTAAGCGACCTGCCAGTCTCCACCGAGAATGTCTTCACGAACTATGATGACTCTGAGCCTGCGATAATTGAGTTCTGGCTATCCAACGGGAACAAGCTTCGACTCGTATTTCCTGAGAACGATGTTTGCGTTCTGTTATGTGAAACAACTGGCAAGGATGTACGGACGCCCACCGACTTTAAGAGAGCATTTGATGCATCAGTGCACTTTGTGCCGGTGCTCGGACCTGTGGAGCACAATGAGACTCTCAACCAAAAGGAGACTGCGCGTCGCGCACTTCTGACTCATAGAGCGTCGCGAAATTTTCGCAACATCTGGTACCACTTCCCAGACGGATTTGAGGTCTTTCGAGATTTAATTCGTCAAACGTGGCCAGGAATGGACATCGACAAACCAGAGTTGAGCAGAAGCAGCGATTCCGCCAAGCTCCACATGTTCTGTCCGGAAGAACGAATGCCACGTGAACTGTACTGGGCCGGATTTGGATTTCAAGTGTGGTGCCAGATGCTTACCTTTATTGCGAAGGCCCCTCCAGAATCGTTACTAATAATCGATGAGCCGGACGTCTATCTGCATTCCGATCTCCAGCGGCAACTAGTCCACCTATTGCGGTCGCATAGCGGCGATGTGCTGATTGCAACACACGCAACTGAGATCATTGCAGAGGCCGATTCTGGGGAGATCCTTGTACTCAATAAGAAATCCAAGAATGCTCAGCGCATAAAGAATCCCTCGCAGCTTCAAGGCCTATTCGGCTCACTTGGCTCGAACTTAAACCCTACGTTGACACAGCTTGCAAAGACCAAACGAGCGCTGTTCGTGGAAGGCGAGGACTTCGCGCTTCTCTCCGCATTTGCGAGGAAATTCAACTGCACTTCACTAGCGAACAGATCCTCCTTCGCAGTAGTTGCTGCAAAGGGGTTCAACCCGTCTCGAGTAAAAGACTTCTCCGACGGAATGGAGGCAACTCTGGGGATTTCGATCAAACGCGGCATCATATTTGATCGGGATTACCGTACCTCCAAGGCAGTTGACGACCTTAGGCTGGCCCTTCAATCTTCGTGTGAGTTTGTTTGGATTCACGACCGAAAGGAGCTGGAGAACTTTCTCCTCGTGCCATCAGCAATTGAGCGCGCGGTGGCTGCACGGATTCTAGACCGCCAAGCTCGGACAGGGAAGAGGACGCACTTTGAAGTAGACGTCGCATCTCAAATTGGCAGACTTGCTG
This sequence comes from Stutzerimonas kunmingensis, assembly GCF_032106285.1. Taxonomy (GTDB): domain Bacteria; phylum Pseudomonadota; class Gammaproteobacteria; order Pseudomonadales; family Pseudomonadaceae; genus Stutzerimonas; species Stutzerimonas kunmingensis_B. Next base: position 4,283 of record NZ_DAMCPO010000048.1, read on the forward strand.
ATTGCATGAAGAGCGAGGTCTTTGGCCAGCTTAACTCAGTTGGAGTGAAAGCCCTGATTGATGCGTCGCCGGGCATGGACATATCGACCGCGACCGCAACTCTTCACAAGTCCTTCGAGTCGGATTGGAGTGATTTCGACCGTCGACTTAAGGTGGTCCCAGGAAAGCTTCTTCTATCCCGCTTCAACGAATGGCTACAAAATGGGTACGGCGTGTCTGTAACACCTAGTGCTATCGCTTCTGCAATGCACATCGGCGAGATTCCTGAGGAGATGCGGCGCTTGATTGAAGCTCTGCAAAAATTCTCCAGCAGTTAGATTGCCATGTTCCCGTGTGCTGCGGATCGTAGAACCGAGCAGGAATCCGGCCACTGGCTGGCTAGGGGGTAATTCCAATGATGCGATGGCTAATTCTTGCGGTTGCTCTTCTTCTATCGCTAACTGGCTGCAATCAAGCTCGCGTAGATGATCTTGATAGTCAGGTTGCAGACCTTCAAGCAGAGCTGTCTGAATCGCACACTAGACTGGCTCAACTGGAGAGTGAGCTACAGGACGCACGAGGCACGATTGAGGCCGGCCAATCAGCATTGGCAGATGTAGCTTCACAGTCTCACGAGGTCCAATCAGCATCGTCCGAACTATTGTCGATCGCTAGCCGCTTCGGCTTCGATGATTGGCAGGATGTTGTGCCGGACATCCAAACTGCAGCCGACAATGTCAACTCAGCGGCAGGTGCCTTAGATACAAGCCTGGGCAACGCGGAGATTGCACTGCAATGACGACCAAGAGCCGAGCCCGCTTCGAAGGTCGTCAAGTTTAGGGATTAGTCGATGTCCGCTTCTGGCCGATAGCGGACATAGGCCCCGCGGCGAATGTCCACCTCTTCTTTGGCGATTCGGTCAGAGCTCAATTCAATCTGATCAACTGCCTACCAGCTTGTCGACTTCGCCTGCGAAATGATCTTGGGATCTGGGAAGCTACCCTTGAGAATGCACCGACGCGACCGCGATGCCGGCCGGATTTCCCCTCAGGCGCTATGCAAGTCTACAATATACCGTCAAATACCCAACGGATCGGCTAGCGATGACTCCACCCTGACGCTTGATTGAAGAAGCGACCCAGACACATAGGTCTGGAAGGGTGCCTGTTTCTTTCGTTTGGCGCGCACGGCTGTGCGCGGAGATCATTTTCTATGTCTGCAATTTATCCCCTGCGCCAGCAATGGCTCGGTAACATCCGTGGTGACCTGCTGTCGGGCATTGTCGTTGCGCTAGCCCTGATTCCTGAGGCAATCGCGTTTTCCATCATCGCCGGCGTCGACCCAAAGGTAGGTTTGTATGCCTCGTTCTGCATCGCCGTCATCACCGCCATCGCCGGTGGCCGCCCTGGCATGATCTCGGCTGCGACCGGCGCCATGGCGTTGGTGATGGTCACGCTGGTGCGCGAGCACGGCATTCAGTATCTGTTTGCCGCCACCATCCTGGCCGGCGTCCTGCAGATGCTGGCCGGCGCCCTGCGGTTGGGCTCGCTGATGCGCTTTGTGTCGCGCTCGGTGGTGACCGGATTTGTGAATGCACTGGCGATTCTCATTTTCATGGCGCAGCTTCCCGAGCTCATCGGCATGCCGTGGATGGTGTATGCGATCTGTGCTGTGGGTTTGGCAATCATCTACCTGCTGCCGCTGCTGACCAAAGCCGTTCCTTCGGCATTGGTGGCGATCGTGGTTCTCACGGCCGCTTCCATGTATTTCGGCTTCCAGGTACGCACCGTAGGCGACATGGGGGCGCTGCCTGACAGCCTGCCGTCGTTCCTGATTCCGGATGTGCCATTCACCTGGGAAACACTCCAGATCCTGCTGCCGGTTTCGGCGACTTTGGCGGTCGTTGGCTTGTTGGAATCGCTGATGACCGCGCAGATCGTCGAAGACATGACCGATACCCCGAGCCAGAAGAATCGCGAATGTGCGGGCCAAGGCTTGGCTAACACCGTAACGGGCTTCTTTGGGGGCATGGCAGGCTGTGCAATGATCGGCCAGTCGGTGATCAACATCACTTCCGGTGGCCGGGGCCGTCTCTCGTGCCTTGTGGCCGGCGTGGTTTTGCTCCTTCTGGTTGTTTATGGGTCAAACCTGGTGAGTCAGATTCCAATGGCCGCACTGGTCGCAGTGATGATCATGGTCAGCATCGGCACCTTCAGCTGGCGCTCGCTGCGCGAGCTGGCCATTCATCCCAAGAGCTCTTCGGTCGTGATGATTGGCACGGTCATCGTGACCGTGGCTACCCACGACCTCGCCAAAGGCGTGTTGACAGGCGTGATCCTGTCGGCGGTGTTCTTCACCCGCAAGGTCGGCAAGAAGCTGATCATCGACGACACCCAGGTCGAGACCGACTCGCGCGTCTACGTTGTGAAGGGGCAGGTGTTCTTTGCGTCTTCTGGACAGTTCGTGAGTAGCTTCAACTATCTGGATGTCCCCAAGGAGGTCATCATCGATCTGAAGGACGCTCACTTCTGGGACCTGACCGCCGTTGATGCGCTCGACCGGGTAGTGATGAAGCTGCGCGAGCACGGCGCGACCGTTGAGGTGTTCGGTCTCAACGATGCAAGTGAGACCTTGGTAGACCGCTTGGGAAAGCATCGTACGCCAGGCGCCACACGGTCGTCGGGTCATTGAACAGATGAGCAAAGCGGGCACCGAGGGGGTGCCCGCTTCCTTTTCGGCAGTCATCGAGTTGACATATGGCAAGGCAATACTTCGATTATTCTAGATAAATGGTTGCGATGACATGCGTCCCCTGAATGTTCTGTTCCTTTGCACAGGCAACTCGGCGCGCAGCATTCTTGCCGAAGCACTGGCCAGCCATTTAGGGCGTGAACGTATCCGCGCTTACAGTGCGGGCAGTCATCCCAAGGGCGTAGTTCATCCGGTGGCCCTGCAGGTGCTCTCGGAGATTGGCTTCGACGTTGCCGGGCTGTCGAGCAAGCCGTGGGATGCATTCGCAGGTCCGGAAGCACCGCAGATGGATCTCATCGTAACGGTGTGCGATCGTGCCGCGGGTGAAGCGTGTCCCGTGTGGCCAGGCCACCCGGCTACCGCCCACTGGGGCATCCCCGACCCGGCCGCAGTGCAGGGCAGTGCTGATCAGGTCCATAAGGCGTTCCTGAGCACGCTTCACCAGCTCCAGCACCGTCTCGGATTGCTGTTGGCGCTTAAGCCTGAAGCGCTGGACCGCATGGCCCTGCAATCGCAGGTGCGGGCGCTGGGCAATGGCGCCGAGGCTCACGCGCCAGATAACACCGGAGAAGCCTCCCCGATGTAGTCGCTGATCTGCCTTACTGCCTCGCGCGCGTATCGGGTCACCCCGATCAGCGTGGCCGATGCTGCGCCATTCCAGTCGCCATAGCCAAGCAGCCAAACCGATGGCGCGGCGACCGACCGAACCTGGGTGTCATCCACGTCGATCCGACCACGAGCGTTGACAATGCCCAGTCCTTCCAGGTGCGACAATGCCGGCCGGAAGCCGGTGCACCAGATCACCGCGTCGAAGTTGCGTTCGCTGCCATCTGCCCACTGCATGCCGGTGGCGGTGAAACGGACGGGTGGCGGCATGGAGACCAGTACACCGCGGCGCCGTGCGTCCACCACCGGCGGCACCATCACGATGTCGCCAAAACCATCCCGCGGAACATCCGGCTCGCGTCCTTCCTGCTGAGCCCTCCACTTCTCGGTTGCGCGTGCGAACAGCACGCGCCCGTCGACATCGTCGGCCAGGAAGGCTGGCTCCCGCTTGGTGATCCACGTGGTCTTGGCCACCTTGGAGACCTCGGCCAGAATCTGTGCGCCTGAGTTGCCGCTGCCGATGATGGCCACGCGCATTCCGGCGAAGGGTTCGGGATGGCTGTAGTGGGACGAGTGCAGCTGCACGCCGCCGAAAGCGTCCAGACCTTCATATCCGGGCGTGCAGGGATGCCGCCACGTACCCGTGGCGCTGATCACTGCACGTGTCTGCCACTGCCGGCCGTCATCTGCTTCCACCCGCAGCCGGCTCCCCGAGCGGCTGATGCGTTTTACCTGCACGGGACGGATGACAGGCAGCGCATACTTATGCTCGTAGCGCGCGAGGTAGTCGAGCACTTCCGCCTGCGACGGGTACGGTTCCCGGGTAGCAGGCATCGGCCAACCGGGAATCGAGCTCCAGCCCGCCGGCGAGAACAGATGCAGGGATTTCCACGCATGCTGCCACGCCCCGCCAGGTGACGTTTCGGCATCAAGAATCACATAGGACAGCCCGCTGCGACGCAGAAAGTAGCCAGCCGAAAGACCCGCCTGGCCACCTCCGATCACCACGACATCGACGCTTTCCATCGGGACTTCCTCATGCTGCAGCACCTAGGCGGTTCAGCGGCTCCGTGCATCGGCAGGAAAGTAGCTTTTGCCCAGGCGCAGGGCGACGTGGACCAGCAGAATCAGCACGGGCACTTCCACCAGCGGGCCGATAACAGCCGCGAAGGCTACCGGGGAAGCCAGCCCGAACGCCGCGATCGCCACGGCGATGGCCAGTTCGAAGTTGTTGCCTGCTGCGGTGAACGCGATCGCGGTGGTGCGGGGGTAGTCTTTGGCGATCAGCTTGCCCATGAAGAAACTGATGACGAACTGGATGATGAAGTACAACGTCAGCGGGATCGCGATGCGTACCGCGTCCATCGGAATCCTCAGCACATCGCCGCCCTTCAGGCTGAACATCGCCACGATAGTAAACAGCAGTGCGGCGAGGGTTACCGGGCTGATGGCGGGCAGGAACGTCTCTTCATACCATTGCACGCCCTTGCGCGCCTTCAACCATCGGCGGGTGAGGAAGCCCGCCAGGAACGGGATACCAAGGTAGATCAGAACAGCCTCGGCGATGGTCCAGAAACTGACATCGATGACGCTGCCCTGCAGACCGAACACCGGCGGCAACCAGGACAGGAAGAACCACGCGTAGACGCTGAACAGCGCAATCTGGAAGATCGAGTTGAATGCCACCAGCCCAGCGACGTACTGGCCGTCACCGCGGGCAAGCTGATTCCAGACCAGTACCATGGCGATGCAGCGTGCCAGCCCGATCAGGATCAGGCCGGTCATGTACTCGGGGTAATCGCGCAGGAACAGCACGGCCAGGCCGAACATCAGGAACGGACCGACGATCCAGTTCTGCAGCAGCGAGAGCATCAGTACCCGTTTGTCGGCGAAGACCCGCGGCAGTTCCTCGTACTTCACCTTGGCCAGCGGCGGATACATCATCAGGATCAGACCAATCGCGATCGGGATGTTGGTCGACCCTATGGAGAGGCTGTTCAACGCGCTGGGCACACCCTCGAACAACGCCCCCATACCAACGCCGAGCGCCATGGCGGCGAAGATCCAGAGCGTGAGATACCGGTCCAGGAAGGACAGGCGGGAGGTATCAGTGGTCATGGGGATTTCCGGAAGGACGGTCAGTTGATCTGTGCGATCGGGTCGAGCCGGGCCTTGAGGGCCTCGCAGTCATCCCAGGCGCTGTCGGAGATCTCCAGGAAGGCCCTCAGGCGCGCCTTGATGATCTGGTGCGCGCGATCGAAGGCTTCGGCTTTCTCTCCGTCCGAGCCTTCAACGCCGGCCGGATCGAACAGGCCCCAGTGCACCCGTACAAAGTCGCCGAACACTACCGGGCATGCCTCGACCGCCGCGCTGTCGCAGACGGTGACGATCAGATCCATCGGCGCGGCATCCGCTTCGGCGAACTCGTCCCACGACTTGCTGCGAAGGCCGTCCACCGGGAAACCCTCGCGCTGCAACTGAGCAATGGCAAACGGGTTGACACGGCCGGCCGGCTGGCTGCCGGCGCTGAAGGACTCGTAGCGGTCTTGGCCCCACTTTTTCAGGGTCGATTCGGCCAACACACTGCGAGCGGAATTACCGGTACACAAGAACAGGACGCGACGGGTCATCTGAGCGATCTCTAAGGTGGGTTGGTCAGCAGCCTGCGGGGCGTTCACAGGCCTGTTCGTCGGCACAGCAGTTTTCAGTGAGGTAGGCCACCAGCTCGTTCATTGCCACGAACTCGGCCCGGTAGCAGATGGTCCGGCCACGTTGCTCGGCGCTGATCAGTCCCGCAGCCAGCAGTTCCTTCAGGTGGAAGGAGAGCGTGGCGCCAGGCAAGCAGAGCGTCTGGGCAATGTCACCGGCCAGCTTGCCGCCGCTGCCGGCCTGTACCAGCAGGCGGAAGATCGACAGGCGGGTGGCGTGGCCCAGGGCAGCAAGAGCGTGGGTTGCAGTGTTATGTTCCATAATTCTAGAATAATGGAATCGATATCGCAGGACAACCCCGTGCAGCAGATCCCCAACGTGGTCCCAGGTGCCTTGGACATCCCGACGGCCACCAAGCTCAACGACCCGGCGGCGCGGCCGCACCGCCCGCGCATCCTGATCCTGTACGGCTCGCTGCGGCCTCAGTCGTTCAGCCGCAAGCTGGCGCTGGAGGCGCAGCGGCTGCTGGAACAGCTCGGGGCGGAAACCCGCCTGTTCGATCCACACGAGCTGCCGATGCTTGACTCGGTGCCAGCCACCCACCCAAAGGTGCAGGAGCTGCGCCAGGCCTCGCTGTGGTCGGAGGGCCACGTGTGGGTCAGCCCGGAACGCCATGGCACCCTTACCGCGGTATTCAAGAACCAGATCGACTGGCTGCCACTGGAAGAGGGCGGCGTGCGCCCCACCCAAGGCCGCACGCTGGCCGTGATGCAGGTCTGCGGCGGCTCGCAGTCGTTCAACGTCGTCAACGCGCTGCGTGTGCTCGGCCGGTGGATGCGGATGGTGACGATCCCCAACCAGTCCTCGGTCGCCAAGGCCTGGCAGGAGTTCGACGACGAAGGTCGAATGAAGCCCTCGGCGTACTACGATCGCGTGGTGGACGTCATGGAGGAACTGGTCAAGTTCACCCTGCTGGTGCGTGGGCGCAGCGACTACCTGCTGGACCGTTACAGCGAGCGCAAGGGGGCCATCGAGGCGGCGGCGCTGGCGGCCGCTGCAGGGGTGGTGGAAACTGTTTTTAACGAGGAGGAAAGTGCGTGAACGCGGTCATCTACCACAACCCCAAGTGCGGCACCTCGCGCAACACTCTGGCGATGATCCGCTTCGCCGGGATCGAGCCGGAAGTGATCGACTACCTGGCCCACCCGCCCAGCCGCGCGCGCCTGGTCGACCTCATCAGGGCCGCGGGCTTGAGCGTGCGCGACGCCATCCGGCAGAAGGGCACTCCTTATGACGAGCTAGCCTTGGGCGATGCAGCACTGAGCGACGACGCGTTGCTTGATGCCATGCTGGCGCACCCAATACTCATCAATCGTCCTTTCGTGCAAACCGATAATGGCACGCGCCTGTGCCGGCCTTCCGAACTGGTGCTGGATATCCTGCCGAAGCTTCCCGGACCATTCCGGAAGGAAGATGGAGAGTTGGTGGCCGAGCACAGGGGAGGCCCGGCGACCTAATCTGGGTGCTGGGCCGGGCTGGCCGCCTTTGAGAACAACCGGAGATCCTGCCCCATGCCGACGCTCCATCCCGCAAAAAGCGAAAGTGCGTGGCGTGTCTTTCTGGTGTTCCTATGACTGGGACTGACCTCGTTCGGTGGCCATCTGAGCTACTTCCGCCTCGAGTTTGTCGAGCGCCGCCGGTGGCTGACGGACCGTAGCTACTCGGATCTGGTGGCCTTGTGCCAGTTCCTGCCAAGCCCAGCCAGCAGCCAGATTGGGATGTTGCTGGGCTTGGCTCGCGCCGGCTGGCTTGGCCTGCTGGCCGCCTGGGCAGGTTAATCGCATGGGTCAGGTCGCGTTGGCGCTGCACCAGTTCGGCTACGCGCGCCGCCATGCGGTTGGAATGTTCGACGATGACCCGGATCTGCGAGCGCGGCGAGACCGGGCAGCGTCGAATCCCCGCTAGGAATCGGATCCTGCCAGATCGGACGGCAGCTGTCGGCCAGAAGTGGATACTGCAATCATTGCTGCCTGAGCCCACTCTCCAAAGGCAAGGGGGGAGCGCCTGCTGTTCGCCCGCTGTCACATCAACTGCGACTAGCTGAAATCTTTGATCGCCTACCTGGCAGGGCATTCCGCGCACCAGCATCCTGTTCGATCTGATGACTAATGATTCTCAGGACTTGCTGCGGTACCGGTGTGCGGCTACCTCGCTATCACTACTTGATCAGGAAGTCATTCAGTGATTTTCCACTTGCTACCAGCTCGGCTATCCATCGCGGTTGCCGCCCTCGACCGGACCACGTCTGGCCGCGCACTGCAGGATTGCGGTACTTGGGAGCGATCTTGGACACTGTCGATTTGGCAGGCCTCCGATCACCTCGCTTCTTGGCGGTTTCGGAGGGCACGATCACTGAAGCGCCGTAGAGTTCCTCTATCGTGTATCCATGATCCTTGACGTACTTGTTGATCTTGGCGCGCATCGCTGTGGCCTTAGGGCGTGACAGCACCTTGGACTGCTGCTTCTCCGCCTGAGCAATCAGTGAGCGAAGTTCCTTGGCAGAAAGGCCGCTGATATCAATAGTCATGAATTCTTCCCCGATGTCGAGGCCCTAGCCTATTCTCAAATGACATTGCGTGTCACTCCATGTCCACTATGAGTCGCTCAATCTCAGGATCGACTACTAAAAAGTGGATCGTGTTAGCTACTCTCTCACTGCACGTGATTTTCACGTGGCATATGGACCTGAGGACTAAAGACGCGCCGTGAGTGATTGCTGTGGCGTCGCCAAGAGTTCTTTGAGATCGCCAGTTTGAGGCATTGGATGAATCGACGTTAGACTCAAGCGCTTTCCGTAGCAGATCAGGGAGGCAAGGCGCTTAACCGTGAGATCAATTCCCTTCATTGTCGCTGCCGCGTTGGCCGGAACTTCGCTGGCTGCAGATGCTTCTGAGGATAACCTCCATAGAGATCCTTACTTTGATCCAGGAGGCGCCGTCAGGTTCAACTATGGCTGGCTCGACTACGGGCCGACCAGCCGCCTGCAGCTTGAACTGCTGCGTGCAGACCTTGACGCTGGAACCGGACCGTTCTCCTTTTCTGCCCAGTACCGCTGGTATGATGGCTTCGACGCCGTGCATCACGCGTACGCGGGCTGGCAGTTCTCCGATGCTACCCAGCTGAAGGCAGGTATCCAGCAGATCCCGTTCGGGCTGCTCCCTACCGTTTCGCAGAGCTTCTGGTTCGGCTCCGGCTACTACTTGGGCATTGAGGATGATTACGATCCGGGCCTTGTAGTGATTCACCGCACCGGCAGCACGACCTGGCATCTCGGCTGGTTCTCCGGAGACGAATACGGGTCCGGGGCTCGCTATGATCGCTACTCCTTTGATGTCGCGCAGACCGAGGCGTTGCCGTATCGCGAGCGGCAACGACTGCATGCACGCGTGGAGCGCGCGCGCGCCTGGGGCGGCGGCGAGCTGTTGCTGGGCGCATCAGCGTTTGCTGGCAAGGTGCAGAACACTCAGACACGGCGTCACTACGGTCATCAGGGCGCGGCCCTCCATGCACAGTGGCAGCGCGACGGTTGGACCGCGCAGTTGCAGTGGGCGCGGTACCGGTATGACGTGCCCGGAGATCGCATCGCAATGTCGGCGTTCCAATTCCCCTTCCAGGTTGCAGCGCAGGCGGATGTGCCAAGCGCCAACATCGCCTATTCGTTCGGCCAGAAGGGCTGGCTGGATGACATCACCTGCTATAACAACCTCAGCATGACCCGCCCGGTCGGGCACCGCGCGGGCCTTCGTGATTCGTGGCAGAACGTGACCGGTTGCAGCCTGCAGAAAGGCATCATGCTCACCTATGTCGACTGGATCGCTGGCCGCAACATGTGGTTTGCCGGTGGTGATGGTATCGGCATCGACGAGGGAGGTCCTTCCCGCTGGCATTCACGGCTGAACTTCAACATCGGCTTCTACTTCTGATCGGCCTCGCGCAAGCCAGAGGCTTCTTCACCCAACAACACGGAGGTATCCATGCAGAGCACGGCTCCGCAACATCCCCCCGTTCGCCAGCGGATTCTTCCGCAGGTGTTCATTCCCACGGCAGCCATCGTCATCGCGCTGCTGGCGCTTGCTGCCATCGCGCCCGATATAGCCACGCGGTGGTTCACCGCGGCCAAGTCATGGGCTGCCAATGATGCAGGCTGGTTCACCATCCTTGCGGTGGCCGGCTTCCTGGTCTTCGTCGTCGGCGTCGCCATCAGCAGTTACGGCCGCATCAAACTCGGCCCTGACCACAGTACGCCGGACTACAGCTACGGCTCCTGGTTCGCCATGTTGTTCGCTGCCGGCATGGGCATCGGTCTGATGTTCTTCGGCGTTGCCGAGCCCATCATGCACTACGCCACGCCGCCGGTCGGCTCGCCCGAGTCGGCCGCAGCTGCCCGCCAGGCCATGCGCATCACCTTCTTCCACTGGGGCATCCACGCATGGGCGATCTACGCAGTGGTAGCGCTGTCGCTGGCGTACTTTGCCTACCGGCACAATCTCCCGCTGCGTGTCCGATCCGCACTGTATCCGCTCATCGGCGATCGTATCCACGGCCCGTTGGGGCATGCTGTAGACACGTTCGCCGCGCTGGGTACCATCTTCGGCCTGGCCACCTCGCTGGGGCTGGGCGTCATGCAGATCAACGCCGGCCTGAACTACCTGTTCGGCCTGGAGGTCAGTACGCTCGTCCAGGTTGGCTTGATCACCGTCATCACACTGGTGGCGACCGGCTCGGTCGTGGCTGGCCTGGACAGCGGCGTACGCAGGCTGTCCGAGCTCAACATGATCCTGGCGGCAGCGTTGCTGGCCTTCGTGCTGGTCTGTGGACCCACCGTGCACCTGATGCAGGCACTGGTGCAGAACACCGGCATGTACGTTTCCCAGCTGTTCTCGATGACCTTCAACCTTTATGCCTACGAACCCACGGGTTGGCTGGGTGGCTGGACGCTGTTCTACTGGGGCTGGTGGATTGCCTGGTCGCCCTTCGTTGGCATGTTCATCGCGCGCATCTCACGTGGACGCACCGTCCGTGAGTTCGTGGTGGGGGTGTTGCTTGTGCCGCTTGGCTTCACATTCCTCTGGATGACCATCTACGGCAACACCGCGTTGCACATGGTGCGGGCGGAGGGCATCCAGCAGTTGGTGCAGGCGGTCTCAACCGACAGCTCGATGGCGCTCTTCGAGTTTCTGGAGCACCTGCCGCTGACCATGCTGACCTCTTCGCTGGCGGTCATCCTGGTTGCGCTGTTCTTCGTAACCTCAGCGGACTCCGGTGCCCTGGTAATCGACATGCTTACCTCGAAGGGTGAGGACGAATCGCCGGTCTGGCAGCGGATCTTCTGGGCGCTGCTGGTCGGCGGCCTTGCGATTGCCCTGCTGGTGGCCGGCGGCTTGGAATCATTGCAGGCGGCCACCATTGCCAGTGCGTTGCCATTTACGATCGTCATGATCCTGATGTGCTGGGGACTGCTGAAGGCCATGCATCTGGATGCAACCAAGCGCTCGATCCTGCGCGAGGCACGTATCTTGCCGGGTACCAGCGAGGATTGGCGGGCGCGCCTGCGCCTGCTGGCGCACAATCCGTTGAAGATCGAGGTGACCGGCTTCATCGAGCAGCGTGTCATCCCAGCATTGGAAGAGGTTGCGGCTGAGCTGCGCAAGCAGGATCTGCCGGTCCAAGTCTCCAAGGGGGAGGATGGTCGTGCGTGGCTGCAGGTTGGCCATGGCGAGGAGATGGACTTCTTCTACTCGGTACGGCCCCAGCCCTATGAGCCGCCGACGTTCGCCCTGCAGGATCCCCGTCGGCCGGTCAGCGAGGGTACCCGTCATTACCGTGCGGAGGTCTATCTGCGGGAGGGCGGGCAGG
>NZ_DAMCPO010000049.1:0-16102 GCF_032106285.1 Stutzerimonas kunmingensis
AGGCCCCTTCGGGACGTAAAGTAAGTCCAGTACGTCGTGGAATGAACGCTTACGATATTCTGTTTGCTTCCGCCAAGTAGCCGCTGATGCGCTTAACCAGGTCGCCTTCCCAATGACAGGACATCAGACAGACTTCTGATCTCCGGCGGGCGACGTAGGCTCTCTACGTCTGGGTATGTTCATGCTGCGCATGCTGGCCGGCAACCTGCTCATGAGACAAATGCTCGCAACATATGGGCCACTCGAAGTGCTCGGTCTCTGGCAACAGCTTGCCCCTAGGTCGGCACGCTCACGCGTGGGCCTGCATGCGCTGCTGGGCTGAAGTAGCGGCCGCCGGCGTCCCAGTTGCGGCGCAGCTCCACGGTTGATGATCGAGGAAAATCATCCTGATCAAGTATGCAAATCCTGTGAAGACTGAGCTCCTAGGCATGGCCAATCTGAATGGTAGTGCGCTTTTCAACATTCGGAGTAGTCGTGGGAGGGGCAGCACCATAACGGAAGGCCTGGTGTTGCACTCAGTTTGCGGCCGCCCTACTGCAAAAGAATCAACCTCGCTGGCAATCTTCAACTGAAGGCAGCGTAGGCTTGATTAATTTTATACTTCGCCCAACCCTCAACCGACAGTTGATCGTCAAAATACGAATCGATCCGAGACTCTCCAAAACATCTTCACGTTCAAATGGAAAGTCCGCCAAAAACGACTCAACAACTGCCAGTATCGAGCAGACCCTATAATACAACGCCATGTCAACTTGTTTCAGATCCCCAAGCACTGAGAAATAAGCCTTCGAGGAAATAAGCCAATAGCGATAACTAAAATCAGAATATTGAAAGCCTCGCACTGAGACGGTACCGAGCAAGGACTGGAGGCTCTTCAACAAGACAGCAGTCCGACGAAGCACATTAAGGCTTTGGATAGCTTGCCGCGCATGTATGCCAGCCATGACATTCTCCGCTTTATATCGACACAACTATTATCACTCACTACAAACCTGCCGCGCTTCGCGTAAACGCCCTTTTCGCTCAATTACACAGCGCTCTAGCGCCCCTTTCTCGTTGCAGGATACATCTCAACAATGCCTAGCAGAATGGCACCACCAAACAGCATTGAGGTATAAGATGCAGAAAAACAAACTGAGCCTAGCCATCGCGGAGCTTCACGAGAATGCAAACGCCTCAAAGGTAGTGTTCAGCAGCGAAATCCAGCGAATTGTTAGTTTATTGTTTTATTTTGCAGAAGCTGTTATCGAAAACTACAAAGCCTCTAGGAGGCTAGATCAAGAAAGCAATCCGCACTTTCGATTCTGGACCCACATCTGCAGTATCGAGCAAGGGGTCACAGCAGTAACAATCAGATGGCGAAAGTATTCTGGAAAGTCCAAATTCTCCACCCCAATCGACACTACAGAACTTGTTGACTTTAAGCTTCCAGCCAGGGCCTTCAAGAAATGCACGAAGAGCGAAAAGAAAGCAATTCTTGAAGCTGAGCGGAACTTCGGAATAGTCCGAAAAATCAGCTTTCACTTAGCCAGAACACTTGAATCAATGCGAGCCATACAAGATATAACAAATATTTCGCTAGACTCCCCGACCCTACCAATGGATCCCGAAGAAAAGCGAATACTGGATGCGCTTGAACATTTAGATCGTATAAGTCAAGAACACGCTGAGCTTGATAGGGCTGCGGTTCGCCGCATGCTGGGCCTGTAGCCCCCCTCTACGGTATAGCCTTTGATCTGTACCGTAGGGGAGGGGCTGAGGACAAGGATAGATATGTCTCTAGACCCTACCGGTTCAGGGTCTTCGTGCCGTGCCCTCAAAAAAAGGCAATGCCCATGCCTTAGATAGAGAGGAAGCTCTGAACGTTACCGTCAAAACTAAGCCACCACGGCTATAGCCGCGTATCATCGTCGGTTAACCGAGCGTGCACTCTTCGCGCGCACCAAGAACACCTGAATCGTACTCAGAAGATCATCACCGTTGCGCACCCACCAGATCACCTTAGCTCAGCTTGAATCGCACCTTTGGATGTCCGCCAACATCCTGCGCGGCCCGGTGGACGCGGCTGACTTCAAGACCTACATCTTTCCGCTGCTCTTCTTCAAACGCATCTGCGATGTCTGGGACGAGGAGTACGCCGAGATCGTCGAGGAGGGCGGCGACGCTGAACTGGCGCTGTTTCCCGAGTCGCACCGCTTCCAGGTTCCCGAGTTCTGCCATTGGAAGGATGTTCGAGAGAAGTCGGTCAACGTCGGCTCGGCCCTGCAGTGGGCCATGCGCTCAATCGAGCGCGCCAACCCCGACACCCTCTACGGTGTGTTCGGCGATGCACAGTGGACCAACAAGGAGCGCCTCTCGGATGCGCTGCTGAAAGACCTGATCGAGCACTTCTCGCGCCTACCCTTGGGCAACCGCAACGTGGCATCTGACGTGCTGGGGGATGCCTACGAGTACCTGATCAAGAAGTTCGCCGACGCCACCAACAAAAAGGCTGGTGAGTTCTATACCCCACGCAGCGTGGTGCGCCTGATGATCGAGATGCTCGATCCGAAAGAGGGCGAAACCATCTACGACCCTGCCTGCGGTACGGGTGGCATGCTGCTGGCTGCTGTCCAGCACGTGAAGGAGCAGCACGGCGACGTCAAACGCCTGTGGGGCAAGCTCTACGGCCAGGAAAAGAACCTGACCACCTCCGCCATCGCCCGGATGAACCTGTTCCTGCATGGCATCGAGGACTTCCAGATCGTTCGTGGCGACACCCTGCGCAACCCTGCGTTCTACGATGTCGACCGTCTGGCCACCTTCGACTGCGTGATTGCCAACCCGCCGTTCTCGCTGGAGAAGTGGGGCGAAGAGCTGTGGGCGAACGATCCCTTCGGGCGCAACTTCGCCGGTGTGCCTCCGTCTGGCTCCGGCGACTTCGCCTGGGTCCAGCACATGGTCAAGTCTATGGCCAAAGGCAACGGGCGCATGGCTGTGGTGCTACCGCAGGGGGCGCTGTTCCGCAAGGGAGTAGAAGGTGTCATCCGGCAGAAGTTGCTGGAAATGGATCTGATCGAGGGCGTCATCGGCCTAGCCCCGAACCTCTTCTACGGCACCGGCCTGGCCGCCTGCATCCTGCTGCTGCGCCTGCGCAAACCCGAGGCCAAGAAGCGCAAGGTGATGATTGCCGATGCCTCACGCCTGTTCCGCCGCGGCCGGGCGCACAATTTCCTGGAGCTCGAACACGCCAAGCAGATCCAGGGCTGGTACGAGCAGTTCGCCGACGTCCCGGACGCCGTGCGGATCGTCGACCTCGACGAGATCAAGTCCGAAGACTGGACACTGAACATCTCGCGCTACGTGCTGCCACCGTTGCAGGAGGATATCCCGCCGCTGCCGGAAGCGATTGCAGCCTTCAAGGAGGCGCTCAACCGTTGCCGCGATACGGAAGAACGGCTCGTGCAGGTCATGACTGAAGGAGGATGGTTGCAATGAGTTCAGACCGCCCTTTCAAAGACAACAAGATCTTCACTGAAGAAATGGCGAACGCTGCGCGTATACGCTTGAAGAAAAAGTTTTCTCAAATGGAACAAGAGAAGCTAGGCAGTCCTAAGCGCATCACTCAACAGGAACTGGAAAGCTACCTCTGGGGCGCCGCAGTCCTGCTGCGCGGCCTCATCGATGCCGGCGACTACAAGCAGTTCATCTTCCCGCTGCTGTTCTTCAAGCGCGTCTCCGACGTGTGGGATGAGGAATACCAGTCCGCCCTGCAGGAGTCGGATGGTGACCTGTCCTACGCCGAGTTCGCCGAGAACCATCGTTTCCAGATCCCGGCCGGCGCGCACTGGCGCGATGTCCGCCAGGTGCCGATGAATGTCGGTATGGCCATCCAGAAAGCCATGCGCGACATCGAGGCGGCCAACCCGGAGCTGCTCGACGGCATCTTCGGCGATGCCGCCTGGACGAACCGCGAGCGCCTGCCCGACGAAACCCTCAAGGACCTGATCGAGCACTTCTCGACCCAGGCCCTCTCGGTGGCCAACGTGCCCGAGGACGAGCTGGGCAACGCCTACGAGTACCTGATCAAGAAGTTCGCCGACGACTCCGGCCACACCGCTGCCGAGTTCTACACCAATCGCACCGTCGTGCACCTGATGACCCAACTGCTCAAGCCCCAGGCCGGCGAGTCGATCTACGATCCCACCTGCGGCACCGGCGGCATGCTGATCTCCGCACTCGACGAGGTGAAACGCTCCGGGGGCGAGTACCGCACGCTCAAGCTCTACGGTCAGGAACGCAACCTAATTACCTCGTCCATCGCCCGGATGAACCTATTCCTCCACGGCGTCGAGGACTTCCAGATTATCCGTGGCGACACCCTCGCCGAGCCCAAGCACATTGCTGGCGACCGGCTGCGCAAGTTCGACGTGATCCTGGCCAACCCTCCGTACTCGATCAAGCAATGGAACCGCACGGCCTGGGAGCAGGATGCCTGGGGTCGCAACCTCCTCGGCACGCCACCGCAGGGCCGGGCGGACTACGCCTTCCAGCAGCACATTCTCGCCAGCCTCAGCGACAAGGGCCGCAGTGCGGCGCTGTGGCCGCATGGCGTGCTGTTCCGCAACGAAGAGCAGTCGATGCGCGCCAAGATGGTCGAGCAGGACTGGGTCGAGGGCGTCATCGGCCTGGGGCCGAACCTGTTCTACAACTCGCCGATGGAGTCCTGCATCCTGATCTGCAACCGGCACAAGCCTGCCGAGCGCAAGGGCAAGGTGCTGTTCATCGATGCCGTCAACGAGGTGACCCGCGAGCGGGCGCAGAGCTTCCTCAAGCCAGAGCAGCAGAAGCGCATCCTCGATGCCTGGCAGGCGTTTGCCGACGAGCCGGGCTTTGCCCGCGTGGCAACCCTGGACGACCTCGCCGGCAACGGTTTCAACCTGTCCATCCCGCTCTACGTGAAGTGCCAGAGCGGCAGCGCCTCGGCAGGCGAGTCGGGGCAGAGCCTGCAGGAAGCCTGGGCCAGCTGGCAGAACAGCGGCCGGGCATTCTGGCCGCAGATGGACGAACTGGTGGAAACGCTGGATGGGCTGATCGCGCCGGAGAGCACCGATGCGTAGCGCCGTCGAACTGCTAGACGAGCTTAATGCGGTGGACGAGTCCGCGCGCATCGAGGCCAAGCGTGCCAGCGACATCGGCAAGTCGGTCATGGAGACGGTGATCGCCTTCGCCAATGAACCCGGCCTGGACGGTGGTTACCTGCTGCTGGGCGTGGACTGGGCAGTCAACGACAAGGGCGATACCGTTTACCGGCCTGCAGGACTGCCCGATCCGGACAAGGTGCAGCGCGACCTCGCCAGCCAGTGTGCCAGCATGCTCAACGTCACGCTGCGCCCGGAAATGCAGCTGGAACAGGTGGAAGGCAAGACGCTACTGGTGGTGTATGTGCCCGAGGCCGATGTCACCCACAAACCCATCTACAAGAAAGCCACGGGCCTGCCGATTGGCGCTTACCGCCGTATCGGCTCCAGTGACCAGCGCTGCGTGGATGAAGACCTGTGGGTGTTGCGCGGGGAAAGCCAGCCTCTGCACGGCCCCGATTCGAGCGTCCTGACCGATGCCCGGCTGGACGACTTCGACCCCGCTGCCATTGCCGCCTACCGGCGTGACCGCGCCCGCATCAATCCCCAGGCCGAAGAGCTGGCCTATGGCGACGAAGACATGCTTGAAGCCCTGGGCGCGGTGCGGCGGGTGGAGGGTGCGCTGCAGCCGACGCTGGCCGGCATCGTGCTGTTCGGCAAGCCGCTGGCCTTGCGCCGGCTGCTGCCCATGGTGCGCATCGACTACATCCGCGTGCCTGGCACCGAGTGGGTGGAAGACCCGGAAAACCGCTTCCAGTCCATCGACATCCGCAAGCCCCTGCTGCTGGCGTTGCCGCAGGCCGAAGCCAGCATCATCGACGAATTGCCCAAGGGCTTTCGCCTTCCCGAGGGCCAGTTGCAGAGCGTTCAGGAGCCCATCCTGCCGCGCAAGGTGATCCGCGAGGCGCTGGCCAATGCGGCCATGCACCGCAACTACACCCTGCACAGCCCGACGCAGATCATCCGCTACAGCAACCGCATCGAGATCCGCAACGTCGGCTACTCCCTCAAGGAACCGGCGCAGCTGGGCTTGCCCGGTTCGCGCCTGCGCAATCCAGCCATCGCGGCGGTGCTGCACGATCTGCACCTGGCCGAGGCCAAGGGCACCGGCATTCGCGCCATGCGCCGGCTGGCGGCCGATGCCGGTCTGCCGCTGCCAGAGTTTCACTCGGACCGGCAGGCCAATGAATTCAGGCTCACCCTGTTCCTGCACAACCTGCTGACGGAAGAAGACCATGCCTGGCTGCGCCACTATGCCGACAGCAACCTGGGGCCCGATGAGGCCAAGGTGCTGATCTATGTGCGGGCCACCGGGGCGGTGGACAACACCGCCTGCAGGGATTTCTGCGGCTCGGATACCCTGGCCGCCAGCCAGGTACTGCGCCGGCTGCGCGACCGTGGCCTGCTACTCAAGCAGGGCGCGGGTAGCCGCACCTACTACGTGCTGAACTCGCCGGAGCACGCACCACGGCTTGAAACCGTACAGGCTGAGCTGCCCCTGGGAATCCCCACAAGCCCAGGGGAAGATGTGGGGATACCGGAAAATCCCCACAAGCTCGACCCGCAATCCCCACAAGCTCTTGTGGGGATTCCTCCGGAACTGCGGCAACGCATCCAGGCTGCGGGCCAGAAACCGCGTCAGGCTACGGTGCGTGAACTGCTGCGCGAGCTGTGCGCGCTACGCCCCTATACCGCCCAGGAGCTGTCGCAGATCCTCGGGCGCAAGGACTCCCGCGAGCTCACCCGCACGCACCTCAAGCCCATGCGCGAGGCCGGCATACTGACACTGCTGTATCCGGAAAGCGAAAAACATCCCCACCAGGCCTACCGGACGGTGAGAGAAGACAAGGAGCAGGATGCCAATACCTGAACAGAGCAAGACCTTGAAACCCGGCTGGAAGGCCTGGTGGAAACACTGGACGGGTTGATCAAGCAGAACTGAACCGTGCGGCAGAGCTTAATAAATTTACCAATCAGGTAAAGATCGATAGAATGGAGCTGTCTTGGAGATCCACTTCAAAGACAAGAAAATCCGGGAGCTGTGCGAAAAGCAGGCGGTTGCCCAGAAGAAACTGGGGGCAGATTGCACCCGCAAGCTTCGGGTCCGCCTGACCGCGCTTGAGGCGGCAGCCAGGGTCACCGACCTCGTTGCGGGCAACCCGCATCCGCTGAAAGGCGACCGTGACGGGCAGTTTGCTCTAGACCTGGCAGGGGGATGGCGTCTGGTGTTCGCTCCCGACCATGATCCTTGCCCCACTCATGCCGATGGCGGCATCGACTGGGCGCGGGTCACCATCGTCTGCATTGAATACATTGGGGATTACCATGACTGAGCTGAGTGCTCCCTTCGCACCAGACTGGGTCTCCCCGCCTGGAGAATCCATCCTCGACCTGATCGAGGAACGCAACTGGACGCAGGCGGAACTGGCCCAGCGTTTGGGCTTTACCGAAAAACATGTCAGCCAGCTGATCAACGGCAAGGTGCCGCTCAGCGTGGATGCCGCGCTACGTCTGGAGCGTGTGCTTGGCAGTACGGCTGACTTCTGGATGAACCTGGAATCCAACTATCAGCGGCACAAGGCCCGCCTGGAAGCCGCCGAAACTCACTCACGCTGGGCACCTTGGCTGGATGAACTGCCGGTCAAGGAGCTGATGAGCACTGCTGCCATTCCCAAGGTCCGTCTGGATGCTAAGAACAAGCCTGGCGTAGTGGAGGCCTGTCTGCGCTTCTTCGGCGTGGCATCGCCTGAAGAATGGCGTAGTCACTACGGCGGCATGCAGATGGCCTTTCGCCGCAGCCGGGCCGAGCAGAGCGATGTCGGTGCTATCTCGGCCTGGCTGCGCCTGGGCGAGCGTGAAGCCGAGAAGCTGGACGGCCCGAAGTACGACAAGGCCCGTTTCGAGCAGGCGCTGAAGACCATTCGCGGCCTCACCTGCGAGGCACCCGAGGTGTTCGAACCGCAATTGCGCCGGCTGCTGCATGAGGCCGGCGTCCTGCTGGTACTGGTTCCGGCCATTCCGCGCGCCCATGTCAGCGGCGTGGCGCGCTGGCTGAGTGCCTCGCGCCCGATGATCCAGCTCTCCCTGTATGGCAAAACCAACGACAAGTTCTGGTTCACCTTCTTCCATGAGGCGGCGCATATCCTGCTGCATGCCAACACCAAGGAAGAACGGAAGTCCGTCTTCCTCGACGACCCCAACACCAGTCATGCCGACGATCCGCAAGAGCATGAAGCCAACGAGTGGGCCGGCGACTGGTTGATCCCGCCAGAGCACAAGGCTCAGCTCGCCAGCCTGCGCAGCAAAGCGGCAGTTGTCGCGTTTGCGCAGCAGATCGGTATCCATCCCGGGATCGTCGTTGGCCGTTTGCAGCACGACAACCTAATTGAGCCCTCATGGATGAATGACCTCAAAGCGGGCTTTCGCTTTGCGGATGCTGTATAGGCAGGACGCCACACTCAAAGGCGGCGGGTTGCACGTGGGGTGACCGTACTTGCAACCTCCCCTCAGAACCACTCCAAGGAAGCCGAATGACGACTGACATGGACGCCCGCGAATACCTCACCAGCGGCGATAATTGGACCAGTCAGATTGCCCACCTAGCCTTACCTATTGTGCTCTGGGTAGCCAAACAGGGCTGGACGATCACCTACAAGCAACTTGCCGAAGAGCTGCATGCTCGGCATGGCGTGGAGATCAAGCGACGCATGACCATCTACGGCTGGCCCGCTGGCAAGATCGGCCATGCGTTGGCCATGCTCTCCGATGAGTGGGGAGAGGCGGTGCCCCCGGCCAATGCACTGATCGTCAATGCTGTGACCAGGCTGCCCGGTCATGGGGTGGATGAGTTCGTCCGCAAGTTTCTCAACAGTCAGGCGCGCCGCCGCCGGTTGACCGACAACAACCGCAACCAGCTGGCTGAAGAGGTCATGCAGAGTGTCTGGGATTACCCGGACTGGGATCAGGTCGCCAGCCATTTCGGCTTCGATAATCTGCCGCCAGTGTCCGTACTGATCACCAGCAAGCAGGACGACGACCCCATCCAGTTACCCTACCTGCCCAGTCAGCTGGGCGGGCAGGGCGAGAGCGAGCAGCACCGCAGGCTCAAGCTGTGGGCAGCCAGCCATCCGAAATTCTTCGAGCGCTTCGGCAAGTTCCTAAAGGGCCAGAATGAGTACCTGCTGCGCTCTGGCGACAGCCTGGACGCCTATCTGGAAAACAATGACACCTGTCTGGCCATCGAGGTCAAAGCCAGCAATGTGCCGGACAGCGAGATCTTCCGCGGCATCTTCCAGTGCGTGAAGTACCGAGCCACCCTGCGCGCCACGCAACTGGCGGCCGGCGAGCCGCCCAATGCTCAAGCGGTGCTGCTAATTACCGCCCACCCCTCATCCGAGGCACTGCGCCTGGCCAAGCGCCTGCGCGTGGTGATCCTGATTGCGCCACCGGAGGCTGAACGTGGCTGATAGCAAGAATTTGAAACCCGGCTGGCGTCGGGTGAAGTTTGGTGATGTGGTGCAACTGTCCAAGGCACGCAGCCAGGACCCACTGGCCGATGGCATCGAGCGTTACGTGGGTCTGGAGCATCTGGAGCCCGGCGATCTGCGCATCCGCAGTTGGGGTAACGTGGCCGATGGCGTGACCTTCACCAACGTCTTCAAACCTGGACAGGTGCTGTTCGGCAAGCGCCGCGCCTATCAGCGCAAGGTGGCGGTGGCGGATTTCTCGGGAGTGTGCTCGGGCGATATCTATGTGCTGGAGAGCAAGGATGCGAGCGTACTGCTGCCGGAGTTGTTGCCGTTCATTTGCCAGACCGATGCCTTCTTCGATCATGCGGTGGGCACCTCGGCGGGATCGTTGAGCCCGCGTACAAACTGGACGAGCTTGGCGGGTTTTGAGTTTCCCCTGCCGCCGCATGCAGACCAACAAGCCATCGTAGAAAAGCTGAACTGCGCAACTGACGTCGTTCGTTCAGCCCAAGACCTAGAGGCGACTACGAAGGCGCTACTCAGCAGCTATCTGGCGGAGGTTGTTGTAGTTAGCAGCGATTCAGTACCCCTACAGGATCTTTGCTCAAGTCCGATTACGTACGGCATTGTTCAAGCAGGTCCTGATCTGCAAGTTGGCATTCCCTACGTCAGGGTCAGTGAAATGACCAACTGTGACGAGCTTGATCCTCTGCAAATGATGAAAACCTCCGAAGAGGTACATCAATCGTATGCAAGGACCATTCTTGAAGAAGGCGACATTGTCATCGCACTGCGTGGTGTGCCTGGCTTGGTACACATGGTTCCGCCTGCATTAGCTGGAGGTAATCTGTCACGTGGTGTAGCAAGGATTTCCCCCGGTAGTCGATGTCTTGGTGCGTACCTGTTGTGGGCGATTCGTAGTCCAGTTGTGCAGCGCTCAGTGTTGCAGTATGCAAATGGATGGAAGGGTGAAGACCTGCGAGAAATCACGATCACCGATTTACGAAGGCTCCCAATACCTCTTCCACATCAAAATAGGCAGGAGGAGATCGCCAACAAAGCTGCGGACATCCAAACGGCGATTTCTAACGCGAGACGTCGTGTTGATGCAGCGAGAGCTATGCAATGCGCCATGACAGCGCAAGCACTGAGTGGTGGCGTATGAGTTTCACTGAATCCAACACCGTCGAAGCCTATGTCCGCGATCTGCTTGCCGGCCCACTCAAGCCCGCCAAACCGGGCAGCCTCCAGGAGGCAACAGCGCCCTACGGTATCGGCAGCAAGGGCATCGGCTGGAGCCATGTCGCACCCGCCGAGGTGCCGCGCCAGATCCAGGAGGTGCTGGTCGAGCCCTGGCTGCGCGCCGCGCTGATCCGCCTGAACCCCGATATCGCTGAGCAGCCCGACCGTGCCGACGATGTGCTCTACAAGCTGCGCGCCATCGTGTTGTCGGTGCGCTCGGATGGAGTGATCCGCGCCAACGAGGAAATGACCGCCTGGATGCGCGGCGAGCGCTCCATGCCGTTCGGCCCGAACAACGAGCATGTGCCGGTACGCCTGATCGACTTCGCGACGCCCGAGCAGAACCAGTACGTAGTGACCCAGCAGTTCGTCTACCGCGCCGGAGCCACCGAGCGCCGCGCCGACCTGGTGCTGCTGGTCAACGGCCTGCCGCTGGTGCTGATCGAGGCCAAGACGCCAACCCGCAAGGCGGTCAGCTGGGTGGACGGAGCCTTGCAGGTGCGTGACGACTACGAGAGGTTCGTCCCCGAGCTGTTCGTCTGCAACGTGTTCTCGGTGGCCACCGAGGGCAAAGAATACCACTACGGCTCCATCGGCCTGCCGGTGAAGGACTGGGGGCCCTGGCATCTGGATGGCGAAGGCAGCGATGCCTTGCAGCATCCGCTGAAGAGCCTGCAGCGCGCCGCCGAGAGCATGCTGCGACCCCATGTAGTGCTGGATATCCTCGCCAGCTTCACCCTGTTCGCCACCGACAAGAAGCAGCGGCGGATCAAGATCATCTGCCGCTATCAGCAATACGAGGCGGCCAACCGGATCGTCGAGCGGGTGCTGGCCGGTTATCCGAAGAAGGGCCTGATCTGGCACTTCCAAGGCTCGGGCAAGTCGCTGCTGATGGTGTTCGCCGCGCAGAAGCTGCGCATGCACCCGCTGCTGAAGAACCCCACGGTGCTGATCGTGGTGGATCGGATTGACCTGGACAGCCAGATCACCGGCACCTTCGCCGCCGCCGACATTCCCAACCTGGAAAAGGCCGACTCCCGCGACAAGCTGCAGCAGCTGCTCGCGCAGGACGTGCGTAAGATCATCATCACCACGATCTTCAAGTTCGGCGAGGCTGATGGTGCGCTGAACACGCACAGCAACATCATCGCCTTGGTGGACGAGGCGCACCGCACCCAGGAGGGCGACCTCGGCCGCAAGATGCGCGAGGCGCTGCCCAATGCCTTCCTGTTCGGCCTGACCGGCACGCCGATCAACCGCGCCGACCGAAACACTTTCTACGCCTTCGGCGCCGACGAGGACGAGAAGGGCTACATGAGCCGCTACGGCTTCGAGGAGTCGATCCGCGACGGCGCCACGCTGCAGCTGCACTTCGAGCCGCGCCTGGTGGATCTGCACATCGACAAGGCAGCCATCGATGCCGCTTATGCCGAGATGACCGGCAGCCTGTCCGACCTGGACAAGGACAACCTCGCCAAGACCGCCGCCAAGATGGCGGTGCTGGTGAAAACGCCGGAGCGCATTCGCCGGATCTGCGAGGACATCGTCCAGCACTTCCAGAGCAAGGTGGAGCCGAACGGCTTCAAGGGGCAGATCGTCACCTTCGACCGGGAGTCCTGCCTGCTGTTCAAGGCCGAGCTGGACAAGCTGCTGCCGCCCGAGGCCAGCGAGATCGTCATGTCGGTGCAGGCTTCCGACAAGAAGGAACATCCCGAGTACGCCGCCTACGACCGCTCGCGTGACGAGGAGGAGCGGCTGCTGGATCGCTTCCGCGACGCCAACGACCCGCTGAAGCTGATCATCGTCACCGCCAAGCTGCTCACCGGCTTCGATGCGCCGATTCTGCAGGCGATGTACCTGGACAAGCCGCTGCGCGACCACACCCTGCTGCAGGCGATCTGCCGGGTGAACCGCACCTACTCGGAGCAGAAGACCCACGGCCTGATCGTCGACTATCTGGGCATCTTCGACGACGTGGCCGCCGCGCTGGAGTTCGACGACCAGAGCGTCAAGCAGGTGGTCAGCAACATCCAGGAGCTGAAGGACAAGCTGCCCGAGGTCATGCAGAAGTGCCTGGCCTTCTTCCCCGGCGTGGATCGCATCCAGGAAGGCTACGAGGGGCTGATCGCGGCCCAGCAGTGCCTGCCCAACAACGAGATGCGCGACAACTTCGCCGCCGAGTACAGCCTGCTCAACAAGATCTGGGAAGCGCTGTCGCCCGATCCGCTGCTGGGCGCCTATGCCGTCGACTACAGGTGGCTGAGTCAGGTGTACCAGTCGGTGCAGCCCTCCAGCGGCCACGGCAAGCTGATCTGGCACTCACTGGGCGCCAAGACCATCGAGCTGATCCACCAGAACGTGCATGTCGATGCCGTGCGTGACGACCTGGACACCCTGATCCTGGATGCCGACCTGCTGGAGGCGGTACTGTCCAATCCCGAGCCGAAGAAGGCCAAGGAAATAGAGATCAAGGTCGCCCGGCGGCTGCGCAAGCACCTGGGCAATCCCAAGTTCAAGAAACTCTCCGAGCGCCTGGACGCGCTGCGCGACCGTTTCGAGTCCGGGGTTCTCAACAGCGTCGAGTTCCTCAAGCAGCTGCTGGAAATCGCCAAGGAAGTGCTGCAAGCCGAGAAGGAAGTCCCGCCCGAGGGAGACGAAGATCGCGGCAAGGCAGCCCTCACCGAGCTGTTCAACGAGGTCAAAACAGCGGAAACGCCGATCATCGTCGAGCGGGTAGTAGCGGACATCGATGAGATCGTCCGGCTCGTGCGCTTTCCTGGTTGGCAGGACACTCTGGCCGGCGAGCGGGAAGTAAAAAAGGCCCTGCGCAAGGCTCTGTTCAAGTACCGCCTGCATCAGGAAGAGGAGCTGTTCGAGAAAGCCTACAGCTATATACGGCAATACTACTAGCAACCGCCCAACGCTGGCTCATGAAAACGTTGGCATGCCCCGTCTGCAGGGCTCATTTATTAATTATCGCCGATAGCAAAGAAAGCTTTCAGTCTACGTTTATATGGTTTTTCAACATTGAAGGGCCCATTACAGGGTTGATAGGTAACAGCTCATTTTTTAATCATCACGCTTTCATGATTAGCTGCTCGCTTCGCTGAAGCGAGCATTGCAGAAGCGCAATGCCGATCGGTAACACTCTTACCTTGGCTAGGTTTTTTGGTTTCTGGATTCCTTAGCCACATCATACTCCAAACTGCGGGCTACCCAGGGATAAGCTGCAACAACGAAGTCATGGCCCCGTCCGCGCTCAAGAGCAGCGACTAACTCGCTTCGCGAAGGCTATCTGTCGGTACTTACTTCGGACGACGTAGCCAGAAAACCGCCTGCAATGGTCTCGTTTCGCGCCTCGCAGCGGTGGGCCCTCACCACTCTGTTCAAAAAGAATTCTCATCCTCTGAGCTGAGAGTTCGATTGTCAGCCTAATTGCAGAAAATCCTCAATTAGGCGAAACACAGCCAACCGGCTTCATAAAAGAATAGGCATGACGGTGAACCGCCGTACATGTAGGAGTATTTATGAAGCTCGAAAAAACCTGCCTCAATTATGAGGATGCTCGCAGCGAAATCTACCGGCTTGGGGTACAGATAGACTTTTTCGACTTTGGCGTCGGGACGCATCATGGCAGGCGGCTCCTGAAAGAAATCAGGAGCGCAGAATCGGCCGACTGCCTGCTCGTTTGAAGATGGAGTTTATGGAGCGCTTACCATCAATTTCTAAGCATGAATCCGAATCCACAGCGAAGCCAGTGAAATCAACATTGCACTGTAGGTTATCGGAAAACGCAGCAGTGAGCGTGTCATTAATCACCACGCCTTCGCCTTTAAATGGGTAGATGATAGTGATACACCCATCGTTTGTTTGCCGCGCACCAAGCAGCCTGCGAAAAAAACCAAGCATCTAAAAACTCCTAAAACCAGCCCGCTATTCCCGCACTGCCGGGCGATGGCGCCGGGCCAGGCAGAGCCACCTTGTCTGCATCCGACACTAAACGTAGATAATAACTTTCGCTGCCCTCTTTCAAACGGATGGAGAAAGTAATCTCGACCTCATAGAAGCCAGGCGCTTGCTCAGCCATTACCAATAGCTCTCGTAACTTTAATGAAAATTCTTGCATGTCTCTCCCCTCGAATTCCGAGCAAATAATTACCCACTTAAGCGAAGAAGCAAGAGCCTCAGAACCCATCACGCAAGCGCTTGCAGTGATATCATCTGGGCATCACGCAGGCAGCGATAGCGCTGCATCCGATTCACGCCACGATCTATTAGGGATGAGAAATGAATAAAGCCATCTTGCTAATGGCATGCGGGCTAGTTATGGCCGGTTGCGCAGGGGCGCCCGCCGTATCGCCGACGAAAACGGACAAGGCAGGTTCCGACTCCCTGGCGCTACAAGTGATGAAAGCCAACGGCTACTCAGCCGGCTTGAAGGACGCAGAAGTCGAGTTGGAAGCAACGCCCAGCTCGGGAGGCCTCACGGCCGATACCCTGAACGCACTCCTGCTCCGCGAACATCTGCTAGGACGCGCCACGCCATTGCCAGGCGTACCGAACTCTGCAATGTCAGCCTTCTTCGTGCTTGAGCTTTTCAACGACCAAACCTACCTGCCAAGGCACGGCATGTGGATGCCGGTCTGGATGCCTCAAAGCCTCGCCCGCGACGCGCTGGATGCTCAGCAGAAGCTGACTGCAATCATCGAGCAAGCCGTAGCTGAATCACTGCCTGCCGACTACCGGACCAAACCTTACGAATGGTCAAACAAAGCAATTTTCGGGGCGGAATCAAGCTACCGAATGCTCCGCGTGGATGGCCCGCTATGTGAGGGTTGGTCCTGCGTGATCCGTGGCAGCCTGTCCAGCTCCGAACGTCCAACAAAGTCGTTCGATGCCAAGATGGTCCGGGTTGATACGCCGCCTTTCATACGGGACGGCGACGGCAGCTCATACCGATTGCGAGGCTTGGGCGGAGTCGTGCTGCACAAAGTCGTTGAGGAATATGACGAAAAAGGCGCGGTTTCCGGCCATTGGCATCGCGTGAAGACCGAACCGCTGTCGGGTTTCGATCACGCAGCGTTTTATCGTCGTCTCTCGACAGCGCTACCCGACTGGGCATTTATCTATTTCGGCCCGGAGTACACCCACAACAAAGCACGCATTCCTTTCGTTCTTAACCGTGGCAAGGAATTACTTTTCATCAAACGGGCAGAACCTAGTGTCCCGAGCGGGTAGTTCGTTTATTTAACAACATATCGATATACTGGC
>NZ_DAMCPO010000050.1:0-15813 GCF_032106285.1 Stutzerimonas kunmingensis
TCACTCTAGGGCGGAAGTCAGCGGGATGGCAGGATGTCTTGGAATGAACGCTTACACAGCGACGACGATGCTCACCGTCTTGCGCATGCAGCCTTCGCGCTACAGCCAGCACGCCACTTCTCGCTCGAGATTGCTGAAGCAGACGACGTGCCAGCGAGCACCTCTTGGCTGGATGCACCGCCGCTGCGCATAAATCCTCGCCTGCGCGAGTATGGAGAAGCCGCACCGCGTGGCGCACTGGCGAAAGTGCGGGATCGTAGCCGAGATCGTGCGCTGATGGCTCAGCAATTAGCGGAGGAATCGCGTCAGGTCGAAGCCGCGCGCCGGAGATTGGCGACCGGCAGCCCGACTCGCCTATCGGAGCTGGGTGAGCTTGATGTGCATGCTTTCGGCCTCTTTCTAGGATTGCTTGGCGAGGCACTGGCTGAACAACAGGACCCGAACAGCCCTGTCGAGCGCCAAACGGGCGACGGTCTGCTGCATATTCGACTGGAACCTCTGGCTGGAAACAGCCGCGCCCAAATCTGCACGGCCGCCGGCGTATTCTCCGGCCGGGATCATCTGCTGACGATCCGGCTCACCGAGGACAGATCATGAGCATACCCTCGTCCCGCCGTGGCATCCGACATGTCGGAGAAACACAGAAGGCGCAGCAACAAGACGAATTCCGCCGGGCTCTGCGCAGCCTGCTGATGTGCCCGCTCATGCCGCCAGGGCACGCGGACTTCCCCGCCGTACGTCGCCAAGCCGAGCGCCTGCGCGAGTGGTTCGCCCGCGAGACCGGCTGGCCGCTGCATGTGGACCGCGAGGGTGCCCGCCTGTTCAAGCGCCCGGCCGACCTATCCGCCCGGACCCGCGGCCTGCCGGACTATGACCGACGTCGCTATGTACTGCTGAGTTTGGCTGCTGCAGTGCTGGAGCGAGCCGACCCGCAGATCACCCTACGACAAATCGGCGAACGGATCGTACAACAAGCCGCCGACCCGGCATTGCAGACATTGAGTTTCGCCTTCACCTTGCACGGCGCTGCCGAAAGGCGCGAGCTGGTCATGGTGTGCCGTACCCTCCTGGCTCACGGCGTTCTCGAACGTGTCGCTGGCGAGGAAGAGAGTTACGTACAGGACGGCAGCGGGCCACAGTCCGACGCGCTCTACGACATCCACCGGCGCTTGCTGGCCGGCCTGCTGGCGGCGGTGCGCGGGCCCTCGACCTGGAGCACAGAGGAGACTCCGGGAAATACCGAGGCGCGGCTGCATGCACTGGTGGCCGGCTTTACAGCGGACAGTGAGCAAGGCAGGCGCGACGCCATACGCCACCACCTGGCGCGACGCCTGCTCGACGATCCGGTGCTGTATACCGACAGCCTGGATGAAGAGACGCGCAGCTATTTCCTCAATCAGCGGGGTGTTCTCGCCAACCGCCTGTGTGAAGCCACCGGACTGGTTGCCGAACAACGTGCCGAAGGCTTGGCCCTGATCGACGAGAGCGGGCAATTAACGGATGTAGCCATGCCCGCCGAGGGCACTGAGGCTCATGTAACGCTGCTGGTAGCGGAGTACCTAGCTCGGCGTTTGCGGGATAAACGTGCCCCATTGCGAGCGACCGAAAGCGAGATTGCCCTGTTCCTGCGCGAGGCCGCTGGGCGATATGGCCGCTACTGGCGCAAATCGGCACGCGCACCAGGCGCCGAACATGAGCTGGCGGAAATCGCCATCGTTCGCCTAAGTCGTCTGGGCCTAATGCTGCGTGATATGCATGGCGTACATCCGTTGCCCGCCATTGCCCGTTTCTCCCTCGGACAGACCGAGGTGCGCAACGCCCAGGGCGCCGAAACCCTGTTTCTAACCGAGTCCGACGCATGACCAACGACCTATTCGTCACCTCCCTTCGCCCCGCGCTACCCGAGCCTCTGCGCGAACGCTGGCAGCCCCTGCGTCTTGGCCTCGTCGAACTGTTCCACTACGACAGCGAGGAGTTCTGGTTCCACGATGGCCATTTACTGCTGCGCGGCAATAACGGCACCGGGAAATCCAAGGTGCTGTCGCTGACCTTACCGTTGCTGCTGGACGCACAATTGCGCTCGTCGCGCGTCGAGCCCGACGGCGATAGCGGCAAGAAGATGGCCTGGAACCTCCTGGTCGGCAGCTATCCCCGTCGGATCGGCTACAGCTGGATCGAGTTCGGCCGGCGCGAGCGCGATGGCCGCCCCCGCTACCTGACCCTGGGGGTCGGTTTGTCGGCAGTCGATGGCCGGGCTCAGGTAGAAAGCTGGTTTTTCATCGTCGAGGGTGACGGCGCGACACTAGACCCACGTATCGGCGAAGATCTCTGGCTTACCACTGCCGAGCGCCAGGTTCTTACCCGCGAACGCTTGCGCGATGCACTTGGCGGACGCGGCCAACTATTCGAAAACCATCAGCTGTATCGCCGTGCGGTGGACGAGCGCCTGTTCCAGCTAGGCACACGGCGCTATGACGCGCTGATGGATACCCTGATCCAGCTGCGCCAGCCACAACTGTCGAAGAAACCCGACGAAACCGGCCTGTCCAATGCCCTGAGCGAGTCGCTGCCACCGCTACCACCCGAGCTGCTGGGTGATGTGGCCGAGGCGCTCAACCAGTTGGAGGAAGACCGTATTCAATTGGAGGAAACGCGCCTACTGGAGCAAACCGTCACCCAGTTCGAACGGCGCTACCGCATCTACACCGGCATGTTGGCGCGGCGCCAGGCACGCGAGTTGCGTCAGGCTCAAACCCACTTCGACAACGCCAGCGAGGCCCGCAATCAGGCGCAGGCTGAACGCGCCAGCGCACAGCGCGCGCAGGATGAGGCTTTTACTGAGCACGAGGCGGCGAAGCTGAAGTACTCAGCCGCTCGAGAGCTGGTGGATACGCTGCAGAGCGACCCCGCCAACCAGGACGCCAACCGCCTGGCCCAGGAGGAACGCAACGCCGCCGAACGGCAACAGGCAGCTCACACGGCAAGCCGACAGCGCGATGAAACGCATAGCAAACTCACTAGCGAAGTAGCACTGAGCCAGCGACGGATCGCTGCGGCCACCCAGGCCCGCGATGAGCTGGACAAGGCGCGTGCTCGCACGCGGGACGCGGGCGAAGCGCTCGCCATGACAGCGGACCTTGCGCTTAACCCGTTGCTCAGCCTTGAAGCCGAAGCGCTGGCGACACATCCGCCCGAGTATAGGGCCGCTGAAGAAGCCCTGCGCGAGCTGGTGCGGAATCGGCGCCAGGACATCGCCCATCTGCGTCTGCGTCATGCAGAGGTCAGCCAGCGCCAGGCGGTACTGGGGGACAAGCAAGAACACGTTCGAACCATTCGCGGGGAAATGGACGTAGCGCTGGCGCAACGCGAGCAGGCCGACGAACGCTCCGAACAAGCAGGTAGCGCGTTGCTCGAGGCCTGGTCCGAGCACTGCAGCAGCCTCGTCCAGCTGCGCTTCGAGGCTGAGCAGCCCTTGCTGCGACTGGCCGAGTGGGCGGCCAAGCCGGAAGGCGACAACCCGGCGCAAGTGGCACTGGAGAACGCCTGGCAGACCACGCTGCACCGACACGCAACCCAACAGGCTGAACTGGACGCCAACCTCGCCAACCTGGACAAGCAGCGCGCCGATATCGAGGACGAGCGCAGCCGCCTGGCCGCCGGCGAAGATGCGCTGCCCGCCGAGCCGCCCACCCGGGCCAGTGGTGTGCGTTTGCAACGGCAGGGCGCGCCGCTCTGGCACCTGGTGGATTTCCACCCGAGCCTGGATGCCGCGCAACGGGCAGGACTGGAAGCCGCCCTGGAAGCCAGCGGCCTGCTTGACGCCTGGCTGTCGCCAAATGGGCGATTGAGCGATAGCGACGGTACGCCGCTGCTCGATAGCAGCTGGCACCAGCGCGAGCCAGTGAACGGTGCCGACCTGAACGCTGCGCTGATCCCCGCATTGCCCGAGGCCTGCCCGATCGCACCAGAAACGCTGACTGCGCTGTTGGCGGGCGTGGCTTACGGCACGCAGGAGCCGAGCGATGCCGAAGCCTGGCTATCGCCTGATGGTCGCTATCGTCTGGGGCCCCTGGCCGGCGCCTGGCAAAAAACCGAGGCAGGATACATCGGCCGCAGCGCACGGGAACTGGCGCGACAACGACGGCTGGAAGCACTCGCCACCCTCCTCGCCGAACTCGACATGGCGCAAGCCAAGCTCGAACGACAATACGAAGCCCTGAGCGCCGATCGCAGCCAAGCCGAACGGGAACGGCAATGCGTCCCTTCCGAGCGCCCACTGCGCGATGCGATTGCTGCCGCGCTGCAGGCCGCCCGTGATGTCGACCGGACCCGGCAACTGCTGTCTCAGGCCGAAGCACGCAGCCAGGAAGCCAAAGACGCATGGCAATCGGCACGCGAGCAGTTAAGCCACGACGCGACCGATCTGCGCCTGCCAGACGACCCCGAGCTGCTACCGGCAACCGAAGAGGCCTTGGAGCACTTCGCCAACGCCCAGGCGCATCTGGTCCAGGCGTCTCGCGAGTGGCAGCGGGCATGGCCTGATCAGCGCCAGCAGCAACGGCGCGAAGACGAAGCGCGCAGGCTGCTGGAACAGGCCGAGGGGACCCTGATGGTCGCCGACGAGCAGGCCGAACAGGCCCGGGTCCGCTTCGAGACGCTACGCCAGTCCATCGGCCAACAGGTGGACGAGTTGCTGGCCAAACTGGCCACCGCGCTCGCCGGACGTACCCAGGCCGAGCAGGAAGCCGAAACACGCCGCACGGCGCTGGGCGAAGCGGAAAAGCGGCTGGCGGTGACCACGGCTCACGTCGAACGCACCGAGCAGACGCTGAGCGAGCGTAGCGACGAACGCGCTACGGCCGTAGAGCGCCTTCGCCATTTCAGCGCCAGCGGCCTGCTGGCCGCCGCATTGCCGGAGCTGCAATTGCCTGAGCATTGGAGCATCGACCCGGCGCTGAACCTGGCCCGCCGCATCGAACAGGCGCTGGTTGACCTCGCCGATGACGAGGCTACCTGGACCCGTGTACAAAAACACATCGCCGAAGACTTGAGCGAACTGCAGCGCGGGCTGAGCGCCTTGAACCACCAGGCCATCTCGGAACCCAACGACTGGGGCATCACCGTCACTATCCAGTTCCAGAACCGTGCCGAGCGTCCCGATACCCTCGCGCTAGTGTTGGCGGAGGATATTGCCCAGCGCAGCGAGCTGTTGTCGGCGCGCGAGCGCGAAGTGTTGGAAAATCACCTGCAGGCGGAGATCGCAGCCGAGCTCCAGCGCCTGATGCGGGCTGCCGACGACCGCGTCAAGGCGATAAACCACGAATTGCACAAGCGCCCAACTACCACTGGCGTACGCTACCGCCTGCTATGGGAGCCGCTATCCGTCGAGGACGGCGCACCGGCGGGCCTGGAGGCCGCCCGCAAGAGCCTGCTCAATACCAGCGCCGACCTCTGGTCGACCGAGGACCGGCACGCGGTGGGTACCATGCTGCAACAGCAGATCGCCGCCGAACGCGCCCTGGCCGATGCCGACAGCGCAGGTAGAAGTCTTCTCGATCAACTCGCCCACGCGTTGGACTATCGCTATTGGCATCGTTTCCGCATCCAGCGTCAGCAAGATGGTCAATGGCGCAAGCTGTCTGGACCGGCCTCCAGCGGCGAACGCGCGCTAGGCCTGACCGTCCCCTTGTTCGCCGCCATCGCCAGTTTCTACGGCCACGGCGGCAGCCCTCTGGCGCCACGCTTGATGCTGCTGGACGAAGCCTTCGCCGGTATCGACGATACCGCCCGGGCCCACTGCATGGGCCTGGTGCGGGAATTCGACCTGGACTTCGTCATCACCAGCGAGCGGGAGTGGGCCTGTTATGCGGAGCTACCTGGCGTGTCGATCTGCCAGTTGCAGCGTCGCGAAGGTATCGATGCGGTGTTCGTCTCGCGCTGGACTTGGGATGGACGGGCTAAGCGACTCGAAGAAGATCCTGATCGCAGGTTTCCCTTGGCATGAAGACCAGCCCCGACTTACGCCTACAGCGCCTGCTCGGCGGGCCAACACTAGCCGCCCTGCGCCAGCGCCTGCGCCGCCGTTTTGAACTCGCCGATGTCGAGCAGTCGCTATCCTCAGTTCACTTGAGCAACCTTGCCGCGGAAGAGTACTCAGCTCTTTGCCAACTGACCGGTCGCCCCTCGCGAATAGCGCGCTCGATGACGCTGGACATTGCCGAGCTCGATGCACGACTGCGTGAGGCTGGGCTAGCCAACTCGCTAGAGGATGCTCTGGAGAGGCTGGATGGCCCTATCGTTGCGAAAGCCAGCCTGCGTAAAAGGCTATCTGCACAATGGTCGGCCCTGACAACCTCGGCGTCGGACGAAGGCAGCCCTATCCTCCGCGCCTGGCTGCAAAATACAGCAACCTCCATACCCCTGCTCAAGCGTCTTGGGCGCGATCCCGCGGGCGCTAATCAGCTACTGTTAGCGACTGATACTGTGCTCCGCCGTCTGCCCGAGGAGGGACTGCCTCGCTCGCAACTTGCAGCCGAAACGCTGGGCGATGCCCATGCGCTGGATACCGGCCGTCCTGTAGCGACCCTGGTACTGTCGGCGTGGCGCCTGCACGAGCGCACGGGCGGCTCTCAAGAAGATGAGGCAACAACCGAGACTGGCGGTGGCACCGAAGAGCGTGTTCGGGAGGTCTGGTCGGGGGCGGGAGTTCTCGTCAACGAGCTGGCCCGCCCTGCTCTCTTTCTTAACTTGCCTGCGCTGCCAGACACAGCCCACACCTGGCTGCCTGGCGAGCCCGCCTACCTCTCACTGCGGCAATTGGTTCGCAAGCCGTATTCCTGGGCAGTAGACGGACGGAATGTGTACGTATGTGAAAACCCGAACATTGTAGCCATCGTCGCCGACCGTCTAGGTGCCGATAGTGCTCCATTAGTCTGCACCGATGGCATGCCCGCCGCCGCGCAGCGAATTCTACTCGACCAGTTGGCCGCCGCCGGCGCGCGCATACACTACCACGGCGACTATGACTGGCCAGGGATCGGCATCGGCAATCACGTCATGCGTACTTGGCAGGCAGTCCCTTGGCGATTCGGCTGCAGAGACTACCTTGAGGCTGTGATGGTAGCGCCGGCGCGCCCACGCGATTTGGACATCAACTGTGTCGAGGCACTATGGGACAAAGAGCTGCACACCGCTATGGACACCCACGGGCTCGCCATTCCAGAGGAAGCGGTCTTCAGCACTCTCTTAGGCGATCTGAGGCATGGGGAGAAATAATCCGCCCGATCATCAACAGACCATCTAAGGCCAGACGGCAAACCGGAAGCGACTAGGGCAATCAATCGGGAGCAAACATGCGAATCGAGAAGGTTAGGGTCGAGGGATTTCGACTCCTCCAGGATGTTGAGATCATGCTGGAAGGAAATTCCACAGTAATCGTAGGGCGCAACAATAGCGGGAAGACATCGTTTACCGACATTTTTGATCGATTCACCGGGGAGACCGGAGCGCGATTTCGTCTGGAAGACTTTTCGCTCCACCAACGCGAGCGGTTCTTCAATGCAAAGACGCTGAGAGAAAAGACGGCAAAGCCAGAGGACGTACTCGCAGCACTCCCGACGCTCTCTCTTACTCTAACCTTCCGCTATGACAGCAACTCCCCGAATTTAGGGCCTCTTGCACCTTTCGTTATTGACCTGGACGTAGACTCCACCACAGCCATTGTACGCGTCGAGTACCGAGCTACGCTGGCAACCCTCCACACTCTGCTCGATGTACCTGCAGAGCCAGAAGGTGTCGAGCCAAGAACACACTTCTTCCGCTCATTGCGCGACACGTTGCCCAAGGCATACAACATCCATGTGTTCGCCATTGACCCCACGGACGATACCAACCGGCGTGACTTTGAGGGTACGGCCGCACTAGCGGCTTTACTGCAGTGCAATTTCGTTCGCGCACAAAGAGCTCTCGACCATGCGAAGCATGGCGACGCCGATGTCATTGGCAAACTGCTCAGCGCGCTATTCAAGACTGCTTCCGCACCAACGGCCGCAGCAGGAGATCAGGAGCTGGCGGCAAAGCTGAAGGCGTCAGTCGAAGACATCGAACGCGATATTCAAGGTAACTTCGATGAGATGCTGAGGAGGCTACTACCGGCCATGGAAGTGCTGGGCTTTCCAAGCCTCAACGATACCGAACTTCGGCCCGAGACATCATTGAATGTTGAGGCCCTGCTGTCGGATCACACAAAGGTGGTCTACACCGGCACAGACGGGGTACATCTTCCGGAAGGCTACAACGGCCTCGGCACTCGCAATCTGATCTACATGTTGTTGCAGCTCGAAAGCTACCACAAGGCCTACCGAGCCAAGGCAACCCGCCCAACCACACATCTAATCTTCGTCGAAGAACCTGAGGCTCATTTGCATCCGCAGATGCAAGAAGTTTTCATCAGTCAACTGAATGCCGCCATTAGAAAGCTGTCGGCGAGCTACCCCGAAGAGGCTGCGTGGAACGTTCAGTTTGTCATCATCACAACGCATTCTCCGCATGTTGCAAATGCCGCATCGTTTGAAGCAGTACGGTATTTCCTAAATGAGTCACCGAGCCAGGCAAACGCTCGTCAGACCAAGGTTAAAGATTTCAAGAAGGGCATGGGCAGTATCTCTCCCGACGACCAGAACTTCCTGCACCAGTACATGACGTTGACCAAGTGCGATCTGTACTTTGCGGACAAGGCCATTATGGTCGAGGGGACGACGGAGCGGCTGCTGATGCCTCGGCTGTGCGAATTGGTTGATAGGTCGCTCGACGACAAGCACAAGCTGGCCAGACAGTACGTGACCTGCGTCGAGGTCGGCGGAGCTTATGCGCACATCTTCTATCCACTCCTCGACTTTCTCGAACTCAAGACCTTGGTCGTCACCGACCTGGATTCAACCAAACCGGTGGAAAAGCAGAACAAGAAAGGAAAAACGATTACGACCTGGGACAAGTGCCCTGTGGCTGAAGGTGAGCGAACGTCGAACGCGGCTATCAAAGAATGGTTTCGTCCCGAAGATACCGAGGGAAAGAATGACTGGCAAATCACTCCTGCCGAGCTTGTTGCCAAGACTGCCGAAGAGAAGCAAAGCGGTTACCGTCGCATTGCCTATCAGATTGCAGAGAAGCCTGGTACGAACGTATGCGCCCGCAGCTATGAAGACGCGCTCGTCCTAGCAAACCCGGATCGATTTGAGTGGCCAAAGGAACAGGACGAGGCCACTGAAGCGTGGGAGATCGCCCAGGGGCTCGCGAAAGCGGATACGGCCTTGCGGTTCGCCATTCGCGAGAAAGAATGGGTGGTACCCCGCTATATCCAGGAAGGCCTGGCATGGCTTTCCGAACCCCCTCCTCCACCCGCACAGAACGTGGAAGCGCCAGTTAAGGAGGAGGCAGTATGACTAAACCTGACGAGAATCCCGCACTCATCGCTGCACAAGAGGCTCAAAGAAAGATCAATGAGGCCCTTGATGCGGGTCTCAGCTTTCGCCTTGAAGCTGGTGCCGGCGCAGGCAAGACGTATTCCCTGGTCGCCGCGCTGAAGCGATTGATTGCCGAGCGAGGCCCAGCCTTAGTTCGAGCGGGGCAAAAGGTAGCCTGCATCACCTACACCGAAGTTGCCCGTAATGAGATTGCCCAAGAGATTGAGGATCATCCCGCCATTCTGGTCAATACCATCCACGGCTTCTCGTGGGCATTCCTACGCCAGTTTCAGAAGGCGCTACGTGACCTCGTGGGGGAAATGGAGGATAGGAAAGAGAAAGTCGAACAAGGCGGAGGTATCGGCTCAAAGCCCGTGGGTTACGACCTGGGATTCTTCGGCGTCGACATGGACAGAGTCACGCTGAGTCACGACGACATCCCGGAGATGATGGCCAAGCTTCTGCAGAAGGAAAAATTTCGACGAATCTTGACCCAGCAGTTTCCAGTGATTTTTATCGACGAGTATCAAGATACCCATCGCCAATTCATGGAAGCGATTACCGAGCACTTCTTAAAGCTCGCCACCGGGCCCCTCGTTGGTCTATTTGGAGACCACTGGCAAACCATTTATCGAAGTGAATACGAGCTCGCGGAGTATCCGATCAAAGAAATTGCCAAAGGCTCCAACTTTCGGTCGGTTCCCGCTATCGTAGATGTACTGAATAAGCTGCGCCCTGAACTACACCAAGCCGTTCACGACCCCGAGGCAAAGGGCGAGGCGCGCTTCTTTCACACCAACGCTTACAAGGGTCAACGGACAAGTGACAGGCATTCCAAAGAGGATCTGCCACCTGATCTGGCCCGAAGCACTCGGGAAAATTTGATGCAACGGCTGCAAGCCGAGGGCTGGGACCTGAGCAGGACGAAGGTACTGATGCTTACCCACAACGTCCTAGCAGCTGAGCAGGGCTATCCCAACCTCGCAGAGGTATTCAGCGGCCGTAACGATCTGTTCGCAAAAAAGGAAGACCCGGCGATCAAGTTCTTTGCAGAAGTCGTTGAACCCATATGTGCAGCCTACGGCGCATCTCGCTACGGCGATATGTTCAGGGCATACGGCTCCGGTCCTGCGATAACCAAACATGAAGACAAAGCCAGTTGGCGTCGCGACATGGATGCCCTCCAGAAGCTACGTGCAGAAGGTACGATCGGACAGGTCGTTGACCATCTAAAAGTGACAAGACGCCCATCGCCACCAGACCGCGTATTGCGGCGTGACGAAGAACTCATAGCACTAAACGGCGACCCAATACCTGAGAATGCATCCGCACTTATTCGCTACAGCAAGCTGCGGGACATTCGTTACGAAGAGGTCGTTGAGGTGGTCAAATTCATCGAAAAGCAGACCTCCTTTGCCACGCAACATAGCGTGAAGGGCGCCGAGTTTGAGAACGTTCTTGTAGTGTTGGGAGGCGGGTGGAACCACTACAACTGGCCACAATTACTCGAGCTAATTGAAACAAATGCATTGAATGCAAAGAATACGAAGGGCTTCTATCGTGCTCGAAATCTCTTTTATGTATCCATATCCCGACCTATGACGCGACTCGCCGTGCTGGCTACTCAGACCATGCCGGATAAGGCTCTCGCAGCGGTGAACCGCCTTTTTGGGGAAGACAACGTAGAAGTGCTTGCTATCCAAACCTGAAGCGGTGTATCGAGCAACCATGTCGGCGCTACTACGTC
Organism: Stutzerimonas kunmingensis; assembly: GCF_032106285.1. GTDB lineage: Bacteria > Pseudomonadota > Gammaproteobacteria > Pseudomonadales > Pseudomonadaceae > Stutzerimonas > Stutzerimonas kunmingensis_B. The sequence goes on from NZ_DAMCPO010000050.1 coordinate 11,209, forward strand.
CGCAAACTGTTAGCATCAATGAATCGCATTGGTCTCGTAGGGGCTTTCAAGCTCGTAATGAGGCCCGCCAGGAGGTGCCAAGAAAGCGATCAGCGTTACCACGAATAATTCCAGATCGAAGCGGTCAATCAAATTGACGAGCGCGGTTTGCGCATTGCAGATTCATGCACAACCTATACGCCTGGGGGAAGCGCTACAGCAAGCTCCGAGCTGCGTTCTGCCGTAGGCCAGGGAATTACTTTTCTTCAACAGAGTCGTACAGTGGCTGTCTCTGAGCGAAACTTACGTGCCCCAGTCAAAGCAACTGATGCCTGAGCGTTTCCGGCTTAAAAGGGGAAATCGCTATCAAAGCCAGGGCCAGGGGCAAAAAACCGCTCTTATGCGCTAGGGGGATTCAGTCGGGCTATCCACTGAATACCCAAACCGACAGGCGGAAATAAATCACCTTCAGCCGTCAGCGACCTCAGACCTACGATCCCAGTCTCGCTGATCATTGAGGGCTAAGGCGTCCGCACGCATTCGAGCAGGCACTGTATCTCTCACCTTTGAAAAGTCAGCATCGCTTGCAGGCTTAACCTTAACCGCTTCTGCACGTCCAAATCTTTTATCGCCATAGCGGCTAATCGAATCGGTAGCCTGGTGCCCCATGACGTATGCCATTTCTATTGCGGACATGCCTGAGGCTTTCAAATTCGCTCCAAATTGATGACGAAGCGTATACATGCTCGGCACTTTTCTTCTACCAAATAGCTCAATCGCCACTTGATGAAGCGCGACTCGTATTGAGTCCATACTGCGGGGCTGACATTTGAAAGCAGCGAGAGCATCTCTCAAGATGCTACAAACGCCATCTTCAGCCTCAAGCGTTCGGCTAGCGCCGCGTAAACCGTTGTGGCTAAGCTTTGCACCGGATATATGGATGCGCCGGCCATCGATGGAAATGCCGTTAAGCTCGCATGGTCTCGCTCCGGTAAGAGATATCACCATTAAAGCTCCCGCTTCGACAGGCATATCTCGTTCAGCCAGACACCGTAGCCACGCCTCGAAATCAGCCGTAGAAAGCTTCTGCGGACGTGGCTGCTTTTTCTTTCGCGGCAAATTTAACACAGTGACCGGATTGAGCGTCCGGTTGATTTCTTGGGCAGCCCAGAAATTGCCTCGATGCTTTTGATCAAACGCCAGAGCGTTACGTAAGCGCCGGTAATAATCCGGGCGGTAATCGGGGGCAGCCCGAAGCAAAGCACCAATAATATTGAGCTCATCAAGCTCAACGCCCTGCATCCGAGTCGCATAGAAGTTACTGGCCAAACTAATGTAGGCGCTTTGAGTATCTGCATTCATACCATTCTTCTTATTATTATTATTTTGCGTGACACATGCCACACAACCAATTATTGCAAATAAGAAAAACAAAAAACAACACCCAGAACATTATTATTTATATAACGGAAAATCCAAAGACCGCCAAATCCAAATCCCTGTTTTTCTATATCATACCTTGGACATTGGTTCGTTGGCCAAGGGCGAACCGAAGTCGGCTCGTTTGCAGTGGTTTAACTTTCATCGACTATTGGTCGAGCATTCACGCGATCGACATTGAGCTAAACGCCTCCAATGCTCAAGATAGGGCCATTGGCGCTTATGGACGCTCTTCGCTAGCACCTGCATGTTGCGCTCGCCGATTCGTGGCATTTTACCGCAGGTGAATGGCGAGCTAGTATTCGATGCCATGCATGGCTAGCTCGCTCTGAACTCAAGCCATAGCGCCCTAAAAGGAATTATCAGTACTCAGTAAGCGGGGTGCCGCGAGAGATTGTCCTAATCATAGATCCCACTCGCCAAGGCGTTGCGGGCCGCAACACCGAGCAGCACAGTGACGAATGAGAGGTGTGTTATGTGCAGTCGTTACGAAGCCCCTACCCCAGAGCGTCTCCAAGAAGAGTTTGGTGTCGAGTTCGACGCTCAGGAGAAGCTCGAATTGTGGCCAGGTTATGCCGGGCCGTTCCTGCGCAAGCCTCGCAATGTCGACCCGTACGATGACGCCGTGTTGCCATTTGAAGCTGAGGTGGGAGTGTTTGGGCTCCTGCCCTTCTGGGCCGACAAAAAGCTGGCACGGTCCACCTACAACGCCCGTTCTGAGACGGCCTCGGTCAAGCGGTCATTCAGGGAGGCATGGAAGAAGGCACAGCACTGCATCATCCCTGCGGTGGCGATCTATGAGCCCGACTGGCGAACAGGCAAGGCTATTCCTACTCGAATTTCCCGTGCCGATGGGCGGCTGCTAGGGATAGCGGGCCTATGGGAGGAGAGGAAAACTGCTGCAGGTGATAGGGAGCTGTCGTTCTCAATGCTGACGGTGAATGCCGATGACCATGCGCTGATGCGCAACTTCCATCGCCCGGGGCATGAGAAGCGCATGGTGGTGGTGCTCCCTCAGGCGCTGTACCAGGACTGGCTGACAGCTCCCGCTGAAATCAGCAGTGAGTTCATGACCCAGTATCCAGCCGATAGGCTGGTTGCCTATCCCCAGCTTTGAGTTGACGCCAAGTACAATAAAACCTCTTGCCTCTTGTTGAATCACAGTTCAATGTTGGCCTGCTGCCGATAGCTTGGCAGCGCCGCGGCCAGATAGAGATCACTATGACTGGAAAAATTATGTCTGACGGCGAGGCCGATAGGCCGGCACGCATGACTCCTGCCGAGTTCAAGGCTGCTTATAAGAGCAAAGGTTGGACAGGCAGGCTGCTCGCTGAGCGGTGGAGCTACTCAGTAGCTTGGATCAGCAAAGTGGGTAACGATCCCGAGCGTGATCAGATTTGGGATGATGCAATCCGCGGGTTACCGTCCGTCAAGTAATTGAACCACAGTTCAATTATTGTGTTGCCATAAGTTGAACTGTAGTTCAATGTCGCGCATGCAAACATATCCGTTAGAGGATCTAGCATGTACGACAGCTCCCGCGATTCCAGCTCTGCTCACCTGAAACGCACCCTGTACCATTTCCATTTCTGCTGCGGCCTTGGGGGTGGGGCTCGAGGGTTCAATAGAGCGCGCCCCGTTGTCGGGAATGTAGAGGCCCAATGGGAGTGTCTTGGAGGTGTAGACGTAGACCCAGCTGGGCTCCGTGACTTCGAGCGACTAGCTGGCGTTCCCGGCACCCTGTTAGACCTCTTTACCCGCGAGCAATACACCCGTTTCCATGGCCAGCAACCGCCTGCTGGCTGGACCGAGGCGACTGCCGAGGACATACGCCGCGCCGCGCAGAATCTGCGCCCCGACGCCGTATTCATCAGTTCGCCATGCAAGGGCGCCAGTGGGCTGCTGTCCGAGGCCACCAGCAAAACGCCCAAGTATCAGGCCCTTAACGAACGGGGAATTCAACCTCAAGCTCAACCGGCCACCGGAGCCCTGGATCAAGGACTTGGTGTTCCAACAAGCTGCCGGCTCGCTGCGGGTGATCACACCTCGCCAGCTAGATACCGAGAAAAGGGGTTTGGGGAGCAATGGAACCAAAAACCAACGTAAGCCCTACCACCTGCGCTCGGTGCCTTCTTCCCAGGCATCCGCCTCAATAAAGCAGTTGCGCATGTCGGCTTCCTGGCTGATCTCGGTGAGCAGGTCGTGCACGGTCTTGTCCAGCTCGTCGTCGCTCCGATACGAAATGGCCAACTCGTAGTGGCCGGTCTCTGGCCGCTTCATGCCGGCTCTCTTTGTCCATGATAGCCGTACGCAAACCAACAGGAGTTGTCCCATGCAGACGTTCCACATCCAGAACATGACTTGCGGCGGCTGCGTCCGAGGCGTCACGCGCGCCATCCAGTCCGTCGACCCGGCTGCGCGGGTTCACGCCGATGTTCCTGCCCGACGGGTGCAGGTCGTCTCCGACCAGCCCCGTGAGATCGTCGAGGCCACACTGACCAAGTCCGGCTACCAGGCGGTTTGGATCGCTCCGTGAAGCACCGCCTGGCGGCCTCGTTCAGGCCTCGTTGATCGTCAGGGTCAAGCGACCAGGTTCTCGGCCAGTGCGGTCGTCGGACGAAGCCGTTCTTGAACTGACCGGCCCGACCACTCAGTTGCAGGTACTCGGGTGGTCGGGCGGGGAGGGTCGATTGCGCCGCCACGACCATCCTCTCTCGATCTCGATTTGAAGTGCGACGCTCAAAAAGGTTCGGATCAGCACGATCAGCGCAAGGATCGCGACGCCCTGCAGCGAGGGATCGATCGTAACGGTTCGGATGATGTCGGCGGCCACGAGAAATTCCAGGCCCAGTACGATCGCGCCGCCGAGCTCCTGCCGCAGGGAGTGATATCGCGCCTTCAGTTCGAACCCCTTGTGGATGAAGGCGAATCGGCCGCAAGCCAACACGCTGCCCAGGGTGATGACCCCGACGCCGAACAACTCGAATCCCGCGACCGCGATCCCGATCGCCACATGTGGCAAATCAGCGCTCATCGGCATATCCGGTCAATGGTGATCATAGATCCCCACACCCCGGATGTCGTTCCATGAAGTGGTCTGGTGGCAGAGATAGCACTGCTCAGGTTCCGCATTCCTGACACCCGCTATCGGCTTGGACATCATTCCGAAGTGCTCCTTGTAGTGGC
>NZ_DAMCPO010000051.1:0-15387 GCF_032106285.1 Stutzerimonas kunmingensis
CAATTCGCGAAGGTGGTCGTACCGTTGGTGCCGGCGTGGTTGCCAAGATCGTCGAATAACGATTGATCTGTTTGAAGCGGGTCGGCATAATAGTCGGCCTGACTCTTTCTAGGCCAGTAGCTCAATTGGCAGAGCGGCGGTCTCCAAAACCGCAGGTTGGGGGTTCGATTCCCTCCTGGCCTGCCATTTTCAATATCGAATTTGGCAGTCTTTACAAGGTTCTAGCAGATGAATATCAAAGCTGAAGCCAATGACGCGCGCTTCGATCTGGTGAAGTGGCTTGTTGTGGCTGCTTTGGTGGTGGTTGCTGTGGTTGGTAACCAATACTACTCCGCTGAGCCGATTCTCTATCGTGTCCTTGCAGTGCTGGCGATAGGCGTAATTGCTGCGTTTGTTGCTTTGCAGACGTCCAGAGGGCGTTCGTTCGCTGTGTTGCTGAAAGAAGCGCGTGGCGAGATTCGCAAGGTCGTCTGGCCGACCCGTCAAGAAACCACGCAGACAACGTTGATCGTTGTTGTTGTTGTTTTGGTGATGGCGCTGCTGTTGTGGGGGCTTGATTCCCTGCTCGGTTGGTTGGTCTCCATGGTTGTTGGTTAAGGGTGTCTCGTGGCTAAGCGTTGGTATGTTGTGCATGCTTACTCGGGTTACGAGAAGCACGTCATGCGCTCTCTTGTTGAGCGTGTCAAGCTTGCCGGCATGGAAGATGAGTTCGGCGAGATTCTCGTTCCCACTGAAGAGGTGGTCGAGATGCGTAACGGGCAGAAGCGCAAGAGTGAGCGAAAATTCTTCCCTGGTTACGTTCTGGTTCAGATGGAAATGAGTGAGGGTACTTGGCATCTCGTCAAGGATACTCCTCGAGTAATGGGTTTCATTGGTGGTACGGCTGACAAGCCGGCACCCATTACCGATAAAGAGGCCGAGGCTATCCTTCGTCGTGTTGCTGACGGAAGTGACAAGCCGAAGCCGAAGACGCTCTTCGAGCCGGGTGAGGTGGTGCGGGTGGCGGATGGCCCCTTCGCTGACTTCAATGGTGTGGTTGAAGAGGTTAATTATGAGAAGAGTCGGATCCAGGTTGCGGTTCTGATCTTTGGTCGCTCTACGCCAGTAGAGCTGGAGTTCAGTCAGGTCGAGAAGGTTTAACTGAACGAAGCATCCCTCACCCCGCAGTTTCAGGCTGCGGGGTTTTGTCGTCACTGGGATAAATCAGTAATGGGGAGCCGAAAGGCGCTATAACCCGTAATGGAGTAACTATGGCTAAGAAAATTCAAGCTTACATCAAGCTTCAGGTAAAGGCCGGTCAGGCTAACCCGTCGCCGCCCGTTGGTCCTGCCTTGGGTCAGCACGGCGTAAACATCATGGAGTTCTGCAAGGCATTCAATGCCAGGACCCAGGGCCAGGAGCCCGGTCTGCCAACTCCAGTGATCATCACTGTATACAGCGATCGTAGCTTCACCTTTGAAACCAAGAGTACTCCGGCTGCGGTGCTGCTGAAGAAAGCTGCTGGTATCACCAGCGGTTCCGCTCGCCCCAACACCCAGAAGGTCGGCACCGTCACTCGTGCGCAGTTGGAAGAGATCGCCAAAACCAAGCAGGCTGATCTGACTGCTGCCGAAATGGAGGCTGCTGTTCGGACCATCGCTGGTTCCGCTCGCAGCATGGGCCTGAACGTGGAGGGTGTGTAATGGCTAAGTTGACCAAGCGCCAGAAGGCTATCGCCGAGAAAGTCGAAGCCGGCAAGCAGTACGCTTTCGAAGATGCCGCAAAGCTGTTGGCTGAGGTTTCGGCTGTTAAGTTCGCCGAGTCGTTCGATATCGCGATCAATCTGGGTGTTGATCCGCGTAAATCCGACCAGGTCGTTCGTGGCGCAACCGTTCTGCCGAATGGTACTGGCAAGAGCGTTCGTGTTGCCGTGTTCACTCAGGGTCCCGGTGCTGAGGCCGCACTGGCCGCTGGCGCAGATCGCGTTGGTATGGACGAGCTGGCTGCCGAAATGAAAGGTGGCGATCTGAACTATGACGTAGTCATCGCCTCGCCGGACGCCATGCGTGTTGTTGGTCAGTTGGGCCAGATTCTTGGTCCGCGTGGTCTGATGCCAAACCCGAAGGTAGGCACCGTAACTCCAGATGTCGCTACCGCCGTCAAAAATGCCAAGGCTGGTCAGGTACGTTTCCGTACCGACAAGAACGGCATCATCCATACCTCGGTGGGTAAGGTTGGTTTCGAGGCTGGCCAGCTGAAGCAGAACGTCGAAGCGCTGCTTTCGGATCTTAAGCGTCTGAAGCCGTCGACTTCCAAAGGTATTTACGTCAAGCGCGTGACCCTGAGCACCACCATGGGTCCGGGACTGGTCATCGATCAGGCTTCCCTGGAAGCGTAAGGCGACGGCGCCCCTTCGAGGGCGCCTGCAAAGATTGGGGTCCCTGCCTGGCGGGGGCTATCCAAGACCGTAGGCGGCGAAAGCCTTAAACCGCAAGCCTACGCAGAGGTGCTCCCGATTCGTACCGAATCAGACACCAAATCCAGTCCGGTTTCGACCGGATGAAACGGTAACATCCAGGAGTGTAACCCGTGGCAATCAAACTCGAAGACAAGAAGGCCATCGTCGCTGAAGTCAACGAGGCTGCCAAAGCCGCCCTGTCCGCTGTCGTGGCTGATGCCCGTGGCGTGACCGTGGGGGCCATGACCGGACTCCGTAAAGAGGCCCGCGAAGCTGGTGTTTACGTGCGTGTTGTACGTAACACCCTGCTGCGCCGCGCTGTTGATGGCACGCAGTTCGAAGTGCTCAACGACGTGTTCAAAGGCCCGACCCTGATTGCGTTCTCCAACGAACATCCGGGCGCTGCTGCTCGTATCTTCAAGGAGTTCTCCAAGGGTCAGGACAAGTTCGAGATCAAGGCCGCTGCGTTCGAGGGGCAGTTCCTCGCAGCCAACCAGATCGACGTACTGGCAACTCTGCCGACCTACGACGAAGCCATTTCTCAGCTGATGAGCGTTATCCAAGGCGCCACCAGCAAGCTGGCTCGTACACTGGCGGCCGTTCGCGACCAGAAAGAAGCTGCTGCCGCGTAATGGCGTAGATTCTTTCGCAATCACTTTTTGAATTAGATGGCCGTAGGCCGTCACCTAATACAGGAACTAGAGTCATGGCTCTGACCAACGAAGATATCATCAACGCCGTTTCCGAAATGTCCGTGATGCAGGTTGTTGAACTGATCAAGGCAATGGAAGAGAAGTTCGGCGTGACCGCTGCTGCTGCCACCGTTGCTGCTGCTGGCCCGGCTGCTGCTGCTGTCGAAGAGCAAACCGAGTTCACCATCGTTCTGGCTGAAGCTGGCGAAAAGAAGGTCAACGTGATCAAGGCTGTTCGCGAGCTGACCGGTCTGGGCCTGAAAGAAGCCAAGGCTGTCGTTGACGGCGCCCCGGGCGTGGTCAAGGAAGGCGTTTCGAAAGAAGAAGCCGAAGCAGCCAAGAAGACTCTGGAAGAAGCAGGCGCCAAAGTCGAGCTCAAGTAAGCGACGACTTTGCGTCTACAGCCCGAGCGACTCGCGAAAGGCTGATGGCTGGTGGCTTTTGCCACCGGCCTTTTTCCGTTATGGAAAGTCAGCCCTGCTGGCTATTCCTCGGAAAGCCACTCTAGGGTGGTGCGAATCAAGGGATTCGCAAGATTTTCTGGCTGCTCCCGTCGGGAGAAGCCAACAAGCAGGTGACCAAGCTGGGGAACGCTGATGGCTTACTCATACACTGAGAAAAAACGTATCCGCAAGGACTTTAGCAAGTTACCGCACGTGATGGACGTGCCGTATCTTTTGGCCATCCAGCTGGATTCGTACCGCGAATTCCTGCAGGCGGGAGCGACCAAAGATCAGTTCCGCGACATTGGCTTGCATGCAGCCTTCAAATCCGTTTTCCCGATTATCAGCTATTCCGGCAATGCAGCGCTGGAATACGTCGGCTATCGCCTGGGCGAGCCGGCTTTCGATGTCAAGGAATGTGTCCTGCGCGGCGTGACCTTCGCCGTTCCGCTGCGCGTCAAGGTGCGTCTGATCATTTTCGACAAAGAGTCGTCGAACAAGGCCATCAAGGACATCAAGGAGCAGGAAGTCTACATGGGGGAAATCCCCCTGATGACCGAGAACGGTACCTTTATCATCAACGGTACCGAGCGCGTTATTGTCTCCCAGCTGCACCGCTCGCCGGGCGTGTTCTTCGATCACGACCGTGGCAAGACTCACAGCTCCGGTAAGCTTTTGTATTCTGCTCGTATCATTCCTTACCGTGGCTCTTGGCTGGACTTCGAATTCGATCCGAAGGATGCCGTATTCGTCCGTATCGATCGTCGCCGCAAGCTGCCCGCTTCGGTACTTCTGCGTGCTTTGAATTACAGCACCGAAGAAATTCTCGATGCCTTCTACGACACCAACATCTTCCATGTGAAGGGCGAAACCCTTGCGTTGGAGCTGGTGCCGCAGCGTCTGCGTGGCGAGATCGCCACGTTCGACATCAAGGATGAGAACGGCAAGGTCATCGTCGAGCAGGGGCGTCGCATCACGGCTCGTCACATCAATCAGCTCGATAAGTCCGGTATCAAAGAGCTTGAGATGCCGATGGACTACGTCTTGGGGCGCACCGTTGCCAAGGCGATCGTGCATCCGGCCACCGGCGAAATCATCGCAGAGTGCAACACCGAGCTGACGGTCGATGCCATGGCGAAGATCGTCAAGGCTCAGGTCGTTCGTTTCGAGACCCTGTACACCAACGATATCGACTGCGGTCCGTTCATTTCCGATACGCTGAAGATCGACTCGACCACCAACCAGCTTGAAGCGCTGGTCGAGATCTATCGCATGATGCGTCCTGGCGAGCCGCCAACCAAGGATGCAGCCGAGACGTTGTTCAACAATCTGTTCTTCGCCTCGGAGCGCTACGACCTGTCCGCTGTGGGTCGGATGAAGTTCAACCGTCGTATCGGTCGTACCGAGATCGAGGGTTCGGGCGTTCTGAGCCGCGAAGACATCGTCGCCGTCCTCAAGACCCTGGTCGATATTCGTAACGGCAAGGGCATCGTTGACGACATCGATCACCTGGGTAACCGTCGTGTTCGTTGCGTTGGCGAGATGGCCGAGAACCAGTTCCGCGTTGGCCTGGTCCGTGTCGAGCGCGCCGTCAAGGAGCGTCTGTCGATGGCCGAAAGTGAAGGCCTGATGCCGCAGGACCTGATCAATGCCAAGCCGGTTGCGGCGGCGGTCAAGGAGTTCTTCGGTTCCAGCCAGCTTTCGCAGTTCATGGACCAGAACAACCCGCTGTCGGAAATCACCCACAAGCGCCGTGTCTCCGCACTTGGCCCGGGTGGTCTGACCCGTGAGCGCGCCGGCTTCGAAGTGCGTGACGTACACCCGACCCACTACGGTCGCGTATGCCCGATCGAGACTCCTGAAGGTCCGAACATCGGCCTGATCAACTCACTGGCTGCCTATGCTCGCACCAACCAGTACGGCTTCCTGGAAAGCCCGTACCGCGTGGTCAAGGAAGGCGAGGTCACTGATGAGATCGTGTTCCTCTCGGCGATCGAAGAAGCCGACCATGTTATTGCTCAGGCCAGCGCCAAGCTGGAAGGTCGCAAGCTGGTCGACGAACTGGTTGCTGTACGTCACTTGAACGAATTTACCGTCAAGGCTCCGGAAGACGTGACCCTGATGGACGTGTCGCCCAAGCAGGTCGTTTCCGTCGCTGCCTCGCTGATTCCGTTCCTCGAGCACGACGACGCCAACCGCGCTCTGATGGGCTCGAACATGCAGCGTCAGGCGGTGCCGACTCTGCGTTCGGACAAGCCGCTGGTCGGTACTGGTATGGAGCGCAACGTGGCGCGCGACTCCGGCGTTTGCGTGGTTGCCCGTCGTGGCGGTGTGATCGATTCAGTCGACGCGAGCCGTGTAGTCGTACGTGTTCATGATGGGGAGGTCGAGACCGGCGAAGCTGGTGTCGACATCTACAACCTGACCAAGTACACCCGTTCCAACCAGAACACCTGCATCAACCAGCGTCCGCTGGTTCGCAAGGGTGACGTGGTGGAGCGTGGCGACATCATGGCTGACGGCCCTTCCACTGATATGGGGGAGCTGGCGCTCGGGCAGAACATGCGCGTCGCGTTCATGCCTTGGAACGGCTACAACTTCGAAGACTCCATCCTCCTCTCGGAGCGTGTGGTTCAGGAAGATCGTTTCACCACTATCCATATCCAGGAACTGACCTGTGTGTCGCGTGACACCAAGCTCGGTCCAGAGGAAATCACCGCGGACATCCCAAACGTGGGCGAAGCTGCGCTGAACAAGCTGGACGAGGCGGGTATTGTCTACGTTGGTGCCGAAGTCGGCCCGGGCGATATTCTGGTTGGCAAGGTGACTCCGAAAGGCGAAACCCAGCTGACTCCGGAAGAGAAGCTGCTGCGCGCGATCTTCGGTGAGAAGGCGTCCGATGTGAAGGACACCTCCCTGCGTGTGCCGACTGGCACCAAAGGTACCGTTATCGACGTTCAGGTGTTCATCCGCGACGGTGTCGAGCGCGACTCCCGTGCGCTGGCTATCGAGAAGATGCAACTCGACGAGATCCGCAAGGACCTCAACGAGGAGTTCCGTATCGTCGAAGGCGCTACCTTCGAACGCCTGCGCTCGGCTCTGGTTGGCGCGACTGCCGAGGGCGGTGCCGGCCTCAAGAAAGGTGCTGTCATCACTGACGAGATCCTCGACGGGTTGGAGCATGGGCAGTGGTTCAAGCTGCGCATGGCCGAAGATGCGCTGAACGAGCAATTGGAAAAGGCTCAGGCCTACATCTCCGATCGCCGTCAGCTGCTCGACGACAAGTTCGAAGACAAGAAGCGCAAGTTGCAGCAGGGCGACGACCTGGCGCCGGGCGTACTGAAGATCGTCAAGGTCTACCTGGCGATCAAGCGTCGCATCCAGCCGGGCGACAAGATGGCTGGTCGTCACGGTAACAAGGGTGTCGTCTCGGTGATCATGCCGGTCGAAGACATGCCGCATGACGCCAACGGCACGCCGGTCGACATCGTGCTCAACCCGCTTGGCGTACCGTCGCGTATGAACGTCGGTCAGATCCTCGAAACCCACCTGGGCCTCGCCGCCAAGGGCCTGGGCGAGAAGATCAATCTGATGCTCGAAGAGCAGCGCAAGGTCGCCGAGCTGCGCAAGTTCCTGCACGAGATCTATAACGAGATCGGAGGCCGTCAGGAAAATCTGGACGACCTGAGCGATCAGGAAGTGCTGGACCTGGCCAACAACCTGCGCAAGGGCGTTCCGATGGCTACTCCGGTATTTGACGGAGCCAAGGAGCGCGAGATCAAGGCCATGCTGAAGCTGGCTGATCTGCCAGAAAGCGGCCAGATGCAGCTGTTCGACGGGCGTACCGGCAATAAATTCGAGCGCACCACCACGGTCGGCTACATGTACATGCTCAAGCTGAACCACCTGGTCGACGACAAGATGCACGCGCGTTCCACCGGTTCCTACAGCCTGGTTACCCAGCAGCCGCTGGGTGGTAAGGCGCAGTTCGGTGGTCAGCGCTTCGGGGAGATGGAGGTCTGGGCGCTGGAAGCCTATGGCGCCGCGTACACCCTGCAGGAAATGCTCACGGTCAAGTCGGACGACGTGAACGGGCGGACCAAGATGTACAAGAACATCGTGGACGGCGATCACCGTATGGAGGCCGGCATGCCGGAGTCCTTCAACGTGTTGATCAAAGAGATCCGCTCGCTCGGTATCGATATCGATCTGGAAACCGAATAACCACGCACCGCCTGCGCGGCGCCCGGCACTGGCCGGGTGTCGCAGGTCCGTGAGGAGGAAAGGCCTTGAAAGACTTGCTGAATCTGTTGAAAAACCAGGGTCAAATCGAAGAGTTCGATGCCATCAAGATTGCCCTGGCTTCGCCCGAGATGATCCGTTCCTGGTCCTTCGGTGAAGTAAAGAAGCCGGAAACCATCAACTACCGTACGTTCAAGCCGGAGCGCGACGGTCTGTTCTGCGCCAAGATCTTTGGTCCGGTAAAGGACTACGAGTGCCTGTGCGGTAAGTACAAGCGCCTCAAGCACCGCGGTGTCATCTGCGAGAAGTGTGGTGTGGAAGTCGCACTGGCCAAGGTACGCCGCGAGCGCATGGCGCACATCGAGCTGGCTTCGCCGGTTGCCCACATTTGGTTCCTGAAGTCGCTGCCGTCCCGTATCGGTCTGCTGCTGGACATGACTCTGCGCGACATCGAGCGCGTGCTCTATTTCGAAAGCTATGTCGTCATCGATCCGGGCATGACTACCCTGGAAAAGGGTCAGCTGCTTAATGACGAGCAGTACTTCGAAGCGCTGGAAGAGTTCGGTGACGACTTCGATGCCCGCATGGGTGCCGAGGCTGTGCGCGAGCTGTTGATCCAGATCGACCTGGAGCACGAAATCGGTCGCCTGCGCGAGGAAATCCCGCAGACCAACTCCGAAACCAAGATCAAGAAGCTCTCCAAGCGGCTGAAGCTGATGGAAGCGTTCCACGGCTCGGGCAACCTGCCGGAGTGGATGATCCTCACCGTGCTGCCAGTACTGCCGCCGGATCTGCGTCCGTTGGTTCCGCTGGATGGCGGTCGTTTCGCGACTTCGGATCTCAACGATCTGTATCGCCGCGTGATCAACCGTAACAACCGTTTGAAGCGTCTGCTCGACCTGTCGGCGCCGGACATCATCGTGCGCAACGAGAAGCGCATGCTGCAGGAAGCCGTCGATGCGTTGCTGGATAACGGCCGGCGCGGTCGAGCCATCACCGGCTCGAACAAGCGTCCGCTGAAGTCCCTGGCTGACATGATCAAGGGTAAGCAGGGTCGCTTCCGTCAAAACCTGCTCGGTAAGCGCGTGGACTACTCCGGTCGTTCCGTGATCACCGTGGGCCCGACTCTGCGTCTGCATCAGTGCGGTCTGCCGAAGAAGATGGCTCTCGAGCTATTCAAGCCGTTCATTTTCGGCAAGCTCGAAATGCGCGGCATGGCCACCACCATCAAGGCGGCCAAGAAGATGGTAGAGCGCGAGCTGCCCGAGGTCTGGGACGTTCTCGCCGAAGTCATTCGCGAACACCCCGTGCTGCTCAACCGCGCACCGACCCTGCACCGTCTGGGTATCCAGGCGTTTGAGCCGGTGCTGATCGAAGGCAAGGCGATTCAGCTGCACCCGCTGGTCTGCGCCGCGTACAACGCCGACTTCGACGGTGACCAGATGGCCGTGCACGTGCCGCTGACCCTGGAAGCCCAGCTCGAAGCGCGTGCGCTGATGATGTCGACCAACAACATCCTTTCGCCAGCGAACGGCGAGCCGATCATCGTTCCGTCGCAGGACGTGGTTCTGGGTCTGTACTACATGACCCGTGAAGCCATCAACGCGAAGGGTGAAGGCCGGGTCTTCGCGGATCTGCAGGAAGTCGACCGTGTCTTCCGCGCCGGCGAAGCGTCGCTGCACGCCCGGGTGAAGGTGCGCATCAACGAAACCATCAAGGATCGTGACGGCAGCATCACCAAGAACACCCGTATCGTCGACACCACTGTTGGTCGCGCGCTGCTGTTCCAGATCGTGCCGGCCGGCCTGTCGTTCGACGTGGTCAACCAGCCGATGAAGAAGAAGGCAATCTCCAAGCTGATCAACCTGTGCTACCGCACTGTTGGCCTGAAGGACACTGTGATCTTCGCCGACCAGCTGATGTACACCGGTTTCGCCTACTCGACTATCTCCGGTGTTTCCATCGGCGTGAATGACTTCGTCATTCCGGATGAGAAGGCACGCATCATCGATGCGGCAACCGAGGAAGTTAAGGAGATCGAAAGCCAGTACGCTTCCGGCCTGGTAACCCAGGGCGAGAAGTACAACAAGGTGATCGACCTTTGGTCCAAGGCCAACGATGAAGTTTCCAAGGCGATGATGGCCAACCTCTCCAAGGAGAAGGTCATTGATCGTGATGGTAACGAAGCCGAGCAGGACTCGTTCAACTCGATGTACATGATGGCCGACTCGGGCGCGCGGGGTTCCGCTGCGCAGATTCGTCAGCTCGCCGGCATGCGTGGTCTGATGGCCAAGCCGGACGGCTCTATCATCGAAACGCCGATTACCGCGAATTTCCGTGAAGGTCTGAACGTACTCCAGTACTTCATCTCCACTCACGGTGCGCGTAAAGGTCTGGCGGATACCGCTCTGAAAACCGCGAACTCCGGTTACCTGACCCGTCGTCTGGTTGATGTCGCGCAGGATCTGGTCGTTACCGAAGTGGATTGCGGTACCGAGCAGGGCCTGTTCATGACCCCGCACATTGAAGGCGGGGATGTCGTCGAACCGCTGGGTGAGCGCGTACTTGGCCGCGTGATCGCGCGTGACGTGCTCAAGCCGGGCACCGATGATGTGCTGGTGCCGGCTGGTACGTTGGTCGACGAGCAGTGGGTCGACTTCATCGAGCTGAACAGCATCGACGAAGTGGTCGTGCGTTCGCCGATTTCCTGCGAAACCCGCTACGGTATATGCGCCAAGTGCTACGGCCGCGACCTGGCCCGTGGGCATCAGGTGAACATCGGTGAGGCAGTGGGCGTTATCGCTGCGCAGTCCATCGGTGAGCCGGGTACTCAGCTGACCATGCGTACGTTCCACATCGGTGGTGCGGCCAGCCGTACTTCTGCTGTCGACAACGTCATGGTGAAGAACGGCGGCACCATTCGTCTGCATAACCTGAAACACGTTGAACGTGCCGATGGTGCGCTGGTGGCGGTATCCCGCTCCGGTGAGCTGGCGGTGGCCGACGACTTCGGTCGTGAGCGCGAGCGCTACAAGCTGCCGTACGGCGCGGTGATTTCCGTCAAGGAAGGCGACAAGGTCGATGCGGGTGCTGTGGTCGCCAAGTGGGACCCGCACACTCACCCGATCGTCACCGAGATGAAGGGTGTCGTGACCTTCGTCGGCATGGAAGAGAACATCACCATCAAGCGCCAGACCGACGAGTTGACCGGTCTGACCAACATCGAAGTGATGGATCCGAAGGACCGTCCGGCATCGGGCAAAGACATTCGCCCAGCGATCAAGATGGTCGACGCCAATGGTAAGGAACTGCTGCTGCCGGGTACCGACGTGCCTGCTCAGTACTTCCTGCCGGCTAACGCCCTGGTGGGTGTGGCTGACGGTGCCGAGATCAACGTGGGTGACGTCATCGCACGTATCCCGCAGGAAACTTCGAAGACCCGCGATATCACCGGTGGTCTGCCGCGCGTTGCTGACTTGTTCGAAGCACGTCGTCCGAAGGAGCCGTCCATCCTGGCGGAAATCAGCGGTACGATTTCCTTCGGCAAGGAAACCAAGGGCAAGCGCCGCCTGGTGATCACGCCTACAGACGGCAGCGATCCGTACGAGGAACTGATTCCGAAGTGGCGTCACCTCAACGTCTTCGAAGGCGAGCAGGTGAACAAGGGCGAGGTCATCTCTGATGGCCCGAGCAACCCGCATGACATCCTTCGTCTCTTGGGTGTCAGTGCGCTGGCCAAGTACATCGTCAATGAAATTCAGGACGTGTACCGTCTGCAAGGTGTGAAGATCAACGACAAGCACATCGAGACCATC
The DNA here is from genome assembly GCF_032106285.1 of Stutzerimonas kunmingensis. Taxonomy (GTDB): domain Bacteria; phylum Pseudomonadota; class Gammaproteobacteria; order Pseudomonadales; family Pseudomonadaceae; genus Stutzerimonas; species Stutzerimonas kunmingensis_B. The sequence continues at coordinate 11,630 of NZ_DAMCPO010000051.1, forward strand.
CTGCGGCAAATGCTGCGCAAGGTTGAGATCAGTGAGTCGGGCGATTCCAGCTTCATCAAGGGTGACCAGATGGAGCTGACCCAGGTATTGGAAGAGAACGAGCGTTTGAGCGACGACGACAAGTTCGTCTCCAAGTACGTCCGCGTTCTGCTGGGTATCACCAAGGCATCGTTGTCGACCGAGTCGTTCATTTCTGCGGCGTCGTTCCAGGAAACAACGCGTGTTCTGACCGAGGCTGCCGTTACTGGCAAGCGCGATTATCTGCGCGGTCTCAAGGAAAACGTAGTCGTGGGTCGCCTGATTCCAGCTGGTACGGGCCTGCAGTATCACAGCGAGCGTAAGCGCAAGCGTGAAGCCGACAAGCCCGTTCGCGTGAGCGCCGATGAGGTCGAAGCAGCTCTGACCGAGGCGTTGAACTCCAGCGGTAACTAAAGTGCTTGGTCTCGGTTACAAGCCGGGGCCTGCCTTGACGGTGGGCGAGAAGCTCTTTAGACTCTCGTACCCCTAATTTGGCGGGGCTTCGTGCCCTGCCATTTTTCGTTTGTGTCGAAAGACAACAGTGGAGCTAGTAGATGGCAACTATCAACCAGCTGGTACGTCAGCCGCGTAAGCGGGTCGTCGAGAAAAGCGACGTCCCTGCGCTGCAAAACTGCCCGCAACGTCGTGGCGTGTGCACTCGTGTGTACACCACCACGCCGAAGAAACCGAACTCTGCACTTCGTAAGGTTTGCCGTGTTCGTCTGACCAATGGCTATGAAGTCGCCTCGTACATCGGCGGTGAAGGTCACAACCTGCAAGAGCACAGCGTAGTGCTGATCCGTGGCGGTCGTGTAAAAGACCTTCCGGGTGTGCGTTACCACACCGTGCGCGGCTCGCTGGATACTTCCGGCGTGAAAGACCGTAAGCAGGGTCGTTCCAAGTACGGCGCCAAGCGTCCGAAGTAAGCAGCATTTCTATTTATTTGAGTCGATAAGAGTAAGGTCGGACGTAGCCTGTGCGTTACCGTTCCGAGCTAACCTGAAGACCGTTTGAGGGCTTATCAATGCCAAGACGTCGTGTAGCAGCCAAGCGCGAGATCCTTGACGATCCGAAATACGGAAGTCTGATCCTGGCCAAGTTCATGAACCACGTGATGGAAAGCGGCAAGAAAGCCGTTGCCGAGCGTATCGTTTATGGTGCCTTGGACAAGGTGAAGGAGCGCAAGAACAGCGATCCCCTGGAAATCTTCGAAAAAGCACTCGATGCCATCGCTCCGCTGGTCGAAGTCAAATCCCGCCGTGTTGGCGGTGCTACCTACCAGGTTCCGGTCGAAGTTCGTCCTTCCCGTCGCAATGCCCTGGCCATGCGCTGGCTGGTAGACGCTGCGCGCAAGCGTGGCGAGAAATCCATGGCGCTGCGCCTTGCTGGCGAGCTTATGGATGCTTTTGAAGGTAAAGGCGCTGCAGTCAAGAAGCGTGAAGACGTGCACCGTATGGCTGAAGCCAACAAGGCCTTCTCGCACTACCGCTTCTAAATCAAGCGCAACTTTTACGAGGACCTTATTGTGGCCCGTACTACCCCTATCAACCGCTACCGTAACATCGGTATCTGTGCCCACGTCGACGCGGGCAAGACCACCACGACGGAGCGGATTCTGTTCTACACTGGCCTCAGCCATAAGATGGGTGAAGTGCACGACGGTGCAGCGACTACCGACTGGATGGTTCAGGAGCAGGAGCGTGGTATTACCATTACCTCTGCTGCTGTAACGACCTTCTGGCAGGGTTCGCGCGGTCAGTACGACAACTATCGCGTCAACGTCATCGATACTCCCGGTCACGTTGACTTCACCATTGAAGTGGAGCGCTCGCTCCGCGTTCTCGATGGTGCTGTGGTTGTATTCTGCGGTACTTCCGGCGTTGAGCCGCAGTCCGAGACTGTATGGCGTCAGGCCAACAAGTACGGTGTTCCGCGTATCGTCTACGTGAACAAGATGGACCGCCAGGGAGCCAACTTCCTGCGCGTAGTTGGTCAGATCAAGCAGCGACTGGGTCACACCCCGGTGCCGGTCCAGCTTGCTATCGGCTCCGAAGAGAACTTCGAAGGTCAGATCGATCTGATCAAGATGAAGGCCATCTACTGGAACGATGAAGACAAGGGCACCAGCTATCGCGAGGAAGAGATTCCGGCAGAGCTGATGGATCTGGCTGAAGAGTATCGCTCGAACATGATCGAGGCTGCGGCCGAGGCCAACGAAGAGCTGATGAACAAGTATCTCGAGGGCGGTGAGCTCACCGTTGACGAGATCAAGGCTGGTCTGCGTCAGCGCACCATTGCCTGTGAAATCGTTCCGGCTGTCTGTGGCTCGTCCTTCAAGAACAAGGGCGTGCCTCTGGTTCTCGATGCCGTTATCGACTTCCTGCCTGCGCCGACTGAAATTCCCGCAATCCAGGGCGTAAACCCGGATAACGAAGAGCTGACCGATGAGCGTTACGCCAACGATGAAGAGCCTTTCTCCGCTCTGGCGTTCAAGATCGCAACCGACCCCTTCGTCGGTACCCTGACCTTCGCTCGCGTCTACTCCGGTGTTCTCTCTTCCGGTGACTCGGTGATGAACTCGGTCAAGGGCAAGAAGGAGCGCGTGGGTCGGATGGTGCAGATGCACGCCAACCAGCGTGAAGAGATCAAGGAGTGTCGCGCGGGTGATATCGCTGCTCTGATCGGCATGAAGGATGTCACCACTGGTGACACGCTCTGCTCGATCGACAAGCCGATCATTCTCGAGCGCATGGACTTCCCGGAGCCGGTAATTTCGGTAGCCGTTGAGCCGAAGACCAAGGCTGACCAGGAGAAGATGGGTATCGCGCTGGGCAAGTTGGCTCAGGAAGATCCATCGTTCCGTGTTCAGACCGACGAAGAAACCGGTCAGACCATCATCTCGGGCATGGGTGAGCTTCACCTCGACATCCTTGTAGATCGTATGCGTCGCGAGTTCAACGTCGAAGCCAACATCGGCAAGCCGCAGGTGTCTTACCGCGAAACTATCACCAAGGACAATGTCGAGATCGAAGGTAAGTTCGTTCGCCAGTCCGGTGGTCGCGGCCAGTTCGGTCATTGCTGGATCCGTTTCTCCACTCCAGACGTGGATGAAAAGGGCAATATCACTGAAGGCTTGGTGTTCACCAACGAAGTGGTAGGTGGTGTGGTTCCGAAGGAATACATCCCGGCGATCCAGAAGGGTATCGAAGAGCAGATGAAGAACGGCGTTGTCGCCGGCTATCCGCTGATCGGCCTGAAGGCTACCGTGTTCGATGGTTCCTACCATGACGTCGACTCTAACGAGATGGCGTTCAAGGTTGCAGCTTCCATGGCGACCAAGCAGCTGGCCGGTAAGGGCGGTGGTAAAGTGCTTGAGCCGATCATGAAGGTTGAAGTAGTGACCCCTGAAGACTACATGGGCGATGTAATGGGTGACCTGAACCGTCGTCGTGGTCTGATCCAGGGTATGGAAGACTCGGTCTCTGGCAAGGTTATCCGTGCCGAGGTTCCGCTTGGGGAAATGTTCGGTTATGCAACCGACGTTCGTTCCATGTCTCAGGGTCGCGCGAGCTACTCCATGGAATTCTCCAAATACGCTGAGGCGCCGGCGAATATCGTCGAGACGCTCGTCAAAAAACAAGGTTGATTCAGCCCTTTAAGTAAGAGGTTTACTGTCGTGGCTAAGGAAAAGTTCGAACGTAACAAACCGCACGTCAACGTCGGCACCATTGGTCACGTCG
>NZ_DAMCPO010000052.1:0-13521 GCF_032106285.1 Stutzerimonas kunmingensis
ACCGATCGTTCGCGGATCGAGCTGCTGCTGCAGCTCGCCGGCAGCGTCAGTTTTGCTAACAAAACCTGCAAAACTTGATGAGCTGCACGCGGGGTGGGGTTGCTCAGGGGCGGCAACGCGGCTACTGTTTAAGTAGGCAAGACGAATTGTTTATGCCGTAACCGGAGAACTCTGTATGCATACCCAAGAAATCGATCCGCGCGTTTCCAGCATTGAGCATGCTGCACGGCTTGCACGGATGGCTTACGACACAGCGCAAGAAACTTATTCTGCTGATATGGAATTTGAGGCAGTTATGAAGGCGACTGAATGCGGTGAGCTTTGCTATCCGAAGTATGAAGTGCCTGCTTGCATCAAGGAAATTCCCCAACTCTTGCAGCATTGGAATTGGGGTTGGATGGGCGTAGCGTGATCTACTAGCAATAGCTGGTAAGATTTCAATTTATTTATGTCGGGGCGGGACGAATGTTCTGCCTAATTCGGAGAATTCTGAAATGATGACAGATCGTCAAAGCAGTATTATCAAGGAAGCGATCAAGGTTCTTGATGATCTGGTGCAGGAACGCAAACTAGCCCTTGGCAGTTCGCTGGAATGCCCACAAGCTGTCCGCGATTATCTTCGACTCCAGCTGGAGCTAGAAGAGAACGAGGTTTTCTGTGCTATCTGGTTAGATTCAAGGCACAGAGTCATTTCTTTCGAGCGTCTGTTCACGGGTACTATCGACAGTGCGTCGGTTTATCCGCGTGTGGTTGCGCAGCGAGCCCTACGGCTCAATGCTGCAGCTGTGATTGTCGCTCACAACCATCCTTCCGGGGATTCTAGGCGCTCCCAGGCCGATGACCGTCTTACGGCTCGGCTTATGGACTCCCTGGCATTGATTGATGTGCGTCTGCTGGACCACTTTGTTGTTGGTCACGGTGAGATGCAGTCTTACGCTGAAAGCGGACTGCTGTAGCAGTTGAACGAACTGCTCCGGCAGTTCGTTTTTTTTTGCCTGGAGGTTTTATGGAAAACGATGGTGTTTATAGCGTGGTGGGGGGGGAGGTGGCTTATGTCAGAGCCGAATGCCTGCGGGCGGCGTCTGATGGCTGGGAGGTGCCAACCCGGCAAGAGGTTCTGATGATGGTCAGGCGCGCTGGAGGCGTGGAAAGGGTTAAGACCTTACTTGGCCTGGCAAGTCGGCGGGAGCTGAATCGATGGACAACAGGGCAGGAGCCAATCCGTTATGCGGATTGGGTGCTGCTTTGTGAGGCGGGAGGCGAGAAAGTGGCCTGGCGATAGCCAGCGCCACCCTTTTCCGAGCTTGGGGGCGCTAAGTGAATATTCCGCGTGTGGGGCTTCCACATGCCCGATTCTAGGCTGGCAATTGGCCTGTAAGCCATCGCCCATTATGAGTGTAGGTAATTAGGCGAAATTTTGAGGGAGCTAAGAAAAAGTGTGATCTTTCTGGCGGTTCTTTTGTAACCTTGTGTGCGGCTAGTCGTTTCGCTTGCTAGCCTGCTGGAACAGCCACCGACAGCGTGTCGGAGTCATTTTATTCTTGTTCGTGCAAGATTCGCTCTAATTCCGCTCGTAAACTGTCGTAATCGACGATGTTTTCCGGTTTAAGCAGATCCTTCTTCTCCAGCACGAGTTCAATCAAGACCGCGCAGATCGTGGACCTTGATGGCTTCCTGTCTTCATAGGTTTCGAGATCGATCAGGGCGAGAACATCGTTGAGCCCTGCCTGCAATTCCTCGGGAATTGTCAGGTTCATCGGCGGTGTCTTTCGACTCTTCTTCTTTTGCGGGCTCATATCAAGCTAATGAATCCTTCGGGGATAAGCGGCTATTGTGTGCGCACACCATTGTGCGTACACTGAGTGTGCGCACACAAGCTATGGTCCTAGATATCTTACTTTGTCGCGTAGCTAAAGGGGGATGAGCGTTGGAGGAAATCACGACGGAGGCTGACCCAAGGGTCGACCTTGAAAATAAAAGCGCGTTCGTAAAGCGGCGTGAGATCTGGGGGATTCCTTCAGAGATTTTTATAGGGGCTATGACCCTCGCGGTTTTCGGCGTCATCGTAATGATGAATTACTTTGGCTTCTTCGCGGGGTTCGTAGCGGGGCTGATGCTGGCTCTGATCATCCTGGTCCCTGTGTATCTCATTCACCGCAATGACCCCGACGGGGCAATGGTTTGGGTTAGAAGCCTCTGGTCTCCAGAGTCCTATGACCCATGCGTGATTAAGCGCCGCAAGGTGCTGCTGATAAAGCAGGTCCGTTCGGGCCTGGTCGTTGAATCCATACACTCAGAAGGAAAATACCAATGAAACAAACCTTTTTGATGTTGCGCGGGCGAGCGATGCAAATGTCCGAGCGGGCTCGGCTGGCCATGCTGGGTGCGCTGTTTGCGCCGCAGGCTTTCGCGCTCAACAACGACGTGGATCTGGACGTTCCCGGCGACGGCCCGCTGGCCAAGGTTGGGGCGATCATGCAGGAAGTCGTGGACTTCCTTGGTGGGCCAGGGGTGTTGTGCGTCGTCTTTATCGGTCTGGTGGCTGCATGGGCGTTGTGGGTAGTTGTGCCGAAGTCAGGTGGCGCTGCGCTGGGCTGGGTTGCGCGAGCTGTAGCGGGGGGTGTGATGGTCTTCAACATTGCCCTGTTCTTCACCTGGCTGGAGGGCTTCTAAATGACGGCTGACGTGGGGTCAATGAAGATCAAGAAGGGCGTACCGATGTGCGAGCAGCTATACGCGCACGGTGTCTGGAATGGCTTCACCCTGACGCACATAGGGAGCTTGATGGGCGGCCTAGAAATGTCAGGGGTCGATCCCACAGGGCTTGGCGAGCATGACCGGAAAATCTTTTCGAGCGTGTTGCGCGGCCTTTACCAGGGGCTAGATCAGTCCCTGGTAGTCAGCCAATACTATTGGCATTTTGAAGGCAAGCGGGTGCGGTTCGGAGAGGTCGACGACCCCCGTAGTCGGCTGCTCTCGCAACGCCGCCAGGATTACTTAAACAATGTGCGCGGCCTGAATGCCTCGCGCTTGTTCTGGTTGGTTGAGGCTCCGGCCGAAGAGAACATTAATAAGCTGCTGAGCGTTTCACTGCTCAAGCACCTGTTTCAGGCGCCTGTTGAGGTCGAATCGCGTCAGCTGCTTTTGGCGAAGTTCAGCAATAGGCGCGCCTGGTTGGCTGAAGAAGCTGAGCTAGAGCGGCAGCACGACGTGCTGGATGCGGCGCTGGGCGATCTCGCCAGTCGCGCTGAGATTTTGTCCCCTACCAATACGCGGATGAGTCTTCAGCAGATGTGGGCGCTTCAGCGCGCGCTTGTGAATCTTGATCCTACGTTGCTGGAAACCGCGCTGAATGAAGAAGTGCCGGTTGAAGACTGGGATCTCAAGTTGGCTGACGGGTCCATTGCTCCGGTGCAAGTCGATGGAATGGATTGCCTCAAGTTTAGGGGGCCGGTTCCGCGCTACGCCCGCATAGCCACAATCACGGGCTTTGGCTCGAAATATGTTACTGAGGGAATATGGGTTCATGCGGCGCAGCCTCCTGTTTTGCAGAAGGGCAACTACGTCATCATGAATCGCTTCAGTCCTCTGTCAAAGATCAAGAAAGGGCTGATGCTGCGCAACAAGGAAAACGAGTTGGCGCGACAGAACATGAAGCTGTCCGCTCTGTTCAAGGGGGGAGATCCCAATAGCGCCATGGCGGATCGCTTGGAGCAAAGCGTCTATCTCAAGCAGAAGCTGCGCGAGCTTGAAGATGCTGACAATAGCGATGACCGGTGGGGCTACTACAACTCCCACATCATCATGTGGGACGAAGACCCCAAAGCGCTGAAGCAGGCCGTCAAGGAAATGAATACCCGGCTGGCCGAATGCTCTTTGAGCGTCGTCTGGGAGTCGGCTGGGCAGATCCAGCTGTTCCCGTCGCTGTTGCCTGGTTACGGCAAGCGTTGCACTCGTAGCTTTGAATTCAATACCAGCCAGGCCGGTGCAGCGGCGCTGGCTTATAAGTCCCACCCTGGCGTCAGCAGCAATCCGGTAACCGGCGCTCCGACCTACGTTCTGGAAAGCCGCGACAGGGTGCCGTTCGATTACACCGAGTTCATTGCGGATAAGGGGCTGGTGATTGGTACAGGCCCGACGCGAGGCGGCAAAACATTCTTCAAGAACTGTGTTGCCAGCCACTTCATGCGCTTCGGGGGGATCTATCGCGATATCGGTGTTGACGATGGGGCAGAGCCGCTGGCTGCGTTCTTCGGAGACGACGCCGGCCTGTTTCGCATTACAGACCCAGCCAGCAGCAAGGGGTTTGCAGCGTTCGCGGCTGCAGATCGTGAGCTGGGGGATGGTGATGGTTTGTTCGTTAATCACCTACTGGGGAATCTCAGGGTGATGCTTGAGCTAAACGATGCGGCGGCATTGCGGGAGCTTGAGGCCCATGAGCAAAAGGTGCTGGATGACGCGATTCGGGCGGTTCTTAGAATGCCGTCTCCACGGATGCGGACCCTAAGACAGCTCCACACCCACCTTGACGGTGACTTGAAGCTGAAGTTCGACCGCTGGGTTAAGGGCGGCAGCTTGGCCAATATGTTCGACAACGTAGAGGATGATCTGGGGGCTCTCGATAAGCGGGTGGGTATCTACAACCTCTCGGGCTTGAAGGATATTCCGAAGCTGGCGGCGCTGGCCCAAAGAGAGATTTTCTACCGGACCAGTAAGGCGTTTGAGAATCCTGCGATTCGGGATGTGGTCAAGCAGCTGGGCATCGATGAGTGCCAATACTTCCTGCAGACGCCGGGGGCTACTGAATTTCTTCTGGCCAAGGTTCGCACCTGGAACAAGTTCACGGCCGGGCTGAACCTCTGGACTCAAAGCCCTTACCACTACAGCAGCTTGCCTGATTGGGGAATGCTGCGTTCTGCAGCGACTACGTTTGTGTTCGCTGCTGAGCCAAAGATGGATCGGGATCTGCGAAACGCTTACCGCGAAACCTACGGTCTCTCGGAGGGCCAGGTCGATGCGATCTCTTCCCTCATTCCCCGAAAGGAAATGTTCATTTGGCAGCGTGAAGCGGACGTGTCGAAGATCGTTTGCCTCAACGCCGAGAAAGAGCAGTACGCGATTGCGACCAGCCGGCCAAGCGAGGCAGCTGTCGTGCATTCACTCCTAAAGCAATACCCCGGCGCCCCTGATCAAGCCATTGATGAGGCGGTTAAGCGGCTTGGACTGAAGGATCAATAAGATGAAGCTAAACGTTAAACCCTTGTTCTTGGCGATTGCTTTGGCATCGAGCGGGGCCACTGCGCCGACCGTCACTGCTTCCGGTTTTCCTGTCGTCGACATTGCCTCTATTGCTCAGTCAGTCACTGAGTACATGCAGGATCTGCTGGCCTACGAAGAGTACATGCAGCAGACCATTACAGCGGCGTCGCAGCTGGATGAGGCGATTCGCCTGTATGAACAGACGATGATTTCCTACAACCACATGCTGCGGCAGATGACGGAGCTGAAGAATAGGATTGATCGTAAGGATTGGATGGGGGTTTACGCGAAGTACGAGCGGATTATCAATCGCTATCCCGGCTCAAGTCCTTCCTATGATCCGGTTTGGCGCCAAGCGCGCGAAAAGGTAGACACAGTTTACTACCAGGGGAATGAGCAAGCGGAGCTTGAGGCACAGCTAGACCAGATCGATTACGACTTGGCATCCAGGGAGCGGGCGCTGGCTTCAATTTCGAGAGCGAGGACACGGGCCGACACTGGGGTTAGTCAGAGCCTGGAAGTCGATGCCTACGACGAAATGACAGTTGAGTACACCGAGACTCTGAGAAAACTCGATGACCAAAGGGCGGCGCTGGGTGCCGAAGATCACTTGGCGACCCTGCAGCTTATGGCCGATCAGCAGCATGTGAGCCTTCAGATGATGCAGCAGCAGATGCTGCAGCAGAACAGCAATTTGAAGTTTGCCAACCAGTTGGAGCAGCACGTTTTTTCCAAGGAGCAGCGGGCGCAGGAGGCAAACATAAAGATGCAACAGGTGCGCGCGAACGAGACGTACACCGTCAACGAAGACCCTCTTTCGCAATGGTGACTGTATGAAGACCATATATCTCGCGCTGATGCTCGGCGTAGCCGGCCAGGCGACAGCGGCCGGCGTGTACATCGATGAAGCTCAGAAGAAATCTGATAAGGCGCGGACCGAGTTAATCAGGGAGGGAATTCGGGCGTGTGGGAAGCAAAAGTTCAAAACGGTTGGTGACCGTGAGGCGTGCCAGGATAAGTATTTTGAAGAAGCTACTGCCAAGTACCCGGCTCGTGGATCTGACGCCTACGCGCAGAAACACTATGCGGGTCTCAGCAAACCCGCTGCTGAGCAGAAGTTAATTGAGCTGAAGGCGATATACGACCAAACGACAGCTCTGCTTGAGAAGCATCCAGGACAGGTGACTAGGCGGGCCGTTGAGGCCGAAGGGTGGTGGATTCAAAAGAATGTGCTCGGTGCTTCGCGGACGCAGACCACTCCCTGGTTCATCGAGTGCTCTAAGCAGAAGTGGCAGGCGACTGTTGATCATTGCCCGCTGGGGTCCGGGGGAAAACAGTGAGCGGATTTTCTTTGGTTCTATGCCTTGGAATGGTCGCCGCTATGTGCGTGGGGTGGGGCTACGTCATTGCGACTTGGCGTCACAAGAAGGCCATGAAAGCGGCCGGCCAGATGGAAGGTGCTGCTGTCGCGCCCCTTCCTATGCAGGGGAAGTGGGGGAGGTCCGCATTTCTCAGAACATCAGCTTGGACCATCGCGCTGTTGGTTGGCGGTATGGGGAGCCTTCTGGTGATCCCTGATGCAAACGCGGCACTGTCTGATGTGCTTCGCGGCGTGTTCAGCGCGGAGCTGTCGGGGTATATCACGGACGTGATGGACGATCCTGATAACGAGTTGAGGATCTGGGGAAACATGATTCTCGGATTTTGCTTCATGGTCGTGATCGTTACGGAAGTAGCCATTTTCGTCTTTGAGGGCTTACAGCCGTTGCGGTTGGTAGAGGCATTTGTGTTTGTCTGTGCAACGTTGGCTATCTGGACTGGATACGACTACTTCACAGAGGCGATCTGGGGTGTCGGGGTTGGAGTATCGGGTGGGCTGCAGCGCGGCTTGGTTGGTAACACCGATAACTTCTTTATGTCGCAGTGGCTAGTTTCAGCAGTTGATGCGGTGAATCTTGAGGAGTTAGGCATTTTTGATGGCGTTAAAGCGATTATGTATATGGGGTCGTGGATGGTCGCTTCGTTCATTCTGGATTTTGTCGCGTGGCTGGCGGCGATTTGGGCTGACTTCGGGTATGCACTGGCTAAGGTAATCGGTCTTTGTTTCATCCCGTTCCTAATGCTGCCAAGTACGCGCGGCTTCTTTGATGCCTGGTTTAAATTGCTGGTTGGGTTCGTAATTCTGAAAATCATCCTGACCGCGACTATGGTAATTGCGTGTCTTTCCCTTAAATCGATCCTCGCGGATCTCGGGGTTCGCTTCACGGCTGGATACACCGCTCTGCCTGCGCCTGTATCTGTGCCTATTGATGAGTTCTATAAGCTGTTTGATGCATCTGCGATGCTGCTTGTTTCCATTTTGTTTGTGCTGTCCAGCTTTGTGTTCGCGGGGGCGCTTGCAGGTGGAACTAGCAATCTGAGTGGTGGGCTCGGTAAAGCGGCCGGACTTGCAAAAAATTCGCTTCTAAAAGCTATGTAAAAAGGTAACTACTATGGTTGACATCATTGATGATGCAGAGGTTTCTCGCGCTCAAAAAAGCGGAAAACCAAGAAGAGACGCTTCTTTCAGAGTTGCGATTAATTGGTGGACCGGCTTTGCATTTGTATTGCTGCTGGTTGTGGTCTACCAGGGTTTTACAATTTCCAGCTTGTCAGAGCTCGCTGCGAAGAATGTGCAAATCGAGTATGTGAAACTGTATCCGAACGGCACTTCCGAGCGAGGCAAATATCAAAAGCGCGATGTGGCAGAGTTCCTGCCAAACACTATTGATGCACTGATTAAGAACTATATCGTTAAGCGCTACGGTGTTTTTCCTGCAACCATTAAGCAGGATTATGGAGAGGTCGGCATGTTTATCTCCGATAATCTTTACAAGAACTTCATTGCGAAGGAAGAAGAGGGCGGGTTTGACGCGATTAATAAGGCTGCAGCGCTTTCGGTCAAGCCAGAACAGCGCGAGATTGTTCGGGTTGAAAATATCTGGATCAATCACTACGACGAAGTAAGAGGCGTGGTTGGGGGTAAGCAGACTGATATTGTTCGATCAAATGTTTACTACGAGAAAGTGAAGGTCTCACCCAGTGGCGAAGAAGTTAAAGGGAGCAGGGTTGCCAAGGTCGTTCCGCTGCAATGGCACCTGATTCCACTTAAACAACTTGAGAAATTGGCGGCTGAAAATCCGACGATTCTCGATCATAACCCCATCGGCCTCGAAATCATCGACTCAACAGAACAAGACGATCCAGCGGGGCTGGGTCGCACTGCAGGAGACGCAAAGTGATGAACAACAGAATCTATAAAACATCGGCTCTGGCTTTGGGTTTGGCGGCGTTCTCGTTGCAGGTGCAGGCCGAGAGCTGCAGGACGGTGCACTGGTCGCCAGGCACCGTGATCAACGTCAACTCTGCCATGTACCTCGGAACGCGCATTCAGTTTCCTGCGGATCTGGTTTCCAATCCGGCTTCGCCCAACCGGGAGCTTTGGACCTCGGATGGGGCGGCAACGACGCTGCTGGTCAAGCCGAACAGCAAGGAAGCGGAGGGGCGCGCCACGATCCTGCGGGCTTTCACAACGGATGGCCATGTTTACGACATTAAGGCCAACCGTGTGAGCAGCGAGCGCAATGACACCTGCGTCATCGTGAGCCATGACGGTCAATTCTTTACCGCAGGTTCAAAGCAGGCGCTTCGCGCCAACGCCCAGCAGCTCAGTCAGGCCGGCTCCGCCAGCAACATGCAGCTGATGGAAATGAGGCGCGAAATGCTTGAGCAGGGGCGAGAGGCGCGGGACAACGAGAAGAAGGCGGTCATGGAGGCGCTGGGCCGGTATCGCTATCACATTTACACCCGGTACGAGTGGGACCAGGGCAAAGGGTTTGCGGCGGCAAACCTAATCTCCGATGTCTACGACGACGGGCGTTGGACCTACATACGCCTCAACACGCCGAACCGTGGCTTGTTGTCCGTCGAGTCGGAAATCGGCGAGAAGAACGCCATCGTCCCGGTCAAGTACAACGACCGTTACGGCATGTACCAGATCAACGGCATTTATCCGCGCTTCACGCTGCGCGTCGACGACGCGCGTATCGGCATCAAGCGTGCTGATGCTCAAACCCAGGGCGATTGAAGGGGCGAATCATGGCAGATGAAGCAGATCCGCGCATTCAGGAAAAGCCGGCCACGCACAAGAGCAAGGTGCGGCGCTACATGATGGCAACGATTGGGGTGGTGTTTCTCATCCTGTTCGGGAACTTCCTTTACTACCAGTACGAGCGTGCCACCGGACAGGTGCAGCGCAAGACGCGGGAGCGGCCGCAGCCTGAAGTAACGTCAACGGTCGATAAGGGACGCTTCGATTCACTGGTGGCCGGTGAACAGGCGCGCTTGACCCGTTTGCAGCCCAAAGATCCGCAGCCAGCGGCTGCAGATCCGATTGTGTCGAGCGAGGCGGTAGAGAGCGCGTGGAACAACGTTACCGATGGCAAGGAGGCGCTGCGCGAGCCTACAGAGCTTGAGAAGCTGGAGGCCAAATGGAAAGCCAATGAGCGCATGCGGGCGTTGAAAGCCGCGTCCAGCGATTGGGGCTACAGCGACTCAGTGAAGAAAACTGAGCGCGCCGCTGCAGGGGGCACCCTACAGCGCGCATCGGCTTCGCGTGCGGGCTCGAACACATCGAGCACCAAGGAAGAAGCGCAGCGGCTACTTGATTCGCCTATGCCAGAGTCTGGAACGCTCGAAGAGCGGAGGGCCGAAGTGGCGCGGCGGATCGATGCAGCTCGCCGCTTACGCGCCTCGCTTCGCCAAGAAACCGAGAGCGGGGCTGATGAGGGGAGTCCGGTGGTGCAGCAGAAGCGCGCCGAGCTGCAGCAGGTCGAAGCCGGCTTCGACCAGCCGCCGCCCGATATCGCAGGCTATGCCAAGTCGAACACCTACAACGCCGACGTGGAGGGCAAAAAGCTGCTGCCTCCTGGTACTGAGATCCCGGCGCAGTTCATGCGCAAGGGCGTTTCAGACTTCCAGGGAAGCCAGCTCAAAGGGATTGTCAGCCGTGACGTGTACGACCTAGAGCGCGAGAACGTGCTGATCCCGAAGGGCTCCGAGGTGATTATGCGGGTCGTCAAGGCTGGCAGCGTGAACGAAGCAATTCAGCATCGGATGGGCATCACCACGAACTGGGTGATCCTTCCGGACGGCCGCAAGATCGATCTTTCGAAGGCTGCTGGTCTGGACCGGGAGGGCGTTGGCGCCATTGCTGACCAGGTGGATTACCACATTCTTGCGCAGTTCCTTGGCGTGGCCGCTTACGCGGTTGTAGGCAGCAATTCCAGCTACACCGGCTCGGGCACAAGCGAAGACGCGACCTTTGCCGGCGACGTGGGGGAAGGGAGCCGCAAGCAGGCTTCGAACATCGCCCAGAAGTACCTAAATATCGTGCCGACCGTAACCATCCGGCCGGGACAGTCTTTCTATGTCTCCACCGAAGAAGACATTTACATCGAGCCCTGGAGGAACGTCTATGAAAGCTACGTTAACTAAGTGCCTCGCGGCGTTGCTTCTGGTGCCAGCCTTCGCCTTCGCCGCCGATGCTGATCCAGTGCCTGGCGAGCGCGCCTACATTGATCCGCTCAGTCTCTGGGTGCGCACAAGCTACCCCGATAACGTAACTACAGTGGGCGAAGCGGTTAACTACTTGCTTGAGCCTTCAGGCTATCGCTTCGTCACCCAATACCCAGCGCCAAAAGACGCGGCCCGCATCGCGGGCCAGAAGCTCCCGCAAGAGGCTCGGGTCTATCGAACCATGCCGGTCGCTGACGCCCTGCAGATCCTGGTTGGCAAGCACGGTTATGTGATCGTCGATCACAACAACCAGCTGCTCTCACTAACGGAGGAAAAATGATGCGGATTGCATTGCTGTTCGCCGCCCTGACGGCGGTTGTTGGTTGCTCAACCACGCAAATCGAAGCGCGAGGGCAGATGTTTCAGCTGCAGGAGCGCCAAGTAATCACCCGCGATCTGACTCGACCTGTAGGGCTAGACAATGAACCCAAGCCATACCACTTCGATGCGTTCCCACAAACCATTCGCCGGCCGTAAGGCCGTCGCCGCCCTCGCGCTGCTCGGCCTTATGGCCGGGCAGGCGTGTGCGGACGACTCCGACTCCAGCGAAATGTATGACTACCTCTACGGATCAGAAGTGGCCGCTTCGCCGGCCAAGCTGGTTCCGAGCTTTGATGATGACCAGGGCGTTCGCCCTTGGACGCCGCAGCAGATGGAGGAAATGCGCGCTGCCTTCCGCGAGCGCGAGCCCATACCGCAGCAGCCAGCGGCTGCTGGTGAGGATGACGCTATTCGTTTGTGGGATCTGGTGTCGGAACCGCACGCGCCTGCGCCAGGAGGGGAAACGGAAGATCTCGAGATTGGAGGGGCGGGAGTGCTGGGCACGCCCTACGACGCGCTCATTCACAAGTATGCAAAGCGCTACAACGTGTCGGCCAAGCTGATCGCGCTGCAGATGGCTGCTGAATCGGGCTTCAATCCTGAAGCCGTAAGCCCGAAAGGCAACAAGGGATTGATGCAGATAAGCGATGCGCTGGCCGCGCAGTTCAATGTCGATCCGTATGACCCTGAGTCGAACATCAATGTCGGCGTGCTCTATATGTCCAGCATGTTGAAGCGCTACGACGGTGACATTGAGCTGGCTCTGGCCGCTTACAACGCCGGGCCGGGCGCCGTGGACAAATACGACGGCATTCCCCCGTACAAAGAGACGCAGGCGTACATCAAGCGAATCCTTGCCAAGCTGGCCAGCCTGGAGGCGACCTACACATGAAGCTAACGATTGCCGCAATCGGCGTGGCCTGCCTCGCCTCCGTTTCACTTCCGGCGACTGCGGGCGAATACGACTTCGATTGGAAGGATCGCAACCACATGCGCGGGGCGTGGACGATGTGCGCTACGACCGGGTTCACCGAGGGCGATTGCCCGAAGGTTTTTCAGAAATGCTGGCAGCCCCCGATGATCTACCGCAAACGCCATAAGACGCGTACCTACTGCAAGGACGATCCTGATTTCTTCATGGGCCAGGACGACACGGATCGGGCGCTGGGTGACGCCAAGAAGAAAGTAGAGGAGGGGTTCGAGCCGCCGTTGTGAGAGACGAGCAACCCGCGTCTGTTAGCAAAAAGTGCAGTCGCGGGGTGCTGCAGATCCAGCTGGAAGATCGATCGCAGTAGGAAATGTTAGCAGTTGGAGGCCACATGCTTTTAGCCTATGTGGTATCGCGTCACCTGCTTAGTGGTGAGCTGGGCCGGGGGCAACCGGCACCAATTTAGAAACGATGACCAGGGAGACACTATGCGTTTTCACTTTATAAACCTAACCGCGACAGCTCGGGCGCTTCTGGAGCAGGAGGGCACATTCAAAGCTAAATATCCGAACCAAAGCGACGCAGAGGGCTATCTGAAGGATCAAGCGGCAAAACTGTTTAAGCTGAACTGCGGGGCGATTTCGGGGCCGACTGCTTTGACGGCGGAGCGAATGCACATGGCGCTTTGGCGGAATGCGGGGGTGACATTTGCTCCGCTCGGGCGCGCCCCGGATGTTAGCGGGGAGGAGCGAGGAGATCCGCTACAGATCCCCGGCCTCGATATTGTTGAAGTCACGATGTGGGTTGCTCTTTCCTAATAGGAGTCATTTTATGACAACGAAAATTTTCCAGGCTCGGACCATTAGCGCAGCTGAACGCTCTCAGTTCCTAGCGCTACTTGGGTTGAAAGACCAGGAGCTTGTGGTGCTGCGGGCGGCTCAACCAAGCGGCTGACGCCGCAGCTTTCGCTGCGCTCTTAAACTGGTGATCTATTCGAATGACAAAGCCGGTGTTTATGTACATTTCAATTTGCCGTTTTTTCTCACGTTCGGCCGCTCTCATAGGTCTGCTGTACGTGATGTTAGCGGCGGCGCTATTGGGTAGCGTACTCAGCATCTATGCCGGGTCGGTAGCGGGGTTCGTCTACTTGCTCTTGCTCCACATAACCACTTTCTATGTGATTGTGGGGGCGCGCGAGTTGAGGCGGGTGGCGGGGGCCGGGGTAATCGATCTGCAGTCTTAGGGATAGCAGAGACAAGCCCAGGCGTTCCTTCGCTGCGCTCTGGCCAGGCTTTCGCGCTTCGCGTCGAGCCTGGTCGTGCCTCCCTGTCTCGCCCCCTGGCGGGGCTTCAATCCACGCCGGCAAGCCGGCTCTAACGCTTCCGGCCGTTCCGGCC
>NZ_DAMCPO010000053.1:0-12627 GCF_032106285.1 Stutzerimonas kunmingensis
GCCACTACAAGGAGCACTTCGGAATGATGTCCAAGCCGATAGCGGGTGTCAGGAACACAAAACCTGAGCAGTGCTACCTTTGCCACCAGACCACCTCATGGAACGATATTCGGGGAATAGGCATCTATGACCACCATTGACGGGTGTTTCTATGAACCTTGAGGCACCTCATGCAGCGATTGAGATCGCGGTGATCGGGTTCGAGATTGCAGGGGTGCTCGCTATAACTTTCGGAAGTTTCATAGCGCTCTATCGCTTTTTTTTCAATTACAAAGGGGCCGCATTGACGGATCGCTCCCGGTCATTACGGCAAGATATTGGCGGCGCGATTGTGCTAGGACTAGAATTCCTCGTTGCTGCCGATGTCATACGAACGGTTGTAATTGAGCCCTCGCTACGAAACGTTGCAGTACTTGGTTTGATAGTACTTGTCCGAACATTTCTCAGCTACACGCTCCATATGGAAAATAAAAGCCGCGAGTCGTAGGCACCCCTCGCGGCTATGTATGTACTACTAAGCACATCGCTCAGCTGGGCAGTTTCCCCAGACGGCCCCATGCCAGTACCCGCACCGATTCGCCATAAAAACGGCAAGGCTAGTAACGATTGTATTGCTGAAATGCTTATGACCACCGCCGCACCAGGAGCATGTCTCGGGCTGCGACTACCGCCTCGGACTCTTACGTTTATGCAGGCTTCGATGGGTCGATAGGTGGTGTCTTATCTCCGACAGTTCGTTCCGGCGACCCGATACTCAACAATCGCCAAATCACCCTTAGAGTCCTCATAGGTAATTTGGGCCGGCATCACATCGTTGCAGGTCATATCGGTTCGCGTGGTACGAATTACCTTGGCGATGTCCAACTTCATCCCATAACGATAATGGACAGCTTCGGGAGGCTTCTTTCCGACAGAAGTAGCGTACTCCCGCATAGTATTTTCGTTCGCGCGTATCATTTCGCCATACTCGCGATCTGAGCTACCCTCTGCCAAGGATAATGAGCTCACGCTCATAAAAAACACTGCTGCCGTAATCTTGAAAGCTTTCATAACCAGCTCCTAACTTAACGTGTGTGATGAAATTATAAGAGCGGCAAGCTGTTACTCATATGACACGGTAATTACACTGGTGTTATGAATCAAATTACCCAAGGATTAAGTGGGGCCGGTAGCATTCGAGCAAGCATAGCCATCCCGATTAATTGGCTCAGTTACCTAGCGGCCACACCATATGAAAATCATTCAGCCGTTGAGCTGGGGGTCGCAGGCGCTCAAGTTTTAAATTTGAGAGGCCCATCCACGCAGCGCTTCTGGCTAGGACGGGCCGACGGGTGACAGGCGCCCCTCGGCTCTTGATGAAGGGGCATAGAACTGGCACTGCCGGAGCAGAGAACAGCATCGGCATCGACCAGGGGCGTATTCTCGATATGCGCCGCATCAGACTTTCCCGGCTCAAAGCTGGGATACTGACCGCTGCGATCTCAGACCAAAAGATGGGTCTCGTCGATCACATGCATCGCTTTGCGTGACGTCCGCGTTTGCAAGCTACCCGCGGCAATTATCGGTGCCTTTTGGAAGACATCACGAGGAAGACCACATACTGCTCGACAATGACAGACTCAACTTGGTAATAGCCTATGTAGGAGGCGATAGCGGCGCGGCCATAAGGGGCGGCATTCAGAATGGCAATGGAGCTTCAAAACGCTGCGTATCGTCACACTTTTGGTCAGGGCATCATATTCGCGGCAGAGAACGCGATCGCGATCGGCGGCATATCAGAGCGGACTGGTGGTTTTCCACAGCGACTGTAGTGATTTCGTAGCAGCACCACTGGGTCCCCCACAGACATTCGCTCAACTGGTGAAGTAGACGCCAACTGAATGTAAAAATTGTATGTGCTGTGGAAAAATTAAATCACTCGCTCATGTTGCTTTGAGCTGAGCCGAGAAGGCCGACTCAGCCCATTGTTGCATGACACGCTGTCAGGATCCTCCTCCCGTGTAAGGAGACGTTATGATCCGGCTTACCCCTGTGGCAGCTACTCAGAAATAACTTTCTTGTCATTTATTACCATGTGAGCGGTTGTTTATTTTGGCTGGCATTCCGCGGAACTCTACCGCGTGAAGTCGCCCGTCTGGAGTACGAATTTTTATTTCATATGGCCTAACATTTCCCTTAAGTGTGTTATTTATAGCTTTATTATCCGAACGCTCTTTATTCATAGGGGCCACACTCACCACCTCGCCGCGCTTCAGCAGATCCAGCATTACTTGGTGACCATCCCCAACAGTGTGATCGTGCCGCATAGCACTTTCTTGTTCCGTGCCGGCGACGGCTGCGAAAGCTGCCGAAATTAGCGAAATCGTCACCAGTGCTTTACTAATTTGGTTCATCATTTATCCCTCTTCCCCGATTTGCGTTTAAAAAACTATTGCTCGCTTTCTGTCTCAAACATCCCAAGTATAAACTGCACGTCTAGGGTTCCCTTAGCAAAGGGAAGCCTAAGCATCGATGATTGTTGCAGGGTAAGTGCTGATACCTGCAACAACCATAATCGTATTAATATCGCGGAGGTGTCCGTTAAAGTGGTATCAGCCGTTTTTAACGCCTACTGGGGCACCGAGAAATTCGACCGAATGGACGACTCCGTCAGGGGTTTTAATTTTAATCTCATACGTTCTTACATCACTTCCGGACACTGGTGAATTACCCATTGGGGTCACGCTTAGCACTTGCCCGGTTTTTAGCAGATTGACCATCACTTCATGACCATCGCCAACAGTATGGTCGTGTCTCATGGGTTGATCGCCTTTATTTGCAGCGATGAGAAAAGGAGATGTAGCGGTTAGAACAAGGGCGATAACGAGCTTTTGCATGCTTTTCATTGTGCTTTCCTCAGTGTTGGGGCCTGATTTGAGTGTGGCGGGTGAATACTTACGGGATGCTGTCCCTAAAATTACATTGGCGTAACCTCAGTGACAGCCAACAAACGTTCAGCTCCTGCGCTTTGGAAACTGGAAACAGGTCTGAACGACCTGATCTTCCACAAATCGCAATTACTGGTTACCGCAAGGATCTCGATGTCGCCCCTTACCCCTTAAAGGCTTACCTCTTCTACATTCGACAGCGAATATCGAGGAGACATCCACAGTTCGACAGGTCGTACAGCGTCACCAGGCGCGCCGTGTTCCTCACCAAATCACGGAAGCGCGTCACGCAGCCAGACTGGCGCATGGTCACTTCGACTTGGAGCAGCGCTGCGCAAACCCGAGAGCGAGTAAACTTGGTGCAGATTACATTTTTGTAAGCTTTTTAAAAAAATCGAAACCTCACAGCCTCCCGGCTTGTCCGTTCTTAGGTAACACCGAGGGCTGATTATCAAATCTGAGCTCTCACAGTATTAGTAACGCAACTGCCCGGCATGATCGAAAAATACGCAGACTTTAGTCAATGCAATACTGTGGCAGCACATCACCAAGAGGAGTTGATATGAAAATGTCTTATTGGCGTTTCGCTGCGATGGTGGCCACATCAACCGCCATCATGTACGGCGTTATGTATTTGAATACTTACACGTTCGAGCATGTTTTATGGAGTGAGACCCGTGCTTGGATGGCGATAGTGATGGGATCCGTCATGGCGATTATCATGCTCGCCTTCATGCTCAATATGTACAAGAAAAAGGCGCTGAACGTAGCGATATTCGCAGGCGGAGCAGCTTCCTTTGCTATTGCCTTGTGGCTTGTTCGTAGTCAGGCAACTGTCGACGATACCGACTATATGAAGGCCATGATTCCTCACCATTCTATAGCCATCATGACGAGTGAGCGCGCTCAGATCTCAGACCCGCGCGTTCGCAAGCTGGCGGATCAAATAATTGAGGCTCAGCGCCGAGAGATTTCTGAAATGATGTTTCTGATTGATGATTTAGACAGGGCTAACTGACGCAAGGTATCGCGCGACTTTCTCGCTCCGGTCCATTCTTCTTGCAAAAGTGATGCTGCGATTCCGACGAGGTCATACGCTTATTAAGCGCGCTGACCTGAGCGGCCAGCACACGAAATAACCATTTATGACGTCGGTGTAGCAAGACGCTTGTCGCGGGAAAGCTCAACTACTGCGCCATTTCCTAACGTGCCCATTGCTTTTAGCTGCCATGTACGTGCACTTTGCCATCCGTATGAGTGTGGGTATTGGAGGATGGCTCGGCATGGTCGTCGGTAGCGCTGCTGCCTTTCGAGCTGGAGTTACTTCCATCATGGTGATCATCGCCGTTACTGCTCGCAGAATGGTGATCGGACTCTGACGCTGAGCCGCCGTGGTGGTCTGCTGCCGCTATACCGCGACGTCCAGGCTCTCCTCCAGCGGCAACATTGCCATGATGGTCAGAATTGCTACCATCTAGGCCATCGTGATTTCGCGTCTGACTCTCACCGCCACCGTGCTGGTGACCGCCACTGGCTGCGACGAGCGCCTGGTATTGCGTAGCGTCGATCTTGGGCAACTGGCTGAGGAAGGCAACCATGCCCCAGATATATTCGTCGCCCATGCTCTTGCCCCAGGCCGGCATGCCTGTTGCCTTGATTCCATGCTTGATGACCCAGAAGGCGGATGCGGGGCTTGCGTCAATGCCAATCTTGGCCAGGTTCGGAGGGGCTGGATACAGCGCCTGACTCAGCTCTGTTAGTTCGACACCGGGCGCCAGATGGCACCCAACGCACATGGCGTTGTAGTTCCCGGCGCCACCACGAATGAGATTCTCGTCATCTAGATCGGGAACCACAATGTCCTTGGAACGCGCTTCAATAGAGCGATCACGCGCCATTGAAAGGAACGCATACACGGCAGGGTGATGAGGATCGTCAGCTCCTACGTTAATCACTCCGGAATAGGCTCCAGCTAGTATTGCAGCAGTACCAGCAGCGCCTGCTACCAAGAGGGTTGTAATTGTTTTTTTCATATTAACCTCTAAAGCCACATTCGAATGCCGGCGACAAAGCGCACCTCTTCAACATCTTCTCCTTCGTCGCGCAGCATGTCTGCGGTATTACCGTATGAGCGACTCCAGGAAATCCCGATGTAGGGCGCAAATTCGCGAACGATTTCGTAGCGCAGGCGCAAACCCAGTTCAGTATTTGCCAGGCCCGAGCCCACTACTCTTTCAAAATCATTCTTGCCGTAGAAATTGGCTTCCGCAGTTGGTTGGAGGATCAGTCGATTGGTCAGCAGGATGTCATAATCGCCTTCTAAGCGAACTGCAGCCTGGCCCCCTTCGCCAACGAACGCAGTGGCCTCGGCTTCAAAATCGTAAAGCGCCAGACCTTGCATACCGATGGCAGCCCAGGTCTGTGGAGACTCGGGCTTGAAGTCTTGGCGAACGCCAGCAACGACGTCCCACCACGGGCCGACCGAATGCCCATACAACAGCTGCAGCTCGGCATCCTCGGTTACGCCGTTGGTACGCTCTCCCTCGGAACGAAACCAGACCCGATTGATATCGCCTCCCACCCAGCCTGAGGCATCCCAGGCCAGGGTGCTGCCCTCATCAGCGTCCTGATATTCAAGCTGATCGAGCAGGAAGAAGCTGTTGATGCCGCTATCGTGCACTGTATGTCCAGGCAGAGGCGCGAAGGCCGCTTGGCGATCGGCATCCGTGAGGACGGGGATCGGTGTACGACTGGTGGTTCTCGGGGAGCCATGGTTCATTTGGGAGTGATCCATGTTGCTGTGATCCATCCCTTCCATTTGCTCTTGCATGGCGCCGTGGCCCATCTTGCTATGGTCCAGCGGCATGGAGCCGCGGCCCATAGTCGAGATATCCATTCCTTCTGCGGCAAAGGTAAAGCCGCCGCTCAGTGCGCTCATTGACACCGCCAGGGCAATGAGCGATGGACGTGATAGCTTAATGGTCATGGTTCGAATCTGCCTCGGCATGGTCGCTGCCATGCTCACCGGTCATTTTTTGGTGGTCCATGCCTTCATGGTTCATCGAGCCGTGATCCATTTGCTGATTGGCTGGGCCTTGGCCTCGCACCTGAGGAGGCTGCTTCTCACTGGCAGCTTTGGAAGAGTCAACGGCGTGCCGTCCATGATCGCTGTGATTTTCTTCGGCCAGCGACACTGGGATATACAGGGCAGCCAAAAGGCTCAACATTGCGGCACTGCAGAAAAGGGGGTTTCGTATCGGGGAATTGCCCATTAGATATCTCCTTCACTCATCCACGCGAACTTCACGGAACATGCCCATTTCCATGTGGAGCAGCAGGTGGCAGTGATAGGCCCAGCGCCCTAGCGCATCTGCGGTTACGCGATAGCTGCGCTTCGAGCCAGGAGGTACATCAATGGTGTGTTTGCGAACTAGGAAGTTGCCGTTGTCATCCTCCAGATCGCTCCACATGCCATGAAGGTGGATGGGGTGGGTCATCATAGTGTCGTTGACTAAGGTGATACGAACACGCTCGCCATACTTCAATCGCAACGGTTCCGCGTCAGAGAACTCAATGCCATCGAATGACCAAGAAAACTTTTCCATGTGACCTGTGAGATGCAGCTCGATAGTACGACTCGGCTCGCGCCCATCCGGATCGAGGAAGGTGCTGTGCAGATCTGAGTAAGTCAGGACACGGCGACCGTTGTTGCGAAGCCCGATTCCCGGGTCATTTAGCTTGGGAGTTGGCGTCATGGTCTGCATGTCGACCAGAGGGTTATTGGTTTCGGAGGCCGGATGGGACTGCATCGCTCCACCCGTGCCTGCCATCGTTGAATGATCCATGCCAGCCATACTGTCGTGGTCCATACCTGCCATCTTGCTATGATCCTTGCCTGCCATGCCGCCCTGCATGGAGCCATGATCCATTCCCTCCATGCTGCCGTGATCCATTCCCATATCGCTCATGGAGATCAACGGGCGAGGATCAACTTCAGGAACAGGCGCGCTCAGCCCTTCGCGAACGGCCAGGGTGCCGCGTGAATAGCCGGTGCGGTCCATGGACTGCGCGAAGATGGTGTAGGCCTGCTCGCTATCGGGTTCGACTATTACATCGAAGGTTTCGGCCGCAGTAATACGGAACTCATCGACGCTAACAGGTTTGACGTACTGCCCATCGGCCGCCACCACCGTCATCTTTAGACCCGGGATACGGACATCGAAATAGGTCATGGCCGATGCATTGATGAAGCGCAGGCGGATTTTCTCACCCGGCTTGAAAATACCAGTCCAGTTGTTATCCGGCGCCTGGCCATTCATCAAGTAGGTGTAGGTATAGCCACTGACATCGGCAAGATCAGTCGGGCTCATTTTCATCTGGGCCCACATCTTCCGATCAGCGATCGCTGCGGACCACCCCATCTCGCTGACGTCATCGACGAAGTCGCCGACTGTGCGTTTGTGGAAGTTGTAGTAATCCGATTGCTTTTTGAGCTTGGCCAGAACCCGTTCCGGATCTTCGTCAGTCCAGTCACTTAGTAGCACGACGTAGTCGCGGTCGTAGCTGAACGGCTCCGGCTCTTTGGCATCGATCACCAGAGCACCATAGACGCCAGCCTGCTCCTGTAGTCCCGAGTGACTGTGGTACCAATAGGTGCCGTTCTGGTTAACCTTGAATTTGTACTCATACATGCCATCGGGGGCGATGCCGTGGAAACTCAGGCCAGGTACGCCATCCATGTTCGCCGGCAGGATGATGCCGTGCCAGTGAATCGAGGTATCGTCCTGCAGACGATTACGAACGCGCAGAGTCACGGTATCGCCTTCCCGCCAACGCAGGGTCGGCCCTGGAAGTGAGCCATTGATGGTCATCGCGGTACGAGCCGCGCCAGTAATATTTACCGGGGTTTCACCGATGAAAAGATCAAAATCGGTACCGGCCAGCACGTTGGCCTGACCGGGACTGGTCACGGCCCAGACCGGCATACGCCACATGCCTAAGCCGCCGAGAATACCGGTGGCGGCTAGACCCTTGATGAAAGTGCGCCTTGTGGTTTTGCTTTGCATCCCGTTATGTCCATTAATCAGATGAGCCAGTGGTGAGCAACCCGGTCTCAGATTCGTTGACTGCCCGCCCCTGCCAAGCCGGAGTACTCGGCAACGCATGAAAACAGGAGCATTGTTCGATCCCCTCGAAATATCCGTCAATTCGGTTTCCGTTTGAACGGAGTGCTTTGTTCTTCAGGCACGACGCCAACTTAACTGCGGCATCCTGTCACAGGCCTTAGCGAAACATTACAGTTCTGTCAGGTACCGTTTTTTCTGACTGTTAAGTTCCGGTGTGACTGTTCAACAAATGGCTGACTTCAGTCGTCACCGATTTTGATAGTGGAACATCGTTAAAACGATCAAGTCATTGCCCACTTCCGGAAGCGACCAGGTTGCATGCTTTACATTCGGTCGTCGGCTAGACGCAGTCGTTCCAGAAAACTCTCGGCGTCGGTTTAACCAATCGTGCGAAGGTCCTGCCACTCATCACCACTGGGGGCAAACAATTGCAGACCGGCGGGCTAAACAGCTTATAGCGATCAAGCAGCGCGCGTTGCTCGGCATCGCTACGCGCCATATCGAAGCGCACCAGCCGGTAATCAGCCAGCTGTTCGCGCACGGAGGGCACTTCGAGTATTTCTCGTTCGATTACTTTGCAACTGATGCACCAGTCGGCGTACCAGTCCAGCAGCAAAGGTTGGCCGAAGGCGAAACCATCTTTGTAGAGGTAATAACCATCGGCATTTATGAACCGCAGGCGAATACTGTCGATGTCGGCTTCTATCAGATCAAGGCCAAAGGCCAGATCCACCGGCAGGAAGTCCTGGCTGTTATTCAGGGGGCGTTGAAGAGGGGCGGCTGTGAGCGAGGCAGATCAGAAATCCCGGCGCTGACCGGCGGTGGGATCAGTAAAAGCAGGCACAGCAAAAGGCGAAACATGTATCTCGCGAAATAAGAGTTTAACTAAAGGCCCCAGACATAATTCCGCCTCGCAAGCCAGGAAAACTGTCCTGCCCAAGCGAGCCGGGGGAGGGTAATCGCTGCGATCATCCAGCGAAATCCCCGTGCCACCCGACTGGGAAAGCTGGTCAGCGGCACGGAGCCTGAACCTACGGGTACTTGGCGAGGACCTCATCCTGCCCTGAAGGGGTAAGCCCGATTACCTGGTAGGCATGTTTGACATCCCCGTGCTCCATACCGGGCGATCCAGCCGGCATACCGGGCACGGCAATACCTCGCAGGTCGGAACGCTTGCGCAATTCGAGTATCTGCGCCACCGGCACGTGGCCTTCAACGAACTTGCCGTTGATCACACCGGTGTGACAGGACGCCAGACGCGGCTCGACTCCCAGGTCTTGCTTTACCGAACGCATGTTGCGTTCAACATGGTCGCGGACCTCAAAGCCGTTGTCTTCCAGATAGGAGATCCAGTCGTTGCAGCAACCACAGTTGGCGTCTCGGTGTACATCGATGATCAAGGGTTCAGCGGCATGGACCGCCCCACTTATCAGCAGCGCCGCAAGGACTGATATACGCAGTTTCTAGACATATAAGAACCTTGTTTGCCTTTCATTTTCAGTTGCAGCCGCAGCCACCGCTGCCACCGCAACCCGTCTTTTTTATGCTGCTCGATCCGGTTGCCGGACCGGCCAGCTGAGCGGGATATCCTGCATCAGCCAGGGAAGCAATCAGCGCTTGGCTGTCGCTCTGGCCGCTAACCCGCACCCTGGCGGCTTGTAAATCGACATCAACCTTGGTGACGCCCTCGACAGTGTTGAGCGCCTCGGTGACATGCTTGACGCACGAGCCGCAGCTCATGCCTTCGACGTTGAGTTCAATGGTGCTCATGAGAATCTCCTGGGAAATCACCGTAATGGTTCAGCAAATGTTCAACCTTGCCAGAAGGGCAAGGTCAAGCGTTTCAATCGATCGATCCCTTGCGCAGCCTCAACGCGTTAAATACCACTGAGGCCGAACTCAGGCTCATAGCCAGCGCCGCGATGATCGGCGACAGCAGCAGGCCGGTCAGCGGGTAGAGCAGGCCTGCGGCCAGCGGGATGCCCAGAGCGTTATAGAGAAAAGCAAAGGTCAGGTTCTGGTGCATATTGCGCACCGTGGCCACTGACAAGCTCCTTGCTCGCAGGATGCCCAGCAGGTCGCCCTTGACCAGTGTGACTTGAGCACTGTTCATCGCTACGTCGGTGCCGGTGCCCATGGCAATTCCGATATCGGCACGCGCCAGGGCTGGAGCGTCGTTGATGCCGTCGCCGGCCATGGCCACGCGGTGCCCTTCTTGTTGCAGGGCGGCGGCCAGGCGTTCCTTGTCCTGCGGTTTGACCTCGCCGTGCACCTCTTCGATGCCGAGTTCGCGGGCCACTGCACGAGCAGTAGTCAGGCCATCCCCGGTGGCCATGATTACCCGCACGCCATCCGCCTGCAGGCGCTCTACCGCCAGTTTCGACGTCGGCTTGATCGGATCAGCCACTGCCAGCAGACCAGCCAGGACGCCGTCCACCGCCAGGAACATGATGCTCACGCCTTCGCCGCGCAACTGTTCGGCCCGCGCACTGAGGGAGCTGGCATCCACGCCGGCATCATTCATCAGCGCGGTATTGCCTAGTTGCAGACGGTGGCCATCAACCTGGCCACGCACGCCGATGCCGGACGCTGATTCGAATGTCTCGGCCGTGCTCAGTGCCAGGCCTTGTGTACGGGCATGGTCGACGATGGCGTGGGCTAGAGGATGTTCGCTGCCCTGATCGAGGCTCGCTGCCAGGCGCAGCACCTCATCCGGAGTGAAACCAGGCGCTGCCTCTACACTGTGAAAGGCCGGGCGACCTTCAGTCAGGGTACCCGTCTTGTCGACGATCAGGGTGTCGATCTTGCGCAAATTTTCGATGGCACCCGCATCACGGAACAGTACACCGCTGCCGGCCGCCTTGCCGGTCGCGACCATCACCGACATTGGCGTGGCCAGGCCCAGGGCGCACGGGCAGGCAATGATCAGCACCGCCACCGCGTTGATCAAACCGAAGACCCAGCTCGGCTCCGGCCCCCAAAGACCCCAGACAAGGAACGTCAGTATGGCGATAGCGATTACCACCATCACAAAGTAACCGGCGATAACATCAGCCAGTCGCTGCATCGGTGCTTTGGAGCGCTGCGCCTGGGCAACCATTTGCACGATCTGCGCAAGCATGGTCGAGCTGCCGACCTTCTGCGCCTGCATCACCAAGCTGCCGTGTGCATTGAGGGTGGCACCGATGAGACTGTCACCGACGTGCTTCATGATCGGCACCGGCTCGCCGGTCAACATTGACTCATCTACTGCGCTTTCGCCCTCCAGTACCAGACCGTCGACAGGCACCTTCTCTCCAGGGCGCACTCGCAGCCTGTCGCCCGCATGAACATGGGTGAGCGGAATGTCGTTCTCCGTACCGTCGGGATTGATGCGTCGCGCGGTCTTCGGCGCCAGGCCAAGGAGTGACTTGATCGCCGCCGAAGTCTGCGAGCGCGCCTTCAGCTCAAGTATCTGGCCGAGCAAAGTCAGCGAGATGATCACTGCCGCCGCCTCGAAGTACACACCGATGCGCCCGTCTTTCAAGAAGTCGGCGGGAAACACGCCCGGCGCGAGAGTGGCCACGACGCTGTACAGATAGGCGGCGGCGGTGCCGAGACCGATCAGCGTCCACATATTCGGACTGCGCAGCAGGAAGGAGCGTACGCAGCGCTCGAAGAACGGCCAGCCGGACCAAAGCACTATTGGAGTGGCCAATATGAGTTCGACCCAGTTCTGCGTGGAGCCGTGAAATAGGTTCAGAGAGTGCCCCCCCATGGCCAGCACGGTGACGATCACCGTCAACGGCAGGGTCCACCAGAAGCGCCGAGAGAAGTCCTTAAGCTCCGGGTTCTCTTCTTCGTCTAGTTCCGGAATCACAGGCTCCAATGCCATACCGCAGATTGGGCAGCTTCCTGGTCCCGCCTGGCGAATCTCCGGATGCATCGGACAGATGTATTCAGTGCTCGGTTCGGACGGCGCTTGAGCTACATTCTGATTCTCCTCACGCGACCGTGCGCTTGCGAACCGCTGAGGGGCAGCCTGGAATTTCTCCTGACACCTTGCGCTGCAAAAGCGATAAGTCTTTCCTTCGAAGGTCTCGTGATGAGGACTATCTGGCTTGACCGCCATTCCACACACCGGGTCGTACTGTTTACCGTTTTGATCGTGCGAATGGTTAGCCTGATGCCGGTCGTGGTTGCTGGAAGAATTGTGCATGCCATTTACTTCCTATCTTTGTCCTTGGAGACACGGGTGGGATTGGAATGGCCACCATGGTTGTGACCAAACAAATGGAGCAACGGGCAAAGCAGCAAGATTATGTATGGCAGTCCCTGCAAGAGATGACCGTAATGCTCGCGTGCCAAGTAGAAAAAACCGATTATTGCCAGCATTAAGAGCGCTACGCCGGGTCTAGTCTTCCAAAAAGATATTTCATTATTCCGATGAAGATGGCGGTGATACACGGCAGTGACCTCCAGTGCTGGTATTTTTAGTACGTTGCGTCAGCATGAGCCGCTCGTCCCGATAGATATAGCATGGCCGGCCGCGAAAACTGAGTGCAACACCTGACCTTTCCGGTACGGTGCTGCCC
>NZ_DAMCPO010000054.1:0-12374 GCF_032106285.1 Stutzerimonas kunmingensis
GCAGCAGCATCAATTTAACGGGGAGTTGGTGTCCGGTTTTGTAGGGGCAAGTCCAGGCATAGCCGGTAGCGTTGTTCATATGGGGTTCCTATTAGTTGGACGTTTCGGATGAAGTCGTTGACGGCTGGGTGATGGTCTTGCGAGACGATCTCAATAGGAGGCATTTCAAGGCGCTCACTGAATCGCTCATGGGCGCTACTCTTGAATCCAGCATTGGCTACCTACCGCATGAGCCGGTAGCCAGATACCGTCAGAAGCCCTCCAGAACGATCTTGCCCTTTGCCTTGCCGCTCTCCAGCAAGGCATGGGCGCGACGTAGGTTTTCGGCGCTGATACGCCCGTAGTTTTCGCCAACGGTGGTGCGCAACACACCCGCATCGATCTGGCGGGCCACTTCATTGAGGATGTTGTGCTGCTCCTGCATGTCCTCGGTCTCGTACAGCGAGCGCGTGTACATCAGCTCCCAGTGCAGCGACAGGCTCTTGCGTTTGAGCGGTACGACGTCCAGCGTGGCCGGGTCATCGATCAGGCCCAACCTGCCCTGTGGCTTCAGTGACTCGATGATCTGCTCGTAATGCCGATCGGTCTGCGTCAGGCTTGCGACGTAGCTGACCTGCGGAAGGCCGATGCGCTTGAGCTCTTCGCTCAGTGGTTTGGTGTGATCGATCACGTAATGGGCGCCGAGTTCGGTGACCCAGGCCTGGGTTTCAGGGCGCGAAGCCGTACCAATGACGGTCAGGCCGGTCAACTGACGCGCCAGCTGAGTCATGATTGAACCCACCCCGCCTGCAGCGCCAATGATCAGCAGCGTTTCGCCACGGTCGGTGGTGTCGCGCGCTACGCCGAGGCGATCAAATAGCAATTCCCAAGCGGTCAGAGACGTCAGGGGAAGCGCCGCGGCCTGGGCGAACTCCAGCGACTGTGGCATCGATCCGACAATGCGCTCGTCTACCAGCTGCAACTCACTGTTGCTGCCCGGGCGGATCAGCGACCCGGCGTACCACACCTTGTCACCGGGCTTGAACAGCGTTACGTCGGAACCGACCGACTTGACCACGCCGGCAGCGTCCCAACCGAGGATGCGCGGCTGTGTTTCGTCTGTATGCGGCACGTAGCCCTGGCGGACTTTGGTATCGACCGGGTTGACCGATACGGCCTTGACTTCTACCAGCAGGTCGCGCGGCCCCGGCACTGGCTCGGGTAGATCGATCTCCACGAGGGCGTCAGGGTTCTCAACAGGCAGGCATTTGAAGTGTGCAATCGCTTTCATTCGGAGCTCCTCAGGAGACGCGGTACATTTTCATGACGGAGAATTTTTCGGCGGCGCGCTCGATAACCGGCAGCGCTGCCTGGAAATGCGGGGTGGCCTCGTGCGCAGTCAGCGCCGCTTCGTCTCGCCACTGCTCAACCATATGGAAGGTGCGAGGCTGTTCTGCATCTTTATGAAAGTCGTATTGGATGCAGTCCGCTTCGGCGCGACTTGGGCCTTGCAGATCCTGCAGCGTCTGCTGGAGCTCATCTTCGGAGCCGGCCTTGGCGACCAATGTGGCAACCAGTGTGAGTGGGGTGGTCATCGAACCTCCTGTCTGTGCATGTGTGAAAGACGCATCGAACTGGCATGGGCTTACCGAAGGTGACCCTACCGGCCATGCCGCGAAGACCTGAACGTGGTTTACAGCGTTACGACAATCTTGCCCACCTGGGCATTCGATTCCATGTACCGGTGAGCCTCGGCCATCTCGTCGAAGCTGAATGTACGGTCGATCACCGGACGCAGCTGTCCAGAGGCGAGCCCTTCATTGATGAAGTGCTTGGCCCGTTCGAGTTTTTCTCGATTCTGGGTGATCTCGAACAGCTGATAACCGCGCAGCGTCAGATGCTTGCCGAGCAGGTCCATGACCGACACAGGGATATCCCGAGTGTCCAAAGCGCCGTACTGGAAGAAGATGCCGTGGTTCGCTAGCGCCTTGAGCACCAAGGCCACTTCGGGTCCGCCAACGGGATCGAAGGCCATGCGAGCGCCTTTGCCATGAGTCACCGTCATGACCTCAGCCACCATGTCCTGCTCCTGGGTCGCGATGACTGCCGCCGCCCCCGCTTGAAGCAAGGCTTCGCGCTTGTCGCTGGTGCGGGTCAGCGCCACAGGAACGGCGCCCACCATGTTCGCAATCTGGATAGCGGCAAGCCCCACGCTGCTGGACGCCGCACGGATCAGCACAGCCTCCCCGGCCTGCAGCCCACCGAGCTCGATCAATGCGCCATAGGCGGTGACAAACTTCATCCAGGTCGCTGCTGCCTCCGTGAAAGAGAGCACTTCCGGGTGTTTGACCACCGCGTGAGCCGGTGCGTTGACCAACTCACCGTACAAGCCGTATTCGTCAAAGGAGAACGCGGGCACTACGCTGACCACATCGCCAACAGCGAAGCCGACCACACCGGGCCCCACTGCAGCCACGTTCCCAGCCGCTTCATAGCCCAGCATGGCGGGAAACGTCGGTTCGATGACGTACTGGCCTGTGCGGTACATCACTTCAGCCCGGTTGATGCCGAGCGCCCTGACGTTGATTTGAACCTCGTTCGCGCCGGGAGCTGGCACGTCGATCTCGTCGATCTGGAGAACCTCCGGTTCACCGGTGCGATGAAAGCGTATGACGCGAGACATAGCGTAATCCTCAGCTATCTATCGGAAGGACCGAGCCATGAGCGGCTCAGCCAGGTAGCCACCAGCGCTCATAGCGCTGGGGCAGCGGGCGATCAGGCCAGGTCAGCCGTCTCGCACCGGCGGGTCACTTGTAGCGTTCAAGCCAGTGAGCATAGGGAGCCGGCAAGGTCCAGGACGCACGCTCTACGCCCAGCTCTTGGGCGGCAAGATAGGACCAATTTGGATTGGCCAGATGTGCTCGCCCAATCATCGCCAAGTCCAGCTGACCGCTCTTGACCGCTTCTTCGGCAACGCTTGGCGTGCCGAAGCCCCATGCCGAAGCCACTGGTATCCCCGCCTCACGCTTCACGCGCTGGGCAACTTCGCCCATGAAGCCAGGCGCCCAGGGAATGTTGGTTTCAGCGATGGTGAAACCAATGCTGACGCTCAGCAGATCCAGGCCACCATTTTTGAAGCGACGTGTCAGTTCGATAGCCTCGGTCAGCGTCTGTTCGTCCCGGCCGTCGTATTCGATAACCCCTAGACGAGCGGTTAGCGGCAGGTGCTCCGGCCAAACCTCACGAACAGCCGCCAGCGTTTCAAGCAGGAAGCGGCTACGGTTGTCGAAACTGCCGCCGTAGGCGTCATCGCGATGGTTGGAGTGTTCGGACAGGAACGACTGGGCCAGATAACCATGGGCGAAATGCAGCTCCAGCCACTCGAAGCCAGCGTCACGCGCACGGCGAGCGGCTGCGACGAAATCCTCACGCACACGGGCAATGTCTTCCAGCGTCATGGCTTGCGGCTGCTTGGCCAGGTGACCGCCAAAAGCTATGGCCGATGGAGCGATGGTCTGCCAGCCACGGGCGTCATCTTCAGCGATGTGGTCATCGCCTTCCCATGGACGGTTTGCGCTTGCCTTGCGACCGGCGTGGGCGATCTGCAGGCCGGGGACCGAGCCGGCTGCCTTGATCGACTGCACCACCGGTACGAAGGCCTGGGCCAGCTCATCGTTCCAAATACCCGCACAGCCAGGAGTGATCCGCCCTTCTGGCGCTACAGCGGTTGCTTCGACAATCACCAACCCCGCCCCGCCACGCGCAAGGGAGGCGTAGTGAACTCTGTGCCACTCGTTGATCAGGCCATCGTTTGACGAGTACATGCACATAGGGGGAATCGCAATACGGTTGCGAAGCGTGACGTCTTTAAGCGTGAAGGGTTGGAACAGCGCAGACATTGGTTTCTCCGAGGGTTGTCTATTACGTTAATTCGATAGTATTCGAACTATGGAGATAGAGCAAACCCGTGTATGCTTCGTTCATGCGCCCCTACAAACACCCTCCCGTCACTGAAATCGTCCTCGAGCGTCTGCTATACGCCTTGAGCGATCCTGTGCGCCTGGAGATCGTCCGACGCCTTGCCGAACTGGGCGAAGCCAGCTGTGGCGAATTGGACGGTGGCCGACCAAAGTCCACCATGTCCCATCACTTCAGGGTGCTGCGAGATGCCGGGTTGGTCCAAACCCAAACCATCGGCACGACCCATATGAACTCGTTGCGCAGGGATGATTTGAACAATCGATTTCCTGGTTTGCTCGAGACGATCTTATCTCAGCGCGGCTAAGGCTGGCTTGAGAGTCAATTCATCGAGGAAGACGCTGAAGACGGCCTGCTTCGAAACCCTGGGCTCCAGTGAGCTCAGGGACTACCTCGCCGCTGACTGCGGAAGCATGACTAGTCCCGACGTAAACGCCTTACCCAGATGGCCTCAATCGAGCAGCTGGAGCGTTTCGCTTGTGCGCAGTATCGGTGGCTCGTCTACAGATTACGCCGCTTACGACAGGCCGCTAGCTGGCCGGTTCCTGCCTGTCGTCCCTGAATTACCACCTTGTCAGCAATCCACAAACCAGTTGTAAAAACGATATCCCGCAAAAACCGACACCGCGCAGGTTACAAGGGTCAATAGAGGCCATTGCCCTTCAATGCCGAGCCACCACTGCACTTTGAAGAAAAATGCCCCCACCAACACACAGGTCAGAACGCCCAAAGTCAGGCCAACCAAAGCGAACAGTTGAGCTCCTAATCCTGGATTCCCGCCGTGCCAGTTCTCACTAAGGCAAAAGGGACAGTGATTCGACGAAGGCGAATATCCCCAGAAACCAGGGCTATATGTCGCTCTCGGAACCATAGCTTTGCCACAGTTGTGGCAGGTAGCCATCGAGTGTCTCATACCGCACCTCAGCTCAAATCGTCCTAGATGAGCCTATGGTGCGCTACCGCTGAAAATACCCAACTACGTGACCTTACATCTACCCAGCGTCCGGTCTGAGCTGGACTTAAACCCTCGTAGCCAGATAACCGAGGCTATGCTGTACACGACCGACTCCATTGAACACTCGCCGGTGGCTGACTGGACTCGCCCGGTCGCAGCACGATAATTCAGGACGCCAGTTCAACTCCTCAAATAGCCGCTCATCGGAAATACGTGCACGGGGGCACTTATGGGGGCACTTAATAATGGATCTGCAAATAAATCTATTTAAAACAATAGGTTATACATGTAATTTAAATCCCCCCGGCTCCACCAATTCAACACTGAAACCCGTCTAGAACGCGGGTTTCAGGCCAGATTTGATGGCATTGGATTACTCACAGTCCGTCTGTGAATCCAAAAGGTATGCCATCATGTCCAAGCGCCAAAGCAAAACAGGTGTCCCCCACCTGGTCTATCAAGCCAACACTGGCTTCCAGTACTACCTCACATTCCCGAAGCATTTCGCGGCCAACCCGAAACTGCCTGCGCAAATCCGGTGGTCGCTCAGCCACGACGAAGCGCTTGCCCGCGACCTTGCGAGTTATCTGAACACGGCTTTCGAGCAGTTCCTTGCCAAGGCGACCGAGCACTATGTCGAGCTCTTTTCTGACCGACTGTTGGCTGACCTTCAAAGGTTTCACTTAGCGGTAGCGGAAGCACTCAAATTCGCCGACCGAGTTTGGAAAGTTCGCCCGTCGCCAATGAAGCTCGCGAACCAAGACCTTTCCGTCGCCCACGCTCGCATGATGAAAGAGAGTGCGGAGCGTGTAGTGCTCTATAGCCACGAGCCAGGGGGCGAAATTTTCTTCGCACTCACACCAACGCCCGCACTGGTAAAAGCGCTTGGGGTCGGGTTCGTACGCTTTGACTGGCCGCTCGGAACCAGCAACCAGAACGTGGCGAGCGACGCTGCCCGGTACATTTACGCCGCCCTTGATGTACTCGAGACCGTCCCACCCTCTCCAGGGCGCTATTCGAAAGAATCTCCTGCATTTGCAGCGATGACGCTTTATGAATACCTGTGCCATGCCCGCCCAGACCAGGGTCGGAATCTCATGCACATCCCCCCAGCACTACCGCAATCTCGGCAAGCTTTGCATTTTCATCTTCAGCAAGCCAACGCGATGCATCTGAAGCTCCGCATCATTGATCGAGCGCTCTTGGTGCAGGAGGAATCGGGGCTTTATGTGATGCTTATCGAACTTGATCCGCTGTGCATGAAAGCGCATCTGAGAGAAAAGAAAAGCTTTCGGGTTGAGCTGCTCACTAGCTCCATCATCATTGCGGTCCTCATGCTGACGTATACGCTGCAGAAGGTTGATAAGGTGCTGTTGCGTTACTTTCAGGAAGACGATCACCAAGATCCTTACGCCCAAGCCATGCAGGAAATCGGTGACCTGGTTCGGCGGATGTTGGGTTCTGCTGCAACCACCGAGCCTATGCAGACGATTCCGGAGCTGAACTCGCCGACAGATGCTGTGGCACCGCCACAGGACCCAGGCACGCTCGCGTTGCTGAATGCGCTCGGGAGCGTTCTGCCCGACGCGCAGAAAGCCAGGCTTGAAACCCTCTTTACGCAACCCTCCGTGAACGATCGCATTGTCTCGCCGACGTGCAGCCCAAAGACAGGGCTGAGCCTCGCCGCATTGGTGAAGGAATACGAAGAGAGGCAGGTCCGCGAAGGTGCATGGGCCAATCCGCGGACTCGCATCACCGCACGGGCCCGGCTGGAAGGCCTGTGCGAGCTGCTTGGTGGGCACCGGCAAGTCGAGACGCTGACTCGCGCCGAATTCAACACGCTACGCGATCATCTGCGTAGCTATCCGAAGAACCGGCATCGCCTCCGTGCCACGCGTAACCAGCCGCTAAGTAAGATCATCAGCGACGGTAAATTCGAGCCAATCAACCCTCGCACTGCGAAGAAGTTTTTCGAATTGGCGAGGGCGCTTGTCACCTACGCACACGATCAAGGCCACATCACCGAAAACATCGCGGCCGGATTGGCGTTCAGCACGAAAGGTGCCGAGGCGCCTAGGAAGCGCACATATAGCCCAAGCCAAATCGAGAAGCTGCTTCACGGCCCGACCTACACGTTAACCAAGCCGCCGCGCTGGCGTCTGGACGACTTCAAGTTTTGGCTTCCGCTGCTCGGTCTCTATACCGGTGCACGGCTTAGCGAACTCTGCCAGCTGCGGCTGGAAGACATTCGGCAGGAGCTCGGCGTTTGGATCATCAGCATCAATCGGACAGGGTCGAAGCAACTCAAAACGTCCGACTCTGAACGGCTAGTGCCCATTCACAAGCTGCTGATCGAGACAGGCTTCCTCGAGTATCACCAAGCTCGCCTGGACATTGCAGAGCAGGATGTAAAAGCTCCCCTTTTCGAAAACATCCGTGTCTACGGTGATCTTTCTCCCGGACATGTTGCGAGTCGTTGGTACCTGGGCTCAAGCCAGAGCAATCATGGCTACTTGGGGCTCTGCGGCCTTGGAGAGGAGGGCCTGACGTATCACGGCCTACGGCACACCTTTATCAATCAATTCCGCAGACAGAACCTCGACCTCGCGAAAGCAAAAGCACTCGTGGGTCACGCTGATAAAAGTACAACTGGCGGCTATGGCGACTGCTATCCGTCAGACGTCCTCAAGGCCGAGCTCGACAAAATCGATTTCGGGCTTGGCTTGGATCATATCCATTACCGGCACTATCAGGAGCTACAAAAAGCACAGGGTGACTTCAAAGTCGGACGGCCGGTTGGCACACCATTTCCGAATGTACGAGTTCATAAGCGCCACTGGAAAACGTACACATAGACCTAGCCATAAAGAGGCGGGAGGCCTGCTCCCGCCCTTCTTACACATCCCTTAATTATTGACAAAGTGTCAATAAAAGCTATCGAAAGCAAGACTCCAATAGATTATCTTGACTGTTCATTTATACAGTAATAATCTCAAGCCTCACCCACTGTGAGGTATATATGAATGTAACGTCCCCCATCTCCATTCCTTTTTATAAGGGCCTGAGTCTGATCGTAGAGCCTGGCCATGAAGAGCACTTGCGAATCGCCTTGGCGAACATCTCCACGGTAACGGACGCGATAAACCGCTTCCACTCTTCACCTTTACTGACTGAGTTCATGGACACTACGCTGTCCCGCTTCCTGCGAGAAAACACTTATGCAGGAAAGTCCGAGCATATGCTGCGGGCGCGGATGGAAAAGCTGAAGGTCATCCTGACCCGAGATAATCCTACACGCCGAGTCGCTGAGCTTGATCGGGTTGATGTGCAACGTCTAAAAGATCAGCTGCCATTGTTACTGAAGCAGAACTCGGCTTCGGGTAGTAAAGGCGCAAACCTCACGACCTATTACCAGCTGTTCAATCGCATGCTGGACGAGGCGCTGGAGAGCAAGCTGATTACCGATGCGATCAAGGTTGCTACTTGCAGTACCAAACAGGCCGAGGTCACCAAGCCATTTCTGGATAGCAATCTGATTCAGATGCTCGCCGGCTGGCCTTACCAAAAGTACCTCGCAGGCACGCTGCCCAAGGTCTACCAGGACGCCAAGCCGTATCGGTTCTGGTTGCTTCCTCTCGGGCTCTACACCGGCGCGCGGCTCAATGAACTCTGCCAGCTTCGTGTGCATGATGTGATCCGGGATGCCCATGGCGTAGAACTCATCGACATCAACGATAACGGCTACAACAAGTCGCTGAAAACGGGCTCATCGGCACGGCAGATTCCGATCTGCACGAAGCTTGTGGAGATGGGTTTTATAAATTTCGTAGAGGAACGACGTCAGGCCGATGGCAA
Organism: Stutzerimonas kunmingensis; assembly: GCF_032106285.1. Lineage (GTDB taxonomy): Bacteria > Pseudomonadota > Gammaproteobacteria > Pseudomonadales > Pseudomonadaceae > Stutzerimonas > Stutzerimonas kunmingensis_B. The sequence goes on from NZ_DAMCPO010000054.1 coordinate 8,768, forward strand.
CGATGCATTGCTTTTCGGCGAGCTGAGCTTCGATCCGAAGCACCTATACTCCAGGGATCCGAGTCGCTTTTTCTGCGGGCCATGTACGGGTACAGGCTATATTGGCCAGCATTGTCCACCGGCGGTTAATGGCGGGCTCAATTTTAAAAGTCTCCGTCGCTCGTTTGCCGTGCGGCTGGAACGGTCAGGCATATCTCCATCCACGATCGCCCATCTGCTGGGCCATGAGGGCGGTGCTCCGGAGGTCACAGCAGACCACTACTTGGAAAAGCCGCTGAGTTTGAGATTACTGGAGCAGATGGAACGCGGCCTGACTTACAACATCCAGACCGACGAGATTCGCTGGGAGCATTTTAAAAAGCTGCTCAATAACCAGGCGGGACGCGGAAAGCGCGGGAGGAAAAGTAAGCTGCAACTTCACTAACGCACAGAGCGGGAACGATCATCGCTTGGAGATGGTATGAGACAGGATGAATAAAAGGCCGCAGATAATCTGCGGCCTTTTTTCGTTCTGAACACCGGAAAGTAACCGAATATTCACGCAACTCCGGGCATCACTTGCGGCGACGGTCGCAACGCCCAATCGCGGAGCACACTCCACCATCGAAGAATTTGCATCGGCTGCGACGAGAATTCCGTGCAGTCAGCTGCTGCCACACAAATCGAACTTGAAGCGTGGGCGCTTTGGCATCAGACCGGACACCGCTTCATAACTCCCCTGTGACAGACACACGGCACGGTCACCCGGCGCATCGACACTCGCTAACTGCCGCAAGCCCTACGAGTGACACGGCGAGACTGCAGCACTCGAGGCATGTGTCATGGCGGTCGTAAGACAAGTGTGCAGCGGCGATCGAGCCGAGTATTTATGATTGAGGCCCGGGCGGCAGCGCACACGAATGGCGCAGCTCACGTCTGTGCTCAATCGCCATTTCGGCCAGGCAACGCCTGGCGGCTATGATTTGACAACAAAATTGCGGGGGCATACTTGAAGCAGCGAAGCGTTCCTTCAAGTATGCCCCCGCGCCCCATACTTGAAACCTTCAAGTATGGGGCAGTTGAGCATTTTGGGCATTTGCAGGTAAGCGAAACGAATGTGGAGCGAGACCGAGCAATAAGACCAAAATGATCAACTGCCTTCGCGAAGCGGCTGCCATTGTTGTCAAAAAAGGCAGCTTTCTTCATTTGCCGCAGGTAAATGGCTAGCTCTAATTTCGATGCTATGCATGGCTACCTCTGCTAAAGCGGAAGAAGCCTGCTCACGTCCGCTTCCTCTACGGGATGCGCGACGCTTCTATGCAACGGCCGCCGCTTGGTCACCTCCCATTCTGCAAACCCACCACTTCATATGTCAGGAAAGTACGCACCTCTCTGGCTGACAAACACTCCGCAGCGCTATCCCTGTACCAGCCTCTCGATGACTGGATCACTCGCGAAATCGGTCGGTCCTTAGTTTTCTCCCTCCGTGCCCAAACGGTAGACTGAGACACACAAAGCAGTTTCGTTCTCAGAAGGTTACCCATGTCCAAACTCGCCGAATTCAAAGCTCTAGAAGCCCAGCTCGCAGCCCAGCTCAAGCAGCTTGATGCTCTTAAGAATGACGACAAACTCAAGCGCGAAATCGAGTTCGAGGAAAAACTCCGCAATTTGATGGGGCAATATGCCGTAGGCCTGCGCGAAATTATTTCAATATTGGATCCGAAGCCCGGCCGCACCAGCATCAGCGCCACCCCGACGTCTCAAGCGCCTCGTCGGCTGCGCCAAGTTAAGGTTTACAAAAACCCAGAAACTGGAGAGGTGGTAGAGACGAAGGGTGGCAATCATAAGATTTTGAAAGCTTGGAAAGAAAAGCACGGCGCCGAAAAGGTGGAAGGTTGGCTTCAGTAAGCTATCCCGACGAAAAAAAGCCAGGCAATGCCTGGCTTTCTTATCTTTCAGCGATCGGTGACTGCAAGCCCGCGCTTGGCGATAATCGGCAAATAGCAGACCTTCAATCTGTATAAAAACGCGGGCGATCCATGGCCTTGGCCCGCGCTTGAAGGCCACATCATCAATTTACGTCAGTGTCCTGAGGCGACCATGCCGCAGCTGCTTCAGCACGTCGCCTAGTCAAACCGTCACGTCAGCCCGAGGCGCCTCAAAATCCTAAAGCAGCGCTGGCTCATCCGGAATAGCTAAGGGTCTTTCACTAGATTGGTTGTGTTCATGCATCTGTACATGGTCATCAATGCATCAATCAGTTTGCAGTTTCTGTCACTTGATGCCTTGAATAGCATGCAGACAATTATGGGTAACACTAAACGATCTCGGAGCAGAACCTTAAGCGACCTCCCTCACCTAGCTTGTAAATCTCCTCCGCGAGCATCCGGTCCGCCGTAAAGCAATTTCAGGACTACTTGCACCGGCATCTATTCCCGCCGACACGATGGATAAGCCGTGTCGCCAGCTTCAGAACCGCTAGGCTGACATGCCTGCTTGGCAAACAGCGAAGATGACTGAAGAATGGCCTCATCGATCATGGAAGGTCAGCGGGGAACAATTGGTGATTCGCGATTCATTTTGGCCTGAGACTTCTGCGGACTTGTTCCGCCACGCTACTGCGGAAAAAGCGCCCCTCTATCGTTCCATTATGGAGGTGTTTGCTGCCGCCAAGCGCCAGTACCGCCTGCAATTGCGGCCTGATGAGGTCTTGTCCGAGGCGAATTGGGGCAACAGAACGCCACCTGCTCAGGAAGAGATTGCCGCCGCACTGACTCAGCTAGCTGCCTGGGGCAATCTTGAATCACAGCCGGACATGACGCGCGTATCCACGCTCAACGATTATTATCGAGCACGTTTTCTCTATCGGCTCTCGCGCGGCGGCGAAGCGGTAGAGGCCGGCCTGATAGCATTCGCGCAGAGCCTACGTCATCGTGCAGAGCTGCAGACAGTCGCGCTGGAGGACATCGACAGCCGCTTGCGAGCCTTGCAGCGTTTGATGGCTGAGGCGCAATCCCTCAACGATCTTGATACCGCCAAGGCCCATGAGATTCTACGCGATCTGGTGCGGGTGTTTGAGGGGCTTACTGAAAACGCCCAGGCGTTCATGGCTGGAGTGGCACGTAGTCTAGAGCTACAGCAGGCCGACGCCACCGCATTGGTCGCTTACAAGCGAAGGCTGATCGACTATCTCGAGCGCTTCATGGGTGATCTGATCCGTCGCTCCGATGCCATCGCCCGCACGCTGAATGAATTGTCCGCCGCCATCGACTATGTCTTACGCCAAGTCGCTGCACGTGAAGCGCGTGATGCCGCACCCGACGGCAATGGCGAGCAGGAAGAGGAAACGCAGCGGCGCCAGGATATCTGGCGCGAGCGCTGGAAAGGATTGCGCGGCTGGTTTCTGGCCACCGGCAACGAACCACCTCAAGCAGAACTACTGCGTGCCCGAGCGCGCTCGGCGATTCCGCAACTGCTTAGCGCCATCGCGGCAATCAATGAGCGACGTAGCGGGCGCAGCGACCGGTCGGCAGATTTCCGAGTGCTGGCACAATGGTTTGCTGCATGCGACAGCGACGTAAGCGTTCATTCCACGACGTACTGGACTTACTTTACGTCCCGAAGGGGC
>NZ_DAMCPO010000055.1:0-11486 GCF_032106285.1 Stutzerimonas kunmingensis
CTAAACTTGGCGCGATGAAAAATAGATTATTGAACTAACCGCTCAGGCCACTAGTTCGGCGCGCAGGACGCCTGCCTGCACCGGAGCACCTGTCATGGCCGACCTTCCACCACTGCTGCCACCCGCTGCCGACGCCGATGCACGGCGTGCCGCTGTTTATCTGGTGATGTCGCAGATACCGCCGGGTAAGGTGGTGAGCTACGGCGAACTGGCCGCCATGGCCGGACTCGGTCGCGCGGCCCGCTGGGTTGGCCGGTTGATGTCTCAGCTGCCCGACGGCACCAGCCTGCCCTGGCACCGGGTGATCGCCGCCGGCGGACGGCTCAGCCTGCCGGCCGGTTCCCCTGCCGGGCACGAGCAGCGCATGCGCCTGCGGGCCGAAGGGCTGACCATCATCAACGACCGGGTGGACATGCGTCGGCACGGCTGGCATTCGACGGAGCACAGCGGTTAGAGTGCGCGCTTCGTCCAAAACTGCACAGATCCTCGATGTATGTCCCGTGAAACCTGGCGCGATGCGCTAGCCGCCTACGCCAGCCCCGCTACGCTGGCCCTGCTGTTGCTGGGTTTCGCTGCGGGTCTTCCCGCCGTTCTGGTGTTCTCCACGCTGTCGGTCTGGCTGCGCGAAGCGGGCGTCTCGCGGGAAACCATCGGCTTTGCCAGCTGGATCAGCCTGGCGTATGCATTCAAATGGGTCTGGTCGCCGATGCTCGACCAGTGGCGACTGCCCTGGATCGGCGCGCTCGGGCGCAGACGCTCCTGGCTGGTGCTGTCGCAGGCGCTGATCGCCATCGGTCTGGTTGGCATGGCCCTGTGCAACCCGCAATACAACCTCACGATGCTCATCGCGCTGGCGGTGGTCGTGGCGTTTTCGTCGGCCACCCAGGACATCGCCATCGATGCGTATCGCCTGGAGATCGCCGAGGACAAGTTGCAGGCGACCCTGGCAGCCAGTTACATGACCGGCTATCGCATCGCCATGCTGCTCGCCAGCGCCGGCGCGCTTTTCCTCGCCGAATGGCTGGGCTCGAGTAGCCTCGACTACAATCAGGCCGCCTGGACCACGACCTATCTGGCCTTCGCCCTGCTGATCCTTCCCGGGTTGATCACCAGCCTGGTAATCCGCGAGCCGGACGCCGCTGCGCCGCTGCCCAACGAGCCATCGCGCTACAGCTTCAATCACCAGCTCGCTGCAGTCGGCCTGCTGCTGGTGCTGCTGATCTCGATACCGGCGATGATCAACGCACTGATCGCCCAGGCCTGGCCGCGAGCGACGCTGTATGCACTATTCATCCTCGGCAGCATTTCGCCGATGGGCCGGGCGCTGTTCATGCCGGTACGGCATATCTTCAGCCAAGCCAAGCAACGCCAGCGACCGGCGCGCTTCGACTTCGCCCACCAGGCGGTATCGGTGATCGTGCTGATCATCCTGATGGTATCCACCACCGGCATGTTCCAGTCCTACTGGGGCGGTTACTGGCCGCGCGGCACCATGTACCTGCTGATCTGCTGGGGCTGCCTGTCGGCACCTGGGCGCATCCTGATGGGGCCGGTGCTGACGCCGATCACCGACTTCATCCTGCGCTACCGCTGGCAGGCGCTGCTGCTGTTGGGGCTGATCGCCACCTACCGAATGTCGGATACGGTGATGGGCGTGATGGCCAACGTGTTCTACATCGATCAGGGTTTTTCCAAGGACGAGATCGCCAGCGTCAGCAAGCTGTTCGGTCTGGTGATGACGCTGCTCGGCGCGGCCTTCGGCGGCTTGCTTATCGTGCGTTTCAGCATTCTGCCGATCTTGTTCATCGGCGGAGTCGCCTCGGCAGCTACCAACCTGATGTTCATGCTGCTGGTAGAGATGGGCGCGAATCTGAACATGTTGATCGTCACCATCTCCTGCGACAACTTCAGCGGCGGCCTCGCCTCCACCGCCTTCGTCGCCTATCTGTCCAGCCTGACCAACCTGAAGTTCTCGGCCACCCAATACGCCCTGCTGAGTTCGCTCATGCTGTTGCTGCCCCGTCTGCTGGGTGGCTACTCCGGGGTCATGGTGGAACACCTCGGCTACAGCGACTTCTTCCTGGTCACAGCGTTGCTCGGTGTACCGACGCTGATTCTGATCATCTGGCAGTGGCGCAGAACCCGCCAGCAGCCGGACGACACGCCGCACGAAACAGCCTCCGAACATTCCTGAGGCGACAAGCAGAAACGACGAAGCCGGCAAATGCCGGCTTCGCTTCGTTCAGGCAAGACCTCAGCTCTGAACCAGGTGCACCACGCGCTGCGGAAACGGAATACCGATCCCCGCCTCGTCGAAACGCTCCTTCACCAGTTCGGTGAAACCGAAGGTCACCGGCCAGAAATCACCGGTCGCGACCCAGACCCGCAAAGACAGATTGACCGAGCTGTCCCCCAGTCCAGTGACGAATACCACCGGCTCGGGATCGCGCAACACGCGCTCGTCCTGCGCGATTTCCAGCAGTATCTGCCGCGCCAGCTTGACGTCCGCGCCGTAATCGATGCCGACGTTGATATCGGCACGACGCCGCGGTTCGCGGGAGTAGTTGGTGATATGACCGTTGGACAGACTGCCGTTGGGCACCACGATGGTCTTGTTGTCGGCAGACTTGAGCACCGTATGGAATATCTGGATGGAATGCACTGTGCCCGCTACGCCCTGGGCTTCGATCCACTCGCCGACCCGAATCGGACGGAACAGCAGAATCAGCACGCCGCCAGCGAAGTTCGCCAGGCTGCCCTGCAACGCCAGACCGATGGCCAGGCCGGCGGCACCGATCACGGCGATGAACGAGGTGGTCTCCACGCCGATCATTGAGGCCACGCTGACCAGCAGCAGCACCTTGAGCACGATGCTGGCGAGGCTGCCGATGAAACCATGCAGAGTCGGATCCACATGACGACGCTGCAGCAGGCTGGCGACCTTGCCGGTCAGGGTGTTGATCAACCACCAGCCGAACAGCAGGGTCAATATCGCCAGGGTCACCTGGGCACCGTATTGCAGCACCACAGGCAGCCAGGATTCGGAAAGATCGACCAGGTAGTCGACGCTCAGGTCCATGGATTACTCCTTGTGAGGATCGGTGCCCGCAGCGCGAGCACCGACGGAAAGCGGGGGATGAATGCACGCGCCGAGGCGCGGAGGGAGGATCAGTCGCGGAAGTTGTTGAACTGCAGCGGCATGCCGAATTCGTGGCCACGCAACAGGGCGATGGCTTCCTGCAGGTCGTCGCGTTTCTTGCCGGTGACGCGTACCTGCTCACCCTGGATGGCGGCCTGCACCTTGAGCTTGGCATCCTTGATGTAGGCGACGATCTTCTTCGCCAGCTCCTTGTCGATGCCCTCGCGCAGCACCACTTCCTGCTTGGTGCTCTTGCCGGAAGCGTAGGCGTCCTTGATCTCCAGGCACTGGATATCGATCTTGCGTTTGACCAGGCTCAACTTGAGGATCTCGAGCATCTGCTCCAATTGGAACTCGGCGTCCGCCGTCAGCTGCACGGTCAGATCCTTATGCTCGAAGCTGCCTTTGCCGCGCAGATCATAACGACGATCCAGTTCCTTGATCGCGTTATCGACCGCGTTGGTGACTTCGTGCTTGTCCAGTTCGGACACCACGTCGAACGAGGGCATGGGGATTCCTCCACTGTATAGCGCGACCGGCCGCATGAGCCGAGCGCGTATGTCTTGACGGTTAAGAAAGCGCGGTCATTATAACGATTCGACGTGTCAGCGCCCGCCCTACGGCAAGGAGTGACAGGACGTCCCCCTTCAATTGATTGAGCTTGCCATGCCCAACCCTCTCCTGAGCATTCTCGTCGTCGATGACGCCAAATTCTCCAGCGTCATGATCGGTCGCGCGCTGAGCAAGGCCGGCTACCAGGATATCCGCTTCGCCAGCAGCGCCGCCGACGCACTGGTGCAGCATTCGCAACGCCCCGCGCATGTCCTGCTGGCGGACTGGCTGATGCCGGAAATGGACGGCCTCGAGCTGACCGGCCAGATTCGCCAGCGCGACGCCCAGAGCGGGCACTACAGCTACATCATCCTGCTTACCGGCCGTGACAGCGAGAACGCCCTGGGGCAGGCGTTCGACCACGGCGTTGACGATTTCATCAGCAAGTCGGCGATGAACGAGCAGCTGTTGCCGCGCATCTTCGCCGCCGACCGTCTATGCGGCTCGCTGCAACGGCTCAAGCAGGAGAATCACCAACTCGCAGAGAATGTCGCGAGCCTCGAAGGGCAGAGCCTGCAGGACCCGCAGACCCATCTCGGCAACGCCCGCTACATGCACCAGCGCCTGGCGGCCAGCCTGCGCCAGATGGAGAACCGCGGCACGGCGCTGTACTACCTGCAGATCGGCCTGCCCGACGCCGATGCGCTGCGCGAGCGCTATGGCGATGCGGTCTACGCGGAAATCCTCAGCGCCATCGGCGCGCGTCTGCAGCAGCTCGTCCGCCCTCTGGATGTGGTTTGCCGAATCAATGAAAGCCAGTTCGGCCTGCTGGCCCTGGTCAACGATCTCAAGGGGTGCTCGCCAAGCAGCTTCAAGCGCCTGCATGAAGGCCTGAACCTCAGGGCGCTGAAGACCAGCGAGGGTTTCGTATCCATCAAGGCGGGCATCAGTCTGATCAGCCTCGACACCGATGCGCTGCCCATCGCGCCTGAAACCATCATCGAGCGCGCGGCCGCCCTGCTGCCGAGCGCCTACAGCACCGGCCGCATCGTGCCGTTGCGCCTGAAGCAGTCGGCCTGAGGGTGAGCTGGCACGTCCTCGGCGCAGGCGCACTCGGCAGCCTCTGGGCGGCCCGCCTGGCTGGAGCGGGCGCAACAGTACGGATAATCCTGCGCTCTGCCCAGCGCCTTGCCGATTACCAGCGCGCCGGAGGACTCACGCTGACTGCCGAAGATCTATCTCGGCTCTACGCCATCCCGGCAGAACTGCCTGATGCGAGCGAACCAATCCAGCGCCTGCTGGTTGCATGCAAGGCCTACGACGCCGAAGCCGCGGTCGCTCAGGTGGCGTCCCGCCTCTCCTCTGGCTGCGAAATACTCCTGTTGCAGAACGGCCTCGGCAGCCAGCAGGCGATCGCCGAACGCTGGCCGCAGGCGCGTTGCATCTTCGTGTCGAGTACCGAAGGAGCCTATCGACAAGACGATTTCCATGTCGTGTTCGCCGGCCATGGGCAGAACTGGCTGGGCGATTCGAACGGCGGCAGTGCACCGGCCTGGCTGGACGAACTGAACCGAGCGGGCATCCCGCAAACCTGGTCCTGCGACATCCTGGCGCGGCTCTGGCGCAAGCTGGCACTGAACTGCGCGATCAATCCGCTGACGGTGCTCCACGATTGCCGTAATGGCGAGCTGCTGCAGCATCGCGAGCAGCTCTCCGGGCTTTGCCAAGAACTCGTCGAACTGCTCGAAGCCAGCAGCCAGCCAGTCGCGGCCAGCGATCTGCAAGACGAGGTACTGCGGGTGATCGACGCCACCGCGGCCAACTATTCATCGATGTATCAGGACGTTCGACTCGGCCGGCGCACCGAGATCGCCTACCTGCTCGGCCATGCCTGCCGCAGCGCCGACTCGCTGGGGCTCGCGCTACCCCGGCTGCACGAGCTGCACCGCCACCTGCGTGAACACCTGAGCCAGCGCGGATTGCCCACGGACTGAGCCGCGGCTACCCTGCAGAAACTCTCTGCTATGCCGTGTCCCGCCAATGATCCTGCGTCAGCGCCTCGAAAACCTTCCGGTCGGCCGCAAACTGCTGCTGGCCCTGCTCGTCCTGCTTGCCGCCGTTCTGCTGGTTTCCAACCTGACGTTCATCAGCGCGGCCTACTGGATTTCACGGCAGAGCGTTGCGCCGCAGGCCATGCACACCCTCGGCGAGCTGTTCGCTACCGAAGAACTGAGCGCGCGGGCGCTGTCTTCGCCGGAAGCCGCCGGCAAACTGCTCAAACGCCTGGACGGCTATGCGCCGCTGCGAGCCGCGATGATCTACGACCGCGACGGCAACAGCCTCGCGCAACTCCAGCAAGGCGACCGATTGCGTCTGCCCGAACAGCTCAGCGATGTCGAGCATTGGCGTGCCAGCGAGATTCGCGCCAACCTGCTGGTCAGGCTGCCGCAAGCCGATGGCAGTGCCGGGCATCTGCTGATGGTCGCCAGCAGCGAGCTGCCCGGCGCCTTCTACACCGGTACGCTGACCGCCAGCCTGGCCATTCTCGTCGCCAGCCTGCTGCTCTGGGTGCTGGTCGCCCGGCAGATCCGTCAACTCATCACCCGCCCGATTCGCGAGCTCGAAGCATTGTCACGCCAGGTCACCCGCGAGGAGGACTATTCCCTGCGCGCCAAGCCCGGCAACCAGGACGAGATCGGCCGGTTGGCCGATGCCTTCAACACCATGCTGTCGCGCATGGAGGCCCGCGAGCAGCAGCTCAAGCGCGCCCGTGACGATGCCCAGGAGGCATTCGATCATGCCCAGGGTCTGGCCGAGGAAACCCGCCACTCCAACCGCAAGCTGGAGCTGGAAGTGCAGGTGCGCAGCAAGATCGAGCAGAAGCTGACCGGCTTTCAGAAGTACCTCAACAGCATCATCGATTCGATGCCCTCGGCGCTAATCGCACTCGACGAACAGCTCTACGTCACCCAATGGAACCAGGAAGCCAGCGCCCTCTCCGGAACGCCGCTGGATGACGCCCTCAACCAGCCGGTGTTCGTCGCCTTCGAGCCGCTCAAGTCGTTTCTCGCGCAGATCCGCCGTACTTCGGAACAGCACGTGGTGGCGAAAATCGAGCGGGTGACCTGGATGCGCAACGACGAGCCGCACCACTATGCGCTGACCTGCTACCCGCTGACCGGCGCAGGTGGCCGCGGTGTGGTGATCCGCATCGACGACATCACCCAGCGCATCAACATGGAAGAAATGATGGTGCAGTCGGAGAAAATGCTCTCGGTGGGCAGCCTCGCGGCCGGCATGGCCCACGAGATCAACAATCCTCTCGGCGCCATCCTGCACAACGCGCAGAACATCCGCCGCCGGCTCTCGCCCGAGCTCGAGCGCAATCGCGAGGCCGCAGAGGAAACCGGCGTGCGCCTGGAAGCGGTCAACCAGTACCTACAGCGCCGCGAAGTGCCGCAGCTGCTCGATGGTATCCAGCAGGCCGGCTCGCGAGCGGCGAAGATCGTCAGCCACATGCTCAGCTTCAGCCGCATGAGCAACCGTCAGCTGGCGGACTGCCAGTTGCCCGTTCTGATCGATCAGGCACTGGAGATCGCCGGCAACGACTTCGCACTGATCGACGGTTTCGATTTCAAGGCCATCGATATTGTCCGTGACTTCGACCCGCGGATAGACCGCGTACCGTGCATCGGCAACGAGCTGGAGCAGGTCTTGCTCAACCTGCTGAAGAACGCCGCTCAGGCCATTCATACCCATCAGAGCGACGAGCCGGGACAGATCATCCTGCGCACGCGCCTGAATCCGCCGTGGGCGGAAATCCACGTCGAGGACAACGGTGGTGGCATCCCGGAGAATGTGCGCAAGCGCATCTTCGAGCCATTCTTCACCACCAAGGAAGTCGGCCAGGGAACCGGGCTGGGTCTTTCCGTCTCGTATTTCATCATCACCAACAACCATCAAGGGCAGATGGAGGTGCAGTGCCACACAGGCCACGGCACCACATTCACCCTGCGGTTGCCACTGAACTCGCCCGGCGAGCAGATGGCGACCTGAACCAAGGAACCGATACATGGGCAATCGACTGTCGAAAATCTACACCCGCACCGGCGATAGCGGCGAAACCGGCCTCGGCGACGGCCGTCGGGTTGCCAAGGACCATCCTCGCGTGGAGGCGATGGGCGAGGTCGACACCCTCAACAGTCAGCTCGGCCTGCTGCTCGCCGAACTGGCCGATGCGCAGGTGCAGTGGCCAGCGCTCGACGAGCTGATCAGCGTTTTCGCACCTTGCCAGCACCGCTTGTTCGACCTCGGCGGCGAGCTGGCGATGCCCGACTACCAGGCGCTGCAGGACAACGAAATCGAGCGGCTGGAACAGGCCATCGATCGCTGGAACCAGGAGCTCGGGCCGCTGAAGGAATTCATCCTGCCAGGCGGTTCCCGGCTGATCGCCCTCGCCCACCTGTGCCGCAGCATGACGCGCACTGCCGAGCGTCGTTGTCAGCAGCTCAATGCCAGCGAAACGGTACGCCCGGTGCTGCTGGCCTATCTGAACCGGCTCTCCGATGCGCTGTTCGTCGCCGCCCGCCTGATCGCTCGGCGCCAGGGTTGCGGTGAAATACTCTGGCAGCCAGCCGCTGCTTCACCTGCCGCGGATGACTGAGCCGGTCGTGGCGCGACAGGCCCGCCGTCGCGACCAGCTGCACGCCGCCTGGGAAGCCTTCATCGTCCTGTTGGTGTGCATCAACCTGTCGCTGATTCTGTTCGACAGCCTGTTCGCCCTGCAGCCTGTCAGCGCAGTGCTGGCAGACCTCGCGCCAGAGCTGCACGCGCGTTACCAGCAGAGTGTCCACGCTAACTTCCAGTACATCGACCTGGGCTTCGTCGCGATCTTCGTCCTCGATGTGCTGCTCGGCTGGACCGTGGCACTGTTCGAGCGCCGCTATGCACGCTGGTACTACTACCCGTTCGCGCACTGGTATGACGTGCTCGGCTGCATTCCCCTGGCCGGGCTGCGCTGGTTGCGCGTACTGCGTGTCGGCGCGCTGCTGATCCGCCTGCAGCGCCTGGGGCTGATCGACATGCGCGGCTGGGCCATCTACGGCCTTTTCAGCCGTTATTACTACCTGCTGATCGAGGAGCTTTCCGACCGGGTGATGGTGCGCCTGTTCGGCCGCCTGCAGCAGGAGATCGGCGCCAGCGACGACCTTTCGCGCCGGCTGCTGCAGGAAGTGGTGCGACCGCGCAAACAGCGCTTGCTCAACGACATCTCGCGACGCCTGCAGGACATGCTGGAGACCGGCTACCGCGACAATCGCGGCGCCATCGAAGGTTATGTCAGCCAACTGATTCACCAGGCGCTGCAGAACAATCCCGAGATGCACAATCTGCGGCGCCTGCCACTGGGCAACCGCCTGGCCAGCACGCTCGACGATGCACTCAGCGACATCGCCGCGCGGCTGCTGCAGGGCGCCGTGGAAGGCATGCGTGGCCCGCAGTTCCAGGCGCTGGCCGGCAATCTCGCCGACGAGTTCTTCGATGCCTGGGTCTACCAGGACGAAAATACCGACCTGGCGCTGGAAGAACTGCTGGTCGACGTCATCGAAGTGCTCAAGCAGCAGGTGCTCGACCGCCGCTGGAGTCGTTTCGTCGGCCCCACGCCCCCACCGACACATCCCGAGTGAGCGGACTGACGCAATGCTCTCCGTTGCAAGCCCCAAGGGCCGTCGGAGGCGAGTGCTGACCTGCTACTCGTCGACCGCCTTGAAGCCCTCAGGGGATTTTTCGTCGAGACGCGCGCCGATGATCATCTCGGTCGCCCAGTTCACCAGAATCGAGGTGTAGGCCTCCTGGCAGCGCTCGTTGCTCAGCGCATGGTCGGCACCGTCGATGATGCGATGGGTGAGAGAGTGGGTGCCGTGGAAGGCGGCACGATAGCTCATGATGGTTTCATGCGGGACGAAGGCATCGTGCTCGGACTCGACGATCAGCACGTCGCCGCGAAACGCCGCGCAGGCGGCCAACGCGCGGTTCTCGTCCGCTAGCACGCGCCGGCTGCGCAGCTGGTTGAGGATGTCGCGATCGAGCTGCCGCTTGGGCACCTGCCACTCCTCGTCGCGGTACAGCGCCGGCACGCGCAGGGCCAGCCACTTCACCGGACGCAGCGCGGTGAGAATCGCCGCGAGGTAGCCGCCATAGCTGGTGCCGACCACTGCAATCGCGGAGGGGTCGATATGCGGGTGTTGGGCCAGCAGATCGTAAGCAGCGAGCAGATCATTGAGGTTCTGTTCCCGCGTCACGGTTTCCTGTTGCGCGCGGGTCTGCGCATGGCCGCGCAGATCGAACGACAGGCAGACGCAACCAAGCCCGGCGATACCGCGCGCGCGGTTCAGGTCACGCTGCTGGCTGCCGCCCCAACCGTGCACGAACAGCACGCCTGGCATCTTCTCCGGCGGTGAGAGGAAGGTCCCGGCGATATGCTCATCACCTACCAGGATGTTCACCATCTCGCTATGCGTCGCCATAGTCCTCCACCGTTACACACTTGGTGATGAAACCCACATCGGCGTCCTCATCCCGATACAGAACTTGCGCACCGGCCGGCACGCTCTGCTCGCGCCCATAGAACTCCAGCGAAGACGCCTTCACCGCGCGCGCTGAAGTGCCTTGCCTGAAGACTTCCAGGGCAGCCACTTCAGCGCTGCTGGCACCGCCGATACGCCAGGATTGCTCGAGCACGCCGGAACGTGACCGGCCCCGGCCATCGACGCCCTGGGCGATGTCGTAGTTGCGTCGCGAGGCGAAGAAATGCCGATAACAGGCCGAGGCTGCCTCGTCGTAGACCTGCGCCTGACGCACGGCCAGACGTGTCGTCTCCGGCAGATCAAGGGCCATCAGCGCCTCGAAGTCGCCATCGACGACCACCAGATCCGAGCCGCCATACACCTCGTTGCCCGCGTTGTCCCGAGTCAGGCGCTGCGTACCGTAGTAACTGGCCAGACGGCCCCCGACACGTACCTGGCCGACACTGAAGGTGATGACGCGATCCAGATGCGCCTCCAGAACCAGGCCGTACTGGGCCAGTTCCTTTTCATCGAGCGCAAACAGCGCCTTATCGAGGGTCTCGGCATCATCGACGCGCTGCTGCCCGCGGCCACCCGTGGCGCGTACCGGCTTGATCCGCACCGGCCCTTCGTGCAAAAGGCGCCGCCCGGCGTCACGCGCATCCTCGATGCTGAAGGCGCTGTAGCCGGCCAGCACGCTGCCCTTGACCTGGGTACTGAAGTCCCGCGACCAGCCGACCGGCGCCACGGCGTCCGGACGCACCAGCGGATGAGTGATCGCTTTGGTTTCGACAAAGGCCTGCGGCACGACACCACCAAACAGGTCACCCTCCTCGTTCAGCCCCAGCTCCTGGGCTTCGCGGAGGCCGACGACGGTGCCCGACGGTATCAGGTAGGGATGGGCGTCATAGCGACGCGTTGGATCGTACTCACCGCCGTAACTCGTCCCCAGCAAGGTCGCCAGGCGTTCGGCCAAGGCCGCGTGGACGACCTTCTCGTGCTGCGGCTCGCGTGGTCGGTTGGCATAGGTCAGCACGACCCGGCGTGAGCTCTGCAGCGTTTGCGCATTCATCATCGTTGTGGACAGCTCCATGGACTGCTCGGCATGTACGTCCTGAGACCCGGCGCGCCGGCAGGCGTTCGCTTCTGCCTGAGCGTCCCGCCGAGCGCCAGAAACGAAAAAGGGGAGCAACCTCGCGGCTGCTCCCCTTCTTTTTGCGCTTCGATTCAGG
>NZ_DAMCPO010000056.1:0-10682 GCF_032106285.1 Stutzerimonas kunmingensis
ACGTCGACCGTGGCGCCGGCGCCAGCGAAGGCAAGACCTGGGAGCGCAACACCGACATCGCCTACGTCATCCAGAGCGGCCCACTGAAGAACCTCGGCTTCAAGCTGCGCAACGCCACCACGCGAAGCAACTTCCAGAGCGACCTGGACGAGAATCGCTTTATCGTCAGCTACAGCCTGCCGTTGTGGTAACCGCGAAACCGCTGTGAACCTCCTCGTTGGAAATTTCCGGGCCGCATAGGCCCGGCTTTTTCTGCGTCGGCCGGGCCTTCTTTCGGCGCTCGCGGTTTGCATCGCCGATGCAAACCAACTACCTCAATGGCGCGAAAAATACTGGCCTTTTGCCTTTCATTTGCCCGCTTTACCGCTCAATCACCCGTTTGAAAAAGCCACTTGCCGTATACGGAAACTGGTTGTTATCGTTTACGTAAAGGTCATGCAGCGACCTGCGCCATAACCAACAACAACAAACAAGGTTAGAGGGCACCCAAAGGAACCAGAGTTCGTGCTGGAAACGCGCGGCCTGACCAAGGAATTCCGCGGCTTCACCGCAGTGGATTCCGTCGATCTGAAGGTCCGTCAGGGTCACATCCATGCGCTTATCGGCCCCAACGGCGCCGGCAAGACCACCGTATTCAATCTGCTCACCAAATTCCTCACGCCCACCCGTGGCGAAATCCTCTATCGCGGCAAGAACATCACCTCGATGAAGGCCAACGAGATCGCCCGGCTCGGCCTGGTGCGCTCGTTCCAGATTTCCGCAGTATTTGGCCACATGAGCGTGCTGGAAAACGTGCGTGTAGCGCTGCAGCAGAAGATGGGCAACTCCTTCCATTTCTGGAAATCCGAACGCAGCCTGCGCGAGCTGGACGACCAGGTGATGCAGCTGCTCGCTGAAGTCGACCTGCAATCCTTCGCCCAGACCCTGGCAGTCGAGCTGCCCTACGGCCGCAAGCGCGCGCTGGAGCTGGCCACCACCCTGGCGCTCGACCCCTTCGTGCTGCTGCTCGACGAACCGACCCAGGGCATGGGCAGCGAAGACGTCGACATGGTCGTCGAGCTGGTGCGCAAGGCCGCGGCCAACCGTACGGTGCTGATGGTCGAGCACAACCTCAGCGTGGTCAGCCGCCTGTGCGATCGCATCACTGTGCTGGCGCGTGGTTCGGTACTCGCCGAGGGCGACTACGAAAGCGTTTCGGCCAACCCGCAGGTGCGCGAGGCCTACCTCGGCAGCGAAGCCGCGACACTCGAGGAGGCGCACGCATGAATCCACCCATGGACCGCGATCAGCTGCGCGTCAGTGATCTGCATGCCTTTTACGGCGAATCGCACATTCTGCACGGTGTCGATCTGGTGGTCGGCCGCGGCGAGCTGGTGACGCTGCTAGGGCGCAACGGCGCCGGGCGAACCACCACGCTGCGGGCGATCATGAACATGGTCGGGCGCCGCACCGGCTCCATCGTGGTCAACGGCAACGAAACCATCGGCATGCCGGCCCACCAGATTCCGCGGCTGGGCGTCGGCTACTGCCCGGAAGAGCGCGGCATCTTCGCCAGCCTGAGCGTCGAGGAAAACCTGCTGCTGCCGCCCACGGTACGCAGCGGCGGCATGAGCCTGGACGAGCTCTACGAAATGTTCCCCAACCTCTACGAGCGCCGCTTCAGCCAGGGTACGCGGCTGTCCGGCGGCGAGCAGCAGATGCTGGCCATGGCGCGCATTCTGCGCACCGGCGCCAACCTGCTGCTGCTCGACGAGATCACCGAAGGCCTGGCGCCGGTCATCGTGCAGAAGCTCGGCGAGGTGCTGATCAAGCTCAAACAGCGCGGCCTGACCATCGTCCTGGTGGAGCAGAACTTCCGCTTCGCCGCGCCATTGGCCGACCGCCATTACGTCATGGAACACGGCCGCATCATCGAAGAGATCGAGGCGGCCGACCTGGATTCGAAGAAGGATTTCCTCAATTCCTGTCTCGGGGTGTAAGCCCCGGACGACTCAGGAAGCAGCAACCGGCCGCAGTGGATGCCGGCCCGAACCACAACAAAAACAATCGAGAGTGGTGAATACATGAGCTTTTTCCGCAAGAGCGCGAGCGCCATCCTGGCTTCTTCCCTGATCGCTTCGGCCGCCCAGGCCGAGATCAGCAATGACGAAATCCGCATCGGCTACCTGGCCGATATGTCCGGCACCTATCGCGACCTCTCCGGCCCGGGCGGCCTGGAAGCGTTGAAGATGGCGGTGGAGGATTTCGGCGGCAAGGTCGACGGCAAGAAGATCGTTGTCTTCCATGCCGACGACCTGAACAAACCCGACGTCGGCGCCAATACCGTGCGCCAGTGGATCGACGAGCGCAACGTCGACATGGTGACCGGCATGGTCGCCAGTTCCGTGGTGCTGGCCGCAAGCAAGGTGGTGGAGCAGGGCGGCAAGCTGGCGCTGATCTCCGGCGCGGCGGCCTCCAGCATCACCAACGAGTTCTGCTCGCCCAACCACATCCACTGGACCTACGACACCTACGCGCTGGCCAATGGCACGGCCAAGGCCGTACTCGCCGATGGGGGCAAGAGCTGGTACATCCTCACCGCCGACTATGCCTTCGGCCACGCCATGGAAAACGACATCACCAAGGTGGTGGAAGGCGAGGGCGGCAGCGTCGTCGGCAAGGTCCGCCATCCGTTCCCAAGCAACGATTTCTCTTCCTACATGCTGCAGGCGCAGGGCTCCGGAGCCGAGGTCATCGCTCTGGCCAACGCCGGTGCCGATACGGTCAACTCGCTGAAGACCGCCAGCGAATTCGGCGTCACCCAGTCCGGGCAGAAGCTCGCCGGCATGGTGGTGTTCCTCAACGACATCCATGCCATGGGCCTGGACGTGACCCAAGGCCTGATGCTGACTACCGGCTGGTACTGGGACATGAACGACGACACCCGCGCCTGGGCCAAGCGCTACTACGAGCGCACCAAGCGCATGCCGGGCATGGTGCACGCCGGCATCTATTCGGCCACTACGCATTATCTGAACGCGGTAAAGGCCGCCGGCACCGACGAGACCGTCGCGGTGCGTGCACAGATGGCCAAGACCCCGGTCAACGACATGTTCGCCAAGGACGGTCGTATCCGTGAGGACGGCCGCATGGTGCATGACATGTATCTGGTGCAGGTCAAGACACCGGCCGAATCCACCGGCGAGTGGGACCTGTACAAGATCGTCAGCACCATTCCGGGAGAGCAGGCCTACCGGCCGATCGCCGAGACCCAGTGCACCAAGCTGGTCGCCAAGGACTGACCGGCTGATCCGCGCCATCACCCGGTCGGCAACGGCCGGGTGCCACGGACTTCCTTTGGGTGGTGAACCATGACTCTCGTATTCGGCGTACCCCTGAGCGTGCTGCTCGGGCAGTTGCTGCTCGGTCTTATCAACGGGGCGTTCTACGCACTGCTGAGCTTGGGCCTGGCGATCATCTTCGGCCTGCTGCGCATCATCAACTTCGCCCATGGTGCGCAGTACATGCTGGGCGCCTTCGTGGCCTTCCTCGGGCTGAACTACCTGGGTGTGAGCTACTGGTTCGCGCTGGTGCTGGCGCCGTTGGTGGTGGGTTGCCTGGGCATGGCCATCGAGCGCGGCCTGCTGCGGCGCATTGCCGGTGAGGATCACCTTTACGGATTGCTGTTGACCTTCGGCCTGGCGCTGATCGTCGAGGGCAGCTTCGTCAAGCTGTTCGGCGTGTCCGGCTCGTCCTATCCAATGCCTGAGTTGCTGCGTGGCGGCTTCAATCTCGGCTTCATGTTCCTGCCGACCTACCGCGCCTGGGTGATCGTCGCCGCACTGGTGGTGTGCCTGGCGACCTGGTACGTCATCGAACGCACGCGGCTGGGTTCCTATCTGCGCGCCGGCACCGAGAACCCGAAACTGATGCAGGGCTTCGGCATCAACGTGCCGCTGCTGGTGACCCTGACCTACGGCTACGGTGTGGCTCTGGCGGCATTCGCCGGCGTGCTGGCTGCGCCGATCTACGCGGTGACGCCGGGCATGGGCTCGAACCTGCTGATCGTGGTGTTCGCCGTGGTGGTGATCGGCGGCATGGGCTCGATCCTCGGCGCCATCATCACCGGCATCGCCATGGGTCTGATCGAGGGGCTGACCAAGGTGTTCTATCCGGAAGCGGCCAACACCGTGGTGTTCCTGGTCATGGTGGCGGTGTTGCTGATTCGTCCTGCGGGACTCTTTGGTAAGGAGGCATGAGCATGACGAATCCGGCAAACGTGCAGGCCGCATCGCTGCGGCAGGCCAGTGTGGTACGCGAGCGCAGGCACGCGGCCGCGCGGCGGCAGAAGATTTTCTATGCGGTGTTGCTGGTGATCGCGCTGTTGGCGCCGCTGGCGGTGTATCCGGTGTTCCTGATGAAGCTGCTGTGCTTCGCCCTGTTCGCCTGCGCCTTCAACCTGCTGCTCGGCTACGCGGGGCTGCTGTCCTTCGGCCATGCGGCGTTCTTCGCCACCGGCGGCTACATCACCGGCTGCATGCTGAGCAGCTACAGTGGGCTCAGTACCGAGCTGGGGATACTCGCCGGCACGCTGGCCTCGACGGTGCTCGGTGCGCTGTTCGGCATGCTGGCGATCCGCAGGCAGGGCATCTACTTCGCGATGATCACCCTGGCGCTGGCGCAGTTGGTGTTCTTCGTCTTCGTTCAGGCGCCGTTCACCGGCGGCGAGAACGGGTTGCAGGGCGTGCCGCGCGGGCACCTGTTCGGCCTTGTCGACATGAAGAACAACATGGCCATGTACTACTTCGTGCTGGCGGTGTTCGTCATTGGCTTCGCCATCATCCAGCGCACCATCCACTCGCCGTACGGCCAGGTACTCAAGGCCATCCGTGAGAACGAGCCGCGCGCCGTGTCGCTCGGCTACAACGTCGACCGGCACAAGCTGCTGGCGTTCGTCATCTCCGCGGCGCTTGCCGGTCTGGCTGGCGCGACCAAGACCGTGGTGTTCCAGCTGGCCTCGCTGACCGACGCGCACTGGCACATGTCCGGCGAGGTCATCCTGATGACCCTGCTCGGCGGCGTCGGCACCATCCTCGGGCCGCTGGTCGGCGCCACCGTGGTGGTGACGCTACAAAGCTCGCTGTCCAACGGACCGCTGGGGGAGTGGGTGCATGTGATCCTCGGGGTGATCTTCGTGCTCTGCGTGCTGCTGTTCCGCTCCGGCATCGTCGGCTGGCTGGAGCGGCTGGTGAAGCGCAACTTCAAGTAGCGATCCGGTGCGGGACCGTCCAGATTGCGCCGGACGGTCCCGCCATCGGCGAACCCGCTGCAGGGATACATGCCTAACGTCCCAGGCCCCTTTCAGAGGACAGAGCCATGCCTGGCACCGAACCCCAAATGCAGCCGCAACCCACCTGGCCCTGGCGAGCCGACGAATCGCCCCTCAACGACCTCGACGACGCCGAGAGCGATACCGAGTTCGAAGGCCCGGACGAGCTGCCGGAAGAAGTGCTCGAACAACTCGAGAAGGTCGCTCCGCCGCCGGATCCGATGCCCGACCCTGGTCCGCTTTAACGGATTGCACCCCCTTCGATAGAAACTAAAAGGCCCCGACGAGTCGGGGCCTTTTTTCAAGCGAGCGGACGCTTAGACGTTGATCACACGTTTAAACGTTGATCGGTCGGTAAAGGTCCATGAGCACTGAGTTTCGCGGGGAAAGCGCGCCATGGCCCTCGCGGGAATCGTTGGAAGTACCCCCAGTTGTACCCCAAGGGGCCATCGGGATCATAGATCAGCCCGGATGACGATGCCAGCATAGCGCGCGCTCTTCGCGGCCTGCGGCCTTGACCAAGAGGCGCTGCCTCTTGGAACTCCGTTCTCGCCGAAGGGCAAGGGTGCAGGGGGTAGAGCATCCCTGCACCCTGCCGAAAGTCTGCTGCGCTGCATGGGCGTCAATGGTGCGCTGCGCCGGGTGCTCACCCGTTCGGTGCTCGCCTGCGGCTGCGCTCCGCTGCGGCTTGCGCGCCCGCCATTGACTCCCATTACGCGCGAAATCGGCCCCAACGCCGAGCCGCTTCCCCAGAGCCGCTGGATCAGCCTTGCACGCAAGCTGCCTGTGCAGGAGCGGCATGGCTACCATGCCGCCTCTGCACAGGTAGCCGACAAGGCCGAAGGCCGCGTCAGTGCCGTAGGCTGGGGATATGTATGCGCCTGCCGCAGCCCCTTACTCTTTGCACGAATCGGATGCCACGAGATGGGCCGTCACTGCACGCCGCAGTGACGGCCCCGCCCACGCCAGCAGCAATACGGGCGAAAGCCTGATCCTATTGCATGCGGAATACATGATGATGGCCGCCCTACACTGACCGGGCAGTTGCCAAGACCGATGGGCTTCGTACATCGGCACCCCAACAGCGCGGATTCCTGCAAGCGCTGACCCGTCAGGGCGGAACCCACCTAGGTATGCCCAGGCTCCTGCTGCATACCGGCCCCTACCCATGGGGCGGAGCCTTCTCCGTCTGCTCGCGCTCATTCCTTCCCGCGCCCTCGGCGCACAGTCCCTCGCAGCTATGGCCTGTGCGCAATGCACAGATCGCCGCCGCTTTCCTTACCCCACTCACTTCACAGGAGGACTCATCGACGCTTATAGCCTGTTCATCTCGCACGACCTCCGTCCGGCCTTCCAGCAGGAAGCAAGACGGACGCCTCATTCGAGGCTCTGGTGTCTCCTGAACACCATGCCCTTGCCCTCACGGGATCTCGCCTAGCGAGTTGGCACCAACACTAACCAATGAGTTTCAGGACAACGCAGCACGACGACGCTTTCTGGGAGACCGGAAGATGGATGACTTGACCTATACCCTGCGGCAGCTTTGCCACCGCAACCGCGACGGCAGCCACAACACCCAGGCCGACCGCATGCGCTCTCTGACGTTGGCTGCACGGCAACTGCGCGAGGCCGGTTTTCGGCAGATGAAGGCATCGTCGCTCAAGGGCAAGCACGTCCAGACGCTGCTGGATCGCTGGCAAAGTGAGGGATTGTCGCCCGGTACCATCAAGAATCGGCTCTCCCATCTGCGCTGGTGGGCCGAGAAGATCGGCAAGTCTGGCATCCTGCCAGCGGACAACACGCAGCTTGGCGTGGCCGAGCGCCGCTATGTGACCAACGTAAGCAAGGCCCGGGAACTGGGCTCGGGGCTTGGCCTAGTCACCGATGCCCACGTGCGCATGAGCCTTCAGCTACAAGCTGTCTTCGGGTTGCGTCGGGAAGAGGCGATCAAGTTTCAGCCCAGCTATGCCGACCGTGGCGATCATCTCGCCCTGAAAGGCTCGTGGACGAAAGGAGGGAGGGAACGCACCGTGCCGATCACCACGCCCGAGCAACGCGAGGTGCTCAAGACGGCGCATCGTCTGGTGGGAGCCGGGTCATTGATCCCGGCACACAGAAACTACATCCTGCAACGGCACGTCTACGATGGTCAGTGCAAAGCGGCCGGACTGAGCCACATGCACGGGCTACGTCATCAGTACGCACAAAGCCGTTATGAGGCTCTGACGGGGTGGAAAGCCCCGACGGCTGGTGGCCCTAGCAAATCTCAGCTTGACGCAACTCAACGTGCGAGTGACCACCAAGCTCGACAGCAGATTAGCCGTGAGCTCGGACATGAGCGGGTGCAAGTCACGGCGATATACCTTGGTGCCTGATGCTTTAATTTGTCTTGTCCAGTGGCTGGCACCGAGCCATAGGCTGTCAGCTTTTACAGTTGAGTCGAGTAAAAACTTCAACCTACTGGTTGCACAGAGTTTGCGAGCCGTCTTTCCTGTCCGAATAGCGTGGTATAGAAACGTTGTTCGACTCCGTAAAGCAGAAGCTTCAGCTCATTGTCCGTTGAAATTTCAAATTTCTGGGCCGCCTGATCGAACTTGAGCTTTTGGTCGCAGTAGTCACCAATATAAGCAAGGATATCCATTTTATCCTGGGCTGACATCTTGGTTAGGGCATCCATCGCCAAAGCGATCCGCTTTCGGTTTGGTTTTGAAACTTTGCTTGCGTCGTAATTGTTCTTTAGTTCAATAAACGCTGACTGTAAGAAAGCTTCTGTTTCCTGTTGTGTAGCTTCTCGGTAAAGAGCGTCAATGCCTTTGAAAATTCCGGAAATGGCCGCTAGGTTACGAAAAGCCAGGGTGTCTGCTTGCTTGAAATAAATGGCGTCTGGTTGGTCATTGATCACGAGGCGATTGCTACTTTCCTCGATTGCTGCTGCCTCTCCGAAGCCGATAATTTTCTTCCTGATGAAAAGAGAAGACGTGATTTTCTGGAAATAAAAATCATCGCCCTGAACGGAGAAAATATAAGAAATGTTGGCGAATTGCTCTTTTTTCAAATCGTCGTAGTCTTTTGAATCAAAGTTGCTTTTCAGTAAGTCTATGCAAAATGTTTGTTGGCCAAACTGCTCGACCTTGAACCATGAGTCTTCATCCAGATTATGATCTGGCGAGTAAGGAACGCAGGTCGCCAGATTGACCTTTGTGTTCTCATACAGGGTGTGATCTGACACTAACTTGAAGAACGGCTTCTTGGTGAGCCGTTTTACCCTGGCCAGCACATGATCCATACCATTATCCCCGTTCAATAAATGTGTAATTGTTGATGCGGAAAGCCGTAGCAATGGCGACTTCGTCTGGTTTCTTGTACTTATGGCGGCTGATCAGAAAGATCGCCGTACCATTTTTTGTGGTGATATTGTAAAACTCGTAGCCAAAGATTAGGAACAGCGGGTTGAAATACAGAGCTTGCGACAAGAAAGTAAACGCAAACAGTACCGCGTAGACAAAGGCCAAGGTTTCCCAGTTGCCGATGCTGAGTGCAACAAAGAAGTAGCCCAAATAACTAGGCAAGAAACTATTGTTTGCATGCTCTATGCTGGCGACTTCGCTCTGTTTAAAGGCATCCCGGCCAAGCCGTGAGCTTAATAGAATGCTTAAGCCAGTGGAGAGCAATGGAACCAGCAGATACAGAATATAAGATACCGCATTCGGCAAGGTATTCAGCCAGCCCACACAGCCCATATCTGCAAGAAAGTAGCCCAGTGTATAGCCTTTCTGTACAAGAAAAATAATGACCAATAGCGATGTGGCATTAAAGGTCAGCAATAGCCTGAACGCAATATTGATCATCTTGCAGTGACCTGGCCGTTCATTAGCATGGGGAGGAGCCAATCTCGGAGTTTTGCGAACTCTGAACTTTGTTGATTATTGGTAACTATCATCTCGAGTATTGGTGAAATCTTATTGTCGATTTCTTCTATTAGTCTTTTCGGCGGCAAGCTGATTCGGCTGCCGGTAAGATGGTCTTTGGTAATATGTCCCATGGTTGTTTTTCTGAGCTGGGCAATCATTTTGAAATGTTCTAAGTATTTCAATACTTCAAAATAATAGAATGTTTTAGGGTATTTTTTTGAGGTGACCTTGAAGATGTGTTGATTTAAAGCGCCTGTACCACCTGTCCATAATTTTACCTCCAGCGTTGCCGACCAAGAAAAAAGAATGTCGCCGTCATGAATAACTACTTTTTCGGGAACTGATTGACGGACGAGTTCAGAGTTGTCATCAAAGCCAGAGCTAAATTCCCTTATCTTGATCACCCTGTACGCTTCCTCGCCATCAGAGGAATAATACTTCTGGCACGCTATACCGTTGGTGAAAGTAGCGATATCAACTAGCGATGCATCACCCCATCCCTCCGGTATTTCCCGTTTTAGGACTGGGTTGTAGAGCATTTTGCCGCCAGAGGTTTTGTAGGGCTTGCCGTTGACGTCGGGAAAGTCGAACTGTACAAACCAGTAGTCGTACAGAGTTTTGGCCATGGCCTCCAGTTCGGTGTTGATGCGGTTGTTGAGTTCGATTTTCTTGTCAATTGCTTCAAGTACTTTTCTTACCGCAACTTGAACGCCTGTGTCTTCAATCGCAGGAATGGCCATTTCATGAAGCTCATTTCGGTTAACTCCTGGGACGGCGCTTTTATCTGAGGTCCGAATTCTTCCTAAACAGCGCAATAAGTAGTATATGTATTTTGGATCATTTCCTTTGAAATTTTGAACGTATAAGGCAGTATTGTGTGGCCAATACTTACCTTCTATGAAATACATTTCTCCTAAAGTGCCATATCGACCAGTTACAACGCCTTGCCCATCAATTTTATATTCGTTGTGATACCCAGAAATTCCTGCGGAACTGATAACTGGATAAGGGCCTGCGATTCTGTCCTTCTCGGGAAGATCGTAACCCCGCTTCAATGTGATGAGATCGCCCAATCTTCTAGACGTAATCTTACTCATATTTCAGTCCAGCCAACTGCTTATTAATCTCTTTTTCCAATATTCGTGATTTCTTAAATAGATCATCCAAGTTGTCGGTAAAGTCTTGCATTTTTTGGGTGAATTGCTTGGGCGTAATATCCACATAATCGATTTTTACATCAAAGTACTGACCCGCGCTCAAGCTGTAATTTTTAGCTGCGATTTCCTCATAGCGAACAGCCACGGAAAAATCTTCTACTGCCAGTTTGGAATTAAAGGTATTAATAATGCGCTGCTCTTCTTCGGCGGTCAGCACCGTGCGCTGGTTTTTACCATCCTTGATTTTTTCGCCTAGTGGCCTGAGCGGTTAGTTCAATAATCTATTTTTCATCGCGCCAAGTTTAG
>NZ_DAMCPO010000057.1:0-8404 GCF_032106285.1 Stutzerimonas kunmingensis
CGCCTGCCTCGAAGACATCGACTACCGCAGCCCGCGCGGACTCGACAAGGCGCTGATCCTCCAGCTGAGCAGCGGCCAGTGGCTGCGCGACGGACTCAACCTGATTATCAACGGCCCGACTGGCGTCGGTAAGACCTGGCTGGCCTGCGCCCTGGCACACCAGGCCTGCCGGGACGGCTACAGCGTGCGCTACCTGCGTCTGCCGCGCCTGCTGGAAGAGCTGGGCTTGGCCCACGGCGACGGGCGCTTCGCCAAGCTGATGAACGGCTATGCCAAGACCGACCTGCTGATCCTCGACGACTGGGGCCTGGCGCCGTTCACCGCCGAACAGCGCCGCGACATGCTGGAGCTACTGGACGACCGCTACGGCCAGCGCTCGACCCTCGTGACCAGCCAAATGCCCGTGGACAACTGGCACGAACTGATCGGCGATCCAACCCTGGCCGACGCCATCCTCGACCGCCTGGTGCACAACGCCTACCGGATCAATCTCAAGGGCGAGTCGATGAGAAAGCGGGTGAAGAAATTGACGGCGCCGGGCGCCTCAGACTAACAATGCAACCCCTGCGTCGCTGCGCTCCGACTGCCTGTCCGAATGATCGTGGAACAGGTGTCCGGATCAGCGTGGGCTGAGTGTCCGAAGCGTGGAATCCGCAGGCATCCGGGCTGGTCAGCGACGCTTCATTGCAGTTTCAGCTAAAGCACGTCGCCAGAGCGATGAGTCTCTACTACGGGCAAAACCATTCCAGGGTACGGCTGGAAGAGAAGGCCCACACCTACTACGTCCGCACCATGTACGAAACTTTGGGTAGGCAGCTGCAACAGCTGACGAGCAACCGATTCGTCAGCCCCCACGGCGAGAAGCGAAAATCTGAGATTGTCCACCTGATCTCAGCCTCTGATGCTAAGAAAGCGATCAATCTGGCTAAGAAGGGGACGGTCACTCATCGACCGATTTTGCTGGGCATCTGCACGAGCCGTACCCCCTGTCCCTATGGGGGCATCGACAATATCGCTCGCTGCGGAGGGGGCGATTCCCCCGGAGAAACCAAACCATGTGCGGACGTTCTCTATGACCCCGAGCAACTCGACGAAGTCGAAGTGTTGGAGGCAGTATTGGATGAGCGCCTGGCCGCTGCCGAGGTAGATAGTCCGCTAAGGACTTCGTTGGAAGCCCAGAAACGTAGTGTGGAGAATTATCGCCATGTCATCCGGCAAACCTGAATCCGCTGACCCGGCTAAGCGAATGGGTGCCGGCGAGCAGTATCGCGCAGCGTTCGAGCGGCTGAAGAGCAACAAGCCCGAACGACTGCCGAAGGGGACGCCCGTAAGTCAGAACAACGTTGCCAAGGAAGCCGGCAGCGACCCCTCTGCACTGAAAAAAGCTCGTTTCCCCCTACTGATCGCTGAGATCCAAAAGTACGTGGAAGGACACGCTGAGCAACGTCCGCCATCAGTGCGCCAAGTCAGCTTATTAGCCCGCAGAAAAAATCGTGGACTTCGAGAACGGATTGAGGAAATCACGCAGCAGCGTGACCACCTAGCCAGCCTACTCGGTGAGGCCGACGCCACCATTCTTGAACTGTACGACCGTATTGCGGACTTGGAGCGCCAACTGCCGGCCTCCAATGTGCTTCCTCTTAATCCGCGAGGCCACAAAAAACTTTGAAACGGAGAGCTCGCAATATTCGAAAGAAACACAGCCATGCCCGACCAGCCCGGCATGAAACGTCGGGCTAGCCGCCGAAGAGCTTCTTGCGTTGCGCGGTTCGCTCCCGGCGTAGATTCTCGTAGGCAGTTCGGCGTTTAGTCGCGTTTTTGATTAATTCCAGGACCTGGGCGATATCGCCGAGCAACTCCTCGCGCGCGGGAAGCGGTAGTTGGCGCTCGCCTGGGGTGTCGTGGGCCTCGGTAGCTTCGCAGGCCCGCGCATACACTGCCAGCAACTGCTCCCACTCCTCTGCGGGGTGGCCAATGACAGCACCAAATGCTTCTACGCTCACCACATCACTGAACGGCTGGACGGTATTGTTCAAAAAAACCTCGCGGATGGCGCGCTCGACAGTGCCTCGGAGGCTTGAGTATCCCGATGCAATTTGCCGCTCAAGCTCATCATCCGGGTCGCTGCCGACCGGAACGTTCAGCGCTTTCGCACGACTTTCGAGATCGGCCAGGCGGGCCTTGGTGTCCATCGTCGCCCACGTCAGCCCCTCGCTCACTAGTCCCGGCGACTCGTCCCAACCGATGGTCTTGTAGCTGGCCGAGCGATCAGCACGCTGAAGCGCCATCGCGAGCTCGGTCAGGAACACCGCATCATGGGTGAACACCAGCACTTGGCGGGTCTCAGCCAGCGCTACCAAACGCCGAGCTATGGCCCGACGATATACGTGATCCAGCGACGTAGACGGATCGTCGAAAATAACGGTCGAAGTATGTGGCAGGGATTCGAGCTCGGCGAGGAACATAGCCATCCCCAACGCGCGCTGCTCGCCCTCTGACAGCACCTTGGAGGCTTTCGCCGTGATTTCCTGCAGGCGCAGCGTGACCTTGGTCACCCCCAGCTCTGTGCGCCCGCTCAGGTCGGGTTGCACCCGTCGCTTATAGCCCAGGGCTTTCAACTCAGCATTCATGGAAGCGGCCAGAGCCTCGGTCACATGCGTCGCCGCCAGGGACGTCAGTTTGCGTGACACGGCCGCTGGGTTGAGGGCGGCATGGCAGCGGCTCAATGTGGCATGGGCCTGACTGTCCTGAACAAAGCGCTCCACCGCGCCAAGCTGGTTGGCGAGGCGTTGTCGGGCTTCTAGCTCTGCCAGTTCTTGGGTCAGCGCCAAGCGTACAGCGGGATCGGCAGAGGTCCGCAGGGTATTGGCGTCGACTCGGAGCGAAGCAGCTTTGGCGGCGAAGAGACTATCGAGATTTGCTTCGATAGGAAGCGGTTCTGACTCGGGGGACCAGTTTCCAGTTTGCAGGGCTTGGCTAACCCAAGTATGCCGGGCGGTCCAGACTGATGCCGCTGCGGTGATGGCAGCGTGTAGGTCGGGCAGTCGCTCCTCCACGTCAGCCCGTGTTGGCACATCCAGAACGTTTAGATCGACAGCCTGCACCTTCCCTAGAGCGTTCATGCGCGCAAGCGTGGCGGCTTGCGCATCCGCCGTGGCGCTGTCGGCGACAAATGCCGCGAAACGCCGCATGCGCTCCGAGGCATCCGTTGAATAAGGTTGCTGGCAGAGTACGCAGTAAGCGTCCGGTTCCAGGTGCGGGAAGGGATGTTCAGGGTATGCCGTCTGCTGAGAGAAAGCCTCAGCGGCTCGGTACATCGTTTGCCAGAGTTCAGCTCCTGTGCCTTCCAGCAGCGTGGCGGTGGGTGAGGACGTTACCGGCAACTCCATGGCGTTCAGTGTGTCTCGATCCTGAAGACGCGCTTGCGCCAGTTGCATGGCGAGATGCGCGGTTTTTTCCGTTGTAATCAGTTCCTTTGCCCGTGCTATGGCACGATCATTCACCCAGCGCTGGACTTCCTCGGCTCGACGCTGCGCCTGGTCCAAGCGTGTCGCCAAACGTTCCAAGGCCAGCGCCTGCGGCACAGGATCGCTTTCCAGTAATGTCCGCTTCAGAAACTCCAGTCGCCGGAGTTCATCGTCACCGACCGTCCCTAATCGAGCAAGCACGGCGCGGTCCGAGTCCCCACCTAATTTTGCGATGTAGCGGCCGACTTCGGTGTCACCCTTCAGCGGTTCGAATTGCCGGGTATCCAGAGCCAAGGCATTGCGTTCGGTCCCAATCCGTGCCTGTAAATCACGCTGAAGTAGGACCAGGCGCGTCAGATGAGTGAGTCCGTAGGGCTGAAATGCAGGGGTCCCTTCCGCGTCGATGTAGTCATTGGCACAGGCCGCGTCGTAGACCGAGACCGAACTCAAATGCAAATGGGCCGGCCCATTCTGGGCCCAACGTGCGGTTTCCGGAGTGCCATCCACCAAAATGGCGAAATCTGCTGATGGCGGTCTAGCTGGGGTTGCCGCCCCAAAAGCGTCGGGCAGGACCTCCACCCGATGCCGAGCGTTGCAGGCATTCTTGAAGACGCGGGCGTAGCCGGATTTGCCGGCGCCGTTATGACCAAAGAAAATGCTCATGCCCTCCGGTGCGAGGTCAAAGGCACGACCGGACGGGAATCCGTTTACCTGGTCTAGCCCCGAGACACCCACCAACCGCACGGTTGCGCCACTTCCGGCGCCTGGTACGTCGTCCAATGTGAATGGCCGTGCTCCCTCCGTGGTTGCGTCTTCCCGTTCTTGCTCGCGAACCATTCGCAGAATGGTCTCGATGTCATCCTGGGTTAGTTCGGCCCGGGCAAATATCCGGCGCAGTGCTTCCTGCTGCCAGGGTCTGAGTCCGCCGGCCCACCCAATAATCTCGTCCAACAATGGCATATCCGTCTCCTTTCCAGATCCGCCGATTAAAGGCCGCGCCCAGTTGGATGGCAAGTGGCCGGCGCCTTCGAGGTGCTTCGCCGTGTTCCGTTTGCCTGCCTTCCTGACCGCCACCCTAGTGGCTTGTCCGGTCGTGACGCTACATGGGCAGAATTTCTGCATGCTGACCAGTATCAAGCCGCTCTAAAGTCCGCTACCGGAAAGCGCTGTTTAGCGGTGAGAGACGGGGAAAGTGCGGAAGCTACTACCGACGCAAGCGATGTGGTGAGCAGTCCTCAGGTATGTGCGAAATTGCACTCCTCTTGACCACCAATTTGGGTTGGCGTTGACCACGGATTGCGTTCAACTTGACCAGGGCGTGTCACTGTCACGACCGTCAGAGAACAGCCACAAGCGGGCCAAGGAGCTGCTGGGTGCTGGCCTGGGCATCCGGGCCACGGCTAGGCACGCTGGGTGCTCCACAACTACAGTATTACGCATTCGAGACCACCTGCTTGCTCCAAGCACTAACTAAACAGGGACGGGCATGAAAGAGTATGAAGCGCTTTTGAACAAAGGCAGCCAAATAGCAGGCGCTGCGGTAGGTGGGGCAGTGGGCTCACTGGCTGGCCCTGGTGGGACCCTAGCGGGGGCCGCAATTGGGGCTGCAGCTGGAGAGGCCTGCGTTGTCGTCCTGGACGACCTCGCTCAACGCTTCCTGTCGCCGCGAGAGGAGCAGCGGGTGGGAGGTGTGGCGGCCCTGGCCATTGAGGGCATCAAAGAAAGACGCCTTTGGGAAGAAGTGAGGGATGATGACTTCTTCGTTCGCAACGGCGGCGCGTCGTCACCTGCGGAGGAGATTTTTGAGGGCGTTTTACTCAACGCAAAGCAAGAGCACGAAGAGCTCAAGCTTCCATATCTCGCGAATTTTTACACGAACCTGGTGTTCAGCCCCTACATACAGCGCGCTGAGGCGAATTATCTACTCACTATGGCTGAAGCCCTGACCTATCAACAATTCTGTCTGATGAGTCTGGTGAGCCAGAGAGCGGAATTCAATCTTAGAAGTGCGCTGTGGCCAATGGCGGGCACTATAAGTGCTGACTCACTCGATGCTGCTCAGCAAGCCCTGTATCTGTATCAGCGTCAGTTGCTTATCAGCTACAGCGAGGAGCACGGTCGCGGTGGGTTCGTGTATGAAGTTAATCTGGTGCTTCCTTGCGAAGCAATCCTGTCATCTACAGGCAAGCGACTCGTTGACCTGCTGGGCCTCAATGGGATTCCCAAGGAAGAACTTAGGAAGCTGGCGGCAGTGTTGTGAAGAGACTTCGAGAGGGAGGAGCACGGCCTGAACAGGTTACCTTTGCTATCAGGCTGCGGTCACGGCTTGGAAACGGATGTAAGAAAACTCTGAAAGCCTGGACCTGAACTCTCCATATCTGAGGAGGTTCCAGGCCCCCTCTGGGGTATGAGACCCCAGTGGGCTGAATTGATTGCTGCAGAGCAGCTGGTGACGCCAATTCGACAGCACCGTACTGGACAGCCGGACGCATTTGCAATGCCCTCCCACTCGCCGTGCAGCGTTACTCGCGCAGGGAAATCTCGATGCTGCCCTGCTTGCGCGGCTCGAAGATGCACCTGGACGTGTAGCCGATCTCCGCGCCAAAAACGTTCTTGGCATCGAAGTTCAAGAGCACCTGGACGTTCCCGGAGGTCTTGGCGGTCGTTGCACTGGTACCGGTGAAGCTATGGAAGTCGACCGAGCTCGGGATGGTCGCGTTCCGCTTCGTCATGGTCTGACATGCAACAATGGCCTCGCCTTCGTCCCAAGCGTTTTCGGTCTGCGTGTGCACCTCGGCGCCGCTCTTGAGTTCGACCTCGGTCAGATAGATCCGGTTTTCGTTGGCGCAGTCAATGAAGAACTTGAGCGATCGCAGCGAGCTTTCATCGCTGAGCTGGACATTCTCGACGTAGTCGCACTTGCCACTATCAATCACGCGCTCAGCCGCTGTACGGCGGAACTTCTCTATCTCCGTTAGCCGGCTGCGATATTTGGTCGTGAGCTTCGGATACTGCGCCGGCGTGTACTCGTCGATCGCGTAATCTCGGATGCGGGTGGTGTAGTTCTCCTGGCGATCCCGCTCGGCCTTGGCTGCGGCCTCCTTGGCTTCGAAGGCTTCCTTCTTCAGTCCGTACTCTCCCTTGAGCGCGACCAGATCAGAATCAGAAACCGCGCTGTACTTGTCCATGATCGCTTTCGCGTCTGTGAATCGCTCTTCCTGGATGGCCCGACTTAAGCTATCGAGGACCTCTAAGCGCTTCGCCGCGAACTCATTGGCAGCTTGAGCCTCTGCCGCCAGTCTTTTCTGTTCAGCATTCACGCGACGCTGCTCGGCAATTCTCTGCTGCTCAATCGTCCGCTGCTTTTGCTGTTCGGCAAGGAGGGCCTGGCTCTCGTTGTAGACCGCTTGGGCATGCTGAAAGTAGGAGATGTTGGCCAGTAACACGGTGCCCAGAATCGCCCAAAGTCCGAGGTTGTACCGGTCGTACCACGGTGCTTTCTGCACCGCCTTCTGGTGTGTTAGCGGGTTGATCACCAAGCCGGCAACTAGCATTAGCAAGGCTGCCAGCCAGCCTTGGTGGATGGCGGTGTAGACCGCGACGGCGACGAACACCATAGAGAAGAGCCAGCGGGCAGGGAGCAGCAACTTTTCAGCC
The DNA here is from genome assembly GCF_032106285.1 of Stutzerimonas kunmingensis. GTDB lineage: Bacteria > Pseudomonadota > Gammaproteobacteria > Pseudomonadales > Pseudomonadaceae > Stutzerimonas > Stutzerimonas kunmingensis_B. Next base: position 7,125 of record NZ_DAMCPO010000057.1, read on the forward strand.
TCGCCGGCCGGCGGGATCGCGCTGGCTGCGTACTCTTCGACAGGGAATTGACGGGGAAACACATCGCCCTCCAACAGCTGGAGAAGCATGGTCGTGGCGAATTTGTGGAAGGCAGCCTCATCGGCCGGGGTCTTGATAAAACCCTCGACCTTCGGGCGTACGATCATAGTGATGAACTTGTCGAGCTCAGCTTTCCACTTCGAGTCGTCGACGACCTGATAACCCTTGTCCTCGACCAGCAAAACCGATTTGTCTTTCAGCTCAACGAAATGCTTTTCAACGGCGGCCATCACCGCCTTGCCGTAAGCGAACCCCTTTTTCCTGGTCTGCATCGCAGCCAGCTGTTCACGGGTCAGCCAGAAAAGGTAAGCACCCAGCGCCAGCAGCACCAGAACGAGATAGAGCGTGGGACTCATTCAGAACTCCTTTTCAGAGCAATCCGTTTGTGGTTTTTTTACACGCACACCATACCATTCCGCCAGCAGCGGGTGTTCGCCTGCAGGAGTAGTTGTCGTTGCATATCCGAGGAAGCGTGGGACCGTGGGCAAAGGGCAAAGGGCAAAGGGCAAAGGGCAAAAGGGCAAAAGGGCAAAAGGGCAAAAGGGCAAAAGGGGACAGATATATTTTCCCTAACCTAAACGCCCGCTCTTGGCCGGTTTCTGTCTGTTGCGTCTCTGCTGTCCACTGGCCAAGTCGGATGCACGCGGTGGTCAGTACCAATGCAATTGACTGGTCAAATGGGTGCAATTGCGCAGGTATGGACTTCAAGCCCCAATTTCCTGGAAAAGAGGTTCTTTCTATGGACATCCGACATCAGAGATTGAGTAGCGGAATGTCTGAGCTGAAGTCATGTCCATGGCTGTTCTTCTTTCCTTTAGATCGATGAGGCTTGGGGCGACATGACCGGAGTTGCCGATCCAGCTGAGCTAGGCCGAAGCATTCGCAACCGTCTAGCCCATGAAATTGGGATGCCGGTCGGAGTAGGCATCAGCACCACCAAGACCTTGGCCAAGCTCGCGAATTGGGCAGCGAAAAAATGGAAGGCCACTGGTGGCGTGCTTGATCTGACCGACCCTGTCCGTCAAGAGAAATTGCTCCGGTTGGCGCCGGTTTCCGAGGTGTGGGGCGTGGGACACCGCTCGGCTGCCAAGCTAGCAGCTCTGAACATTTCTACTGCTTGGGAACTGGCTCAGTTCGACATTGGCACATTGCGAAAGACGTTCGGCTGTTGCCGCTGACCGAAAACTGACCCAGTAGAGGCTGTTCTGCCGACTGAAAAC
>NZ_DAMCPO010000058.1:0-166 GCF_032106285.1 Stutzerimonas kunmingensis
GAATACTTCTTCCTGAAAATCAAGGCTGCCTTCCCCGGGAAAGCGCGATGAACCATAAAAAAGCCCCGGTATTAACCGAGGCTTTGAAATTTGGCTCCGCGACTTGGACTCGACAGCGAAGCTGAACGCGCTTCAGCGCGGCCCCGAAGGGGTGAGCGAAGCGAAT
>NZ_DAMCPO010000058.1:266-6030 GCF_032106285.1 Stutzerimonas kunmingensis
AACCTGGGACGCAGTCCCTGGTGAGAGTCCAGCGGCAATAAAAAAGCCCCGGTATCAACCGAGGCTTTGAAATTTGGCTCCGCGACCTGGACTCGACAGCGAAGCTGAACGCGCTTTAGCGCGGCCCCGAAGGGGTGAGCGAAGCGAATAACCTGGGACGCAGTCCCTGGTGAGAGTCCAGCGGCAATAAAAAAGCCCCGGTATTAACCGAGGCTTTGAAATTTGGCTCCGCGACCTGGACTCGAACCAGGGACCCAATGATTAACAGTCATTTGCTCTACCGACTGAGCTATCGCGGAACAACGGTGCGTATCCTACTGTTTGCAAAAGAGAAGTCAACCCTTTGCGCCGCTAGGAACGACGCCGCGCCCGGGGGCTGAGAGGGCCCCGGGCGGCTGGAGTCAGAGCACCTGAACGATGGCGTCAGTGACGTGACCGATGTTGTTGCGGTTCAGTGCGGCGGCGCAGATTCGACCGGTGCTGATGGCGTAGACGCCGAACTCGACACGCAGTCGCTCGACCTGCTCGGCCGTGAGGCCGGAGTAGGAGAACATGCCGCGCTGGGCGGCAACGAAACTGAAGTCCGTCTTCGCGCCTTTGGCCGCCAATTGCTCGACCATGCTCAGACGCAGCTCGCGGATGCGGCTGCGCATCTCGCCCAGCTCGGCTTCCCACATGGCGCGCAGTTCCGGGCTGTTGAGCACCGCGGAGACGATCGTGGCGCCGTGGGTCGGCGGGTTGGAATAGTTGGTGCGGATCACGCGCTTGACCTGCGACAGTACGCGAGCCGACTCCTCGCGGCTCTGGGTGACCATCGACAGCGCGCCGACGCGTTCGCCGTACAGCGAGAAGGACTTGGAGAACGAGCTGGAAACGAAGAAGGTCATGCCCGACTCGGCGAAAAGGCGCACGGCGGCGGCGTCCTCTTCGATGCTGTCGCCGAAGCCCTGGTAGGCGATGTCGATGAACGGCACGTGATCCTGGGCACGCAGCACGTCGAGAATCTGCTTCCAGTCATCCAGGTTCAGATCGACGCCGGTCGGGTTGTGGCAGCAGGCGTGCAGCACGACGATGGAGCGGGGTGGCAGGTTCTTCAGGTCCTGCAGCAGGCCGGCGCGATCGATGCCGTGATTGCTCGCGTCATAGTAGCTGTAGCTCTGGACCGGGAAACCGGCCGACTCGAACAGCGCGCGATGGTTTTCCCAGCTCGGGTTGCTGATGGCAACCACGGCGTCCGGCAGCAGGCGCTTGAGGAAGTCTGCGCCGACTTTGAGTGCGCCGGTTCCGCCGAGCGCCTGGGTAGTCACCACCCGGCCTTCGGCGATCAGCGGAGAATCGTTGCCGAACAGCAGCTTCTGTACGGCAGCATCGTAAGCGGCAATGCCCTCGATCGGCAGATAGCCGCGGGGCGCGTGGGCAGCGATGCGGGCATGCTCCGCCTCGACCACGGCGCGCAGCAATGGAATGCGACCTTCTTCGTTGTAGTAGACACCGACACCGAGGTTGACCTTGTTCGGCCGCGTGTCGGCGTTGAAGGCTTCATTGAGGCCGAGGATAGGATCGCGCGGCGCCATTTCGACAGCAGAGAACAAACTCATGGTGAGGGGGCTCGAAAGAGAAGAGTGACTAGATTCACCACCCTCGCGTCGGCGCGCAGGGTGATGCGCAAACGGGGCGGTAGTATAGCGGTCAAGCCTGTTGCCTGCGATATGCTACTGAGGTTTTCTGATCACTTTCGGTGCGTTTTGCGTACTGGAAAGATGGGCGGTTTCTCGGCTCTGCGCGCCCATCGCTGGTGGCGGATTTCAGGATCCGCTGGCTGTCGCGCCAAACCGCTGGATGGCTGTTCGAAAGTCCGGCTGCCAAGCTCGCACATGTTACCTAGAGAGGCGAAATGTCCAAGTTCGAACTGGTCACCCGTTTCAAGCCGGCCGGCGATCAACCGGAGGCCATTCGGCAGATGATCGAAGGCATCGAGGCGGGGTTGTCGCACCAGACGCTGCTGGGCGTTACGGGCTCGGGCAAGACCTTCAGCGTCGCCAACGTCATCGCCCATGTGCAGCGGCCTACGCTGGTGCTGGCGCCAAACAAGACGCTGGCCGCGCAGCTCTATGGTGAGTTCAAGGCGTTCTTCCCGAACAATGCGGTCGAGTATTTCGTTTCCTACTACGACTATTACCAGCCGGAAGCCTATGTGCCGTCGTCGGACACCTTCATCGAGAAGGATGCATCGATCAACGATCACATTGAGCAGATGCGTCTGTCGGCAACCAAGGCGCTGCTGGAGCGCGCGGATGCGATCATCGTCACCACTGTGTCGTGCATCTACGGTCTGGGTGATCCGCAGTCATACCTGAAGATGGTCCTGCACGTCGATCGTGGTGATCGGCTCGATCAGCGCGAGCTGCTGCGCCGGCTGACTGGCCTGCAGTACACCCGCAACGACATGGATTTCGCTCGTGCGACCTTCCGTGTGCGCGGCGACGTGATCGACATCTTCCCGGCGGAATCGGATCTCGAAGCGGTGCGCATCGAGCTGTTCGATGATGAGGTGGAGAGCCTGTCCGCCTTCGATCCGCTGACCGGGGAGGTGATCCGCAAGCTGCCGCGCTTCACCTTCTATCCCAAGAGCCACTACGTAACGCCGCGGGAAACCCTGCTCGACGCGATAGAGAAGATCAAGGACGAGCTGCGCGAGCGGCTCGATTACCTGCGCAGCCAGAACAAGCTGGTGGAGGCCCAGCGGCTCGAGCAGCGCACGCGTTTCGATCTGGAAATGATCATGGAGCTGGGTTACTGCAACGGCATCGAAAACTACTCGCGCTATCTGTCCGGGCGCGATGCTGGCGAGCCGCCACCGACGCTGTTCGACTACCTGCCGGCCGATGCGCTGCTGGTGATCGATGAGTCCCACGTGTCGGTGCCGCAGGTCGGCGCGATGTACAAGGGCGACCGCTCGCGCAAGGAAACCCTGGTGGAGTATGGCTTCCGTCTGCCATCGGCGCTGGATAACCGGCCGATGCGCTTCGACGAGTGGGAGGCGATCAGTCCGCAGACCATCTTCGTTTCGGCCACGCCTGGACCTTACGAAGCTGAGCACGCCGGCCGTGTGGTCGAGCAGGTTGTACGCCCTACCGGTCTGGTCGATCCGCAGATCGAAGTGCGGCCGGCGCTGACCCAGGTCGACGATCTGCTGTCGGAGATCCGTAAATGCGTGGTCAAGGAGGAGCGGGTGCTGGTCACCACGCTGACCAAGCGCATGGCCGAGGACCTTACCGACTACCTCAGCGACCACGACGTGCGGGTTCGTTATCTGCACTCGGACATCGATACCGTGGAGCGGGTCGAGATCATTCGTGATTTGCGTCTGGGCACGTTCGACGTGTTGGTGGGCATCAACCTGTTGCGCGAGGGGTTGGATATGCCTGAGGTGTCGCTGGTGGCGATACTTGATGCAGACAAGGAAGGCTTCCTGCGTTCGGAACGCTCGCTGATTCAGACCATTGGCCGCGCTGCGCGCAACCTTAACGGTCGCGCAATCCTCTATGGCGACAACGTCACCGGATCCATGCAGCGCGCCATCGATGAAACCGAACGGCGGCGCAACAAGCAGATTGCCTTCAACGAGGCCAACGGCATCGTGCCCAAGGGCGTGAAGAAGGACGTGCAGGACATCCTCGAAGGCGCAACCGTACCGGGCTCGCGCAGCAAGAAGCGGCGTGGCGAGGCGAAAGCGGCGGAGGAGAGTGCGCGTTACGAGAACGAACTGCGTTCGCCGAGCGAGATCACCAAGCGGATTCGTCAGCTGGAAGAGAAGATGCTGAGTCTGGCGCGCGATCTGGAGTTCGAGGCGGCCGCTGAAGCGCGCGACGAAATTCACAAGCTGCGCGAGCGCTTGTTGCAGGTCTAGCAGCTACTGGCGGATCGACCGTTTCGGCCTGTCCCGGAGCGTCTCCTTCGGGACGCTCTCGCTCTGCTTCCCGGTGTTTGGCTGGAGCCGGCTGCGCAGCGCCTGCTAACATTCGTCCCCTTTCCGTATGTCCTACCGTCCGAGAGCATTCATGACCACGGTTCGCACCCGCATCGCGCCATCTCCGACCGGCGATCCCCACGTCGGTACTGCCTACATCGCGCTGTTCAATCTGTGCTTCGCCCGACAGCACGGTGGCCAGTTCATCTTGCGCATCGAGGATACCGATCAGGTGCGATCGACCCGTGAATCCGAGCAGCAGATCTACGATGCGCTGCGCTGGCTGGGCATCGAATGGGACGAGGGTCCGGACGTTGGCGGTCCGCATGGCCCGTACCGGCAGAGCGAGCGCGGCGAGATCTACAAGAAGTACTCGGACGAGCTGGTCAGCAAGGGTCATGCGTTCCCGTGCTTCTGCAGCAGCGAGCGCCTGGATCAGGTGCGTGCCGAGCAGATGGCGAACAAGGAAACGCCGCGTTATGACGGCCATTGCATGCACCTCGATCCGGCCGAAGCTCAGCGTCGCATCGCTGCTGGTGAATCCCATGTGATCCGGATGAAGGTGCCGAGCGAAGGCGTGTGCCAGGTCAACGACATGCTGCGCGGCACCGTCGAGATCGGCTGGGATCGCATGGACATGCAGGTGCTGATGAAGGCCGATGGCCTGCCGACCTACTTCCTCGCCAACGTGGTTGATGACCACCTGATGGGCATCACTCATGTGCTGCGTGGCGAAGAGTGGCTGCCGTCGGCGCCCAAGCTGATCAAGCTGTACGAGTACTTCGGCTGGGAGCAGCCGCAGCTGTGCTACATGCCGCTGCTGCGCAATCCCGACAAGAGCAAGCTCTCTAAGCGCAAGAATCCGACTTCGGTGACCTTCTACGAGCGCATGGGTTTTCTGCCACAGGCGATGCTCAACTATCTCGGGCGCATGGGTTGGTCGATGCCTGACGAGCGTGAGAAATTCACGTTGAACGAGATGATCGAGCACTTCGACATCAATCGCGTATCGCTCGGCGGACCGATCTTCGATCTGGAGAAGCTTTCCTGGCTGAACGGCCAGTGGCTACGCGAACTGCCGGTCGAGCAGTTCGCTGCCGAAGTGCAGAAGTGGGCATTCAATCCGCAGTACATGATGCAGATCGCGCCGCACGTGCAGCAGCGCGTGGAAACCTTCAGCCAGATTGCGCCATTGGCTGGCTTCTTCTTCTCCGGTGCATTGCCGCTCGACCCCGCATTGTTCGCGCACAAGAAGCTCGATGCGACGCAGGTGCGCCAGGTCATGCAGCTGATTCTGTGGAAGTTGGAAGCACTGCGCCAGTGGGAAAAGGAGCGCATCACCGCGTGCATCACCCAGGTGGCGGAACATCTAGGCTTCAAGCTGCGCGATGTGATGCCGCTGATGTTCGCCGCCATCACCGGGCAGGCCAGTTCGGTATCGGTACTCGACGCGATGGAGATTCTCGGCCCGGATCTGACGCGCTTCCGCCTGCGCAACGCACTCGAGTTGCTCGGTGGCGCGTCGAAGAAGGAAGCCAAGGAGTGGGAGAAGCTCGCGGCGTCGATTGTCTGAGTGCGGGGCAGGGGCGGTGCTTGTGACCAGCATCGCCCCGAGGTGGTGGCGTTACCATTCGTCGGTGGTAAGTAGTTGTTCCTAATGCCAAAAAAACTTCGGCCCGTTCGAAATTGTTGTTGACACTACTTGGGGGCGCCCCTAATATGCGCCCCGTCCTCGAGATGGGGCTATAGCTCAGCTGGGAGAGCGCTTGCATGGCATGCAAGAGGTCGACGGTT
>NZ_DAMCPO010000059.1:0-258 GCF_032106285.1 Stutzerimonas kunmingensis
TCCGCGGCGAGCTTCGAGACTCGCTGCGCCTGCTTGTCGAACGCCGCGCCGCGCTGATCACCGCAGCCGTGACCGGCCAGATCCCGCCGGAGGAGATGACCGGATGAAACTGGAAGCCCTTTCCCTCGCCCACTGTGGTGGCTTCGAGCAGCTCGACATCGCCTTCGAACCCGATGTGACGCTGATCGCCGGTGTCAACGGCGTGGGCAAGTCCACAGTGCTGCATGCGCTGGCGGTGCTGCTTTCACGGGCAATGCC
>NZ_DAMCPO010000059.1:268-5397 GCF_032106285.1 Stutzerimonas kunmingensis
CGCGCTCGGCGCCGCTGTACTTCACCGATGACGACATTCACGGTGACAAGGGCTCGCTGGAGGTGTCCGCGCGCATCCGGATCAATGGGCAGACCATCAATGGCGGGGTGCAGCGCCTGCGCGCGGCGGACGAGAAGGGCGACCGCTTCATGCTGCTGCGGCAGGCCGAAGAGGCCACCGCCGCCACCGATTTCGCTCAGGCGCTGAGTGCCCGCACGCTGACCGGTGAGCTGGAGGCGGGCCTGAAGGAGACCCGCGCCGCGCTGGCGACCCTAAAGAGCGCCGCCCATTCGCCGTTGGCAGTGTATTTCTCGCCCAAGCGCCAGTTGCCCGGCCAGCCACGCAGCCTACCAGAGGCCAAGCCCTTCGAGCCGTCCATCGCCTACGGCCGCGCCCTGCACGATCGCGAAGTAGAGCTGCGCGAGTTCATGCACTGGTTCCGGACCCAGGAGAAGCTGGGCGCGGCCAATGAACCGCGCCGGTTCAAGGTACTGGACGCATTGCGCGCCGTGGTGGTTGAACTCGTGCCGGAGTTCGGCAACCTGCGCATCCAGGAACAACCGCGACTTGGCTTCGTGGTGGACAAACGCGGCCAGCCCTTCTATCTGCACCAGCTTTCCGATGGCGAACGCGGCCTGCTGGCTCTGGTGTTCGATCTCACCCGACGCCTGGCCATCGCCAACCCTGAGAGTGACAACCCCATCGCCGAGGGCGCGGCGCTGGTATTGATCGACGAGATCGAACTGCACCTGCATCCCAAGTGGCAGCGCGATGTCCTGCAGCGCCTGCGGGACATCTTCAAGGCCTGCCAATTCGTGGTGACGACCCATTCGCCCCTGGTGCTGGGCGAGGTGCCGGCGCGCTGCGTGCGCTTCCTCGAATTCGTGAACGGCAAAGTGGGCGTAACCGTGCCCGTCGAGGCCTATGGCATGGACGCCAACCGCATCCTGCAGGAGTTCATGGGCGCCCCGGTGCGAAATCGGCAGGTGGATGGTGAGCTAAAGGCGCTTTTCGAACTGATCGACCAGGAGCATTTCGACGCGGCCCGTGCCGCCATTGCGGCCCTCGAACACAAGCTGGGCGAAGACGAGCCCGAGCTGACCCGAGCCAGTTCGCTGATCCGCTTTCTGGAGGGCGCTGAGTAGATGCGGACCATCAAGAAGGGGCCGGAGCCCGCGACTTTGACCCAGCATCGCCAGCAGCCGCATGCCGACTACGACAATTACTCCGACAAGGCGACTTTGCGGCGGGCGCTGGTGGCCGAGCAGCGCGGCCTGTGCTGCTACTGCCAGTCGCGCATCCGGGCCACGCCCGAGGGCATGAAGATCGAGCACTGGCAATGTCAGGCCAGCCACCCCGGGCGACAGCTCGATTTTGGCAATCTGCATGGCGCCTGTCTGGGCGGGCACGGCCGTCCCGAACGTGAGCAGCATTGCGATACGCGCAAGGGCAATGACGGCCTTTGCTTCAGCGTATGCGACCCGGCGCACCCCATCGAGCACAAGATTCGCTTTTTAGGCGATGGAACCATCAAGGCAGACGACGCCGCCATCGAAGAAGCCCTCAACGCGGTGCTCAACCTGAACCTGCCGCGCCTGGTGAGCAATCGCAGGGCCGTGCTCGCAGCGTTTCAGCAGCGCCTGCAGGACTGCCGTCGCGTTGATCCGGCGCGTGAGCTGCCCAGGTGGGATGGTAGCGAACCCGGCGACCTGCCCGAGTTCGCGCAGGTGCTTGTCTATTGGCTAAGAAAGAAACAAGCGAGGGCCGCCGTATGAAGCGCACCAGTGAATTCGCATTCGAAACCGCCATCGAGGCAGTTTTGCTAAGTGAAGGATATACGAAGGTCGACGTCAAAGGATTCGACCGCGAGCGCGCGATTTTCCTCGATGAGGCACTGGCCTTCATTCGTGCCACCCAGGGCAAGGTGTGGGAGAAGCTAGAAACCCTGCACGGCGAGCAGACCGGTGCGCGCGTGCTGGAGTCGCTATGCAAGTGGCTGGATACCCATGGCGCCCTGGCCACGCTGCGCCACGGTTTCAAATGCTTCGGGCGCACGCTGCGGATAGCCTTCTTTCGCCCGGCCCACGGCTTGAACCCGGAGCTGGACGCGCGCTACCGGGCCAACCGGCTGGGTCTGACCCGCCAATTGCATTTCAGCCCGAAGTCTGAGAAGTCCCTGGATGTAGTGTTGTCGGTCAACGGCATTCCGGTGGTGACGCTGGAGCTCAAGAACCCCTTGAGCGGCCAGACGTCGGCGAATGCCATCCACCAGTATCGCCACGACCGCGATCCCCGTGAACCAATCTTCGAGTTCACCAAGCGCGCGCTGGTGCACTTCGCTGTGGATACTGAAGAAGCGCACATGGCCACTCGCCTGGCCGGTTCGTCCACTTACTTCCTGCCGTTCAACCGGGGCATGGACGGTGGCGCTGGTAACCCGCCCGATCTTGAAGGACGCAACTACAAGACAGCCTACCTGTGGGAAGAGGTGCTACAGCGCGACAGCCTGCTCGACCTGCTCGCCCATTTCCTGCATCTCGATGTGGAAGAAAAGACCACTGACGTCGGTAAGAAGGTGCGCAAGGAAAACCTGATTTTTCCGCGTTATCACCAGTTGCAGGCTGTGCGCCGTATGGTGGCGGCTGCCGCCAGCGAGGGCGTGGGGCACAACTACCTGGTCGAGCATTCGGCCGGCAGCGGCAAGAGCAACACGATTGCCTGGCTGGCGCACCGTCTCTCCAGCCTGCACAACGAGCGCGACGAGCGACTTTTTGACAGCGTGGTGGTCATCACCGACCGGGTGGTGCTCGACCGCCAGTTGCAGAACACCATCTACCAGCTTGACCACCGCCAGGGCGTTGTGCAGAAGATCGACGAGGACTCGCGCCAGCTCGCCGAAGCGCTGGAAGCCGGCGTGCCAATCATCATCACCACGCTGCAGAAATTTCCATTCGTGTCCGGGCAACTAGCCAAACTTAGTGAGGAGCGTGGCGAAGGCAGCAAGAGCCATCTGCCCACGCGCAAGTACGCTGTAATCATCGACGAGGCGCACAGTTCGCAATCGGGCGAGACGGCCACGGACTTGAAAGGTGTGCTGGGCGGTGGCGAGCTGCGTCGCAAGGCGCAAGAGATGGCCGAGGAGGAAGGCGAAGTCGAACTGGAGCGACTGTTCCGTTCCATGGCCAAGAGGGGCCATCAACCGAACATGAGCTTTTTCGCTTTCACCGCCACTCCCAAACACAAGACATTGGCGATCTTTGGCCGGGGCGACGAGCCCTTCCACCGCTACACCATGCGCCAGGCTATCGAGGAGGGCTTTATCGAGGATGTGCTCAAGAGCTACGTGACCTACAAGACCTACTACAAGCTGATCAAGAAGGCCGAGGACGACCCCAACGTCGAGCGCAAGAAGGCGGCCAAGGCGTTGGCCCGTTTTATGCGGCTGCATCCGCACAACATTGGCCAGAAGACCGAGGTGATGGTCGAGCATTTCCAACACTTCACGCGGCACAAGATTGGCGGCCATGCCAAGGCGATGGTGGTGACCGGCTCGCGATTAGAAGCGGTGCGATACAAGCAGGAGTTCGACCGCTACATTCAGGAGAAGGGCTACCCCATCAAGAGCCTGGTGGCGTTCTCGGGCAAGGTGGAAGACGACAAGATTCCGGAGAAGTCATACACGGAAGTCGAGATGAATGGCGGCCTAAAGGAAAAGGAACTGCCTGACACTTTCGCCAAGCCGGAATTCCGCGTGCTGCTGGTGGCCGAGAAGTACCAGACCGGCTTCGACCAGCCGTTGTTGCACACCATGTACGTGGACAAACGGCTGGCGGGCATTCAAGCCGTTCAGACCTTGTCGCGCTTGAACCGAACTCACCCACTTAAGGGCGATACTTTCGTGCTCGATTTCGTCAACGATCCCGACGAAATCCAGGAGGCCTTCCGTCAATACTACGACGGCTCGGTGATGGGCGAGCAGGTCGATCCGGACAAGCTCTACGAGGTGCAGGCCGAACTGGATGCCTCGGGCATTTATCTGCAAACGGAGATTGCCGAGTTTGCGCATGTGTTCTTTGCACCTAAGCGCCGCCAGAGCCTTGGCGACCATAAGCTGATGAGTGCGATTCTTGATCTGGCGGTCGCGCGCTTTGTGCGGTTGCAGAACACCGAAGAAGACGAAGCGGAGTTGTGGCGCAGCAAGTTGCAGGCCTTTCGCAATCTGTACGGTTTCCTGAGCCAGGTGATTCCCTATCAGGACAGCGACCTGGAAAAACTCTTCACCTATCTGCGCCATCTCGCGCTGAAGTTGCCCAAGCGCAAGAGCGGGCCAGGCTATCAGTTCGACGAGGAAGTTGAACTCGATTATTACCGCTTGCAGAAAATCAGCGAAGGCTCGATTAGCCTCAACGAAGGCTATGCCAAACCGCTTAACGGTCCACGAGAGGTGGCCTCAGGTATGGTGCGTGACGAAGCTGTTTCGCTATCACGCCTCATAGACATCATCAATCAGCGCTTCGGTGGCGAATTGAATGACGCAGATCAATTATTCTTCGATCAGATCACCGAAGCCGCGAGCCAGAACGAGTCCCTACAGAAGGCAGCAGAGGTCAACTCCCTAGACAAGTTCCAGCTCGTATTTCGGCAGGTCCTTGAGTCACTATTTATTGAGCGCATGGAGCTTAATGAAGAACTGTTCACTGATTACATGGGCAAGCCAGAGATGCGGGAGCTGGTATCCAAGTGGTTGGGTAGCCAAGTTTACGCTCGTCTTTCGGATAGGGCACCGCAGAGCTAAGTGTGCCTTTGAGTGAGCATGTGCTTGGTGGGCTACCAGCTCCTAAGTTGAGGTGAGGGGTGATTGACAATAGAGTCGAAGAGAGTCAACGCCTCGCAAATTGCTCCGTCTCCCTCGCCAGCGAAAAATGTGCGCTTCTGGCGGTAAAAGCGATGGTAATCCCTTATGTCGATCACAGCCACGTCCTTTAACCATGCGGGTTCGGGTGGCCTGTTGATGATGGAGTGGGATGGGTTGAAAGAACAAGGGCGCCGAAAGGCGCCCTTGTTATATGAGGTGCAGGATAATTCTTCGATCTAGCGGTGAAATCCCCAGCCTCATTGCCTTATGGATT
>NZ_DAMCPO010000060.1:0-5387 GCF_032106285.1 Stutzerimonas kunmingensis
AAGGCCCCTTCGGGACGTAAAGTAAGTCCAGTACGTCGTGGAATGAACGCTTACGGTGTGTCTGTCTGTTGGCGTCATGGTGAGTCGCTGATGCATGCGTGCCCCAAATGCTCTCATCCGTTCTTCCGTAAGCTTCGGTTACTTCCGAATCCGACTGATCCGTGCATATGCGGTTGGAGCGCCCTAGATCCCGCGACAGGAAAGCAGGGCACTGTGCTTGAAAAGACATTTGCGGAGTTCGCCTACGAATTACTGCAGCGTAACTTACCGCCAATGAGTTGTGAAACGTTAGCCGCAAGCTATGTACGACAATGCAGAAAACGCGGTTTCATACACGGAAAATTTGTCGGTACTGCAAAACTATTTGACAGCATCCGTTCAAAGTATGGAGATGAAGCCCTGTCGCGAATGGACAAAGCTTATGAAGCAGGTAAACACGACCAATGGATACGGTTTAGTTTTTACAATGGCCAGATGGATATGCCACTCGCCCGGCATATGATCATTGCACAGCATTTATTTGGGGGCGCGGATGACTTTGAGGCTGCCTTGCAGAAAGAGCTCATTCTTCGGCACGCGGCAGGTGCAAAATTACGTTTAAAGCTGGAGAGGCCGAAAGTTGGTAGGAAGGCGCAACACCGTCAGAAAATAGCCACCATTTTAGCTGTTCGAGCGAATGTCGATTTGGAGTACCTCTGGGATAACGCTCATCAAGCCACCCGCTGGCTAGCGGAGCATGACAACGCATGGTTGATGGGAAAGCTCAGCACGCCAAAGCGCTTACCTGAAGTAGTCGAGGAGGTTAGTGATCTCCGAGACAGCGCTTATGCTGCCATTCTCCTATCGGGTGCTGAGAATCTCTATCGGATTTCCAAAGGACAGAAGCGGGTTAATCTCAACAACCTGCAGAAACTCCTACCCGTGCGTTTACCGCGGTGTCCAAAGTTACGTAAGCGTAGATTTCCCTTGGCGTCCCAGCAGGCTGAACTTCTTATGGAGTCTGTCTGGCACTTTAGATTGAGACGGCTAATTTTCGCTCTTGCCAATATGAAAAGGCTAAACCTTCCGATGAACACTGGAAGTCTGGGTATGGTTTCCAGTGTTCCGAATACTGTTTTTCAAGCCCTTGTTAGCTTTTTCGAGTGGGACCTAGAGGACTTTGCGAGAAATGGAGTGGACGCAGAAACTCTGCTTAAGTCCACCGGTTTACCAAGGAATTGGCAGGGACCACCTGGTTTCAACCAAGTCCTGGGAGGCACTGCGTACTATCGGAATAAGTCTGTAGCTGAGAGCACCTGAAAAAAACGCGCTGAGTGAAGCCTGTAACGCTTCCGTTGGATTAAAGTAATTTGCAATATGTTCACTCACCGACGCCGCGCGCTTTTTCAGAGCCTGTGCCATTCAACCGGACGCGGTTCTCCACAGCAATTACCGCTACGCGGTCGGATGCATGTGCTTTTTGCATCCAGATGTCATGGCCGGCCACAGACGGTATTACATCTGATTAATCTAGGAGAAATTATCTAGAATAAATTGGCTCACGGCATAAATGCTAGTGTTGTCTTGAGATTCTGTTGCGCTTGGGGGAACTACGCCTTGTTCGAGTATCCGCTTCTTGCTGCCGGAATTTGAAGACCACGAGCAGCAGCCATCGAACAAAAATTTCTGCTGTTTTTCAGTGCAAGTGATGAGGTTAAGAGCACATCACACGTAAGCTCCGCTTAGCATTAATGTAATATAAGACTCAGCTTTGTGTAAGGTTGACACCTTTAAACTATCCAACATCAATGATCAAGAGGTGTTAACGATGAAAAAATTTGCGGCAGTTCTTGCTGTTGGCATAGCCGTAAGTTCCTCCTTCGCAATGGCTGAGGTTGATAGAAACTCAACGATGCAGCATGACTATGCTGCAGTCGAGGGTAGACAGGCTTTAAAGGTTCTTCTTGAAAGCGGTGATGTACTAAGTGTGACGCCAATGGGCGAAGATAGTATTCTAGGCTGGCCAAGCTATCGTGCGCAGCCATACGAAATCAAAATTCGTACTCCTGATGGAGTTGTCCACTCAGTGGAGTTCCGTAGCGCGCCAGTTGGCATCAATAACGGTTAATTATTTATAAGGGAATTAATACGATATAAGCCAATTGTATGATCGTTACGATTGGCTTATGACTGATTTTTCAAATGGCATTCTTTTTTTTGCACAAGAGTAACAATAGAAGCCAAGGCGTCATTTCAGTGGGTAGAGCGTAGGTGTCCTGCCACTGAATAAAAGCGCTTTCCTACCAAGTCCATAAGATACCATCTTGGCAGGAAAGCGGCTTGCTGGTTATACAGCCATACGTTCACATTCCTCAGCGCACTTCATACAGGCTTTCGCGCACTCTTGGCAGTGATCCATCTGATGCTTGGCACACTCTTCACCGCAGGCTCGGCAAATTTTTGCACACAATGCACAGAACTCTTTAGCCAACTCGCTCTGGCGACTCATGAGTCTGGCTGCCAGAGCACATATGTCAGCACAATCTCTGTCGAGCTCAATGCAACGGGCCATCGTTTGTACGTCGTCTTCAAGTAAACAGGCAGATGCGCATGCTTCGCAAACTAGAGCGCAGTTAGAACAAGCTTGAATGCAGCTATTGAACATTGTTTCAGTCATGACTTCCTCCAAAGTTCGTATTTTAGCGTATAGTCTTGAGCTGGCCTGAGGTGATCCTCTAGCAGCTCATAAATCCGACATATTCAGAGTTCGTCCGTTCCAATGGTTAACATTACAATCGTGTAAGGTCCCTTATGATCGCTATGCGGCTGATTTTAAAATATTTACCTTTATTCGATATTTTATTATTGGCGGGGAAATTCCATGTGAAAGCCCGTCACGCCGTCTAATGAGGTGCACCAGATTCTGCCTTTATGGGCCTCAACAATAGATCTGGTAATAGCCAAGCCGAGGCCAGCGTTGCTTGGACTACCCTCGCGCCGGGCAGGATCGACCCGATAGAAGCGATAAAAGAGCTTGTCCAGGTGCTCGGGCTCGATCGTCCCTCCGGGATTCTCGACGCTGAGGGTTACCGTTCTTTCCGCCTCGTGAATCGTTACAGAAATAGTTTCCCCTACCGGGGTGTAACGCAGCGCGTTGGATAACAAATTGGAGACCGCTCTATCAATCATTAATTTATCTCCCAGCACATTTCCTGCGCCTGAGACTGAGAGACGGATATCGCGTTCGTCAGCCACTAAGTGGTAATACGCAAGCAGTTTAGCAACGACATCAGCTAGTTCGATAAACGCTTGTTCGGGAATAATCAAGCCGTTGTCGGATTTGGCCAAAAAGAGCATGTCGTCAATAATGCGTGACATACGCTTCAACTCCTCTAGATTGGAGTAAAGATTCTCCTCATAAGCATCAATATTCCGCTTTTTGGTCAGCACCACCTCGGTGTGGGTCATGAGGTTGCTAACAGGGGTTCGCAGTTCATGAGCAATGTCCGCCGAGAAATTGGAAAGCCGAACAAAGGCATCTTCCAAGCGACCTAACATCGCATTGAAGGACAGAACCAATTGCTGTAACTCAAGCGGTATCGGTTCAAGCGGCATTCGTTCCTGCAACGACCTTGCTGACATCGATGCGGCGAGATGGGTAACTTGCCTCAGAGGCCTGAGACCGCTTCTAACTACCATCCAGCCAAGCGCAGCACTAATTAGAGCGCTGACGCTTAATCCAACGCCGAACCAACGCTGCAAAGTCTGAAAGAAATGCGCGTGGTTAGTGACATCAAGAATCAACAGTGCTGTAAGTGGTTCGGGCTGGTCTGCTACCGAGATTCGGGCAGTCAATCCTCTATACAGGCGGCCGGCATATTTCCATTCCCACATATTCTGCTGTTCTGCGTCCCTATAGCTTTCCGGGACGTCGACTGTCTTGGGATCAGAAAAGAGCACTCTGCCATCTTCGCTCAAGATGGTCGCCGCTAAATCATGATGGGCACCTAGCAGAGCTCGCAACTGCGGTAGCTCCTCAGCAAGGTTTGCGCTGCTGCGTACGTTATTGAAAATTTTCTTGGTCGATTCGAGCTTCTCCACCAAGGCCTGCCGATCCAACACTTCGAAGTGATGCTGGCTAAGCAAATTGAAGCTCAGCCCAGCTATGGTGAGAACTACAACCACCACAGACATGAACATGACACTCATTCGGGCGGTCAGCGAAAGGTGACGCAGTCTCACTCCGGTGCATCCATCATATAGCCCATGCCACGCACGGTATGGATCAGTTTGTGCTCGAAGTCGTCGTCGACTTTTGCGCGCAGACGGCGTACCGCGACCTCGATAACGTTGGTGTCGCTGTCGAAGTTCATATCCCATACCTGAGATGCAATCAGAGACTTCGGAAGCACCTCGCCGCGTCGGCGCATCAACAATTCCAGCAGTGAAAATTCCTTCGCCGTCAGATCAATTCGCTTCCCAGCACGAACGGCGCGGCGCTTTAGCAGGTCCACTTCGAGATCTGAAATTTTCACGGTGGTTTGGGTGGGGGAGCCGCTGCCCCTGCGAAGCAATGTCCGGACCCTTGCCAGAAGTTCGGAGAACGCGAACGGCTTAATCAGGTAGTCGTCCGCGCCCAGCTCCAGGCCTTTGACGCGGTCTTCCACGCCATCACGTGCGGTCAAGAACAGTACGGGTATTTCGTGCCCTGCTGATCTGACCATGCGTAGCACCTCCCATCCATCTAACCCTGGCATCATCACGTCAAGGATTAAAAGGTCATAAACCTCACTCAGCGCATATTGGAGCGCATCTGTGCCAGTCGTGACCCGGTCGACGGTAAATCCAGCTTCGGTAAGTCCTTGTTGCAGGTAAGAACCAGTTTTGGGTTCGTCTTCAGCGACCAGTAATTTCATGCAGGCAGATTCCGAAAGTTTGTTTCGACTCAGTGTGCAGGTTAACGAGGCCGCCATCTAGAAGCTTACAAAAATGTAACGTATAAATCAGCTCGCTGACAGGCGGAGGTGATAGTGTTTCACATAAGTCGGAATCTATGTTCGAGCAAAATATGAGCAGTGACTCTAAGAATGCTAGCAGCTGGTTTTTCCAGGCCTTCCACATTGCTCCCTTGGCCTAATGGCGCCTCAACGGCGCCTTTTTTTTTGATGATCTGATCAGGCGGGCGAGCCTTACAGATAGTAATTTAAGTGTGCGCACCTCTGAACTTGAAGTGAATTAATTCATTCCTCTGCACGGAGTTTCTTTCAATGCTTAGATTGGGCGCGACATCCATCAGTCGGCTATCAAGCAAGGAGGGTCGGCAAGGTGAGGATCCGTTAATCTCCTTAGTTGGCAGGGCGGTTGCAGACGCTGAGTGCAACACGGTTATTGAATTGAAGCTGGAGCAT
>NZ_DAMCPO010000061.1:0-5008 GCF_032106285.1 Stutzerimonas kunmingensis
CCCTGGGTCAAATTTCAATCGGCAGGGTGGGTCAATTTTCCATCAGCGCCAACACTTTACCTTCCTCGGCTTCACCTTTAGGCCGAGGAAGGCGCTCAGCAAACAAGACCAGCTCTTCACGAGCTTCCTTCCGGGAGCGAGTGCGGATGCCTTAAAGCGGATGCGGCAAGCGGTACGCAGGTGGCGACTCAATCGCCAAACCCACGTGACGCTGGTCGACGTGGCTCGGCTCTACAATCCAGTGATACAGGGGTGGTGGCAATACTATGGCTCGTTCTATCGGACAGCCATGCTTGGCATCTTCCAGCACATTGACCGCGCGCTTGAACGCTGGGCCCGACGAAAATACAAGGCCCTTCATAGGCGCAAGCGGCGCATTAGCCAATGGCTGGACAAGATGCGGACTGTGGTACCCCGGCTGTTTCATCACTGGCGAGTGACCGGGCAGCAAGGTTGGATAACGGGAGCCGTATGACGCGAGAGTGTCACGTACGGTTCTGCGAGCGGCTGCGGGGGCAGTTCCCGCGGCCGACTCACCATTTCGGCATGAAGGCGCACATCGGTGTGGATGCTGACACAGGTCTGGTTCACAGCCTCGTAGGCACACCTGCCAACGCTGCTGATGTCACTCAGGTAGACAAGTTGCTGCACGGCGACGAAACTCATGTGTGCGGTGATGCTGGTTACACCGGCGTCCAGAAACGGGACGAGCATAAGGAACGCAAGTCCGTGGTCTGGTCGATTGCCGTGCGTCCTGGCAAGCTCAAGACGTTGAGCAAAACCAAGCTGATTGAGAAAGGGTTACGCCGAATCGAACGCGCCAAAGCCAGCACCCGGGCCAAGGTCGAGCACCCGTTCCGGGTGATCAAATGCCAGTTTGGCTTTACCAAGGTGCGTTACAAAGGTTTGGCCAAGAATACCGCCCAGCTGCATACCCTGTTTGCCTTGGCGAACCTGTGGATGGCCCGAAAGCAGTTGTTGAGCGCGGGATAAATCCGCCCGGAGTTTCGGGTATGGCGGCCTGACAGGCCGAAAGCGGGCTTAAACACCCCCAAAGCGTGACCAGGCTCGATGAAATCGTTCCCGAAATGATTTTTTGCGCGTTGAGGTCAGAATCGCCGCCAGCGGGGTCAGTTCTTCAGACGTTCCTTAGAGAATAACCAGTAGTCGACTGTCTCTTAGAACGACAGTCGACTATTTATTAAATATTGAAAATACAGAAAGTAATTTACTTCACTTCCACGATGCCTCTTCATTTGGCTCTCAGAGTCAACCACCCAAGAAACATCCATTTGACAATCAGGCCCGTTATCGGTGGCAAGAAAACCCATTGTGCAAGAGGAATTACCCCTGTGCCTGTCCATGTGACTACCGGCATTAACTCGCTATAATTCCATCTTAAACCTGCCGAACCATCCAGGCCTCCAGGTCCGGTTCCCAGGTCCAGTATTCGGTTTCGATACGCATGGTGAAACGGTCGTGGTTGCTGTCCGACCACAGGGTGGCCTCCATCCCCTCAATCAATGATTCCGCCGAGGGCGCACGACCCAGCGCACTGCCCGGAAAAACACTTAGAAAAGCCACCACCCATAAGCATTTCATACGCTGCCTCCTTGAGTTAATCGTCTGATTACCCAGAGAAATCAGAGCCCACTCCTTTCAGACCATGCCTCATAGATCCGCTTGTCCCATTTGCTCTGGAAATAGGCGATAGCGGCTTTTTGATCGTCCCTGGAGAGCTCGTCTGCGAAGGCCGGCATTTTCCCACCCATGGGGGCGCCACCTTGACTAATTGTACCCATCAGCGTGTCGAAGGAATGGTGCCAGGCATGACCTGTTCCGTTGAGCGGTGGCGGCGGGTAAGAGCCATCCTTCAGAGTCTTTTTCCAATTGAAAGCGCCTTGGGCATTGCCGCCATGGCAGCTTGCGCAGTTGTCGTCGAACACCACTGCGCCGCGCTCGACCTGGGCCTGTGTGTACCAGCGGTCATCCACCGTCTTACCGCAGCCGCTGATTAGTGCGACCGCAAGAACGCCTATTGAGATAGTTGCCCCATGCATCATTCTTGTTCCTCGATTCCTCAATTGAGGAATAAAACGGGGAGTTCTGGCTGCATAGGCCCGCCAATCGGAGCCGAACGTTTTTTCTGTTTCACGCTCCTCATACAAAGACAGGCGCGAGTACATCCACACCAGCACCGGGAACATGGCCAGCGTCAGCAGCGTGGGCCATTGTAACAGAAAACCGAACATGATGAGCACAAAGCCGGAATATTGGGGGTGGCGAACGTGGGCATACAGGCCGGTTGTGGCCAACTGCCCTGCCTTTTGCGCGGCATACAGGGTACGCCAGCCAGCCGCAATCAGATAAAACCTAAGTAGTGTCTTAATCGAGAAGTGCCTGACCGTACTCTCACAACTAGGGCCTGTGGAACACATCAAAGTCTGAAGCAGGATTGAACCCGTATCGATTACGCCCAGCGAACCGCTGAGTGGATCTCTCAAGCGTATGCAGGTAAACGGGCGGCAACAGACCATTGAAGTGCCGTTCATTGACCCTGCCGGAGCCGGTCAGAAGTATTGGCAGCCTCTGGCCGTTAGCGCCCCTTGCCCTAGCTAACCATCCTTGTCTTCCCGTACGAGGAGGACAACCCCATGAATAATAATGCTACCTACAGCCATCAGCCCTGGGACAAAGTAAAATTGATCGGGCAGAAAGCGCCGCTCCGCCTTAGAGATATCTGGGCGATTCGGTTGCGGCTGCAAATCGCCAACAAAACCCGAGATCTGGCGCTCTTCGACTTAGCCATTGACAGTAAATTGCGAGCCTTTTACTTAACCAGGCTCCGTGTTCGTGATGTTGCCCATGGTAAGCACGTTGCATCGCGAGCCATCGTGATGCAACAGAAAACCCAGAGACCAGTTCAGTTCCTGATCACAGAGCAAACAAGGACGGCTCTCGAAACTTGGATGCACCAGGCACAGCTCCGCAGCGAGGACTATCTTTTCCCGAGCCGGCTGCGCCCCTCTGAACACCTATCCACTCGGCAATACGCTCGTATCGTTAAAGCTTGTGTGAAGGTTATTGGTCTTGATCCTGCCATGTATGGCATTCACACAATGAGACGTACCAAGGCTTCCCTGATCTATCGCAGGACGAAAAACTTGAGAGCGGTTCAACTGCTGCTCGGTCATACGAAGCTGGAAAGCACTGTCCGATACCTCGGGACCGAGATAGACGACGCCTTGGAGATGGCGGAGCTTACCGAAGTTTGACCGTGCGATGCATAGCGACGGCCACGGCCAAGCCGTCGCTAACCGGCCAATAGAGCTCGTTCGCAAAGGTCAACGGCTGCGTAGCGTCAGACTTTCGCTTGCGACCGACGCTACCAATCGCCGCCGCCAAAATAAGTTTGCTCCCGCGGAATATATACGCACGCGGTTCGTCCTGACTGCACACAACGCACTTCAGGATCGAGCGATGACAACCAAAGCGCTACCGACATACCCAACTGCCCAGCTAGTACTGTTTCTCAGTGTTTTAGCTTGCAGCACCACCGCTTTCGCTTGTGAAGGTCATACGGACCACTCTTCAGCACCATCTGGTTTTGTAGCGGATAACGATGCTGCCATGGCACGCATGATGGAAGCCATGCACGTATCTCCAACAGGCGACGTTGATCGCGATTTCGTTGAGATGATGGTTCCGCACCATCAGGGTGCGATAGACATGGCGCAAGCCATGCTCCGCTACGGGACTAGCGAACCCCTGAAGCGCTTAGCTCAAGAAATCATCATCACTCAGGAGCAAGAAATCTTTGCAATGAGACTCGCTATCGGCGATCCATTGCCGACACAAACTACTGCTTCGGTTCAGCAATCTCCTACCAATCCGCACCATACCCCCCACTAAATCGGAGCTATCTATGACACATCGCTTACGTCTCCGCGCGGCGATTGCGGCCGCCTTGGTAACGCTCTCGGCGCCATTGTTCGCTGGACAAGTTCCCGGCTCAACCAACAAGCCCGACATCCCAATCAGCCATCGTGACCGTGTTTATGCTGCAGAACAATTTTCCAATACGGTTTCTGTTACTGACCCAGCCAGCAATGAACTGTTGGGGGTAATACGTCTTGGCGATCCACAGCCGGGAAATCTCAGTCCTTTGTATCGTGGCCAGGTATTAGTACATGGTTTGGGCTTCTCACCGGATCACCGCACGCTAGCGGTCGTTTCAATCGGCTCAAATTCGGTCAGCTTTATTGATACTGCAACCAACTCAATCAAGCACGTGACTTATCTAGGCCGTTCACCTCACGAAGCTTTTTTTACCCCTGACGGGAAGGAAGTGTGGGTGACAGTCCGCGGGGAAGATTACATCGCTGTGATCGATACGAAGACCTTTGAGCAGAAGACACGGATCAAAGTCCCCGCGGGGCCTGGAATGCAGATATTTTCTCCGGACGGTAAGTACGGATATGTCTGCTCGTCATTCAGCCCTGAAACTAGCGTAATCGATCTAGCTAACCATAAGGTTGTCGGAACGCTCCCACAGGCAAGCCCTTTCTGCCCCGATCTAGCAGCGTCCCCCGACGGCAAACAGCTATGGCTTACTCTCAAAGATGTTGGCAAGGTCCAGGTATTTGACGCAAGGCCACCCTTCAAGCTGATGCGGACACTTGATACGGGACCTATAACCAACCACGTTAATCTCGCTCACGTTGATGGGCGTACCCGAGCATATGTCACCGTGGGTGGTCTCAATCAGGTTCAAGTATTCGACACTGACACTTTCGACCTTCTGACTACGATCGACGTAGGGCATCTTCCGCATGGTCTTTGGCCATCTGGTGACGGCAGTCGTATGTACGTTGGTTTAGAAAATGCTGATGCGCTCGCTGTAATTGACACCAAGACGAATAAGGTCGTAAAAAACATCGCGATAGGCCAAGCACTGTTGCCGCTGACCGAAAACTGACCCAGTAGAGGCTGTTCTGCCGACTGAAAA
>NZ_DAMCPO010000062.1:0-4034 GCF_032106285.1 Stutzerimonas kunmingensis
CCGCCTGGTGTTCGGACGCGATCTGCCGCCGTTGGGTGCCGACATGATGGCCGATGGCTACGACCGCGATGGTGCGCCCTACATGCGTACCCTGCAGGGCGAGCGGGTGAAGAGCCTGGAAGAGTGCGTCATCGCCGACTGGCTGTTCTACAACGGCGTGGCGTATGACTACGAGCGGCGCTACGAGTTCGATACCGCGACAGACACCCACCGCCAGTATCGTCCTGACTTCTACTACCCGGACGCCCGGCTGTATCACGAGCACTTCGCGCTGGATGCCCATGGCCAGCCGCCGCCGCACTTTGCCGATTACAGCGAAGGGACGCACTGGAAGCGCCAGCAGCATATGACGCGCGGCACTGCCCTCGTCGAGACGACCTCGTTTGGCCTGCGCAGTGGACATGCGCTGCAGCATCTTGCCGAGCGGCTGGGTGCGTCTGGTGTCGAACTCGACCCGAACCCGGACCGCGAGCTGCCTGACCAGGGCACCAAGCCGATGCCGGATGCAGACCTGATTGGCCTGATGCGCACCTTCATTGCGCATGCCAAGAGCAACCGCCTGACGCTGGATGACATGGCCGCACGCCTGCGGCAGATGCCTGAGGATCAGTTCAAGGAACGCTACCGGCGTTTCCTGGAGATCGCCGGTCCGGTTTTCCAGGCTTGGGACGATGCACTGGCTGACGAGCGCAGCATCGATTTCGAAGACATGCTCAACATGGCCGCCGGGCTGCTGGAACAGGGCCACTATGAATCACCCTACGATCTGGTGATGGCCGACGAATTCCAGGATGCCTCGCGCGCCCGTGCGCGCCTCTGCCGTGCGCTGGTCAGCCAACCGGGCCGCCATCTGTTTGCGGTGGGCGATGACTGGCAGTCGATCAATCGCTTCGCTGGTGCCGACGTTTCGGTGATGACCGGATTCCGCGAATGGATGGGGCATGGCCAGGTGCTGAAACTCGAGCAGACGTTCCGCTGCCCGCAGGCACTGTGTGATGTTTCCAGCCGTTTCATCAGCCGCAACCCCGCGCAGATCGGCAAGAAGGTCCGTTCTGCTGCGCCGGCAATGGGTCCGGTGCTGCAGGCGTTCCAGATGAACCGGCGTGAGGAGGTGCAGGATGGTGTTCGCCAATACCTTGCGACGCTGCACCAGCAACTGCTGTCAGGTGCAGTGCCGCAGGGCCGCAACGGGCGCGTGACTGTATTCGTTCTGGGGCGGTATCGCGCGGACCGCAGCGCGATGCCTTTGGATTGGAAGACCGCCTTCGGCAGCACGATGGACGTCGAGTTCCTGACTGTCCATCGATCGAAGGGGCGCGAGGCGGACTACGTGATCCTGCCGGGCATGATCAACCGCAGCTTCCCGAGCCTGCGCGCGGATGACCCGGTGCTTTCGCTGGCGATGCCGGACGGGGATACCTATCCGCTGAGCGAAGAACGACGCCTGTTCTATGTCGCGCTGACGCGGGCGCGACGGTCGGTCGCGATGTTCACCCTGCAGGGCAGGCACTCGCCGTTCCTGGATGAGCTGGTGAAGGACGGGGCAGTGGAAGTGACCGCGATCTCAGGCGCGGCCATCCACGAAGAGCGCTGCCCGGTGTGCAAGGTGGGCGTGTTCGTGGACCGCAATGGGCCGCACGGGGCCTTCCGGTCGTGCTCGAGTTACCCGTTGTGCCACAACAAGCCGAAGGGTGGGCGGCGTGGGTGAGGCCGCGGGTTTCCTCGCCGCCCAGTAATTCACGCCCTGAGTGGATCGGGGCGTTGGTCAGCATACGGAGACCGCGATGCGTTCAGTCGTTCTGGCAGTTGTGGTGTCTTGGAAGACGCCTCCAGCTGTCGTCCTCGAGCATCCGCGCTTCTAGCGTCCAGATCTGATGTAACGCTCAAAGTACGCTTGGAATTGGCGCGACTTAGCTGGGTCAAGCTCGTTGGCAATCGTGCCAGCGATCGCCTCGGCCTCAACCATGCGCGTGCTACCGCCAAGCTCTCGAGCAGCTTCAAGAAGTGCTCTTTGCCTCACACTCAGATTACCGAAGGGGTCGAAATAGGAATCGACACGCTGGTTGTCACTCACGCCTGTCCAGCTGAAACGCGCATCTCCAGCAGCCGTTGCGATCGTTCTGTATCGCTCGACGGCTTGCTCTGAGGTTATGCGTTTACGGAGCAGATCCAACCTGGTGCGATACAGATCAACCTCGGCGCTTGGCGTGCTCTGCGCCAGCGCTGCTACCGCTTCATCAACAAACGCGTAGTTGATATTCCCGGTGCCGGCCTGAACGCCCAGTAGATTGAAGCTGGCGATTGCATACAGGTACGCATCGCGATTCGCCGCAGCCCGTTGGGCATCGCTCGGTCTACCGATGGCAGTGGGCTGTACCAGAAGAATGCTGTCGTCATCAGAAAGAACGGCTTCCATATCACGCTTGTGGAACTCGCCGACAACTACAACGATGGTGCCACCAGGCCGCGCCTTCGCAGCTGCGGCCACTCTCTTCGCCTGCAAGTAGGTTCGATAGAGGTATAAGCGACGTGGCAGGTCATCTTTTGCTCGCTTTGAGGGGGTCACAGCCCACTGGGTAACCTTGGCAAGGTTCACCTCGGTATCCGCGTGGAAAATATCTCTGTTCAGCTGTGCCGGGCGTGGGAATGACAGGAAGCCCTGAAAACCCTGATCAGGGCGCACCTGCGGAATTGCTTCCAGATCGGTGCCAAAGCCAAGCTTGGCGTCTTCTGACGGAGGCGCCCAGTCTATTGGGCACAGATCCACGCCCCTGGCGCGGGCGAAGGGCACGATCACATCCTGAACTTCATAGGTGAATTCGTAGTAGTCGTTCCGAGCAAAGGCCTCCGGAGACCGCTCGATACAGATCGCGTCGGGTTGCGCACGATCCAAGAAGGCCGCCAGCATTGCCGGACTGTCATTGGATGAAACCAATTGAGCTGCATGGTCGACGCCCAATATTATCACTCGTGACGGATCGGGCTTTTCAGTACCACTGCCAGCAATGGCTTGCAGTGGAAAACAAAGAAGAACAGTGCGCAGCACCCATGCATTCATTCATTAGATCCAATGGCGAAAGCGCTTTCACGCTACGAAACGCCAACAGGCAGTGCCCGTGCCATTGGTTGTAGTCAGTCGGATCGCCCAGCTCGAACCACCGCATGCAGACCCAAGCGTCGCAAGCGCGGCCGACATTCCGGGAGACAGCCGGCAGCCCTCGTTCTTCGGCCAGGCGAACGGGTCATTCGAACGCGCCAGCCAGAGAAATTTCTTCGATCTACGAGCGATTGAAACGCGCGGCGCCCGCTTGTGCACCCAACACGGCAAGATCAGGGCCAGCCGCTTTCCACGCTCCATTTGCATCGGTCGCGGGCACTGTGAATGCAATCCGAGCTGCAAGGCTGGGTTCGGCAGCAGATTGCGCAGAAACGAAAAAAGCTCCTATCCCCAGGAGCTTTTTGAAATTGGCGGAGAGAGTGGGATTCGAACCCACGGAAGGTTTAACCCTTCGCCGGTTTTCAAGACCGGTGCCTTAAACCGCTCGGCCATCTCTCCAATCGGGTCCCGGTCGCCCGGGCAGCGGCGTATTCTCGCACGTGAAGGGCGTTTGCCCAAGACCACCTTGCCCCTGCCCTTCGCATCCGGCACGGTGGGGGCCTTCACCGCACCCGGAGCCGCCATGGCCCATCTCGATCTGGCCAACCTGCGCACCTGCCTGCTGGACGATACCCAGCTGGCCGCTTTGGCCCTGCACCGCACCTTCGCCGGGCACCTGCCGGTCAGCAGCGGGCAGCTGGTGGTCTGCGATCCGCTGGTCCAGGCCGAGGCGCCTGCGCTGGCCGACTACACCGCCCCGCTGGGCCGGCACCCGGTCGAAATCATCGTGCACAGCGGCCGCCCGGCGTTGGCCGTGGTCTGGTTCACGCCCCGCGAAGCCCTCACTGCGTCTGCCCTGCACTGGCAGATGGCGCGCGGGACTACGCAGGACCTGACCGGCCTGGATGAGGACAGCTTCATCGGCTACCCGGTCGAC
>NZ_DAMCPO010000063.1:0-3958 GCF_032106285.1 Stutzerimonas kunmingensis
CGGGTGGGTCAAAGTTCAACGCGCAGCCTGGGTCAGTTTTAAGTGCGCGCCAACATCCGGGTTATCGTAACGGACCAGACTGACCTGGAAACCGTTCTTGGCATCGACCTTCTGATCTACAATTGCCTTCACGACAACTACATCCTTCTGCAGTACAAGCGCATGCAAAAGGAACCAAAGGGCTGGAGTTACCCGATCCCACCCTCATCAGACCTGCTCTCCCAGCTGCAGAAAGCTAAGAACTTTAAAGCCGCCGTAGCGAGGCAAAGAGATCTGCCGCCACCATCACTTTGGAGTTATAGGCTAAGCGCAGATCCTTTCTTCTTCAAATTCTGCGAGCAGTTTCGCCCAAATTCGCGCGACGAAAGTCTGATACCAGGCATCACTATGTCATCCGATCACCTGGACGAGTTTCTTCAGTTACCCGAAGCCGCGAATAGCCGCGGAGGCACAGCAGTTGGCTATCACAATTGCCCGCGATACTTGAACAATTCGGAGTTCATCCAACTGGCAAAGTCTGGCTGGATTGGCACTAGCAGCCAATCAGCTTCACTCCTGAAAGATATTTTGGCGGCGAACAAGACAGGGGGCAGACAGGCCATGCTCGCCATTATTGATCCACCAGAGGAAAAAACGGCAGCTGGCCGTCGCCGAAAGTGAATCCGGGGACAACTTGATTCTGATCACCGTATGCAATGGCCCGCCATAAGCCTGCGTGCCCCAGATCCATTTCCGGATATTCCGCGCGCTTAGCGCAGGATTGCGCAGAGAGCGTAAGCGTTTCGAAACCGCCGCCCTACTTCAACCGCTCAACCAACCGCTGCCCCACCTCCAGCGCCGAAGCCGGGTTCTGCCCGGTAATCAGCTCGCGGTCCACCACCACATGCCCCGTCCACGGCGTAGTGTTGCTGCTGAACCGCGCCCCCGCCCGCTGCAGCGCGGTCTGCGGGTAGAACTTCATCTCACCGCCGCCCAGCAGCGGCTTGGCCTGCTCTTCCTCCTGGTTACTGATCACCGTCATCTGGTAGCCGCTGTAGATCCACTTCGGCGTGGCCGGCATCGCACCCGCTTCCAGCTTCGCCACAAAACCACCCGCATCCGGCAACGTGGACAGCAGCGCGATCGGCCCATGGCAGACCAGCGCCGTGGTCTTGTTGCGCTGGTGGAAGTCGGCCAGCAACCGGCCCAGCGCCGGGCTCTTCAGCAGGTCCTGCATCGGCGCGTGGCCACCGGGAATGTAGACCGCATCGAAACGCGTGTAGCCCTGCTGCTCGATGCGTGCCAGGCTGACCACCGGCGAGGCCGTCGGCGAGGTCAGTGCCAGTTTCTCCAGCAGATCCTGGTGCAATTTCAGCTGCGCGGCATCGTTGCCGAAGTACGCCGACGTCACCGAGGACGTATCCACCGTCGGCGCCCGCCCCTGCGGCGTGGCGAAGGTCACCTCGTGGCCCGCGTCCAGCAGCAGCTTGACCGGCTGCATCAGCTCGTTGAGATAGAAGCCGGTAGACAGCACCTTGCCGTCCTTCAGGTCCAGGTGGTTTTCGTCGGACAGCACCACCAGCACGTTGGCGGCCTGCGCGCCGGTGGCGGCCAGGGTCAGGGCCAGCGCTGCGGCCAGCCGGGTCATCAGGTTCATGGGGTCGCTCCAATCGGGGAATGGCTGCTACTTTATTCATCGCCCCAGCGGCGATAAATTGGCCCCATCGCAAAACATCTGTTCCCCGGAGAGCCAAATGAGCCGCAAGTTCGACTACCTGGGCGATGTGGAGGTGTTCCTGGCGGTGGTCGAGCACGGCTCGTTCACCGCCGGTGCGGTGGCACTGTCCACCACGCCCTCGGTGCTGAGCCGCGCCGTCACCCGGCTGGAAGCGCGGTTGGGCCGGCAGCTGCTGCAGCGGACCACCCGCCGCGTGGGCCTGACCGACGCCGGGCGGCTCTATCTGGAACAGGTGCGCACCGCCTTCGGGCTGCTGGACGACGCCGAGCGCGACGTACTGGCCCAGGACGGTGCGCTGGCCGGCCGCGTGCGCCTGAGCGTGCCCACCACCTATGGCCACTACCGGCTGCCGCCCGTGCTGGCGCGCTTTGCGCAGCAGTACCCGCAGGTGCAGGTGGAACTGAACATCACCAACCGCAACGTGGACCTGGTGGCCGAAGGCTTCGATCTGGCCATCCGCCTGGGCCAGCTGCCGGACAGCGGGCTGGTGGGGCGGAAGCTGGAAGACGCCCCACTGCTGCTGGTGGCCGCGCCGGACTATCTGCAGCGCCGGGGTACGCCGCAGACGCTGGACGACCTGCACCAGCACCTGTGCCTGCCGTTCGTGATGCCGCGCACCGGGCGGTTGGCGCCGTGGATCTTCCGCGACGACGGGCGCGACGTGGACTGGCTGCCGCGTTCGTCCATCGAGACCTCCGACGATGTGCTGGGCGTGGTGTCGCTGGCCGAACAGGGCATTGGCATCTGCCAGAGCTACGAGTTCATCGTGCGCGAGCGGTTGCAGCGTGGGCAGCTGGTGGAAGTACTGCCGCAGCTGCGGGGAAGATCGCGGCCGTTCTCGGTGATCTATGCGCCGCATCGACGACAGTCGGCGGCGGCGCGGGCGATGATTGAGTTGTTGGTGGGGAATGCGGCTGAGGATCGCGCTGGTTGAAGCTTCGAAGCTTGTTATCGTTGTCGGGTTTGAACCGCTTTTCGGTATCTGAGGCTGATCCGGCGCCGCTGCTTGCCGGGGCGGACTAAGAACTGTTGCAAAGAACGACGTCGCGTAATCCGCTTGGGGCATTGGCGATTGCGCCACTTTGATTCGCAATCAGCAGCGCATCTGCACGAATACGTCTTGTGGCGTCGCGTGCTGCACGAACGGCGCGTGCCACAATAGTTGTTCGCTCTCGAATTCCGCGATTCCTTCGCGAATCTCTATTGGCATTCGAAGCGGCGGCGTAAACACCATGGCGCGCCACCGACAAAGGGTGGTCGGGTCCGCAAACCCGAAGAAAGCGATGTCTGTAGTTTGCGCTTGCCCGTCGGCACCGTCCTTAACCGGTGCCGGCGGGCAATCCGTCGGCCTGTATGGCGGGCGGTGCGTGGGGGCCCTCGGGCCCGCCGGTCTTATGACATCGCTTCTTCCGGTTTGCAGCCACGCATCGTCCGCCACCCTTCACGGTGGCACTGTTAAGCACAGCCACGGAAGCCGACGCCATGAACGAATCCGACACCTTCTCTTCGTACACCGTTGTTGAACCCATCAACGACGACACTCCCCTGCCCGACCTGAACTCCCTGCTCGGCATCCTCAAGCGCATGCGCGGCTGCGAGGGGGCGGATGGGCATCCTTGGCCAGAAACCGATGTATCACCCGGCCGCCGCGCGAGCCTGGCGAGGACAGAGCGCGCGTTGGTGGGTCTGCTGACCGTGCTGGAGGTACTGCACTCGGCAGACCGCTGCCGGGTGGCAGCGGAGCCAGAGCGGCATCTGGATGAGGGAACTGTCGATGGGCTCTTTCTGGCTTGCCGCGGGCTGGCTGAGTGGGCGTGCCGGGAGGTTAGGCCGGAGTGACGCGCGCCGTTGCCTGCTTATAGAATTCTGCCTGAAAAGAAAATACCCATATCAGACCGGGAACGGAGGTCCTATTCGATTTCACTACAGCTCACGAACTCGTTTGGACGAGCCAACGCGTGACATCAGGTTCCGACAACATCCCGTCGGAGCTCCGATGTTTGGAACAGACTCACTCTAGCAATCCCTTTTGTTCGGAAACGGCTCCTTCGGGGATGGTCATTGACGATCTAACATGCCAACTAATTTGTGAATGCCTTAGAGGACAGCCCCCAAGGGCAGTGCGGCTTGGTGCCGATGGGAGCGATGCGCAAGTGATTCCCAGGGCGCTGAGCGGCGACTTCTTTTCAGTCGCGCAGTAGGCACTAAAGGGATAATTGGCGCGCGAACGAATAATACATA
>NZ_DAMCPO010000064.1:0-3091 GCF_032106285.1 Stutzerimonas kunmingensis
TCGTCGGAGAAGTTCTTGGTGGAGCGGTAGGCGATGAAAACGATAAGGATCATAGCCGCGATATAGACCACGAAAGTGATCAGAGTGGGAGTGCTGACGTTCATGGGACTTGTTTTCCTTGTTGGTCCTGACGTTCCATCGCCAGCGCGGACAACGACCGGCACCCGCAACGGAACAATCGAGGGGCGCAAGGATAGCGCGTCATCCGCGTACTTGCGCGTGACCGCGAGGTTCTGCGTGCCAGACCGCCTTCCTTAACGAACGAGGGCCGACAGTAGCTGCCGGCCCTCAAGGTTGCTGCAGGAGACTTGCTCGCCTTAGAACGCCAGGCGCACGCCCACGGTCAGGTTGCGCCCAGGCAGCAGCACCTCATCCTTGATGAACGAGGTGTGCTGACGGGCCTTCTCGTCCAGCAGGTTGTTAGCCTTGAGGTAGAGCAGGTAATCGGTCTGGTTCAGCGAGCCGCTGTAACCGAGGCTGGCGCCCAGCATGTTGTAGCCGCCGGTCTCGCTTTCGTAATCGGCCAGCTCGTCCTGACGCTGCACGCGATAGAACTCCAGCTGGCCGTTGAGCGCCGGGGTGAAGCTCTGATCCACCCGCACACCGAGGCGATCGGCGGGAATACGCGGCAGGTCGCCGCCGCCGTCGCGCAATTTGCCGCGCACGTGATCGCCGAACAGGGTGAAGGCGACGGCGTCGGTCGCCTGGAAGCGCACCTCCCCTTCCGCCCCGGTGAGCACGGCGTCCTGCTGGCGGTACTCGATCTCGCGGTAGCCGCCACCGATATCGTTGCCGGTATCAGCGGCATAAATGAAGTCATCCACCTCGTTGCGGAAGACGCTCAGGCTGAAGGTCGAGCGGCCGGCGAACTTGCGCAGGGTGATCTCGGCGTTATGCGAGGTTTCCTCCTCCAGGTCGACATTACCCAGCTCGACGGTGCGGGTCGCGGCATGCGGGCCGTTGGCGTAAAGCTCTTCGGCGCTGGGCAGGCGTTGCGAGCGCGTCAGCGAGAAGCCCAACGAGTACTGCGGAGCGAAGGTCCAGACCGCACCGGCGGACATCGAGGTGCCGCTGTGATCGGTATCCGGGCGGCCATCGGCATCGATGTCCTGCCATTCGTGACGCAGGCCGAGTTCATAGCGCCAGGCGCCGGCGGTGTATTCCTCGAGCAGGAACAGGCCGTGGTTGCGCGTCAGCGTCTGCGGCACGTAGGCCTCTTCGCCGAGGGCTTCGAAGTCACGCCGCAGCGTCTGCGCGCCGAGCACACCGCGCCAGCCGAACATTGGCTGATGGGTCAGCTCCAGGCGTGCGTCGGTGGCATCGTTGTTGAAGCGGGTGCCCACTTCCCCGCCTTCGATTTCCTTGTGCTGATAGTCGCTGTGGCCGATGCGCAGCCGCGCAAGCTCGAATCCCGGCAGCGGATCGCTCAGCTCGCCGCGCAGATCCCAGCGCTTCTGGCGCATGTCGACATAAGGCACGCTGCCATGCTCGTCATGATCATGCTCGTCGTCATCGTCGTGATCATCATGGCCACCGCAGTGCCAGTCGCTGCCGTGGGTGTGGCAATCGGCGTGCTCATGGGCCAGCAGCCCGTAGCGATTGTTCTGCTCACCGTAGGCGGCGCCGATGTAACCGCGCTCGCCGATGAAGCTGGCACCCAGATTGAAGCTGTCGGTGTCGTTGTAGGAGCCTTCCTGCTTGTCCGGCGAACCGGGGATTTCATAAGGGTCGGCCTGGCGCTTGGTGCCTTCGGCGCGCACGGCGAAGTTGCCGCTGCCAGCGGTGATGCCGAACATCCCTGCCCCTTCGTTGGCGACGCTGTTGGTACGCAGCTCCAGCTCGCCTTCGTAGCCCTTCTCCGGCACGCGGGTGGGGATCTTCTTGTCGATCACGTTGACCACGCCGCCGATGGCGCCGCCACCGTAGAGCAGGGTTGCCGGCCCCTTGAGGACCTCGATGCGCTCGGCCAGTAGCGGCTCGCTGGTCACCGCGTGGTCGGGGCTGATGGTCGAGGCATCGAGCAGCTCTACTCCATCGCTCAGCACCTTGACCCGTGCGCCATCCAGCCCGCGAATCACCGGGCGCGCCGCACCGGCGCCGAAGCTGCTGGAGCGCACGCCAGGCAGGCTTTCCAGCGTTTCACCCAGCGTTGCCTCGCGACGCAGCACCAGTTCATCTCCCTCCATCACGGCAGCCGGCGTGGTCATCTCATGGCTCTGCTTGGCCAGGCCGCTGGCGCTGATCACGACGGATTGCAGTTCGACCGGCTCGGCGGCCCAGGCAGCCGGAACCAGGGCCAGGCTGATCGCCCAGGCCATGGGATGACGCTTCAGTTTCATGTGACTCTCCAGACAGTGGCGGTTGCCTTCCGAGGCAACCGAAGACGGCTGTGCGCCGGCATCCGGTAGCGGAGCCAGCTTTGCGGGGCGAGAATCTAGCATGTTATATCGTAACATTTAACCCTGTTTTTCCAGTAACAGGTACAACGGATGCACCCTGTTCGTGGTCGACATGGAAACGCCGGGCGAACCGCGCGCGGCTTTTGCACCGCTTCGGGAGATAGATCATGACCGTAGACATCGACACCACCACCGGCACCTGCGCCGTGGTCATCAACGGCAACACGCACCGCAGTGCCCTGATGGACGTCCGCATCACCACCGATCCCCAGGCACGCATGTCGGTGATGAATATCGACGGCACCAGCATCCACGTGCCGGAAGACGAAGCCGAACACCTGATTGCCGCGGGTGCAGTGGACGACCGATCCAATCTGGTAGCGGACGACTGAATCTGCGGCAGAAACGCAAAACCCCGGCTAGCCGGGGTTTTTTGCAGGTTATTTAAGCAAGATCCGCTGCAGCAACCGACTGTGGGAGCGCGCTCCCGCTTCGAGCCGGGGCGACACTCCGACAGTAGCCTTAGCCGGCGTGGTAATCCGCGTCAGCTTCCTCGAAGCGCTTGATGATGGTCGGGGCCGGCTCGGCACCCATCTTGCTCACTACATAGATGGCGATGCTGGCGAGGATGAAACCGGGGATGATTTCGTACAGGCCCAGACCGATGAACTCCTTCCACACCACCACGGTGA
>NZ_DAMCPO010000065.1:0-2833 GCF_032106285.1 Stutzerimonas kunmingensis
CGTTGCGACTCAACGTCACCTCGGCCGTCATGCCGGGACGAAGCCGTTGTTGCGGATTAGGCAGTTCAACCCGGACGCGCACAGTACGGCTATCCAAGTTGGCTTGTGGTAGTACGGCCTGGATCGTCCCTTCCAGAACTTCACCTGCAAAGGCCGGGAGGCGCGCGTTGACCAGCTGCCCAGGCGCCACATTTGCAACCTGCGCCTCAGGCACCGCAACCTCTAACCATACCTTTTCCAGCCCATTAACACGTGCCAGAGACGCACCAGTGGATACGGTCATGCCCTCGCGAACGTCGAGGCTGTTCAGCACGCCGCCTATTGGACTCCTCACTGTCCAAACAGGGCGCGCTTTACCAGTTCGTTCTAGCTGCACTATGACTTCTGGCGGCATGCCAGCAAGGCGCAACCGCTGGCGAGCCGCTGCGAGCAGCTGGGGTTCGCCAATCCCTTTGAGCGCCAGGTACTCTTCCTGTGCGGCAACCCATTCGGGAACCAGCAGATCGGCTAGCGGCGCTCCTTTTTTGATGACGTCTTCCGGCGCTCGGTCATAGATGCGCTCAACAAAGCCCCCGGCGCGCGCCTGCACGACCGCTACGCGTCGCTCGTCGAACATCAATGCGCCTGTCGCTTCGAGCGACTGGCTGATCGATTCACGCGTTACGGTTGCCAAGCGCACGCCGAGATTCTGCGTCACGCTCGGGTCGATACTGATCGATGCCCCGTCGCTTCCCTCATCTGCATAGCGTGGAATCAATTCCATATCCATGAATGGCGACTTGCCCGGCTTATCGAACTTTTGCTGGGGGACCATAGGGTCATACCAATAGAGCACTTCCTTGTCTTCTTCTGCAGGCGATTGTCCGAAGGCTGCGGTAGGCAGACCGATTAGCGCTGCAGCGCTAATCATCAGAGGCAGACTGAAGGCGAGTACCAGCCGCTTGTGTTGAAATGTCATGGTCGGGTATCTCCAAAGGCGAAATGCAGGCGGGCATTGCTCAACGATCGATCGCGGGCGACGTCAATATGCCGTAGCCGGGTCTCCACAAGCTGTCGTCGCGCTTCGATCACAGCGGTCAGCTCACCGTTTCCGGAGCGGTAATCGGCCATGGCAAGGCGGACCTTCTCTTCAGCGAGGGGTAGTAAGGTTTTGTCGAGGCGGATGAGTGCGCGGTCCAGACGCTGATACTCAGCGAGGTCAGTACTCAGCTCTTGGTTGTACAGGCGCAAGGTCGCTTGGCGCTTAGCCTCGATCTGGGCAAGGCGAGCTCGTTCGGCCGCGATCTTCGGATCCTGCCGAGAGCTGGTAAACAGCGGCAGGTCGAAGCTGACGCTGAGGTTCACCATGTCGCCGTACTCACGGCCACGTCGCAGGTAGTCGATCCCCCAACTCCAATCCGGTGTTTTCTCTGCGATGGCCTGGTGAACCTTTGCCTCCGCTTCACGAGTCATCGGGTCGAAGGCGAGTAACGCCGGGTGCCGGTTCAGGTTGTGCTGATAGTTATCAATGGCGGCAAGCCATTGCGGCCAGTCACCTGTAAGCGGCTGGCCTGCTAGCTCGCCTATCCAGCGCCGGAGGCCGGCCCGCGCAACAGCCTGGTTACGCAGCAGCTCATCCTCTTGTTCAGCCAGCAATGCTGCCTCTTGCCTCGGAAGTACGCTGTCTGCGGTTTGTCCGCTGCCGCCAGCAATGCGGGCCTCAACAGCCCGCGAAAGGAGCTGATTCTCGCTGTAAAGCTGCTTGAAAAGGCTTAGCTTCTGCTCGACCGCGAAGCTAGCGATCCATGCCTCGGCGGTTGCTTGGCGCACACCGAGACGTTCAACCGTTTGCTGGGCGTTTGCGAGCGCAACACTAGCCTGCGCGGCCTCGACACGAGCGCGCCTTTTCGCTCGGTTTGGCACATCTTGCATGACCCCAACCATTTGCATGGTCATGGCCTCTTGCTCCAACTGCCAGCGAGCGTCACCTTCGATGGGCACGCTTTGCAGTCCAAGCTTAAGTTTAGGGTCAGGAAGCTCGCCGGCAGGGATTGCAGCGCTGCGTGCGGCCACCAGGTTGGCGGCTTGCGCATGCAGCGAAGGCGCGTCTTGCTCGGCCACGCTCAGAGCTTGTTCTAAGGTCAAAGCGGACACTAACCCTGGAAACGAGAGCGCGCCCATGATCAAGGCGGCCACGTACGGCGGCGCCCAATAAATACGGGGTTTCATTTGCGAAGGATTCCTGATCTTTCATGCGAGCCAAAGGCGCGCGGTAGCCGGCCCGAATGCTCACTCGGGCGGTTCCTATAATTGATCGGAATTAGACGCGGGGTGGATGCCAGACGGCGTCTAAAAGGCTAGAGGGGATCAGGCCGTTATAGGGAGTGGTCACGGGTTTAGCAGCAGGCATCAGCTGGGCTTTTACTGAGACAAGCTGAAGGATACTTGCAGTTTTGCATTCTTGGCCCGTCTTGCAGACGGTCGCCGTTCCATGCTCATTCGCTTCACAGCACTCGTGTTCAGCACCGTCATCGGCGCCAACCATCGAAGCGTGGTCGGTCGTCATGGCGCCCACACCTTCCATATCGGACATCACGTGATGCCCGGACGATCCAACCGGCATGAGCATTTCCGCTATCCCATTGATCGGAAGCGCAAGCACTAGGGAAGGTCTGAAGTAGCTGGGTATTTCGCGCCAACTTCAGTCCTTGTCGATTTTGAAAGCGAGCAATCGATCAAAAACCAGCCAGATAGCCCACTCGTTTCTCCTTTTTTGGCCGTCGCGAGCATCTCGCGGTGGCCATTTCCCGCATTACAGGCGTACCTCTCCTGCGGTAGTCAGCAAATGTCGGCG
>NZ_DAMCPO010000066.1:0-2276 GCF_032106285.1 Stutzerimonas kunmingensis
GGGCAGCACCGTACCGGAAAGGTCAGGTGTTGCACTCAGTTTTCGCGGCCGGCCTTGATCATCATCTCGTGACCATCACCCACTGTATGGTCGTGCTTCATGGGCTCCACAGAGTCACTTGCGGCCATTATCAGAGGTGAGGTGACCGTAAGCGCCAGCGCTAGCATCAATCCGTTTATTTTCTTCATGAAGGTTCCCTCTTGATTGTTTGTACGTGAATGTATTCCTACGCCCCTTACGGTAAGCTGTCCCAAACATTACATCTTTGTAATTTTTGAGTGGTTGTCCGAAACCATCTCACCATGCTATTACCGTGCCCCGCTGGGGTCTCCCCACCACCATGTTGGTTACCACCGCTAGAGGCAACGAGTGCTCATACGCTCCCTCATCTAGCCCAGGAAGCTTTTTGCAGAAAAGCCACCATTGCCCAGTGTACGGGTCAGCCATGCTTCTTCCCCACGCAGGCATCCCAGTGGCCTTAATTCCAGGCTTGATGGCCCAAAATGTTTTTGCTGGGTCATCGGAGTTCCGCTTCAGCAATTAGCATGCCACGCATGCTTGCGTCTGAATCTTACGATTTGTCAGATCACACATGCCCCAACCGCGTGAGCAGGCGAATCGCTAATTGTCCGTGTTCTGCCTGTTCGCTCCTGCAGTTAAGGCGTCGTTTCCTACCGGCAAAAAAAAGGCGCCATCTAGGCGCCGATAGGCCAAAGGAGCATGAAAAGGCCAAAAAGCAGAGTGTGGGAGCAACTGCTGAGGTAGACGTTAACGCTACAAGCTGTCAGACAGATGATGCGAGCATTACGTTTCTGTAAGGTACTGGCTGCACGCCCTGACAATCGGCACACTGCTCCAAATGCCGGAGGGAATACTTTCATGAAGCTTCTTGTTGCTGAAGACGAGCCGAAAACAGGCACCTACCTACAGCAGGGGCTTTCAGAGGCAGGCTTCACAGTCGATAGAGTTGAAAACGGGACCGATGCTGCTCAGCACGCGCTTCATACCACATACGACTTGCTCATCTTAGACGTGATGATGCCTGGCCTGGATGGGTGGCAGGTTTTACAGAAAGTCCGCGCTGCTGGTAATGAGGTTCCCGTGCTCTTTCTCACCGCCCGAGACGGGGTTCAGGATCGAGTAAAGGGATTGGAGTTGGGCGCTGATGATTATCTCATCAAGCCGTTTGCCTTCTCCGAATTGCTAGCCAGGATCCGTACGTTGCTTCGCCGCGGCAATAATGTCCCCAACCAAACAATACTCAAACTCCTCGACCTTGAGGTCGATCTGCTCAGGCGTCGAGTTACGCGATCGGGGAAACGAATAGACCTAACTGCAAAGGAATTCGCACTTCTTGAGCTATTACTTCGGCGTCGCGGGGAAGTGCTCTCAAAGTCCCTTATCGCCTCCCAAGTATGGGACATGAATTTCGACAGCGATACCAATGTGATTGAGGTGGCGGTACGACGGCTGAGAGCAAAAATCGATGATGAGTTCGAACCTAAGCTCATACAAACCGCGCGTGGGATGGGCTATTTGATCGACGCGCCAGACCCCTAGAGCGAAATGCTCGGCATTTCACGCGATGGGCCAAGCTACCGGTACCGATGCGGTTAAGGCGAGCCACCGAGCAAGGAGCGGTGCCGAACCTCAGTTCTCCGAGCTGGATTTCTTCAGCTGTGGCACGAAGAAGATGGGTCTCTGCGGGGGAGCTATCAGAATATCACTGGATTTGATGCTAGTGCCCTTGCGACGCCTGGTCTTGCCATCCTTACCGACCGCCAGCAAATCACCGGTCGCAACAGCGATATCGAGCGCCTGCTTTACGCGAAACTCGTCAGCCATGGTGTAGTTGGTCAATCCGCTCATCAGGCCCAAAAAAGGTTGCCGTTCTACCTCGTAGACCTGTTTGGGCAAGAGCTCTGAAAGTTCTCCTCGGACGCGGTCATCGGTGGCATCGTCGAAGTGATGCTCATCCAACAGCAAATCGTGTTGGCCTGTCACGGCGATATCCCGATTGGCGTCGTAGCCGAAAAAGCTGGAAGGCGACAGCATATGGGAAAAGTTGTTGCCGTATTTCCAGTGGATCTTCTTCATCACATCGTTGGCGCGGTAGTTGTTCGCCAGATGGATAAACCAATAGGCCATCGGGTTGCTGCCAGCAGGGCGGATGAAGAACACGGTCATGTACTGGGCACCGCTTTCCTGTTTGATCCCTTCATGTTGGCGCTGATGGAAAATTGACCCACCCTGCCGATTGAAATTTGACCCAGGGC
>NZ_DAMCPO010000067.1:0-2186 GCF_032106285.1 Stutzerimonas kunmingensis
GCCGAGCTGAGTGCTCCTCCTGCCTTGATAGAGGTGGGGTTTATGGAGCGCTTACCTTACAAGGGCCATCCCTAGCCCTTTAAGCCTCTCGCCGCATCCATGCAGCTCGCCCCCCTACACAACACCTCCACTCGGCCTCCTGACAGGGATCGGAGTCCGAGTCGCCCGGAGGTTCGAGCGTCACTTGTTTGGTTTTTTTGCAGGGTATCAAGCGACACCAACCGCCCCTTCAGGAGGGTGAGCGGAATCGCCGTGGAAGGGGTTGAGCGGCATGGATGCCGCGAGAGCCGCGATGGGCCAGGGATGGCCCTGCGCGGCGTGCCTCTGGAACGGCGATGGAGCGAGCGAACCCGGAGCGAAGCGCAGGGCCGGATGGAGGGGCAAGCGTTTTTGGTTACTTTTGTCGCGACTGACAAAAGTGACCCGCCCAGCAGGGCGGAACAGAAGTTTCGCCCCTGAAGCGAGTAGCCGGTATATGACGGATTGAAAAGGCTTCGCCATTTCCACCCCGTCGTCAGCCCAAACGCCGACGGTCACCCAAGCGCACAAATCGCTTGCCGATCATCCGGTCTACCGGCACATTGCGCTGCGCAATCATCTAGCCATCACAAGGACGCGATATGGCCCGCCGCCGCAAGCAATCCCCTTTCGAAGACCTGATCGATCTCGCAGCATTAATGCCCTGGTGGATCACCCTTCCACTGGCGCTCATCGCGTACCTGTGGCTCAACAGCATCGTCACTTCACCGATACCGGCACCAGCCAATCCACCCGATTTAGGCAGCCACATGTCCGGCATGATGCTTCGCGGATTGGCGGTACCCGCGCAGTACTTCGTCCCTGCCGCGCTGGTATTCGGAGCCATCGCTTCGATCTTTGGCCGCCTACGGCGCAAGAAGCTCTTCGACTCCGTCGCAAGCGACGAGAACACGCTGGAATCCATAAGCTGGCGCGAGTTCGAGTTGCTCGTAGGCGAGGCGTTCCGACGCAAAGGTTTTTCCGTTCAGGAGACTGGCCAAGGTGGGGCCGATGGCGGCATCGACTTGGTGCTGCTCAAGGATGGAGAAAAGTACCTAGTCCAATGCAAGCAATGGCGCCGCCAGCTGGTCCAGGTGAACGTAATACGTGAGTTGTTCGGTGTCATGACGGCCGAGGGAGCAAAAGGCGGCTTCGTCGTTATATCGGGCCGGTTCACCGAGGACGCCAAGACGTTCGCCCAAGGCAAAAATCTGCAATTGATCGAAGGCGCTGAGCTGAACGACATGATCCGCCAGAGTCGTATGATCAAGTCACGCCAGGTAACCCGGCCAGCAACGAGCAAAGCATCCGATCCGCGGAACGCGACGCCAACAGGCCCCGTCCCGTCTCCTAGCGCAGCGCAAGTCTCGTGCCCGGTCTGCCAGGCGCCAATGGTCCGCCGCGTGGCCAAGCGCGGAAGCAATGCCGGCAGTTCGTTCTGGGGCTGCTCTCAGTACCCCAAATGCAAGGCCATTCGCACCGAGGCGACGGCGTAAGGCCCTTTTATGACCGATGAGAATCACGGAATGTATGGCTTAGATTTGGGCAAAATAGACTGCCTAGACACGCTTCTTGATGCCTGGGAAAAAACATTCGACCGCGATGTTTACTTCAATCGCGACGGAATTATTTCAAACGAGCACTGGATGAACGCAAACGTGAAAATCCTGTTCGTGCTAAAGGAAACCAACAAAGCCAAACAAAATCTGACCACCGCCATACAGATAGCACTACGATCAGAAAAGAGTGGTTGGTGGAAAGGCAAAGTACTTCGCAGGGTCGGCCGATGGGCTTACGGCCTCGCAAAGTACACAGGAGAAGTTCCCAGCTTCGAAAACGCGAAAGCCTGCGGCAAAGAAGCTACTTGGGGTGTCGCCTATATAAACATGCGGAAGACCGCGGGCGGAGCCAGAACCGAGGCAAAGTCATTTGACATTCACGTCAAGAAATATGCTCCCTACATAAGGCGCCAGATCGAGCTCATCAAGCCCGACATCGTCGTGCTCGGTGGAACTTTCAGGTATTTGAAACGACACGTCTTTCCTGAGATGCGCCATATCTGCACGCGTATACACAAGCAAGGAGGGCGGCGGCAAAAACTGAGTGCAACACTTGACCTTTCCGGTACGGTGCTGCCCCTATGTCTTATACCGAACTCAGCGTTGAAG
>NZ_DAMCPO010000068.1:0-1805 GCF_032106285.1 Stutzerimonas kunmingensis
AATCGTGACTGATATTGTCGAAGCAGCCTCGAATGTCACCTTCAAGCACCCAATGCGCCGAACCACGTTTCGCTAGTGCATTGAAGCAGTGTGCGATTGCATCGGCAGTGGATCGCTGCGGCCGAAATCCATAGGAGTTGGGATCTGCACGCGTTTCGGCAACCGGCTCAAGTGCCAGTTTCCACAGCGCCTGCATCGCACGATCCCGCATCGTTGGAATCCCCAGCGGACGCTTCTTGCCATTGCTTTTGGGTATGTAGATGCGTCTCAGCGGTTGAGGCCGATAGCCCCGATGCTGTAACGCTTGTGCTCCCGTCGATTTGGCCACCGGAGTCGACCAGATCTTGCCATCAACGCCCGGTGTTCTCTTGCCTCTGTTTTCCGTCACTCGCTTCACGGCCAACATTTTGCCGCTGAACGAGCGAGTCAGCAGTCGCTGCAAGGCTTGCACCTTGCCCCACCTGCCTTCTCGTGTTGCCTTGGCGATACGGACCTGGAGTCGTTTCACTTGCGACTCGATCTGGTTCCAGTGTTGGGGCCAGGCCGATATGAAGTTCGAAGGCGCACCAGTGCTCGCCGTTGCTTGCGCATTGGGTGCGAGCACTGCCATCTGCTTTCCTCCGTGCAACGATTGATCAGGTTTTCTCGCCATGGAAGACCGTGTGGAAGTCTGCTCGCTTTCGCGCCAGATGATGTTTCAATCTGTATTCACCCCATTACAGGGTGACCTTCGCTTTTTCCACATTCCTTTACCCGCAGCATCAACAGCTTGCTTTACAGCTCACCTGCCGAAGTCGGCAACGCTACGGGCTTACCCTGTTCCGCATGGATTTCCGAACGGGTCGGGCTCCTCGATTTCGCCGGCGGCACCACATCCACGAGGGGCTATCGGTAAGAGCCCCTGCCTGGCCGCGCACCTTTTGGTACAAGCCTGTCAGCATCTTTGGCTTGGCTACTATGACGACGTTTATATGAGGTTCACTTGTGTTAGCCGTACCTGTTCATCCCTAGCGCCTCTCCGCCTTGATGCTGGCAGATTCAGTCTGGCCTCGCGGTTCGACCTACCGAAATATCGGCGGTTACATTGTCCCCAGAGCTTCAGACCCGGCTGTTACCGGCCACGCCTGTCTGGGTAGGGAACGAGTGGTGGAACAGTCGGTTCCGTCGGGCGTTAACCTGCGGAACAGAAACCCATGCGACTTTCAGGTCGCACTGCCAAAGTAATACTGGTTCCCTTTCTTGCTCTGGTGCATTTCCGGGTCGCGCTTGCCGTCCTGGTTCTTGGTCGAGCTGGGCGCGTGGATCAGTGTGGCATCGACGATAGTGCCCTGGCGCAGCGACAGGCCGCGATCCCCCAGGTAGCCATTGATTACGCCGAGGATGCCGGCTGCCAGCTCATGTTTCTCCAGCAAGCGACGGAAGTTGAGGATGGTGGTTTCGTCGGGAATGCGCTCCAGGCTCAGCCCGGCGAACTGACGCAGGAGGGTCGTCTCGTAGAGCGCTTCTTCCATGGCCGGGTCGCTGTAGCCGAACCAGTTCTGCATCAGATGGATACGTAACATGGCCATCAGCGGATAGGCTGGACGACCACCTTCACCCTTTGGGTAGTGTGGCTCGATCAGGGCAATCAATCCCTTCCACGGCACCACCTGATCCATCTCGATCAGGAACAATTCCTTACGGGTCTGCTTGCGCTTGCCGGCGTACTCGGCGTCGGCGAAGGTCATCTGCTTCATGGAAAAACTCGGCTGGCGGGATCGGCGTATTTCACCAGATTCGGGAAGTCTTTTTCAGACCTTCCCTAG
>NZ_DAMCPO010000069.1:0-1254 GCF_032106285.1 Stutzerimonas kunmingensis
GCCATTTCCCGCATTACAGGCGTACCTCTCCTGCGGTAGTCAGCAAATGTCGGCGCGCCATCCATAGGTTTGACAGCGCGAACAGCGTCACCAGCTGAGCGGTGTTCTTGGCCAGGCCACGGAAGCGCACCTTCACGTAACCGAACTGGCGCTTGATCACTCGAAACGGGTGCTCGACCTTCGCTCGCACTTGTGCCTTGGCCTTCTCGATCTTGCGCTTGGCTTTGTACAGGGCGCTGCGTTTATCGAGCTTCTTGTAGGTGCTGCGGCGTGCTGCGACCTGCCAGATCACTTCGCGGCCAGCATGTTCGGGGCGCTTTTCGACGCCGGTGTAGCCGGCATCGGCGCAGACGACGTTCTCTTCACCATGCAGCAGTTTGTCGACCTGGGTGACATCCGCCACGTTTGCCGCCGTGCCGACCACGCTGTGCACCAGCCCCGACTCGTCATTCACACCGATGTGCGCCTTCAGTCGGGTAAAGCAGGAGTGTTACCACTCCTGCCTCCCCTAAGAACCGTACTTGAGAGTCACCCCTCATACGGCTCAAGCCTTCCAGCAGCCTGAGTGAGACTGGGTAACCTGACGATGCGCTCTTCGGCGCTCAAGGTAAAACGTCCATGCCGGATCGAACGGGTTCGCTGCACTGCATATTTTGATATGCCGCACGATCGAAACACTGGCGGCGGCATACAGCCAAGCGGGTTGACTCATGCCGCGCGCTTTCTCCTGGGTGGCGAAAACCCAGTGCCGTTGACCCACGACACGAAAGTAGCGTTGTTTTACCCAATGGGCACTTTTCATGGCGTGCCGGCGAACTGCCCAGCGCCATAACACTTGCCAAATCTGATGGTCGATCCATGCGAAACGCTTGGCGGCGACAACATGGCGATGATACATGGCCCATCCTCGGATCACCGGGTTCAGGGTCAAGATCAAGTTAGCTTGAGTCGCCGTCTTGTTTGCGTTCGCGATTTCCCGCACCTTATCCAGCAATGCCTTCACACTCTTGCGAGCCGGAGTGATGAGTAGCTTGCCGGCGTACTTGCGTACGTTCTGGCCCAGAAAATCGAAGCCTTGCGAGATATGCGTTATCTGAGTCTTTTCATCAGAGAGTTCCAAGCCTCGCTCTTTCAGGAACGCCTCAATTGCAGGACGAACCTGATGTTGCAAAACAGCTTTCGTGGCCCCTGTGATGATGAAGTCATCGGCATATCGTACGACGTGTATCTTGAATGGCTTACGCTTGCGCGCTG
>NZ_DAMCPO010000070.1:0-1022 GCF_032106285.1 Stutzerimonas kunmingensis
TGACCTTTCCGGTACGGTGCTGCCCCTATGTCTTATACCGAACTCAGCGTTGAAGAGCGCGCCACCATTCAAATCGGTCGTACCCAAGGCTTCAGCCTGCGCAGGATTGCCTGCTTGATCAACCGATCCCCTTCGACCATCAGCCGTGAGCTGCGCCGTAACCGAGGTGCTTGCGGTGGCTACTCGGCCCGCCTGGCCCAGCAGCAAATGCAGGCCCGCCGCCAGGTTTGTCGACCGATGCGAAAACTGTTGCCGGGTAGCGAGCGCTTGGAACTGGTGACCCATATGCTGCGTGAGCGTTTGTCTCCCGAGCAGATTGCCGGCAAGCTGCGCAGCATGAACATACCCAACCTGCGAGATGCCTACGTCTGTCGCGAGACGATCTACAACGCGATCTATGCCCTGCCAGTGGGTGAGCTGCGTAAGGAGCTGATCATCTGTCTGCGCCAAGGCAAGACGACGCGCCGGCCGCGCTCTGGTGGCGTGGATCGGCGC
Organism: Stutzerimonas kunmingensis; assembly: GCF_032106285.1. Lineage (GTDB taxonomy): Bacteria > Pseudomonadota > Gammaproteobacteria > Pseudomonadales > Pseudomonadaceae > Stutzerimonas > Stutzerimonas kunmingensis_B. Next base: position 496 of record NZ_DAMCPO010000070.1, read on the forward strand.
GGCCAGATCCCTGAGATGGTCAGTATTCATGTGCGCCCGCCGGAGATTGAAGACAGGCTGATGCCGGGGCATTGGGAAGGCGACCTCATCAAGGGTAAGGCCAACGCCTCGTCCGTCGGTACGCTGGTGGAACGCACCAGTGGCTACCTGATGCTGGTGAAGATGAACGACGCGACGGCGACTTCGGCGCTGGAAGGCTTCAGCGCCGCGCTCAATAGCATGCCGCTGGAGATGCGCAAGAGCATGACTTACGACCAGGGCCGGGAGATGGCGCGACACGCCGAGATCACCCAAAGAACCGGCGTGGCGATCTACTTCTGCGACCCGCACAGCCCCTGGCAGCGCGGCAGCAACGAAAACATCAACGGCCTGATTCGCCAGTACTTGCCCAAGGGCACAGACCTGTCGGTACATAGCCAAGAGGAGCTGGACGCCATTGCGCTGCAACTGAACATGCGACCGCGCAAGCGCTTCGACTTCAAATGCCCCATCGAGGTGATGGGAGAGGTCATGCAAAATGCCATGGC